>NZ_JNYD01000008.1 GCF_000717175.1 Pseudonocardia autotrophica | reverse complement strand
ACCGACTGCTCCCGCATCTGGTCCGGGTACTTCCTCGGCGCTGCCATAGCTCCGACCCTTCCGTGGGTTCAGAGCCTCCACCAGACCCGGGGCGGTTCAAAGCCCCTGCGCCGGCCTGACCCTCTACGCCGTCCTCCGCGAACTCCAGACCCTCCTCGGCATCTGGACCGGCGCCTGCCACACCTGCCAACGCCCCTACCCAGACACAACCTAACAAAGCCCTACTAGGCTAGTGACCGTATCTCGCCTCGACGAGATGGTTGAACCTGCGCACCCGTTTCGTCGCTGACCGTAGGTGTCCACTCAGCCACAGCATCATGCAAGCAAGGCGGCCTCAAGCTCCGATGCTGGCTCGAATCGCGACCTCTGCGGCGGACAATGCTAGCTTCTCCGCGAAGGCCAACGCCCACTTTCCCGCGGCCGCGAGATGCTCTTTCATGCTCTTTTCGTCGCCGGCACGAGCGGCCTCCTCGGCCTGTCGCACATGCTCCAGCCGTTCCTTCTCCTGCTCAGATCGCACGCCGGGAGCGAGTGAATCCCGCAGCTCAGCGAGTTCCTTCGCAAGCTCCCGCAGGCTCATGCCGGACTCGATCGACTGGCTGTTGTCGGTGTACGTCGCCCCGACGACCGACTCGCCGGCGAAGTTCCCCCTCATGTCGCCCTGCGAGGAGAAGCTCACAGATCGGTTCGTGGTCATGGTGTCTCCTTGTTGGTTGGTGTTCGTGATGTAGACGGGCGGGGCGTGGTCGCGGATGTCACGCCGCAGTCGGTCGATCTCCACGCCGAGCCTTTCCTCGATGTCACGACGACGCCGAGTGGCCAGGAGCAGCAGCTCCATGCTGCCCATATCCGCCTGACCGACGACGACTCCTCGCAAGCCGTTCCGAATTCCGAGGTCCGTACTTTCGGTCCATCGATCTCGAGCCGCCCGGAGGTTGGCGTCACAGCCGGTCCAGTCCTTCCTGTCGATGGCCCGCTCCGCCTCGATCCATGCTGCCCAGCCCTGGTATAGGCACAATTCCTGGCTCCTGATGTCCCGTTGGATCTCTGGAAGATCGGCGCCGACCACGCGATCGAGCCACCGCTCGCCCAATCCCACAGCGTCCTCCGCCGACTTGGCTGCTTCCTCGAAGTCGTTCTTCTGAACGAAAGTAAAAGCTGCGGACACGGCCCTCAGTACCCGGGCATAGGTATGGCGGTCTGCCAACTCCGAAAGCAGATTCTCCTGGAGCACGGCATCTCGGTAGCCGGTCGTGTTCTGCTCGCGCAACCTCCTGATCTCGTGGTCGTAGCGCGCGGCTGCCTCACGGAACTTGTCGTGCGCGGACTCGTAGCGGGCACCCCGGAAAAGGGCGAGAGCATCGAGGAAGTCACGGTTCATGCGGGCGAGAGACCAGCGATCGGAGCCGACCGGGGAATAGGGCAGCCCGCTCTTCGCCAGCTCCTCGAACCGGTCGACAGCCTCCTGCAGCGCGACCTTGGCCTCCTGAAGGTCTCCGAGAGCGAGCTGTTGGCTTGCCTCGTACTCAGCCTGAATCCCGAGGGTGAGCAGCAGGAAGCCGTCTACCCGATCTCGTCTGTCTGTGAGCTCCTCCCGGTCCGGACTCGGCCCCGGTGTGAGCTCGGCGAGCTCCCGGTGAGTGATCCGCAGGAGAACCCGGTTGAGCTCGACCACCTGCCCGATCGCAGCGGCCGCTCCCCCGAAATCGTGACACCTTGCGTGTCCGGCGGCTCCGGCGATGAAACGCGTCTCGAGCTCGACCTCGAGCGCGAAGTAGGTTCGGTACTCCTCCATCGACAGTCTTCGCCGACCCTCGAACCACGAGACCTGCTCCTCCAGGTCGTCGGGGGTGAGTGCCGAAGCGACCAGGTCAGTCATGATCGTCGCCAGACGCCGGGAACTCCTCCACCACGAAGGGCTCGCCAGGCTGTGAGCGCCGGACCCAGATCCGAGTGCCCGGGGCCGGGTCGTGCTCGACGAGATACCTGTTCAAGGGAACGCGGACGAGCCGGTCCAGCAGCGGACTGCGGATCTGTCGGGCGCCGAAGGCCATTCCGTGCTCGGTGACCTGCTGAGCGATCGCGCGCTCGAGCGGGACACGATCGATGACCAGGTCGAACCCCCGCGCCGACGAGGAGGCGACGAGCTGCCGGAGGAACTTGTCCACGATCCCCGCCACGACTTGTTCGCGCAGGATGTCGAAGGCCACGATGCCGCTGCCAAGCCTCCCTAGCAGTTCCGGTCGGCCGAGCTGCTCGGAGAAGTACCTACGGACGGCCTCCTCGAAATGCTGCGCAATCACGGTATAGCTCGGCGGCGCCGTGCTGAACCCACGGAGCAGGCGAGGCAGCTCGTTGGCTCCCACGTTCGAGGTGAATATCACGATCGAATGCGAGAAGAACGCAGTCCGCCCTCGTCCGTCAGTGAGCCGGCCGTCATCGATGACTTGGAGGAACTTGTCCATCAGGCGGGGGTGCGCCTTCTCGATCTCGTCGAAGAGGATCACGCTGAAGGGACGTTCCATCATCCAATTGGTGAGGACACCACCGGACTCGTGCCCGAGGTAGCCGGGAGGCGCGCCGATCAGCCGCTCGCTCGCGTGCTCCTGGCTGAACTCACTCATGTCGAAGCGCCGGAGCGCAGTCTCGTCGTCGAACACGATCTCGGCGATCGCCTTGGCGAGCTCCGTCTTCCCAACCCCGGTCGGACCCACGAAGAAGAAGACGCCCTTCGGGCGCGTAGCCGATTGATCCCCCTCACTGTGGAAGTCGACGCCACCACGCGCGTTCGCGAGAACGTCGGCCACGGCATCGACGGCGTGAGGTTGGCCCACCACCCGCTTGCTCAGAAGTTCCTTCGCCTCGCGGACGCGACTGATGTCGAGCTGTTCCCAGGGATCCTCACGCAGGCCGAAGCGGTGACGCGTGACGAGTCGGCGCGGCGACGTGACCGGGATCTTGGTCATTTTGGAGGTCGCCCTCAGGCCGCGGATGTCGACAAGCGTCATGCCTTCGGTAAGACCCGCGATTCTGATTGCCGCTGCCGACGCTTCCGATGGAGTCAGCCCGGACCCACCCGTCAGTTGGTTCAGCATCGACCGGACGAAAGCTGCGCGCTCGTCCGCTGTCGGCCGCCCGACCTCTATGGTCGCCACCTGCGGACTGCCCGACCGTACCCACGGCGGAACGGCCTGCAGTTCATTGACCACGAGAACGAGGCGGTTGCGGATCGACTCTCCGGGCAATGGCGAGGGTGCCCAGGTGGCCTCTGCGAAGATCTTCGCCAGCTGGACGAGGTTGCCCTGATGATCTTCTGTGCCTACCGCGTCGCGGCCGAGAATGATGTCCGCCTGGTTGATCACCACTGCGCACGGACGCTCGGTCTGGCAAAGCAGGCGGCGGGCGGCCGTCAAGAAGTCAGACGTCGTCCGTATGCAGGGGTCCTGTGCTGCAGCAGCGCGGGAATGAAGGGGGTCGGCCGAGACGGCGCACAACGTCAACGGTTCGGGGTGCGGGGTGGCTTGCGTACCGGGGGCGCCACCCCTCCGCAGGGTGTCCTGGAAGAAGTCGCGGCTCGCACTGTCCGTGTAAGTCAAGCCGTCGACCAGGTCGAAATTGCCGACCGCGGAGAACCCGGTGACGTGCAGAAATCCTGCGATCGCGTCCCGGAGCGGGTGGAACGTGGTGTCCCAGCACACGAGGTCGTCAACATTTCCGTGAAGGAGCAGATGCTGGTCCCGTGCGATCGACGAATACGCGCGCCCGAACCAACTCGACGCCAAGGGGGCGCTCACGGCGCTTCCTTGGGCCGCGGCATGGGCACCTCGGCCCTGCGCCGCCGGTGTGGCTCCCCGCCACCGTCGCCGTCCCAGGAGACCTTGCCCGGCAGATAGCCGCTCGTCCGCAGCGAATCGTTGAGCCGGTCCGCGAGGCGTTGGAGGGAGGAACAGTCCCGCGCGGGCATCGACGGGCTTCTGGCGAAGACTTCGCCCGGTCGGATGTAGTCGACGCGGTGCGGATCTGCTCCGCCGCCCTCACCAACGACGACCGTGAGCTCTGCACCGCTCAGACGCCGAGCGTGTACGGAGATCGTGCCGTTGGCCGTCTCCGCGAGGGTGGCGGGATCCACGGAGTAGCCCAGCTCGGGGAGGGCCTCGATGATCGCCCCGAGCATCTCCCGCCGTGCGACAGTGCGGTCGATTGCGGTGTCGAGCTCCTGCTCAGCCTCGGCAAGCCGCGCATCGATGCCTCTCACCAGGACCTCGACAGGTTCAAGCGGACCACCTCGAAGCTTCCTGGCCACCGCCTCGATCTCCCGTTCGAGAATCTCCAGGTCCTCCGTCACCACGCGAGCTGCCGTGGCGTCTGCCAAGAGACGTGCATGGCGGGCCTGCAACCGATCGAGCTGGATGGCAAGACCGTCCATCCGGCGAGCGTGGTCCGCTGCGGCCCTGACTTCGGCCATGCTCTTCGCACCGAGCTCCTCGGGCCGCCGGATGGCCTGCAGGATCAAGTCGGTTTCGATCACCAGCAGCTCCTCCTCGGTTGCTGCCCTGAGCGCCGCCTCCTGCTTGCGTTCCAGCGCCTCACCGTTCTCGGGTCTCGGCGAGCTACGCAGGAGGGAGTCAATCTGGTCAGCGACCCGGCGTCGCCGCTCGTCGAGCCGTGCTGTGGCGTGCAGTGCCTGCACCTCCCGGCGGGCACGTTCGCGCTCGGCTCTCTCGTCGAGCATCCTCCGGACCCGTGCGAGACTCGCGCGCACCAGGCTGTACTTCGGGGATCTACTCATCAGGCATCTCGCGATTCGACGAGGTCGGCTGCAGCGGCGAGGGCCTCACGGAAGCCAGGCGTGTGCGGTACACCCAACCATTGGGCCTCGCCGTCCGGGCCGATCTCGATCTGGAGGCCGGCGGGATCGTCCGGTTCGGTGAGAACATCGAGATGCCGGTCGGTCAGGACATGTAGTCGCTGGTTGGTCGAAGCACGCCAACGGAGCGGGGCGTGCCGACTCCTGACATACGGCCCGTCAACGAGCAGGTCGACGAGGCCGAGCAACTCGCGCTGCGCAGGGCTCCCTCGGCGGAGCGCCTCCAGGGTGTAGCCGGTGTAGCAGCAGAGCGAGAGATCGCGGCTCTGCCGGATCTGGCGTACGAGGGCAACGAGTCCAGCAGCCTGAGCGAAGGGTTCGCCACCTGACACCGTCAGCCCGTCCACAGCGAAACTGACGATGTCCAGAACGAGGTCGTCCACCGCGAGCCGCTTCCCGCCGGTGAAGGCCAGCCACTGCGGGCTGACGCAGCCGGGACACCGGAACGGACAGCCCTGAACCCAGAGCGCGTACCGGTTGCCGGGCCCGAGGACATGGCATGAGCGGTGCGTCGCAGCGACGACCAAGCCTTCCGTCTCCCTCATCATCGTGCCGCCAGCACGATGATGACGATGACAGCGATGACTGCGATCACCACCCAGGTCAGAACGGCCGCGCTCGAGATCGGGGACGGCTTGTCGGAACGGTCGGGAGCACCGGACCCCGCAGTATCCGGGGTCGGAGCGGAGCGAGTGGTCGCACCTGCGCCGGTCGCAGTCGCGGTCGATCTTCCCCTCGCGGAGCTCCGCCTCGGAGTCGGCGGCCGCGGTACGGCGTGCCCACCCGGGCGCGAGCCTGGCTGGTGTCCCAGCCGGCGAACCGTCCCTGCGCGCGTCGGACCCAGGGCGAGTGGGAACGAGTCGCCCCAACCATGATCGATACGTTCGCACCACACGCATCTCCCGAGTCCACGATGGTGGAAGTGGTTGGCGTTGACCCGGCAGGTGCTCAGTTCCGACTCGAGGCGTCCGAGGGCTTCCGCCCACTCGCCCGCTGCAGGTCGCGCCTCCGGATCGCCGTGGCCCGGACCGAAACACGCGCGGGCGAGAGCCAGGACAGCCGGTGAGAGGACGTCGGGTGTGATCAGGTCGGGAACCTTGACCAGCCTCTCGGGAAAGACGAGTCGATTGTTCTGGGCGGTGATGTTCTCGCGCGTGTCGGAGTCGCCGTCGACGCGGGAGACCGGGACGCCGTGGAACGGGTGTTGTCCCTCCATCAGCATCTCGCAGACAAGAATAGCCAGCCCGAATTCGTCATGTGCTTCATCGAGATCGCGGCCGCTCCCGATCTCGGGCGGGCAGTAGTCCGGGGTCAGTTTGCTGCAGGAATGACGCGCTCCCGTCCTCGGATCGGAGAACTGGACGGTGTCGCAGTCGATCAGGGTCACCAGGCCGGCTGAGTCGACCATGATGTTCGCAGGACTGACATCCCCCATCACGATGTCGTGCTGGTGGAGGGTGTCCAGCAGCTTGGCAGTTCGTCCGGCGATACCCACGAGAGAGCGCCAGGTCGGCTCGCGCATCGAGATGAACCTCATGTCAGGCTCGAGGAGCTTCGTGAGCCGCTCACCCTCGATCCGGGGCATCACGAACCCCCGCGTCTCACCGTTCTGGTCGACCAACCTCTCCAGCGGCCACGCGAGGTGCACATGCTCGCTGGTGTCACCTCGCAGCTCAGCTGCCGGATGGTGCTTGAGCGCCTCCAGTCGGCGCTCCAGCGCCGGCGACGGGTCGAAATAGAGCTTCGCGCAGAGGTCGTCGGTGCCGACTATCTCCCGGACAACACCCTCCGCGCCCTTGCCCAACGAGCCACCGAGTTCGATGGTCCGACCCTTCGGCAGTCGAAGTATCGTTCCGGACATCGATCACTCCTGCACCATGATGATCATCGTCTTGTCATCGCCGGACGACTTCACGAACGGGTCGGACGCGAGCACGCTCGCCAATTCGTCCCCACCTGCTGAGGCGAAGTGGTCGAAGTAGCGAACGAAGTCCTTGGGCGCGGTGTACCAGAGGACGTCGTCGGCATCCCTCCGATAGGTCAGCAGCGCCTCGTACAGGCCATCGGTGGCCAGCGCGATGCCGCGGATCCCGGCGTCCCAGACCAGACCGGTGCTGCAGTGTTCCTGCCGAGAGTCCGAGGTCATGAAGACCGTCGCACCCCCGTGCTCCCGGACCTCCGCCACAGGCGACAGCAGGAACGCTCCGCCTGGCCGCCGATCTACGACCAGGAAACAGTCGCCCACCGCGATGTAGGCGAGCCACGGCGGCGCGGAGACGACGGCGAGCAGCGTCGAGGCGTAGTCTCCGAGTTTGATCTGTTCCCGGCCGAGGCCCTCGTTCCGCCGGTCCTGCTCGATCCGCATCGAGAGGTTGCCGTCGAAGTTGTCGAGTACGGTGGTCCTGAGGCATCCGCACGCACGACGCCAGCCGACGGCGTCGGTCGGGAGGGATGTGCCGAAGACGGATCTCGCTGCCTCGATGCCGGATCGGACCGCGAGCATGGCGCCTACTTCGGAGCGAGCACGAGACCCGGCTCCGTCGGCGACAACGGCCACCGTAGCGCCGCTGGGCAATACCTCCGTCCCGAACCCGTCCTGATTCGGCGCGCCGGCCTTTGAGTGTCCAGGGCCGACGACGGATCCCTCGACGATCCGCCAGCCAACTGCGGCCCGCTGCCCGCTCATCTCAGGCCTTGCCCTCGAGGAACTCGCGCATGCGCGCGTAGCGGTCCATCTGCTCGTTCACGATGTCGTAGGCCTGATCTGCCGGCATGTCGTGCACCGAGGAGGCCGCGGCCGCTTCAATGCTCGTCGAGACGAGCGACAAGACTTCGGCGAGTCGGGCGTCGGCAAGGAGACGCCAAGCGCGCGGGGCCAGTCCACGTAGGACGAACTCGTCCGCGCCGTCGACACCAAAGGCGAAGAAGAGGAGGTGCCGACCTTCCTCCTGCCGTCGGATGACTGGTGCGAAGTCGCGCCATGCGCTCGTCGGGTGACCGTTCTCGTCCGTCGGAATGCCATCGGTGATCAAGTAGACGAGTGACCGGTTCAACAGCGAGAAGCCATCTCTTCGAAGTTGCTGACGCCGAGCAGCAAGCACGTCGAACGCGTACTGCAGCCCGTCGATCATCGGGGTCACGCCGCCCGCCGTCAACGGCGGCGGGTCGAACTGGGAGACGGGGACGTAGGCCTGATCGGGGTCACCGGACAGATCGACGAGCTTCACGTGTCCCTGACCGAACGTGATCATGGCGATCTCGCCGAAGCGGCGGACGACGTCGTCCTCGACGAGCTGCTGCCGCCAGTCCTGGAGCGCGGCATTGAGCTCGGTGATGCGCTCGCCCTCCATGGAGCTCGACGTGTCCACCACCAGGGTGAGCAGTAGACGGCTCTTGGCCGCTTGTACCGGCAGGTCGCTCAGGCCGGTGGCCGGTCGGTTCACTGTGCTGTCTCCTGTCGTCAACTGCGAGCTCGCCTGCGGACGATGACGGCCTCGCCGCCTGTGCCGATGACGTCGACTTCCTCGTTCGGCGCCAGAACCTGAGCCGACTCTCCTTCGACGGCCGACCACATGACGATTCCGTCGACCTCGGTGTAGCCCCCAGCCGCGCTTACGAAGGTGCGTGTGAGCGGACCTGTGGGAGCGGGACGAACCTGCGGTGGCGGCGTGCGCGCGGGTGGGGTTGGTCGCCGTGAGGGGGCGCCTGTTGCCGGTACACGCGAGGTGTTGATAGAGCCGTACGGCGTCGCCGGGGTGGGCTTCCCCCACGGCGACGTGTTCGACACCGGATTCCGCCTGTGCGCCGTTCGCGGTCCGGGCAACGCGCCGACGGCGGCGCCCAGGACTGCAACGAGGACGGTAAGGAAGCAGCCGGCCAACAAGGCCGCCAGAAACCCCGTCACCGGATGGTCGATCGTCAACGCCGCTGTCTGTCCGTCGGTCGACACGGCGCTCCTGTCGTCGCCGAGGTCCTCGGCCACCTTGCCGAGTGATCGGGAAGTACTGACGATGAGGGCGTGTCCAAGTCGCTTCTGCAGCGCGCACTCGGGATGGTCATCGACTTCCATCTCGCCGTCCGGACACTCGAATCCCACAGACGCCTGCGGAATGAGAAGCACCACTGAATCAGCGCTGGCGGCAGCCGCTTCGTCCAACCGCCTCTCGACCTCCTCCGGCTCAGGCCTGTCCCGGAGGTTGATGACGGACGTCCGTGAGGTCGCGGGTCCCGCGATCATCGAGGCCACGGCCACGAGGGCCGTGGCTGCGACCAGTACGCCTCCGAGCCACAGAGACAACCGCCGCTTTGTTGACATCCTGCGCACAGCCCCTCGTCTCATCGCCGCCACAGATCTTCGGAAGGCCTCATCACGCCCGCATGACCCCTGAGAAGTGGCGTACACGGCTTGATACGGAGGGTGCCTAAGTGGGGCGGCGTCGGGACCCGGGGAGAAGTACGTATTGCGCCTTCAGCTATGCACCACACACCGTCACCAGATTTGACGGGTCTCGGCATCACGCCCGATCACGCAGCTGAGTGCCCGCGCCTTCGCAGTGGACCAATGCCCAGGTTCGGATGTCGCGTCACGTCACGACGCTCGTCAGGCCGGTGCCCGAGTCTCGACGCGCACTGCCTCCTCGTCGTGGACGACCACAACAGCGGGTCGATAACCTGCTTCGCCGAGATCGGTGACGAGAAACCAGCGGTCGTTGGAGTAGGTCAACAGCCGCGGACCCGTGTAGCGGTAAGTAGGACCTCCGTCCGAGTTCGGTACCCGCGCTGCGGTGACCAGGGATCCCCCGCTGAGATCGATGGGCTTTTCGCTGTAGATCGTCACCAGAGGCATGCTGCCGGGATCGGCGGCGAGGTCGCGGGCCGCACCTGTTCCCAAGGTGCGTGCGTAGGTCGTGGCCGCCCAGAACGCGGACAGGGCCAGAACGAGCACGCCGACGACGGCAGCGGCGCGCGGAAGCGGCGCAGGCCGTCCGGGCACGCCGGCGCCGAAGCGCAGCAGCATCGTTGCGCCGAGCGCCAGCAGGCCGGCTCCGGCAATCGGCGGGACAGCCGCGATGACGGCGTAGGCCCGGGCCGTGAGCAGGGCGACGACTACCAGGACGATTCCAACACCGGCTAGGCCCAGACGTATGCGCCGGCCCCACACTCCGAGCTCCTCACGGGCGAGGACGAGCGAGATCACCCAGTCGACGGTCACGAGCGCGCAGCAGACCAACGCGAGGACGAACACGGACGCGGATCCGACGTCCGCGCTCTGCAGTGTGAGGTCCTGCGGGCTGAAGCCGAGCAGCCCGGACTTCACGCCGAACCAGTCATAGAAGGCGCGGGTTCGGACCCATCCGACATAGACGAGGAGACCGGTCAAAACCGTCAGCGGTGTGAGGAAGCTGGACAGAAGCTGCAAACGCGCGGCGCTTCCGCCGCCAGTCGCTGCCCGCGCCACAGCCGACTCGCTCACGTGCCGCCACCCGAGGGCGGTACATAAGCCTTCGATGTTGGTGGAGCGGTGGTTTGCGTAGGTGGCGGCGTGGTCCTTGCAGTCGTCGTGCACGGCTCGGACGGGCAGTCTCTACGAGCTATCGGCGCCGGCAGTTGGACAGGCACGACGGGAACGGTCTCGGGTGTCACGGCGGTAGACGTCGCTGCAGCCGTAGTAGCAACAGCCGGTGTGGTCGGAGGCTGAGCAGCGTGGGTCCGGCCGTTCGCAGCCGGCGCCCGTGTCTCCTCTCGTGTCACGGTCGGCTGGTCGGACTCGGGCGAAACGCTACCTGTCGAGGAGGACGGTGGCGTCGGCGTCACCGCAGGATGGAACGAACCACGGGAGTCCGCTTCGGCAGCGGGCCCGCACCCTGCGCAGAGGAAAACTGCGCTGCTGATCACGGTGAGAATGACGACGCGCATGGAGACCCCCACCTCGGGGAACGGGGAGCGCCCGAGGTGAGGAAGTGGTCGCCCTGCGTATCCGTGGCGTTACGGCACCTTGCGTGTTGGAGGATCTCACCTCCCCCACCCCACGTCCGGCAGCCTCCTGACGAGCGGGTGTTCCGGGTCCACCCCCCGCACCCCGTCCCGCATCAGCGCGAGCTCGCGAGCAGCCGCTGAAAAGTGACCGCGGCGCATCAACACCCCGGCAAGGTGCATCCGGGCGACGAGGGTGTCGAGGTGCTCCTCCCCCAGCTCCCGAATCCGCCGGTCGAGGACGTCCCGGAAGATCGTCTCGGCGGCGGGGAGTCGCCCCTGAAGGAGGTGGACCAGCCCGAGGGCGTCGAGGCTCCGCATGGTCTCCACCTCGTGCGGCCCCAGCACCTCGGTGTGCAGATCCACTGCGGCAGCCGAGGCGCGCGCAGCCGAGTCGAGCCTGCCGTCGAGCCGCAGCAGCCAGGCGGTCAGCGAGGCGCAGCGGAGCTCGTCGGCGCCGACCTCCCGGGTCAGCGCCTCGAAGCGCGGCAGCAGATCGAACGCCTCCGCCCGGCGGCCGGCGAGCCCGAGCACCCAGATCCGTCGGTAGAGCGCGGCGAGGGAGTGGGGATGGTGCTCCCCCAGCACCCGGACGGTGTCCTGCAGAACCCGTGAACTCTCCGCGAGGGCCGTGGACACCCGCCCTGCGGTTCCGACGACCCACACCAGCTGCTCGCGCGTCGCAAGAGTGTCCGGATCACCAGGCCCGTACACCCGGTTCCGCACGGCGTGGATCTCCTCCAACGCCGCCTCCGCCGCCGCCAGACGTCCGGACAGCGCCTCGACGACGGCAGCCCCGTGCCGAATCTCCAGCACCAGCCGGTCCTCGTCGCCGAGCAGCATTGCGGCGTGCGGAGCCAAGCGCGAGAACCGGGCCCGGGCGTCGGCGAGCCGCCCCCGCCGGGTCACGACCCTAGCCAGGTAGTAACGCGTCGTCAGGGTAGCCAGGTGATCGTCGCCCAGCACCCGCCGTCGATCGGCCAGCAACGCCTGCAGCTCCCGGTCTGCCGCCTGCACCCGCCCGCTGCGCAGCAACGCCCACGCCCGGTAGGAACGGCTATCCATCGTGTGCGGATGGCTGGACCCCAGCACCTCCCGCCGACTCCGCACCACCCCCGCAGGTCCTCCTCGGCCTTGCGCGCGTCGCCGAGCGCCAGGGTGAGCCGGGCGAGCGTGTGGCGGGTGCGCAGCGTGCGGGCGTGGTCGACGCCGAGCACCTTCTCCTGGTCGGCGAGGAGGTCGGAGTAGGCGTCGACGGCGTCGTCGAAGCGCAGCTGCCGCATCGCGACCCAGGCCTGCCGGACCCGGACCATCAACGTCATCGAATGCGTCGCGCCAAGGGGCTCCAACTCCTCGCAGAGCGAGGCGAACAGCTCCCGGGCCTCGTCCAGCCCCTCCTTGCCGAACGCGTCCTGCGCCAGCAGGCAGCCGAGCCGGTAACGCGAGTTGTGCACGTCGAGGTGCGCGCGGGTGCCGTGCAGCTCCTCCCGTAGCCGCACGAGCGCGCGCAGCTCCTCCTCCGCCTCGACCGGGTTGCCGGCCATCCCCGTCACCCAGGCCAGCCGATGCCGAGTCGCCAGGGTCTCGCGGTGGAGGGGGCCGAGCAGCTCGGTCCGCTCCACGAGCACCCCGATCAGCCGGCGCGCGGCCGCGTCGAGCTCGCGCTGCTCCGCGAGGACCCAGCCGAGGAGGTACTGGTCGCGCAGGCATGGCCGCTCGGCGGGCCTGCGCTCGTGCTGGTCGGGGAGGCGGGGCTCGGCAAGACGACCACGGCCCGCGCGGTGGCCGCACACCTCGGCGGGCGCAACCGCGCGATCTGCGTGACCGCCCACGACCTCGACGACGTCTGCGACGGGCTGCGCCGGGTCGCCCGCCTCCTCGGCGCGCCCACCCGCCGGCTCGACCTCGCCCTGCGGCCCGTCGACCCGGCTGTGCGGGCCGAGGCGCTCTGGACCGCCGTCGTCCATCGTGTGCGGGGGCTCGACCCGCAGTCGGGGGCGAGGATCGTCCTCGACCGGCTTCCCACGCCCGCCCGCAGCGGTTGGGCGGAGCCGGCGCAGCGGTTGTCCTCGCTGCTCGGGGGCCTGCCGCTGGCCCTGCGGGGTGCCGGGGAGGCCGCGGCGTCGGGTGGCACCGCGCGGTTGGAGGAGATGCTCGCGGACCTGGACCCGAGTGCACTGCCGGGCGGCGACGCCGTCGCGGCCACCTTCGAGGTCTGCCTCGACGCGGTGCCGGGCGAACTCCGGGACCGGGCCGAGGGCCTGCTCGGGGTGCTCGCCCGGTTCCACCCGGACGAGCCCCTGCCCGCCGCTGTCGTACCCGAGGACCCCGAGGCGCTCGACGCGCTCGTGCGGGTGGGGCTGCTCGACCGTCGTGAGGCGGCCGACGGCACCACGGTGGTCCAGCTGCACCACGGGTTCGCGGAGCTGGCACGCCGGAACGCGCCGGCCCGGTCGCACGCCCAGGCCGTCGTCGCGCTGGCAGCGCGAGCTCGGCGCGCTGCTGACCTTGGGGCTGACCTGCAGTGCGCGTGCCGCGTCGGCCCAGCCGGCTCCGTCGTGGGCGAGCCGGTGGTCGACGGCGGCGCGCAGGGTGTCCGGCATGGTGCGCAGAAGCGGGTCGAGACGGCCGGTGGGCTGGTCGCGAAGGGCGTCGACGAGATCGACCTCGGCGAGCCGGGCCTGCTCGCGGGCCTTCTGCACCTCGGCGGCCAGGGTCAGCGCGGCCCGGTCGCGCCCGGGGCGCCAGGCCGTGAGCTGCTCCCCGAGGACGAAGTAGCAGCGGGTGACGAGGTAGCCGGGCACGGCCCGCCCGCCGGGCCGCCACCGCCCGCCGACGACGTCGTGCCGCTTGAAGCGGGCCAACGCGTGCGCCACGGTGGCGTCGAACAGCTCGCTCCGCTGGGCGCCGTCGGTGCGGAGCATCTCCCCGTCCTCCGGTGTGAGCCACAACGGGTGCAGCCCGGCTCGCCTGCGGTGGACGTTGGCCTCCGTGACCAGCGTGTGCCGCAGGAACTGCTGGTGCATGGTGGCCAGGGCGTAGCGGGCGAGGTGCTCGGCCACCCCGTCCCAGCCCGGCCCGCTCGCCCCGCACCCCCGCAGCACCGCGACCGCCTCCTCGTCGCCGATGCGACACAGGAGGCATCGGCACCACTGATCCGGTTCCTGCTTCCGCTCGTGCACGTTCACGGACGCCTCCCCGCAGGTGTCCGGGGGCGTCCACCGCGTCGCCCGCGCCGACCTTTCGCCTTGCCGCGCACTCCGTCCTACGGGCGCGGAGGACCCGGTCCCCTCGCGATCCGCAGAAAAGTGTGGGCAGACGTCCGACGCGTGCGGTGTCGGGCGATCACCCGACACCTACCTCCCTGGCCACCCCCACCGCGGTCGCACGACCACGATCAGCATCCGCTCCCGCCGCGGCGAGTCGCGCGCCACAATCACCCGCAGCGCCCCGCACGCCTCCGCAATCACCTCGGCCGCGGCGGCGAAGTCCTCACGCCTGGTACCCAGACGACAGAACGCGGTGACGACGACGGCCTCGCCACACGGCCGGGCATTGACCAGCAGCGGGAGGTTGCCGGACCGGTTCTCCAACCCGGCCCACACGCACCCGACACGCACCCGGTGCAGCACGACGAGCGCGAGCACCTCCCCCGCCACCCGTTCTCGCGCGGGCCCAAACAGCAAGGACAGCGCGACTGTTCCGACGGTGGTGACTGGCGCGACCCACCCGAACTCGGACCAGAGCACGCCGAGCCCGCCGAGCAGAGTCAGCTCGCGCCACCAGCGGGCGAGGGTGGCGCCGGGCGCGAAGCGAAGCCGACGTTCGGGCTCGAGCCGCCGCAGGTCACGGGGACGGCTGGGGACGGGCCGGCAGGACTCAGAGGGGTGGGCCATCTGCGCCTCCGCACTCGACGCGACGGCCAGGTGAGCCGTCGTGGAGTGCTAGGGCGCGCTGGTGTTGTTCCCCCTCGGAGACACGGGCGGGATCCGGTGACCTGGTCTTCTCCGGATCCAGCGCGGCGGTGCTCAGTCGAGCAGCGCGAGCGCGCGCTCCCCGCGCGAGGGCAACGCAGGCTCGTCCACCCGCCCGATCAGGTCGGGCCGGTGCAACAGATTTCGGCTGGGTCTTCCTCCTGCCCACCAGGGCGGGTGGAAGACGGGGAGCCCGTCCTCCATCATGATCGTCCATTCGCCGCGATGGACGAGGCGATGATGCCTCGGACATAGGAGCACCAGGTTCTCCAGGCAGGTGGAGCCGCCCTTCGACCAGTGTTCGATGTGGTGCGCCGCCGTCCACTGGGCCGGGATGGAGCAGCCCGGCTGAGCACAACCTCCGTCGCGCTGCTCCAACGCCCGCCGCAAGGCCGGGGTCACCAGCCGAGAGCGCCGCCCGACGTCGAGCGGTTCACCCCGCGACCCCAGCACGATCGGCACGATCGCCGCGTCGCAGGCCCACCGCCGCGCGTCCTCCGCCTTGATCGCCGAGGCCAGTGTGCCGTCCCCAAAGCTCAGCAAGCCGGCACCGGAGCCCCGAAGCTCCGTCAGCGGAATCGTCACCGTGACCTGCGGCCGCGCGCCGCCGTCGATCGGCAGGGCCCCGGAGTCGAGCATCCGGCGGCACAGCTCGACCAGCGCGTCGCCCTCCCGCTCGGCGATCGACCGGGGATCCGGCCTCCGCTCGCCCGGCAGGTGCTCGCATCCGGTCTCCTCGCACTCGCCCGGGCCGTGCTCGGGCACCAGCTCAGACAGCGGAGACAGCGCCGTGCGAACAACCGCCGCGGACTCCCGGTCGAACCAGCCGCGCGCCTCGAACCCCTCCCCGCGCGGCATGAACCGAAGCCGAGTCCGCGCCGGCGCGCCGTCCCGCGGCCGGGGCCCGTCCGGGTCGAGCAGTGCCAACGCGTGCTTCCCCGCCCGCCGCAACGCCTCCGGGTCGAGGGTGCGCCCCAGCTCGGCGAGGTCCCGCTCCAGTGGCTTGCGGTGGTCGGCCTCGAGATGCGCGGGCAGCGCGGCGATCGTCTGCTGAATCACCCGCACGTGCTCGAACGAGATCTCCGCGGCGGCGAGCCCGAGCGCCGTCGACGGCAGCTCGGCCGGTAGCTCCTCTCCCAGCAACGACCGCTCCGGCACCACCGCCCGCGCCGCCCGGACCCGCGCCCTGGCCACGGCTACGGGCACCCGCTGCACCGACTGCAGCATGTCCGCCGTGTCCCGGTACCCGTGTTCGGGAGCCAGCCCGCGCGACTCCAGCTCGGCCACCGCCGCGAGCATCCGCGCGTCGATCGCGTTCCGCGCCAGCTGGGCATCGGCGACGGCCGCGAGGAGCTCCTCGTGCGCCATCTCCGCCCAGCCGGTCACGTCCAAAGTGTATCGAACACATGTTCGAGAATCAAGCTCTGGCTCAGCCCTCGGCGCAGCGCCACCCACCCGTCCGCCGACGACCGACGCACTCGAGAAGTCCCGCCCTGAGCGCCGCTGCTGTGAGTGACGCGAGCGGGTGGCGATCGCCCTGCTACGGGTTCTGGCGGGGCGGTTGCCGGCAGTCGGCCAGGCCGATGTTGTCGACGAGCTGCTGGTGCGCGAGCGAGGAGACCCCGCTGCCGAAGCCGGGCCCGGCCATGGAGCTCACCGCCGCGCCGGCGCAGTTGTGGTCGCCGGCTGCCGCTGGAACGGCGGCGGCTGCGACCGCCGTCGTACCGATCGTCGACGTGAAGATCGCCGAAAGGATCAGCCCGGCCTGCACACTTCTCCGCATTCGTCACTCCGCATCTGACTCAACCCTCGGACCGCGCGCCCGCACGACCCGTGCCTCAGCATCGCGTCCGCCAGTGACACGGGTCTGTACGTAGATCTCACCCTTGCCCGAGTCCGACGGCTCGTCATCCGGCCCCGGCACGACCGCCGTCTGCTCGACCTCCGTGCGTAGCGTGAGGAGCCCTCACGACGACCCATAGCCCCTCAGGACGAGTGGCGACGACCGAGGGCCCGGTAGCTCCACCCCGCGGCTTCCCACTTGTCGCGGTCGAGCGCGTTGCGCCCGTCGAGCACCCGCTTCTGCCTGACGACCTTGCCGAACGCCACCGGGTCCAGCTCGCGGAACTGCTTCCACTCGGTCAGCAGCAGCACCGCGTCAGCGCCCTTGGCCGCTTCCTCCGGGGTGTCGGCGTAGTCGATCTGCGGCCACTGCTTCTTGCAGTTCTCGATAGCAGCCGGATCGGTCAGCACGACGTTCGCGCCCTGAAGCTGCAACTGCGCGGCGACGTTTAGCGCCGGCGAGTCCCGGATGTCGTCGCTCTCCGGCTTGAACGCCGCCCCGAGCACCGCCACCCGTTTGCCGAGTAGCGAACCGTCGAGCACCTCACGCGCCAGCTCCACCATCCGGATCCGCCGACGCATGTTGATGTTGTCCACCTCCCGCAGGAACGTCAGCGCCTGGTCCGCGCCGAGCTCACCGGTCCGCGCCATGAAGGCACGGATGTCCTTGGGCAGGCAGCCGCCGCCGAACCCCAAGCCGGCGTTGAGGAACTTGCGGCCGATCCGGTCGTCGTAGCCGATCGCGTCGGCAAGCTGCTTGACGTCCGCCCCGGTCGCCTCGCACAGCTCGGCCATCGCGTTGATGAAGGAGATCTTCGTGGCAAGGAACGAATTGGCTGCCGTCTTCACCATCTCCGCGGTGGCATAGTCAGTCACGACCTTGGGCGTCCCCGCCGCGACAATCGGCGCGTAGACCTCGTCGAGCAGCGCCTCCGCGGTCGGGCCGGTCTCGTCCTGCGGGATGCCGTACACCAGCCGGTCCGGGTGCAGCGTGTCCTGCACCGCGAACCCCTCGCGCAGGAACTCGGGATTCCATGCCAGAGCCGCGCCGGGCACCTTCTCGACCACGAGTTCCGCAAGCCTCGCGGCGGTGCCCACAGGCACCGTCGACTTCCCCACCACCAGCTCACCCGGCTGAAGCACGCCGAGCAGCGACTGGGCCCTGACCCCGTTTCGTGGACACGCTGATCCCCGCACCGTCGGGGGAAGCGAGATGATGTCTGACCATGGCCCGCAAGAACTACTCCGACGAGTTCCGTCGGCAGGCCGTCGAGCTGTACGAGTCCACGCCCGGGGCGACGGTGAAGGGCATCGCCGCCGACCTGGGAGTCGAGCGGACCACGCTGGCGTTGTGGCTCGACAACCTCGGCACCGGCACGCGCACCGCCCCCGACGGGACCCGCAGCCGAAGCGCGCGTTCGGTGCGTGCGCCGCGCCAGAATTCCGGTGCCGTGTCCGAGGCGGATGAGACGCCCGAGCAGCGCCTGGCCCGCCTCGAGGCCGAGAACACCGCGTTGCGGGCGGAGAAGACCAAGCTCGAGACCGAGCGGGAGATTCTTCGCCAGGCGGCCAAGTATTTCGCCGGGGAGACGAACTGGTGACCCGCTTCCAGTTCGTCGCCGACCACTCCGACACGACCTCCAGCCCGCGCCCGGGCTGGACGGTGAAGCGGCTCTGCGCACTGCTCGACGTGCGACGCTCCTCCTTCTACGCCTGGCTCGCCGCCGCCCCGACTCGCGCCGCACGCACCGCGGCCGATACCGCCTTGGCCGAGCGGATCCGCGCCGTGCATGACGGCGACCGCACGTGCGGGCGGCCGCGGATCACCGCCGAACTCAACGACGGCGTCGAGCCGGCTGAGCGGGTGAACCACAAGCGGATCGGACGGGTCATGCGCGAGCACGGCATCGCGGGCTATCGCAGGCGCCGCCGGGTGCGCACCACCATCCCCGAGCCCGCCGACACGACGGTGCCCGACCTGCTCGGACGCGACTTCACCGCGCAGGCTCCGAACACCGTCTACGTCGGCGACATCACCTACCTGCCCCTGGCCGACGGGCGGAACCTCTACCTGGCCACCGTGATCGACTGCTACTCCCGCAGGTTGGCCGGGTGGGCGATCGCCGACCACATGCGCACCGACCTCGTCGCCGACGCCCTGCTCGCCGCAGCCGCGGACCGCGGCAGCGTGGCCGGGGCGATCTTCCACTCCGACCACGGCTCGGTCTACACCAGCCGCGTCTACGCCGAGCTCTGCGACCGACTCGACGTCCGGCGGTTGATGGGCGCGGTCGGGTCCAGCGCCGACAACGCCCTCGCCGAGTCGTTAAACGCCACCCTGAAACGAGAAGTGCTGCAGGACAACGCGTTCTGGCCCGACGAGACGACCTGCCGCCGCGAGCTGTACCGGTGGCTGACCCGCTACAACACCCGACGCCGCCACTCCTACTGCCGCTACCAGACCCCGAACACCTACGAGGCGAGCTACGCCGCTACCGTCCCGGAAGTCGCGTAATCCAGCCCGTGTCCACTATCCGGGGTCAAGGCCCACTCGACCGCGACCTCCACGTACTGCAGGTCCGCCGCGTACTCGCCGCGCTTCTGTGGCGTCCCGACACAGACGAAGTGGATCTGGCACCCCGCCGCCTCCGCCAGGTCGGAACTGAACCGCAGCCGCCCCGAGCCGAGCGACGTGGTGAGCAACTCCTCGAACTCGGGCTCGAAGAACGGCGCGCGGCCCGTCGCCACAGCCCGATCTTGGAGGCGTCGACGTCGACGCCGACCACCTCGTGTCCGAGCTCGGCCATGGACGCTGCATGGACGGCGCCCAGGTAGCCGCAGCCGATCACCGATAGCTTCATCCAGTTCCTCTCGCGCGCACTTCACCCGGACTATCGCTCACCTTCGACTGCCGGCGCGCGCAGCCTAGAGCGAGAATTCCCACACCGCGCGTCACAGCGCATCTCGTGACTACGTCGAACGCCACTCGCTCGTACTGCATTCGGACTGAAGCATGTGTATCATCCGTCACCTGGCAGCCTGTTCGTGGCGATGGACGACACGGAGGTGTTCGGAGTGCGTGGCTACTGCCGTGTGATGCTCACGCACACCTTGTAACACCCGCGCCCGAGCGGCCGACGGACCCGATGCTCCCCAGCGAAGGTCCGCCGACGACGTCGAGACCTGTCTCTTCAGCACGCTCCCCACCTGTTCTTGGAGTCTCCCCTTGCGCATCGCCATGATCGGCACCCGCGGCGTTCCCGCGCGGTACGGCGGCTTCGAGACCGCGGTCGAGGAGATCGGGCTCCGCCTGGTCAAGGCGGGCCACGAGGTGCGCGTGTACTGCCGGGGGGACGACGACTCAGCCGAGTACCTGGGGATGCACCGCGTCCGGCTCCCGGCGATGAAGCACCCCGTCACCGAGACGTTGAGTCACACAGCGCTCTCGGTCGCACACCTGCTCCGCCATCGAGCGGACGTCGCTCTGGTCTTCAATGCCGCCAACGCTCCGCTCCTGCCGGTGATCAGAGCCGCACGGATTCCCGTCGCTGTCCACGTCGACGGTCTGGAATGGAAGCGGGCGAAGTGGGGCCCCAACGGCCGCCGCTACTACCTCGCGAACGAACAACTTTCCGTGGCACTCGCCGACGAACTCATCGCGGACGCCGTCGGGATTCAGGACTACTACCGCGAGCGCTATGGGGCGCAGAGCATTTTCATCCCCTACGGCGCTCCCATTCAGGAGCACTGCGATTTCGCGCGGCTGCGCGAACTTGAGCTCGACGCCCGCGGTTACCACCTGGTCGTCGCGCGCCTCGAGCCCGAGAACCACGTCGACGTCATCATCGAGGGCTACCTGCAGAGCAAGGCCACCAAGCCGCTCGTCGTGGTCGGCTCCGTCCCGTATCCGAGTGACCACCAACGCCGCATCCGGGAACTCGCCGCGACGGATGCGCGGGTCAGGCTCGTCGGCGGTGTCTGGGATCAGGACCTGCTCGACGCGCTCTACGCCGGCGCCGCGAGCTACCTCCACGGCCACTCCGTAGGGGGCACGAACCCCTCGCTCCTGCGTGCGATGGGAGCCGGCGCCAACGTCATCGCCTGGGACGTCAACTTCAACCGAGAGGTCCTCGGCGCGTACGGCAGCTTCTTCGCGCGTCCCCAGCAGCTGGCCGAGCGCATCGACGCGACCGAAGCCGACCTTCCGGCGGCCGAGGCCAACGGCGTCGGTGCGCGCGAGCGCGCGGCAGAGGCTTACGGCTGGGACGACGTCGCACTCGAGTACGAGCAGCTTTGCGTCGATCTCCTGAACCGCACCCGTTCCCGACGTCACCGCACCCGAATCTGAGAGAAGACATGCGGATCCTGGTCACCGGTGGAGCCGGCTTCATCGGCTCCAACTACGTCCGTCACGCCTTGACCGGCGCCTACCCCGCCGTCGAGTCTGCTGAGATCGTCGTCCTCGACGCCCTGACGTACGCAGGGACGATGACCAACTTGTCCGAGGTCGCGGAGTCTCCTCGCCTTCGGTTCGTGGAAGGCGACATCCGGGACGCGGCTCTCGTCTCCGAGACGATGCGCGGCACCGACGTCGTGGTGCACTTCGCCGCGGAGTCCCATGTCGATCGCTCGATCACCGGCGCCGCCGACTTCGTCTCGACGAACGTGGTCGGCACCCAGGTCCTCCTGCAGGCCGCTCTCGACGCGGGCGTGGGGAAGTTCGTTCACGTGTCGACCGACGAGGTCTACGGCTCGATCGACGAAGGCTCCTGGCCTGAGGACCATCCCCTCCAGCCGAACTCGCCGTACTCCGCGTCGAAGGCGTCGTCGGATCTCCTCGCCCGCGCCTACCACCGGACGCACGGCCTGCCGGTGTGCATCACCCGGTGCTCGAACAACTACGGGCGCCACCAGTTCCCGGAGAAGGTCATCCCGCTGTTCGTCACCAACCTGCTCGATGGCAAGAAGGTCCCGCTCTACGGGGACGGGCTGAACGTGCGGGACTGGCTCCACGTCGACGATCACTGCCGCGGCATCCAGCTGGTCGTCGAGGGCGGCCGGCCCGGCGAGCTCTACAACATCGGCGGCGGCACGGAGATGACAAATCGGGACCTCACGTACCGCCTCCTCGCCGCGGTGGGGGCCGACGAGTCGATGATCGAACCGGTCGCCGACCGCAAGGGTCACGATCGCCGCTACTCCGTCGACTGGTCGAAGATCGCCGACGAGCTCGGCTACTCGCCGCAGGTCTCGATCGCCGAGGGCCTCGTCGACCTCGTGGACTGGTACCGCACCCGTCGCGACTGGTGGGAGCCGCTCAAGGCCGGAAGCGCGGTGGCGCGATGAAGGCTTACGAGCTCGGCATCCCCGGGGCCTGGGTCTTCGAGCCCCCGGTCTTCCCCGACAACCGCGGCCAGTTCGCGGCGCCCTTCCAGGTCGCTGCGTTCCGCGAGGCGCTCGGCTTCGACCTGGTTCTCGGGCAGGTCAACCAGAGCATCTCCGCTCGCGGCGTGATCCGCGGTGTGCATTTTTCGGATGTGCCGCCCGGCCAGGCCAAGTACGTCTCGTGCGCCCGCGGGTCCCTCGTCGACGTCATCGTCGACATCCGTGTGGGCTCCCCGGCCTTCGGCGTTGTCGAGACGGTGGAGATGGACCCGACGAGCGGCCGGTCTGTCTACCTCGCGGAGGGGCTCGGCCACGCCTTCGTCGCCCTCGAGGACGACACGACGATGACCTACCTCTGCTCGACGGGCTACAACCCCGGCAGTGAGCACGGGATCTCACCGCTCGACCCCGAGCTCGGCATCCCGTGGCCGAAGGGACTCCCCCAAGTCCTCTCCGAGAAGGACACCCAGGCACCGACGCTGGCCAAGGCCCGCGAGACCGGCCTCCTCCCCTCGTGGGACGCCTGCCAGGAGCTCTACCGCTCGCAGCGGGAAGGACAGCGATGAAGGGCATCATCCTGGCCGGGGGCTCCGGCACTCGCCTGTACCCGATCACTCGCGCGGTGTCGAAGCAGCTGCTGCCGGTCTACGACAAGCCGATGATCTACTACCCATTGTCGACTCTCATGCTCGCCGGCATACGCGAGATTCTGATCATCAGTACCCCGGACGATCTCCCCGGCTTCCGCCGGCTCCTTGGAGATGGCTCGGAGCTCGGCCTGCAGCTCTCCTACGCGGAGCAGCCGTCGCCGGATGGCCTAGCCCAAGCATTCATCATCGGAGCCGACCACGTCGGCGACAATCCTTCCGCTCTCGTCCTGGGCGACAACATCTTCCACGGTCCTGGCTTCAGTAGCCGCCTCGCAGCAAGCATTGAAGGCTTGCGTAGTGGTGCAGATGGCTGCGTCCTGTTCGGATATCCCGTCAGAGACCCCGAACGGTACGGCGTAGGTGAGGCAGACGACAACGGACGCCTCATATCAATCGAGGAGAAGCCACTCAAGCCACGCTCCGACCGGGCGGTAACCGGCCTTTATCTCTACGACGCCCAGGTTGTAGAAATCGCTAGGTCACTCAAGCCGTCAGCTCGCGGCGAGCTAGAGATAACGGACATAAACAGGACCTATCTCAGTCAGGGAACCGCACGCCTCGTCGACCTGGGCCGTGGATTCGCTTGGCTCGATACCGGACTTCACGACTCGCTGCTTGAGGCCAGCCAGTACGTCCAAGTGCTTGAGCACCGGCAAGGTGTCCGCATTGCCTGCATCGAGGAAGTCGCGCTACGCATGGGATTCATCGACTCGGCAAGGTGCTACTCCCTCGGCGAACGTATGGCGAAGTCCCGCTACGGGCAGTACGTGATGTCTGTAGCTTCCTCGGACGCGTTCGCACACGCATGAGCCACCGTCGAGCGCGCAGGCCACAGTCGCCCGACACGAATCTGATAGCGCATCGCGGCACGAACCAGTGGTGACGGGAACAGAAACTCATTATGACGATCCGACAGGTTCTTCTCCTAATCCGCGGCAATTGGGTGCTACTTCTGATCGCAATCGCACTGGGGATAGCCGCAGGTATTGGAGTTCATGCAGTCCGACCCGCTGCCTACACAGCGACGGCAACGCTTTACGTAAGCGCCCAAAGCGGTGATACCCCTCAAGGGGCGTTCCAAGGAGCGCAGCTCTCTCAGCAGCGTGTCACCTCATACGTGGAATTAGTGACAAGTCCGCGCGTAACCACAGAGGTTAAGCGCCGCCTCAACCTTCCACAGACGCACGCTCAGATCGCCTCGCACCTCGCCGCGTCAAGTGCCCTCAACTCGGTGCTCATCGACATCCAGGCGAGCGACCCAAACCCCAACACCTCGGCCCAACTCGCCGATACTGTCGCCGACGTGATGACTGAGCTCGTAGCAGACCTCGAGCGCCCGTTGAACGCCGGCGTCCCAGCCGTGCAAGTCAGGCTTGTCCAGCCCGCTCCGGTTCCAACCGACCCCTCCTCGCCGAGCATGCCCTCGCTGGCAACATTCGGCGCTCTTGGTGGACTCATTATCGGCGCTGCGATCGTCGTCGTGCGCAACTCCCTTGATACCGCCATCCGAGACACTGATACCATTGTGAGCGCAACTAGCGCGCCGAATCTCGGCTCTATAGCCTTCGAACCGACGATCGAGACCAGCCCTCTTCCGATAAGCACAAATCCGAGAGGACGAGCTGCCGAAGCATTCAGGCACGTCCGAACCAATCTACAGTTCGTCGACATCGACCAAGAGAACCGAGTCTTCGCAGTTACCAGCAGCCTTCCTGCCGAAGGCAAGAGCACTCTGACGGCCAACCTAGGACTTGCTCTCGCTGCCACAGGCGAGCCCACTCTACTAATTGAGGCAGACCTGCGTAGGCCCAAGCTTGCCGAGCTGTTTGGCCTCGAGGGCAGCATCGGCATGACAACGGTGCTTACGGGGCAGACCCATCCGAGCCAGGCCATCCAGAATTGGCGCGGACAACTTGACGTTCTCGCCAGCGGCCAGCTTCCACCAAACCCTAGCGAACTGCTTGGATCAAACGCGGCAAAGAAGCTAATCGCAGATCTACGGCCTCGCTATAGAAATATTCTCATTGACACGCCACCGATCCTTCCAGTAACCGACGCAGCTGCTCTGAGTTCTGCGGTCGACGGAGTGATCCTCGTCGTGAGCGAAAAACAGACATCGATCGGCCAGCTGCGTGGATCGGTCGATCGCCTCCACAGCGCCAAGGCGATAATAACGGGGACTGTATTTACGATGGTGCAACGAATCGGAGACAAAAGCGGCTACTACGGCGGCACCTACTACCAGACCGAACCGTCCAAAATCGCTAAACATAACCAGCAGCGATGACCGCTCCCCGCTACTCTATGAACAGTTCACCAAAAGAAACTGCCGCACACGATGCTTGCCAACTTCCAGACACTTGGCACGCCCGAGTGGCGGTCGGCATAGCAACATACAGGCGACCAGACGGCCTGGAGTGGCTGCTTTCAGCGCTTGCGTCGCAGATCTCTGCAAATCCGTTCGAAGTGGTGGTTGCTGACAACGATCCACTAGAAAGCGCCCGCGCCACAATCGATCGACTCTCTAGCCTACTTCGAATTCGGTACCTGCAGGTCTCAACGCCTGGGATAGCAGCCGCGAGGAACGCCATCATCCAGAGCGCGATTGACGTCGACTATATCGTGTTCATAGATGACGATGAGATCCCTTCGCCGGGTTGGCTCTCTAACATGGTTGAGGCCCAAGCTAGGAGCGGACAAGCCGGGGTCGCAGGACCTGTTCGATACGTCTACGAGTACCCTCCCCCACGATGGGTCCACTCTGGGGGATTCTTCATATCTCCAGACTTTAGCGAGGGTTTCTCGATGCCTCATGCCGCGACGAATAACCTGCTGTTGAATCTACGCTTGTTACGCGCTAAGGGCGGGATACCCCGCTTCGATGAAGCACTCGGGATTACGGGCGGATCCGATACTGATTTCACACGTCGATTGATCCGGTCTGGAGAGACTATAGTCTGGACAAAGACAGCCGAAGTCATCGAAATCGTCCCAGCAGCGCGCTGCACTGCACGCTGGGCTATTCGTCGGGCCGTACGAACAGGCAACAACGCTGCGCAAATCGTACTTCGCGCTGACACTTGGTCCCTCCGAGGCAGAACACGAGTGTTCGTGGGCGGAATTTTACGCCTCCTCGGCGGCTCAGCTGAGTTGGCGGTCAGCTGGCTGCCGCTAGCACAATTCCGTGCCGGCAGGTCGATACGCCGTGCATGTCGGGGCTGGGGAATGCTTAGAGAGCTTGCTGCGGTACGGGTAACGGAGTACAAGCGATGAGAGCAATTCTCAATTATCTCCGAGCTTCTCGCACAAGCCCGAACCTGCATCGTCGCGTGCTCTACCTCGCCGTCCACGACATCACCTATCCGAGAAATCGCCGAATCCGTTCATACCTCTCCGAGAATTATGGCATCGACTCCGAATCTACGGAACTTGAACAGCACGGTGGCTACCTTCGCCGAAGCGTTCGGATGCTCATTGCTGGTCTACGCAGATCCAACAATATCGGCGCGGTTGTGCTCGCCGAGTTCAACGTGCAGTATTGGTGGATCGGCTATATCATTGGCCGCTTCCGCCGGGTTCCGGTGATCACTGATAGGTTCGTGGGTCTTTACGAGACCAACGTCGAGGACTGGCAACGATTCTCTTCTCGATCCATAAAAGCACGAGCGCATGGACTGTTCGATACTCTCGCAGTTCGTTTTGCCGACTATGTTCTTATCGATACCGAAGTCCGGGCTATGGAGCTACGTTCCCAGACCTCACGCGCACGAGTCTTCTCGCTTCCGGTGGGTGCACCTGATTGGGCAGTTCCTCGGCCGCGCGCTAGATCCGCCAGTGATCCTCTAAAGATCTTGTACTACGGGAACTACATCCCGCTGCACGGACTTTCTACCGTGATGGCAGCTGCGGAAACCCTAGCTCGAACGGGTAAGACCTTCGCTCTAACGATGGTCGGGGATGGCGAACTACGGGGCGAGATCGAGAGCGCCTTTCGTCGTGGCACAGCCTCAGAACACGTCAGCTTTCTCGACCCCGTGCCCGAGCATCAATTGTCGGAAATTATAAGCGAGCATGACGTGGTCTTGGGAATCTTTGGCGATTCACGAAAAGCGGCTTCCGTGATCGCCAACAAGGTTTGGCAGGGACTGGCATGCGGCCGCACAGTCATAACACGTAATTCTCATGCCCTCGGCGAGATTGCAAGTCTTACTGAGGGACAACTGGTTCAGATTGAGGCGAGCAATTCTGACGAGTTAGCTTCAGCGCTTGCAATGATAGAGCCCGTACCTGACGACGGCGAAGCGAGTGCAAGCCATATACGACTTCGAGAATATGTCGACTCAAGGTATGCCATGTTTGCCGCAGCGCTGATGCAACGCCTTGAAGGAGCACTTGATGAGCCGTGACACGAGCGTGAAGCGGCACATCTCCTACAAGCGCGTAGGAAGACTTGGGTTGTTCGCGCTCGCTCCGGCGATCGCCGCAGTAAGCCCACTGGTGACACTCCCCGCCATTACCAGTGCCTTTGGATCAGGCGGCTGGTCGGCAATTGCCGTGGGGTTCTCCGTTGGCGGCGCTGCCGCGACAGTTATTGAGATGGGGTGGGGGTTGACTGGCCCTCAGGCTGCGGCTGCCCAGTATCGTACGCGCACCAGCAACCTCATCGCTCTCAGCCTAGCGACTAGATGCATCGTGATGCCTCTGGTCGGTACTGTGGCCGCTCTCGTCGCCTTCATCGCTTCGCCCTCGTACCCCGTCGTAAGTCTAATGGCGGCGGTCGCGACCAGCGTTGGCGGATTGGGCTTCCCATGGCTCTACATCGGTCTGAACAAGCCGCTACTTCTGCTTGCCAATGACGTCGCTCCGCGGGTACTCGGTTCGGTTAGTGGCGCGCTGATTCTCGGCCTCGGCGGTAAGCTCGTTTTCGTCCCCATAATGCAGGCAGTAAGCGCACTCTATATTATTGCAGCCGGTCTTGTATGGTCTCACCTAACACTCGCTGATCTCAGATCGATTGATAGGTTCGACTTTCGTCGCATATTTCGATTGCAGCTGGCTGCTATGAGCGGCCGCCTCGCCAGTGCTGTCTACATAGCCCTACCAACCACACTAGTAGCGCTGGTGGCACCGGGATCTGTCGCCATCTTCGCGGCGGTCGATCGGGTTCAGCGCACTCTTCTGAACGGCCTCAGTGCACTACCCAATAGTATGCAGTCGTACGTTGCCCTCGCACCTCCGGGGCAGACTAGGTCCCGCCTATACAAGACCGTTCTCCTCAATGTGGCAGCAGGAGCAACCGCTGGGGTCTTGCTTGTTGTATTTGCCACTTCGGTCTACTCTTTCCTTTTCAGTGGGACAATCCACCCCACGCTTTTCGCGGTATGCAGTTCGGCGCTTATTATTACCGCTACGTGTATGTCGCGCGCCACTGGAGGACTCGTCCTTGTGAAGCTGGATCGCGTTGGATCAGTCGCAATCAGTGCGGTGGTTGGCTCGATTATAGGCCTCACGGGTATCGTCCTCGGCGGACATTTGGGTGGGTATGAAGGCGCCCTTGCAGCCATGGCGCTGGCCGAGCTATCAGTGCTCGCTACTCAGACCGCTACACTAACCCGGTTCCGGCAGCTTGGAACCCAGCTAAGAACTGAAACCTCGGCGAGCCGCTGATGCCGAGCCAGCTTGCCGCGGTTCGCGGGTCCGACAAGGCCCTTCTTGCACTGCTCCTTGTCAATCTGTTGTTTCTCCGGTACATGCGCGAGGCAGTCCCGGCGTTGTCTGCCGTCCCGATGACCGTGTTCACCGTCGTAGCCTGCATAGCAGGCGCGCGAGGTATAGTGAGAAACTCTCAATTCCTCATACTGCGACGTATCCTATTACCGTTGCTCCCTCTATTACTAATTGTTCTTATAAACTTTTCTCTCCGCGGCGTTAAGTTGGTTGGCGTAGGCAACGTGCTGACAGCCTTGCTGCCCGTGGCGGCGATTGTCTACTTCGCTCATCTGACCTGTCAGTACTCAAACGACGCATTGGCTCGAGTTGTCGCAGTCGTGTCTCAAGTTCTGAATGTGTACTTCGTCGTCAACTCGGCTATTGTTTATGTACAGATCTCAAGTCAACGGTTCTTGATGGAGCCGTTTCTCGCGCACAATCCCAACGCGTTCGATCATATGGACGGACTCATTGGCTCGAACGGTGCGAGCGTGTTGAACTTCGTATGGCTTGCCACGTTCGGGCTTAATGTAACGCGGATTGTACGCAGACAAGGACACCCCGCACTGCCGATCGTCGTTGTGATTCAGCTTGGCGTAATGGCTGATATATCTACCAAGAACGACAACAAGATGTTTATCCCGATGTTTGCCGTCTTTGGGATTGTGTTGCTATATTTTGTTGGCAAGTCTAGCTGTGTCACCGGGCGAATGAAAGGAGCTGTTGGAGCGTCCCTCGCAGTTCTCGCTACGATTGTGATTTCCGCGAATGGGTTCTTGAGTAACTCCGGTTCATCATATCGCCCTGTAGATAATTCATCATATGTGGAGATTATCCTCCCGTCCAGCACCGTACCCGACGCAAGAAACGAGCGTGCATACCTAAACTACGTTGCCTATCGCGACTACCATGCAGCGAGTCTCGGCGCTGGCCTCTCAAACGTAGATGATCAGAAGCAGCGGATACACGTTCACCTGGGCATCAATAGCGGATCGTTGCTGCTAATTCAAGGTGGGGTTATTTATCTGGCCGGTCTAATCGCTTTGATGGTCGCAGCGCTTGTGACTGTTACCGTCGCCCGAAACCGGATACGTGCAGGAGACGTGATGTCGATTGGGCTCCTGATCCTCATCACAACATTTGCCTCGCAGATGTTCAGAGATCAATTCTCCAGCGTCGCAATCGGTCTGTTCTTTGTAGCGATCTCGACGCTCGACGGACAGCCTGGCGTCGAAGGCGAAGTCCGACAAGAAGCCCGCTCAAATTAGAACTTTCCCTTCCTGGGAATCAGATACGCGAAAAGTGGCTCTAGGGCCTATGTACGGTTGACGACACGCGTACACGCAGCAGACGAGGAGTTACCCGGCAGGTGAGCGGGATCCGGTTGATCGCCTTTCATCCAAGCGTTGAGCTTTATGGCTCCGATCGAATGCTCCTCCGCGTAATTGAGGCAATACAGTCATCGACAGAGATAACTGTGGTGCTTCCGTCGACCGGCCCGCTGAGCGAAATGTTGACGCAGTTGGGCGTCGAAGTACGAACAGACCCCTCAATGGCTGTGCTTCGCAAGGAGATCCTTCGATCGCCTACGAAGCTCGTTCTACTATCACTCAACGCGCTCTGCAGCCTAGTACGCACAGCGATCATGATTCGTGAATCGCGAGCGAGCATCTGCTATATTAGTACAGTAACTATTCCCGTTCCGATCCTCGCGGCACGCCTCCTACGTGTTCGGTCGGTGCTGCACGTACATGAGGCAGAGACCGCACTCCGTCCCGTTTTCATGAAGCTGCTTACCTTTCCAGCTCGGTTGGCAAGCGATGTTATCTGCATAAGCCGCGCCGCCCGCGATTTTGTCTCAAATGGAGGTCGCTGGCGTGAGGTTGATGAGAAGACTATTATTGTTCCGAATACCGTCCGCACTCCTGGATTGGTTGATCCGCTCCCCCATGAGAGACCCGAAATTCTGCGGCTTCTGCTACCCGGGCGACTCTCGCCTCGGAAAGGAACGGATGTTGCGGTCGCAGCGCTCGCCGAGCTACGTACTCGTGGGATTCGAGCCGAGCTAACTATCATTGGTAGTGCATTCAGTGGCTACGAGTGGTACGTTTCGGAGATCCGGAAGGTGGTCTCGACGCTCAAGCTAGGCGCTTTTTGCACTATTCACGACTTCAGATCAGACATAGATGATGTTTATCGAGAGCACCACGTGGTTATTGTTCCTTCGCGTATCGAGCCATTCGGTCTGGTAGCGCTCGAGGGGATGGCGCGTGGCCGCATCGTCATTGCTAGCGATGTAGGCGGTTTAAGCGACATTATCCATAATCGCCATGACGGAGTCCTGTTTCCGCCTGGGAGTCCGACCACCCTCGCGGACGCGGTCGAATACGCATGGTTGAACTGGCAGACAGCCCTTCAGATCTCTAGCAACGCCGAGCGGACGGTAGCCATAAGATACTCTGAAGATGCGTTCGCTCGGAGTATCCAAATGGCTCTCCTAGGCGGAGAACAGGACGCCTGAGCCGCTTTCCGGTGCGCTCGGTTAGATTCGCACGGCCCGTTGCGTCGTCGGATCGTGCCTGGAATGCGCATGTAAGGCCGTCTGGCGGTCGCGAGGACGGGAGTCCGCCCGCAGATACACACGGGACCAGCGGCACCGCCACCCCCTGATGTTGCCGTCCTCCTTTGCCTTGGCGATCGCGTCCCGGAGGGACCTGGCCAGGGGCTACGCAGCCGGCGAGTGTCACGCCACCGGTCCTCGGCGCGGGTGGCTCTACCCCGCCCGCTCCGCGAACCCCAGCGCGTAGTCCGGGTACCACTGCCCCGCCGGCGGCTCCCCCGGCCGGCACGCGCCGTCCGACTCGCCCGGCCGCTTGACCCACAGCAGGTCGTCGACCAGCGGGTTGCCGCTCTGGGTGGTGGGCCTCGCGCCGAGGGCACGGCCGGGTGGGTTGCAGAAGCTCGGGGCACCGTTGACCTGATCGGACCCCACCGGGCCCGCGCCGTTGCGGCTGGTGTCGATCACGAAGGGGGCCCCGCCCAGCGCCTCGGAGATCTTCGTGCCGTAGGCGACGTTGTCCTCGGTGGTCCAGAAGTTGGCGACGTTGAGCGCGAAGCCGTCCGCCCGCTTCACCCCCGACCGGTCCAGCGCCGCGGCGAGAGCGCCGGTGTCGGTGATGAAGCCGGGGTTGCCGGCGTCGAGGTACACCCGCGCACCCGCCCCCTTGAGCTGGTCGATCGCCTCGCCGAGAAGCTCGTAGCGCTCGTCGCGCAGGTTGCCGTCCACGCAGCCGGAGATCTCGTGCGGCACCGCGTCGGGTTCGAGGACCACCGTGGCGCCGGCACCGTCGAGCGCCGCGGCCAGGCCCTTGACCCACTGGCGGTACTGGCCGCCGTCGGTCGCGCCGCCGCCGGAGAAGCTGCCGCAGTCCCGGTGCGGGATGTTGTAGCCCACCACCAGCGGCTTCTGGCCGGCCTGCTGCGCGCGCCCGACGTACGCCCGGGTCTCGGACTCGACGGCTGCGGGATCAGCGGAGACCCACAGCGGGACCGGCTGCTCGGCGATCTTCCGGATTTCCTGGGCGTCGTCCGTGCGGCCTTGTTGCTCCCACGTCATGACCTGCGCCGCGGCGGGTGTGGTCGGGTCGACGTAGAAGCCCGTCGGCGAGGTGACCGCCGAATCGGCCGTGGGCGTCGCGCTCGGCTGCTCCCCACCCGAGGAGCAGCCCAGTGCAGCGGCGGCCAGCACGCCACCGGACAGGAGGCTGCCCAACCAGCGGGACAGACGACGTCGAGCCACGTCCACCGATTCTGGCAGAGCGGTCTCCGCGCTCACGTGACGTGCACCCAGTGCGCCTTCGAAGGCGTGCCTGCGCCGTCGACCAGGAACAGCATGTAGTAGCCGGGCGGGACCAGCGTCGGCTGCTCGGGGATCGCGAGGTCCAGCGTGCCATTCGGGTTCGTCGTGACGTCCAGGGCCACGCTGCGCTGCTCGACGTCCGTGGCGTGCGTGGCCGCGGACGGCCGGATCAGCCGCGCCTTCGCGATCTGCCCGGCCTCGGGCGAGGCGACGGTGATCGTGGAGCCGAGGGCCGCGGTGTCCGGCGCCGTGGTGATCGTCGGCTGCGGCCCGTGGACAGGTACGGCGGCGTGTAGATCTCCAGCCGCTGCTCGAAGGGCGCGGTCTTGGTGTCCGCGGCGTCCTTGAACAGCGAGTTGCCGCCGAGGGTCATCACCTGGCCGGTGGGCAGCAGGATGCCCTCGGAGTGGTAGTCGCGGCCGACGAACGGGTCCGCGGCGGCCGAGAGCGTGTTCGTGTCCGGGTGGTAGAGGCTCGCGACCAGGTTGTCGCTCGCGCCCTTGCCGCGGTAGTCGCGCGAGCCGTTCGCGATCAGCAGCGAGTCGTCGGGCAGCTGCACGACGTTCGGGTAGCGGGTCGGCACCGGCAGGTCCGGGCCGGGTGTGTACGCGGCCTTCGGGCCCTTCTTGAGGTCGATGACGTCGATCCGCTTGCTGGTCAGCGGAGACTCGCCGACGCCGCCGCCCCCGACCACGATCATCTTCTGGTCCTGGACCGGCCCGGCCCAGGCCGAGCCGCTCGTCTCCATCTGGTCGGCGTCGCGCAGCCCGGCGACGGGCTCGAACGAGTTGTCCCCGGGGTTCCAGAAGCCTGGGACGCGGCCCTGGTCGGCGGGGCCGTAGCCGGCGTTGGAGCCGGTGTAGAAGAGCGTCCCCTCCTTCGCGGTCTGGAAGATCGCGGGGTAGGTCGGGAAGTAGCGGAACAGGTCCGGACGCTCGGTCCAGGTCTTGCTCTTCGGGTCGTAGATCTCGTTCTGGCCGGGCAGGATCACGCCGCTGCCGTCGAGCCCCGAGGTCGTGAGCACGGTGCCGTCGGGCAGGCCGGTCAGCGTGGGGTACCAGCGCTTTTGGTTCATGTCCCCCACCCGCACGTACTCCTCGGCGAAGGGGTCGAACTCGTAGGCCTGCTCGATGCCCTGGTAGTCCTGCTTGTCCATGGTCATCTTCTGGCCGAGGCCGTAGACGTTGTCCGCGTCGGCGCCGGTCAGGCCGGTGATCGTGTACTGCGTCGGGACGTCGGTGACGCCGGCGGTGCCGGTGTCCTCGGACTCGACCCACACCTTGCGTCTCGCTCGCGGTGACGGTGACGTTGCCGCGCTTGCCCATCTGGGTCTTGGTCGCGGGCTTCACCGTGAAGGCGTTGGTGGCGAGGTACTTCCGGCTGTCGGGCGCGACGAACTCGGTGCCCTTCGGGAAGTCCCGGCCGGCGTCGGGGTTCTCGTTCTTGACCACGAGCTGGCCAGCCGCCTTGGTCACCGCGCCGTCGAGGATCTCGTAGCGCTGGGTGCCGCCGGCGACGAGCAGGTTGCCGTCGGAGAGGAAGGCGTGCCCGCCGCAGAACATGTCGTCGGGCGTGAGCACGATCCGGCCCTGCCCGGTGGCGGGGTCGTAGACGAGGGACGTGAAGGTGCCGGCGTCGAACTGGGTCTGGTCGTTGCCCGAGCCGGCGATGATCAGCAGCTTGCCGGTGGGCAGCAGCGCGGCGTGGATGGCGTTGACACGCAGGTCGGAGGGGAGGTCGATGACGTCCCACTTGCCGTACTGCGCCTTGTACTCGGCGCTGTTGATCAGCTTGTCGTGCTGGTAGTCGCTCACGAACGCCACCGCGGGCGGCACGTTCACGGCGAGCAGGACGCCGGGGACCGTCACGAGGGTGGCCAGCTTGCGGTGCCGGACCAGCCGTCCCAGGACGGCGCGAAGGGCGCGCTTCACGCGATGGCTCCGATCTCGTCGTCGGTGTTACGGGGAGCGGGGACCGCACCCGGTCGCAGCAGGCCGGGCTGGGCCGGGATGTGCGGCTGCGGGCGGAGCGGGCGGACGGGGGCGGTGGCGCCCACGAGCTCGCTCGGGGACTGGGTCCCGGTGGCGTCGTCGTCGCGCTCGAGGAGCCAGATGGCCAGCGGGGCGAGGCTGACCAGCAGCGCGATCGCCGGCCACATCATCACGTCCACGTTGGCGTAGCCGAGGACCACCGAGGTGACGAGCGCGGCGGCGAGCAGGGCGGACCACTGCAGGTGCCGACGGAAGGTGTCCACCCGGTCCGGCGACGACGCGTCGGCCTTCGGGGTGACCACGAACTTCGCGGGCCGGCGCAGGACCGTGGCGGTCAGCGCGCTCGCGTAGATCGGCGCGGAGAGCACCGACATCGCCATCCCGCGCAGCCCGGCGCTGCCCGTCTCCTCGTAGGGGCTGACGTTGTAGCGGCGGTTGCGGATGTAGACCCACGCCTGGAAGAGCGTGGCGTCGACGTAGAGGGCGAGCCACAGCTCGGGCGGGACCACGATGCCGGCGACGCCGAAGGCCAGGTACAGCGTGGCGTTGACGGCGCCGAGGATCCAGCCGACCGCCATCGACGGGTAGAAGGTCGTAATCAGCAGGTAGTGCAGCATCCGGCCGGGCGTCAGGCGCAGGAACCGGCGCCAGAAGGTGCCGGAGAGGATCTCGAAGGTGCCGCGGGACCAGCGCAGCTGCTGGCTGAAGTAGTCGGTCCAGGAGGAGGGGCCCTCCCCCACCGCGACGACGTCGGGCGTGTAGACCGAGCGCCACCGCCGGCCGGTCCCGGGGTTGCGGCGGGTGTGCAGCGCCAGGCCGGTCGCCATGTCCTCGGTGATCGAGTCCGCGAGGCCGCCGATGCACATCAGCGCGTCGATGCGGACGGCGTTGTTCGTGCCGACCAGCATCGGGATGCCGTAGGCGTTCGCCGCCCGCTGGATCACGCTGTGGAAGGGGAACTGCTGCGACTCGGCGGCCTTGGTCACGAAGTTGTCGACGTTGGCGTAGCACTGCGGGCCGACCACGAACGCGACGTCCGGGTCCCGGAAGTAGCCGAGCATCCGCTCCGCGTAGTTCGGCAGCGGGACGTGGTCGGGGTCGACGGAGAGGAAGACGTCGTAGCGGTAGCCGTGGGCGTCGACCCAGGCGTTGTAGTTGCCGTGCTTGGTCTTCGCCTTGAAGAAGCCGCGGGGCTGGTTGTAGGCCTCGACGCCCTTGCGGGAGAAGTGGTGCACGCCCGTTTCGAGGCACATCTCCTTGACCGCCGGGGCGTCGCCCTCGTCGAGGAGCCAGACGTCGAACCGGCCGTCGTGGCGGATCCGCCGGGCCGCCTCGAGGGTGGTCCGGACCATCTCGATCGGCTCCTTACCGGGCACGATCGTGGTCAGGAACGCCACCCGTAGGCCGCTGTCCGGGCGGACCGGGATCGGGTCGCGGGCGAGGATCGAGGCCAACGACAGCGAGACGACGTTGACCAGGCGTAGCGCCTCGACCAGCGCGATCGAGGCGATGACGAACACGTTGGCGGCTTGGGCGAAAGTGTTGCCGTCGACCTCGGGGCGGTGGCTGGGGTGCAGCAGCCACAGCACGAAGCCGATCTCGACGGCGACGTTGAGGACGACGATCGCGAGGGACCCCGCGTAGCGGCGGGGGCCGTCGGACTTGTGCACGCCCTTGAACTCGACCTGGTAGGGCCGGTCGGCGGGTGGCTCGGTGATCGGGCCGGAGATCTCGCTGAAGGCGCGGACGCGTTCCTGTTCCCCGACTGGACTCGCCACTGCTGATCCCATCTGACGTGCAGGCCTCGACGGGGCGCGCGGCGGCACGCTTCCCCGGCACGGAGGTCAAGTCCGCTGGCGTGGTGTGTGACGGCTGACGCGTGATCTTCTTGTTCTGTCAGGCGCTGAGCGCCGGGATGGTGTCGGTGGAGCTCACCTCCTCGTTGCCGGCGATGGCGTCGGGGACGGCGGTGACGCGGGCCCGTGCGAGGACGTCGAGACCGAGGTAGCGGCGTCCTTCGGCCCATTCGTCGTGCTGCTCGGCCAGGACCGCGCCGACGAGGCGGATCAGGGCATCGCGGTCGGGGAAGATCCCGACGACGTCGGTGCGGCGGCGGATCTCGCGGTTGAGTCGCTCGCTCGGGTTGTTCGACCAGATCTGGCGCCACACCTCCTTCGGGAAGGACGTGAACGCCAGCACGTCGGTGCGAGCGGTGTCGAGGTGCTCGGCGACCTTGGGCAGCTTGTCGGCCAGGGTGTCGAGGACCCGGTCGAACTGGGCGTGCACCGAGGAGGCGTCGGGCTGGTCGTAGACCGAGTGCGTCGAGCTCGGACGCCACGATCGAGACCTGCGACTTCGACAGTCTGGTGATGCCGAGGGACTCGACGAGCTTCTCCATCCGCCGAGTCGACACGCCGAGCAGATAGCAGGTCACCACCACCGTGGTCAGCGCCCGCTCCGCGCGTCGGCGGCGCTCGAGCAGCCAGTCCGGGAAGTAGCTGCCGGACCGCAGTTTCGGGATCGCCACCTGCAGCGTGCCGGCGCGGGTGTCGAAGTCGCGGTGGCGGTAGCCGTTGCGGGTGTTGGTGCGCTGCTCGGAGCGTTCGCCATAGCCGGCGCCGCACACCGCGTCGGCCTCGGCCGACATGAGCGTGTTGATGAACGTGGTCAGCATCTGCCGCAACAGGTCCGGGCTCGCCTGGGACAGCTGTTCGTGCAGGAACTGGGTGGGGTCGATACTTGAGGGCGTGGTCATCGCGTGATCACCTTCCGGAGACTGTGAGAGGCCTTCAGAAGATCACGCGGTGGCCGCCCTACACCTCGACCCGCCCGTCACCGGGCCGGTCGTACACCACCTTGGTGGACGCCACTGGCACGGAGAGTGCTGGGACGCTGCCCGTGCATCACCCTTTCGAGATCGCGTTGCGTGGCGTTACGTGCGAGTAAGGTCCGGACTGTTCGGTTTCCCGCCTGGCGTAGAGCCCTTGCTGCGCTGTTCGGAGTGCAGGTTGAGGCAGAGCGGACTACTCACGGCGCTCTACCTGGTCCGCGCTGCGTCTCAGAAGGTCTCCCGGATCACAGGACCAACGCCTCTGGCTCCGCTCGTTCCGGTCGCCAGATAGCTTCGATCATCACTTGTGACGATCAGTGACGCGTTGGGCTAACAGGGTCACCGGGATGGCCGACAAGCGGAGCAGATGTGGATCGAGGGGGTCCGTATCTGGAGCCACGAGGAGTAGCCCGACATGACCGCCGCGTTCGACGAGCTCACCGTCGACCTCAGCAGCGTTCCCGTCCCCGCCCAACGCCCGGCGCCCATCGAGGCCGTCCGCGCGCTGGAGCTGCCGCCGGCGCGGCGGGCCGGGACCATCTGGTCGGTGCTCAACGCGGTCGTGGCGGTGCTGATCGTGCTGCTCGTTCTGCCGGTCCTGCTCGGCGTCGCTCTCGCCGTCAAGCTCGACGGAGGGCCGGTGTTCTTCCGCCAGACCCGCGTCGGACAGGACGGGCGCCACTTCCGGATGGTCAAGTTCCGGACCATGGTGGTCGACGCCGAGGCGCGGCTCGCGGCCCTGCAGTCCGCCAACGAGGCCGCCGGGCCGCTGTTCAAGATCGCGCGGGACCCCCGGATCACCGGAGTCGGGGCGGTGCTGCGCAAGTACTCGCTCGACGAGCTGCCCCAGCTGTTCAACGTCATCGGCGGCACCATGGCCCTCGTCGGCCCCCGGCCCGCCCTGCAGCGCGAGGTCGACCTCTACTGCGCCGCCGCCCGTCGTCGGCTGATGGTCAAGCCCGGCATGACCGGGCTGTGGCAGGTCTCCGGACGCAGCGACCTGTCCTGGGGCGAGTCGATCACCCTCGACGCCCGCTACGTCGACACCTGGTCCCCCGCCCTGGACCTGAAGATCCTGGTCCGGACCGTCGGCACGGTCATCAAGGGCGACGGGGCGTACTGAGCAGGAGCCATCGCCATTGAAGCAGATGTCAACACGCCTGCAGCGACGGTACTTCGAGATCGTAGAGCTGCTGCTGTTCGGCAGAGATGACCTCTCCGGCGTCAGTGCAGATGCGGGCGATCGCTCCGAGGACATCGGTGTCCCACAGGCTAACCGTCCTGTCCACGCTTCCACTCGCCAAATAGCGCCCGTCGCGGCTGAAGGCGAGATGCGTAACTGCGTCGGTGTGGCCCGTCAGCGGCTCACCGACGCTGGTCGGGTTCGCACGGTCGGCGACGTTCCACAAACGGACCGTCTTGTCGGCGCCACCCGTTGCCAGGATTAGCCCGTCCGCACTGAACGCGAGGCTCGGCACATAACCCGAGTGACCGGTCGCTATCGCACTTATCGACGCGATGGAGTTCGGGTTCGTAACATCCCAGAGTTCTACTCGGCCATTGTCGTTACTCACCGCGAGTGAGTGACCATCGGGGCTGAAAGCGAGTGCGTCGACCGTGGCGCCCGCGACCTGCCAATAGGACGAGTGAGGTTCTTCTCCAGGTGAGCCGCCTATCTGGAAGATGCCGAGACTGTAGTCGTCGTACCCTACAGCAATGGTGCGTCCATCGGGGCTGAGGTCCATCGAGTGGATCACAGGGCCTGCGTCGGCGCCCTGACCGACTTGTATTGGGCCTCCGACCGCAGACGGTTCTCGCGAGAACCCGATGTCCCAAATCTGTACACGCCCGTCGGAGTCACCGATCAACATTGCGTTGTTCGTCACCCCCAACCAGTACAAGTTTCCGGACGGGGACAAGATCGGTTGTCCATCGGGTATCACGCGATCGGGGACGCTGGCGTCCCACAACTGCACACCCTGAGGACTACCCGTGATTAGTAAACGCCCGTCCGATGTGAAACCGCCGACGATGCTCGTGTGAGAATCCGTCTTCGACCCGGCCACGGGGACCGGCTCCTCCAGCCCGGGCAGCTGCCAGAACCACAACGAGGGACCAGAGGTAGCGGCGTCACCTGGGCCGGAAGGACCGGCAGTCGTACCGGCGACCGGCGAGGTCCCAGTCGCCAGAGTCCGCCCGTCCGGACTGAACCCCACCGAATTGACAGGTTGAGAATGCGTTGCGATATTCGGCAGATCCCACACTCGGAAAGTCCCGTCGGCGCTGGCGGTCGCCAGCAAGTTTGCCTCAGAGCGGAAGGCGACGGACCACAAAGGGCCTTTGTGCCCCTTCAGGGGTGTACCCATCAGGGCTGCACCGTCAGCGCTGCCGAGATCCCACAGTCGCACCGTACCTTCGTCTCCCCCGCTTGCCAGCATATTTCCCGCCGAATTGTAGGAAAGTGAGGTCACCGAGTTGTGACCGGCCAGTGGCGCACCTCTCGGCCGTACACCGTTGGCGCCTCCAGGATCGCTCGCATCCCATAACCTAACTTTGCCATCGCCGCCCCCGCTGGCCAAGGTCCGGCCGTCCGGGCTGAACGCGACCGAGGTGACGAAAGCCGTGTGACCTCGCAGAATCAGGACCTTGGAGTTGGCAGTTGAAGGGTCGGACACATCCCAGAGCCGGACCGTCGAGTCCCCGGCGCCCGTGGCGAGATGCCGCCCATCGCGGCTGAATGCGACTGAATAGACGAAGTTGCTGTGGCCCGAGAGTGGTGGGCCGGCCGGCTTCCAGCGCGCCGGATCCGTGACGTCCCACAATTTCACGGTATTGTCCGAGCTTGCGGTTGCAAGTGTCCGACCGTCCGGGCTGAAGGCGGCCGAGGTGACCCAGGCGCCGTGATTGAACGTCCCGTCCACAGGTGTGAGATCACCCTCGGCACCTACCCTCCAGAGATGCATCGCGCCATTGCCGTCACCTGTGAAGAGCAGCTTGCCGTCCGGCCTAAAAGCAAGCGCGCGTACCGCGTATACAGTCACTCCGACCGGCGACCCCACCGGAGCCACATGGCCCTCGCGGTCGACCTTCCACATCTGCAGGGTGTTATCCGCGCCGGCAGTTGCCAGTAAACTTCCGTCTGGACTGAATGCCACACAGTAGACATCTTTCCCGCCGAGGGTGAACGGTCTCGACAATGCCCGCGCTCCCGTCTCGACCAATTTCGTGTAGAGAGCCGGAGTCGGCGACATCCGATACGCGGTGACGAGCAGCTGAGCCGCGAGGGATTGGTCACTGTCCAGTAGCTGATCGGCCTTGGCGAGTAGCTGGTTGAACACTGCGCGGTCGCGTTGTGTGTCTGCAACGGCGCGCTGCTGCAGGGCGAACACCGAAACACCGGTCACCAGGACCAACAGGACGGCCAGCGCGGCTACTCCGCTCTGACGAGCGCGTCGGGCACGGCGTCGGTACCGGACGGACGCGGCCATGAACTCGCGAGCGGTGACGCTGAGCTCGGTGGGTGGCCGTGTCATCGCCCAATCGCGGGCAGTCGCCAGTCGGCTCCCGCGATACAGAAGAGACGCATCCCTGTGCTCGTTCTTCCAGGCTGCCGCTGCATCCTCCACCGCTTGGTGCAGGAGCCGCTCGGCCCTGTCCTGGTCGAGCCACTCCCGTAGCCGCGGCCACGAACGTATGAGGGCTTCATGAGTGATCTGCGCGCCGTGTTGATCCAAGGTGATCAGGCGTGCGTCGGCGAGCGCATGGAGTGCTGCGCTCGCAGGTGCCCTGTGCGGCAGGACCTCGAACATCGAGTCGTACGAGAGGCGGCGGCGCGTGTCAGGCGTATCCGCACTGATCCGGACCATCGCAAGGAGCAACCGTCGTGCTGCCTGCTGAGCCGCGACGTCCAGAGACGAGAAGGTACGGTCGGCGGTACCGGCGATCGCCCCGACCACGCCGCCCACCTCGTGATATCCCCGGACGGTCAAGAGGTTGTTGCGGCGGCGCTGCCACGTGGCGAGCAGTGCGTGCGAGAGGTAGGGCAGAGCGCCTGGATCGTATTCGGCACTTCGGTCGTAGCTCGGGACGGCGCCGGTGTCGCGGAGCAAGATGTCGACGAGGCCGGGCTCCAGTTCGAGGCCGGCCTCTTGGGCGGGTTCGACGATCGCGGCCCGCAGCTCGCGGTAGGACATGGGCCCGACGACGATCTGGTTGCTCTCGAGCGCGGTCACCAGAGCGGGGAAGCGGGCACACTGCCCATGAAAGTCCGACCGTAGTCCGAGAACGACCAGAGCCAGGGCGTGCTCCCCGGCTCCGGCCACGGCGTGCAGTGCAGCCACGAAGTCGTGCCGCACCTCGTCCGAGGTCACGTGAGTGAAGAGCTCCTCGAACTGATCCACGACGAGCACCACTCGCTGGTCGGTCCTGTTGACGGCAGACCGCGGAGCGACGACGTCGGCAATGGCTTCGCGCACGGCCCGCGGCCCCCGGACGAGGTGTGCCGCCAGCAGACCCGCGTCTTGACCGGTGAGCCGCGCGAGCCCGGCCGCCAAGGCGCGGAACGGGTCGGGTCCCGGCGTGATCGTGATATGCGGCCACGCTGCCGAACCCGTCACCCCCAGGTCCCCGTGTGAGATCGCCGGAAGGACACCCGCGGCAAGTAGCGACGACTTGCCGGATCCCGAGGGCCCCGCGACCACGGTCACTCCACCGGTACGGGTGCGCTCGGCGAGGCGGCTCAGTACGTGCGCCGTAAGAGCGCCCCTGCCCCGGAAAACCAGATGGTCCTGAGCCGAATACGGCTCCAGTCCGCGGTAGGGACACGTTCCTCTCCACTCGGGTTCCGTCGGCGCGTCGGGCGGCTCCGGTTCGTTCCTGTACGCGCGGTTGACCGCCAGCGCCACGTCGCTCGCGAGGTTCCCGGTGCGAAGAATCGGCTGGGGGCGGCCACGGACCGTCATCCTGCGGGACAAGTAGTCGTAGAGATGCTGCAGCCGGATATGGGCCGGCGCCGTCGGCACGCCCTCACACAACGCACGGACCAGTTCCCCGCTGAACCCGGTGTACTGCTCACCTACAGGGGCCAGGGCATGCTCATCGCGGTCGGCCGACACGAGAAGGGCGCCGCTCGGTACCGGAACGTGCGCCCGGTTCGAGTAGCAGCAGTCCAGGACGACGATGACTGTGCGCGCCTGACAGTTCAGCACCGCCTCGGCGATCTCGACATACGACAATGCCTGAAATCCGGCCTTACCCCGCGTCAGGTCGATCGTCGCCCGAGTTGCCAGGTGAAGGTTGCCCGCAGCATTCAAGACCCCGTGCCCGACGTAATACACCAGAAGGACGTCGGTGGCCGCAGACGACGCTCCGATGATCGCGTCGAGCGCCCTTTCCGGATCGGCCGGATCGATCAGGGAACTCACGTTCTCCGTGCGAACTCCGCAGACATGAAGCAGGCAGTGTTCCACGGCGCGCACGGTCGCCGGGACAGCCGGCACCGGCGGCAGGACCGAGCCCGCGCCGTGCGACCCCGTTCCCAGCAGAACGACTCGGACACCCGCGCCGTCCAGGCCGGTCATTCCCGGTTCGCCCCGGCCTGGCCGCGTCGAACGGAACGGACCTCGGCGACTCGTCCTGGTCCATCGGGGTCGGCGTGCTCCGGCTCTTCCTCGATCATCGCGGAGAGACGCTCCGCCAGGTCGCCCACTTCCTCAGCCCGGACCGTGCGCGCGTGACTCGACTCCAGTTCCACGCTTGCACCGCTCTCGGACCTCACGACCAATTTGAGAGTGCCGGTGCGGTTCTTCAGCCAGGTGACCAGCGCGGCGGTGAGCACTCCCGCCGCTGGATCGGCGATGATCTGCAGGGCTTCGAGCGTCGGCCCCAGGCTGTCCGCATCAGGTGCTCTCTGCACCTCGCGGACACGACCACGCAGGTCCTCCTCCTCCACGAGCCATGCACGTAAGGAGCGAAGATCATCCGACGAGACCGCGGGTCCCTGCAACTCGATCCGCACGTTCATGCGCGACTCCTCCACACGCCTGATCCCCGATTCTCGACCGTTGACGACGAGAACAGACGCTGACGCGTCGCGAGTACGTGAGCAATACGTAGTTCTTCCCATACCCGGGGAGATTCCGAGGGTTCCGACGGCGGGCCGCACCATGCGCAAGGGCTCAGCGTCGGATACGCAGGTCCACCCGGTACTCCTCGGAACCCTGCTGCTCCCACGGCCGACGGTTCACGAGCTTCAACAGTGTGGGCCCCTCGCGGAGCGCCCGAAAAGTGAAGCGATGGACTCCGCTGCCCCCACGCCGGTTCTGATCGAACTCGTACGTATCGTCGACCACCTGCAGCGCCGAGGGATCGATCTCCGGAAGCCACTGATACCCGGACGTGGGTGTCTCCGGAAGGCGAACGACGATCTCGTCCCCGACCGTCGCGGAACGCCTCGAATTCGCGTCGGCTGCGCTCAGCTCCACGCGCCCTCCTCCACCTGTGCGGTCAGGCGTGCACGGCGTCGTCCCGCTTCGGGAGCAGGAGGCTGTCCCTGCTGCCGGTAGGCACACGCTACCGCGGCTTCGGTCGGCGTCGCGACCCATTCTTCACAGCAGGTCCGGTATAGGCGGGTACGCAGTACTGCGTATTCTTGGAGGCGCTTCAAGCCCGCACAGATACTACGCAGTACTGCGTACTCGCCCGAGCAGTCGCCGGGACGACAATGATGCCGCGCCACCGAGTGCGACGAAGTCGGTCACTCGGGCCCGGCGTCGTCGTGTTCCCAGGCCGACCAACTGACGGGGGTTGATCGAGATGTTCCACGGGCTCCTCGGAAACGGAATTCTCTACCATCGGATGAGCGAAGATCCGCAGCACGGCATGCGGCTCGGCCGGCACCAACTGCTGGACGCCCGAAGCTTGGCTTACATGGTCGAGAACGACGTGGCCGCCATGAACACGACTCTGAAGGACCGCCTCTGGCAGCGTGTCGTGACCATTCTCGATCAGGGGAAGCTCGGTTCGTGCACGGGCAATGCCGGCACCGGTGCCCTGGGCACCGAACCCTTCTACAGTGCTGTCGGCCAGAAGGTTCTTCCCGATCCGGACGACGAACGAGCCTGCGAGAAGTTCGCGGTCAAGCTCTACTCAGAGGCAACCGAGATCGACCCGTTCCCGGGGTCGTACCCACCCGAGGACACCGGTTCGTCAGGGCTCGCGATCTGCCGGGTCCTGAAGTCGAGGGGCACCATCAAGGGCTACACCTGGGCTCGCACGGCCTACGGATTCCTGACCCTGCTCCAGTCGGGCCCTGTGCTCCAGGGCATGCCGTGGTACCGAGCGTTCTTCCAACCGGACGCCGACGGATTCATCGACGCGGACCCGACCTGGACGTCCAGCGGGATCGCCGGAGGTCACGAGGTCGAGGCGCTCGGCGTCGAGCTCGACACCCGTGACGTCTTCGACAGCGTCATCACCTACGCCAACAGCTGGGGTACGGGCTGGGGCGACCACGGCATGTTCCGAATGCGCCTGCGCACCTATGAACAGCTGAACGGGGTCGACCTCAAGCAGTTCACCCTCTGATTCAGCCGGTCCGGCCGTTCCACCGACTCCTGAAGGGTTCGTTTACATGAGTGGCATTCCACCGGTCATCATCCGCAACCCAGGCGAGTTCGACATCGTCGGCAACACCATCTCCGTCGTGGGCGTGCGGTTCCCCCATGATCGGGGAGGCATCAGCTATAAGGGGTAGCGATGCCAGAGGTACGGAAGCGATACGACCGGGAGTTCCGTGACGGGGCGGTCCGGATCGTGGAGGAGACGGGCAAGCCGATCGCCCAGGTCGCCCGCGACCTGGGGGTTAACGAGGGCACGCTGGGCAACTGGGTGGCCCGCGCACGCGAGGCCCGCGAGGACACCGAGGGCCTGTCCCGGGGCGACGTTGAGGAGCTCAAGCGGCTCCGGGCGGAGAACGCCGAGCTGCGGATGGAGCGTGATGTCCTCAAGCGATCCGTGGTCCTGTGGGTCAAGGAGGCGACGAAGTGAGCGTGGCCCGTTTCATCGCCGACCAGAGGACCTTCCACCGGGTGCCGCACACGCTGGCCTGCGCGCTGCTCGGGGTGTCGATCTCCTGGCTGTACAAGTGGCTCGACCGCGCCAACAGCCCCGACGGTGGCGCGACCCCGACCGAGCGGCGCCGTAGCGCGTTGGACGCCGCCGTGGCCGTGGCGTTCGACGACGCCCAGCGTCTGCACGGCTCGCCCCGTCTGCACGCCGACCTGCGTGAGGCCGGGTGGAAGGTGTCGGAGAAGACCGTGGCGGACTCGATGCGCCGCCAAGGCCTGGTCGCCCGCCGGATTCGCCGCCGCAACGGGCTGACCCGCCAGGACAAGGCGGCGCCGAAGTTCCCGGACCTGCTGCGCCGGGCCTTCACCGCGGCCGAGCCGAACCGCCGCTGGGTCGGGGACATGACCGAGATCCCCACCGCGGCGGGCAAGCTGTATCTGGCCACGGTGATCGACCTGTACTCGCGGCGGCTGCTCGGCGCGGCCACCGGACTGCACCCGAACGCCGAGTTGGCCTGTGAGGCAATCCGGATGGCCGTCGCGGCCCGCGGCGGCGCGGACCGGATCGCAGGGGTGATCTTCCACACCGACCGCGGCTCGACCTACACCGCGGGCAACTTCACCGCGCTGTGTCGGCGGCTGAACATCCGCCAGTCCATGGGCCGGGTCGGGTCGTGCTTCGACAACGCCGCGGCGGAGGCGTTCTTCTCCAGCCTGGAGTGGGAAGTACTGTCCCGCAACGACTTCGACACCACCAGCAGGGCTCGGGCGGTGGTCATCGACTGGTGCTACGGCTTCTACAACCACCGGCGACGACACAGCGCCGCCGCCGGGCTCCCACCGATCATCTACGAGAACGCCGCCCTCACCCGAGACGCGGCATAGGGAACCCTCCACGATTTCGGGGGAACCACGGCGTCGGAACCGGATTCGAGGGGGTGCTCGCCGCTCGTCTCCGCGACGACCACTCAAACGTGCTCGACGAGACCACGTTCAAGGTGGGTGGGACCGGGCTCTGGGACACATTCCTGGTCAGCTTCACAGTGCAGACGCGTGTCCCGTCCACCTACCTCGGCTCGGTCGAGGTGTTCGAGTACTCGTCGGGCGGGTCGGCGACGGAGCTGCACAAGCAGGTCGTCCGTGTGGCCTTCGGTCCCGCGCTCGTGCAGCCGTACGAATACGTGGGGTTCGGCGAGCACATCGTGGGGGCCGGCGAGACGCTGTCAGGGATAGCACGGCTGAAGTACAACAATTCGGCGCTGCACGAGATGCTCTTCGCTGCCAACCGCGATCGACTGGCGATCCCAACAAGATCCAGACCGGACAGGCCCTCCGCATACCCGAACGGCCGGCCGACTGACGGTGCCCCGCCAGTCCGTCACAGGCGATCCGGGCCGGCCGAGTCGGCGGCGGAGCCTCGCGGCCGGGCCCGGCGCACGACGGTCATGGACATCAGTGTGCAGGTGGACTGCTCGGCGGCTGGATCGGACGCACCACGAGGTCACCCTCGTCCGGATACGCCTCGGCGAGAGCTCCGGCGGGGGTGAAGCGGGCCCTGAAGGTGAGATGGGCCCCCGGTCGGGCATCTGCCAGCAACTCGTGCCGGAACCCGACGGGCAGATCCTCACCCTCGTGCCGGGACAACAGGTCCGCCTTGTCCGGCACGGGACGGGCCACCTCGACGTGGACGATGACGACATCCCAACCCGCACGCTGCGGATGCGGCTGCCTGCCGACGAGACGCCCCGACAGCCACGTCAAGTTCTCGACGACCTGCACCACGTCATCGCCTCATCGCTGCTGGGTCCGCAACCGGTGTACATCCGACGGTCCGTCCCGCGCCAGCGTGCCAGAACCACCCCTGACGCGGAACGGACCGCGGCGACCGGTCAGACGGCTCCTGTGCGTCCGGAGTCGACCAACTGCTCGAGGGTCGCGAGATCGGACTTCAGCTTGGCGAACGCGTCGGACACCTGTCCATTCGGCTGGACGGAACCGAGACGCGCTGCTCTGCGCTCGGCAACTTCCGGTGCAGGGCGTGGCGTTGGAGCAGGGCTCACGGACACCGTTGCCGACATGCTCGGCCCCGAAGCCGAGATCCCGGTGACGGACACCGACGTCACATGACCGGTGTAGGAGTTCGAGTCGGGGTTGGACGTCGGCGTGAACGCCGTGTTCCCGCTACTACCGGGATACACGTCGCCGGAGTCCCCGCGGTTGCGGCCCCGCTCGAGGTCCCGCTGCGCGTCGGCCTGCACCAGACCCACCATGTAGTGGGTCTCGTCCGAGTTGTCCTGCTGAGTCTCGTCGATGTGCCAGATGAGCAGCCCCGGCCCCGGGAGCAGCCGGTCGTAGCCCGTCCGCTGACGGTTCTCGACCAGGAAGTACTCCGGCCTCCGCTGTCCGTCGAGCCAGAGACGATGGACCGTGCGTGTCGACTTGACGTCGGTGAAGGTGACCGTGCCCGTGCTCGTGACGTCGACGTCGGTGACCCAGCCCTGCTGAAGCTTGCACCAGGCGGACGGATGGGCCGGTACGTCGCCGCCTCCGTTCCATGAACCACCGCCCATGAGGCACCAGTTGCCGACGCCCTCGGAGCTGTAGTCGATGTCGTACAGATCCGGGAAGCCGAAGAGCAGGTGGCCCAATTCGTGGGCGCACACACCGATCCTTGCGTCCTCCGGGATCGTGAGGTAGGCGTAGATCTGAGTGGCGTCGGTGCTGTAGGGCGAGGCGAGGACCCACTTGTGCGACCAGATGTCACCAGGATTTCCGGTGGCCTCGCCCCCGGCACCCGCATGTACGACGATGAACGCGTCGACGAAACCGTTGCCGTCGTTGTCGTAAGGCCCGAAGTCGATACCGGGATCCGCGACCGTCGCCGCGTCGAGTGCCATCCGCTGGGCTCGCGGCGTGCCCGAAGGGCGCCCGATCCCGAAGTTGTTGTTGGCGTACCACGCGAGGCTCTGTCCCAGCCGGAACGGACCGACCACCTCACCGACGAGGTCGACCATTCCTCCGGTGACCTCGCGGTAGTACTCGGCGACGCTCCCGGAGGGGAGTACCCCGCTCGAGAAGAACAGCTCCTCGAAATGCTCGTTGCTCTCCTGCATCGGCCGGTCGGGGAAGTCGACCAGCACGACGACGACACGGACCTTGCCACGCAGCGGCGTGCGGTCCGCCGCTGCACGACCGATCTCGCGGGCGGAGGTGCCCAGCGGGAACTGCCTCGGCGGGAATATCGTCCCGTCGCCGTATCCGGGCCACCGCGGACGACCGGGCAAGGCGAGTTGCCGGAGGACGGGTGAGCTCGCGCTCTCGCGCACTTCACGAAGCTCGTCACGCAGGCGCTCCCTGAGTTCAGGGCTGGGCGACACAGCGCAAAGATCTCGCCACACTGCAATGGACATGTGCCGGCTCGCTTTCGTTCACACGACGCTTGGGGCGTGCTTCCACGTCAAGCGTCGTGACGCAGGAATTTCGACCCTTTCACAGCAATGACAGGCCATCGCCGCGTTCCGGTCAAGTACGCAGTCCTACGTAACCCGACCTGCGGATACGCGTGATTCTCGAAAATGCGTACGCAGAAGTACGCATCGCCGGCATCTCACCGATCACATAGGCTTCGCGGTACGGGCCTCGCCTGCCCCCGTTCCACGAAGGAACGCTTCGATCAGCGGTATCGGGCGGCCAGGTCCGATCACGGGTACACGAGTCGACTCTACTCTCGAGTCGCATGTGGATATCCCGATCCACGTATTCCAGCCACCACGACAGGAGGTCGAACATCATGAGCACAACGATTCCCGACGAGACGACGGCCGTCGAGACCGAGCAACTCGCCGGGCCGGACGCGGTAGCCCCGGCGGCCGGTTTCATCGCCACGATCCGGAAGCACGGCGTGTTCACCCAGCTGTTCAATGTCGCCGGTGTGAACAAGGGAAGCGCAGTGTGCGTCAGCCTGTCCGAGATCACGGCGAGCACGCCCGGTGGAGCACTGGACACGCCGTTCCTGGGGGATGCGGCGATGAAGGTCTACAACGTCGTTCCTCTCGACGGCGGCCAGGTCCGCCTGCGTGGAGAGGTCGCGTGGGGCGTCGACCTGAACGTCCGGGTCATGTTCATCGTGTCGTAGGCACGGCCGAGCGACGAACCGCGCCGGACCCCGGAAGGCCGTCGTGGAGCCTCGGCGGAGGCTCCACGACGGCCTCGTGCGCGCGCCCCTTGTGCGGGCGACGCCGAGGTGTCCGGAAGGTCGTACAAGTACGTACGCGCAAGCGGCTCGCTCGTCGTCGAACAGGGGATACCCTGCGTGACGCGGTGGATGGGGCGTGCGGGGTATGGCCGACATCTTCTTCAGTTACAAGCGTGAGGACCGCGGCCGCGTCGAGCCGATCGTGCGGCTCCTCGAGCGGGAGGGGCTCAAGGTCTGGTGGGACCCGGACCTGGCCGCCGGCGAGCGGTTCGACGAGGTCATCGCCGAGGAGATCGACGCGGCGCTCTGCGTGATGGTCGCGTGGTCGGTGCACTCGGTGAGGGCGCCCTGGGTACGGGACGAGGCGTCCCGTGGCATGAGACGTGGCGTGCTGGTGCCGCTCAGTCTCGACGGGACCGAGCCGCCGCTGGGCTTCGGCGTGATCCACACACCAGACCTGCAGGGGTGGCAGGGTGACGAAGCGGACCCGCGGATCCGGCACCTTGTGACGGACGTGGTCGGCCGGGTCACCGGCACCGTCCCCGAGCCCGGTCCGGATCTCGTGCCCGAACCTCCACGGGTGTCCCGGCGGACGTTGCTCCAGGTCGGCGTCGGAACGGGCGCTCTTCTCTTCGCGGGCGCTGGCGGCTGGGCCCTCGACTCGTTCATCGGCCGCCGGCTGCCATCCACCCGGATCGAAACCTTCTCCATCGCCTCCGTCGACTCGACCGGCGCGAGGCTGCCCGATCAGGGCGCGACCGCGGACGTCTTCGACCTGCCCGTCGGGAACACGACGATGCAGTTCGCGATCGTGCACGGGGGCAGCTTCCTCATCGGCTCCCCCGACAACGAGCCGGGCCGACGTCCCATCGAGGGGCCACAACAGCAGATGACGGTCGCCTCCTTCGCGATCGGCCGCACAGCCGTCACCCAGGCCCAGTGGGCGGCGCTCGTCGGGGCAGCGCGGGAAGCGATCGAGGTGCCACTCGACCCCGCCCCGTCGTCCTTCAGCGGAGCCGGCCTGCCGGTGGAGACGATCAGCTGGAAACAGGCCACGGAGTTCTGTGCCCGGCTCTCGGCCCTGACCGGGCTCGTGCTCCGGCTGCCGAAGGAGGTCGAGTGGGAGTACGCCTGCCGCGCCCACACCACCACCCCCTTCCACGTCGGGCCCACCATCACCGCAGATTTGGCCAACTACTGCGGGACCGGCGGTGCAGTAGCGGGCCGGAGCGGCGAGGTCGACGTCTCGAGCATCGAGTACGGCGGGGTCGTCTACGAGAGCGGGGCCTACGATCAGGGGCCGCTCGGGATCTTCCGCGGTACGACGGTGCCCGTCGGGACCTTCCCGCCGAACCGATTCGGCCTGTACGAGATGCACGGGAACGTGTGGGAGCACTGCGCCGACGCAGGGCCCGTCGAGTACCGGAAGACGGGCGCCGATGGACAGGTCTCCGGGGACGGCAGCGGAAGCCGCGTCCTGCGGGGAGGCTGCTGGTCGCACAATCCGGCGATCTGCAGGTCGGCCTACCGCGACGGGATGGACGCGGACTTCAGCGGCTGGCAGGGGCGGGTCGGCATGCGGGTCGTCTGCGAGATCTAGTCCATCTCGTTGTCTCCGGTCATGCCGGTCCCGGGCGTGGTCGACTTGTCCTTCGTGGTCGTCATGCCGTCGTTCGGGCCCATGTCCGTCGGTCCGGGGTTCTGCGGCTTCGGTTTCGTGGTCGTGTTCGGCCTGGCCGGCTGCTGGGACGTCGGCTGGGGCTTCGGTCGCGTCGTCGGTGCCGGCGCAGCAGTCGTGGGCCTGGGTTTGGTCGTCGTCGCGAGAGGTGCGCGCTCAGCTCGCGTGCTTGTCGTGGTGGAGGGCGTAGTCGCCGTGGTGGTCGGGGTGGAGCGCGCCTTCGCCGTGGTGGTCGGGGGCCGCGACGACGAGTTCGGTGGGACGGCCGGAGGGACCACGGGTGGAGCGGCCTCGTCCTCCGGAGTCAACGGATTGTCCGCCACCCCGCTCGCTGATCGCACGAACGCCGGGCTCAAACCTGCCGGACAACTGACGACGGCCGGCGTGACCCGATTCAACGTCACGGTCAGTGCGGTGTAGACGGCGCAGCGACCCGACATCCGATCAGGGCCGAGGCCGTTCCAGCCGTAGGTGCTGGCTTTCTGATAGCTGGCGAGCGCGCCGGCCTGGTCGCCGCGGCACATCTGGATCGCGGCAGCGAACAGCAGGACCTCGCGGGGACCGGTGAGCTGGTCCCAACGGGAATTCAGCGCCTGCTGTCCCGGGTCGCACCCGGTCCGGACAGCGCGATACACCTGGGCGTCGGGATCATCACCGATCACGTCCGCGACCAGCGCCCAGTCGTAGCTCGGCGCGAAGGTCGGCAGTGGTTGGGGGGCCTCAGACCGCCCACCGCAGGCGGCCAGCAGCAGGGCCGCGCCCACGAGTCCCAGGGCGCGGGCCAGCCACTGCCCGCGCCCGCGAGCGGACCGGGCAGGACGGCACGCGTCCCTACTGGCCACCGGTCGAGGGTCCCAGGCCGGACCGCCGCCGTCATCGGCACGATGGCGGAGTGCGGGGTGCAAGAACTGCGTATGGACAGCTACGAACGGTCAGCATCTGCCGGACGTGGTAGCCAGGCCTCGTGCGGACGGGCCGATTAGCGCGACGGAACGATCTTCTCGACGATCCGGTAGACCGCGTCCGTGATCAGCACGACGGCGTCGTGATGCGCCTGCTGGGGCTTGCCGATCGGGTCGACGACCGACAGCTCCTCGCGGTCGAGCGGCACGAGCCCGCGCTTCAACCGAGCCTGCTCCACCAGCTCGTGCGCACGCTTCACCGGGTCACCCTCGGGGAGCATGGTCTCGTCGACGGCGTCGGCCAGGGCGGCGAACTCCCGCAGCGCGAACGTGTTCTTCAGTCCGGCCGGCTCCCGCTCCACGACGGCACTGCGGTGGCGCAGGCTCGCACCCAGGACCAGGTCGGAGCGGCGCACCATAGGGCTGCGCAGCTGGCGGGCCCGAAAGGCACCGGCCTGTGCGGGCCCGTCCAGACCCCAGGGAGCGAGCTCGTCGCGGGTGTCGGGGTGCATCATCTCCCCCACCACCGCGTTCACCCCGGCGCTGGAGATGTCGAAACGCGCCGCCTCGCGGCCCCCGAGCTTCCCCACCAGCAGGTGGCGGGTCATGATCTCCGCGGCCGGGGAGCGGCAGAGGTTCCCGGTGCAGACGAAGAGCAGGCGGAACATGTCGGCCCGCTCGGGGTCGAGGTCCGGCCGGGAGTGTCTGCCCACGACTCCCAGTGTGACTGCTCGGTTCTGGACCTGCCCACCGCCCACGTCGCCCGGTGAGCGGGTGAAGGCCGAGGCGGACAGGGGCAGCTCAGGAACCGAGCCCGCCCGCATCACCTCACCGTCAGGGCCGTCGGATCGGCGTCACGCATCAGCGAACCCGCTTCGACGAGGTGCGACGACGGCGAGAGGTCGTCGCGGCCTTGTGGCCGTCCACTTCTCGGCTCGGGTGATGCGGTCGAGGACTTCCCGGCCGCGGCGGCCCGCCGATGAGATGTCGCCTCAGAGCGGATCCAGCACCTCCTCCACGACCTGTCCGTCGATCTCCCCCGTGTCGATCGCCCAGTGCGCGAGCGCTTCGAGGTAGCCGGCGGTCTCGCAGGAGTCCTCGTCGCCGCGCAGGCCGGGGATGCCGTCGGTGTCGCTGAGGCGGTTGCGGAGCCGGTCGAGTCCGGTGCGGACGCTGGCGGGGGTGGTGCCGCCGAGGCGTTCGGCGATCTCGCGATAGGTGGCCGGCCGGCTGCCGGCGAGGGTGAGGACGGGTTCGCAGAGGGCTGCGAGCATGCGCCGCTCTCGCTCGGACAGGCGCGAGGCGCCGTAGCGGGTGACCCGCCCGTTGTCCCGCACGGGCTCCTCGAACGGGCCGAGATCGGGTGGGCTCAGCATGCCGCGGGCGTCGAGGTGCAGCGTGTACTCGGCGCCGTAGCGACCGGGGATGTCGATACGGACCTGCTCGAAGGGCATCGACCCGACGGCCATGCCGGGGCGGATCCGCAGCTCGGGGCCTGGCATGGCCAGAAACCGGATGGCCTGTGTCTTGGAGGTGTTGCGGATCAGCACGCCGTCGCGCAGCCCGGTGAGCGAGCCGGCGTCGCGGGAGACGAAGTCGTCGAGCGGCTCGTGGCCGATGCGGATGTCGCGGTCCTCCCCGCGCCCGAAGGTCACCTCATCACCGGGGCGCAGCGCCCAGCGCCGGGTCCCGGAGCGGACGATGACGAAGCCGGGGACGGGCGCGTTCACGAATTCCTCCTACGGGACGGGCACCCGGCCCGTCGAGCAGCTGCGGGTGGTCGTTACGCCGGTTTCATCATGATTGACGATCTCGGCTAACGAGATCACCGATCTTGGCGAACGGCGTTGTGTGGCGGGGGATTTCGACATGTTCGGCCCGTACCGGCTCGAGGAGTTGCTCGGCCGGGGCGGGATGGGTGAGGTGTACCGGGCGTTCGACACCGAGCACGAGCGCGACGTCGCGGTCAAGCGGCTGGCGCCGCACCTGGCCGACGAGCCGGAGTTCCAGCAGCGGTTCCGCCGCGAGGCCCATCACGTGGCCCAGCTGCGCAACCCGCACGTCATCACCATCCACCGCTACGGCCAGATCGACGGGCAGCTCTACATCGACATGCAGCTCGTCGACGGCGGCGACCTGCTCAGCCTGATCGAGCGCTCCGGGCCGCTGCCGGTCGAGCGGGCGGTGAAGATCCTCGAGCAGATCGCCAGCGCCCTGGACGAGGCGCACGAGAGTGGGCTGGTGCACCGCGACGTCAAGCCGTCGAACATCCTGCTCGACGGCAGGCTCGCCGACTTCTGCTACCTCGCGGACTGGGGCATCACCCGCGCGACCACCACGCGGCGCAGCCACTCGCTGACCCGCACCGGCGCGCTGCTGGGCAGCCTGACCTACATGGCCCCCGAGCAGTTCGACGGCGCGGTCACCCACAGCTCCGACATCTACGCATTGACCTGCGTGTTCTTCGAGACGATCACGGGGAAGCGGCCGTACTCCGGCGACGGGCTGCCCGTGCTCATGCACGCCCACATGAACGTCCCGCCGCCGCGCCCGTCCGAGGCGGTGCCCGGCCTCACGATGTTCGACGACGTCGTCGGCACCGGGATGGCCAAGGACACCGCCTCTCGCTACGGCACCGCCGGTGAGCTGGCCCGCGCCGCCCGGGCCGCCCTCGCCGCGGCGTCGCCGCCGGCACCGGTCGCGGCAGCGCCCGCGGCCGTCGCGACCTACGTCCCGGCGCCCGAGACCGACGTCTCGCCCGTCCCGGCCCCGGAGACCGACGTCTCCCCCGCGCCGGTTCCCGCGGCGCCAGGCGCGGCCCCCGTCCACGCCGACCTGATCGACCCGGCCCGTGCCACCCGTCAGGCCACGCGGCCTCTCGACCCGCCCGCCGCCGCCGCCCCGCCGGCCGGACCCGCGCGCGACCGGCGCCGGCTGCTGCCGGTGACCGCTGCAGTGGCCGCGATCGCGGTCCTGCTCGCCGCCTGGGTACTGCTGCGCGACAACGGGAACACCGAGCAGGCTCCGGCGGCGCAGGCCCCCACCCCGGCGCCCGTCACGGCCACGCTCGCCCCGGCGGCGGCGCCCGCGGCCACCGGGCCGGTCATGACCGAGGCCGTGTTCACCGGCCGGACCAGCGGCAACGAGCTCACCCTCGCCGTCGGGATCAAGGACGGCCGCGCCGCCGGCTACCTGTGTGACGGCAAGCAGGTCGAGGCCTGGCTCGAAGGGACCGTCACCGGCGACAAGCTGGTGCTGCGCGGCAAGACCGAGGCCAACGCCGTGACCGCCACCCTCGACCAGCGCTCGGCGCTGGGCATCGTCACCGCCGGCGGCGTGCAACGCCCCTTCTCCGCCCAGCTCGCCCTCGGCGAGGCCGGGCTGTTCGAGAGCCGGCGCACCGTGGCCGGCCTCTCCACACGGATCGGCTGGATCGTCCTGCCCGACGGCAGCCAGGTCGGTATTGCCAAGCGCGGCGACGTCCGCGAGCCGGCCCCGGCACTCGACCCGAGGACCCTGCAAGCCGTGGACGGCGGCGAGACCGTCACCGCCCAGCGCCTGTCGGGCGCGTCGACCGTGCTGGGCTGATCCCCCGCGTGGCGACGCACGGTCGCCACGGTTCTCGGCCGGCTTCCGGTCCACGGCAACTCCTCGCAGGTCGTAGCGGGTGTGTCCCCGACCGTCCCGCCCAGCGGTCGCCGCTCGTGGTTCAGGGATGAACCGCCACCGGCAGCCGCTGATCGACAGGCTTCTCCTCGTCAGCACGACCCGAGCCGAGGAGCCCGAGATGAACCGCACCGCCCGTTTCGCCGCCGTCGCCGCCACCGTCGTCGGGGCCTTCCTCGCCACCGCCGGCGCCGCGACGGCAGCCGAGCCGACCCCGCCGATCGGTGCCGCCACCGTCCAGCCGGTCCGGTCCGCCTGCCCCGAGCTCGACGACTGCTACGGCCCCGACGAGATGTCGGCCTTCGGGGCGGAGGCCGTCCGCCAGGTGAACCGCTACGCGCAGCAGATGCGGCCGGACGTGCCGCTCCCGCTGTACCGCATCCTCGAGCGGGGTACGTCGGCCACGAGCTCCTGCGTCGACGGGTACGGGGACCCGGAGGCCGACGAGAACGCCGCCTTCTACTGCTCCGCGGACCAGACGGTCTACCTCGGCGAGGAAGCCCTGTGGACCTTCTACGGCAGCTACGGCGACGCCGCCGCGATGCTCGTCGTCGCCCACGAGTGGGGTCACCACCTGCAGTTCGCCGGTGGAGGTCCCGAGGCGACCGACCTGGAGCTGGAGAACCAGGCCGACTGCATCGGCGGGTCCTTCCTCGGCGAACTGGCCCACGACGGCACGTTCCGCCTCCGCGACGTCGCGGACATCGCGCGGATCCTGCCCGACAGCTCCGAGAACGGTCCCGACCGCACGCACGGCTCGCTGACCGAGCGCACGTCCGCCGTCGCGCTCGGAGCCGCGCGGGGGCTGACGGCCTGTGACCGCTACGTCCCGGGCTCGGACCTCGCCACCACTTTCTGACGCTCCTCCACCGACGACAGGCCGGCGGGTCGGCCGGCCCGTCGCACCACATGAGGAAAGATCATGACCACGCCCTCTTCCCGCTCGCGCGGACGCCTGGCTGTCGGTGTACTGCTTCTCGCTGCGCTCGGGCTCCTCGCCGTGCCGGCCACCACCCTCGACCTCTCGGCGGGCGTTCCGAGCCTCGCTCGTGCGGCGGTGATCGCGGCGTCGAAGAATCCGTGCCACGACTCCGCCGTCCCGCGGGGTCTGGAGCTGCCCGCCGGAGGCAGCGAGAACGCGTACGTCGTGACCGGGCCGAACTACACCGCCCGGGTGTGCAGCGACGTCACTCTCCGGCTGACGACGGCGACGTATCCCGTTGTCGCCCGGGCCTGCCTGCAGCCGTCGAGGGGCGGGCCGATGCAATGCGGTGCCTGGACGCCGCTGGGCGAGCCCGGGGAGTGGGAGGAGCTGGCCGTCGACGTCCTCGGTGACACGAAGTGGCAGTTGCAGATGTACTCGGAGGGCGGGGCCCAGTCGGTCGGCGTCGAGTACACGAGTGCGTGAGACGCCTCGTCGGGCTGCTTCGGCGGCAGCGCCAGACCGATGATCACGCAAAGGGGGATACGTAGGCGTACTTGTCCGGCTACTCGGCGCTACCGCGGCTCCTCGACGCGGTCGGCCTCCGCGTTGCCCTCCTCCCCGGCCGGGTCCGTCGCCGACGCGGCCTTGACCACGAGTTGCCCCCACTGCCCCCGCTCGCTCCGGAAGACCCACTCGACGCGTTCGATCTCGCGCGCGAGGTCGGCGCCCGGCAAGTCCCAGTCGATGCCGGCTTCCTCGAGATTCCGCTCGGCGTCGGAGTACAGCTTCGCGAGCTGCGGGAAGCCGATCAACGACTCGTACGCCGTGACCGCCCCGGCGAGAGCCCCGAGGACGGCGGCCCCGATCGCCCAGGCCGCGCGGGCGGTCCCGTGCACCGCCTGCGAGACGACACCGGCCACGGCCGCGGCCATGAGCAGAACATTGCGGACGAGGACGACCTGGTCGTGGGCCGTCTGGTACTCCCTCGCCCGCGACGCGTACCACCTCCGCTGGTCCTCGATGCGCATCCGCCGGTACAACGCGCGGAACTGCCCGTCCCGGTCGCTCATACCGGCTCCTCTCCCCGCTTGATCGCGACGACCGCCCGTCGCAGCCGGGTCGTCCGGTCCTCGTCGGCGTACCGCCCTGTGCGCGACAGATAGCGGAAGTAGGCGGACTTCAGCCGCTCCGCCTTGATCCGCTCGTCGAGAAAGGTGTCGAGCGCGCGGAGCTCGCCTGCGGCACGGCCTGCGAAGGCCAGCAGGAGTCCGAGGACGGCGAGCATGATCCCCGGCCACCGCTCTTCCGGGAACACGGCCTGCAACCCGCCCAGCCCGGTGAGCACCGCGGTCCCGAGAATGATCACGACCTGCTGGCGCCGGTACCGGTTCTGCTGCCTCAGCGCGGCGTGATCGGCCGCGCCGAACTCCGGCCCGACGATCTCGTCAGCGAGCTCGATGTCCGCCGCAAGCTGCGGATACTCCGCGGCGACCGCAGGGGCCAGCACCGATCTGTTCCGTGCTCGTACAGGCCGCAGGCTCGGGAACCGGGCGAGCAGCGCCGGGCGTCTCATCGATCATCTCCTCGTCGTGTCGGGGAGTGACTCGTCGCCGGCTAGCCGGATGTGACTCCGAGCATCTCCCCGAGCACGGACCGGAGTTCGCCGGGCGCCTGGATCGGTACGGACCGGACGAGGTCCCGGCGGCTCGCGATCCGGGCTGCGCGTGGATCGGCGGGGCCGCCCGCGATGGCGTCGGCGATGGCGTCGGCGGTGCGTCCGGTGCCGGTCAGGACGAGCACGGGGCGCTCCCGCTCGAGGCTGCGCTCCACGTCCGCGTAGGCGATCTCCCCGCCGTTGACGAGCAGCGTCGCTGTCGGGAGATCACCGGCCACGAGGTCGGCCACCATCGCGAGCCATGGCGCCTCGTCGCCCCAGGTGTCGCCCGGAACCAGCAGGAGATGCGTGTGGTGCGGCTCGGGAACCGCGGTATCGGCCGTCCCGGCACCGACCGGCGCCACCGTGCCGTGCGCAGCCACCCCGACCAGCGGGAAGCGCCCGCCGGCCGTCGACCGGGCCCGCCCGATGGCGCGCATCACCCCGGCGTCGGTGCCGCCGTCGACCACCGCGATCCCGTGCTCGTCGAGGAGCGGGACGAGCACTCTGCCGAAGAGACTTCCCGTGCGGTCGAGGACGAGCCCGTCCATCCCGTCCGCGCCGCCGACGAGTACGAGAACCGGCCGCACACGGGACAGTCCCACTCCGCCGAGCACATCGCGGAGATCCTCGCCGGACATCTCGACAATCCGGGGGCCGTCGTCCGCGGCCGGTCGAGAGGGCGCCGGACCAACACCCCGTTCGTCCATGCGTCCCCCGCTCCTCGTAGGCCCGAACCCTACCGACGAGTGCTGACCGGTGACCTCGCGCTTCAGGAGGGTATGCGAGCGGTACCGCCGTCGGTACGCACTTCGCACATGTTCGGGTCAACCTGTTGGCCCTTTGCGTGGCGCCCTCCACTTGCCACGATCTGTGACACCACGATCTCGCTCCGTGCCCTCACGAGGGATGCGACGGTGCAGTTCGACGAGCGGGGGCCCGTCGGCGTGGGAGGCGGCAGGGGGGTTCGCCGCGGCCTTGATCGGCCGTGGCGAGGTCGGGAGCAGTGTGGTGGACGATCGAGGCGATCGGTCCGTGCGCGTCTTCATCTCGTACGCGCATGGTGTGCCCGAGCACGAGGCGGACGTCAGACGGCTGTGGGAGCTGCTGCGGCACAACGGTGTCGACGCCGTGTTCGATCGAGTGGCCGACGAGGAACCGCAGGACTGGTCCACATGGACCCGGGAGCAGGTCCGCACCGCTGATCACGTCCTGCTGATCGCGTCGCCCGCCTACCGTCGCCGGTTCGAGTCCGACGTCGGAGAGGAGGACGAGGCCGGCCCGGGGCTCGGGGTGCAGTGGGAGGCCCGCTTCATCCGGTCCGAGCTCTACCGGGACCAGGCAGGCGCCCGGCGGAAGTTCTTGACGGTGCTCCTCCCCGGCACGAGTACTGCGGACGTCCCTTACACGCTCCAGCCAGGTGTGGTGACGGAGTACCGCGTGGAGAGCTTCACGGTGGAGGGCGTGACGCGGCTCCTACGCTTCCTCACCGGTCAGCCGGCCATCGTGTCTCCTGAGCTCCGCCCGGTCCCTCGGCTCGCCCCCGACGACCCGACGCCACGGATCGTCCTCCACATCACCGTGTCGGGAGGCTCCCCTTGGACACGGCGAAGGGCCGCGGAGGTCCTCACCACGAAGGCGCCGGCGGATGCCGAGGTGGTGACGGAGAGCCTCCTCGAGGGTAGCTGCGAGGTGTACGAGCGGGAGGTGACCCTTCGGGCCGACGACGTGTCCGCTGCCGGGCTGCTTCTGGACGACCTGCATTCGTTCACGCGGCACGAGAAGGCGAGGTGCAGCGTCGGAGCGGACGTCGACCACACTGGCGGAGCCACTCCGAGCCGGCTCGCCGAGCGGCTTGCAGGTTGTCGCGCGACCGCACTGATGCACCGCGTGCACGGTGCCTCGACGGTCGTGGCGATCTCGCACGCCTTCCACGAACGAGCCGTAGCCTCCTCGGGCTTCTTCCCGCCCCTCCGGTCATTCCGCGAGGTCGCCGCAGACGCTGCCGACGGCCGCACGTGCTGGATCGCCGTCGCGGGCCGTTCGGTCTGTCCACCGTTACCGGCCGGACGTTCGGAACGCCCCCGGGGGAACGGCGAACCCAGCCCGGATTGGTCCGTGCAGCACAACAGTGGCCCCGTGGTGATCCAGCGCGATCACGGCTCCGTCCACATCGGTCACATTTATGGTCCGGGAGAACGATGAGCACGCCCGATGACTCGGAGCAGGCCCCTGCTGCGCCGTCAGCGCCCGCTCCCGGTCCTGCCGGGGGAAACCCAGGAGCCTCGTCGAGCGGCATCGGGGACGGCTCTGCGCCGGCCACGGGCACGGACCGGAAGGCGTTGCAGGACGACGCCGACCAGGCTCAGCTCCTCCGCGGTCGGAAAGCCCTCCGTCCCATTGCCACCGCCATGATCACCGGCGGTCGTGATCAGCGGGTCCACGTGGGCGACCGCATCTACGTCGGTGGCCCGCGGCAGCGTGCGGCCGAGGCCGGTCAGGTCCGGGAGGAACGGCTGGAGCTGCTCCGGGAGCAGTACGTGGCCGTGCCGGGGTACGACGAGATGCTCACCGCCCTCGATGCGCGGCGGCTACTCGTCCTCGTCGGGCATCCCGGTAGCGGCCGCGCGACCACCGGGCTCCACCTGCTCGACACGGTGAGCGAGGGCAAGGTCTTCCGGTTGGGGCCGGGAACCGACCTCGGCGACGTCGACGAGCAGACGATCGCCGAAGGCACCGGCACCCTGGCCGAGATCACGGAGCGACGCCTTCCACCCACCGAGGCCCAGGCCGACCGCCTCGCCGCCCTCCTGCAGCGCCGCCGAGGGTACTTCGTCCTGGTGGCGCCCCCGACTCCGGCCGTCCTCCACGCACTCGGCGACTACCTCCTGGAGTGCGCCCCGCCGCCCTACGAGGCGCTCCTGCAGGGCCTCCTCGAGCTTCATCGCCGTCCGGACGACATCATGACTGTGGACGAACTCCTGAGGTGTGCAGAGGCACCAGAGGTCCGGGAGGCTCTGGGCCCCACGCCTCGCCCGGCCGAGATCGCGGGGCTCGCACTTCTGCTGGTCGATCACATGAAGGAGCGGCTGACGCTCGAGGAACTGCGCACCGCCGCGGCCGGGTTCCTGTCCCGGCGGATCGCCGAGTATTTCGCCGACCTCGGCGAATCGGTGCGTCGCGACGTCACGGAACGCAGGCTCAGGACCGCTGCGCTCCGGATGGCTCTCGCTGTATTCGACGACCTCCCGCTGCACATCATGAGCACCGCAGCGGCCGACCTCGCAGACCTGCTGGTCCACGCCGGCGGGAACGCACCCACGCTCGGCCGCCCCGTGGTGTCCGAGACCGACGACACGGTCCTGGCAGCACTCGACGCCGAGACCGCGGAAGGTGACGTCACGATGGACGGTGTGCCGGTGCCGTCGCAGGTCGTCCGGTACCGGGACCGACGGACGCCTGCGGTTCTGCTGACGTACGTGTGGCAGCGGCACCTTCCCCTTCGCGAACCGGTCGTGGAGTGGCTGTGGCGGCTGTCCGCCCACCCGCAGGCCCTCGTGCGCAACCGGGCGGCCCAGGCAGCGGGCCTGCTGGCTGCTGCGGACTTCACCCACACGTTCCCGGCTCTCATCGCCCGAGCCGCCGAGGTGCGCCCGCCCGCGAGGGCACATGATCCGGACCGCGACACACCAGACGATGACGACGCGGACGACGAGACGTGGATCGGACGGCGGACCTTCGCCGCCCTGGCGCTCGATCACGCTGCTCTCGACGAGCGGACGCGCGAGGTCGTCGAGGCGCAGTTGCGGCGGTGGCGCCGCTCGGACGAGCTGGCCCTGCGCTGGACAGCGGCGCGCTGCCTCGGCTACGGGATCGGCAAGCGCTCGATCGACAGATCCTTCGAGGAGCTCCGGGTGATAGGCACACCATGGGAGTTGATCGCGCCCGACGACGTGCCCGGCCGGCATGCCGCGCAAGTCTGGGACCTGCGCCTCGTGAGCGCGCTCAGCGCAGCACGGCTCTTCGCCAACGCAGACGACCGCCATGCGGTGCTCCGGAAGGTGCGCGATTGGCTGAGCCACGAGCGTCCGAGCGTGCGTGAACTCGGTCAGCAGTGCGTCGTGCTCATGGCCGGACTGCGGATGTCGTCGATCGGCAGCGACACGGAGGTGTTCGGCGACCAGCCGCGGACACAGGCCGATCGCCGGCGGTGGCCGATCCTTCTCGGCCTGCCGAACGAGGACGGGAGGTTGTGGGAGCCCGTCGGTGACATCCTCCGCTCGGTCCTGTCCGAACGCTTCGCGGGATCGGTCCTCATGAACTCCATCGGCTCGTGGTGGCAGATCGCCGAGGATGATCCCGCCACACTCGACGCCTTCCTGGGACTGGTGCCGCATCTGGTCGACGGGGAGCGCGATCGACGGCGGCTGCTCCATGCCGTGGACAGCCGTCGGCGTCGGTGGGCGGACCCCCTGTCCCCCCGCTCTGCGGAGCGCATCACCGCAGCGATCGCGGCCACGGCGTCACGAGAGGGCGCCTCGGCATGACCCAGCCCGACGGGAAGACGCCGGATGACCAGAAGCCCCGTGAGAATCGATCGGACCGGGACGCGGTGGAGGGAACGTCTCGGCCGCACCGATCGGACGCCGTGGCGGGCGGATCGAATTCGCCGTCTGCGCTGCAGGGCGCGGACCCCGTCCTGCGCGAGCGGCACCAGACCCGGTTCTCCGCACTCCGGTCCCGGCCACACCCGAGCGCTCGGGTGGCCTTGGTGATCATTGACGCGAAGGGCCGCTCGCGGTTGTTCGAGCCCCATGCCCGACCGACCGCGGGCGAGCTGTTCTGGGCCGGCGCCGGGACGGTCTACGAGGTCGACACCGGCCTCCGGCACACGACGATCGAGTTCGACCTGCCGTCCAAGGGGGACACGTATGCGTTCCACGCGAAGGCGAGCGTGCGATGGCGGGTGACGGACCCGATGCTCGTCGTGCAGGATGCCGTCCGCGACATCCGGGAGGTCCTGACCGCTCCGCTGGAGGAGGTCCTCGGGACCGTCACGCGCCGCTTTCCTGCGGAGGCGGTCGCCGAGGCCGAGATCGCGGCGCTCGACGAGGCGCGACGGCACGACGTCGGGAGCGTCTACGGGTTGCGGACGTCCGTCTATCTGCGGCTGACGATGAATGCGACCTCCGTCCGTCAGCGGACCAGCATCGACGAGATCGGCCACCGGATCGAGCTCGAGGACCGGACCCACCGGCTCCGTGTCCTCCAGGAACGGAACAGCGACGACGTGCTCGGCGCGCGGGTGGATCGCTACCGCGTGCTCCTCGCGGAGGGCGAGCTGGCACAGGTTGCCTTGCAGGTCGCCCACAACCCCGATGACGTCGCGAAGGTGGTCGAGATCCTCCGGGAGGAGCGCCACGAGAACTGGCGGCACGCGACCGAGTTCGTCAGCAGGCTCCTGGAATCGGGCGTGATCGAGAGGTGGGAGATCGACGAGCAGGCCAGAGTGGCACTGCAGCTGTTGAAGGATTCCGTCGAACGCTTCATCAGGCCGCCGGAGCATCCACCCATACCGATACCCGACCAGTCGCGCCCGGCCGACGGGAAACAATGATCGCCTTCCTCCAGGGGCTATTGCTCGTGGTTCTCGTCGGCCTGGCGGCCGCGCTCGTGGGAAGCCGGGTGCTCCCGACCTCTCTCCGAGTCATCGCGCGCATGACCGAGGATGTGGCCGTCGTGGCCGCGGGCGTGCTCCTTCTGCCCGAGTACTGGATCAGCACCGGCTTCCGCTCGCGGGGCGCGCGGCCGCCCCTCGTCGCCTACGAGTACGGAGCCGCGGTCGCGGGTGCCGTGATCCGTCTGCAGCAGCTGTGCGGGCTGTCGATCCGGCAACTCGCCCGGCTCGCCGAAGCACTACCGCCGCCGATCACCGGCGCCGTCGCGGCAGTGACGACGGCCCTTCTCCTCCTGGCGTGATGCGACGCGGGGACTCTGGACAGGAGACCACAGACCTCGTGCCGGCCACGACGATGCCGCACGACGCCTTCAGGGTGGTGCTGTGGTCCGGACCACGCGGTACAACGATGTCAGCGCCGGACGCCGCCGTCATCGGCCTGACGGCACAGTCCGGGGTGCGGGATGTGCGTATGGACAACTACGCACCGTCAGAAGCATCGCCGGGCTGCGTAACGCGCCGGACACTCTCCGCGACCTTGGTGACACGTGCGTCGAAGGTCAGGGGAGTCGGTGGACCGCGAGGGCTACGCGCTGGGCGTGGACATCGGCATGTCCACGGTGGCCGCGGCGGTGTGTCGACAGGGGATCACCGACGCCGTCGTCCTGGCCGGCGTGGCTGCCGTCGTGCCCACCCGCTACCGGCTCGACGAGCACGCACAGGCCGTTCTCGGTGAGCCCGAGGGGCCGATCCGGCCGCTCGGCGACGACGCCCCGCCCGGTGCCCTCGTCCGTCTCCTCCGGACGATCGTCGACGTCGTCTCGGACCGGGAGGGTGGTCCGCCGGACGCGGCGGTGATCGCCCACCCGACCTCGTGGGACGAGGCGCACCGGGACAGGCTCGCCGCCGCGGTGCGCCTCCTCGACCTGCCCGCGACGCGGATCGTCACGACCCACGAGGCCGTGGCCGCGCACCTCGCCGCCACCGAGGAGGCCGGCGACGCGCGCTCCGTCGCCGTACTCGACGCCGGTGCGACGCAGTGCACCACGGCCGTCGTCGTGCGGCGCGCCGGTCGGTTCGAGGTCCTGTCCACGGAGACCTCGCCCGGGGCCGACGGGGCGGACGAGACGCTGCGCCGGCGACTCGGTCCCGACGTCGAGCTGTCGGTCTCCGCCGTGCGCCGCGCTCGGGAGGAGCTGACGACCGCAGCCGACACAACGGTCGTCGGCGTCGGCGGCGAGGTCCACCTGGACCGCCGGCAGCTCGAGATGGTCCTGGCGCTGCCGATCAGCAGCGCGGTCCTCGCACTCATGGCGACCCTGCGGGCAGCCGGATTTCCCGAGGGCCGCGGCGACGGGCTGCGGTGCGTGGCCGTCGTCGGCGGATGGTCCCGCACACCGCTCCTGCGCGAACTCCTGGAGCAGCACCTTCCCGCCTCGGTCCTTTGCTTCCCGGGCGAGCCGGACATCGTCGCCGCACGAGGCGCCGCGGTGCTCGCGGAGCACGACCGGGTGGTGCTCGCAGAGGCGGAGCCCGTGGCGTGGGACGACGACGTCCAGTTCACCGTCCACCGGCCCGCAACCGTCAGTGCGAAGACCTGGACCCCACTGCTGCTCTTCGCCCACAAGACCGACGCCGTCGTCGACCCCGACTCCGGGGAGACGGTGGACCCGACGCACCTCGTGCAGAAGGCCGCCGAGCGGGCGGTCGCCGACCGCTCCGAGCCGTACGGGTCGGTCGCGGCCCCTGCCGCGCAGCGGTTGGCCCACGGCGACGAGATCGTGGTCGAGCCCTGGCTGCGGGAGGGCGAGGTCAACCCGCCGTCGGCTGCCTTCCGTTGGGAGGAGGCCGTGCACAAGGTCGAGTTCCGCATCCGGGCGTCGGAGCGGGCGGTCGGCCGGTCCCTGAGCGGCGGGGTGCGGATCTTCCTCGGCGTGGTGCTCATCGGCGAGGTCACCTTCCGGATCGCGGTGACCCGCGGCCGGCAGGCCGCGACGCCGCCGCGGGAGCGCGACGTCGCGGTCCGGTACCGCAAGATCTTCGCCTCGTACTCGCACCGGGATGCGGACATCGTGCGGGCGGTGTCGTCGGCGGTGTCGGTGATCGGGGACCGGTACATCGTCGACTCCGCGGCGCTGCGGGCCGGGGAGCGGTGGGAGCCGCGGCTGCGGGAGCTGATCGAGGAGGCGGACGTCTTCCAGCTCTTCTGGTCCCACAACGCGATGCGGTCCGAGCATGTGCGCGACGAATGGGAGTACGCGCTGCGCCTCGGACGGGAGGGGTTCGTCCGACCGGTGTTCTGGGAGGATCCCCGGCCCCAGGACGTCGCCGCCGGGCTGCCGCCGGAGTCGCTCGACCGGCTGCACTGGTCGTGGCTCCACCCCCCCGTGCCGACGGCGGCGCGACGGCCTGCCGGTCCGCCGCCCCGTCCGGCGCTCCCGCCGCCCGAAGCCGCGGTCACGGTGCCGCATTCCCCGCCGCCTCCCTCGGCTCCGGCGGGCGCACCATTGCCCCCTCCGACCGTGCGGATCGGGACACCGGACCTTCCGCCGCCCTTCGGGGCTGCGGGTGACCGGTCGGCTCCGTCCGCGGCCGGGGCCCGGCGGAAGAAACGCCACCTCGCGCTCCTCGCCGCCGCGGCCGCGCTCGTGATCGTCGGTGGCGCGGCGGTGGTCGGCCAGGTCAACAGCGGGCCGACGGGCGGCGCGGCCGTCGCGGCGGCTCCACCGGCCCGGGGCGCCGACAGTGCCGGATCGTTCCGCGCCATCGGGACCGACCGCTCCGCCCTCTCCCCCGACGGCGCGACGCTCTACCTGGCGGCGACGGGTGGGGTGCGTGCGCTCCCGGCCACCGACCTCGCTGGCGGAGTGACCATCCCGGTCACGGGCGGCGAGGTCCGCGCCCTCTCGGTCTCCCTGGACGGGTCACAGGTGTTCGCGAGCCTCGGCGGCGCCGTACCGGCCGTCGTCGTGCTCGATCCCGTGGCACGGTCAGAGGTCGGCCGCTTTCAGCTCCCCGCTGCCGCTGCCTCCGTCCGGCCGGTCCCGGGACGACCGGAACTGGTCGCCGCCCTTCCCGGGCGCCGGGCGGTCGCGCTCGTCGACACGAGCACGGGCACCGTCACGACTCCGCCATCGCCCCTCGCGGCGGACTGGCTACGGGTCGGGCTCGACGGCCGGGCCTGGTTCCTCGCGAACGCCGACACGGCGGCCCTCGGAGTGACACTCGCGGACAGCGCCGTGGGGACCACCATTCCCCTGCCCGGTCCTCCCGCGGTCATCGCGATCAGGGAGACCGGCGTCCGGCAGCAGCTGGCCGTGGCGACCGGGGCGACCGTCGCCGTGCTCGAGTGGCCGGGCGGCGCCGCCACCGCGTCGGTGCAGGTCCCGACCGGGCCACGAGCACTCGCCTGGGCACCGGAGGGCGCCATCCTCTACGTCGCGGACGCTGCGGGCTCGCTCCTGGTCGTCGACACGGCACGGGCGATCGTCACCAGGACGATCCCCGTGGGAGCGGTGGCGGCGGAGCTCGTCGTGAGTCCCGACGGGCGCTACGGCTACCAGTACAACGCGGACGGGTCCGTGACGAAGGTGGATCTTGCCGGCTGACACGCGGCAGGTCGTTCCCGGGGCTGCCCTCCCCGGAGGCACCTGCGCGTGTCGCGCACGAAAGGATCCGGCGCGGACGAGGGAGGTGGGCGGATGGTCACGGACAGGCAGAGGGCGCGATGGGCGCGGTGCTGGGACGGGAGCGTCGACGCGACGGACCGGTCGATGCGCCGACTGGACAAGGTGCTCTTCCGCGACTGCCGAGCCTGGGTCTGCGCGCAGGCGGCGGGCACGGTCCTCGAGGTCGGTGTGGGAACCGGGTTGAACCTGCCCCACTACTCGTCCGACGTCCGGCTGACCGGCATCGACCTGAGCCCGGCGATGATCCAGGCGACGCAGGAACGTGCCGCGGGGCTGGGCCTCGACGCCGACCTCCGGGTGGGCGACGCCGAGCACCTCGACCTCCCCGACGCGTCCGTCGACACCGTCGTGTGCACCTTCGTGCTCTGCAGCATCCCCGATGATCGGCGAGCGGTCGACGAGATGGTGCGCGTGCTGCGCCCGGGCGGCCGGCTCCTCCTCGCCGACCACGTCGCGTCGTCCGTGGCGGTCGTCCGGCTCGTGCAGCGCATGACGGAATGGATCTCGATCCCCGTCGGCGGTGAGCACTTCCGGCGACGTCCGCTGGACCACGTCCTCGCGGCCGGACTGCAGGTCGAGCGACGCGAGCGGTTCGCCCTCGGCGTGGTCGAGCGGCTGGTCGCACGCAAACCAGGAACCTGAGCCTTCAGACTCCCGCGGCCAGACCGCTCGGCCGGACCGCCTCGGCGATGACGTCGTCGACCAGGAGGTGGTCGGGATGGGCTGCCCGACCCGGGTGGGCCGACGCGGCGAAGCGCCCGAGACGCTGCAGATCGTCGGCCGGAGCCGAGTGGAGGCAGGCCCGAAGGGCGGACCACGTCGCCTCCGCCAGCACCACACGAAGCCGGGCGTCGGACGCGCCGTCGCCACACGCCGACACGAGTTCCGCAATGCGCACCTTCACCGCCTCGGACTGCCGTCCCCGCAGGCCGATCCGGTTCGCCTGATCAGAAAGAATCGAGTCGCACGAGTACGACTCGAGCGCATTGATCAGAGGGCCGGCGTCGCCCGCCGTCCCCGGGTCATAGGACGCAGGGTGTACGCCGGCCTCGTAGCCCGCCTCGTACCCGCAGAAGTAGATCGGGGCACTGCTGCTCGCCTCACGGCGAACGCCCAGGGCGAGGTCGAGCAACGAGAAGGGCCACTGCAGGTTCCGCAGCGTCACCAAGCCGGACCGCTCGGCCGCCGCCGCCATCAGCTGCGCGGACTCGAGGGCCGACTGGCCGTAGAAGGCGATGTCGGGTGAGTGCAGCCGGATCGTGCCGCCCTCGCACCATTGGCGCAGCTTGCCCAGGATGAGGCTGTTGTCCACGACGTGTGTGAACCGCACGGCCGAGGTCACCGGGAGAGTCACCCCCGACAGCAGAGCCTCGCCGATCTTCTTCGTGGCGGCGTAGACGTCGCGGGTGAAGTAGCGCACCGCCTTGCCGGTCGAGGCGAACACGAGCCGGCCCGCTCGCACCTCCTCGGCCGCCCGGAACACGTTCCGGCTGCCCAGGACATTCGTCTCCACGGTCCGGCGCACCTCGCGCTCCGCCGCACCCGGGTCGCGGACGGCCGCCAGGTGGAAGACGGCGTCGGGCCGGATCCGGCGGAACGCGGCACCGACGTCGTCGGCCGACCGGACGTCGACCTGCTGGTACTCGACTCCGGGCACGAGGTGTCGAGGACGAGTCATACCGCGGTTGAGGCTGACGATCCGGCGGTGTGGTGTCGCGGCGAGCTGCTCGAGGAGCGCGGTACCGATGCACCCCGTTCCGCCGGTGACGAGAACCGTCTCCCCGGCGAGATCGAGGGGCCGCAGACCGGCTACGCCCCGTCGGACGACTGCTCGGAACCGGTCGTGCTCGGCGGTCCCTCCGGAGATCCGTTCGAGCTCGTCGGTCGAGCTGGAGAGCAGGCCGGCGGACTTCTCGTCCAGGACGGACAGTCCTGGAGGGACCGAGTCGAGCATCCGGCGGACGATCTCGGCGCGGGTGCCCGTGGGCGGGGCCATGCGGGTCTCCTCCGGGGCGGACGAGGGGAACGGATGTTTCCTCGACGTTTCCCACTGCCTGAGAACCGTGCATCACGGGGTGCTCGCAATGGGAGACGTCCGCGGACGACTGACCCGCGAATACGCTCATATTCGCCGGTCCGGCGGAGATCGTTACCGATCCCCACCCTTCCATCCACTGTTCTGATGATCTCGACGGTCGCGCACGGTCGGCCCCGACAGGACTGCGACGACATTAACACGCAGCGTCAACGCCTCTGTAACAATCCAGGCGCCGTGCGCTGCGAAGACACGGGTTGAGTGTGATCGACACCACCCGACGTAACGACTGAGCGTGGCGCACCGAGCCATGCCGCAACGCGACGACGCCGTCCGCGTCCGCTCCCCGAATCAGCACGCTCACGCCCATTCCCCCTGCCCTGGAGAAGTCATGCGAATTGTGGTGACCGGCGGCGCCGGATTCCTCGGATCGCACCTCTGTGACGCCCTGATTGCACGCGGTGACACCGTCGTCTGCGTCGACGACCTGTCGACCGGCCGTGCCGGGAACGTCCAGCATCTGACAGTGAATTCCCGTTTTTCGCTCGTCGTCGCAGACGTGTCGGCGGAGCTCACCGTCCCCGGTCCGGTCGACGCCGTGGCCCACCTCGCGAGCCCGGCCTCGCCGCCGGACTACCACCGCCGTCCATTGGAGACGATGGCGGTCGGCAGCCGCGGGACCGAGAACGCGCTGCGCCTGGCCGAGGCCAACGGCGCCCGCTTCGTGCTCGCGTCGACCAGCGAGATCTACGGCGACCCCCTCGTGCACCCGCAGCCGGAGTCGTACTGGGGCAACGCCAACCCCATCGGCCCGCGCAGCATCTACGACGAGGCCAAGCGCTTCGCCGAGGCGCTGACCTCGGCGTACCGGCGGACGCTCGGGGTCGACACCGGGATCGTCCGCATCTTCAACACCTACGGTCCCCGCATGCGGCCGCACGACGGACGCGTGGTGACCAGCTTCATCGCCCAGGCGCTCAACGGGGACCCGCTGACCATCTACGGCGACGGCACCCAGACCCGCAGCTTCTGCTACGTCGACGACCTCGTGGCCGGTCTCGTCGCGATGATCGAATCCACCGACGCGGGTCCGGTCAACCTGGGCAACCCGGTAGAGCGGACCGTCGGCGAGCTCGCGGAGCTCGTCCTGGGGATCACCGGTTCGGACTCGCCCATCGAGTACCACCCCCTGCCGATCGACGACCCGACCCGCCGCAGGCCCGTCATCACCCGGGCGCAGGAGGTCCTCGACTGGAACCCGGAGATCCCGGCCGAGGTGGGCCTACAGCTCACCGTCGACTACTTCCGTCAGAACCTGGACGAGGTCGTGGCCGCCCGGCCGGCCATCGCCGGTGGCCAGATGGACGGCGCCCCCACCGTCGAGGTTCCCGCGCAGGTCGGTCCGGCTGCCGTCGGGACGACACGGGCGGCAGTGGCCTGACCCGGCCGCACCGCCCGTCATCGGCACCATGACCAGCGCATTCCCCGACCCCGGCCGCGGTCGTCCCGCAGTCCCGTCCTTCCCGACCCGAGAGGGCCATCCGATGCACGGAGCCGCGCGCCGACAGTCGGCCGCACAGGCTCGAGACGACCTGTCCACCGCGGTCACGACCCGCCTCCGGATCGTGCCGCCCGTCACGACCGCTCCGGCGCCGCCGACCGATCCCTACGAGGCCGTGACCGAGCTGTCGCAGGGACAGATCACGCGGATCGATCGGGACGGCCCGGCCTTCGACCGCCGCCGCAACCGGCGCCGCAGAGTGGACCCGAGGTCGTTCGTGCCGGTCCTGTCGACGCGTGACCGCGTGGTCGTCGCCCTGCTGTCGGCGGGCTGGGTCGCCTGCCTGGTCTACTTCTGGGTCTGGTGGTTCCAGCCGAGCCACCGCGTGACCTGGGTGGGTCTCGCGATCAACAGCTGCCTGCTCGTCTACCTGTCCTGCCTGCCGATCTACTTCATGGTGGGGGTCAACAGGCTCAAGCGGATCTCGCCCCGGATCGGGGTGCCGCCGTTGCGGGTGGCCTTCGTCGTCACGCGGGCGCCGTCGGAACCGTTCGAGGTCGCGAAGGCCACCCTGCAGGCGATGCTCACGCAGGACTACCCCCATCCCTACGACGTCTGGCTCTGTGACGAGGCGCCGACCGACGAGATCTGGCGGTGGTGCGCCGAGCACGGCGTGCGGATCTCGACCCGCCAGGGCGTCACGTCGTACCACCGTGACTCCTGGCCGCGTCGGACGAAGGTCAAGGAGGGCAACCTCGCCTACTTCTACGACCACTACGGGTACGAGCACTACGACGTGGTGTCCCAGCTCGACTGCGACCACAAGCCGGAACCCGGCTACCTCGCGGAGATGGTGCGCCCGTTCGCCGACGACGCCATCGGCTACGTATCCGCCCCCAGCGTCTGTGACACCAATGTGGACCGGTCGTGGTCCGCGATGGGTCGGTTGCACCGCGAGGCGACCTTCCACGGGCCGGCACAGCTCGGGCACAGCGCGGGGCTCGCGCCGGTGTGCATCGGCTCGCACTACGCGGTGCGTACGCAGGCTCTACGGCAGATCGGCGGCCTCGGCCCGGAACTGGCCGAGGACTTCTCCACCACCTTCCTGCTCAACTCGGCGGGTTGGCAGGGCGCGTTCGCCATCGACGCCCACGCGCACGGCGACGGGCCGCTGACCTTCTCCGCGATGTTGGTCCAGGAGTTCCAGTGGTCCCGGAGCCTGACCGTCGTGATGCTGGGCCTGGTCCCCCGCCACCTGCCCCGGCTGCCCTGGCGGCTGCGGATCCGGTTCGTCTACGCGCTCATCTTCTACTCGCTGCTGGCCCTCACGACCGTCGGCGGACTCACGTTGGCTCCGATCGCCGCCGTCCTCGGAGTGCCGTGGATCAACGTCGACTACGTGGGCTTCCTGCTGCACTGGTGGTCGATCTCGATCTGGGTCCTGGTGCTGGCGATGCTCCTCAAGCGACGAGGCCTCCTCCGGCCGGCCGATGCGCCGCTGATCAGCTGGCAGAACTACCTGTACTGCCTGACCCGGTGGCCGTACATCGCGCGGGGCGTCGCCGTCGGGATCCTGTACAAGATCCGGCCCCGGCCGACGACCTTCAAGGTCACGCCCAAGGGTGCAGGCGGGCTCGAACCGCTGCCGCTCCGGCTGATCTTGCCGTACGTGCTGGTCACGCTCGTCATGTCGGGCGCCTCGCTCTACGCCGAGAGTTTCACCCAGGCTGCGGGCTACGTCTTCCTCTGTCTGCTCGCCGGGGTGACCTACGCCGGCGTCGGCATCGCCGTCCCGCTGCTCCATGCGCAGGAGGCGGCCCGCATCGCGGGGCGACGGTTCGCCTCCGCCGTTCGCCAGACCGCGGCGGTGCCGCTGATCGTGGCCTGCCTCGCCGTCGCCCCGGTCGCCGTCGCCGTCGCCCGGTACCCCGCCTACTTCGTGTCCGTCTTCGGCTGGTAGCCGGGACCGGAAGGAACCACTATGCCCGAGACCGTTCTGGTAACCGGCGGCGCCGGTTTCATCGGCAGCCACACCTGCGTCGAACTGCTCGACCACGGCCACGAGGTCGTCGTGGTCGACGACTTCTCGAACAGCTCGCCCGGCGCGGTCGACGCGGTGATGAAGCTCGCCGGCCGCCCGCTGACCCTGCACCACGCGGACCTGCGCGATCGCGCGGCGCTCGACGCCGTCTTCGTCGACCACGACATCAATGCCGTGATCCACTTCGCCGCCAAGAAGGCCGTCGGCGAGTCGGTGCGGATCCCGCTGGACTACTTCGACATCAACATCGGCGGCACCACGGCCCTGCTACGCACGATGAACGACCACGGCGTGCACCGGCTCGTGTTCTCGTCGTCGTGCTCGATCTACGGCGACACCAGCAAGGTCCCGCTCGACGAGGACGACCCGGCCGGGCCCACAAACCCCTACGCCCGCACCAAGTACATCTGCGAGCAGCTGCTGGGCGACGCATGCGTGCGGTACCCCGAGATGTCGGTGATCGCGCTGCGGTACTTCAACCCGATCGGCGCGCACCCCAGCGGCATGCTCGGGGAGGATCCGACCGGCGTCCCGAACAACGTCCTGCCCTACATGGCCCAGGTCGCCGTCGGACGGCTCGACGAGCTGCCCGTCTTCGGTAACGACTACCCGACCCCGGACGGGACCTGCATCCGGGACTACATCCACGTCGTCGACGTCGCCGACGGACACCGGGTCGCGCTCGACCACCTCGACGACGAGCCGGGTCTGCGCGTGTTCAACCTCGGCGCCGGGCGGGGCGCCTCCGTCCTGGAGCTGATCGCCGAGTTCGGCCGCGCCGTCGGGCGACCGATCCCCTACCGCATGGAGGGCCGCCGCTCCGGCGACGTCCCGATGCTCATCGCCGATCCCGGCCGCGTCGAGCGGGCGTGGGGCTGGCGGACCACCCGCGACCTCACCGCGATGTGCGAGGACGCGTGGCGCTTCCAGCGACTCAACCCCTCGGGCTACCCCGCCACCTGACCACCAGGGACACACCATGCGCATCACCGTCATCGGCACCGGCTACCTCGGCGCCGTCCACGCCGCCTGCATGGCCGACTCCGGCCACGAGGTGCTCGGCGTGGACGTCGACCCCCGCAAGCTCGCCGCCCTGTCCGAGGGCCGGCCGCCGTTCTTCGAGCCGGGCCTGCCCGAACTCCTGCGCCGGACCGTCGACGCGGGGTCCCTCCGCTTCACGGACTCGCTGCAGGAGGCCGGGGAGTTCGGCGAGGTCCACTTCGTCTGTGTCGGCACCCCGCAGCAGCCGGGTTCCTACGCGGCCGACATGAAGTACGTCGACGCGGTCGTCGACGGGCTGGCGCCGCACCTGCGCGACGGCAGCCTCGTCGTCGGCAAGTCGACGGTCCCGGTCGGCACGGCGGCCCGGCTCGCCGGGCGCATCGCCGAGCTGAACCCGGCGGTCGACGCCGAGCTCGCCTGGAACCCCGAGTTCCTGAGGGAGGGCTTCGCGGTCCAGGACACCCTCCGCCCGGACCGGCTCGTGGTCGGCGTGACCTCCGAACGGGCCGACGCGATGCTGCGCGAGGTCTACGCGCCGATGCTGACGGCCGGCTGCCCGTACATCAGCACCGACCTCGCGACGGCCGAGCTGGTCAAGGTCGCGGCGAACTCGTTCCTCGCCACGAAGATCTCGTTCGTCAATGCGATGGCCGAGGTCTGCGACGCCGCGGGTGGCGACGTCGTCACCCTGGCCGACGCGATCGGGCACGACACCCGCATCGGGCGGCGGTTCCTCTCGGCCGGCGTCGGGTTCGGCGGCGGCTGCCTGCCGAAGGACATCCGCGCGTTCATGGCCCGCGCCGGCGAGCTCGGCGTCGGCGAGGCGCTCTCCTTCCTCAAGGCGGTCGACGAGGTCAACATGCGGCGTCGCCAGCGCACCGTCGACCTGGCCCGCGAGCTGGTGGGAGGGTCGTTCCTCGGTAAGAACGTCGCGATCCTCGGCGCCGCCTTCAAGCCCGACAGCGACGACGTGCGGGACTCGCCCGCGCTGAACATCGCGGCCGCGATCCAGCTGCAGGGCGGTCAGGTCCGGGTACACGACCCCGAGGCGATCGACAACGCCCGCGCCCAGTTCCCGACGCTCGACTACGCGCTGGACATCGAGAAGGCGTGCGAGCGGGCCGACCTCGTCCTGCACCTCACCGAGTGGACGCAGTACCGGGAGCTCGACGCCGGCCGCCTGCTGAAGGTGGTCCGCGAGCCGGTGCTGATCGACGGGCGGAACACCCTCGACATGGCCGCGTGGCGATCGGCGGGATGGACGGTGCGTGCGCTCGGCCGTTCGCAGCACTGACCGCAGTACCGTGACCTGGCCGGCGGCCCGACCCGGGCCGCCGGCCAGGCGCCTTTCCGTCCCGCAGCCCGACCGTTCCGGAGGATCTCCGTGCCCACCCGACGGCAACTGCTGTCCGCCGCCGGACTTCTGGTGGGTGCGGCCGTGACTGGATGCAGCGCTCCCGAGGTCGGAGCTGTCTCCGGCCCGATCCCCCGCGAGCGGATCCGGGGTGCCGACCTCTCCTTCACTCTGCAGATGGAGGCGATCGGCGCACGGTACGACGACGGCGGCGTGACGGCACCGGTCGAGCGGCTCCTGGCGGCCCGCGGTGCGAACCTCGTTCGCCTGCGGGCGTGGGTCGACCCGCCCCCCGGATACAGCACACTCCAGTCCGCGCTCACGCTCGGTCGACGGGCTCACGACGCCGGTTGCGACATCCTGCTCGACCTGCACTACTCGGACTTCTGGGCCGACCAGTACAGCCAGTCCGAGCCCGGGGCCTGGGCCGACCAGGACCTGGGGCGCCTGAGCGAGACCGTCCGGGGCTACACGCGCGACGCCGTCGCGGCGTTCGCGCGGCAGGGCACGCCGTTGGCGATGATCCAGGTCGGCAACGAGATCACGACGGGGATGCTGTGGCCCGTCGGCAAGGTCTACGAGCGGGGCCACGAGCACTGGGACGCATTCGTCCAGCTCCTGAAGGCCGGTCTCGCGGGAGCGCTCGACGGGGCCACCGCACCTCTGGAGACGATGGTCCACATCGACCGAGGCGGCGACAACGGCGGAGCCCGCTACTTCTACGACGCGGTCACCTCCCGCGGAGTGGAGTTCGATCTGATCGGCCTGTCCTACTACCCGTTCTGGCACGGCTCGTTGGACACACTCGCCGCGAACCTCGGTGATCTTGCGCGCCGGTACGGCAAGGATGTCGTGGTCGTCGAGACCTCGTACCCGTGGACGCTCGAGAGGGCCGACGGCACGGAGTACTACGCGGCGCGCCTCGACGAACTGCCCGATGCAGCCCGGTTCCCGGCGACACCCGAGGGCCAGGCCGCCTACTTCGAGGGGCTGCGGACGGTGGTGAACGGGGTGCCCGACGGCCGCGGCCGCGGTTTCGTCGTGTGGGAACCCGCCTGGCTCCCCGGGGTGGGCTGGGACCACGGCGAGGGCAACCCCTACGCCAACCTCACGATGTTCGACTGGAACGGGGCTGCGCTGCCGTCGCTCGCGGCCTTCCGGCCATGACCCCGCATCCTCATCAAAGCTGAGTATCTCCAGCACCGAGGGTTAACGAACGGGCACTCCTCGGCGACCATCGGGGCAGAGACTCCCGCCGCGCCCTGCGGCGGGTCGTACTGATCGGCCCACCGCCCCGATCAGTGCGCGAACGGCCCGTCCCCGCGCTCGGGGGCGGGCCGTTTGAGTATCAGGCGGCCTGGGCCAACCACGGCTCCCAGGCCGGATGCGGCTCGACGGCCAGTACCAGCACTCCCCCCGCTGCTCGACTCGGCGGCTTCGGCGTGATTCGCAGGGCCCAGCCGATCTCGTCGATCAGCTTGTCGGCCTTCTTCGAGTTGCAGGCTCTGCAGGCGGCGACGCAGTTCTCCCAGCTGTGCGCGCCGCCCCGGCTGCGCGGGATCACGTGGTCGATCGTGTCGGCCTTCTTGCCGCAGTAGCCACAACGCCGAAGGTCGCGGCGCAGGACGCCGGCCCGGGTCATGGGCACCGCGCGGCGGTAGGGCACCCGCACGTACCGGGAGAGCCGCATGACGGACGGTGCGGGGACAGTCAGGTTCTCCGAATGGAAGGCCGCCCCTTCGAGGGCGGCCTGCACACACTCGGCTTTACCGGAGAGCATCAGGACGATCGCGCGTTTGGCCGTGACGACGGCGAGGGGCTCGAAACTCGCGTTGAGCAGCAGCACCCGTGAACCCGGCGGGAGAGCCGTCACCCCGGCACTCCCTGCCCCCGTCTCCCCCTCCCCGGGTTCGGGGACGGCGACGAGGGGTTGGGGTTGTCGATCCGGCACGCGACCACCTCCGCTCGGATGAGGTAAGTCGACCATACGAGAGCCGGGTTACGCACGTGTGATATTGAGGCGGACACGCGGTGCTGGTGAGCGGCCATGATCGGCCGCCGAGTGGCCTCGGTCTCCACCGGCCGGTCGGGGACACTTTGTAGATGCTCGCCGCCGTCGTCCTCGTCCTCCTCGTGGTCCTGGCGGGGTTCAGCAGCGAGACGGGGCTCGTGGGCGCCGCCCTCCTCGCTCTCGTCTCCGTTGCCTGGCTGCTGGTCAACAAGCCGATGGAAGGCGTCGTGCTCGTCGCCGTCTCCGAGAGCAAGGGCTTGACCGGCGGCGATCTCGCGGGCATAGCAGGTCTGGTGGTTGCCGGAATCCGCACTTGGCAGGTTCTTCGCGCGCGGCGTCGTCAGAGATGACGATGTCGGCGGCTTCCTGTCACGCGGGGGCTCCGGCCGGCGATGAGCCTGTCGAGTCCCGCCGAGAGAGGAACGCCGTGTCCAGCCCCCGCCGCCCGCTCGTCCTGCCCGACATCGAGCCCGCCACCCAGCTCCTGCCCGTGGTGCCGCAGCACGGCGTGCCCGAGCCCCGGGTCAAGTTCGACGACTACCTGGCCGAGCTGCCCGAGCCCGTCGAGGTCAGCCGGCGTCGGGACCCGCTGGTGTGGGCTGCCGCGGCCCTGCCGGTGCTGGCGCTGCTCGCGATCCTGCTGATGATGTTCCTCTGACTTCTGGAGCGATCGCTCAAGTAGCCTGGCGGGCATGTGGTTCTGGCTCGCCGGTGCGATCGTGGCCGAGGTGACCGGCACGGTCGCCCTCCGCTTCTCGGACGGCTTCAGCAAGCTCTGGCCGTCGGTGATCGTGGTGCTGGGCTACGGCATCGCCTTCTACTCGCTCTCCCGGGCGCTCTCCGGCGGGATGCCGATCGGCGTCGCGTACGGGGTGTGGGCGGCCGTGGGGGTCGCGCTCATCGCCCTCATCGGTGCGTTCTTCCTCGGCGAGTCGCTGAGCTGGGTGCAGGTCGGCGGGATCGTGCTGGTCATCGCCGGGGTGCTCGCGTTGGAGCTGGGCCGGACCTCGCATGCCGCCTGAGATCGCCGACGGACGGCTCCGCAAGGGGGCGATCCGGCGTCGGGCGTTGCTCGACGCCACGCTCCGGCTCGTCGGCCGGAGCGGCGTGGCGGCGGTGACGCAGCGGGCGGTCGCCGCGGAGGCGGAGCTGCCGCCCAGTGCGGTGCTGTACTACTTCGCGAGCGTTGACGAGCTGCTGATCACGGCGCTGCGGGAGGTCAACGACCGGTACGTCGACGACCTGAGCACGGTCGAGTCACTCGAGGGCCTAGCCGACCTCATCGCCGACTATGCGGCACAGGACCGTGAGCGCACGATCGCCGAGTACGACCTTTACCTGCTCGCCGCGCGCCGCCCCGACCTCCGCGGCGAGTTGGAGCGGTGGGACCGGGCGTTGGATGAGCTGGCCCAACGCCTGGCTCCTGACCGCGCCGAACTCGTCGCCGCCGCCGTCAACGGCCTCTATCTCCGCGCCGCCACAAGCGGGATTGACCGGTCCACGGCGGCACGGATTCTCGGCGCTCGAAACACGTGATCACAGCGGGGAACGTGCGGCCACGCTGCGGCGGGGGGATGACCGCAGCGTGGCCGCACCGGCTGACGAGTGCCGTGTGAGGGGGACACCCGCCGCCGTCCTACGCGTTGCCGAGTGGTTCGTCGGCCGCCCGGGATCCGTTATCAGCTCGTGATCTCCGAATCCAGCGTGATTCAGCTGGCCTCGTCGCGCGCTGCCGCCACGGTGGCGGCGATGCGGCGAAGCCGCGTCTCCGGCTTCTTCGCCCGGGCGAGGGCCTCGAGGTGGGCTCGACGGGTGGAGGGTGTCATCGCCTCCCACCCCGCGGCGGCTTCCGGGTCGTCGTCGAGAGCGGCACGCAGGTCGGGAGGCACGATCCCTGCCTGGGCGTCGGCCAACAGCATCCACATCCCGTTGGCCTTGGCGACGTCGATCGCCGCCTGACCCGCCGGCGTCATCTGGCCCTCCGCGATCAGCTGTGCGACGAGCTCGCGGTTGATGGTGCTCCACGCGCTCTGCGCGCTGCGCGGACTGAACCGCTGCTTGCGGGACGACGCGTCGTGCTTGCGGGAGAGGCCGTCGATCCAGCCGAAGCAGAGCGCCTCCTCGAGGGCCTGCCGGTGTGTGAGCCCGGGCCGGCCGGAGCGGGCGTGCGGGATGACGACCCAGGCCTCCTGTGCGGTCTCACCGTGCTTGGCGAGCCACGCGCGCCACTCCGCCGGGGTGGTCGCGTCGAGCGGCTCGGCCTCCACGGCTCAGCTCCGCACCGCGTCCAACGCCCCGAGCACGTCGGCGACGAGGTCGTCGGTGTCCTCGCAGCCCGCCGACAGCCGGAGGAGCCCGGGTGGGACGGCGTCGCCCCAGCGCGCCCGCCGGTCGGCGGAGGTCTGGAGCCCGCCGAAGCTGGTCGACGACGACACCAGCCGAGATGCGGCGAGGAACTCCCCCACCGCCTCGGCCGAGGGCAACGTGAAGCGCAGGATCCCGTTCCAGCGCCGCATCTGCCGCGACGCCACCGCGTGGGAGGGGTCGGAGGGCAGGCCGGGCCACCGGACATTCGACGCGGCGGGGTGCCCGAGCAGCGCCTGGACCAGCGCGTGCGCGTTCTTCGCCTGCCGCTCCAGCCGCAGGTCGAGCGTGCCGAGGCCCCGGTGCGCCAGCCAGGTCTCCATCGGGCCGGGGATCGCGCCGCTGCGGGTGCGGGCGGCCCGGACGCGTCCAGCGAGGATCGGGTCGGCGCACGTCACATGCCCCAGGACGACATCCCCGTGCCCGGCCAGCGCCTTGGTGTCACTGGCGATGACGAAGTCGGCCCCCAGCGGCAGCGGCTTCTGCCCCAGTGGCGTGGCGGTGGTGTTGTCGACGGCCACCAGCGCGCCGGCGGCGTGCGCGGCCTCGGCGATGGCTCGGATGTCGCACACCTCGAGCCCCGGGTTCGACGGTGTCTCCAGCAGCACGAGGGAGGCGCCGTTGAGCGGTTCCCACGCCCCCGCCGTCCCGAACTCCCGCACCTCGACGTCCATTGGCGCGAGCTCCTCGGAGGCGACGAGCCGGGCGATGTAGTACCCGTCGCTCGGCAGGACGACGGCGGTGCCGGGGCGGGCGCACAGCCGCATCACCGTGGACAGTGCGGCCATGCCGGAGGCGAACGCGACGCACTCCCCGCCCTCGAGGTCGCCGACCGCGGCCTCGTAGGCGCTCCACGTCGGGTTGCCGGCGCGGCCGTAGAAGTACTCGGGCTGCGGGTCGTGCGGGAGCCCGAGGTCGAAGGTCGCCGACAGCACCGGGCCGGGGTGCACGGCGTCGCCCACCGCGCCCGGAGGATGCCCGCCCCAGACGCAGCGCGTCCCGTCCCCGCTCATCGTCCTCCCAGGTCAGCGGTGGTCGTGAGTGCCGACTGCCGCTCTAGGGGCAGTTGCCACTCACGGGGTCACTCGGGCTTCGGCGCCCGCGAGATCAGTTCCTTCGCCATGGCGGTGGCCGAGTAGCCCTCGTGGCACACCCGCCGCACGGCGTCGGCGATCGGTAGTTCCACCCCGTGCCGTTCCCCGAGCTCGCAGATCGACACACAGGATTTCACGCCCTCGGCGACCTGCCCGTGGTTGGCCGCCTCGGCCTGGGCGAGGGTCTCGCCGCGGCCCAGGTGCTCGCCGAAGGTGCGGTTGCGGGAGAGCGGCGACGAGCACGTCGCCACCAGGTCGCCGAGCCCGGCGAGCCCGGCGAAGGTCAACGGGTCCGCGCCCAGCTCCGCGCCCAGGCGGGCGGTCTCGGCCAGGCCGCGGGTGATGAGCGAGGCGCGGCTGTTGTCGCCCAGCCCCATCCCCGCCGCGATCCCGACGGCCAGCGCGATCACGTTCTTGCCCGCGCCGCCCAGCTCGCAGCCCACGACGTCCGTGTTGGTGTACGAGCGGAAGTAGTCGTTCGAGGTGGCGGCCTGCAGTTCCACTGCCCGCTCGTGGTCCGCACACGCGATCACCGTGGCCGTCGGCTCGCCCTGTGCGATCTCCCGCGCCAGGTTCGGTCCGGAGACGACGGCGATCTGCTCCGCCGGCACCGCCGCCACCTCGGCGATCACCTCGCTCATCCGCTTGAGCGTCCCCAGCTCGACGCCCTTCGCCAGGCTCACCAGCGTCCGCCCCGGCGGGAGCAGCGGCTTCCAGTCCGCCAGGTTCGCCCGCAGCGTCTGCGACGGCACGGCGAGGACGACGGCGTCCGCACCGTCGAGCGCCGCCGCGGCGTTCGACGTCGCGGAGAGGTTCTCGGGGAGGGCGACACCGGGCAGGTAGTCGGCGTTCTCGTGGCGGTCGCGGATCGCAGCGGCCACCTCGGGCCGCCGCGCCCAGAGCACGACCTCGCGCCCGGCGTCGGCGACGACCTTGGCGAACGCCGTCCCCCACGACCCGGCACCGAGGACCGCGATCTTGGCGAGGCCCCTCACGCCGGCCCGCCGTCCCGCTCGGCCTCCGGGGTCGCCGCCTCGGCGGTCCGGCCCCCGGCGGCCCGGCGGTAGAAGCCCGGCGGCGGCGTCTCGTCCCGGACCTCGGCGAGCAGCTCCTTGCAGCGGGTCATGAACAGCTCGGTCACCTCGCGGAGGATCGTCGCGTCGATCGGCCTGCCGCGGTACGCGGACAGGTCGATCGGCGCGCCGGCCTTCACCGTGATCTGCGTCCGCGGCAGTGGCCGGAACTTCTTGTTGTAGTGGTCGTACACCTCACGGGTTCCCCAGTGCACCATCGGCAACACCGGCACCTCCGACGACAGCGCCAGCCGCGCCGCCCCCGTGCGCGAGTGCATGGGCCAGCCCTCGGGGTCCCGCGTGATCGTGCCCTCCGGGTAGATCACCACGACCTTGCCCTCGGTCAGTCCCTCGACGCCCGCGCGGAGGCTCTGCTGGGCGTCGGCGGAGTCGCGGTAGACCGGGATCTGCCCGGAGCCGGCCAGCACCTTCCCGAAGACCGGGATCTTCCACAGGCTCGCCTTGGCCAGGAAGCGCGGCACGCGGCGGGCGGTGTGCACCCACAGCGCCGTGTACACGGGGTCCAGGTAGGAGATGTGGTTCGCGACGACCAGCGCCCCGCCCTCCGCGGGCAGGTGCTCACGACCCTCGTAGTGCGGGCTCCCCGTCAGGTACGACAGCGGATAGAAGACCGCGGCCGCCACCCCGACCCAGAACCCGCCCTTCTCGCGCGCCACCGGTGCCCCTCTCCTGTCGTCGATCGACGCCGATCCTTCCCTGCCCGCCCGGGCGCGGTCCACCGACACGCTCCCCGAGTGGAACGATGGGGTGGTGAGCAGCCGCGAAGTGGGTCTGGTCGTGCCCGTCAAGGGGCTCGACGCGGCCAAGTCCCGGCTGCGCGGGGCGGCCGACGGCGGGGTGGGCGACCCGGCCCGGCACGCCGAGCTCGCCCTCGCGCTCGCCCTGGACACCCTCGACGCCGTGCTGGCCGCCGGGCGCGTGGCCGCCGTCGTCGTCGTGACGAGTGACGCGACCGTCGGGCGGGAGCTGGCCGGGACGGGTGTGCGGATCGTGCGCGACGAGCCGGCGGCGGGCCTCAACGCCGCTCTCGTCCACGGGGCCGCGCTGCTGCCACGCGACCTCGCCCGCGGCGCCCTGCAGGCCGACCTCCCGGCCCTGAAGCCCGAGGAGCTCGACGAGGCGATCGCGCAAGCCGCCACCCGCGCCTTCTGCACCGACGCCCAGGGCGACGGCACCACGCTCCTCCTCGCCCCCGCGGGTGCCCCCCTCGATCCCCGCTTCGGCCCCGGCTCCGCCGTCGCACACAAGGAGTCGGGCGCCGTCCCGCTGACCGGTGAGCTGCCCGGCCTGCGCCGGGACGTCGACACCGAGGCCGACCTCCGCGAGGCCTGCACCCTGGGCGTCGGGCCCCGCACGGCCGGGCTCTTCGTCTGCCGGTAAGGCCTGGTCAACGGCCGGGAGCGGGTCGATAATCCAGGCTTGCGGGGAGGCGCGTGATGACCGTTCTCTGGATGGTTCTCGTGGTCGTCGGCTTCATGATGCTGGTGAGCGCCGCGACCAGTGTCCGCGTGGTGCAGCAGTTCGAGCGGGGGGTGGTCTTCCGGTTCGGCCGGCTGCAGCCGCAGACGAGAGGGCCCGGGCTCGCGACGCTCATCCCGATCGCGGACCGCATGCAGAAGGTCAGCATGCAGGTCGTGACCCTGCCGATCCCGGCCCAGGACGGGATCACCAGCGACAACGTCACCGTCCGGGTCGACGCCGTCGTCTACTACCGCGTGGTCGACCCGGTGCGGGTGGCCGTCGACGTCCAGGACTACGGCTCGGCGATCCTGCAGGTCGCGCAGGCCTCGCTGCGCTCGATCATCGGCAAGAGCGAGCTCGACGACCTGCTCTCCAACCGCGAGCGGCTCAACCAGGGCCTCGAGCTGATGATCGACAACCCCGCGGTCGGCTGGGGCGTGCACATCGACCGCGTGGAGATCAAGGACGTGGTGCTGCCGGAGTCGATGAAGCGCTCGATGTCGCGGCAGGCCGAGGCCGAGCGCGAGCGCCGCTCCCGGGTGATCACGGCCGAGGGCGAGCTGCAGGCGTCGAAGCAGCTCGCCGAGGCGGCCCAGGTGATGGCCGCCAATCCCGCCGCGCTGCAGCTGCGGCTGCTGCAGACCGTCGTCGAGGTGGCGGCGGAGAAGAACTCCACCCTGGTCCTGCCCTTCCCTGTCGAGCTGCTGCGGTTCCTGGAGCGCTCGACCCCCTCAGGCGGCGCGTCGACGACGCAGGACCGCGGCGGCGCGCCACCCGGCGATCACCAGGGCGGCGATGCCGGCGAGATCGCCGCCGGTGAGCCCGTGGGTCGGGGCGACGATCAGGAGGGTCGGCCCCTCCATCCGCCCGTTGACCAGGAACCACAGCACCGCGACGGCGGCGAGCGCGACCGCCCCGCCCAGCCCGGTCTCCCCGCTGACGGCGGCGAGCACGACGAGGGCGACCAGCACGAGGGAGGCGACCATCGCGTCAGCCTGCCCTGGTCGGTGTGAGGCGAGGAGGAAGCTCGCCGAAGACAATTCGGGCGCTCCGGCCCGAATCGCGGCACCCGCGGCGCTGCTTTAGGCTCAATTCTCCCGGCAGCCGGATCGGTGGAGAAGACGCCACGGCCGCCCGTGAATCGCGCCGTCCCGACGTCGGAGTTCCCCAGGCATGGATTCCTTCATTCGCCCTGCCGTCGAGGTGGTGCGATCAACGGCCGAACTCGACGCGCTCGAGAGCGGGTGGGGCGAACTGCTCGACGCGGTTCCCGATCATTCGCTGAGCCGGACGTTTCTCTACAACCGCGTCGCGTGGACGCATCTGGCCGAGCCCCGCGGCGCCGAGCTGGCGGTGATCACCGTGCGGCGCGGCGCCGAGCTCCTCCTGATCTGGCCCCTGCACGTCGAACGCCGACGCGGCCACACGACGGCCGCCCACCTCGGCAACCGGAGCACACAGGAGTACGCCGCTCCCCTGGTCCGGCCGGGCGAGCACGCCGCGGAGGCCCTCGAGCTCGCGACCGCGCACGCGACCCGGCTCGCCGACGTGCTCGCCGTGTACCACCAGCCCGAGGCACCGCTCCCGGTCGGCGGTCGTCTCGGTTCGCTCGCATTCGCCTCGACGACCTCCTCGCCCCTCGCCGTCCGGCCCGCGGACGGGTTCGACGCCTGGCTGGCCACCCGGCCCCAGAAGCTGCGGTGGGAGATGCGGCGCAACCGCCGTCGTCTGCAGAAGGCCGGCACCGTCGCCTTCCGCAGCTCCGACGGCGATCCCGCCTTCGGGCACCGGGCGGTCGACTGGATCTTCGCGCGCAAACGCGAGTGGCTGGTCCGCCGGCACAAGACCACGCCGTGGATCAGCGACGGGTCGGGCGAGGTGTTCTTCCACGAGTTGCTCGACGGGACCCCCGCCGGTGCGGCGGTTCGCCCGCTCGTCGTCGGCGTGACGCTCGACGACGAGCTGATCTCCGCCTCGGTCTGCTACCGCTCCGGGCGCGCGCTCGAGGGCTTCGTCATGGCGTTCGACGAGTCCCGCGCCTCGCTGGGCGCCGGCAACGTCCTCATCGAGGAGTGCGTGCGGCTGGCCTTCGACCTCGGCCTCGACTTCGACTTCCGCATCGACGCCTTCGACTACAAGCTCCGCTGGGCCGACCGCGGGACGACCCACCACACCCGGTTCGTCCCGTGCACCGTCCGCGGCCTCGCCCCGGTCGCCGCGCGGCACGCGACCCGCGCCTACGCCGAGCTCAAGCGGGCGTCGACGCCCCTGCTCACCCGGTACGTCCCCGGCGTGCTCTCCGCGCGGGCCCGGCACGAGCCGCCCCGACGGGTCGCCGCCGCGCTCGTGCAGGACGTGCGCGCCCGCCTGCTCAGCCCGCGAAGCGGCGACGCAGCGGCCCCACCACCCGCGGCAAAACCGTCCGGGTGACCGCGAGCGTCCGGTTGATCGCCGCGCCGAGCACCGGCACGGTGGTCAGCCGGTGCAGCGCCAGGTAGAGCCCCGGCGTCCGGCGCGCGACGAAGCGCCGTCGCTCGACCAGCAGCCGGGCGAAGTCCCGGGCCGGGCGCTCGACGTACCGTGGGACGGCCTCGAACCAGGCCGCGCTCGACCGGGCCTGCCGCGCCGTGACCTCCAGGGCCTCGGCGCGCTCGCGCCCGTACCCGGCGAGGGCCTCCGCGAGGGTCGGCGCCTGCTCCAGGTGCCGGGCCAGGGCGATCGCGTCCTCCAGCGCCAGCCGGGTGCCCGAACCGACGCTGAAGTGGGTCGTGTGCGCGGCGTCGCCCACCAGCGCGAGGGTCCCGTCCGTCCACGCCGAGTTGCGGACCGTGGCGAACCGCCGCCAGGGGGCAGTTCCGCGCGCCTCCTCCTGCAGGACGAGCTTGTGCCCGTCGAGCTGCTCGGCGAAGGTCGACTCGAGCAGGCGCAGCGTCTCGTCCGGACCGAGCGTGTCGAGGCCGAGGGCCCGCCAGGTCTCCTCGGTCGTCTCCACGATGAAGGTGCTGCCGGCCTCGCCGAAGGCGTACGCGTGCGCCCACAGCCAGCCCGCCGGGCTCTTCACGAAAGGGAAGCTGAACGAGGAGAACTGCTTCTCCGTGCCCAGCCAGATGTAGCGGTTGCGGCCCTCGACGACCTCCGTACGGATGGCGGAGGCCTGGTCCCGCAGGACGCTGCGCACTCCGTCGGCCGCGACGACCAGGTCGTACCCCTCGAGGTCGGCCGCGCGCCCGATCGGCCGCTCGAACTCGACGCGCACCCCGACCTCGCGCGCCCGGTCGACGAGCAGCTTCTGCATGAGGTGGCGCCCCATGGCGTAACCCGACGCGGTGAACCGCACGTCGGATCCGTCGAGCTCGACGACCTGGTCGTGCCAGGTGTAGCGGAATTCCCGCAACGACTCGGCGAAAGGCGGGTCGACGGCCTCGACCTGTGCCACGAGGTCCGGCCAGAAGACGACGCCCCATCCGCGCGGCGCGCCTTCCGCGGCCCGTTCGAACACGGTGACATCGGTGACGCCGGGGATTCTCGTCGCGAGAACGGCGAAGAAGAGCCCGCCGGGGCCGGCGCCGACGCACGCGATCCGCATGGGAGTCATCGTGCCAGTGACGCATTCTCCGGCCGGCTTCGCCCGTGGATCATCGGGATCCGCCCGGCGGACCGCGGCACGGTTGCGATTTCCGGCACAAGCGACCCCGCCGTCGCAGGTCAACCGCCATTCGTGATCCGCTCGTGACCGAGAGTTCACCCGGATGTCGGTCGCTCCGACGAGTCGGAGGGGCGGCCGGTGCGGAAGAATCCCGGCGGTGAGCACGGGCCCCGAGAACACCGAGACCGGCGCCGCCGGGACCAACGGCCGCCGCCGGTCGACCGCGAAGAAGGCCGCCCCGCGCCGCCGGGCCACCCCGGTGCGCGCCTCGCGGGCCGGCGCCCAGGTCGAGGCGGCCGCGCCCGGGCCGGCGCCCGTTCCCACGAGCGCGAGCACCGCCACCGCCCCGACCACCGCGAACGGGGCGGGCGCCGCCCCGATCGGACCGCCCGCGCCGACCACCCTGGCCGCGCCGAGCGGGCTGCCCGACGACCGCTACCTCAACCGCGAGCTCTCCTGGCTGGACTTCAACGCCCGGGTGCTCGCGCTGGCCGAGGACACCAGCCAGCCGCTGCTGGAGCGCGCGAAGTTCCTCGCGATCTTCGCCAGCAACCTCGACGAGTTCTACATGGTCCGCGTGGCCGGGCTGAAGCGTCGGGACGAGACCGGCCTCGCCGTGCGCAGCGCCGACGGGCTGTCCCCGCGCGAGCAGCTCGCGCGGATCGCCGAGCGCAGCCAGCAGCTCTCCGAGGCGCACGCCCGCGTGTTCCTCGACGAGGTGCGCCCCGAGCTCGACGAGAACGGCATCCACATCCGCCGCTGGAGCGACCTGTCCGACGCCCAGCGTCTGCGCCTGTCGGACTACTTCGCCGCGCAGGTCTTCCCGGTGCTCACGCCGCTGGCCGTCGACCCCGCACACCCCTTCCCGTACATCTCCGGGCTCTCCCTGAACCTGGCCGTCACGGTGCGGGACACCGACAGCCGCACCGAGCGCTTCGCCCGGGTCAAGGTGCCCAACAACGTCCCGCGCCTGGTCCGGGTGCAGGACGACGAGGGCAAGCCGGGCCGGGACGTCACGTTCCTGCCGATCGAGGACCTCATCAGCGCCCACCTCGGCGAGCTGTTCCCCGGCCTGGAGGTCGCGGAGGTGCACGCCTTCCGCGTGACCCGCAACGCCGACCTCGAGGTCGAGGAGGACCGCGACGAGGACCTCCTGCAGGCCCTCGAGCGCGAGCTCGCCCGCCGCCGCTTCGGCCCGCCCGTGCGGCTCGAGGTCGTCGACACCATGAGCGAGCACGTGCTGGAGCTGCTGCTGCGCGAGCTCGACGTCGACCCGGGCGACGTCGTGACCGTGCCCGGGCTGCTCGACCTCACCTGCCTCTGGGAGGTCTACGGCGCCGACCGCCCCGACCTGAAGGACGAGCCCTTCCGCCCGGCCACGCACCCGGCCTTCGGCGAGCGGGAGATGCCGCGCAGCGTGTTCGCCACGCTCCGCGAGGGCGACGTCATGGTCCACCACCCGTACGACTCCTTCTCGACGAGCGTGCAGCGCTTCATCGAGCAGGCCGCGGCGGACCCGAACGTGCTGGCGATCAAGCAGACGCTCTACCGGACGTCGGGCGACTCGCCGATCGTCGACGCCCTGATCGACGCGGCGGCGGCCGGCAAGCAGGTCGTCGCGCTGGTGGAGATCAAGGCGCGGTTCGACGAGCAGGCCAACATCCGCTGGGCGCGCGAGCTGGAGAAGTCCGGCGTGCACGTGGTCTACGGGCTGGTCGGCCTGAAGACGCACTGCAAGACCTCGCTGGTCGTGCGCCAGGAGGGCTCGACGATCCGGCGCTACTGCCACATCGGCACCGGCAACTACAACCCCAAGACCGCGAGGCTCTACGAGGACATCGGCGTGCTCACCGCCGACCCCACGATCGGCGCCGACCTCACCGACCTGTTCAACTCGCTGACCGGCTACTCGCGGCAGACGTCGTACCGCAGCCTGCTCGTGGCGCCCTACGGCGTGCGGCGCGGGATCGTCCGCCGCATCGAGGACGAGATCGAGTCGCACCGCTCCGGGGACCCCACCGCGCGCGTCCGGATCAAGGTCAACTCCCTGGTCGACGAGCAGGTGATCGACGCGCTGTACCGGGCCTCGCAGGCCGGGGTGCCGGTCGACATCGTGGTCCGCGGGATCTGCGCGATCCGGCCGGGCGTGCCGGGGCTCAGCGAGAACATCCAGGTGCGCTCGATCCTCGGGCGCTTCCTGGAGCACTCCCGGATCTTCCATTTCGGGGCGGCCGACGAGTACTGGCTCGGCAGCGCCGACATGATGCACCGCAACCTCGACCGCCGCGTCGAGGTGCTGCTGCGGGTCGCCGACCCGAAGCTCGCCCGGCAGCTCGGCGACGTCTTCGACTCCTGCCTCGACCCCGCCACCCGCTGCTGGGTCCTGGAGGGCGACGGCACGTGGGAGCCCTCCCCGCCGAAGGGCACAGACCTGGAGAAGGTGCGGGACCACCAGGCGGAGCTGATGATCGCGCACGCCTCGCGGTCGCAGGTCGACGAGTGAGGGCCGGCCACCCGGATGTCTGACCTGTACGCGGCGCTCGGGGCCGACGTCCTGGCCGCGGGCACGGTCCTGTGGCGCTCGACCAACGCCGGGCCACAGGTCGCACTGGTGCACCGGCACAAGTACGACGACTGGGGCTTCGCGAAGGGCAAGCTCGACAACGGCGAGTCGCTGGCCGCCTGCGCACTGCGCGAGACCTGGGAGGAGACCGGGGTGCGGGCGCGGCTCGGCGCCCGGCTCGGCGACGTGCGCTACCGCGTGCCCGAGGGCAGCAAGCTCGTCCGGTACTGGTCGGCCGAGGCGCGGGAGTCCACGGGGTTCCTGGCCAACGACGAGATCGACGAGCTGGTCTGGCTCCCGCCCGCCGAGGCGGGCGTGCAGCTGAGCTACGCCCACGACGTCGAGGTCCTCGAGCGGTTCACCGCGCCGACCTCGGTGTTGCTCCTGGTCCGGCACGCGAAGGCGGGCAGCCGCAAGGACTGGGAGGGCGACGACGACCTTCGCCCGCTCTCCGGCGTCGGGCGCACGCAGGCCGAGCACCTGGTCGACTTCCTCGGCCGGTTCGCCCCGGAGCGCTTCCACTCCGCGGTGCCGGTGCGCTGCGTCGACACGATCTCCCCGTACGCCGACGCGCACGGCGCGAAGATCGAGCGCGAGCCGCTGCTCGGCGAGGAGGGCTACTGGCAGGACCCGGCCGCGGGGCTCGCCCGCTTCCGCGAGCTGCTCGCCCGCCCCGGCCTGACCGTGCTCTGCAGCCAGGGCGGGGTGATCCCCGACGTCGTCGAGACCCTGCTCGACGAGTACGACCCGCTGGTCACGGGCGTGCCGGACCCTGAGAAGACCCCCGTGCCCTCCCGCAAGGGCAGCACGTGGGTGCTCACGACCGACCCCACCGGCGCCCTGAGGACCGCCGACTACTACCCCAGCCCCACCTGAACCAACGCACTATGGAGCCATAACGCCGTCAGGCCGGGCTCTCTGGCGCGTTATGGAACCATAATGCGCTGGTCCGCGGCCCTCGGAGCGCGTTGTGGAACCATGATGCGGCTCGGGATTACTTCTTCGCCTTCGCCTTCTTGGCCGGCTTGTCCTTGACGACCTTGGCCGCCGCTTCCTTGACCGCCTCCTTGGCCGTCGTCTTCTTCGCGGCCGGTTTGGCGGCGGCCTTCACCGGCGCCTTCTCGGTGGCCTTGGCCTTCGTCGCGGTCGCCTTCGCGGCCGTGGAGCGGGCCGTCTTCTTCGGCGCCGGGGCCGCGACGGCCTCCTCCGCGGCGAACGAGCCCGACGAGCGGGCCGCGCGGGTCGCGGGGCGCGGGCTGCGCGCCGGGGCCTTCTTCGCGGTCGCGGCGGCGCCGTCGTTGCCGGCCACCGTGGTCCGGAAGGCGGTGCCCGGGCGGAAGGCCGGGACCGTGGTCGGCGGCACCGGGACCGTCTCGCCGGTGCGCGGGTTGCGGGCCACGCGCGCCGCCCGCGCCCGCGCCTCGAACACGCCGAACCCGGTGAGGGTCACCGACCCGCCGGAACCGACCGTGTCCACGATGATGTCCAGGACTCCGTCCACTGCGGACGCCGCGGTGCGCCGGTCACCGAGGCGCGCCGCCAGCGCGTCCACCAGCTGGGTCTTGTTCATGGCCCCGCACGGTAGAGCCTCCTGCGCCGTTCGCCAAGGGTCTTCCCGCCGAAGAGCCGTTGCGGCACAACGAAAACCGCCGCCGGTACGGTGCGTGACCACTGTGGTCACGCGCAGTACCGACGACGGTCCGCCGACGGAGGCCCGGATCAGGCCGTGGTGACCGGCTTGTGCGCGGGCCGGGAGCGCTCGAACGCGTCGATCGCGTCCTCGTGGCGCAGGGTCAGGCCGATGTCGTCGAGCCCCTCGAGCAGGCGCCAGCGGATGTAGTCGTCGATCTCGAAGGGCACGGTCAGGTCCTTGGCCTGCACCGTCTTCTCCTGCAGGTCGACGGTCACCTCGGTGCCCGGCTCGTTCTCCAGCAGCTTCCACAACAGCTCGACGTCGGGCTGCTCGACCTGCGCCGCGACGAGCCCGGCCTTGGCCGAGTTGCCGCGGAAGATGTCGGCGAAGCGCGCCGAGATCACGACCCGGAAGCCGTAGTCCATCAGGGCCCAGACGGCGTGCTCGCGCGAGGAGCCGGTGCCGAAGTCCGGGCCCGCGACCAGCACCGATCCACGGGAGAAGGGCTCCTGGTTGAGGATGAACGACTCGTCGTTGCGCCAGGCCGAGAACAGCCCGTCCTCGAACCCCGTGCGCGTGACGCGCTTGAGGTAGACGGCCGGGATGATCTGGTCGGTGTCCACGTTGGAGCGGCGCAGCGGCACGCCGATGCCGGTGTGGGTGCTGAACTTCTCCATCAGACCAGGTCCTCCGGGCTGCTCAGGGTGCCGCGCACCGCCGTCGCCGCGGCGACCAGCGGGGACACCAGGTGGGTGCGGCCGCCCTTGCCCTGGCGGCCCTCGAAGTTGCGGTTGGAGGTCGACGCGCTGCGCTCCCCCGGCGCGAGCTGGTCGGGGTTCATGCCCAGGCACATCGAGCAGCCCGCGGAGCGCCACTCGGCACCGGCCGCGGTGAAGACCTTGTCCAGGCCCTCCTCCTCGGCCTGGAAGCGCACCCGCATCGAGCCGGGCACGACCAGCATCCGGACGCCGTCGGCGATCTGCTTGCCGTCGAGGATCTCGGCGGCGGCCCGCAGGTCCTCGATCCGGCCGTTGGTGCAGGAGCCGACGAACACGGTGTCGACCTTGATCGACCGCAGCGGCTGGCCCGCCTCGAGGCCCATGTAGGAGAGCGCCTTCTCGGCGGCGACGCGCTCGTTCTCGTCCACGATGGCGGCCGGGTCCGGCACGGTCTCGCCCAGCGGCAGGCCCTGGCCGGGGTTGGTGCCCCAGGTGACGAACGGGGTCAGCGCGTCCGCGTCGATGTCCACCTCGGCGTCGAACACCGCGTCGGCATCCGTGCGCAGCTCGCGCCAGGCCTCCACGGCCTCGTCCCACTGGGCGCCCTTCGGCGCGTGGTCGCGGCCCTTCAGGTAGGCGAAGGTGGTCTCGTCCGGGGCGATCATGCCCGCGCGGGCGCCCGCCTCGATCGACATGTTGCAGATCGTCATCCGCGCCTCCATCGACAGGTTGTCGATGACGTTGCCGCGGTACTCGAGCACGTAGCCCTGGCCGCCGCCGGTGCCGATCTGCGCGATGATCGCGAGCACGACGTCCTTGCTCGTGACGCCCGGCCGCAGCCGCCCGTCCGCCGAGTGGACGTTGATCGCCATGGTCTTGAACGGCTTCAACGGCAGCGTCTGGGTGGCCAGCACGTGCTCCACCTCGGAGGTGCCGATGCCGAACGCCATCGCGCCGAACGCGCCGTGCGTGGAGGTGTGCGAGTCGCCGCAGACGACCGTGGTGCCCGGCTGGGTCAGTCCCAGCTGCGGCCCGACGACGTGCACGATGCCCTGCTCGGCGTGGTTCATCGGGTAGAGCCGGACGCCGAACTCCTCGCAGTTGCGCCGCAGGGTCTCCACCTGCGTGCGCGAGACGGGGTCGGCGATCGGGGCGAGGACGTCGAGCGTCGGGACGTTGTGGTCCTCGGTGGCGAGCGTGAGGTCGGGGCGGCGGACCGGGCGGCCGGCGAGCCGGAGCCCGTCGAACGCCTGCGGGCTCGTCACCTCGTGCACGAGGTGCAGGTCGATGTAGAGCAGGTCGGGCTCCTGCCCTGCACCGTTCTCCGCGCCCTTGCGGACCAGGTGCTGGTCCCAGACCTTCTCGGCCAGCGTGCGTCCCACCGCTGCCGCCTCCTTCGTCGGTTGTGCGCTGCGCCCCGGTGGTGGATTCCCAGATCGTGGGAAGTTAGTATCGAGACGTGAGACAGTCTAGCGGCATCGGCGTGCTCGACAAGGCCGTGGGGGTGCTGCGTGCAGCAGCGGACGAGCCGATGGGGCTCTCCGAGCTCTGTGAGGCCACCGGTCTGCCCCGCGCCACCGCGCACCGCCTGGCCGTCGGGCTGGAGGTGCACGGCCTGCTGCAGCGGGGTTCCGACGGCCGGTGGCGGCCCGGACCCACCCTCGCCGAGCTCGCGGGCGGGCACTCCGACCCGCTGCTCGAGGCCGCCGGCGCGGTGCTGCCGCGGCTGCGCGACATCACCGGCGAGAGCGTGCAGCTCTACCGGCGGGACGGCATCCACCGGGTCTGCATCGCCGCGGCCGAGCCCGCGTCCGGACTGCGGGACACCGTGCCCGTCGGCACCCGGTTGCCGATGACCGCCGGCTCGGGGGCGAAGGTCCTCGCCGCCTGGTCCGACCCGGCCACCCAGCGCTCCGTGCTCGCCGGCGCCACCTTCACCGAACGGCTGCTGGTCGACGTCCGGCGGCGCGGGTGGGCGCAGAGCGTCGCCGAGCGGGAGTCCGGCGTGGCCAGTGTCTCGGCGCCCGTGCGGGACGCGCAGGGCCAGGTCGTGGCGGCCGTCTCGGTGTCCGGACCGGTCGACCGGATCGGCAGGCGGCCGGGTGTGCGGTGGGCGGCGGACCTGCTGGCCGCGGCGGAGGCGCTGCAGCACCGTCTGTAGATCGGGTGGCGCCGTGTGGCGCAGCGGAGTTGCCCCGTGCCCGAATCGGGCGGTCCGTGACGCTAACGTGATCTCCCACGCTGTCGATGGACAGAGTGGACGGGCGCCCCGCTCCCCAAGCACGTCGGCGCCGAGGACCGACCGAAGACGGTGACGATGACCTACCTGCTCGGTGTCGACGTGGGCACGACGAGGACCGCCGCGGCGGTCTCGCGTGCCGACCGGCCCGGGTCGCCCGAGATGGTGTCGCTCGGCGACCGCTCCACCGACGTCCCCTCCGTGCTCTTCCTGGGCCCCGACGGCGAGGTGCTCGTCGGCGAGGCCGCCGAACGTCGCGCGGTGACCGACCCCGACCGCGTCGTGCGCGAGTTCAAGCGGCGCGTGGGCGACCCGACCCCGATCGTCGTCGGCGGCCGCGCCTGGGCCCCCGAGGAGCTGTGCGCGCGGCTGCTGCGCTGGGTCGTGGACAAGGTCGCGGTGCAGGAGGGCGGGCCGGCCGACCGGATCGCCGTCACGCACCCGGCCTCCTGGGGCACCCACAAGCGGGACCTGATGGCGGCCGCGGCGCACGCGCAGGGGCTCACCGTCACGTTCCTGGCCGAGCCGCAGGCCGCCGCGCTGCACTACGCCGCCGGCGAGCGCGTCCCCACCGGCTCCACGATCGCCGTGTACGACCTCGGCGGCGGCACGTTCGACGCCGCGGTCGTGCGCAAGGACGGCGGCTTCGGCCTGCTCGGACGGCCCGAGGGCCTCGAGCACCTCGGCGGCGTCGACTTCGACCAGGTCGTGTTCGACCACGTGGCCGAAGGTGCGCCCGAGGCGTTCACGGGGATCGACGAGGCCGACCCGGCCGTGCTGGCCGCCGTCGCCCGGCTCCGGCGCGAGTGCACCGAGGCCAAGGAGGCGCTGTCGGCGGACACCGAGGTCACCATCCCGGTGCTCATGCCGGCGTACCGCGGGTCGGTGCGGCTGCACCGCAGCGAGTTCGAGGAGGCCATCCGGCCCTCGATCGCCGAGACGGTCGACGCGCTGCGCCGGGCCGTCGAGTCCGCCGGCACCGACCCGGAGACGCTCACCGCGGTCCTGCTGGTGGGCGGCTCGTCGCGGATCCCGCTCGTCGCGCAGCTGGTGTCCGAGCAGCTCGGGCGGCCGGTCGCGGTCGACACCGACCCGAAGAACGCCATCGCCAAGGGCGCCGTGCTGGCCTTCCTCCCGCAGGCGCTCCTGGGCGCCACGGGCGCGCACCCGGCGGTGGGCGGCGCGCTGGGTGGCGCGCTGGGCGGTGCGGCGGTCTTCGGCGGTGCCGGCATCCAGGGCGCGGTCGGCCCCGACGGCGGGCCGGCCACCCAGATCGCGGGCACCGGGGCCTGGGCACCCCCCGCGGCGACGGGCCAGTGGGCGCCGGGCGCCACGGAGGCGTGGGGCCCGCCCGGGCCGCCGCAGGGCGGGGCCCCGTACACCGATCCCGCCTACGGCGTCTGGTCCGGTCCCGACTCCGAGGCGCCCACCGAGGCGCTGCCGACCAGCGCCGACGCCACCCGGTTCGGCGGCCCGCCGGCGCGTCCGGCGGTCGGCGGCGGGCTCTTCGACTCCTACGCGGAATACGACGACACCCCGCCCAGCAAGGGCCGCTCCCCCTTCCTTATGATCGGGGCGGGCGGGCTGGTCGCGGCGGTGGCGCTGGTCGCCACGGTGGCGCTGTGGCCGGACAACAACCCGGTCAACGCCACCAGCCGGATCGACACCAGCCAGATCGCGCCGGTCCCCACCCCCGAGCCGGCCACGGACGCCCCCACCGCCACCGTCGAGCCCTCCCCCGAGGAGACGGCACCAGAGCAGGCGAACCGGGCCACGCCGCGCACGCAGGCACCGGCGCAGAACCCCCAGCCGGTCAATCCTCCGCCGCCGGTGGTGCCCACAACCACCACCACACCTCCGCCGCCGCCGACGACCACCACCACAACCCCGCCGCCGCCGACGACGACCACCACCACCACCACTACGACGACCACAGCGCCTCCGGCGGACGGCGGGCAGAAGCCGCCGGCGTAAGAGGGACTGCCGGGCCCAGGCGCTGGCTAGCAGCGCACTGGGCCGACGCAGCGCAGTCCTCCTCGTCGCGCCTTCGCGCAGGTTGGTGCGCTGGCGGCAGACGACAAGAAGTGGTGCCTCGACCACCCCAACCGTCGAGATGAACGTCAGGGCTGATCCGGCCGCGTCCGACAGCCCTGAGGTTCATCTCGACCCGGTGCCCCACTGCAGCCTGGCGAGCATCTCCGTGAGATGAGCACCACTGCAATCCCGCGCCTCCGGAACTGCGCCGGTGCTCGTCACGAAGCGCGCGAGAAGCGAGGAGCCGCGCCCCTCCGCTGAGTTCCGCCTCACAGCGGGAAAGCATTGTGGGCCGGGCCTCGTCATCGCCCGCGAAATGACCCGGAAATACGAAGATCCCCATCCCGCGAACGGGATGGGGATCTTCGAGTAGCCCCGACGGGATTTGAACCCGCGCTACCGCCTTGAGAGGGCGGCGTCCTAGGCCGCTAGACGACGGGGCCAGGACCAACACACGTACCACCAGCGAAGATACCCACCCCGGCGAACCGGGATGAGGAACTTCGAGTAGCCCCGACGGGATTTGAACCCGCGCTACCGCCTTGAGAGGGCGGCGTCCTAGGCCGCTAGACGACGGGGCCGCGGCTGGCCGTACAACCGAGGAAACGTGTGTTTCCGCTGGGGTACCAGGACTCGAACCTAGACTAACTGAACCAGAATCAGTCGTGCTGCCAATTACACCATACCCCAAGGAGACACGATCACCGGCGGGCTGCCGGAGCAGTTCCGGTGTCCGCGTCCCTTGCAGAGAAGACTCTAGACCACGCCCTCCGAGCCCTGCACGGCACCCCCCAGCCTCCGCATGGAGCGGTCGCGCCCGAGCAGCTCCATGGACTCGTAGAGGGGCGGCGACACGGTCCGCCCGCTGATCGCGACGCGCACCGGGCCGAAGGCCTTCCGGGGCTTGAGGCCCAGGCCGTCGACCAGGGATGCCTTGAGCGACTCCTCGATGGCCGCCGTGGTCCACACCTCGAGCTGCTCCAGACCCTTCACGGCCGCGGTGAGGACCGGGTCGGCGTCGGGACCCAGGGTCTTGGCCGCGGCGTCGGCGTCGAGCTCGAAGTCCTCCTCGGCGACGAAGAGGAACTTGAGCATGCGCGCGGCGTCGGAGAGCACCTGGCTGCGCTCCTGGACCAGCGGCGCGGCGGCGGTGAGGACCGGGTCGTCCGCGGAGACGGTCACGCCCTCGGCCGCCAGGTACGGGACCAGGCGCCGGGCGAAGTCGGCCGGCTCGAGCGCCCGCAGGTGCGCGGCGTTGATGGCCTCGGCCTTCTTGAGGTCGAAGCGGGCCGTGTTCGACGACACGCGGGAGACGTCGAAGGCGGCGACCATCTCGTCGAGCGAGAAGACGTCCCGGTCGTCGGCGATCGACCAGCCGAGCAGGGCGAGGTAGTTGAGCAGGCCCTCGGGGACGAAGCCCCGGTCGCGGTAGTGGAAGAGGTTCGACTCGGGGTCGCGCTTCGACAACTTGCGGTTGCCCTCGCCGGTCACCAGTGGCAGGTGCGCGTACACGAACGGCCCGTTGCCGATCCCGACCCGCTGCAGCGCCTCCAGCAGCGCGATCTGCCGCGGGGTGGACGAGAGGAGGTCCTCGCCGCGCAGGACGTGCGTGATGTCCATGAGGGCGTCGTCGAGCGGGTTGGTGAGCGGGTAGAGCGGGGTGCCGTCGCCGCGCGCGAGCACGAAGTCCGGGACCTGGCCCTGCTTGAACGTGATCTCGCCGCGGATCAGGTCCGTGAAGGTGATGTCGCGGTCCGGCATCCGCAGCCGGTAGACCGGCTTGCGGCCCTCGGCGCGGAAGGCCTGCTTCTGCTCCTCGGTGAGGTCGCGGTCGGCGTTGTCGTAGCCGAGCTTGGGGTCCCGGCCGGCCGCGCGGTGCCGCGCCTCGATCTCCTCGGCGCTGGAGTACGACTCGTAGACCTCGCCGGCCTGCACGAGCCGGCCGAGGGCGTCGCGGTAGAGGTCGCGCCGCTCGCTCTGCCGGTACGGGCCGTGCGGGCCGCCCTTCTCGGGGCCCTCGTCCCAGTCGAGGCCGAGCCAGCGCAGCGCGTCGAGGATCGCCTCGTACGACTCGAGGCTGTCCCGCTGCGCGTCCGTGTCCTCGATCCGGAAGACGAAGTCGCCCTGGTGGTGGCGGGCGTGCGCCCAGTTGAACAGGGCGGTGCGGATGAGTCCCACGTGGGGGGTGCCGGTGGGCGACGGGCAGAAGCGGACGCGAACTGTACTCATGGTGGGGCCAGGGTAGCCCTGGCGCCCGAAGGCTTTCCGGCGTACATTTCAACACATGATGAATAACGACCGCACCACCGCCTGCGTCGTCGGTGGCGGTCCCGCGGGGATGGTCCTCGGGCTGTTGCTGGCCCGGGCGGGCGTCGAGGTCACCGTGCTGGAGAAGCACGCGGACTTCCTGCGGGACTTCCGCGGCGACACCGTTCATCCCTCGACCCTCGAACTGCTCGACGAGCTGGGCCTCGGCGCGCGGTTCGACGCGATGCCGCACCGCCGGGTCGACAGCATCCGGGCGATGCTCGACGGCGGCACCGTGCAGATCGGGAACTTCTCACTGCTCCACCACCCGCGGCCCTACGTCGCACTCACACCGCAGTGGGACTTCCTGAACCTGCTCGCCGCGGCCGGCGAGGAGGAGCCGACCTTCACACTGGTCCGCGACGCCGAGGTCACCGGCCTGCTCACCGACGAGGACCGGGTCACCGGCGTGCGCTGGCGGGACCGGGTCACCGGCGAGGAGCACACCCTGCAGGCCACGCTCACCATCGGCTGCGACGGGCGCGGCTCCACGGTGCGCGAGGCGTCGGGGCTGCGCAGCCGGGCGTTCGGCGTGCCGCTCGACGTCGAGTGGTTCCGGCTGCCCCGCCTCGAGGGCGACCCCGAGGGCGGCGTCGGGCGGTTCACCCGCGGGCACTTCGCGGTGATGATCGACCGCGGCGACTACTGGCAGTGCGGGTACCTGATCCGCAAGGGCGGCGACGCGGAGCTGCGCGCGAAGGGCATCGACACCCTGCGGACCCGGTTGTCGCGGCTGATCCCGTGGACCACCGACCGCGTCGGCGCGCTGCAGAGCTGGGACGACGTGTCGCTGCTCGACGTCCGGCTCGACCGGCTCCGCCGCTGGTCGAAGCCGGGACTGCTGCTCATCGGGGACGCCGCGCACGCTATGTCCCCCGTCGGCGGGGTCGGCATCAACCTCGCGGTGGCCGACGCCGTCGCGGCGGCCCGGATCGTCGGCCCGGCCCTGCGTTCGGGCCCGATCTCGCCGGTGCGGCTGGCCGGGGTGCAGGCGCGGCGGTGGCTGCCGGCGGCGGTGATCCAGGGCGTGCAGCGCGGGCTGCACCGGGTGATCCTGGGCGCGGCGCTCGACGTCGACCCCGACGCCCCGGTGCCGCCGGCGACCGAGCTGCCGCGGGTGGTGAGGTTCGCCCAGCGCCACCCGAAGCTGCAGCTCGTACCGGCGCGGCTGTTCGGGCTGGGCCTGCTGCCCGAACACGCCCCCGCCTGGGCCCGGCGCCCGCAGGCCCCGGTGCAGGAGCCTGCGGAGGTGTGAGAGCGGAGGTGTGAGACCGGTCAGACCGCCACGGGCATGCGGGTGCGGAGGGCGGCGAAGGCGAGGGCGTCGACCAGCGCCAGCCAGCTGGCCTCGACGACGTTGGAGTGCACCCCGACCGTCGTCCACTCCCCGTGGTGGTCGCTGGTCCCCACCAGCACCCGGGTGACCGCGTGCGTGCCCGCCGAGCCGCCGGGCGTGAGGATGCGGACCTTGTAGTCCGACAGCTCGACGTCGGCCAGCCACGGGCAGGACGGTTCCAGGGCGGCGCGGAGGGCGGCGTCGAGGGCGTGGACCGGGCCGTTGCCCTCCCGCGTGGCGATCCGCCGCTCGCCGTCGACCAGCAGCTTGACCGTGGCCTCGGCGACCGCGTCGGCCCCGGCGCGCTTCTCGATGATCACGCGGTAGGACTCGAGCGCGAACGGCACCGGCGACTCCTCGCCCAGCGCCCCGCGCATCAGCAGCTCGAGCGAGGCGTCGGCGGCCTCGAACGACCAGCCCTGGGCCTCGCGCTCCTTCACCGTCCCGACGACCGCGGAGACGGCCTCGGGGCTGCCCGCCATGTCCAGCCCCAGCTCCGCGCCCTTGAGCTCCACGGACGCGCGCCCGGCCATCTCGGTGACCAGCACCCGCTGCGTGTTGCCGACCTCGGCGGGGTCCATGTGGTTGTACAGCTCCGGGTCGACCTTGATCGCGCTGGCGTGCAGCCCCGCCTTGTGCGCGAACGCCGACGCCCCGACGTAGGGCTGATGCGTGTCCGGGGCGAGGTTGGCGATCTCGGCGAGGGCGTGCGAGGTCCGGGTCAGGTCGACGAGGCCACCGGCCGGCAGCACCGGCATGTCCAGCTTCGTCACCAGGTTCCCGACGACGGCGAACAGGTCGGCGTTGCCCGTCCGCTCGCCGTAGCCGTTGGCCGTGCACTGCACGTGCGTCGCCCCGGCCTGCACCGCGGCGACGGAGTTGGCGACCGCGCAGCCGGTGTCGTCCTGGCAGTGGATGCCCAGCCGGAAGCCGGTGCGCTCGGCGACCTCGCGCACCACCTCGGCGAGCCCGAGCGGCAGCATCCCGCCGTTGGTGTCGCACAGGACGGCGACGTCCGCACCCGCGGTCATGGCCGCGTCGAGCACCCGCAGCGAGGTGTCGGGGTCGAACCGGTAGCCGTCGAAGAAGTGCTCGGCGTCGACGAACACCCGGCGGCCCTCGCGGCGCAGGAAGGACACGGTGTCGGCGACCATCGCGCAGTTCTCCGCGACGTCCGTGCGCAGCGCGCGCTCGACGTGCCGGCGGTCCGACTTCGCCACCAGCGTCACGACGGGTGCCTGGGAATCGAGCAGCGCGCGGACCTGCGGGTCCGCCTCGGCCCGCACCCCCGCCTTGCGCGTCGAGCCGAAGGCGACGAGCACGGCGTGGCGCAGCTGCAGCTCCCCCGCCGCGGCGCGGGCGAAGAACTCGGTGTCCTTGGGCAGCGCCCCGGGCCACCCGCCCTCGACGAACCCGACGCCGAGTGCGTCGAGGTGCCGGGCGACGGCGAGCTTGTCGGCGACGGAGTAGGAGATGCCCTCGCGCTGGGCCCCGTCCCGCAGCGTGGTGTCGTAGACGTGGAAGGCGTCGCCGAGCGGCGTGCCGGCGGGCGTGGTGCGGGACATCCGGGTTCTCCGTGTGTGGTGGGGGTCGGGCGGGGGCGGGCAACAAAAAAGACCCCCCGCGGATGCGAGAGGTCTGCGCGTCGGCTCGAGGAGCTGCCGACGCGCTAGCAGATAATGATCACGCTGGTGGGGCGCACGCTGGCAGTCTGCCCGGCGCGTCCCGCGATGTCACACAGGCTTCCCACATCGTGAGAGACCCTGTTGTCCTGATGCAGTCGCCTCGAAGATGGGGGACGACGTCGTGGACGCCGGTGTCCGCGACCCGTACCCCCGGAGGACCGTTCGTGTCGATCTCCCTGACCGTCCTGTACAACCCGCCCGCGGACGCGGCCGCGTTCGACAAGCACTACGACGAGGTGCACGCCCCGCTCGCGGCGAAGCTGCCGAACCTGGAGTCGTTCACGATCGTCCGGCCGGGCCCCGGCCCCGACGGCTCGGCCCCGCAGTACCACCTCATCGCGACCCTCACCTTCAGCTCGGCCGAGGTCATGCAGGAGGCGATGGGGACCCCGGAGGGCAAGGCCGCCAACGACGATTTGGCGAACTTCGCGCAGGCCGGCGCCACGATGCTGATCGGTGAGCTCCAGCGGGTCGTCTGACCCGGACGCACGACGGCCGGGCACCCCGCGTGGGGTGCCGGGCCGTCGTCGTGCCGGAGTGGCTCAGGCCTCGGTGGAGGCCGGCTCCGCGGTGCGGCTGGACACCAGCGCGGCGAGCCGGTCGCCGATCGCCTGGGTGTGCCCGGTCGCGCTGTGGTCGCGGGTCGCGAGGTCGAACGCGACGGCGGCCTCGACGCGGCGGGCCGCGTCCTGCTGGCCGACGTGGTCGAGGAGCAGCGCGACCGACAGCACCGCGGCGGTCGGGTCGGCGATGCCCTGGCCGGCGATGTCCGGCGCCGAGCCGTGGACCGGCTCGAACATGCTCGGGTTGCGGCCGCTGGCGTCGAGGTTGCCGCTGGCCGCGAGGCCGATGCCGCCGGTCACGGCCGCCGCGAGGTCGGTGAGGATGTCGCCGAACAGGTTGTCCGTGACGATCACGTCGAACCGGCTCGGGTCGGTGACCAGGTGGATCGTGGTGGCGTCGACGTGCTGGTAGGCGACCGAGACGTCCGGGTGCTCCAGCGACACCTCCTCCACGATCCGCGACCACAGCGCGCCGGCGAAGGTCAGCACGTTGGTCTTGTGCACCAGGGTCAGGTGCTTGCGGGGGCGGCGCTCGGCGCGGGCGAACGCGTCCCGCACCACGCGCTCGATGCCGAACGCGGTGTTGGTGCTGACCTCGGTCGCGACCTCGTGCGGGGTGTCCTTGCGGAGCAGGCCGCCGGTGCCGACGTACGGGCCCTCGGTACCCTCGCGCACCACGACCATGTCGATCTCGGGGTTGCCGGCGAGCGGGCCGCGGACCCCGGGGTAGAGCCGCGCCGGGCGCAGGTTCACGTGGTGGTCGAGCTCGAAGCGCAGGCGCAGGAGCAGGCCGCGCTCGAGGATGCCGCTCGGCACCGACGGGTCGCCGACCGCGCCGAGGAGGATGGCGTCGTGCTGCTGCAGCTCGGTGAGGACGGACTCGGGCAGCAGCTCGCCGGTGGAGTGCCACCGGGCCGCACCGAGGTCGTAGGTGGTCGTCTGGACGTCCGGGGTGACCTCGGTCAAGACCTTCAGGGCCTCGTCGATGACCTCCGGCCCGATGCCGTCGCCGGGAATGACCGCAAGGCGCATGCTGCGAAATGTCCTCTCTCGATACGCCCCACCACGGCGTGCGATCGGGCGGCTATCGAACGCTACCCGCTGGTGCGGCGGTGACCGGCCACCGTCCACTCCATCGGGGTCACCCGGGGCGGTGAAGTCGTGCCAGCCGGCACGCCGATCCGGCCCGACACACCCCCGAGCGGGTCAGATTGTGCGCCTGCGGCTCGGAGCGGCCGACGGCGGGGTCCCGCCCGCTGTGCGGCCCGTCACCCGGATGGAGCAGCAGCCGGGGCGAGCGGGGCGGTGACGAACCCGCGCGCGGGACCGGGGGCGGGAGCGGCGAGGGGGACGGCGTGCCCGCCGGTGGCGTTCTGCGGCAGCACGACGAGCAGCTCACCGTCCGGGGCGGGGATGCGGGTGCCGACGTCGGCGGGCCGCAGCAACGGCTCCGCGGACGGCCGCTCGGCGAGCGGGTCCCACGCCTCCGGGACGTCGACGACGTCGACCGGCGCGGTGGGCTCGGCGCCGGGGTTCGTCACGTCCGTCGGGCCGTAGTCGCCCTCGACGACGACCTGCATCCGCAGCGGCGCCGAGCCGGCGGCGGGGTCGATGCCGAGCGCGGACAGCCGCACCGGCAGCACCCACGTGTCGGTGTCGAAGACGTTCGTGTCGGTGTCGCCCTCGAACCCGTTGACCGGTTGCGCGTCGACCTCCGCGGGCCCCTCCGGGGTCTGTCGCTGCAGGTCCAGGACCTGCGCGACGAGCACGTCCGTCCCGCCCTCCTTCACCAGCCCGACGGCGCGGTCGACGGACCCGTCGCCGTCGACGTCGAACCCGACGGTCGGCACGGTGGTCGCGCCGACGTCGGGCAGGGTGCCCCACATGGACACGGCGATCCCGATCGTGTCGCCGGCCCGCGCCACGCCGACCCACCGGACGTCGCCGCCCTGGCCGGTGTCGTTGGCGACGCAGCCGGTCGACAGACCGGCCCGGCAGCGCGGCAGCTCGGGGCTGGTCGCGAGCAGCCGGAACACCCCGGCGCGGGAGCGGTAGGCCTGCGCGCCGCTCCCCTGGTCCAGGGCGGTGCCGGCCAGCACGACGTCGCCGCCGTCGAGGGTCGCGGTCTGGCTCGCGACGGGCTTGGGCGCGGAGGTGACCGGGACGCGCACCTCGCGCCCGCCGGCAGTGAGCACGATCCGGCCCGACGCGTCGGCGACGAACTGCCGCGCCCGGCCGCCCTGGGTCGCGGCCATGGTCGGGTCGAGGGTCTTCCGGAGGGCGTCGGCCTGCGCGGTGAGCCGCACGGTGACGTTCGCGGGGCCGTCGACCTGCGCCGGCTCCACCGAGATCGTGACGCCCGGCATCGTGGTGATCGGCTCGTACCGCAGCTCGGCGGCGCCGCTGACGTGCAGCGTCCTCGTCACCGAGACGGTGCGGCCGGCCGGCACCTCGACCACGCCGAACCCGACGCCCACCGCACCCGGCTCCTCGGCGTCGGCGGCCAGGACGGACGGGTCCTGCGCGGCGCGCGCGTCCACCCGGCCCGCTCCGACCCGCATCGGCGCCATCAGGTCCCCGGCCGGGCTGCGGACGTCGGCGGCGGTGGTGACGATCGCGGCCTTCACCTCCGCCGGCGTCCACTCCGGGTGCGCCTCCCGCACCAGCGCCGCCACTCCCGCGACGAACGGGCTGGCCATCGAGGTGCCGGTCTTGCTCGACCGCCCGGCCCCGCTGCCCACGGCCGCGGAGACGATCGACTCCCCCGGCGCCGCGACGTCCGGCTTCACGCCCGGGCCGCGCCCGCCGCGGGCCGAGCTCTCACTGATCGTGTCCGCGATGCCGGGGACCTGCACGGACGCGGTCTGCGCGAGCGTCCCGTCGAGGTGGACCCGCAGCGTGCCGGCCTGCAGGGCCGGGCGCAGCGCCGCCGTCGAGGGGCCGTCGAGCTGGAACATCGGGACGGCCGCGTTGCCCGCGATGCCCACGCCGCCCGGTTCCGGGGCCTCCGACGTCAGCAGCACCCCGGCCGCCCCGGCGGCCTGCGCGTGGTCGGCGCGGACCGCGGAGCCGCAGCCGCGGGCGCCGTCGCCCTCCGGCCACTCGAGCCAGACGATCTTCCCCGCGACCCCCGAGAAGGGCGCGCAGCCCTCGGCGTTCGCGGCGGGCAGCGCGACCACGTCGCCGGTCGCGTCGGGCGTCCCGGAGAAGTCGACGCTGTACTGGCCGGTGACCCGCCGCGGTTCGGGCGCGACGACCTCGGCGCCGTCGAGCAGCACTCCGGCGTCCCGGACGTTCGCCACGGCGATCGCTCCGGGGGCGGTGGCCGGGGCGCCGGCGGCGTCGGTGACGTCGCCGCCGTTGCCGGCCGCGGCGACCACGGTGACCCCGTTGTCGATCAGCTCCTGCACGAAGTCGTTGACCGGGTCGTCGGCCGGCGCGAAGTCCGAGCCCAGCGAGAGGTTGACCACGTCGAGGCGGTCGGAGAAGTCGCCGTCGCCGTCCGGGTCGAGGGCCCGGTCGAGGGCGAGCGGCGTCAGCGCGGTCGCGCCCGAGCAGCCGAACACGCGGATCGCGTACAGCTCGGCCTGCGGCGCGGCGCCCGGGCCGATCCGCATCGCGTTCAGCGCGTCCGGGGTGAGCCCGGAGTAGTCGCCGCGGAAAGGGGTGCCGTCGGCGTTCACGCCGAAGCCCGCCGCGGTGCCGGCGACGTGGGTGCCGTGGCCCTCGCAGTCGAGCGGGTCGTCGTCGGGCTTCGGGACGGTCTGTACGGGGTCGGTGGCCGCGGAGTCGTAGGCGTCGCCGGCCAGGTCGATCCCGCCGACGACCTTGTTCGTAGGGAAGGTGCCGCGCCCGGCGCGGGCCGCGTCGAAGGCGGCGACGGTGCCGGGGCCGCCGAAGTCGGCGTGGGTGTGGTCGATGCCGGTGTCGACGATGCCGATGCGGACGCCCTGCCCGAGGCGGCCGGTGTCCTGCCAGGTCTGCAGGGCGCGGCCGAGCTGGTCGGCGGAGGCGTTGCTCGGCCGGGCGTCGGTGATCCGGCGGACCGAGCGCACGCCCGGACGGGTCGCGAGGCGGGCGGCGGTGTCGGCGTCGGCGCGGATCGCGACGCCCGGGACCGCGTTCATGGTGCGGTAGAGCTCGCGCTCGCCCTCGGTGCCACCGAGCCCGCCGAGCAGGCCGGCGACCTTGGAGTCGATGCGGGCCCGGGTCTCGGCCGCGACCTGCGTGGCGACGTCCCGGCCCCGCGGCAGGGCCGAGGTGTAGTCGGCGACGGCGGAGGTGTCGTCGAACTCGACGAAGACGGTGTGCAGGGTCGACGTGCCTTCCTGCGCTCTCTCCTGCGCACTCTCCTGCGCCGCGGCCGGGCCGGCGGTGAGCAGGAGCAGCGAGGCCGTCAGCCCCGCGACGCCGAGACAGGTCACCCTCCGCCACCGCGCGCCGTGCACCGACCACCCCTCCCACCGACCGGCGGACGCGGTGCGGCGGAGCAGAACCTAGATCTGCCGACGCTGGGTGATCGCGGATCCGACAGGTGCGCACCGCATCGGGTGAGCGCTTCGTACACGGGCGGGTGTGATCAAGAGCGGCCCGCTTGACGGTCCCCGGACGCAGGAACGGCGGACCCTCTCACGAGGAGTGAGCGGGTCCGCATACACGAACGGCACTCTCGCTCGTTCCTCGTGAGCGAGAGTGCCGTCCGTTCAGGTGTGGGTCAGTCCTCGAAGCTGATCAGGCGCGTGGTGCGGGCACCGACCGAGGCGCCGATCGGCTCGAGCACGCCCGGGTCGACCGCGCGGTCGACGCGGAGCAGCATGATCGCGTCCGTCCCGTCGGTGGTCTGGCTGATCTGCGCGGCCTCGATGTTGACCGCGGCCTCGCCGAGCAGCGAGCCGACGCGGCCCATCACGCCCGGGCGGTCGGCGTACTCGAGGAGCAGGACCTCGCCCTCGGCGCGCAGGTCGAAGTGCCGGCCGTTGACCTCGACCAGCTTCTCGACCTGGGCGCGGCCGGTGAGCGTGCCGGAGACGGTGATGGCCTCGCCGTCGGGCATCGCGGCGCGCAGCTGCACGACCGAGCGGTGGTTCTCGCTCTCCGGGGCCGTGGTCAGCTCGACCGAGACGCCGCGGTCCGCGGCCAGCGCCGGGACGTTGACGAACGTGACCTGGTCCTCGACGACGTGGGTGAACACGCCACGCAGGGCGGCCAGCGAGAGCACCGAGACGTCCTCGGAGGCGAGCTCGCCGGCGACGTCGACCGTGACCGAGGTGGGCAGCCGACCGGCGACGGCGTAGAGCACGGTGCCCAGCTTCTGCACCAGCGGCAGCCAGGGCCGGACCTCCTCGCCGACCGCCCCGTTGATCTGCACGTTCACGGCGTCGGGTACGAACTCGCCGGCCAGGGCGAGCTGCACCGACTTCGCGACGTCCGTGCCCGCGCGGTCCTGCGCCTCGGCCGTCGACGCCCCGAGGTGCGGGGTGACGGTGATGTTCTCCAGCTCGAACAGCGGGCTGGACGTGGTGGGCTCGGAGACGTAGACGTCGATCCCCGCGCCGCCGACCTGCCCGGAGCGGACCGCCTCGGCCAGCGCGTCCTCGTCGATCAGGCCGCCGCGCGCGGCGTTGACGATGATGACGCCCGGCTTGGTCAGCGCGAGCTGGTCCTTGCCGATCAGGCCCAGGGTCTCGGGGGTCTTCGGCAGGTGGATCGTGATGAAGTCCGACACGCGCAGCACGTCCTCGAGCGACAGCAGCTCGATGCCCAGCTGGGCGGCGCGCGCCGGGGCGACGTACGGGTCGTAGGCGACGAGCCGGACGTCGAACGCCGCGAGGCGCTGCGCCACGAGCTGGCCGATCTTGCCGAGGCCGACCACGCCGACGGTCTTGCCCTGCAGCTCGACGCCGCCGAACTGGCTGCGCTTCCACTGGCCCTGGCGCAGACTGGCGTCGGCCGGCGGGATGTGCCGCGCGGTGGCGAGCAGCAGCGCGATGGCGTGCTCGGCGGCGGAGACGATGTTGGAGGTCGGCGCGTTGACGACCATGACGCCGCGCGCGGTGGCGGCGGGCACGTCGACGTTGTCCAGGCCGACCCCGGCGCGCGCGACGACCTTCAGCCGGGTCGACGCGGCCAGCGCCTCCGCGTCCACCTTGGTGGCGGAGCGGACGAGCAGGGCGTCGGCGTCGGCGATCGCCTCGAGCAGGGCGGGGCGGTCCGTGCCGTCGACATGACGGATCTCGACGTCCGTTCCCAGCATCTCGACCGCGGAGGGCGCGAGCTTCTCCGCGAGCAGGACGACGGGACGGGTGGCGGCTGCGGTACTCACGGCGACGCGATGCTCCACGGATCAAGGGGCGGGCAGGACTCGGACCGACGTCGATTCTAGGTGGACGGTCCGACAGGACGACCCCCGGCGTAGGTCCGCTGATACCACTTCCGGGTCACGAGCCGGTGAAAAGTGCCGAACCGGACACGGCTCAGGCGCCCTGGACCTTGTCGGCGAGCAGCTCCCAGCTGCGCCACCAGCTCTCGCGGTCGGCGGCGGGGCCGGCCACGATGAGCTCGTCGGCGTCCGCCGTGGCGGCGAAGTCCTCGAGGTACTTCGCGACGACGTCCGGCGTGCCGACGGCGGTGTAGCGGGTCATCGACCGGATCTGCTCGCCCGCGTGGGTGTCGAGCACGGCCTCGGCCTCCTCGTCGGTGAGCTTCCGGCCGCCGCGGCTGTAGAAGAGCCGCACGCGCTGGCGCTGCACGGCCCGGCGCAGGGTCTCCGCCTCCTCCGTCGAGTCCGCGGCGATGACGTTCACGCCGGCCATCACGTGCGGCTCGGCGAGCTGCGCCGACGGGCGGAACTCCTGCCGGTAGAGCGCGACCGCCTGCTGAAGCGCCTCGGGCGCGAAGTGCGAGGCGAACACGTAGGGCAGCCCGAGCAGCGCGGCGACCTGCGCGCCGTAGAGGGAAGAGCCGAGGATCGACAGCGGGACGCCGGTGCCGCGGCCCGGGTAGGCGTTCACGTTCGGGACCAGGCTGGTGTCGCCGAGGAAGGCCTGCAGCTCCTGGACGTCCTGCGGGAAGCGCTCCGACGCCGTCGGGTCCCGGCGCAGGGCGCGGAAGGTCTCCTGGTCGGTGCCGGGCGCGCGGCCCAGGCCCAGCTCGATGCGACCGGGGTGGAGCTCGGCGAGGGTGCCGAACTGCTCGGCGACCTGCAGCGGCGAGTGGTTGGGCAGCATCACGCCGCCGGCGCCGAGGGTGATCCGCTCGGTGTGCGCGGCGACGTGGGCGATGAGCACGCTGGTCGCCGACGAGGCGATCGAGCGCATGTTGTGGTGCTCGGCGTACCAGATGCGCCGGAAGCCCCACTGCTCCGCGCGCTGCGCCAGCCTGGTGCTCGCGTCCAGGCCCTCCCGGACGGACTCGCCCTCGGAGACGGTGGCGAGGTCGAGGATCGACAGCGGCAGGGGCAGGGACACGGCGGGCACCTCTCGTCCGGCGGGCACAGACCCACGTGTCAACGCCGCCGGGGCCCGTCCTCTTCCGCGAGCGAGCGCCGACACACGACGGCGGCGCCCCCGCTCACGCGAGGACGCCGCCGGAACCGCAGGTCAGGTGGGGTAGTGAGCGGCAGGTGCCCCTCTAGGGGCAGTTGCCGCTCACGGGGTCACTTGGCCTTCTCGCCCACCCAGCTCATGAGGCCGCGGAGCTTCTCGCCGACCTGCTCGATCGGGTGCTCGGCACCCTCCTTCTGCAGGCGGGTGAAGTTCGGGCGGCCGTTCTCGTCCTCGGCCACCCACTCGCGGGCGAAGCTGCCGTCCTGGATCTCGCCCAGGATCTTCTTCATCTCCTCCTTGGTCGCGGCGTTGACCACGCGCGGGCCGCGGGTGAGGTCGCCGTACTCGGCGGTGTCGGAGATGGAGAAGCGCTCGTTGGCGATGCCGCCCTCGTACATGAGGTCGACGATCAGCTTGAGCTCGTGCAGGCACTCGAAGTAGGCGATCTCCGGGGCGTAGCCCGCCTCGGTGAGCACCTCGAAACCGGTCTGCACCAGCGCGGCCGCGCCGCCGCAGAGCACCGCCTGCTCGCCGAACAGGTCGGTCTCGGTCTCCTCCTTGAAGGTGGTCTCGATGACGCCCGCGCGGGCGCCGCCGATCCCGGCCGCGTAGGAGAGCGCGATGGCCTTGGCGTTGCCGGAGGCGTCCTGCTCGACGGCGATCAGGGCCGGAACACCCTTGCCGTCGACGTACTGGCGGCGGACCAGGTGGCCGGGGCCCTTGGGCGCGATCATGACGACGTCGACGTCCGCCGGGGCCTTGATCAGGTCGTAGCGGATGTTGAAGCCGTGGCCGAAGGCCAGCACGTCGCCGCTCTTCAGGTTCGGCGCGATGTCGTCGGCGTAGATGAAGCGCTGCTTCGTGTCCGGCGCCAGGATCATGATCAGGTCGGCCCACGCGGACGCCTCGGCCGGGGTGAGCACCTCCAGACCCTCGTCCTGCGCCTTCTGCCGGCTCTTCGAGCCCTCCGGGAGGCCGATCTTCACCTCGACGCCGGAGTCACGCAGCGACAGCGCGTGCGCGTGCCCCTGGGAGCCGTAGCCGATCACGGCGACCTTGCGGCCCTGGATGATCGACAGGTCGGCGTCGTCGTCGTAGTAGATGTTGACACTCATGACGGGTGGTGAATCCTCTCCGAAGGGGTCTTGCGCAAGTATCGGTATCGACGCTCGGACCCTGACAAGCAGGTCCTCAGCGGGCGGAAGTCGCGGTGATGGACCGGGGTCCGCGGCCGACGGCCACCATCCCGGACTGCACCATCTCGCGGATCCCGTAGGGCTCCAGCATCCGGAGCAGCGCGTTCAGCTTGTCCATCGTGCCGGTGGCCTCGACGGTCAGGGCCTCGGGGGCCACGTCGACCACCTTCGCCCGGAACAGCTGCACGGTCTCCAGGACCTGGCTGCGCACGCTCGCGTCGGCGCGCACCTTGACGAGCAGGAGCTCACGCTGCACCGAGGCGGTGGGCTCCAGCTCGACGATCTTGATCACGTTGATCAGCTTGTTCAGCTGCTTGGTGACCTGCTCGAGGGGGAAGTCCTCGACGGAGACGACGATCGTCATCCGCGAGATCCCCGGTGTCTCGGTCTGCCCCACCGCGAGCGAGATGATGTTGAAGCCGCGGCGCGAGAACAGGCCCGACACCCGGGCCAGGACACCGGGCTTGTCCTCGACGAGGACCGACAGCGTGTGGGTCTCAGTCATCGGACGCCCCGTCCTCCAGAGCCCGCTCGGTGACCTCGCTGACCTCGTCGACGCCGGCGGACAGCTCGTCGCCCTCGAACAGCGGGCGGATGTTGCGGGCCGCCATGACCTCGTCGTTGCCGGTGCCGGCTGCGACCATCGGCCAGACCTGCGCGTCCGCACCGACCGTGAAGTCGATGACGACGGGCTGGTCGTTGATCTCCATCGCCTGCCGGATGACCCGGTCGACGTCGTCCTTCGACTCGGCGCGCAGCCCGACGCAGCCCATCGCCTCGGCGAGGAGCGTGAAGTCGGGGATGCGGTGCTTGTGCGTGCCGAGGTCGGTGTTGGAGTAGCGCTCCGAGTAGAAGAGCGTCTGCCACTGCCGGACCATGCCGAGGTTGCCGTTGTTGATCACGGCGACCTTGATCGGGATGCCCTCGATCGCACAGGTGGCGAGCTCCTGGTTGGTCATCTGGAAGCAGCCGTCGCCGTCGATGGCCCACACGACCTTGTCCGGCGCGCCGGTCTTGGCGCCCATGGCCGCGGGGACCGCGTAGCCCATGGTCCCGAGGCCGCCGGAGTTGAGCCAGGTGCGCGGGTTCTCGTACTTGACGAACTGCGCCGCCCACATCTGGTGCTGGCCGACGCCCGCGGCGTACAGCGCCTCCGGGCCGGCGATCGCGCCGATCCGCTCGATGACGTACTGCGGCGACAGCGAGCCGTCGTCCGGCCAGTCGTAGCCGAGCGGGAAGGTGGTGCGCCAGTGGTCGAGCTGCCCCCACCAGGCCGACAGGTCGGCCACGTGGTTCTCGCGCTCGGCCCGCACGGCCTCGATCAGCTCGGTGAGGATCTCCTTGCAGTCGCCGACGATCGGGACGTCCGCCCGCCGGTTCTTGCTGATCTCGGCCGGGTCGATGTCCGCGTGGACGATCTTCGCGTCGGGGGCGAAGCTCGCCAGCTGGCCGGTGACCCGGTCGTCGAACCGGGCGCCGAGGGCGACGAGCAGGTCCGACTTCTGCATCGCGCCGACCGCCGAGACCGTGCCGTGCATGCCGGGCATGCCGACGTGCTGCGGGTGGCTGTCCGGGAACGCCCCGCGCGCCATCAGCGTGGTGACGACCGGGATGTTCGTCAGCTCGGCGAGCTCGCGCAGCTCGGCCGAGGCCTCGGCCTTGAGCACGCCGCCGCCGACGTAGAGCACCGGCTTGCGGGCGGCCGCGATGAGCCGGGCCGCCTCCCGGATCTGCTTGCCGTGCGGCCGGGTGGTCGGCCGGTAGCCCGGCAGCTTGAGCTCCGGCGGCCACGAGAAGGTCGTCCGGGCCTGCAGCGCGTCCTTGGAGATGTCCACCAGCACCGGGCCGGGTCGGCCCGTGGCGGCCAGGTGGAACGCCTCGGCGATCGCCCGCGGGATCTCCGCGGCGTCGGTCACCAGCATGTTGTGCTTGGTCACCGGCATGGTGATGCCGGTGATGTCGGCCTCCTGGAACGCGTCCGTACCGATCAGCGGCCGGGCCACCTGGCCCGTGATGGCCACGACGGGGACGGAGTCCATGTGCGCGTCGGCGAGCGGGGTGATCAGGTTGGTCGCACCGGGGCCCGACGTCGCCATGCAGACCCCGACCTTGCCGGTGGCCTGCGCGTACCCGGTGGCCGCGTGTCCCGCGCCCTGCTCGTGCCGGACGAGGACGTGCCGCACGCTCGTCGAGTCGAGCAGCGGGTCGTAGGCCGGCAGGATCGCCCCGCCGGGGATGCCGAAGACCGTGTCGCACCCGATCGACTCGAGCGAACGCACGAGGGACTGGGCTCCGGTCACCTGCTCCGGGCCGGATCGCGGCCCGGGCACGACGTCGGGACGCTGGCCGGGGGCGCCGTTCTGGCGGCCCGCGGGCACTCCTGCGCGTCCCGGCGGCGGTGCCGGTTTGGGTCCCGGGGTGCCGGGACGGGGCGTGGCGGTGGTCATCTGCGCTGCCTCGCTGCTGTCGGTGCCGATGATCTCGGTGGTGTCGGGTGCGCCCTGGACATGAAAAAACCCCCGCCGCCTGGGCCAGGCGTGACGAGGGTGGCGCGTCGTGGTCCGAGTACTCGGGAGCTACTCAGGCGTGGACGCGCCTGGGAAGTACGAGAATTCGGAGGGCGGACATGGCGACGACGTTAACACGCGCGCGGGAGAGGGCGTCAACCGGCTGGGACGCGGGGTCCCGGATCGTGGGACCGACAGCAGGACCGGCACCGGCAGCGGCTTCGGGACGGCGCGTGGAGTGTCGGTGCGAGGTGCGACCATGGGGGACGTGAGCGCAGAGCACACCAGCAGACCCGGCATCGCGGAGGGGCACGTCGCCTCGACCGACAGGCTGCCCCCGCGGGCGGTCCCGACGCGGCTGTCCTTCCGTCGCTCGCCGCTCGCGCTCGCCGGCGCCGCCTTCTTCCTGGTGGCCGCGATCCCGTTCGCGTTCGGGGCGCCCTGGCTGTGGCTGGTCTACGTGCTGCCGCTCGCGTTCTCGTACTGGATCGTGCGGGTGCGCACGGTCGTCGACGCCGAGTCCGTCACCGCTCGTCGTCCGTTCTCGTCGCGGCGCGTACCGTGGACGGAGATCAGCTCGCTGCGACTGGGCAAGAAATCCCGGGTCAGCGCGGTGCTGACGGACGGGACCGAGCTACCGCTGCCGACCGTCCACGTCCGCGACCTCCCCGTACTGGCCGCCGTCTCCGGCGGCAGGCTGCCCGATCCGGCACAGGCGGGGGCTCCGACGCCGGAGCCCCCGTCGACCCCCGAAAGGACCTGACCCCGATGCCGGCCCTCCGTTCGAGAGTCACCACGCACGGCCGCAACGCCGCCGGTGCCCGCTCCCTGTGGCGCGCCACCGGCATGGGCGACGACGACTTCGGCAAGCCGATCGTCGCGATCGCCAACTCCTACACCCAGTTCGTGCCGGGGCACGTGCACCTCAAGGACCTCGGCGACCTCGTCGCCTCGGCCATCCGCGAGGCCGGGGGCGTGCCGCGCGAGTTCAACACCATCGCGGTCGACGACGGCATCGCGATGGGGCACGGCGGCATGCTCTACTCGCTGCCCTCCCGCGAGATCATCTCCGACGCCGTCGAGTACATGGTCAACGGGCACGCGGCCGACGCGCTCGTCTGCATCTCGAACTGCGACAAGATCACCCCGGGCATGCTCAACGCCGCCATGCGGCTGAACATCCCCACGGTGTTCGTGTCCGGCGGGCCGATGGAGGCCGGCAAGGCCGTCGTCGTCGACGGGGTGGCGCACGCGCCCACCGACCTGATCACGGCGATCTCGGCGTCGGCGTCGTCGGCGGTCGACGAGGACGGGCTGTCCATCGTCGAGCGCTCCGCCTGTCCGACCTGCGGTTCCTGCTCCGGCATGTTCACCGCGAACTCCATGAACTGCCTCACCGAGGCCCTCGGCCTCTCGCTGCCCGGCAACGGGTCGACCCTGGCCACCCACGCCGCCCGCCGCGAGCTGTTCCTCGAGGCCGGCCGAACCGTGATGGCCCTGGCGAAGCGTTGGTACGAGCAGGACGACTCCTCCGCGCTCCCGCGCAACATCGCCACCCGCGAGGCGTTCGAGAACGCCATGGCGCTCGACGTCGCGATGGGCGGCTCCACCAACACGGTGCTGCACATCCTCGCGGCGGCGCAGGAGGGCGAGATCGACTTCTCGCTCGCCGACATCGACGCGATCTCCCGCCGGGTGCCCTGCCTGGCCAAGGTCTCGCCGAACTCGGACTACCACATGGAGGACGTCCACCGGGCCGGCGGCATCCCCGCCATCCTGGGCGAGCTGTGGCGGGCCGGGCTGCTCAACGAGGGCGTGCACTCCGTCCACTCCCCCTCGCTGGCGCGGTGGCTGTCCGAGTGGGACATCCGCGCGGAGTCGCCCTCGGAGACCGCGGTCGAGCTGTACCACGCCGCGCCCGGCGGGGTCCGGACCACCGAGGCGTTCTCCACGGAGAACCGCTGGTCGTCGCTGGACACGGACGCGGCCGGCGGCTGCATCCGCGACAAGGCGCACGCCTACACCGCGGACGGCGGGCTGGCCGTGCTGCGCGGAAACCTCTCGGAGCGCGGCGCGGTGATCAAGACCGCCGGGATCCCCGAGGACATCTGGCGGTTCGAGGGCCCGGCGCGGGTCGTCGAGAGCCAGGAGGAGGCCGTGTCGGTCATCCTCACCAAGCAGATCCAGCCGGGCGACGTCCTGGTCGTCCGCTACGAGGGCCCCGCCGGCGGGCCGGGCATGCAGGAGATGCTGCACCCGACCGCGTTCCTCAAGGGCGCGGGCCTGGGCGCGAAGTGCGCGCTGGTCACGGACGGGCGGTTCTCCGGCGGCTCCAGCGGCATCTCGGTCGGGCACGTCGCGCCCGAGGCCGCGGCCGGCGGCGCGATCGGTCTGGTCGAGGACGGCGACCGGATCCTCATCGACGTCCGCGAGCGGACGCTGCAGGTCCTGGTCGACGACGAGGTGCTCGCCGAGCGCCGCGCCAAGATGGACGCGAGCGAGCGGCCGTGGACCCCGAAGGACCGCGACCGGGTGGTCTCGAAGGCCCTCCGCGCCTACGCCGCCATGGCCACCAGCGCCGACACGGGTGCCGTCCGGCACGTCCCGTAACCCTCTCCCGTTCGCATTGTGGAACCATAATGCGCATTCCGACCGCCCCTGAGCGCGTTATGGAACCATAATGCGCTCGGAGCGGGGGGAATTCGCGCATTATGGTTCCATAATGCTGGCGTAGGTTGGGGCCATGACGCTTCCAACGCGGACCCTCGGCGCCCTCACCGTCTCGGCCCAGGGGCTGGGCTGCATGGGCATGTCCCAGAGCTACGGCACCGGGGACGAGACCGAGTCGATCGCGACGATCCACCGGGCGCTCGACCTGGGCGTCACGCTGCTCGACACGGCGAACGTCTACGGCGCCGGGGCCAACGAGGAGCTCGTCGGCCGGGCGATCGCCGGGCGCCGGGACGAGGTCGTGCTCGCCACCAAGTTCGGGATCGTCCGGGACGCCGACGGCGGCCAGGCCGCCCGCGGGGACGTCGCCTTCGTCAAGCAGTGCTGCGACGAGTCGTTGGCCCGCCTCGGCGTGGACCACATCGACCTCTACTACCAGCACCGCGTCGACCCGGACACGCCGATCGAGGAGACGTGGGGCGCGCTCGCCGAGCTCGTCGCGGCGGGCAAGATCCGGTACGCCGGCATCTCGGAGGCGGGCGCGGCGACGATCCGGGCCGCGCACGCCGTGCACCCGGTCACCGCGTTGCAGAGCGAGTGGTCGCTGTGGACCCGCGACATCGAGGCGGAGATCGCGCCCACCTGCGCGGAGCTGGGCATCGGCATCGTGCCCTTCTCCCCGCTCGGCCGCGGCTTCCTGACCGGCTCGATCACCTCCGCGGCCCAGCTCGGCGAGAAGGACATGCGCAGCGGGCTGCCGCGGTTCTCCGCCGAGAACCTGTCCGCCAACCTCGCGATCGTCGACACCGTGAAGGCGCTGGCGGAGAAGCGCGGCGTCACGGCCGGGCAGCTCGCGCTGGCCTGGGTGCAGGCGAAGGGCGAGCACGTCGTGCCGATCCCGGGCACCAAGCGCCGCACCTACCTGGAGCAGAACGTCGAGGCGGCGACCCTGGACCTCACGCCCGAGGAGATCACCGAGCTCGACGCCGTCGGCGCCGGTGTCGCGGGCGATCGCTACCCCGAGCACCTGCAGCGCACCGTCGGCCGCTGACCCCTGTGAGTGGCAATAGTCGCTATAGCGACTATTGCCACTCACGGGGTCTGACCCGCACGAACGGCACTCTCCTGCGCTAGGGCTGCACGACGGGGCCGTTCGTGCACTCGGTGAGGGCGGGGCCGAGGCGCGAGAGGGACTCGGCGGCCGTCTCGATCATCTCGACGACCCGGGCGGCGCCGAGGTGGTCGGCGGCGAAGCCCAGGTACTGCACGTGCACGTGGGCCCGCGCCCACTCCCGCTCGACGGCGGCGAGCGGGCCGGACAGGGCGGGTGCCTCGGCGTGGTAGGCCGCGTCGTCCGAGGTGCCCTGGGCCTCGAGGACGGCGAGGTCCAGGCCCGCCGGGGCCATCCGGGCGTTGCCCCAGTCGATCAACGCGGTCCCGAGCAGGTTGCCGCGGTGCGGGTCGCCGTGGCAGAGCGTCCGGGGCAGGAGGGTGAGCGCGGCACGGATCCGCGGGTCCGTCGCCCACTCCGCCACCAGCCCCGCCGCCCGCTCGTACTCCGCCTCGCCGGTGCGCCGGGCCGCGCCGCGCACCGCCACGAGGGTCCGCTCGCAGAGCGCGGCCCACCACGCGGCGTCGACCACCGGGATGCCGCGCGCCCGCTTGCGGAACCAGTGCCGGTGCACCCGGGCGAGGGTCCGCCACACTTCCGCGGGCACCGGGTCCCCCTCGGCCGCAGGTTCGCCGTCGACCCAGGTCAGCACGAGCGGATCGGGGTGAAGCATCCGCGGCGCGACGACGCCCTCGACCACGGCGACCGCGCGCATCGCGGCGACCTCGACGGGATCGGCGGGCTTGACCACGACCGACAGCGGCCGGTCGCCGACCCGCAGGTCCACGCGCTCGACGCCCTCCGCGACGTACCCCCCGGCCAGCGGGCTCCGGCCGACGACCTCGGGGGTGCCGCCCAGCCGTCGGGCGACCGCGGTGAGCCAGTCCGTCACCGCAGGCCGAACAGCACGCCCGCCGCGACGGCGACCCCGACGACCAGGAAGAGGATCGACCACGGCACCGGCCGGCGCTGCCAGGTCCGGCCGCTGTCCAGCGAGATCCGCCCGGCCCCGACGAACAGCAGCGCGGCGACTCCGGCGCCGAGCGCGACGTCGAGCTCCAGGGCGTTCGGGGAGACCGCGACGAAGAACGGGCTGCCCCACTTGACCACGACCGCGCAGATCTTGACGGCGAGCAGGCCCGCCGCCGCGAGCGGCGTGAACAGCCCGAGCACCAGCAGCGCGCCGAGGATCAGCTCGCCGAAGCCGAGCGCCCACGCCAGCGTCGAGGCCTGCCGGAAGCCGAGGCCGGCCAGGATCGTGGTCGTCTCGCCGATCCCCCGGCCGCCCCACATCGAGAAGACCTTCTGCAGGCCGTGGGCCACGAATATCCCGCCGACGCCGAGGCGCAGCAGCAGCATGCCGATGTCGGCCCCGCCGCTCCACGCGACCGGCCGCCGGTCCGTCTCCGGCTCCGGGGGCCGGGTCCCGCCGAGCGTGCCGATGTCGAACTGCCTGGTGGGGTCGGTCATGGCGCCGAGGGTATCCGCGCCCGGCCCGCCGTAGGCGTCGCCGACCAGCGTGTTCACCAGGTTTCGCCCGGTGGCGCGGGGGCACCCCGACGACCATGGCCGACACTCTCGACGGACCCGAGCTGCACCACGACACGCGCAAGCTGGCCGAGGGGGCCAACTTCGCCGCGGTGGCGACCGTCTTCCCGAGCGGGCTGATCCAGAACCACATGATCTGGTGCGGGATCAAGGACGGCAGGCTCGTGCTCAACACCGAGACCCACCGCGCGAAGGCGCGCAACGTCGGGCGGGACTCCCGGATCACCGTGCTCATCCGGGACGAGGACAACCCGTACCGGTACGCCGAGGTCCGCGGGCGCGTCACCGACACGACGACCGGCGACGAGGCCCGCACCCACATCGACGAGCTGTCCCGGAAGTACAACGACCAGGACTACCCGCCCGACATGATCAAGTCCGAGCGGGTGATCCTCTGGGTCACGCCCGAGCGGCAGACGATCGTCGACCAGAGCAACGACGTCGGCACCGAGGACTAGTCAGTAGCCGTTGCGCACCACGTTCGGCGGCTCCTCACCGCGTGCGAAGTAGCCGAGCTGCTCGCGCATCACGCGGAAGGCGCGGCTCATCGCGGCGGGGACGCTGCCGCCCACGTGCGGGGTCAGCAGCAGCCCCGGCGCCTCCCACAGCGGGTGGCCGGCCGGCAGCGGCTCCGGGTCGGTGACGTCGAGGGCCGCGCGGAGGCGCCCGCTGCGGAGCTCCGCGAGCAGCGCGTCCGTGTCGGCGACGGGCCCGCGCGCGCCGTTGACCAGCACCGCGCCGTCGGGCATCGCGGCCAGGAAGTCCTTGTCGATCAGGCCGCGGGTCTCGTCCGTCAGCGGGACGATCACCACGCAGACGTCGTGCTGCGGCAGCAGGTCGTGCACCTCGTCGATGCCGTGCACGCCCTCGCGCTTCCGCCGGCCGACCAGCGTGATCGTGACCTCGAACGGCGCGAGGCGGCGCACGAGGTTCTCCGCGACGTCGCCCGCCCCGACGATCAGCACCCGCTTGCCGCCGAGCTCGTCGGTGATGTGCTGGGTCCACTCGCCGCGCTCCTGCGCCTGCACGAACCCCGGCAGCTCCCGGTAGACCGCGAGGAGCACCGCGACGACCCACTCGGCCGTCGCGCCGCCGTGCGCGCCCTTGCCGTCCGAGAGCAGCACGCCGTCGCGCAGCTTCCCGATCCACGCCTCCGCGCCCGCCGTGAGCAGCTGCACCAGCTTGAGGTTCGGCAGCTGCTCGGCGAGCTCCACGACCCTGCCGGTCGCGAGGAAGGGCGGGACGAGGACCTCGGCCTCCTCGGCGCCCGCGGGGAGCGGCTTCGCCGGGTCGTAGACCAGCGGGCGGAGGTTTGGCAGGTCGGCGAGGGCGTCGGCACCGCGCGGGTGCGGGACCAGGACCACGGTCATGCCGCCGACGCTACTCACCGGCCGCTCACCTCACCGCGCCTAGCCTGATCACGTGCGCCACCGCCCTCCCCGCCTGCGGCTCGCGCTGGTCGCCCTGATCGGCCTGCTCGCGCTGCTCGCGGGCTGCGCGACCTTCCCGGACCAGGGCCCGCGGGACTGGCAGGAGAAGACCGAGGGACAGGGCGAGCTGGGCGGGCCGCCGTCCGTGCAGGAGGCGCCCGGGGGCGAGCAGGGCGACGAGAACGGGGACTCGGCCGATCCCGGCGCCCCGCAGACGCCCGCGGGCTGCGACGACCCGGACCCCCAGGTCGTCGCCACCTGCCTGGACCCCGTCGGGGCGCTCGCGGTGCTGCCCAACGGCGTGTCGGCCCTGGTGGGCGAGCGCGCGACCGGGCGGGTGCTGCGGGTCGAGCGCGGGAAGGACCCGGTGCTGATCACCACCGTCCCGGTCGACGCGGCCGGCGGCGGCGGGCTGACCGGGCTGGTGCTCTCCCCCACCTACCAGGAGGACCAGCTCGTCTACGCCTACGCGACCACGCCGGAGGACAACCGGGTGCTCCGGCTCGCGCCGAACGAGCCGCCCAAGCCGGTGCTGACCGGGATCCCGAAGGGGCCGTCGGGCAACGGCGGCGCGCTCGGCACGGACGCCGGCAACACGCTGCTCGTCGCCACCGGCAACGCCGGCGACCCGGCGCCGGCCCCCGCCGCGCTCAACGGCAAGGTGCTGCGGATCGACACCCTCGGCCGCCCGGCCGCGGCCAACCCGAACCCGGGCTCGCCGGTCCTGAGCACGGGTCTGAGCCAGCCGGGTGGGATCTGCACGGACTCCTCCAACGAGTCGGTGTGGGTCACCGACCGGGCGGCGTCGCGCGACGTGCTCTACCGGGTCGCGCCCGGCCCGCTCGGTCCCGCCGCGTGGACCTGGCCGGACCGCCCGGGAGTCGCGGGCTGCATGGCGCAGCCGGGGGTCGTCGCCGTCGCGCTGACCGGCGGCGCGGCGCTCTCGGTGCTCCGCCCCGCCGACGACGGCAGCTTCTCCGGCGCCCCCGAGACCCTCCTCGCCAACGTCTACGGCCGCCTCGCCGCCGCCACGCTCGGCACCGACGGCCTGCTCTGGCTGGGCACGGTCAACAAGTCGGGCGGCAGGCCGGTGGCCAGCGACGACCGCGTCATCCGCATCCAGCCCCCCAGCGGCGGCGGGGCCTCCCGCGCCTGACCGCGCGAAGATCCGGCGCGGACGGATCGTCGGTACGCTGCGCACCATGAGCCCGGAGGAGCTGGCGGGGGCGGTGCGAGGAGCCGTGCTGCGCGACTTCCCCGCTGTGGATGCGCTCGTCCTGCACGGCTCGCGGGCGCGCAGCGACCACCGCCAGGACTCCGACTGGGACCTCGGCGTCCTCTCGTCGGACGGCGCCGATCTCGCGTCGCTGGTCACCCTGCTCGTCGACACGCTCGGGACCGAGGCGGTGGACGTCGTGGACCTGGGTCGTGCGAGCGCGCTGCTCCGCTACCGCGCGGCTCGGGACGGAATCACCCTGGTCGAGCGCACCCCGGGGGTCGTCGAGCGGTTCCGTGTCGACGCCACGATCTACTGGTGCGACGCGGGCCCGGTCATCCGCGCAGCCCAGGCGGGGCTCCTCGCCGACCTGCGGGCCGGCGCCCGGTGACGGACGACGAGCAGCTACTCGCCGAGCGCTCGGCCGCGGTCGTCCGTCACCTGGACCGGGTCGCCGCGCACCTGCCCGCCGACCCCGACGCCCTCACCCCGATGTCGTCCGCGACCGACACGGTGGTGCTGCACCTGTGGCAGGCCGTGCAGGTCGTGATCGATCTGGCGGTGGCGACCTGTGTGCGGCGGGGCCTCGGGAATCCCGAGACGTACGCGGCCGCCTTCAGGATCCTCCGCGACGCCGGGACGATCGATGCGGAGCTCGCGGACCGGCTCGCCAGGGCGGCGGGCTTCCGGAACCTCCTGGTGCACGCCTACGCCGCGCTCGACCTCCGTCGCGTCCACGCGATCGCGACGCAGGGGCCGGCGGACCTGAGGGCCTTCCTCGTCGCACTGCAGGGCTGACGGGACTTCCCTACACCGCGGCGCCCGCGTCCCGAGCGGGGACGCGGGCGCCGTGGTGGACCCGGTGTGCGGGCTCAGCTGCAGCGTTCGATGATCAGCTCGCGCACGCGCTTGGCGTCGGCCTGGCCCTTGGTGGCCTTCATGACCGCGCCGACGATCGCGCCGGCGGCCTGGACCTTGCCGCCCTTGATCTTCTCGACGACGTCCGGCTGGGCCGCGAGGGCCTCGTCGACGGCGGCGATGAGGGCGCCGTCGTCCGACACGACCTTGAGGCCGCGCGACTCCACGACCTCGTCCGGCTCGCCCTCACCGGCCAGCACGCCGTCGACCACCTGGCGGGCCAGCTTGTTGTTGAGGTCGCCGGCACCGACCAGCGCGATCACGCGGGCGACCTGGGCCGGAGTGATCGGCAGCTCGGCCAGCTCGACGCCGCGGGTGTTGGCCTGCTGCGCCAGGTACGCGACCCACCACGAGCGGGCCTCGCCGGCGGGCGCGCCCGCGGCGACGGTGGCCTCGATGAGCTCGAGCGCCCCGGCGTTGACCAGGTCCCGCAGCTCCTCGTCCGACAGGCCCCAGGCCTCCTGGATGCGCTTGCGGTGCTCCCAGGGCAGCTCGGGCAGCGTGCCGCGCAGCTCCTCGACCCACTCGGCGCTCGGCGCGATCGGCACGAGGTCGGGCTCCGGGAAGTACCGGTAGTCCTCCGAGGTCTCCTTGCGGCGGCCCGGCCGGGTGGTGCCGGACTGCTCCTCGAAGTGCCGGGTCTCCTGGACGATCGCGCCGCCGCCGTCGAGCACGCCGGCCTGCCGCTGCATCTCGTGCCGGACGGCCCGCTCGACCGACCGCAGCGAGTTGACGTTCTTGGTCTCGGTGCGGGTGCCGAGCACGCCGGAGCCCGTGGGCGAGAGCGACAGGTTCACGTCGCACCGCATGGAGCCCTGGTCCATCCGGACGTCCGAGACGCCGAGGGACTTGATCAGGTCCCGCAGCTGCGTGACGTACGCGCGCGCCACCTCCGGCGCCCGCTCGCCCGTGCCCGGGATCATCTTCGTGACGATCTCGATCAGCGGCACACCGGCCCGGTTGTAGTCGAGCAGCGAGTACTCCGCGCCGTGGATCCGGCCCGCCGCGCCGCCGACGTGCAGCGACTTGCCGGTGTCCTCCTCCATGTGCGCGCGCTCGATGCCCACGCGCACGACCTCGCCGTCCTCCAGCGTGACGTCCATCCAGCCGTCGACCGCGATCGGCTCGTCGTACTGCGAGGTCTGGAAGTTCTTGGGCATGTCCGGGTAGAAGTAGTTCTTCCGCGCGAACCGGCCCCACGGCGCGATCGAGCAGTTGAGCGCCAGCCCGATCCGGATCGCGGCCTCGACCGCCGCCTGGTTGACCACGGGCAGCGAGCCGGGCAGGCCCAGGCAGGTCGGGCAGACCTGGGTGTTGGGCTCGGCGCCGAAGTCGGTCGGGCAGCCGCAGAACATCTTCGTGCTGGTGGACAGCTCGACGTGCACCTCGAGCCCGAGCGTGGGCTCGTAGCGGGCCACGACGTCGTCGTAGTCGACCAGCGCGGGAGCGGTGGTTGTCACTTCGCGACCTCCGGCACGCGGGCGATCAGCGGCCCGCCCTCGTCGGCGTCGCGCGCGGCCTCGAAGGCGGCGCCGACGCGGTACATCACGGCCTCGCCCAGCGCGGGCGCCATGATCTGCAGGCCGACCGGCAGGCCGTCCTCCTCCGCCAGGCCCGACGGCACCGACATGCCGGCGACACCGGCGAGGTTGGTCGGGATGGTGGCGAGGTCGTTGAGGTACATCGCCAGCGGGTCGTCGACCTTCTCGCCGATCGGGAAGGCCGTGGTCGGCGCGGTGGGGCTGACCAGCACGTCCGCCTGCTCGAACGCGGCAGCGAAGTCCCGGCTGATCAGCGTGCGGACCTTCTGCGCCTGCCCGTAGTAGGCGTCGTAGTAGCCCGACGACAGCGCGTACGTGCCCAGGATGATCCGGCGCTTGACCTCGGGGCCGAACCCGGCCTCGCGGGTCGCGGCCATGACCTCCTCGGCGGAGGCGCCCTTGTCGACGCGCAGGCCGTAGCGCATGGCGTCGAACCGGGCGAGGTTCGACGACACCTCGCTCGGCAGGATCAGGTAGTACGCCGCCAGCCCGTACTCGAAGTGCGGGCAGGACACCTCGACGACCTCGGCGCCGAGCTTCTCCAACCGGCGCAGCGCCGCGTCGAACGACGCCCGCACGCCGGGCTGGTAGCCCTCGCCGCCCAGCTCGCGGACCACGCCGACCCGCACGCCGGACAGGTCGCCCTGCGCGCCGATCCGCGCGGCCTCGACGACGGCCGGGACCGGCGCGTCGATCGAGGTGGAGTCGAGCGGGTCGTGGCCCGCGACGACCTCGTGCAGCAACGCGGCGTCGAGCACCGTGCGGGCGCACGGGCCGCCCTGGTCGAGCGAGGACGCGCAGGCCACGAGGCCGTAGCGGGACACGCCGCCGTAGGTCGGCTTGACGCCCACGGTGCCGGTGACGGCGGCGGGCTGGCGGATCGAGCCGCCGGTGTCGGTGCCGATCGCGAGCGGCGCCTCGAACGCGGCCAGCGCGGCCGCGGACCCGCCGCCGGACCCGCCGGGGATCCGGGAGAGGTCCCACGGGTTGCGGGTGGGCCCGTACGCCGAGTGCTCGGTGGACGAGCCCATCGCGAACTCGTCCATGTTGGTCTTGCCCAGGATCGTGATCCCGGCGGCGCGCAGCCTCGCGGTGAGGGTGGCGTCGTACGGCGGGCGCCAGCCCTCGAGGATCCGCGAGCCGCAGGTCGTGGGCATGTCCGTGGTGGTGAACACGTCCTTGAGCGCCAGCGGCACGCCGGCCAGCGGGGACGCGGGCGCGGTGCCGGCCTGCACCGCCTCGTCGACCAGCGCGGCGTTGGCCAGCGCGGCCTCGGCCCCGACGTGCAGGAACGCGTGGACCTCGCCGTCGACCTCGGCGATCCGGTCCAGATGGGCCTGCGCGGCCTCGACGGCCGAGACCTCCCCGGAGTGGATCTTCGACGCCAGCTCGGACGCCGTCAGCCGGATGAGCTCGCTCACTGCTCCTCCCCCAGGATCCGGGGCACGCGGAAGCGGCCCTCCTCGGCGGCGGGGGCGCCCGCGAGCGCCTGCTCCTGGCTCAGCCCGGGGCGCCGGACGTCCGGCCGGAAGACGTTCTGCAGCGGCACGGCGTGCGACGTCGGCGGGATGTCGTCCGCCGCCACCTCGCCCACGCGGGCGACGGCGCCGAGGATGACGTCGAGCTGGCCGGCGAAGACGTCGAGCTCGGCGTCCGTGACGGCCAGCCGGGCCAGCCGGGCGAGGTGCGCGACCTCGTCCCGGGAGATGGCCCCGGAGTCGGGGGACATGAGGGTTCCTTCGGCGTTGGGCTCTGGGGGTGGACGCGACCTGGTCACTCGCGCCCGCGGGCTCGGGCGGCCCGGCCCGTCCGAGTCTATTCGCGCCCACCGACGGTCCGCCGACGGGTTTCGCCCGCGCTGTCAACCCCCTGCGCCTGTCCCCGGCCGCCGCGGGTTTGGCAGGATCGACCCACGGCGACGCCCCCGGCCGCGGCGGGTGGGCGCCGCCGTGTCGTGCGGTCGGTCAGAGGGAGGCGTGGCGGAGTGTCGTTCCTGCTCCGGGTGGTCCTGCCGGACAAACCGGGCATCCTGGGCGCCGTCGCCACGGCCCTCGGCGACGCCGGGGCGGACATCCTGGGCGTCGACGTCGTCGAGCGGACGGACGGGCAGGCGGTCGACGACCTGGCCGTCGAGCTGCCGTCGGGGCGCCCGCCGGACGTCCTGATCACCGCGGCCGAGTCGGTGCCCGGGGTGCAGGTGGAGTCCGTGCGGCCCTACAGCGGGCGCCTGGACACCCACCGCGAGCTCGAGCTGGTCGACGCGATCGCGTCCGACCCCGAGCACGGGCTGGCCCGGCTCGCGGAGGAGGTCCCGCGGCTGTTCCGCGCGGGCTGGGCGATCGTCGCCGTGCGCGAGGAGGGCCGCTCCTACCGGCTGGCCGACTCCTCGGCCGCGCCGGAGACGCGGGCGGGCGACCTGCCGTGGCTGCCGCTGGACAAGGCGATGATCGTCGACCCCGAGGTGCACTGGGTGCCCGAGCCGTGGAGCGCGCTCGACACCGAGCTGGCCGCCGCGCCGTTCGGCAGCTCGCTGCCCGCGAAGGCGCTGGTCGTCGGGCGTCCGGGCGGGCCGGCGTTCCGGCCGTCGGAGCTGGCGCGGCTGACCCACCTCGCCGGCATCGTCGCGACGGTCCTCGGGTCCTGACCGCCGTGGACCGGCCCTGGGCGCGCGTCCCGTCGACGGCCGGGAAGGCGCTGCGCCCGTACGTCGTGGGCGCCACGGACGAGATCATCGCGGAGGTCCGGGCGCAGGTCGCGGAGTACGCGCGGCCGCTGAAGGGCAACTTCGGCAACCGGATCACCCAGGGCGTCTCGGTGGCGCTGGACCAGTTCGTCGGGCTGCTGGGCTCGGACACGGAGCTGCCGGACACCCGGATCTACGCCGAGCTGGGGCGCGTCGAGCACCGCGAGGGCCGCACGCTGGCCGCGCTGCAGAGCGCCTACCAGGTCGGCACGCGCACGGTCTGGCGGGCGGTCGGCGAGAGCCCGGTCGCCCGGGCCCTGCCGCCCGACGTCATCTTCGCGCTGGCCGAGGCGCTGTTCTCGTACGTCGAGCAGATCTCGGCGGCGTCGGTCGCCGGGTGGGCGCAGGAGGAGGCCATGCAGGCCGGCTCCCTGCAGACCCGGCGCAACGTCCTGGTCGAGGCCCTGGTCGCGCGGCCGCCGGTCGAGCCGGCGGAGATCGAGAAGCTGGCGACCGCGGCGGGCTGGACCGTGCCCGCCCGGCTGGCGGCGCTCGTCGTCGACGACGCCGTGGAGGTCGCCGCCCGGATACCGGGCGCGGTGGCCGCGGACCTCGACCCGGCCGGGATCGCGTTCGTGCCCGCGGTGCGGGACGGGCTCGACGAGGTGGTGCGCGCCGCCCTGCGGGACCGGTCCGCGGTGCTGGGCCCGGTGGTGCCGGCGGCCGAGGCGCACCGCTCGGCGGCGCGGGCGCGCTCCGCGTGGCCGGCGCACGCGGCGGGGCTGCTCGCCCGGGACGGCGACCCGCTCCTGCGGGCCGACACGCACCTCGTCGAGCTGCTGCTCGTCGGCGCTCCCGATCTCGCCGCCGACCTGCGGGACCGGGTCACCGGGCCGCTGCAGGACATGCCCTCGGGCGCGGCGGCGCGGGCGCTGGAGACGCTGCGGGCGTGGCTCGACGCCCACGGGGACGTCAGCACCGCGGCCGCGGCCCTGCACGTGCACCCGCAGACGGTGCGCTACCGCCTCACCAGCCTGCGGGAGATCTACGGCGAGGCGCTGGACGATCCCGCCCAGCGCCTCGAGCTCACAGTCGGCCTGCGCGCCCTCGACGCGAAACCCTGACGCATTATGGAACCATAACGCGCCAATTCCGGCCTCCGATCCGCGTTATGGAACCATAATGCGTGAGATCGGGGCCGGAAATCGCGTTATGGCTCCTCAGTGCGAAGTCAGGCGGCGAGGCGGGCCGGGGCGGCGCGGCGGACGGCGCGGCCGATGCGGCTGCGGGGCGTGGGCTTCGGGGCGCCGTAGCGCTCGTGCCCGCCGGGGAAGGCCAGCCGGATGATCTTGCGCCAGACCTTCGCGTACTGCGTCGGCAGTGGCCCCGCGTTGTACGGCAGGCCGTAGCGCTCGCAGATCTCGCGGACCTTCGGCGCGATCTCGGCGTAGCGGTTGCTGGGCAGGTCGGGGAAGAGGTGGTGCTCGATCTGGTGCGACAGGTTGCCGGTCATGAGGTGCATCGCCTTGCTGCCGGTCAGGTTCGCCGAGCCGAGCATCTGGCGGATGTACCACTGGCCCTGGGTCTCGCCCTCGAGCCGCTCCTCCTCGAACGTCTCGGTGCCGTCCGGGAAGTGCCCGCAGAAGATCACCGCGTGGGACCAGACGTTGCGCACGGTGTTGGCGGTGAAGTTCGCGACGAGCGTCGACAGCGCCGACGGCCCGGACAGCAGCGGGAACAGCACGTAGTCCTTCGCCGCCTGCTTGCCGATCTTCCGCAGGGTCGCGGCGATCTGCGGCCGCGCCTCGGCCCAGGTCTTCTCGCCGCTCTTGATCTTGTCGGTCTCGATGTCGTACAGCGCGATGCCGTACTCGAAGATCAGCGACAGGCCGACGTTCGTGAGCGGCTGCAACAGGTGCTGCGGCCGCCACTCCTCCTCCGGCGTGATCCGCATGACCGTGTAGCCGAGGTCGCGGTCCTTGCCGCGGATGTTGGTGAAGGTGTGGTGCTCGTAGTTGTGCGAGCGCTTCCAGAACTCGGCCGGGTCGACGTGGTCCCAGTCCCAGGTCGTCGAGTGGATCTTCGGGTCCCGCATCCAGTCCCACTGGCCGTGCAGGATGTTGTGCCCGAGCTCCATGTTCTCGAGGATCTTCGCGACGGACAGCGCCGCGGTCCCGGCGATCCAGGCCGGCGGGAACTTCGAGAAGAGCAGCAGGCCGCGGCCCCCGAACTCCAGCCCGCGCTGGGCGCGGATCACGGCGTGGATGTAGCGGGCGTCGCGTTCGCCGCGGGAGGCCACGACCTCCTCGCGGATCGCGTCGAGCTCCGCGCCGAGCGCCTCGACCTGCTCGTCGGTGAGGTGCGCGGCGGCGGAGACGTTCTCGGTGGCGGTCCCGGCGGTGGCGCGGGGGTCGCGACGAAACATGCGGTGTCTCTCCAGCTCGGTGAGGGTGGTGCGGCCGCTCCGGGGGCGGTCGGCGCGCACGGGTCTACAGGTCGAGGGTGATGTCGCCGGTGGGAGCGGAGACGCAGGTGCGGACGGGGCGGCCGGGCTGGTCGGCGGAGTCGATCAGCTCGCCGGACTGCAGGTCGCGGACCGCGCCGGCCTGCAGCTTCCCGACGCAGGTGTGGCAGATGCCCATGCGGCAGCCGTTGGGCAGCAGGGCGCCGGCGGCCTCGCCGGCCAGCAGGACGGGGGTGTCGGGCTCGGCGTCGGCCACGAGACCGCTGGTGGCGAACGTGATCCGGCCACCGGTACCGTCCGCGCTCCCGACGCGCCTGGGTGCGAACCGCTCGACGTGCAGCAGCTCGGGGTCGCCCGCCCGCTCCCAGTGCTCGGCGAGGGTGTCCAGCAGACCGGCGGGCCCGCAGGCCCAGGTCTCGCGGACGGCCCAGTCCGGCACCTCGTCGGCGAGGGAGTCCGGAGTGAGCCGGCCCTCCCCAGCGGTGTGCCGCTCGACGAGCCGCAGCCCGGTGCGCGCGGCCAGCGCGCGCAGCTCCGGGCCGAACACGACGTCGCCGGGCGTGCGGTCGCAGTGCACCAGGACCGCGCCGGACAGCGCGGCCGGGTCGAGCGAGCGCAGCATCCCCATCACCGGCGTGATGCCGCTGCCCGCGGTGACGAACAGCAGCTTCTCCGGGGTGGGCTCCGGGAGCGTGAACTCCCCCGCCGCCGGGCCCAGCCCGACGACGCTGCCCACCGGCGTGCCGTGCGCGAGCCGGCCGGACAGGACCCCGCCGGGCACCGCGGTGACGGCGACGGACAGCAGCGGGTCGCCGGGTCGCGAGGTGACCGAGTAGGTCCGCCAGTGCCAGACGCCGTCGATCCGCAGTCCGATCCCGAGGTACTGACCGGGCAGGTGCCGCGCGAACGGCGTGCCCGGGCGCAGCACGAGCGTGGTGGTGTCGGGGGTCTCGCGGACCACCCGCACCACGCGGGCGCGCGGTGCGGACCGCGACCACATCGGGTTCAGCGTGCCCAACACGTCGTCGGGCACCAGGGGCGTGATCAGCAGCCCGGCGGCGGCCCGGACACGCCGGGCCACGCGGCTGTCCCGAAACCGGCTTGCGGAGCTCATGACGTCAACGGTAGGGATCACGGATCGGTCACGACCACGACCACAACCACGGCGTGCGGCCGTTTTCTGTTGCCCAACCAACAAGCTCGACGGGCGGGCGTGACGATCGCTCCGAGCGGGAACTCCCGGGATTTCCCCGTCGTTCGTGCGTCGCTCGGACGGACCTCAGACGCGGATGGCGAGGGCGGCGCGGACGAGGTCGTCGTTGCCCGTGGCGAGCCAGCCGTCCGGCCGGACCAGGACGTCCTCGAAGCCGATGCGGGTGTCGACGCCCATCCGCAGCGCGTACTCCAGCACCGGCCAGGCGCCGTCCTCCTCGCCGTGCAGCAGCACCGGCACGGGCAGCTGGCCGAGCGCGCGCACGATCCGGACGGCCTCGGCGACCGCGGTCTCCGGGTCCGACACCACGGTCGACTCGGCGAGCACGCGCACGGTGCGCGGCGGGACCCCGCTCTGCCGCAGCGTGACGGCGTCGCCGCTGGTCCACACGCCGAGCTCGACGCCGATGCCCACCGACGCCGCCGCCTTGCAGACCTCGACCCAGCCCTTCTCGTGCACGTTGACCGAGCAGACGTCCGGCTTGCCGAGGCCGAGCCGGCCCCAGCTCAGGACGGCCTCGATGCGCAGGTTCGGGTCCGGCTGGATCCACCGGCCGGTGGTCACGCCGATCTCGACGCCGGGCGCCTCCTGGCGGATGAGCGCGACCGCGTCGCCCACGTGCACCGGGTCGATCGTCTCGTGGCCGAGCGGGTCGCGCGGGTGGACGTGCACGGAGCCGACGCCGAGGCGGGCGACCGCGCGGGCGTCCCGCGCGAGGTGCCGGGCGAGGACGGGCAGCGCCGGGTGCGCGTCCTCCGGACGCGAACCGTTCAGAACCGCCTGCAGCACCCTGCCTCCTCCGTCTCCGCAACGATTCCGCGCCGCACCCACGGAGGCACCGGACGGCGCGACGACCGGTCAGGCCCGTGCGGGGAGCGGAAGCCGCGAGCCTAGTGGGCCCCTCGCGCGGGTCCGCGCGACCGGGCCGGGAGATCCCTCCAAGTGCTGACGCGTGTCACGATCCCGATGCGGCTGCGGCGTGTCGGGTGGCCTCGTCCGGGCCGCGGTCCAGCAGGATGCGGAAGCCCTCCTCGTCGAGCACCGGGACGCCGAGCTCGACGGCCTTGTCGTACTTGGAGCCGGGGGCGTCCCCCGCCACGAGGAACGCCGTCTTCTTCGACACCGACCCGGCGGCCCGGCCACCGCGGGCCATGATCGCCTCCTTGGCCTCGTCCCGGGAGAAGTTCTCCATCGAGCCGGTGATGACGATCGACAGGCCCTCCAGGGTGCGCGGGACGGTCTCGTCGACCTCGTCGACCATCTGCACGCCCGCGGCCCGCCACTTCGCGACGACCTCGCGGTGCCAGTCGACGGTGAACCAGTCCCGCACCGCGGCGGCGATCGTGGGGCCCACGCCCTCGACGCCCGCGATCGGCGCCAGCGCGGCCGCGACCGCCTTCGCCTGGGCGCGCGTGGCGGCCTTCTGCGCCCGCTCCGCCTCGGCGGCGAGCGCCTCGGGGTCGCTGTCCTCCGCCGACGCGTCGGTTGCCCCGGTGTTCGGGGCGGCCTCGGCGTCCGGGGCCGCCTCACCGTCCGGCTCCTCGGCCGCGGACCCGTCCGAGGTGATCTCCACCCCGGCCTTCTCGGTCTCCTCCCAGGCCGTGGCCGCGGCCTGCTCGATCGCGTCCATCGAGTGGAACTCGCGGGCCAGCGCCTGCGCGGCGGTGGGCCCGACGTGCCGGATCGACAGGCCGACGAGCACCCGCCACAGCGGCCGGTCCTTGGCCGCCTCCAGGTTCTGCAGCAGCTTGCGACCGTTCGCCGACAGCGCACCCGCCTTGGTGCGGAAGAGGTCGACCTGCAGCAGGTCCTCCTCGGTGAGGGCGAACACGTCCCCTTCGTCGTGCACCACGCCGGACTTCAGCAGCGCCGTGGCGGCCTCGTAGCCCAGGCCCTCGATGTCGAACGACCCGCGGCCGGCCACGTGGAACAGCCGCTCGCGCAGCTGCGCGGGACAGGACCGGGCGTTGGGGCAGCGCTGGTCGACGTCCCCCGCCTTCTGCCGCACCAGCTCGGTCCCGCACTCCGGGCAGTGCGTGGGCATGACGAACGCCCGCTCCTCGCCGGTGCGCACGTCCGTGACCGGGCCCAGCACCTCGGGGATCACGTCGCCCGCCTTGCGGATGACCACGCGGTCGCCGATCAGCACGCCCTTGCGGCGCACCTCGTCCTCGTTGTGCAGCGTGGCCATCGAGACCGTGGACCCCGCGACCAGCACCGGCTCCATGACCGCGAACGGGGTGACCCGCCCGGTGCGCCCGACGTTGACCTGGATGTCGAGGAGCCTGGTGAAGGCCTCCTCCGGCGGGTACTTGTAGGCGATCGCCCAGCGCGGCGCGCGGGAGGTGGCGCCGAGGCGGCGCTGCAGGGCCACCTCGTCGACCTTCACGACCACGCCGTCGATCTCGTGCTCGATGTCGTGCCGGTGCTCGCCCCAGTACGCGACGTGCGCCACCACCTCGTCGATCGAGGTGAAGACGGTGGTGCGGGTGGAGACCGGCAGCCCCCACGCCTGCAGCGCCTCGTAGGAGTGCGACTGCGTGACCGGGGTGAAGCCCGTGCGCTTGCCCAGCCCGTGGCAGATCAGCCGGAGGTTGCGCGACGCGGTGACCCGCGGGTCCTTCTGCCGCAGCGAGCCGGCCGCGGTGTTGCGCGGGTTCGCGAAGGGCGGCTTGCCCGCCTCGACCAGCGCGGCGTTGAGCCGCTGGAAGTCCTCGAGCCGGAAGTACACCTCGCCGCGCACCTCGACGAGCTCGGGCACCGGGAACTCCTCGGTGCCGGTGAGCTTCTCGGGCACCTCCTCGAGGGTGCGCATGTTGAGCGTGATGTCCTCGCCCGTGCGCCCGTCCCCCCGGGTGAGCGCGCGCGTGAGCACCCCGTTCTCGTACAGCAGGTTCACCGCGAGCCCGTCGATCTTCAGCTCGCACAGGTAGTGCAGGTCCGACCCGACCTCGCGGACGGTGCGCTCCGCCCAGGAGCGCAGGTCCTCCTCGCTGAACGCGTTGTCCAGGCTGAGCATGCGCTCGAGGTGGTCGTACGCCGTGAACTCGGTGGAGAACCTCCCGCCGACCTTCTGGGTGGGCGAGTCCGGCGTGCGGAGCTCGGGGAACTCCTCCTCCAGCGCGATCAGCGCGCGCCACAGCTCGTCGAACTGGCCGTCCGAGACCACGGGCGCATCGAGCACGTAGTACCGGAACTGGTGGTCCGCGACCTCGGTGGCCAGGGCGGCGTGCCGCTCCCGCGCGTCGTCGGGAACGGTGCTGGTGGGTGGGCTGTCCGGGCTCACGGGTGGCAGGTTAGTAGGCCCCACCGACACTTCCCGGGTGAGCGGGCGCGCTCACCGTGCGGCGGCGGCCCACTCCCGCAGCGCGGCGGCGCGGATCTTGGTGCCGTTGGTGCCCGAGGTGGTCGGCATCGCCTCGATGACGTGCACCGTCTCGGGCACCTTGAACTTGGCCAGCCCCTCGGCGCACCAGGCCCGGAGCGCGGTCGGGTCCGGCGCGCGGTCCTCCTCGGGCACCACGAAGCCGATCGCGACCGTGGCCCCGGACGCGTCCGGCACCCCGACGACCTTCGCGGTGTGCACGTCCGGGTGCGCGGCCAGCCGCACCTCGATCTCCGCGGGGTCGACCAGGAAACCGTGCAGGCGCAGGGCGTCGCCCATCCGGCAGACGTAGGCGAACACCCCGTCGTCGACGATCGTGCCGAGGTCCCCGGAGTGGAACCAGCCGTCCCGGGTGAACGCGTCGGGGACCTCGGCGCCCAGGTAGGCGTCGACCACGTTGGGCCCGCGGAACTGCAGCTCGCCCTCGTGCCCGGGGGCGAGCACCTCCTCGGTGACCGGGTCGGCCACCCGCACCTCGATCCCGGGGTGGACGACGCGGCCGCCGCCGACCCAGCGGGCCGGCTCCGGCTCGTCGTGCGGCCAGTGGGAGGTGAGCGCGAACAGCTCCGACGAGCCGTAGACGCCCGAGGTCAGCGTGCCGAACTCGTCCCGCGCCCACACGGCGAGCTCGCGGGAGCGGCCCTGGAAGTCCGCCACGCCCCACCAGCGCCAGGCCGACAGGTCCCGCCGGCCCTTCCGCCAGGCGTCGGCGAGCCGCAGCACCAGGTCGTCGCCGCCGACGACGTGGGTGACGCGCAGGGACTCCATGTCGTCGAGCACCGCGTCGGCCGAGAAGACCGGGGCGAAGACACAGACCCCGCCGGCGGCCAGCGCGGCCATCGCGGTCTGGTAGCCGAACACACCGGACAGCGGGAGCGCGCAGAGCACGTGCTCGCCCTCGGTGATCCCGATCGTGGCGGCGTCGGCGGCCGCGTGGGTGAGCACGCCGGTCGCCGAGTGCGCGGCGAGCTTCGGCATGCCCGTCGAGCCGGAGGTCGTGAACGCCACGGCGAGGTCCGCCGGGTCCGACCCGGGCACCGTGCCGTCGATCGAGCCGTCCGCCAGGGTGGGCACCCACGCGCCCCCGCCGACGTCGGCGACCGCCGGGTCCGGCGCCTCCCGGCCCGGTCCGGCGACGACGGCGACCGGCGGGGCGGGCCCGTCGCCGATCGCCTCCTTCAGCCGGGCGAGCAGGTCGAGGCCGTGGAAGTCGTGGGCCAGGGCGACGAGCTTCGGGCGGGCGCGGTCGAGGACGTGCCGGACCTCCTCGACGTTGTACCGGGTGTTGATCCCGATGACGTGCGCCCCGCGCGCGGCGACGGCGAACTGCCAGGCCAGCGCGTCGCTCCAGTTGGGCATCCACACGGCGACGCAGTCGCCGGCGCCGATCCCGCGGGTGCGCAGCTCCTCGGCGAGCGCGCCGGTGCGGCGCCACAGCTCGCCGCGGGTGACCGGGATCCGCTCGCCCGCCGGGCCCTTGTCCAGCACGACGACCGCGTCCGGGTCCCGCGCGGCGATGCGGCCGAGCAGGTCGGGGAGGTCCCGCGGCACCGGGCCGGGCGCCGGGAGGGCGGACACGTGATGCGGCGCGACGAGCGGCTCGCGCTCCTCGTCCGTCCCGCTCGCGACCTCGCTCATGCCGCCACCTCGCTCCCGAGCTCCGCCAGCCAGCCCGCGAGCACGCCGTCGAAGCCCTCGATCTCCTCCATCGGATAGTGCCCGATCCCGTCGAGCACCGTGCACCGCGCGCCGGGGATCAGCGCGGCCGCCGCGGCCGTGCCGGCGGCCGGGACCCACAGGTCGTCGGCGCCGACGACCAGGTGCGCCGGGCAGCTCACCCCGCCGAGGCGCTCGCGCAGGTCGTGCGTGGTCCAGCCGATCAGGTCCGAGTTCGAGACCGCCGGGTCCTCGCGGCGGTGCATGGTCGCGATCAGCTCGGCCCGCTCGGCCGGCACCGACCGCCCGACGACGGCGAGCGTCCCCAGGTGGGTCCGGTCCGTCCGGCTCGGGGCGGCGACGTCGGCCAGCTCGCGGCGCAGCCCCCGCTCCGAGGGCGTGCCGCCGGTCCAGGCGTTCGCCGCCATCGCCACCACGCCCGCGAGCCGGTCCGACGCGCGCGCGGCCAGGTCGAGGGTGATCTTCCCGCCGATCGAGCAGCCGACGACGTACGGGCGCTCCAGCCCCAGCGCGTCGATCAGCTCGAGGCACCAGGCGGCGTAGTCGCCGAGGTCGGTGACCGGGCCACCCGGCGCGGGCTCGGACCGGCCGTGGCCGGGCAGGTCCGGCACCACGACCCGGAAACCGCGGGCGGCCAGCGCCGGCGCGACGTGGCGCCACTGCACCCCGCTCTGCCCCGCGGTGTGCAGGCAGAGCACCGGCGTGCCGGCCCCGTCCTGCCCGCCCGCCCCGTGCTCCTCGACGAACGCCAGCGCGCCGCCGATCCCGATGTACCTCATGCGATCCCCCGGGCCGCGTCGACGATCAGGTGCAGGGCCTTCGTCAGGCGCAGGTACTCGTAGCCATTGCCCCGCATCCCGAACCGGCCGGACATGGCGAAGCGGGTGAACTCGTTGGCCGGGGCGGTGACCAGCTCGGTCCAGGTGAGCTCGTCCGCCTCGACGGTGAACGTGGGGCCCAGCGCCGCGCGGGAGGCCACCTCGATGACCCTGCCGCGGTAGACCCGCAGGCAGACCTCGTGCTCGCCGGCGCGCAGCCCGATCGCCCCGTCCCAGGTGGCCAGCGACTCGGCGAACTCCGGCGCCAGCGCCGCGACGAGCGCCTCGCCCCACGCGACGGTGCCGAAGGCGCGGCCGACCGGCTCGGGGCCCGGGCCCGCGGCGTCGACCAACGCGGAGGTGGTCCCCTCCTGCACGGTGCGCCCCTGCTCGTCGACCAACCGCATGTGCCGGGTGACCACTCCGCGGTCGCCCTTGCGGGTGCGCCGGCAGCGCACGACCGTCATCTCCAGGTGCACCGTGTCGCCGACGCGCAGCGGGAGCCGGTAGCTCCAGTGCGTGTCGAGCAGCCCGCGGATCGCCGAGCCGTGCAGACCGAGGGACTGCAGCAGGCCCATCGCGACGGCGAGGCCGAACGGGCCCTGCAGGATGCCGTCCGGGCCCGCGTGCAGCGGGTGGTCGTCACCGGAGAGCCGGGTGAAGTCCGCGAGGTCCTCGGCCGTGACGGTCCGGGGCGCACTCGTGAAGCGCTCCCCGACCGTGAACTCCTCGAACCGGCGGCCGGGCCCGGTCCGGGTGTCGGGTCGCAGGACCTGCTCGGTCGGCACGCGGCCCCCTCTCGTCGACGGCGGTGTACGAACGAACGTTCTTACGCATTCGACGAAACCACCCTGCCGCACCCGTCGTCAAGCGCCGGGGCTGCATTAGCCTGGCGACATGAACGATCGTTCCCCGGCGCTGCTGGTCGCCGACACTGGGCGCGGGAACGAGGCCGCGATCCTCAACGCCGCACTGGCCGCGTTCGGCGCGCAGGGGTTCAACGGGGCCTCGATGCGCGAGGTCGCGAAGGGCGCCGCCACCAGCCTGTCGAACCTCTACAACTACTTCCCCTCGAAGTCGCGCCTGCTCGCCGAGGTGCTGCGGCACGCCAACGCCGAGCTCGAGGCGCGGGTCCGCCGTGCGGTCGCCGACGCGGGCGACGACGCCACGTCCCGCATGCGCGAGGCGGTGCGCGCATACGTCGGGTTCGTGGTGGACCAGCAGCTCGCGATGCTGGTCTCCACCGCCGAGGTGCGTTACCTGCAGGGCGAGGACCGGGCGCGGCTGGTCGCCGACCGCGACCGCACGCAGGCGATCTTCGCCGACATCGTGGAGCAGGGCGTGGCCGGTGGGGAGTTCCGCACGCCGCACGCCGCCGACGCAGCCCGCGCGATCCTGTCGATGGTCAACGCCGTCGCCACCTGGTACCGGCCGGACGGCCGGCTCTCCCGCGGCCAGCTCGCCGAGCAGCACGCCCGGTACGCGTTGGCCCTGCTCGAGGCCCCGCTCCCCCGGGCCTGACCCCCACCCCTTGTCGACAGGGGACACCGCGGTTACGGTAAGAACGATCGTTCGTACCGCCGTCCGCACCCCGCGGGCGACGCAGCCGCACCGTGGCGGAGGTTGCCGACATGTCCCCCGACAAGCTCGACCGGACGGAGCACACCGCTCCCCCGCGCATGGGAAGGCTCGCCGCGGCCGCGGTCTTCGCCACCACGCTCGAGTGGTTCGACTTCCTGATCTACGCGACGGCCGCCGCGCTCGTGCTCGGCCACCAGTTCTTCCCCTCGGTCAGCCCGGTCGCCGGCACGCTCGCCTCGTTCGCGACCTTCGCCGTCGGCTTCGTGGCGCGGCCGCTCGGCGGCATCATCGCCGGGCACGTGGGCGACCGGTTCGGCCGCAAGCCCCCGCTCGTCGTCGCGATGCTGGTCATGGGCATCGCGACCACGGCGATCGGCGTGCTGCCCGGCTACGCGACCATCGGCGTGTGGGCGCCGGTCCTGCTCGTCGTCGCGCGCCTGGTGCAGGGCCTGGGCGTCGGCGCCCAGTGGGGCGGCGCCGCGCTGCTGCTCACCGAGCACGCTCCGGTGGAGCGCCGCGGCTTCTACGGCAGCCTCGTGCAGACCGGCGCGATCTTCGGCGCCGTCGCCGGCAACGTCTTCTTCCTCATCCTCACCGCGGTCCTCACCCCCGAGCAGTTCGACGCCTGGGGCTGGCGGGTCCCGTTCCTGTCCGGCCTGCTGCTGGTGCTGATCGGCATCTACGTGCAGCTGAAGATCGAGGACACCCCCGTCTTCCGCGAGCTGCAGCACCGCTCGGCGGAGTCGAAGCGCGAGGCCGGGCTGCGCAAGGCGCCGCTGGTCCAGGCGGTCCGCCGGTACTGGCGGGAGATCCTGCAGGCCGCGGGCGCGTTCTTCGTGGTCAACGCGACCTTCTACATCCTCATCAGCGGCATGCTCGACTACGCGACCAAGACCGTCGGCATGTCCCGCACCGCGATCCTGTGGTGCGTGATGGCCGCCGGGCTGACCCAGGTCGTCACGATGCCCTTCTTCGGCGCGCTCACCGACCGCATGGGCACCCGCAAGAAGCTGTACCTGACCGGCACCGTGCTGATGGCGCTGTTCGCCTTCCCGATGTTCTGGCTGGTGAACACCGGCTCCGTGCCGCTGGTCTTCCTGGCCCTGCTGATCGGCTTCACGATCCACGCCACCATGTACGGCCCGCAGGCCACGCTGTACGCCGAGATGTTCCCGGCCGACGTCCGGTACTCGGGCGCCTCGCTCGGCTACCAGTTCGCGTCGGTGTTCGCGGGCGGGCTCGCCCCGTTCATCATGGCGGCGCTGCTGGCCGCGACCGGCGCCTCGTGGTCGGTGTCGCTCTACATCATCGCGGGTGCGGCGGTCACGTTCGTCGCCGTCGCGACGATCAAGGAGCGGTTCCGCCGGGACCTCTACGAGACCTCCGACGCCCCGGTCGCCGCGCACGCGTCCTGACCCCGACGAGACGAACGGCGCTCTCGCTCACCAGGAATGAGCGGGAGCGCCGTTCGTTCGGGGGTCAGCGGCCGGTCTGCTCGGTGCTCGGCAGTTCGTCGGGGTCCGCGAACGCCTTGCCGAGGTCCCGGCTGAGCTCCATCGCCCGGCGGGCCCAGGCCGGGGTCGCGCGGGCCAGGCCGGCGGCCGGGGTCGGGACGGCCAGCTCGGCCAGCCGCGCCCGGTCGAAGCCGAGCCGGTCGGCCAGGTCGAAGGCCCGGCGGGCCAGGGTGGCGGTCTCCAGCGGCTCGCCCGGGTCGCGCACCGGGACCAGGCCGAGGAAGAGCGGCAGGCCGGCGTCCCACACCTCGCCGACGGCGTCGAGCGCCGCGGGCACCGCGGTGTCGCCGGAGATCGACGGCCGGGTGCCGTCGATGGCGAGCCCCGCGGCGCCGATGTCGCGCAGCAGCCGCAGCGGCGGGCGGTCACCGGGCACCCGCACCGTGACCGGCACCCGCAGTGCGGAGATCATGTCCCGCAGGGTGTCCTGGGCGTCCGGCTCGGCTACCGCGCGCACCGTGCCGTAGCCCGACGCCGTGGGCAGCGACCCGGCGAGGACCGCGGCGAGCCGCGGCTCGTCGAGCTGCACGACGACGTGGGCGCCGGTCCGCGCCACCACCTCCGCGACGTGCGCGCGCAGCCCCTCGGTGAGGCTCACCGCGAACTCCCGCACGGCCCCGTGATCGGTGAGCACCCGGTGCCCGCTCGCCAGCTCGACCGCCGCCGCGAGCGTCCACGGGCCCACGACCTGCACCTTCACCCAGTCCGGCCGGGTCCGGTCGCAGGCCTCGTCGAGGGCGTCGAGGTCCGAGCGCAGCAGGTCGACGGCGCGGCGGTGGTCCTTGCCCGGGCGCGCGGTGACCCGCCACGCCGTCGGGACGACCTCCACCGCCAGGTCGACGAGCAGCCCCGCCGCCCGGCCGACGGGATCCGCGCCGACACCGCGCGCGGGCAGCTCGGGCAGGTGCGGGAGCAGTGGCAACTCGCCCGCGACGAGCTCGGCGGCCTCGCGCGGGTCGGTGCCCGGCAGGGAGCCGACGCCGCTCGCCGCGCCCGCGGGCCAGCGTTCCTTCGGGCCCTCCTCCTCGGGCTCCTCCGGGGCCGCGCTCACCTGGATGCGCGGCTCGGGGGCCACCGTGTCCCCGGGCTCGACGTCGCCCAGGCCGGCCGCGGCGAGGGCCGCGGCCAACGGGTCGTCCTCGGGTTCGGGCTTCTCCTCGCCCAGGCCGGCGGCGGCGAGGAGGGCGGCCAGCGGATCGTCGGGCGTGCTCACGGGTCCGAGTCTCACACTGCGGCTGGCGACGTGCCGCGCCGGGCCCGGTTGCGCGGGCCGTGCCGGAACTGCGTACGGACCGGGGTCCTCAGGCCCTGCCCGGGCACCCCGCCGCGCGCCCATGCTCGCCACCGCACGAGCGCCGCTCAGGGTTGGGGGACCGCATGGGCTCATGGACGGGCATCCGGACGAGACGGCTGCTGGGGGCGGCGGCGGCCGCCGTCGCCCTGGTCGGTGGGGCGGCCGCCTGCGCGACCGGTCCGGCCCCGGCCGCGGGCGCCGCGGAGGCCGCCGCGGCCGCCCCCGCACCCCTCGACACGACCTGCACCAACCTGCTGAAGATCGACGCCGTCCCGCCGCCCGCGGGTGATCCGGGGACCTCGGACCCGGCCGCCGTGCGGGCGTGGGCCGGTCAGATCCTGCCGTTGCTGGACTCCGCCGTCGCGACGGCGCCCCCGGACCTGCGCCCGACGCTCACCGCGCTGCAGGGTGTCCTGCAGTCGGCCGCGACCACCGGGACGGCGGCCCCGGCGGACGCTCCCGTCGTCGCGCAGAGCGTCAACGAGTACGAGACGTGGGCCTACGAGCACTGCGGCTACCAGCAGGTGCAGGTCACGGCCACGGAGTACCGCCTCGACGGCGTCCCGGCGACGCTGCGTCCCGGGCCGACGGCGGTCCGGCTGGTGAACCGGTCGACGGCGAACCTCTACCACGCGGTGCTGATCGTGCGGCCGAAGGACCAGGCGGTGACCGTGGCGCAGGTCCTCACCACGCCACCGGAGCTGCTGGCGCAGCAGGTCGACGTGGTCCCCGGCGCCGCGACGGCGGGCCCGGGCGAGCAGGGCGGGATGCTGGTCGACCTGCCCGCGGGGCGCTACCTCGTCCTCTGCCCGCTCGGCAACGGCGAGGGGCCACCGCACCTCATGCGGGGCATGGTCGCGGAGGTGTCGGTGAGCTGAGCGCTATGCGGCGGCGGTGATGGTGGCGGAACCGAGCACGACCGCGCCCGCCGGGTCGTCCCGGTAGAAGGCGATGGCCTGTCCGGGCGCGACCCCGCGCAGCGGTTCGCCGAGCTCGACCCGCACGCCGTCGCCGACCGGGGTGGCCTCGGCGGACGCGGTGCCGCCGTGCGCGCGGACCTGGACGGTGCAGGCGAACGGGCCGCCGGGTGCGGTGCCCGAGCACCACACCGGACGCCGGGCCTCCACGGTCCGGACGCTCAGCGCCGCCTCCGGCCCGACGGTCACGGTGCCGCTGACCGGCTCGATCCCGAGGACGTACCGGGGGCGGCCGTCGGCGGCGGGCCGGTCGACGCCGAGGCCCTTGCGCTGCCCGACGGTGAAGCCGTGCACGCCCGCGTGCGCGCCGAGGACCTCGCCGGTCGCCGCGTCGACGATCTCGCCGGGCCGCTCGCCGAGGCGCTCGCGCAGGAAGCCGCGGGTGTCGCCGTCCGGGATGAAGCAGATGTCGTGGCTGTCCGGCTTCGCCGCGGTGCGCAGCCCGAGCCGCGCGGCCTCCTCGCGGATCGCGGGCTTCGCGGTGTCGCCGACCGGGAACATCGCGTGCGCGAGCTGGTCGGCGCGCAGGACGGCGAGCACGTAGGACTGGTCCTTGCCCGCGTCGGTCGCCCGGCGCAGGACACCGCCCTCGAGGCGCGCGTAGTGGCCGGTGCACACGGCGTCGAACCCCAGCGCGAGCGCCCGGTCCAGCACCGCCGCGAACTTGATCTTCTCGTTGCAGCGCAGGCAGGGGTTGGGCGTCTCGCCGGCGGCGTAGCTCGCCACGAAGTCCTCGACGACGTCCTCGGCGAACTCCTCGGACAGGTCCCAGACGTAGTACGGGATGCCGAGCACGTCGGCGACCCGCGCGGCGTCGGCGGCGTCCTCGCGCGAGCAACAGCCGCGGGAGCCGGAGCGCAGCGCGTCCCGGGTGCGGGAGAGCGCGAGGTGGACGCCGACGACCTCGTGCCCGGCGGCGACCGCCCGCGCCGCGGCGACCGAGGAGTCGACGCCGCCGGAGAGCGCGGCCAGGACCCTCATCGGAACCGCCTCACGAGCTGCCGGCGGCTTCCCGCCGGCGGGTGCCGCCCGCGCTGGCCCGGCGGGCCCGCTCGACGACGGGACCGATGACGTCGACGACCGCGGCGACGTCCGCCTCGGTCGTGGTGTGCCCCATCGAGAACCGCAGCGAGCCGCGGGCCACCGCCTCGCTCGCGCCCATGGCCAGCAGCACGTGGCTGGGCTGGGCGACGCCCGAGGTGCAGGCCGAGCCGGTGGAGCACTCGATGCCGTGCGCGTCGAGCAGCATGAGCAGGCTGTCGCCCTCGCAGCCGGGGAAGCTGAGGTGCGCGTTGCCGGGCAGGCGGGAGGGGCCGCCGTCGATCACGGCGGTGCCCGGGTCGCCGTTGAGCGTGGCGTCGGGGACGACCGCGCGGATCCGGTTCACCAGCTCGTCCCGCAGGCCGGTGAGCACGGCGGCGCGGCGCGGGGCGTCGGCGACCGCCTTCTGCACGGCGGTGGCCAGGCCGAGGACGGCGGGGGTGTCGAGGGTGCCGGAGCGGACGTCGCGCTCCTGGCCGCCGCCGTGCAGCAGCGGGACCGCGCCGACCTCGCGCCCGAGCAGCAGCGCGCCGGCGCCGTAGGGTCCGCCGAGCTTGTGTCCGGTCAGGGTCAGCGCGTCCACGCCGCTCGCCCCGAAGTCGATGGGCAGGATGCCGACGGCCTGCACCGCGTCCGTGTGCATCGGTACGCCGTACCCGTGCGCGACCGAGGCGAGCTCACGGATCGGGTTGACCGTGCCGACCTCGTTGTTCGCCCACATCACGGAGACCAGCGCGGTGGCCTCGGGCGCCTCCTCGATCGCGGCGCGCAGCACCTCCGGGCGGACGCGGCCGGCGGCGTCGACCGGGAGGAGGACCAGCTCGGCGCCCTCGTGCTCGACGAGCCACTCGGCCGACTCGAGGACCGCGTGGTGCTCGATGGCCGAGACCAGCACCCGCGTGCGGCGGGGATCGGCGGCACGACGGGCCCAGAAGATCCCCTTGACGGCCAGGTTGTCGCTCTCGGTCCCGCCGGTGGTGAACACGACCTCCGACGGCCGGGCGCCGACCGCCGCGGCGATGCCCTCGCGGGACTCCTCGACCTCCCGCCGGGCGCGGCGGCCGGCGGAGTGCAGCGACGACGCGTTCCCGGTGCGCGCCATGGCCTCCGCCATCACGGCGACGGCCTCGGGCACCATCGGGGTGGTGGCCGCGTGGTCCAGGTACGTCACGGCCGGGACCCCGCTCGGCGTCGGGCTCCCCTGGTGGGCGCGGTCTCCTGGTCGTTCATCGCCGTTCAGGGTAGACGCCGGACCGCGGTACGGCCCTTCCACCCGGGTGGCTACCGGGCCGTCGTGACCGCCCGTTCGGCCCGCGCGGCGAGCGTGCGCCGGTCCCCCTCGGGAGGCAGCGGGGGCAGCAGGGTGAGCGTGCAGTCCAGGCGCTCGAGCCGCAGGACCCGCCGCAGCGAGTCCCAGAGGGTCTCGTCGCCCACGAACGCGCCCGCGGTGGTGGGCCTGCCGTCGGGCAGGGCGAGGTCGATGCGGACGGGCCGGACCGGGCGTCCGGCGTCGAGCGCGGCCTGGAACGGGGCCCGCCGGAAGGGCCCCGACGCCGAGCCGCACCAGGTCGTGCCCTCGGGGAAGACGCCGACCACCGCACCGCCGCGCAGTGCGGTCGCGGTCCCGGCGACGACGTCCGGCAGCCCGCGGAGGCCGCCCCGGTCGACGAACAGCGCGCCGGTGCGGCGGGCGATCGCGCCGACCAGCGGCCAGTCGGCCACCTCCCGCTTCGCGATCATCCGGACCGGGGCGACGGCGCCGAGGGCCACGACGTCGATCCACGACAGGTGGTTGGCGACGACGAGCACCCCGCCGCGCCCGTAGGTGGTGCCCCGGACCCGGAGGCGGACGCCGGCGGCGCGCAGCACGGCCCGGAACAGCCGCGGGTTCGGCCCGACGAGAAGGACCGGCAGGGCGACGAGCAGGAGTGCGACCAGCGCGGCGAGCCGGCGTGCGACGCGGAGGGCGGCCCTCGGATCGGCCCGGCGCCCGGCGGCGGGGAGGCAGTCGGGGCCGCAGGGCGAGCAGGGCGCCCAGGCCGGTCGGTCCGCGACGGGCGGGAGGCCGGGGTGGGTGGGGTGGAGGGTGCGGAGGGCTGCGGGCGGAAGGTGCTCCGGGGGTGCGGGAACCGCGCGCCGGAGGCGCAGGGCTGTGGTGAGCGAGTCCGCGGTCCGCTCGCTTACTGCTCGCCCGGCGAGGCGCGCGGTCGGTTCGCTCACTGCTCGCCCAGGAAGAAGCGGAGGTAGCGCTGGTCGGCGTGGTCGAGGCCGAGGAGGACCAGGAAGTCGGCGCAGCCGAAGGCCGGGTCGTGGGCCGGCTCCCCGCACACCCAGGCGCCGAGCCGCAGGTAGCCGCGCAGCAGCGGCGGCAGCGCGGTGCGGCGGTGCCGGGTCGCGGCCTCCGCGTCCCACGGCTGGTGCGGCGTCACGCGGTACTCGGCCGGGGAGAGGTGTGAGGCGAAGACGGTGTCGCGGACCCCGGCGGCCAGCGCGCCGCCGTCGTCGAGCGGGACGCTCGCGCAGCCCGTGAGCCAGCGATTGCCGGTGAGCAGCATGTACCGGGCGATCCCGGCCCACACCAGCCCGACGACCGCGCCCGCCCGGTGGTCGGGGTGCACGCAGGAGCGGCCCGTCTCGACCAGCCCCGACCGGATCGGGTCGAGGGCCGTCAGGTCGAACTCGCCGTCGGAGTAGAGGCCGCCCGCGGCGCGCGCCCGGCGCGGCGGGAGCATGCGGTAGGTGCCGACGACCTCGCCCGTCGCGTCCTCGCGCACCACGAGGTGGTCGCAGAACTCGTCGAAGCGGTCGGCGTCGAGGCCCGGGCGCAGGGAGTCGAGCCGCGCACCGAGCTCCTCGGCGAACACCCGGTGGCGGAGCCGCTGGGCGGCCTCGACGTCCTCGGAGTCGGTGGTCAGCAGCAGCGAGTAGCGCGTGGCCGCCGCCTCGGGCGTCCGGACCAGAACCTGGGATGAGGTCACGGGTGCTTGGTATCGGCCGGGTCCGAACAGGCGCGCCACCGGCGGCGACCCGGGCGTGAAGGCCCGGTGAACCTCCCCGCGCCGTCACCCCGACGAGTGAGGTGGGGCTGAGCGAGGGCGACCAAGATCGGGGTTCGGGTGCAGTGGGGGCGGCGCTGGGAGCCTTGGACGCACCGAACCGCCGATCTTGAGGCGGCCGCGCGACCTGGTGCAGCGGCGCGCAGTGGGGTTGGCGGCGGCCGGCAGGCGCTGGCGCAGCATTCCGAGGCCGCGAGTCCTGCCCGCTCATGATCGTCGTCCGTGTGCGGTAGTGGCGACGCACAGCACCCTCAGCGCACCGAACCGCCGATCTTGAGGGCGGCGAGGCCTGGTGCAGCGGCACTCGGCTGGTCGGCGGCGGTCGGTAGGCGGCCGGCGCAGCACTTGGAGGCGCGACGACGCTCGGCCCGCCTCATGATCGTCGTGTGGGGGCGGCAGGGGCGGCGCGAAGCGCCTTGACCACACCGTTTCGCCGATCTTGGAAGCGAGCCCTGCAGGTGGCCCGGGGCGAGAACGGCGGCGGCCCCGCCCCCGGAGTGACGGGGGCGGGGCCGCGCGACGACCTCTGCGCAGGTCAGTTCTTGCGCTTGGTGACTTCCTCCTGCAGCTGCGGCGCGACCTTGAACAGGTCGCCCACCACGCCGAAGTCGGCGATCTCGAAGATCGGCGCCTCGGGGTCCTTGTTGACCGCGATGATCGTCTTCGAGGTCTGCATCCCGGCCCGGTGCTGGATCGCACCCGAGATCCCCAGCGCGATGTAGAGCTGCGGGGACACCGTCTTGCCGGTCTGCCCGACCTGGAACTGGTGCGGGTAGAACCCCGAGTCCACCGCGGCACGCGACGCACCGACAGCGGCGCCGAGCGAGTCGGCCAGGCCCTCGACCACGGAGAACTGCTCCGCCGACCCGACACCACGCCCACCGGACACGATCACCGAGGCCTCGGTCAGCTCCGGGCGGTCCCCGCCGGTCACCGGCTCCCGCGACTGCACCGTGGCAGACCGACCCGACGCGGCCGGGACCTCGACGGTCTCCTCGGCACCCGCGCCGTCGGCCTGCTCGACCTCGACCGAGCCCGGGCGCAGGGTGAACACCGGGTGGCCGGTGTTGGCCTTGGCCTCGGCGATGAACGCCCCACCGAACACCGAGTGCGTGCCGCCCTCCGGGGACACCCCCACGACGTCGCCGAGCAGCGCGGAGTTGGTCTTGATGGCCAGCCGGCCGGCGATCTCCTTGCCGTCCGCCGACACGCCGATCAGCACCGCGGCCGGGTCCTTGGACTCGACCAGCGAGGCCAGCACCGACACCTGCGGGGTCAGGAAGTCGCTGGAGTCGGTCTCCGCGATGTAGATCTTCGCCGCGCCGTGGGCCTTCAGGCCCTCGGACAGCTTCCCGGCCGACCCGGCCGGGCCGACTACCACCGCGGACGGCTCGCCCAGCGCGCGGGCCGCGGTCAGCAGCTCGAACGTGCTCTTCTTGATCTCCCCGTCGAGATGGTCGACGAGGACCAGAACCTCAGCCATGCCTGTGTGCCTCTTCTCGAAAAGTCTCGTCCGGGGTGGGTCAGATCAGCTTCTGGCCGACCAGGAACTGCGCGATCTTCGCGCCGCCGTCGCCCTCGTCCTCGACCTTCTCGCCACCGGACTTCGGCGGCTTGGGCTGCGAGGAGGTCACCGTGGTCAGCGCGGAGGCCAGCCCGACCTCGGAGGCGTCGATCCCGGCGTCGGCCAACGTCAGCGTGGTGACCGGCTTCTTCTTCGCCGCCATGATCCCCTTGAACGACGGGTACCGCGGCTCGTTGATCTTCTCGTTCACCGACACCACGGCGGGCAGCTCGGTGGACAGCACCGTGACCCCGTCGTCGGTCTCCCGGCGCACCGTCACCGTGGAGCCGTCCACGGTCAGCTCGCGGGCGTGGGTCAGCGACGGCAGCCCCAGCACGTCGGCCACCATCGCTGGGATCGCGCCGATCCGCCCGTCCGAGGCCTCGTTCCCGGCCAGGATCAGGTCCACCTCACCCAGGGTGCCGATCACCTTGGCCAGCGCCTTGGTCGTCTGCACCGCGCACGAGCCGTGCAGCGCCTCGTCCGACAGGTGCACCGCCTTGTCCGCACCCATCGACAGCGCCTTGCGGATCGCGTCCGTGGCCCGGTCCGGGCCCATCGCCACGACGGTCACCTCGGACCCGTCGTTGGCCTCCTTGAGCTGCAGCGCGGACTCCACCGCACGCTCGTCGATCTCGTCCAGCACCGCGTCCGTGGCGTCCCGGTCCAGGGTGTGGTCGCCCGAGGACAGTTTCCGCTCGGAGTAGGTGTCCGGCACCTGCTTGACCAGCACGACGATGTTCATCGGACCTCTTCGACCTCCTGCCGGTTGCGCGGCGGCCGCCCCCGCTCCTGCGAGGGGGTGCCACGGCTTCTCGCCTGCCAAAACCTGCGTGCGAACCTAGCGTCGATCCCGGCTGCGTGCGCCGTCGCGACGCGGGCGGGTGACGCCGGGTTCGCCGGCCCCGTCCGCGGCCGGCACGACACCGCCCGGACCACCGGTCCGCCGGCCCCGCGCCGCCCGCGGAGCCCCGTGGATCGGGGCCCTCAGGGGCCGCGGCATGCCGTCTGACCTGGGCCCGATTGTTACCGTGCGGTATCCGAACAGCAAACGGCGCCCGGGGTGAGCCTGCTCACCAGCCCCCTCACCAGCAGGGGTTCGGCCCCCGCGGAGTGACATTCCCCGCGTCGGGGCAGGGGCGGTGTCCGGCTCCGCAGCGGGCCGTCCGCCCTAGGATCCCCGTGCCGGCGCCGCGCCGGCGGACGGGGGTGCGCGCGTGCTGGTGACGGGCTACGACGACCGCACGGGTCAGGGGTACGTCGTGCGGACCGGCTCCGATCTGGCCGCAGGCGACCCCGAGGAGGGCACCCGCGAGATCACGCACGAGGGCGTGACCGTCCTGCTGACCGACGGCCTCGCCCTCCTCCTCGACGACGCCCTCGCCCACCGCCCCGTCACCCGGCTCGGCTGGGGCGGCCCCGAGGTCCCCCTCACGCTCGACGACCACACGCTCCTGGCCTGGCTGAACGAGTCGGTCGGCGGCGTGGTCACCGTGTCGAACGACCCCGGCCCCGACCCCCGCACCACCTGACGCGTGTGCCGGGCCCGGCGGCCGGCCGCCGCCGCCCACGTGGTTTCGTCGTCGGGACCGTCCGCCCCGACCGACCGGAGGCCCCGTGAGCACCTCGTCCCTCCCGCTGACCGGCGAGCGGACCGTGCCCGGGATCCCGGAGGAGAACTACTGGTTCCGCCGGCACGAGGTCGTCTACGCGGCGCTGCTCCCGCTGTGCGAGGGCGCGGTGGTGCTGGAGGCGGGCTGCGGCGAGGGCTACGGCGCGGACCTGCTCGCGGGCGTCGCCGAGCGGGTCGTCGGGCTCGACTACGACGCACCCACCGCCGCGCACGTCGCCCGGCGCTATCCCCGCGTCGGGATCGCGCGGGCCAACCTGGTCGCCCTGCCCGTGCCCGACGCCCGGCTCGACGCCGTGGTCTCGCTGCAGGTCATCGAGCACCTCTGGGACCAGGGGCTGTTCCTGCGCGAGTGCCTCCGCGTGCTGCGGCCCGGCGGGCGGATCACGGTGTCCACGCCGAACCGGCTCACCTTCTCCCCCGGCCGGGACACCCCGCTCAACCCCTTCCACACCCGCGAGCTGGCCCCTGCCGAGCTGGCCGGGCTGGTCGCGGAGGCCGGGTTCACGGACGTCGAGCTGCTCGGCCTGCACCACGGGCCGCGGCTGCGCGAGCTCGACGCGCGGCACGGCGGCTCGCTGGTCGACGCCCAGGTGGCCGTCGCGGTCGCCGGCGGGGCCTGGCCGGCGGACCTGCTCGCCGACGTCGCGTCCGTGACCGTCGACGACTTCCTCCTCACCCCGGACGACCTCGACGCGAGCCTCGACCTGCTGGTGACGGCGAGCCGACCGTGAGGGGCACCTTCTGCCTGGTCCTGCACAGCCACCTGCCCTGGGTCGCGCACCACGGCCGGTGGCCGGTGGGCGAGGAGTGGCTCTACCAGGCTTGGGCGCAGGCCTACCTCCCGCTGCTCGACGTGCTGCGCCGGCTCGCCGCGGAGGGCCGGCGCGACCTGCTGACCCTCGGTGTCACGCCCGTCCTCGCCGCCCAGCTCGACGACCCGCACTGCCTGCGGGGCGTGCACACCTGGCTGGCCACCTGGCAGCTTCGGGCGCACGAGGCCGCGCCCCGGCTGCCGGACCTGGCCGCCTACGAGCACCGGCGCGCGGCGGCGGCCCTGACCGAGTTCGAGACGCACTGGCAGCACGGCGGCTCGCCCGTGTTCCGGTCCCTCGAGGGCGTCGTCGAGCTGCTGGGCGGGCCGGCCACGCACCCGTTCGGCCCGTTGCTCGATCCGCGCGTCCGCGGGTTCGCCCTCGAGGCGGGCCTGTCCGACGCCCGGTGGCGGACCGGCGCCCCACCCGCCGGGATCTGGGCGCCGGAGTGCGGCTTCGCGCCCGGGATGGAGCAGGAGTACGCCGCCGCGGGGGTGACCCACTTCCTCGTCGACGGGCCCGCGCTGCACGGCGGGACGGGCTTCGCCCGCCCGGTCGGGACGTCCGACGTCGTCTGCGTCGGCCGCGACCTCGAGGTCACCTACCGCGTCTGGTCGCCGCGCAAGGGCTACCCGGGGCACCGCGACCACCGCGACTTCCACACCTACGACCACGCGTCGGGCCTCAAGCCCGCCCGGGTCACCGGCCCCGACGTGCCGCCGCACGAGAAGGCGCCGTACTCCCCCGCGCGCGCCGCGGCGCAGGTGGAGCGGGACGCGGCGGACTTCGTCGCGACCGTCGGCGCCCGGCTCGACGCGTTGCGGGCGAAGCACGGCAGGCCCGCGCTGACCGTGGCCGCGTTCGACACCGAGCTGTTCGGGCACTGGTGGCACGAGGGCCCGGCGTGGCTGGAGGCGGTGCTGCGGGCCCTGCCCGAGGCCGGGGTGCGGGTGACGACGGTGCGCGGCGCGCTGGCCGACCCGGGCCTGATCGGGGAGCCGGTGGACCTGCCGCCGTCGTCGTGGGGCTCGGGCAAGGACTGGCGGGTGTGGGCCGGCGCGGCGGTCACCGACCTGGTCGAGTTGAACGCCCGCGTGCAGGACGCGCTGCTCACGGCCGTCGGCAAGGGGCGGTCGTTCGCCCGCGACCCGCTGCTCGACGCGCTCGCCGAGCAGGCCCTGCTCGCCCTCTCCAGCGACTGGGCCTTCATGGTCACCACCGGCTCCACGGTCGACTACGCCCGCGAGCGCGCCCACCGGCACGCGGACCGGGCGTTCGCCCTCGCCCACCTGCTCGACGAGGGCCGGCGGGAGGAGGCCGCCGCACTCGTCGCCGGCTGGGAGCCGGCGCCGTTCGGGCACGTCGACGCCCGGCGGCTGCGGGTGTGAGCCAGGGTCCGAGTCCGGGTGCGGGTCGGGGTTCGGGTCAGCCCGGAGCCTGCGCCGCCTGGTCCCGCAGCGCCACGAAGGACCCCGCCAAGTAGGTCGAGTACGAGGTGTCGAAGGAGTAGCCGCCCTGCTCGTACCCGCCGGTCAGCCCGACGATCTCGGGCCCGGCCGCGCCCGCGCGCAGCCAGGGCCCGCCGCTGGTCCCGTCCTCCAGCCCGGGCGCGGGCAGCACCAGCTGGGTCGGCGAGAACTGCTGCGTGACACCGGAGCGGACGGTCGGGCCGTCGTCCTCGTCCGGGTAGCCGATCGCCCGGACGGCGTCGCCCGCGCCGGGGTCGAAGGCGATCGGGAAGCCGCCGGTGACGTCCTCGACCGGCCCGGCGCCGTCGGCGGGCTGCACGGTCAGGAAGGCGACGTCGAAGTCCGGATCGCCGTCGGCGAGGAACTGCGGGTCCACGGCGGCGCTCGCCACGGTCCACACGCCGTGGGGCCGGACGCCGTCGTGGTAGCCGGGGACGAACGACATGCCGGTGCGTGCGGGCGTGCCGTCGCCGGCCGCCACGCAGTGCGCCGCGGTGAGCACGAGGTCGCCGGCCGGGCTGTCGACCACGGACCCGCTGCAGTAGTGGTCGCCGAGGTCGGTCGCGGGCCCCTCGAACAACGCCCCGACGGCGGCGGGCTCGGTCGGGGTGGGCCGGGCGGGCGGATCGGGCGGCGGAGGCGAGGTGGCACAGGCGGAGCCACAACCGAGGACGAGGAGCACCGCGGCCAGCAGCGCCGGCGCTCCTCCGCGTCCTCGCATCCACCCCTCCGGTCCGTCCGGCGTGCGAGGGGCCACCGTAGCCGTGACCGGCGGGCGACCGGCGGGCCACGCGATCCCTACCCGACGGTAACCATCAGGCGACGGCCTGCCAGGATCAGCCGCGATGCGCGTGCTGCTGGTGTCGTGGGAGTACCCGCCGGTCGTGGTCGGCGGGCTGGGCCGGCACGTGCACGCGCTGGCCCGCGAGCTCGCGGCGGCCGGGCACGAGGTCGTCGTCCTCACCCGGCAGCCGGCCGGGACGGACGCGGGCACCCACCCCACCACCGACCGGCGCACCCGCGGCATCCGTGTGCTGCGCGCCGCCGAGGACCCGGCGCACCTGGAGTTCGCGCGCGACATGGTGGCCTGGACGCTCGCGATGGGCCACACCCTCGTCCGCACCGCGCTGACCCGGCTCGGCGACTGGCGGCCGGACGTCGTGCACGCGCACGACTGGCTCGTCGCCCACCCCGCCACCACGCTGGCCGACGTCCTGGGCGTGCCCCTGGTCGCCACCGTGCACGCCACGGAGGCGGGCCGGCACGCGGGCTGGCTGTCCGCCCCGCTCAACCGGCAGGTGCACTCGGTGGAGTGGGCGCTGGCGAACCGGGCGGACGCCGTCGTCACCTGCTCCGGGGCGATGCGGGCCGAGGCCGCCCAGCTCTTCGACCTCGACCCGGACGCGATCCACGTGGTCCACAACGGCATCGACGCCCGGGGCTGGCGGGTCGGCCGCGAGCGCGCCGCGGCCGTGCGGGACCGGTACGCGCCCGGGGATGCACCGTTGCTGCTGTTCGTCGGGCGCCTGGAGTACGAGAAGGGCGTGCAGGACCTGCTCGCCGCGCTGCCGCGCATCCGGCGCCGGCACCCCGGCGCCCGGCTGCTCGTAGCGGGCACCGGCACCCAGCGGGACTTCCTGCGGTCCGAGGCGCGGCGGCACCGGGTCGGCCGGGCGGCGACCTTCACCGGGCACCTGCCCGACGGCGACCTGGCCGCCCTGCTCGCCGCCGCCGACGCCGTCGTGCTGCCCAGCCGCTACGAGCCGTTCGGCATCGTGGCGCTGGAGGCCGCGGCCGCGGGCGCCACGCTGGTGGCGTCGACCGCGGGCGGGCTCGGTGAGCTGGTCGTGGAGGGCGAGACCGGCTGGTCCTTCCCGCCGGGCGACATCCCGGCCCTCGCCGCCGCCGTCGACCGGGCGCTCGCCGACCCCCGGGCCGCGGCCGGGCGGGCCCGCGCGGCGCGGTCGCGGCTGCGCACCGACTTCTCCTGGCGCGGCATCGCCGCCCGCACGGCCGAGGTCTACGCGGTGGCGCCCCACGGCGGCCCACAGGAGCTCCCCCGCCCGAAGATCCCGTCGGGCAACGTCCTCACGCCCGGTTGAGCCGCCGCTCCACCGCCGCGCGCTGCTTGCGGGCCATGTCCGCGACCGCGGCCCGCTCGGCCGCCGCGGCCTCGTAGTCCTCGACCCGGTTCCGGACGACCCGCGCGGGCGTGCCCACCGCGATCGAGTACTCCGGGATGTCCCCGCGGACCACCGCGTGCGCGCCGAGCACGCTGCCGCGGCCGATCCGCGAGCCCCGCAGCACCGAGACCTTCACCCCGATCCAGGTGTCCGGCCCGATCCGGACCGGCGCCTTGACGATGCCCTGGTCCTTGATCGGGACGTGCACGTCGGAGGTCCGGTGGTCGAAGTCGGTCACGTAGACCCAGTCCGCCACGATCGAGGCGGCCCCGATCTCGACGTCGAGGTAGCAGTTGACCGTGTTGTTCCGGCCGAGGACCACCTTGTCCCCGATCCGCATCGAGCCCTCGTGGCAGCGCAGCGAGTTGCCGTCGCCGATGTGCACCCAGCGGCCGATCTCCAGCCGCCCGTACCCGGGCCGGGCGACGATCTCGACGTCGCGCCCGAGGAACACCATGCCGCGCAGCACGACGTGCGGGTTGGCGGCGCGGAAGCGCAGCAGCCGCCAGTAGCGGATCAGGTACCAGGGCGTCCAGGCGCGGTGCCGCAGCACCCAGCGCAGCGAGGCGACGGTGAGGAAGCGGACCTGCTCCGGGTCGCGGCGCCGACGCGCCCAGCGCTCCCGGATCGGGGCGCCCCACATCGAGGTCATGGCCGACCCTAAACCGGGGCCCGCGTTTGCCCGGCGACCGGTCCGGGGAAGCAGACCCACCGACACCGATCACGGACACGAGCAGACGGAGGTCCCATGACCGAGCGCACCGGCGACGCCCCCGGCGACGAGGGCGCGGAGTCCGCGCTGACCGGCGACGGCGCGGGCACCGCCCGCGGCGACTACGACCACGAGGGCAACCCGCGCACGACGAGCGACCGGAACGACTCCGGTGCCACCGACGACGCCGCCCGTGAGCTCGACCGCGAGAACGAGAGCGAGCCGACCCGCAGCGAGTGAGTAGGTTCGTGCGGTGCCGACGCCGCTGATCCTCGACACCGACCCGGGCGTGGACGACGCCGTGGCCCTCGTCCTCGCGCTGCGCAGCCCGGAGCTCGACGTCCGCGCGGTCACGGCCACGTTCGGCAACGTCGGGCTCGAGCACACCCTGCCCAACGCGCAGCGGCTCGTCGCGCTGGCCGGGCGGCCGGACGTCCCGGTCGCCCGCGGCGCGGCGCGCCCGCTGGTGCACCCGCAGCTCGAGCGGGCCGCCCGCTGGCACGGCGCGGACGGGCTCGGCGGGCGCGCGGGCACGCTGCCGGACGGTGTCCCGCTGGACCCGCGCCCGGCTGTCGAGCTCATGGCCGACGTGCTGCGCGCCGCCACCGAGCCGGTCACGATCGCCGCGATCGGGCCGCTCACCAACTGCGCCGTGCTGCTCGCCGCCCATCCCGAGCTGGCCGACCGGGTCGGCCGGTTCGTGATCATGGGCGGCTCGCTGCGCGGCGGCAACACCGCGGCCGCCGCGGAGTTCAACGTCTACGCCGACCCGGAGGCCGCCCACCGCGTCCTCACCCAGCCCGAGGTGCCCGTCACGCTGGTGCCGCTGGATCTCACGCTGCGCTGCGCCGCGGGCGCGGACTGGGTCGCGGGGCTCGCTGCGGGCGGTCCCACCGGGGCGGTGCTCGCCGACGTGATCGCGGCCTACCGGGCCGCCTTCCGCGAGCACTACGGCCGCGACGTCGTCGCCCTGCACGATGCCGTCGCGCTGATGGAGGCGATCCGCCCCGACATCCTGCACACCACGCCGATGCCGCTGCTCGTGGCGTGCGATCTCGGGCCGGCGCGCGGAGTCGTCGTGCCCGACGGCCAGCCGGACGCCCCCGGGCCGCCGGTCGCGGTGGCCCTGGACGCCGACGTCGAGGCCGTGCTCGCCGACATCGCGGCGCGGCTCAAGGACTGATCACCCGGCGGTCGTGCTCCGAAACGGTGATTCCGGACCTCCGGCACTCCCCGGGCCGGAATCCGCTCGGCATGATCCTCTTCTCAGGGAAGGGGGCCGGGGTGGAGCTGGCGGTACTCGTCGTCGGGGACCTGCCGGTCCCCGGGGTCGCGGTGTGCGCCGCCGTCCCGCCCGCCGACGCCCCCGCCGCGGCCCGGGCGCACCGGCCGCAGGTCGTGCTGGTCGACGCCGATGCCGGACCCGCCGCCCTGCACGCCGTCGAGACGCTCGCCGCGGAGCTGCCCGATCTTCCCGTCGTCGGGACGGGCACGGGGCCGGAGCTCGTGCTCGACGTCGTCCGGGCGGGGGCGACCGGTTATGTCCTGCGCGACGACCCGGCCCTCGCCGAGGTCCTGCGGGCGGCGGCCGCCGGCGGGCCGGCCTTCGGCGAGGGACTGGCCGAGCGGGCCCTGGACGCGGCCGCCACGGCGGTGGACGCCGCGACACCCCGGCTCACCGAGCGGGAGTCCGAGGTGCTGCGGCTCGTGGTCGCGGGGCTCACGGCCCGACAGATCGCGACCCGGCTCGTGCTCTCGCCGCGGACGGTGGAGAACCACATCCAGCGAACCCTGCGGAAGTTCGACGTCCCGGGCCGGGCCGCGCTGGTCCGGTACGCGATCGAGCACGGACTCGCCTAATCGTCGGCCAGCCCCTGCTCGAGGGCGTAGCGGACGAGCTGCGAGCGGTTGTGCAGCTGCAGCTTGCGCAGCGTGTTCTGCACGTGGCTCTCCACGGTCCGGTGCGAGACCACCAGCCGCTCCCCGATCTGCTTCGCGGTGAGGCCCTTCGCGACCAGCCGCAGCACCTCGGTCTCGCGGTCGGTGAGCGCCGGCACCGCGGGCTCCCCGGCCGGCCGCTGGGCGAGGCGGCGGTACTCGCCGAGCACCAGCCCCGCGAGCCCGGGCGTGAACACCGGGACGCCCTCGGCGGTGCGGCACACCGCGTCGACCAGCTCCTCGGCGCTCGCCGACTTGACCAGGTAGCCGGTGGCGCCGGCCTTGAGCGCCTCCAGCACGTCGGCGTGCTCCCCGCTGGCCGAGAGCACCAGCACCTTGGTGTCCGGGAGCGTCTCGACGATCCCGGCGATCGCGTCGACCCCGGACGTCTCGCCGAGGTTGAGGTCCATGAGCACGACCTGCGGCCGGACGGCGGGGGCGATCCGGACGGCGGCGCCGGCGTCGGGCGCGGTGGCCACCACCTCGAGGCCGCGTTCGCCGAGGTCGCGGGCCACGCCTTCGCGCCAGATGGGGTGGTCGTCGACCACCATGACGGTCACGGTCACACGCTCTCCCTGCACTTCTCCGCCCTGGCGGGGATCCGGATCGTCCACTCGGTGCCGCGGCCGGGCCCGGTGTCGAGGCCGAGGGTGCCGCCGAGCTCCTCGACGCGGCCGCGCATCGAGCGCGCCACCCCGAGCCGGCCCTGCTCCTCCGCCTCCGCGAGGCGGCCTGCGGGGATGCCGGGGCCGTCGTCGCGCACGCTGATCTCGATCGCCCCGTCGAGCTCCTCGACGAGGACCCAGGCCGGGGCGTCGGCGCCGACGTGCCGCTCGACGTTGGCCAGCGCGGCGCGGACCACGGCGTCGAGCTCCCCGACCGTCGCGGCCGGCAGGTCGATCGGGTGCGCGGGCGCGGACACGGTCACCCGGCCCGACGCCAGCGCCCGCAGCGTGGCGGCGAGGTCGCGCCGCCCCTCGGCGTCGACCTGCGCGTTGCCGCTGGTCAGCAGGGTCCGCAGGGCGACCTCCTGCTCCCCCGCGAGCGTGCCGAGCTCGGCCGCGGCGCCGCCGAGCTCCGCCCCGCGCCGCCCGACGTGCGCGAGGACCTGCAGCACGCCGTCGTGCACCGCGCGGGCCAGCCGCTCCCGTTCCGCCGCGGCCGCCTCCTCGGCGACGGCCCGGCGCACGCGTTCGGCGGCCCGGCGCAGCACCGACGAGGCGTACCCGACGGTGAGGCCGGCGAGCACGAGGATCTGGATGTCGTTGAGCTCGGTCAGGGTGGCCCGGGACTTGGCGAGCACCAGCGCAGCGGAGATCACCGCCGCCGCGACCACGCCCCCGGGGATCCGGTACGCGACCGCGCAGGCGAGCACCGCGCCGGAGGTCCAGATCGAGCCCATGCCCGGCGCCGAGGCGTCGAGCTGGGCATCGGTGACGATCAGCGGCGTCGTGAGCATGATCCCCGCGCTGACGGCGAGGTCGGCGAGCGCGAGCGGACCGCGCCGCTCGTCCGCGCCGACCAGCCAGCCGCGGGCGAGGACCGCGGTCCACACCGTCATCACCGCGAGCACCAGCCCCGCGCCCAGCGGCGAGGCGTAGTCGCTCATGTGGAAGGCGGACACCCCGATCACCGTGACCAGCGTGAGCACGCGGTAGACGACGACGCCGCGCCACAGCGGCTCGAGCGGGCGTTCCACGTCGATCAGTGTGGCGGGAACGGGAGCGGGGCGGAACACACGGCCCAGCTTGCAGTTCCGGGCGCGGCCCCGGATCCGTAGTCCTACCGGGGCTTGGTGCCGGAGATCAGCGCGTTGTAGAACCAGGCCCGCGGGACCACCCTGCCGAGCACGGCGTCGAGCTTCGAGAGCCGCTGCCAGGAGTGGTAGGCGAACATCGCCCAGTTCCAGCCCAGCTTGCCCGCGGGCACGGCCGCCTCGAAGGTCCGCACCGGCCAGCCGAGCATCGCGGCGGTGAGCTCCTCGGTGACGGCGCGGACCTCGCGCGCGCCGGCGCGCTCGGCCATGCGCTCCAGCTCGGCCGGGTCGAAGGTGTGGATGTCGACGACCGCCTCGAGGGCGGCGGCCCGGCTGGACTCGTCGAGCTCGGCCTGCGGGCGTCGCCACCCCTGCAGCGGGCCCAGCCTGGTGACCGTGGTCGCGGCCCTCCACGTCCATTGCGAGAGCTTGCGGGCGTAGGCGTCGCCGATCGTGGTGGGCTCGCCGGCGAACACGAACCGCCCGCCCGGCTTCAGCACCCGCAGCACCTCGCGCAACGCCTGCTCGACGTCCGGGATGTGGTGCAGCACCGCGTGCCCGACGACCAGGTCGAACGTGTCGTCCGGGTACGGGACGGTCTCGGCGTCGGCCACCTTCCCGTCGACCGGGAGGCCGAGGTGCTCGGCGTTGCGCAGTGCGGCCTGCACCATGCCCGGCGAGAGGTCGGTGACCGAGCCCTTCTCCGCGACGCCGGCCTGCATCAGGTTGAGCAGGAAGAACCCGGTCCCGCAGCCCAGCTCCAGCGCGTGCCCGTAGGGGCGGCCGTCCCAGCCGGTGGCCAGGCGGAAGCGGCCGGCGGCGTAGTCGATGCAGCGCTCGTCGTAGCTGATCGACCACTTCTCGTCGTACGTGCCCGCTTCCCAGTCGTGGTAGAGCACGTTGGCCAGCTTGGGATCGCGCCAGGCGGCCTCGACCTGCTCGGCCGTGGCGTGCGGGTTCGGAGCCTGGTCCGTACTCATGGGTAGGGACCCTAGGCCGTCCGCGACCCCGAGGGCGCGTCCGGGCCGACACCGCTCAGCCGTGCAGCGCGGCCTTCAGGGTGGCGACGGCCTGGGCGATCGCGGAGGTCGCCGCGCCGCTGCCCCGCAAGGTGTTCAGCATCATGAAGTCGTGGACCATGCCGAGGTAGCGGGTCGAGGTGACCGCGACGCCCGCGGCGCGGAGCTTGTCCGCGTAGGCCTCGCCCTCGTCGCGGAGGACGTCCGCCTCGTCGGTGATCACCAGCGCGGGCGGGAGCCCGGCGAGCTGCTCCGTGGTCGCCCGCAGCGGTGAGGCGGTGATCTGCGCGCGCTCGGCCTCGTCCGTCGTGTACTGGTCCCAGAACCACTTCATGCCCTCGCGGTGCAGGAAGTAGCCGGTCTCGAACCGCCGGTAGGACTCGGTGTCGAAGTTCGCGTCGGTCACCGGGTAGAAGAGCAGCTGCGCGGTGAACGTGACGTCTCCGCGCTCCTTGGCCATCAGCGTGAGGGCGGCGGTCATGTTGCCGCCCACCGAGTCGCCCGCCACGGCCAGCCGGCTCGCGTCGAGCCCGTGCGCGGCGCCGTCCGTGCCGATCCACTGCGCGGCGCGGTAGCCCTGCTCGATCGCGACGGGGTAGCGGGCCTCGGGCGACGGCGTGTACTCGACGAAGACCACGGCGGCGTCCGCGCCCACGGCGAGCTCGCGGACCAGCCGGTCGTGGGTGTGGGCGTTGCCGAACACCCAGCCGCCGCCGTGCATGTAGAGGACCACCGGCAGCGGCCCGGAGGCGCCCTGCGGCTTCACGATCCGCACGTTCACCGGACCGGTCGGTCCACCCTCGACGGCGACCCACTCCTCGTCGATCGCGGGCTTCGCGATCTCTCCGGACTGGACCTCGTCCACGACCTTGCGACCCTCGACGGGGTCGAGCTGGTAGAGGAACGGCGGGGTCGCCGTGGCCTCGACGAATGCCTGCGCCGCCGGCTCCAGCACCGGCCGGTCGATCTTCTCGCTCATCGTGTTCTCCGTTCTGCTCGGGCCCCTCGCGGGCCGATGCCGAGAAAGCTAGTCCTCAATTAACTTGTGCACAAGTTACTGTGGCGCGCGTGATACAGTCGGCGAGGTGGAACGGACCGAGTCGATGCTGCTCGAGGACCAGTTGTGCTTCGCGATCTACGCGGCATCCCGCGCGGTCACGGCGGCCTACCGGCCCCTGCTGGACGAGCTGGGCCTGACCTACCCGCAGTACCTGGTGATGCTCCTGCTCTGGAAGCACGGGAGCCTCACGGTCAAGGAGGTCGCCACCGCCCTGCACCTCGACTACGGCACGGTCACACCGCTGCTCAAGCGGCTCCAGGGGGCGGGGCTGATCGCGCGCCGCCGGCGGACGGACGACGAGCGCGGCGTGGAGGCCGTGCTCACCGACGAGGGCCGGGACCTGCAGGCCCGGGCGCTCGGGGTGCCCGTCGGGATGGCCGAGGCGTTCGGTCTCGAGGCCGACGAGCGCGACGCGCTCCGGGACCGGCTGCACGCGCTGGTCGAGTCGATGGACGCCTACGCCGGCGCGGGGCGGAGCTCCTAGGTCGGCTGCCCGACGACCCCCCGCGGCGGCACGGGCACCCGCATCAGGTCCTCGGCGACGACGAGCTCGCCGCCGAACACCTCCCGCGCCTCCGCGGCGAACCGCCCCGGCTCGGTGTAGCGCTGGGAGAAGTGCGTGAGCACGAGCGTGCGCACGCCGCACTCGGCCGCGACGGCCGCGGCCTGCCGTGCGGTGAGGTGGCCGTAGGCGTGGGCGAGGTCGCGGTCCCCGTCGAGGAAGGTCGCCTCGATGACCAGCATGTCCGCCCTGTCGGCCAGGGCGTACACGCCGTCGCACAGCCGGGTGTCCATGACGAACGCGAACACCTGACCCGGCCGCGGCGCGCTGACCTCCTCCAGCCGCACGCCGTCGAGCTCCCCGCGGGCCTGCAGCTCGCGGACCCGCGGGCCGGTGATCCCGGCGCGGGCCAGGGCCTCGGGGAGCATGCGGCGGCCGTCGGGCTCCACGAGCCGGTAGCCGAAGGCCTCGACGGGGTGCTCCAGCCGCCGGACCTCGAGGCTGCCGGCCTCGTCCCGGGCGACCACGCCGTCCCGGTCGTGCGGGTGTTCGCGCAGGTCCCCGCGCTCCCGGTAGGAGGTGGCGTACCGGAGCCGGGTGAAGTGCTCCTGGCCCGACGCCGGGAAGTGCGCGTGCACGGGGTGCGGGACCTCGTCGAGGGAGAGCCGCTGCACCACGCCGGGCACGCCGAGGCAGTGGTCGCCGTGCATGTGGGTCAGGCAGATCCGGGTGACCGCGCTCGCCGCGATGCCGGCGAACAGCATCTGCCGCTGGGTGCCCTCGCCCGGGTCGAAGAGGAGCCCGGCCCGGTCCCAGCGGAGCAGGTAGCCGTTGTGGTTGCGGGTCCGCGTGGGTGCCTGGCTCGCGGTCCCCAGCACCACCAGCTCCCGTGCGCTCACCCGGCCTCCGATCGGTCGTGAGTGGCGATAGTCGCTATGGCGACTATCGCCACTCACAGGGGTCAGCGGCCGGTGAAGCTCGCCTTGCCCGGGCCGTTCTCGACGAACGACTTCATGCCGATCGCGGCGTCGTCGCTGGCGAACACGCCCGCGAACAGCTCCGACTCGATGTCCAGGCCGGTGCGCAGGTCGGTGTCCAGGCCGCCGTCGATCGCCTTCTTCGCGGCGGCGTACGCCAGAGCGGGGCCCGAGGTGAACTGCGAGACGTACTCGACGGAGCGGGTGTACACCTCGTCGGCGGGGACGACCTCGTCGACCAGCCCGATCGCCAGCGCCTCCTGGGCGTCGACGAACCGGCCGGTGTAGATCAGGTCCTTCGCGCGCGACGGGCCGATCAGCCGGGCGAGCCGCTGGGTGCCGCCGCCGCCCGGGAAGATGCCGAGCAGGATCTCCGGGAAGCCGAGCTTGGCGTTGTCGCCGACGATGCGCCGGTCGGCGCCGAGGGCGACCTCGAGGCCGCCGCCGAGCGCGTAGCCGGTGACCGCGGCGACCGTCGGCTTCGGGATGATCGAGAGCGCGCCGAGGCCGGCCGAGAGCGCGCGGGCCCGCGGGGCCATGTCCGAGTAGGACATGGTCGCCATCTCCTTGACGTCGGCGCCCGCCGCCAGCGTCTTCTCGCCGCCGTAGACGATCACTGCGCGGACGTCCGCCCTGGTCGCGGCCTCCTGCGCGATCTGCAGCAGCTCCGCCTGGACCTGCCGGTTGAGCGCGTTCATGGGCGGCCGGTCCAGCCGGATCGTGCCCACCCCGTTGTCGACCTCGAGCCTCACGAATTCCGTCACGCCCGGACCCTAACCCGCCGTCCGGGCAGCGGGCCCCGCCCGCTCACCCGACGGGGAGGCCCGGATCAGCTCCCGGTCAGCGCAGCCAGGCCGTGTACCGCCCGCGCCGGCGCTGCACGGCGAGCGGCAGGCCGAAGGTGGCGGAGAGGTTCTCGTCGGTGAGGACGTCGTCGAGCAGCCCCGCGGCCACGACCTTCCCGCCGCGCAGGAGCAGGCCGTGCGAGTAGCCGGGCGGGATCTCCTCGACGTGGTGGGTGACCAGCACCGACGCCGGGGCCTCGGCGTCGAGCGCCAGCGTGGAGAGCCGGGAGACGAGGTCCTCCCGGCCGCCGAGGTCGAGGCCGGCGGCGGGCTCGTCGAGCAGCAGGAGCTCCGGGTCGGTCATCAGTGCGCGGGCGATCAGCACCCGCTTGCGCTCGCCCTCGGACAGCGTCCGGTACTCGCGGTCGGCGAACCCGGCCATGCCGAGCTGCTCGAGCAGGTGCTCGGCCCGGTCGGTGTCCAGCGAGTCGTACCGCTCCCGCCAGCGGCCGAGCACGCCGTACCCGGCGCTGACGACGACGTCGGACACGACCTCGTCGCCCGGGATCCGGATGCCGAGGTTCGCCGAGGTCAGGCCGATGCGCGGGCGCAGCTCGAACACCGCGACCCGGCCCATCCGCTCGCCGAGGACGTCGACGGTGCCGGCCGTCGGGTGCATCTCGGCCGCGGCGAGGCGCAGCAGGGTGGTCTTGCCGGCGCCGTTGGGCCCGAGGACGACCCAGCGCTCGTCGAGCTCGACCTGCCAGTCGACCGAGTCGAGCAGCACGGTCTTCCCGCGGCGGACGCTGACCCCGTCCATGTGGATCACGAGATCGGACAGATCGGGTGTGACGCTCTGCACTGAGGTTTCTGCGCCGGCGGGCGATCCGGGGGAACTCACCCCCTTATCCTCGCCGATCGTGCCTGTCTTCCCGTTGGGTGCCCACGTCGACGACACCGGGGCGCGCTTCGCCGTCGCCTCGACCAGCGCGGACGCCGTCGAGGTGTGCCTGGTGGACGGTGCGCCCGGCGAGCTCGTCGAGCGGCGGGTGGAGCTGACCGAGCGGACCTTCGGGGTGTGGCACGGGCACGTGCCGGACGTCCGGCCGGGACAGCGCTACGGCTTCCGCGTGCACGGCCCCTACCGCCCCTGGGAGGGCCACCGCTACAACCCGCACAAGATCCTGGTCGACCCGTACGCGCGGCGGATCGACGGCCGCGTCACCGACCTCGACGCCGCCCGGGGCTGGGTCGACGACCCGATGACCGGCCCGCCGAGCACGGTCGACTCGCTCGGCGCCGTGCCGTTGTCCGTGGTCGAGGCGCCCGACGGCACACCGCTGCCGCCGCGCCCGGACGTCCCGTGGTCCGAGACCGTGATCACCGAGCTGCACGTGAAGGGCTACACCGCGCGGCACCCCGAGGTCCCGCCGGAGCTGCGCGGCACGTACCTCGGACTGGCGCACCCGGCCGTCGTCGAGCACCTCCAGCGGATCGGGGTCACCGCCGTCGAACTCCTGCCGGTGTGCGCGAGCGCCTCCGAGCCCTCACTGCTCGAGCGCGGCGCCCGCAACTACTGGGGCTACTCCACGCTCGGCTTCCTCGCCCCGCACAGCGGGTACGCGAGCAGCCCGGGCGCCGAGACCACCGAGTTCCGGTCCATGGTGGACGCCCTGCACGCGGCCGGCATCGAGGTGATCCTCGACTTCGTCCCCAACCACACGTGCGAGGGCGGGGTCGGCGGCGTCACGCTCTCCTACCGCGGTCTCGACGCCCGCGCCTACTACTCGCTGGGCGGGCTCGGCCACGACGCCGACATCACGGGCACCGGCAACACCCTCGACGCCGGCTCCCCCACCGTGATCCGCCTGGTGTGCGACGCGCTGCGGCACTGGGTCACCCGCTACGGCGTCGACGGCTTCCGCATCGACCTCGCGTCGGTGCTCGGCCGGCCGCACTCCGGCCCGTTCGACCCGAACTCCGCGCTGCTCACGGCGATCGCGCAGGACCCCGTGCTGTCCACGTGCAAGCTCATCGCCGAGCCCTGGGACGCCACCGGCGAGGGCTACCGGGTGGGCGGCTTCGGCGTCGCATGGTCGGAGTGGAACGGCCGCTACCGCGACGCGGTACGGGACTTCTTCCGCGGCCACGGCCACATCGCCGAGCTGGCCTCGCGGGTGACCGGCAGCTCCGACCTGTACGCCCTGTCCGGGCGGCGGCCGTGGGCGTCGGTCAACTTCGTGACCGCGCACGACGGCTTCACCCTGCGCGATCTCGTCTCCTACGAGCGCAAGCACAACGAGGCCAACGGCGAGCAGAACCGGGACGGCACGGACGACAACCGCTCGCAGAACTTCGGGGTGGAGGGCGAGTCGTCGTCGCCGGTCGTCCGGGCGCGGCGGCGGGCGACCGCGCGGGCCATGCTCGGCACCCTGCTGCTGTCGATCGGGACGCCGATGATCCTCGGCGGCGACGAGCGCTGGCGGACCCAGCACGGCAACAACAACGCCTACTGCCTCGACGACGAGACCACCTGGGTCGACTGGTCGCCCGACGGGCTCGACCCCGGGGCGGCCGAGGCGATGACCCGCTTCACCGCGCGGGTCGCCGCCATCCGCCGCTCCTCCCCCGCCCTCCACCGCGACCGCTTCCTCCGCGACGAGGAGGTGCGCTGGTGGCACCCCTCCGGCCGGGCGCTCACCCACGAGGACTGGCACGACGCCCACGCCCGCTCCCTCGGCCTGCTCGCCGGGGAGTGGCTGTTCCTGCTGCACGCCGGCGGCTCGGGCGCGGCGTGCGTGCTGCCGGGCGGTGGTTCGCCGCTGCTCCCGGTGCTCGACAGCACGAAGGAGGACGGCTGCCCGGTCGCGGAGCGGCCGCTGCGCCCGCGCAGCACCATCACGCTCCCGCCGCACTCGCTCCTGCTGTTTCGGCGCATCCCGGGCTGAGCGCGGCCGGTCGGCCGCACCCGTCGGGCGAACGGCCGAACTTCGACCCCCTCCCGTTTGCCCCTCCGGATCCCTCGGGCACCCGCGCCCACGCCGCCCGGGTGGGCGGCGCGCGGCGGCGACCGGTCCGCCGCGCGAGACGGAGGAGGACCGCGTGGTGACGACGGGACGACACCTCGGCCGCGGGCTCGCGGTCGGGGCGCTGGTCGGCGGTGCGGGCAGGCTCTTGTTCGCGCACCGGCGGCCCGGTCCGGTGTGGTTGACGCCGGTCGCGGGGGCGAGCGCGGCCCTGCTGGGGATGGTGGCGGCGGCGCGGGCCTCCCGCACGACCGGTGGGGAGCGGCGCGATGGCTGACCCGACGCAGTCTTCGGACCTGGCCGACATCAGCGGCTACATCATGCTCGGCAGCAAGAAGCTGACGCTGCGCATCCGGGTCGAGGAGACGGGTGAGGCGCAGGTCGACGCCGACCTCGAGGGCGAGGAGGGGGCCCCTGCCTCCGGGGCCGAGGCCGGCCCGGACGAGCTGGAGGACGAGGTCACCCCCGAGGACCTCATGGACGAGGACGCGGAGTCGGAGGAGCCGGAGGAGGAGTACGAGGACTCCGACGACGCCTACGACGACTCCGACGAGGAGTCTTACGATGCCGAGTCCGACGAGGTCGAGTCCGACGAGGACCAGCCCGCCGAGGACCAGCCCGCCGAGGACGAGTCCGACGAGGAGCGGGACGAGGTCGACGACGAGGCGGGCGACGAGGCCGACGACGGAGCCGAAGCCGAGGCCGACGACGAGGCCGACGACGAGCTCGACGAGGACGAGGAGGAAGCCGGGTACGACGACTCCGACGACCTCGACGAGCCCGAGGACGACGCCGACGAGGTGGCCGACGAGGACTCCGCCGCCGACTCGGAGGAGACCGACGAGGTCGCCGAGGATGACGAGGACGCCGAGTACGACGACCAGGACGACGCAGAGTACGAGGCCGACGAGGACGACGAACCCGCCGAGGACGAGGACGACGAGGACTACGTCGACGGGCCCGCCGCCCACTCCGACGCCGAGGCCGGCCCGGACGACACCGAGGAGGACGACGACGTCGACGAGGACGGACCGGTCGACGAGGACGAGCGCGCCGACGACGACGAGCTCGCCGAGGAGGACGACGACTCCGGGGAAGACGAGCTCGTCGACGACGAAGCCGCCGACGAGGACGAACTCGCCGATGAAGACGAGCCCGTCGACGAAGACGAACTCGTCGACGAGGACGAGCCCGCCGACGACGAAGAGCTCGCTGACGAAGACGAACTCGTCGATGAGGACGAGCCCGCCGACGAGGACGAACTCGTCGACGAGGACGAGCCCGCCGACGAGGACGAGGACGAGCCCGCCGACGAGGACGAGTCCGCCGACGAGGAGGACTACGCGGCGGAGGACGAGGTCGAGGACGATTCCGACGACGAAGCCGACGAGGAGGCTGACGACGGCAGGGACGAGGAAGCCGCCGCGGAAGCCGACGGCAGCCCCGAGGACGAGGCCGAGGAACCCGAGCGCCTCGTCGACCACGACACCCCCTCCGAGGACGAGTTGCGCGACCTCCTGACCCCGCGTACGCGCCCGTCGCGCGTGACGAGCCAACGGGGTCTGGCGAGCCGCGGGGGCCGGGCGCAGCGCAGCGGCGGCGGGTCGTCCGGACGCGGCGGGAAGGAGCGCACCGCCCGCCGGCGCGGCCGGGGGCCGGACCCGGACTGAGCAGCGCTGCGCCGCCCGGCCGAGCCTTCCTTGCGACGATCGCGCGCTTCCGCTGACCAGGGTGGACGCCGTCGTCGTAAGGGGGTGTGTCGGTCCGCGCGGTCGGGTACGAGCGCAGCACGCTGCACCGAGGGCGGTGCGTTCCCGGCCGCCCGTCGTCGACGACTGCGGAGGTGGCCCGTGGCCAGACGCACGAGCAACCGTGAGCGCGAGTTCGCGCTCGCCCGCGTGATCGCGATCGTCAACGACAAGGGCGGGGTCGGGAAGACCTCGATCGCGGCGAACCTGGGCGGGCAGTTCGCCGGGGCGGGCTACCGGTGCCTGCTCGTCGACCTCAACCGGCAGGCCAACCTCGCCGACGACCTCGGCTACCGCGGCTCGGAGATCGACGACGAGGGCGCCGGGCTGCTCGGCTCGATCATCGCCCGGACCCCCCTGCGCCCGGTGCCGGACATCCGGCCGCAGCTCGACGTGGTGTGCGGTGGCGCCCGTCTCGAGGACCTGACCCCGGTGATGGTCTCCCGGCTCCAGAACCACGGGCGCGACGCCTTCCGGGTGCTGGGCGACGTCCTCGCGCCCGTCGCGCGCGACTACGAAGTGGTGTTCGTGGACTGCCCGCCGGAGTCGACGATCCTCACCGACCTCGCGCTGGCGTCGGCGCGCTGGGTCCTGATGCCCACGAAGTCCGACCTCGGCGGGCTGCTCGGCATGACGCTCGTCGCCGAGCGGTTCACCCTCGCCCGCGAGATCAACGCCCGGCTCGGGCTGCTCGGCGTGGTGCTGTTCGCGACGGGCAGTCGCGCGCGGGCGGTGCAGGGTGAGGCCCTCGCCGCGATCGACGAGGCCTTCGGCGGCTCCTCGCCCCGGTTCGAGACCAGCATCCGGCACGCCGAGCGCACCGCCCAGGACGCGCGACGCCTTGGCAAGCTCGCCCACGAGCTCGAGGTGGAGGCGGCCGCCCAGCCCGCCTGGTGGGAGGAGCTGCGCTCGGGCACCCGGACGAAGCGGATCTCGGCGACGGCCGCGAGCGTCGCCGGCGACTACCGGGCCCTCGGCGTCGAGGTGCTGTCGGCACTGCAGGCGGCGGAGGAGGCCGAGCGTCCGCGCACCCGTCGGAAGGCGCGGGCATGAGCAGGTCGACCCGGGACCTCTCCTCGGCCTTCGGCTCCGCGGCGGCCGCGTTGCGTCCCGTGCGACGACGGCGCCGCCCGGCCCCCGACAACGCCGAGGGCACCGTGACCCACACCGACGACGAGATTGCGACCGACACGGGCACCGCCACGGCCCCCGTCACCGACACAGGGACCGGCACGGAGACGGACACCGAGTCCGACACGGAAGCCGGCACCGACAGCGAGCCGGACACGGACACCGAGCCGGACACGGACGCCGCAGACCGGAGGAGCGATCCCATCGCCACCGACGACAGCACCGACCACCGCACACGCACCGAGGACGGCTCGATGAACGGCCGCTCCCCCTCGCGAACGGGCACGACCCGTCGTCACGAGCGGAACGGCCTCCCGGAGCCACGCCGCACCCGGCGGAGCACCGAGCCGACCGCACGCCGGGCCCGCCACGGCGAGGTGCGGCTGCGCGACGGCCGGCAGCTGGACCTGCTGATCCTCGCGATCGTCGAGGAGCGGCCGGAGAACGGCCGCGTGGTGCACGACCTGCTCCGCGAACGCAGCGACGGGGTGTTCCAGCCCTCCCTGCAGGGCACCTACCACCGCCTGCACCGGCTGAAGAACGACCGGCTGATCACGCTCGGCCCCGCCCGGCGGAACTACCGGCTCACCCCGCTCGGCGAGCGGATCCTGGCCGCGCGCCGCCGCGAGTGGGCCGCGTTCCGGCACGGCTTCGACAAGGTTCTGGGGAGCCCGGACGACATGTCCCGCTGATCCCCGTTCCGGCAGCGGAACGTCCGGAGACCGAGCGTTCCGCTGCCCGCCCGTGGATCACCGCCTCGGCCGGTGACCACGGCGCACCTCGCGACGTATCCTCTCGACCATGCCGCGCTACGAGTTCCGCTGCCACGAGTGCACCACGACCTTCGAGGTCGACCGCCCCATGGCCGCGGCCTCGGACCCGGCCGACTGCCCGCACGGCCACAGCGACACCGTCAAGCTCCTCTCCACCGTCTCGCTCGGCGGCCGCGCCGGCGGCGCCCCCGCGATGGCCCCCTCGGGCGGCGGCGGAGGCGGCTGCTGCGGCGGGGCGTGCGGCTGCGGCTGACCCACCCCGGGAGATCAGCGCCGGGCAATCAGCGCCGGGATCAGCGCGGGATCAGCGTGTTCTGCCGCGCCACGATCCACCACCGCCCCTGCTCCCGCACGAGCACGTAGAGCGCCGACATGGTGTGGTCGAGGTCGACCGGCGTGCCCTCGGCGTCGACGGCGCGGGCCAGCTTGCGCACGAGCGCGACGTCGGGCCGCACGAAGGTGACTTCGTCGATCTCGTAGCGGGCGTACTGGTCCTTCAGGAAGCCCGTCACCGCCTGCGCGTGCACCTCGCGCAGCGCGTCGAGGCCGGCGGTCGCGCGCCCGTTCACACCCACCGCCACGGCGTTCGCGGCGAAGTGCCGGGTCATCAGCTCGGCGTCGTTGGTGTTCAGCCCGGTCTCGACGTCGGCGATCACCCGCCGGAGGGCGGCCAGGTCGGCGGCGTGGTCGGCGTCGTCGGACACGGTCGGGGCGCTCGTCACGGAGGTCATGCCAACACCCTCGGACCTCGACCCGACTCGAGGTCAACCCCCGATCCCCGCCGGTCGTGAGTGGCGATAGCTGCTATAGCGACTATCGCCACTCACGGGGTTCAGGCCAGCACGACCTTGCCCAGCTCGGCGGGCGAGGCCAGGAGCGGGTGCTGCGGGAGGACCCGGACCGTGTAGCCCGCGAGCCCCGCGTGCGGCAGCGGGACCACGGCCTCGAACCGGTCCGCGCCGTCCGTGGCGCCGACGTGCTTCATCGCGACGCGCACCGTGTCGTCGAGCTCGTCCGCCTCGTCGACCCGGCCGACGATCGCCTCGACGATCACGTCCTCGGGTGAGAGGCCGCCGAGGTCGACCGCCGCGCGCACGGTCATCGGGGCACCGACGACCGGGGTGTCCGGCAGGCCGGACGCGTCGACCCCGGTGACCTGCACCTTCGTCCACGCGGTGTTCAGCTTCTCCCGGTAGGAGGCGATCTCCTTCGCCCCGGCGTAGTCCGAGGCGGTGACGGTCCGGGCGGCCTCGGCGGCGGGCGCGTACCAGTTCTCGACGTACTCGCGGACCATCCGGGTGGCCTGCACCTGCGGGCGCAGCGTCTCCCAGGTGTGCCGGACCAGCCCGGTCCACTTCGGCGGCACCCCCGAGTCGCGCTCGTAGAACGCCGGCGCGACCTGGGTGGCGAGCAGCTCGTAGAGCGCCTGGGCCTCGAGGTCGTCCCGCTTGTGCGGGTCGTCGATGCCGTCGGCGGTGGGGATGGCCCAGCCGTTGCCGCCGTCGTAGAGCTCGTCCCACCAGCCGTCGCGGATGGAGAGGTTGAGCCCGCCGTTGAGCGCCGACTTCATCCCGGACGTCCCGCACGCCTCGAGCGGGCGCAGCGGGTTGTTCAGCCAGACGTCGCAGCCCCAGTACAGGTAGCGGGCCATCGACATGTCGTAGTCCGGCAGGAACACGATGCGGTGCCGCACGGCCGGGTCGTCGGCGAACCGGACGATCTGCTGGATCAGCGCCTTGCCGCCGTCGTCGGCCGGGTGGGACTTGCCGGCGACGATCAGCTGCACCGGGCGGTGCGGGTCGAGCAGCAGGTCGCGCAGCCGGGCCGGGTCGCGCAGCATCAGCGTGAGCCGCTTGTAGGTCGGCACGCGGCGGGCGAACCCGACGGTGAGCACGTCCGGGTCGAAGACGTGGTCGGTCCAGCCGAGCTCCGGCGTCGACGCGCCGCGCTCCAGCCAGGCCGCCCGGACGCGGCGGCGGACCTCGTCGACCAGCCGGGCGCGCAGGGCGTTGCGCAGACCCCACAGCTCGGCGTCGCCGACGTGGTCGAGCGACGCCCCTGGCTCGCCGATCAGGCCGGAGACCTCGGCGGCCTCCCAGGTGTGCCCGTGCACACCGTTGGTGACCGAGCCGATCGGCACCTCGTCGGCGTCGAACCCGCGCCAGAGGCCGCCGAACATGCCGCGCGAGACCTCGCCGTGCAGCTTCGAGACGCCGTTGGCCCGCTGCGCGAGCCGCATTCCCATGTGCGCCATGTTGAACATGGCCGGGTCGTCCTCGGCGCCCATCGCGAGCAGCCGGTCGGTCGGGAGGCCGGGCAGCAGCGCGTCGGTGAGGTAGCGGCGGACCAGGTCGACCGGGAAGCGGTCGATGCCCGCCGGGACCGGGGTGTGCGTGGTGAACACGGTGCCGGAGCGGACCGCGGACAGCGCCTGGTCGAAGTCGAGGCGCTTCGACGACTGCAGCTCGCGGATGCGCTCGAGGCCGAGGAAGCCGGCGTGGCCCTCGTTGGTGTGGAAGACCTCGGGCTCCGGGTGGCCGGTCGCGGCGCAGTACGCCCGGACCGCCCGGACGCCGCCGACGCCGATGAGGATCTCCTGCTTGATGCGGTGGTCCTGGTCGCCGCCGTAGAGCCGGTCGGTGACGGTCCGCAGGTCGGCGTCGTTGGCCTCGATGTCCGCGTCGAGCAGCAGCAGCGGCACCCGCCCGACGGCGGCCTGCCACACCCGCGCGGCCAGCGTGCGGCCCTCGGGCATGGCGACCTCGACGATCGCCGGCGCCCCGTCGGCCCCGGTGAGCAGCTGCAGCGGCAGGCCCTGTGGGTCGAGGACGGGGTAGTGCTCGAGCTGCCAGCCGTCGAGCGAGAGCGACTGGCGGAAGTACCCGGACTGGTAGAGCAGCCCGACGCCGATCAGCGGCACCCCGAGGTCCGACGCGGCCTTCAGGTGGTCGCCGGCCAGCACGCCGAGGCCGCCCGAGTAGTTCGGCAGCACCTCGGACACGCCGAACTCCATGGAGAAGTAGGCGATGCCCGCGGGCAGGCCCTCCTCGCCCTGGTACCAGCGGTCCTCGGTGAGGTACCGCTCCAGGTCGGCGGCCAGGCCGGCGACGGTCTGGACCAGCTCGGTGTCCTCGGCCAGCTCGGTCAGCCGCGCGGTCGGGATCTCGCCGAGCAGCCGCACCGGGTCCTCCCCCGAGCGCTCCCACGCGGCGGGGTCGAGCGTGGCGAACAGCTCGCGGGTGGCCGGGTGCCAGCTCCACCGCAGGTTGGTCGCCAGGGTCTGCAGCGGGGCCAGCCGTTCGGGCAACTGTGCGCGGACGGTGAAGCGGCGGAGGGCTCTCACGGGGGCGGAGACTAGTACGGGATCGGTACGGTGACCGATCCAGCGGGTGTCACGAGCCCTGCTGCTCCAGGCGGTCCAGCACCGCGGCGGCGCTGAAGCGGTCGAGCCGGAAGGACTCCGGGCCGAGCGCGTGGACCCGGTTCTCGGCGAAGGCCGGCAACGACCCGAGCACCGGCTGGGCGGTCCGGTAGCCGGCCACGTCCTCGTCCGTCGCGTTGACGAAGAACAGGGAGGCGTCGCCGAAGATGCCCGCGTTCTCCCCCGCCACCGGCACGACGTCCCGGCGCACCTCCGACCCGCCCAGGCCCGACGCCCCGCTCGGCGCGACCGCCTTGAGCCGCAGCCCCAGCCCGGTCAGCAGCCTGCCCTGGGCCGACTCCGCCGTGAACACGTTGAACCCGTTGTCGGTGACGGTCATGGCCACCGCCTCGCGGCTCGTGTCCAGCCCGGCGCCGACCGCGGAGGCCCGGGCGGTGTACTCCTGCTCGGCCGCGGTCGCCTGGGCCTCCCGCCCGAGGTCCCGGCCCAGCTGCGCGGACAGCTCCTGCCAGGAGAGCCGGCTGTGGTCGAGGACGATCGTCGGCGCGATCGCGCTGAGCTGCGCGTAGATCTCGGGCGTGACGGCGTCCGCACCCACGGCACTGCCGACGATCACGTCGGGCTGCTGGGCGGCCACCGACTCGACGCGCACGGTCGGGCCGCCGAGGCCCGCGACACCGCGGTCGACGGCCTGGCCGGCCCACTGCAGGAAGAAGCCGTTGGGGTCGGCGACCCCGCCCGGCCGGGTCGTCCCGGTCCCGACCACGGGCACGTCGAGCCCGAGCAGCGGGCCGGTCATCGTGACGCTCGCCGAGACCACGCGGGCCGGGGAGGCCGGGATCCCGGTGGTCCCGAGCGCGTGGGTGACCGTCCTTGTGGCCGGGGCGTCGGTCGTCGCGGGGGCCGCCGACGGTGCCTGCGCGGGCGAGGAGCACGCGGCCACCAGGGCCAGGGCCGCGACCAGGACCGCGACCACCGCGCGGGGTACTTGCTGCATTGCCAGGACTATTAGGTAAACCTAGCCTTGTGTCAATCCCGTCGCCGCCGCCCGGCCCGCTCGCCCTGACGGTCCCGCCGCAGGCCGCCCGGCCCGCGCCGCCCGGACGCCTCGACCCGGCGTGCTCGCCCCTGGTCGCCGGGCTGCTGCGCACCGGGGACCGGGCCGCGTTCCTGGCGGCGGTCCGCGCGACCGGCACCCCGCTCGTCGACGACCTGGGCGACGGCACCTGCGCCGTCACGTTCGTGGTGCCCGACGCCCCGGGCCTCACCGACGTCCTGGTGCTGCCCAACAAGATCGCCGATCCCGCCCACCCCGACGCGAGCCGCGCCGAGCGGCTGCCCGGCGCCTGGGTGCTCACCCACCGGATGCCGCGCGACTGGCGGGCCTCGTACGCGATCGCGGCAGGCGGCACGCCCGATCCCGCGCAGGCCGCGACCGTCGAGCAGCGGCGGGCCCGCGCACTGGCCGCGGCGCCCGATGCCGACCACGACGCGCTGCACCGCTTCTTCGACGGGCTCGCCCGTGCCCGGCCCGATCCGCTCGCGCGCGAGCACCTGCCCGACGGCACCTCGGTGGTCTCCCTCCCCGGCGCGCCGCCGCTCCCGCCCCTCGACGGCCCGGCCGGCCGGGTCGGCACCGTGCTCGACGGCCGGCTGCCGGACGGGCGCGCCGTCTGGCTGCACGAGCCCGCCGGGACCGATCCTGCCGCGCCGCTCCCGGTCGCGGTGGTGCTCGACGGCGAGCGCTGGGCCGGGGTGGGCCTGCCCGCCGCGCTCGACGGCCTGCTCGCGCGCGGGGACCTGCCGCCGGTCCGCACGGTGGGCGTGGCGTCGGGGCCGCTCGCGCAGCGGTCGCGCGAGCTCGCCTGCGACCCTTCCTTCGTGGCCTTCCTGCGCGACGACGTCCTGGGCTGGGCCGGGGAGCAGCGTGCGCTGTCCGCGGAGCCCGGCCGCACCGCCGTCGTCGGGCAGAGCCTCGGCGGTCTCACGGCCCTGTACGCCACCCAGGTCGCGCCGGAGCGCTTCGGACTCGCGCTGTCCCAGTCCGGCTCGTTCTGGTGGCCGAACCCGGCCGGCGGCGCCGCGGCCGAGTGGCTCACCTCGGTGGTGCCCGCCGGGCCGCGCACCCACGGGGTCCACCTCGAGGTCGGGACGGAGGAGTGGGTCCTGCGCGAGCCGACCCGCCGGCTGCGGTCCGCGCTGCGGGCCCGCGGCGACCGGGTGCGGTACCGGGAGTTCCGCGGCGGTCACGACCTCGCCTGCTGGCGGGCCGGACTGGCCGACGCCCTCGCCGGGCTGCTGCGGGAAGCGCTGTGACGAGCCCTGGGACCGGCCCGGTCCCCGACCCGTCGGGCCGGCGGGCCGGCGAGGCGGTCCTCCTCGCCGCCGCCCGCCTCACCGCCCTGCTCGACGAGGCCGCCTCGGGCGAGGGCCTCACCCCGCTCCAGGCCCGGTTCCTCCGGACCCTGCGCGACCCCGTCCCCCAGGGCCGGCTGGCCGCGGCGCTCGGCATCGACCCCGCCCGGGTGTCCGCGCTGACCCGCGAGCTGGCGGAGCGCGGCCTGGTCGAACGCGTGCGGGCCGACGGGGACCGCCGGCAGCGGGTCACCCGGCCGACGCCCGAGGGCGAGGCCGTGGTCGCGCGCGTCGGCGCCCGGCTGGCGGCCGCCACGCCGCTGACCAGGGCGCTCGATCGGGTGGAGCGCGAGCGGCTCGCCGAGCTGCTCGAACGGGTGGTCTCCCACCCGGGCGCACCAGCGGCCGGTCACGCTGAGCAGCCGGACCGACCGCTCGCCGACGGCGGGTCGCCGGGCGGTCACGACGGCTCGGTGAAGAGCATGTGAACCCGTGTCGCCACGCCCGATCCCGTTACGCGCAGCGGTGGACGGGGTAGGTACGGTTGTGACGCACACGATGGCGGGGCTTCCGTGTGCGCAATCCGACGACGAACGCGGGGGTGCTGTCGATGACCGGTCGGCTCGGGATCGATGACGTCAGTCCCGCGGTGGGCGACGGCCGTCATCCCAGCAAGGCCGTGGTCGGCGAGGTGATCCCCGTCCGCGCCACGGTGTGGCGCGAGGGGCACGACGCCGTCGCCGCCAACGTGGTGTGGAAGCGGCTCGGCTCCACCGCGCAGGCCGAGCACGTGCGGATGCTGCCCGACGGGGTCGGGACGGACCGGTTCGTCGCCACCGTGGTGCCGGACGAGCCGGGGCTGTGGACCTTCCGCGTGGACGCCTGGAGCGACCCGTGGGCCACCTGGCGACACGCCGTCGAGGCCAAGCTGAGGGTCCACCAGACCGCCGACGAGCTGGCCAACGACCTGGAGACGGGCGCCCGGCTGCTGCAGCGCGTGGGCCGGCGGCCCAGCGAGCGCGCCAACCGCGACCTGCTCTTCGGCGCCGCCAACGCGCTCCGCGACACCGCCCTGCCGCTGCACGCCCGGGTCGCCCCGGCGATGTTCCCGGCCGTGCACGCGATCATGACCGAGCGACCGGTGCGCGAGCTGATCACCCGCGGCCGCACCCAGCAGGTCTACGTCGACCGCGAGCGCGCGCTGTACGGCTCCTGGTACGAGTTCTTCCCCCGCTCCACCGGCGGGCGGGACGAGACCGGCCGCGCCGTGCACGGCTCGTTCGTCACCGCGGCCAAGGAGCTCGACCGGATCGCCGGCATGGGCTTCGACGTCGTGTACCTCCCGCCGATCCACCCGGTCGGCACGGTGCACCGCAAGGGCCGCAACAACTCCGTGCACGCCGAGCCCGGCGACGTCGGCTCCCCGTGGGCCATCGGCAGCGCCGACGGCGGGCACGACGCGATCGACCCCGAGCTCGGCACGATCGACGACTTCGACTCGTTCGTCGCCCGCGCCAAGGACCTCGGCATGGAGGTCGCGCTCGACTTCGCGCTGCAGTGCGCGCCCGACCACCCGTGGGTCGAGGCCCACCCGGAGTGGTTCACGGTGCGGCCGGACGGCTCGATCGCCTACGCGGAGAACCCGCCGAAGAAGTACCAGGACATCTACCCGATCAACTTCGACAACGACCCGGCCGGGCTCTACGCCGAGGCGCTGCGGGTCGTGCTGCACTGGGTCGAGCACGGGGTCCGGATCTTCCGGGTGGACAACCCGCACACCAAGCCGCCGAACTTCTGGCACTGGCTGATCTGGCAGGTCAAGGCGCGCTACCCCGACGTGCTGTTCCTGGCCGAGGCGTTCACCCGCCCCGCCCGGCTGTTCGGGCTCGCGCGGCTGGGCTTCACCCAGAGCTACACCTACTTCACCTGGCGCACGGAGAAGGAGGAGCTGGCCGAGTTCGCGCTCATGCATGCCGAGCGCGCCGACGAGGCCCGGCCGAACCTCTTCGTCAACACCCCGGACATCCTCCACGAGTCGCTGCAGACCGGCGGCCCGGCGATGTTCGCGATCCGCGCCGTGCTGGCCGCGACCATGTCCCCGACCTGGGGCGTGTACTCAGGCTTCGAGCTGTTCGAGGGCACCCCGGTCAAGCCGGGCAGCGAGGAGTACCTCGACTCCGAGAAGTACGAGCTGCGCCCGCGGGACTTCCAGGCCGCGCTGAACGAGGGCCGCTCGCTCGAGCCCTTCCTCGGCCGGCTGAACGAGATCCGCCGCGCCCACCCGGCGCTGCAGCAGCTGCGCGAGATCCACTTCCACGAGGTCGACAACCCCGAGCTGCTCGTCTACTCGAAGACGGACCCGGCGAGCGGCGACTCGGTGATCGTGGTCGTCACGCTCAACTCGCACGAGGTGCGCGAGGGCTTCGTCCGGCTCGACATGCCGGAGCTGGGCCTGGACTGGCAGGACCAGTTCACGGTCACCGACGAGATCACCGGGGACATCTTCCGCTGGCAGGAGCGCAACTACGTGCGGCTGCAGCCGCTGGAGAACGTCGCGCACATCCTGCGCGTGCACCGGGGCTGAGCCCCTTTCCCTTCCGACGACGCCGGTTCCGCGATCCGCGGGACCGGCGTCGTCGCGTTCCGGCCCGGACGACCCGACGGGCTCGGCGGCTCGCTGGCAAAACCTGATATCACTTTGCTATGGTGGGCATGTCACGAAAGGAGCCCGCCATGCCCGACTCCCCCGCCGCCCCGCCCGTCCTCCCCGCCCGCGACCTCCCCGACATGCCCGAGCCGCGCGTCGAGGAGCGCCCGCTGTCCGGCGCCGGCGGCTTCGGAATGCTCGCGGTGGTGCTGGTGCTCGTCCTCGGCGGCGTGGCGCTGCTCGCGCTCACGGGCGTGCTCGGGCCCGCGGCCGCCGGGGCGGGCGGGTTCGCCCTGCTCGTCGGCCTGGTGCTCGCGGCCGGACTCACCGCCGTCGCGCCCGGCGAGGCCCGCGTGGTCCAGCTGTTCGGCCGCTACCTCGGCACGATCCGCACCAGCGGGTTCCGCTGGCTCAACCCGTTCACGCAGCGACGCAAGATCTCCACGCGGATCCGGAACCACGAGACCGAGCTGGCCAAGGTCAACGACGCGGACGGCAACCCGATCGAGATCGCCGCGGTCGTCGTCTGGCAGGTCCGGGACACCGCCAAGGCGAGCTTCGAGGTCGACGACTTCGTGGAGTTCGTCGCCATCCAGTCCGAGACGGCGGTCCGGCACATCGCCACCAGCTACCCGTACGACAACCAGGGCGCGCCCGGCCTCTCCCTGCGCGACAACGCCGACGAGATCACCGGGCGGCTGTCGGCGGAGATCGCGGCGCGGGTCGAGTCGGCCGGTGTCGCGGTGATCGAGTCCCGCATCACCCGGCTCTCCTACGCCCCCGAGATCGCCCAGGCGATGCTGCGCCGCCAGCAGGCCGGCGCGGTCGTCGCGGCGCGGGAGCAGATCGTCGAGGGCGCGGTGGGCATGGTCAAGCAGGCCCTCGACCGGCTCAGCGAGCAGGACGTCGTGGACCTCGACGAGGAGCGCAAGGCGAGCATGGTCAGCAACCTGCTGGTGGTGCTCTGCGGCGACCGCGACACCCAGCCCGTCGTCAACACGGGCTCGCTCTACTCGTAACCGGATGCCCTCCGAGCGCAAGAAGATCCTGTTGCGCCTCGACCCGGCCGTGCACGACGCGCTCGTCCGGTGGGCCGACGACGAGCTGCGCAGCACCAACGCCCAGATCGAGTTCCTGCTCCGCCGGGCGCTGGCCGACGCCGGCCGGCTGCCCGGGGCGGCGGCGCCGATGCGCCGCCCCGGGCGGCCCCGGCGGGAGGAGCGGGAGCCCGATGCCGGGGACCGGCCCGACGGCTGAGCCCACACCGACCCGGAGGTGACCCCGTGCCGACCACCCCGATCTCCCTGCCCGAGCGGCTCTACCTGCTCAGCTGGGACCCGCAGCGCAAGCGGTTCACCGGCTCCGGCGAGCGCGGCCTGCTGCTGCGGGCCGCCGCGCTGACCGAGCTGCTGGCCGCCGGCGCCCTGCGCGACGAGGACGGCAAGGCCGTCGCCGTCCCCCACGTGCGGGCGCCGCAGGACCCGCTGCTCGCCCTGGTGCTCGAGGAGGTCGCCGCGAGCGGGCGGCCGCGGACCTGGCAGCACTGGGTGCGCCACCGCGCCCGGCACGCCCGGGGCCTCGTGCGCGACCGGCTGGCGGCGGCCCGGTGGGTCCGCGTACAGCCGCGCCGGGTCCTCGGGATCTTCCCGGTCGACGACGTCACGCCGCGGGACACCCGGGCCGTGCGCCGGCTGGCCGACTCCGCCCGGTCCGCCCTGCACGGCGTCCGGCCCGAGGGGATCTCCGACGAGGACGCGGCCGCCGTCGCCCTGGCCGCCGCGGCCCGCCTGCGCACCGTCGTGAGCCGCGCGGACGGCAAGCAGCGCAAGGACCGCATCGAGGCCCTCACCGCCCGCACCGGCCCCGTCCCGAAGGCCCTCCGCAAGGCCGTCGCCTCCCAGCACGCCGCCACCGTCGCGGCGTCGTCGGGCGGCGGCGGGTGAGGTCGGTCCGCGCCGCTCCGACCTGAGAAACCGGGCCGGCCCGGATAGAGTCCGCAACCGATGAGTGAGACGGTCGAGACGGACAGCGGCGAGCTCGTCGTCAACGAGCCGGATGCCGAGGACTACGGGCACGCGCGCGCCCTCGAGGTCGACCCGCAGTGGTTCAAGACGGCGGTCTTCTACGAGGTGCTCGTCCGGGCGTTCAACGACTCGAACCGGGACGGCTTCGGGGACCTGCGCGGGCTCACCGAGAAGCTGGACTACATCCAGTGGCTCGGCGTGGACTGCCTGTGGCTGCCGCCCTTCTACGACTCGCCACTGCGGGACGGCGGGTACGACATCCGCGACTTCCGCGCGGTGCTGCCGGAGTTCGGCACCGTCGAGGACTTCGTCGTGCTCATCGACGAGGCCCACAAGCGGGGGATCCGCGTGATCACCGACCTGGTCATGAACCACACGTCGGACCAGCACCCCTGGTTCGAGGCCTCCCGCCGCGACCCCGACGGCCCGTACGGGGACTTCTTCGTGTGGTCGGACGAGGACACGCGCTACCCCGAGGCGCGGATCATCTTCGTCGACACCGAGCACTCGAACTGGACCTACGACCCCGTCCGCGGCCAGTTCTACTGGCACCGCTTCTTCTCCCACCAGCCGGACCTGAACTACGACAACCCGGCCGTGCAGGAGGCGATGATCGACGTCCTGCGGTTCTGGCTGGACCTCGGGATCGACGGCTTCCGGCTCGACGCCGTGCCCTACCTCTACGAGCGGGACGGCACGAACTGCGAGAACCTCACCGAGACGCACGGCTTCCTCAAGCGCTGCCGCAAGGTGATGGACGACGAGTACCCGGGCCGGGTCATGCTCGCCGAGGCCAACCAGTGGCCGTCGGACGTCGTGGAGTACTTCGGCGACGCCGAGGTCGGCGGCGACGAGTGCCACATGGCCTTCCACTTCCCGCTCATGCCGCGCATCTTCATGGCGGTGCGCCGGGAGAACCGCTTCCCGATCTCGGAGATCCTGGCCCAGACGCCGCCGATCCCGTCGGGCGCGCAGTGGGGCATCTTCCTGCGCAACCACGACGAGCTCACGCTCGAGATGGTCAGCGACGAAGAGCGCGACTACATGTACGCGGAGTACGCCAAGGACCCGCGAATGAAGGCGAACATCGGCATCCGCCGCCGGCTCGCCCCGCTGCTGGAGAACGACCGCAACCAGCTCGAGCTGTTCACCGCGCTGCTGCTGTCGCTGCCCGGCTCGCCGGTCCTGTACTACGGCGACGAGATCGGCATGGGCGACAACATCTGGCTCGGCGACCGGGACGCCGTGCGCAGCCCGATGCAGTGGACCCCGGACCGCAACGCCGGGTTCTCCATGGCCGACCCGGGCCGGCTGTACCTGCCGGTGATCATGGACCCGGTGTACGGCTACCAGGCGGTGAACGTCGAGGCGCAGTCGAACTCGTCGACCTCGCTGCTGCACTGGACCCGGCACATGATCGAGGTCCGCAAGCGCCACCACGCCTTCGGCCTCGGCGACTTCCACGAGCTGGGCGGGTCGAACCCGTCGGTGCTGGCCTACACCCGCACGCACGGCGACGACACGGTCCTGTGCGTGAACAACATGAGCCGCTTCCCGCAGCCGGTCGAGCTCGACCTCTCGGCCTGGGAGGGGCACGTGCCGCACGAGCTCACCGGCGGGGTGCCGTTCCCGCGCATCGGCCAGCTGCCGTACCTGCTCACCCTGCCCGGGCACGGCTTCTACTGGTTCTCGATCAAGCCCGCGGAGGACACTGCATGACGGCGCTCGCCGAGGAGCTCCCGGCCCATCTGCCCGACTACCTGGCGCGCCAGCGCTGGTTCCCGGCGAAGGGCCGGCCCGTCGAGTCCGTCGCGGTCGCCGGCTCCACCCCGTTGATCGGCGAGGGCGAGCTGCTCCTCGACCTGTGCCTGCTCCGGGTGACCTTCGCCGACGGCAGCGCGCCGGAGCACTACCAGCTGCTGGCCGGGCGGCGCCACCAGCCGACGCCGGACCTGGAGTACGCCACGATCGGCGCGGTCGGCGACCGGATCGCGTACGACGCGATGTGGGACCACGAGGCCACGGCCTTCCTGCTCGACTCGATTCGGGAGGGCCGCACGTACGGGGACATCCGGTTCGTGCCCGAGCCCGGTGTCGAGATCCCGTCCGGCGTCTCCGGCCGGATCCTCGGGGTGGAGCAGTCGAACACCTCCGTCGCCTACGGGGACAAGAGCATCTTCAAGCTGTTCCGGCGGGTCGCGCCCGGGCTCAACCCGGACCTCGAGCTGCACCGCGCGCTGCGCGGGGAGGGCAGCGAGCAGGTGGCGTCGCTGCAGGGCGCGGTCGAGGGCACCCTCGACGGGCAGCCCGCCACGCTCGGCATGCTGCAGGACTTCGCGTCGAACTCCGCCGAGGGCTGGGCGATGGCGCTGACCAGCGTGCGGGACCTGTTCGCCGAGGGCGACCTGTACGCCAACGAGGTCGGCGGGGACTTCGCCGGCGAGGCGCGGCGGCTCGGCGAGACCGTCGCGGTGGTGCACAAGGAGCTGGCCGCGGCGCTGGGCACGGGCTCGCGGGACGCGGACGAGCTGCGGGCCGCGCTCACCGCCCGGCTGACCGAGGCCGCCTCGCAGGTGCCGGCGCTGGGCGAGCACGTCGACGGCATCCGCGCGGTGTACGACGCGCTGACCGGCGAGATCCCCACCCAACGCGTGCACGGCGACCTGCACCTCGGCCAGACGCTCCGCACGCCGCGCGGCTGGCTGCTCATCGACTTCGAGGGCGAGCCCGCGGCGCCGCTCACCGAGCGAACCCGGATGGACTCGCCGCTGCGGGACGTCGCCGGCATGCTGCGGTCCTTCGACTACGCCGTCTACCACCAGGTCACGCTGGCGGACGCGGACGAGCACGAGGAACAGCAGCTCTTCCGCCGCGCCGACGAGTGGGCCGTGCGCAACCGCTCCGCGTTCTGCGACGGCTACGCGTTCGGCGCCGGGCGGGACCCGCGGGCCGAGGCCGCGGTGCTGCGCGCCTACGAGCTGGACAAGGCGGTGTACGAAGTGGTCTACGAGACCCGCTCCCGTCCCACGTGGGCCAGCATCCCGCTCACCTCGATCGCGCGGCTGGTCGAGGAGGCGCAGGACAAGGGCGTCGACACCGCGGACCCGGAGTCCGACCCGCACATCTCGCTCTAGGATCGGCCGCATGGAGGCGGACGCGGAGCTGGTCGAGCGTCTCCGTGCGGCGTGCGCGGAGATCCTGCCCGGCCTGCCCGTGCGGGTGGCCTACCTCTACGGCTCCCGCGTCACCGGGCGTCCGCGTCCCGACAGCGACGTGGACGTCGGACTCCTCCTCGACCGCCCCTCGGCAGGCATCGAGTCCCACGTGGCCGACGCCCTGACGGCTGCGTCGGGTGTGGGCGGGATCGAGGTGACGGTCCTCGACGGCGCACCCCTCCGCTTCCTCGGCCGTGTCCTCCGCGGCCGCGTGGTGCTCTACAGCCGGGACGAGCCGTTCCGGGTCGAGTGGGAGTCGGTGACCGGGCGGATGGCCGACGACGTCGAGATCTGGGCCGCACCGCTCGACCGCGAGTTGGTCGCTCGGGCCGCCGAGGGACGGGGTTGAGCGTGGTCGACCTGCTTCGCGTCCAGACGATGCTCCACCGTCTGGGCCTCGAGATCGAGGCCCTCCGCAGGCTCTCCGGGAGGTCGGCCGACGAGCTCCTCGGGGACGAGGACCTCCTCGCGGCGGTCAAGTACCGGTTCGTCGTCGCGATCGAGGTCTGCGTCGACCTGGGGCGGCACATCGTGGCCTCCGAGGGGCTGCGCGCTCCGCTGGACTACGCCGACGTCTTCTCCGCACTGGCCGAGGCCGGCCTCCTTCCCGCCGCGACCGCGGCCACGCTCCGCGACACGGCGCGCTTCCGGAACCTGCTCGTCCACGGGTACGCGACGATCGACGACTCCCGGGTGGTGGAGATCCTCAAGACCCGGGTGGACGACCTCGCCGGGTTCCGATCCGCGCTCGCCCGGGCGGCGGCCGGCTGACCCGCCGTCCCCGTCGAGAAGTCCGGCCGAAGAGGTTTGATCTAGGGCCACAACCCGTTCGGCGGACCACAGTGGGCGCGTCCGAGCGGTCCGCAATAGGGTTTCGGGGTGGCACACGAGGACACCCGCACGATCGACCCCTGCCCCCCGGACCAGGCGACGACCGACCGGCTCCTGGGTGGTGCCCACCACAACCCCCACGGGGTGCTGGGCGCGCACCCGACGGCCGGCGGCGGCACCGTCGTCCGCGTGCTGCGCCCGCACGCCGACGAGGTGTGGGTGCTGCGCGGCGGCGACCCGGACGACGCGCACCCGCTCGTCAAGGTGCACGACGCCGGCCTGTTCTCCGGCGTCGTCGACGGGCCGGGTGGGGACTACAAGATCCGCGTCCGCTACGGCGACCGCGTCGACGTCACGGACGACCCGTACCGCTGGCTCCCGACCCTCGGCGAGGTCGACCTCCACCTGATCGGCGAGGGCCGCCACGAGCGGCTCTGGGACGTGCTCGGTGCGCACGTGCGCACCTACGACACCGCCCACGGCCAGGTCATCGGCACCAGCTTCGCCGTCTGGGCGCCCAACGCCCAGGGCGTGCGCGTGACCGGCGACTTCGACGGCTGGGCGGGCTGGGCGCACCCGATGCGCTCGCTCGGCAGCGCCGGCGTCTGGGAGATCTTCGTGCCCGACGTGGGCGTCGGGACGCGGTACAAGTACCGGATCCTGGGCCGCGACGGCGTGTGGCGTGACAAGGCGGACCCGCTGGCGTTCGCCACCGAGGTCCCGCCCGCGACGGCGTCCGTGGTCACCGCCGCCACCCATGAGTGGGGCGACGAGGAGTGGATGGCCGCACGCGCCGTCCGCCAGCCGCACGCCGAGCCCATGAGCGTCTACGAGCTGCACATCGGCTCGTGGCGGCAGGGCAACGGCTACCGCGAGATCGCCGACCAGCTCGTCGAGTACCTGGACGAGACCGGCTTCACCCACGTCGAGCTGCTCCCGGTGGCGGAGCACCCGTTCGGCGGCTCCTGGGGCTACCAGGTCTCCGGCTACTACGCCCCGACCTCCCGCTTCGGCACCCCGGACGACTTCCGGTACTTCGTCGACACGCTGCACCGGCACGGCTACGGCGTGATCGTCGACTGGGTGCCCGCGCACTTCCCGCGGGACGAGTGGGCGCTGGCCCGCTTCGACGGCTCGCCGCTGTACGAGCACGCCGACCCGCGCCGCGGCGAGCAGCCGGACTGGGGCACGCTCGTGTTCGACTTCGGCCGTCGCGAGGTGCGCAACTTCCTGGTCGCCAACGCGCTGTACTGGCTCGAGGAGTTCCACATCGACGGGCTGCGGGTGGACGCCGTGGCCTCGATGCTCTACCTCGACTACTCGCGGCCGGACGGGCAGTGGCTGCCCAACCAGTACGGCGGCCGGGAGAACCTCGAGGCCGTCTCCTTCCTGCAGGAGATGAACGCGACGGTCTACCGGGAGCACCCCGGCGTCGTCACGATCGCCGAGGAGTCCACGGCGTGGCCGGGCGTCACGCGGCCCACCTACATGGGCGGGCTCGGCTTCGGGTTCAAGTGGAACATGGGCTGGATGCACGACACGCTCGACTACATCGGGCGCGACCCCGTGCACCGCAGCTACCACCACAACCAGATGACCTTCTCGCTGATGTACGCGTTCAGCGAGAACTACGTCCTGCCGATCAGCCACGACGAGGTCGTGCACGGCAAGGGCTCGCTGTGGACCCGGATGCCGGGCGACGACTGGAACAAGGCCGCCAACGTCCGCGCGCTGCTCGCGTTCATGTGGGCGCACCCGGGCAAGCAGCTGCTGTTCATGGGCCAGGAGTTCGGCCAGGTCCGCGAGTGGTCGGAGGAGCGCTCGCTCGACTGGGACCTGCTCGGCAACCGGCTGCACGGCGGCATCAAGACCCTCGTCGGCGACCTCAACCGCACCTACCGGGACCACCCGGCGCTGTGGACCGCGGACCACTCGCCCGAGGGCTTCTCGTGGATCGACGCCAACGACGCCGCGGGCAACGTGCTGAGCTTCCTGCGGCAGGGCACCGACCACGACGGCCGCCCGGCGGTCCTGGCCTGCATCGCGAACTTCTCCGGCCAGCCGAAGGAGAACTACCGCGTGGGGCTGCCCTTCGCGGGCAAGTGGCGCGAGCTGGTCAACACGGACGCCGAGAACTACGGCGGCTCCGGCGTGGGCAACCTGGGCGGGGTCGAGGCCGAGCGGGCCGCGTGGCACGGGCGTCCGGCGTCGGCCGTCCTGCGGCTGCCCCCGGCGGGCGTGCTCTGGCTGGTGCCGGAGGAGACGGGCGGCCCGGTGCACCCGAAGCGGCCCGTCCAGTCCGCCGCCACCGAGCCGGCCGTCGAGGCACCGCCCGCCGGCGCCGCCCACACCCCGGACCTGGTGCGGGGCGTCCAGCCCGAGGTCGGCCCCGCCGACGAGGATTCCCGCGACGTCTGACCGGCGGCAGTATGGTTCCCTAACGCTTGCCACAGACCGCCATGTCGGCGTTATGGAACCATACTGCTGCTCGCCCGCGTCCTTTTCGGCGTTATGGAACCGTACTGCGGAAACAGCGTCCGAAAATGCGCGTTATGGTTCCATAGTGCGGTCAGCGTTGCGGAGCAGCGTGACCCAGTAGGCCAGAAGGATCGCGCAGTAGAGGCTGCGGCCGAGCGGCGTCCACGGGTCGTCCGGCGTCCACAGCTCGCCCCAGGAGACGGGGACCAGCGGCAACGCCAGCAGCGCGGCCACCCACGCCCGGCGCACGCTGCCCGCCGCCGACGCCGCCACCACGGCGAGCACGCCCGGCCACAGCAGCAGCAGGTAGTTGTGCCAGGAGATGGGCGACATCAGCAGGCCCGCCGCGATCACCGCCCACGGTGCCGTGCCGCCCGGGTCCACCGTGCCGGTGCGGGAGCGGCGCGCGAGCCAGACCAGGGTGCCGACCAGCGCGACGAGCCCCAGCACCGTCCCGACGCCCGACGGCAGTCCCAGGCGCAGCGCCTCGCCGGGCAGGGCGGCGTTGTCCAGGACGTCGGGCACCGGCTCGCCGAACCCGATCCGCAGCCACTCCAGGGCGCTCGACGGCCCCGCGGCCAGCGCACCCACGAGGGTCGCGACGACGGCGCCGCCGACCCCCGCAAAAAACGGCCGCCACCGCTGCTGCACGGCGGGGAGCAGCAGGACCGGGGCGAGCGAGGGCTTGAGCGCGACCGTGACGCCGTAGAGCACGCCGGCGAGCAGCGGGTGCCCGCGGCGCTCGGCGATCCAGCCCGCGACCAGCCCGACCAGCAGCAGCCCGTAGATCTGGCCGAGGTAGAGCGTGCCGTGCAGGGGCGAGGACGCGAGCATCGCCAGCGTGGCGCCCGCCGTCCACCACCACGGCAACCGCAGCTCCCGGCACACCAGCAGCACCGCGCCGGCGATCAGCAGCAGGGTGACCGCGGCGAACACCCGGTACGCGACGACCACGTCGAGACCCGCGAGCGGGGCCAGCAGCAGGCTGAGCAGCGGCGGGTTGAGGTTGCGCAGCTTCGCCGGCGTCTCGTAGATGTCGCCGCCCTGGGTGAGCGCGACGGCGGAATGCCAGAACGTGTCGAAGTCCGCGTGCAGCTCCCGCATGTCCGTCGACGACAGGCCGAGGACCAGCAGGTTGTGGTGCGTGGCGTGCAGCACGGCGGTCAGCGCGAGCGCCGCCACCGCGAGCACGGCCGCGCCGACGCGGGCGGCCGTCCACCGCCGGGCCGGGGGCCGCGGCGGATCGGCGACGGGCTGCGGGCTGGTCGTCGACACGGCTGCCGACCGTAGTCGGCCGGGATCCCTCCCGGCCGCGCGCCCCGCGCTCAGAACAGCGCGCGGGCCAGGGCGCGACGGGCGGTGCTCACCCGCGGGTCGTCCGCCGGGAACAGCTCGAACAGCCCGACGAGGTGGCTGCGGACCTTCTCCCGGTCGTCCCCGAAGGTCCGGCCGACCGCGGCGACCAGGCGCCCGAAGGCCGACTCGGCCCGGTCCTGGGCGACCTCGGCGTCCGCCGCGGCGAGCTGGGCGTCGACGTCGTCGGGTGCGGCGTCGGCCCGGGCGATCGCCGACGGGTCCGCCTGCTCGGCCCGGGCCAGGAAGCGCACCTGCGAGAGCGCGGCCAGCGCCATCTCGTTGGCCGGCTCCTGGTCGAGGATCCGCTGGTAGGCGGCCTCGGCCTCGGCGTAGTCACCGCGCTCGAGCGCGTCCTCGGCCTCGGTGAAGCGCGGGTCCTCCGGCTCCTCCTCGGGCGCGGCCGTGCCGCCCGCGGCCGCCCGGCGCTCGCCCTCGGCGATCGCGGGCATGCGGTCGCGCAGGGCGTCGAGGATCCGGGCGATCCAGTCCTTGACCTGCGGCTCGGGCAGGGCGCCCTGGAACGCGTCGACCGGCTGACCCGCGACGACCGCGACCACCATCGGGATCGACTGCACGCCGAAGGCCTGCGCGATCCGCTGGTTGGCGTCGACGTCGACCTTCGCGAGGAGCCAGGCGCCGCCGCTCGCGTTCGCGAGGCGCTCCAGGACCGGCGAGAGCTGCTTGCAGGGCTCGCACCAGGTGGCCCAGAGGTCGACGATCACCGGCACCTGCAGGGACGCCTCGAGCACGTCCCGCTGGAAGCTCTGCTCGGTGACGTCGATGACGTACCCGCCACCGCCGCCACCGTCGGGGGAGGCCGCCGGGGCCCCGCCCTGGGCGCCGCCCGCCGCCTGCTGGCGGGCCGCGGCCTCCGAACGGGCCTTCAGCGCGGAGAGATCGACGGCGCCCGCCAACGCGGACGACAGGGCCGCCGTCTGGGCTGCCTGACGAGGATCGGGTCGCGACACGCCGTCCATCCTGGCACGATCGCCACCCGGCCCGCCCGTCGCCCGTCCCCTCGGGTGCCGGCGGATCAGCCGGGGCCGGCCGCCACGAGCGGGCGCATGCCCATCGGGTTCTGCGGCAGGAAGTCGCCCGCGGCGAGGACCCGCTCCACCAGGGGTCCCGCCAGCCCGACCAGACGCTCGGCCCGGGCGTCGCCGAGGGCGCGCCAGGCCTGGTCGGCGAGCGCGTCCGTGCGGGCCTCGACCTCGGCGCAGAGCTCCCGCCCCGCGTCGGTGAGCACGGTGTCGGTCACGGTCTCCCCGGCGTTCGGTTCGACGAGGCCCCGGTCGCTGAGCCGGGCCCGCGCGGCCTCCCACTCCTCGACGGTCCAGCCGCGCCGCTCGCGCAGCCAGTCGCCCGGCAGGCCCTGGGCGCCCGCGAACACCACCAGCGCCTCCACGGGGTCGACGCCCGCGCTCACCAGGGCGGCGACGTGCCCGTCTCCCCGCTGCTCGCGCAGGACCGTCTGGGCCTGCCAGAGGACGAGGTGCGGCGCGTCCGGCCACGGCAGGGCGGCGTTGGCGGCGGCGAGCGCCCGCCCGGCCGTCGACACGGAGGTCGCGGCCGTGCGCGCCAGCTCGGCCGCCTCGGCGACGTCGGCGGACCCGGTGAGCTCGCCGAGCGCGCGGCGCAGGGCGGCGTCGACGGCCGCCAGCCGGGCGTCGAGCAGCTGCGCGGGCGTGGCGACCGACCAGACCTCGGGCACCGAGCGGGCGACGAACCCGGGCGCGAAGTTGTAGAACAGCGCGGTCACGACCTCGGCCGGAACCGGCCCGAGCGGTGCGGCGCGCTGCCCGAAGTAGCCGCGCCAGAAGCCCCGCAGGCCCAGCGACTCCCCCGCCGAGCGCGCCTCCGGCGCGAAGTAGGTCACCGCGTGCAACGGCTCCAGCGCGCGCCACAGCCGGCGCGCCCGGTGCTCCTCGCCGGCGGCGTCCGTGCTGGTCGCAGCGGTGGTCCCGGTCGTCATGGCGCCTCCCGTCCTCGTTCCCCCCACGACCGTAGGACGTCCGACCATCGTCGATCCAGCGCCCGGCGTTGCGCCGATCCGGTGGCGGCGCGCACCCGCGGTCCGCGGTCGCGGACGCGCCGATCACCGGACCGGCGGAGCACCAGCGGCGGCGTGCGCTCGTTGACCTCACGGAAGTGACGTCGCGTCACGTGCGTGCACGCCGGACGGATCCGCGCCGGGACCGTCCCCCTGACCGGAGGATCTGATGAGCCAGGAGAACACCGTCGCCGACCGCCTGCTGGCGGAGGCCCGCAGGAAGACCGCGCGCGAGCAGAACCCCGTGCTGGGCAAGGTCGCGCTGATCATCGGCATCGTCGCGCTGGTCGCCAGCCCGATCTCGATCGTCGGCTGGGTCGGCGGGCTCGCGGCCCTCGGTGTCGGCGTCGCCGCGGTCCGCAACCCGGACACCGCGAAGCTCGCCAAGATCGCGATGGGGCTGGGCTTCGCCGCGATCCTCGTCGGCGTCTTCTTCTTCACGCTCAACATCGCCTGACCGACCCCGCACGACGGCCGGCGGGGGCTCCCGCCGGTCGTGAGGGTGCGTCACAGGCCGACGAGCAGGTCGGCCAGCTCGGCCGGGCGGGTGAGCATCGGGAAGTGCCCACCGGGCAGCTCGCGGACCTCGAAGCCCAGGTCGGCGGCCAGCCGGCGGGAGGTCTCCGGGTTCACCACGCGGTCCTGCGCGCAGACGACCAACACCGTCCGCACCGCCGGCCACGCGGCCAGCGGCGTGACCTCCTTGCCGATCGCCCACGCCTGCGGGCGGAGGCCCGCGACCGCCTCCCGCACGAGGTCCGGCGCGCCCAGCTCCTGGGCCACCCCGGCGTACAGCGACGCCTCGGCGGCTTCTGCCGGCCAGCTCGTCGTGCCGCCCGGGCCGCGCTCCTGGCCGGGGCCGAACCCCGGGGCCATGATCGTGCGGTCCTCGCGGAGCAGGTCGTTGTGCGCCCGGCCGGGCGCCGGGAGCATCGCCGCGACCAGCACCAGGGCACGCGTCCGCGGGCCGAGCTCGGCGGCGACCAGCGGCGCGGTGAGTCCGCCGAGCGAGTGCCCGACGACCACGACCGGCCCCTCGGCCGGCGCCGCGGCGAGCGCCGCCGCGGCGTACTCGGCGGCGCCCGCCCCCGGCTCGTCGGCCGGCAGGTCCGGAGCCACCGAGCTGCGCCCCCGGGCCCGCAGCTCCTCCTGCAGCGGCGTCCAGCTCGACCCGCGGTGCCAGGCCCCGTGCAGGAGCAGGAACGCCGGGTCAGCCATCCGAGCCGAGCGCCTTCTCGATCCGCTCCACCTTCGCGCTGAGCTGGCCGGTGTACCCCGGGCGGATGTCGGCCTTGAGCACCAGGCTCACCCGCGGGGACCGGGCCTGCACGGCCTCGACCGCGCGGCCCACCACGGCCATCGCCTCGTCCCAGGTCTCGGCCTCGATGGTGGTGAACATGGACGTCGTCTCGTTGGGCAGCCCGGACTCCCGGACCACGCGGACGGCCTCGGCGACGGCGTCGCCCACGCTCCCGTCGTCGGAGGAGCTGCCGGACGGCGCGATGCTGAACGCTACGAGCATGCCGCCAGCCTGCCCCATGATCTCGGGCCGCGGGTGTCCGCCCTGCTAGCGTGCGTGGCCATGGCCTCGCGCGACCCGCTCCCCTTCGACCCGATCGACCGGGCGGCGGAGCTCTGGGCCGAGCGCATCGGCCCGTCGGACACCATGGCCGCCGTCACCAGCGTGATGCGCGTGCAGCAGATCCTGCTGTCGGCCGTCGACGCCGCGCTCAAGCCGCACAACCTCACCTTCGCCCGCTACGAGGCGCTGGTGCTGCTGAGCTTCTCGCGGGCCAAGAAGCTGCCGATGCGGGTGATGGGCGAGCGGCTGCAGCTGCACCCGACCAGCGTCACGAACATCGTCGACCGGCTGCAGGCGGACGGGCTGGTACGCCGGACCCCGCACCCCACGGACCGGCGGGCGACGCTGGTCGAGATCACGCCGGACGGGCTGGAGCGCCTGGAGCAGGCCACCAAGTCCGTCACCGCCGTCGACTTCGGGCTGGTGGGACTCGACGCGGAGGGCAAGGCCACGCTCTTCGACCTGCTCGGCCGCATCCGCTCGGCCTCCGGCGACTTCCGCTGACCCCTGTGAGTGGCGATAGTCGCCATGGCGACTATCGCCACTCACAGGGAGTCGAGGAGCTCGTCCGCCGCCGCGTAGGGGCTCAGCGTGCCGGCCACGACCTTCTCGGCCAGCGCCTCGAGGGCGGCCCCGCCGCGGACGTCGCCGAGCCGCGCGCGGACCTTCTCCAGCCCGATCGCCTCGATCTCGTTCTCCGCCCGCCGCCGGCGCCGCCGCGGACCCTCGCCGGAGGACTCCAGCCAGGCCCGGTGCTCGTCGATCGCCCCGGCGACCTCGTCGACGCCCTCGCCACGGGCCGCGACCGTCCGGCACACCGGTGGCTTCCAGGCGTCCCGCCGCTCACCGAGCGACATCATGTAGCGCAGGTCGCGGACGGTCTGGTCGGCGCCCTCGCGGTCCGCCTTGTTGACCACGAACACGTCCGCGATCTCGAGGATCCCGGCCTTGGCGGCCTGCACGCCGTCGCCCATCCCGGGCGCGAGCAACACGACCGTGGTGTCGGCGAGCGAGACGACGTCGACCTCGGACTGGCCGACCCCGACCGTCTCGACGAGCACGACGTCGCAGCCCGCGGCGTCGAGCACCCGCAGCGCCTGCGGGGTCGCCCAGGCCAGCCCGCCCAGGTGCCCCCGGGTCGCCATGGACCGGATGAACACGCCCTCGTCGATCGCGTGGTCGCCCATCCGGACCCGGTCGCCGAGCAGCGCGCCGCCGGAGAAGGGCGACGACGGGTCGACAGCGAGCACGCCGACCCGCTTGCCCTGCTCCCGGAACGCCGCGACCAGCGCGGACGTGGTGGTGGACTTGCCGACGCCCGGCGAGCCCGTCAGACCGACGACCTGCGCCCGCCCCGTGTGCGGGGCGAGCAGCGCGGCGACCTCCGGCAGGTCCTTCGACCCGCTCTCGACGAGCGAGATCAGCCGGGCGACCGCGCGCTGCTGGCCCTCCAGCGCGCGGTCGACCAACTCCTGCGGGGACTGCTGAGGCAAGGGATCAGGCCGGGACGCGGAGGATCAGCGCGTCGCCCTGGCCGCCGCCGCCGCACAGCGCGGCCACGCCGACACCGCCGCCGCGGCGCTTGAGCTCGAGCGCCAGGTGCAGCGTGATCCGTGCACCGGACATGCCGATCGGGTGGCCGAGCGCGATCGCGCCGCCGTTGACGTTGACCTTCTCCTCGTCGAGGCCCAGCTTGCGCGTGGACACGAGACCGACCGCGGCGAAGGCCTCGTTGATCTCGACCAGGTCGAGCTCCTTGGGGTCGAGGCCCTCCTTGGCGCACGCCTTGGCGATGGCGTTGGCCGGCTGCTCGTGCAGGCTCGTGTCCGGTCCGGCGACCACGCCGTGCGCGCCGATCTCGGCCAGCCAGGTCAGGCCCAGCTCCTCGGCCTTGGCCTTGCTCATCACCACGACCGCGCACGCGCCGTCGCTGATCTGCGACGACGAGCCCGCGGTGATCGTGCCGTCCGCGGCGAAGGCCGGGCGCAGCTTGGCGAGGCTCTCGCCGGTGGTGTCGCCGCGGACGCCCTCGTCGTGCGAGAAGACGACCGGGTCGCCCTTGCGCTGCGGGATCTCGACGGGGGTGATCTCGTCGTCGAACACCCCGTTCTTCACGGCGGCGGCGGCGAGCTGGTGCGACCGGGCCGCGAAGGCGTCCTGGTCCTCGCGGGTGACGTCGTAGCGGCTGTTGTGCTTCTCCGTCGACGCACCCATCGCGACCTGGTCGAAGGCACAGAACAGGCCGTCGTAGGACATGCTGTCGATCAGCGCGGTGTCGCCGAACTTCGTGCCCTCGCGGGACTTGGTCAGCAGGTGCGGTGCCTGGGTCATCGACTCCTGGCCGCCCGCGACCACGATGTCGAACTCACCGGCACGGATGAGCTGGTCGGCGAGGGCGATGGCGTCGATGCCGGACAGGCAGACCTTGTTGACGGTCAGCGCCGGGACGTCCATCGGGATGCCGGCGGCCGCGGCCGCCTGGCGGGCGGGGATCTGGCCGGCGCCCGCGGTGAGCACCTGCCCCATGATCACGTACTCGACCTGCTCGGGGGCCACCCCGGCCTTCTCCAGGGCGCCCTTGATCGCGAATCCGCCGAGCTGCGCGCCCGAGAACCCCTTGAGCGACCCGAGCAGCCGGCCGACCGGCGTACGGGAACCAGCGACGATCACGGACTGCGCCACGACGACCTCCAGCAACTGCGTTGGCACACGGGATTGGTTCCGGACCATACCCGTCGGTCACCTGCGAAGAGACGGCCCGAACGGACGGGTGAGCAGCCACACAGAGGGCCGGGCCCGGTACCGCGCATTAGATTCCCGGACCATGACGGCACAGACGGAATCGGCCCACGGCGCGCTCGGATCCCTGCTGACCCAGATCGACCACGTCGGCATCGCGGTGGCCGACCTCGACGAGGCGATCGCCTGGTACCACGACGTGTTCGGGCTGGTGAACACGCACGAGGAGGTCAACGAGGAGCAGGGCGTGCGCGAGGCGATGCTCGCCGCGCCCGGCGCCGACCCCGCCTCCAGCACGCGCATCCAGCTGCTGGCCCCGCTGCGCCCGGACTCCACGATCGCGAAGTTCCTCGACCGCAACGGCCCGGGCCTGCAGCAGCTCGCCTACCGGGTCACCGACATCGAGGCCGCGATGGAGGCGCTCAAGAACAAGGGCCTGCGCCTGCTCTACCCGGAGCCGCGGCGCGGCACGGCGGACTCGCGGATCAACTTCGTGCACCCGAAGGACGCCGGCGGCGTGCTCGTCGAGCTGGTGGAGCCGGCGGCCACCCCTCACTGACACCCGAACGAACGGCGCTCTTGTGCGGGAGGTCCGCACGCCAGGGCCGTTCGTGCAGCGTCCCGGCCCCTCCGATCAGGCGGTTTCCACCCGATCGGAGGGGCTGCTTCATTGATCCAGTCGGTGGGCTGCGTCACGATCGGCCCCATCGGCGGAGCGCGCAGCCACAATGCCTCGGGTACCATACTGATCGGTAACTGATCGGTATCCCAAGCAAGCCACACGACTCACGCCACCGGAGGCCAGGCCGTGCAGGAGATCCTCGACGCCATTCTCGCCGAGCGTTTCGACGCCGTGGGTGGGCTTCCCGTCCCGGACCACTACCAGGCGATGACGGTCCACGCGGACGAGACCGAGATGTTCGACGGGATCGCCACCCGCGACAAGGACCCGCGCAAGAGCCTGCACCTGGACACGGTGCCCACCCCCGAGCTCGGCCCGGGCGAGGCGATCGTGGCCGTGATGGCCAGCGCGATCAACTACAACACCGTGTGGACCTCGATCTTCGAGCCGGTGTCCACGTTCGGCTTCCTCAAGCGCTACGGGCGCGAGTCCGAGCTGGCCAAGCGGCACGACCTGCCGTACCACATCGTGGGCTCCGACCTGGCCGGCGTCGTGCTGCAGACGGGGCCCGGGGTCAACGCGTGGAAGCCCGGTGACCGGGTCGTCGCGCACTGCCTGTCCGTCGAGCTGGAGAGCCCGGACGGGCACGGCGACACGATGATGGACCCGCAGCAGCGGATCTGGGGCTTCGAGACCAACTTCGGCGGGCTCGCGCAGCTCGCCCTGGTCAAGTCCAACCAGCTGATGCCCAAGCCGGAGCACCTCACCTGGGAGGAGGCGGCCAGCCCCGGGCTGGTCAACTCCACCGCCTACCGCCAGCTCGTCTCGCGCAACGGCGCGGACATGAAGCAGGGCGACACGGTGCTCATCTGGGGCGCGAGCGGCGGGCTCGGCTCGTACGCCACCCAGTTCGCGCTCAACGGCGGCGCCACCCCGATCTGTGTCGTCTCCTCGCAGGAGAAGGCCGACATCTGCCGGGCCATGGGCGCGGAGCTGATCATCGACCGCAACGCCGAGGGCTACAAGTTCTGGAAGGACCCGCAGACCCAGGACCCGAAGGAGTGGAAGCGCTTCGGGGCCAGGATCCGCGAGCTGACCGGCGGTGACGACCCGGACATCGTGTTCGAGCACCCGGGCCGGGAGACCTTCGGCGCCTCGGTCTACTGCGCGCGCAAGGGCGGCACGATCGTGACCTGCGCGTCGACGTCGGGCTACATGCACGAGTACGACAACCGGTACCTGTGGATGAACCTCAAGCGGATCGTGGGCTCGCACTTCGCGAACTACCGCGAGGCGTGGGAGGCGAACCGGCTGATCGACAAGGGCCTGGTCCACCCGACCGTCTCCAAGGTCTACCCGCTGGCCGACACCGGCCAGGCGGCGTACGACGTCCACCAGAACGCCCACCAGGGCAAGGTCGGCGTGCTCGCGCTGGCCCCCGAGGAGGGCCTGGGCGTGACGAACCCGGAGAAGCGGGCCAAGCACCTCGACGCGATCAACCGCTTCCGCGGCGTCTGATCCACCCGCAGCACGGCTCCGCGACGCACCAGGCGACGCGCGCGTCACGGAGCCGTGCTGCGTTCTCCGCGGCCCGGTTCGAGCGGCACGGCCTTACTGCGAATGCTCCACGGGCCACACCCCGGATCGGCCCACGCCCGGACGGGTGACGGAGCGCACCCGGGGCCGCGCGTGACGCTCCGCGAATGCGGTAGCCCGGTACGGTGAAGTTCATGGTCGGTGAACCGGAGAACCCCCAGCCCACCGCCGGTGACCAGCCCACGGCCGGCTTCCGGGTCGTCCGCCGCGGCTACGACCAGGAGCAGGTCGACGGGCACCTGCACCGGATCGACGCGGACGTCCGGCTGCTCGCCGCGGACCGGGACGCCGCCGTCACGCAGGTGACCCGGCTGACCCGCGAGCTCGACGAGACGCGCGGCCGGCTGGAGTCGATGCGCCAGCAGGTGCGGCGGCTGTCGGGGCCGCCGGACAGCGTCCAGGGCCTCAGCGAGCGGATGCGCTCGATGCTCCGGCTGGCCGAGGACGAGGTCGCCGAGACGCGGGCCCGGGCGGACGCGGAGGTGACCCGGCTGCGGGCCGAGTGCGACCAGGAGCTGGCCGAGCGCCGCGCGGACACCGAGCGCCACCGGGAAGCGGTGCTCGCCGAGGCCCGGAACGAGGCGGAGCGGATCGTCGCCCGGGCGAAGGCCCTGCAGGCCCAGGCCGCCCAGGACAAGCTGGCGAACGACGAGGCGATCGCCCGGGTCCAGGCCGAGTCGGCCGCTGCGATCGCCGCGGCGAACTCCGCCGCCGCCGCCGAGCGCGAGCAGGTCGAGGAGGACTTCCGGATCGCGATGGACCAGCGGCGCACCGAGACCCTCGGGGCGCTGCAGGCCGAGCGTACGGCGACGCAGCAGGAGGTCGCGCGGCTCCGCGCCGAGGCGGACGAGTACTCCCGGACCACCCGTGCGGCGGCGGACGACTACGCCCGGACCACCCACGCGGCGGCGGACGACTACGCCCGGGCCACCCACGCGGCGGCCGACCAGCAGGCCGCCGGGATCGTCGCCGACGCCCGCGGCGAGGCCGAGCGCCTCGTCCGCGAGGCCGAACGCCGGGTCACCGAGCTCACCGACCTGCGCGGCCGGGTCGCCGAGCAGCTCGCGCACGCCCGCGCCGCGCTCGTCGCGGACCTGGCGGCCCTGGGCCCGCTGGCCGACGAGGGCGACCGCACGGACGGTGCGGTGCCCGAGCAGGCGAGCGAGCAGTCCCGCCGCCGTCCGCGCCCCCACCCGGCCACGGCCCGCGCCTGACCCCTCGCCGCGGGCGGCCCACGGAGGCCGGCCCGGACGACGGCAGGACCGCGCTCAGCGGGGACGGCGGAGGCCCGGCCGGCGGCGGCCACGCGCGTTCCAGCACGGCAGGTGCCAGTGCCGGCGGTCCTCCACCGAGCCCCACTCCCCCGTCGGCCACGTGACCACGTGCCCGACGCCGGCGGGGATCAGCTGGTCGCAGCCCGGGCAGCGATAGTCCTTCACCGACGATCCGCCGGGGACGTGCCGGACGGCCCACTCGCCGTCGGGCCCCGTCTCGGCGCGGGTCACGATCCCCGACGACAGGGGTGCGGGCACGGCGCGGCCCCGCCCCCGGTCCGAGGGGCGGGGCCGTCGACCGCGTGCCATGGATCCGACCGTAACCGCCCCGACGGCGCCGCGCGGGCGGCACCGGGACGGGTCACAGCTCAGCGGGAGGTGTAGTCCCGGAAGCCCTGCCCGGTCTTGCGGCCGAGCCGGCCCGCGGTGACCAGGTGCTCCAGCAGCGGGGCCGGGGCGAAGCCGGACTGGCGGAACTCGGAGAACAGCGACCGCTCGATGGCGAGCGACACGTCCAGGCCGACCACGTCGAGCAGCTCGAACGGCCCCATCGGCAGCGCACAGCCCGTCTTCATCGCCGCGTCGATGTCGTCCGCCGTGGCGTAGTGCGCCTCCAGCATCTTCACCGCGTCGTTCAGGTACGGGAACAGCAGCGCGTTGACGATGAACCCGGCGCGGTCGCCACAGGAGACCGGCACCTTCTTGATCTTCTGGCAGAGCGCCAGCGCGGTGGCCGCGACCTCCGGCGCGGTGCTGATCGTGGACACCACCTCGACGAGCTTCATCACCGGCGCCGGGTTGAAGAAGTGCAGCCCGATCACGTCGGCCGGGCGGGTGGTGGCCGCCGCGCACTCCACGACCGGCAGCGACGACGTCGTGGTCGCCAGGATCGCGCCCGGCTTGCAGATCTCGTCGAGCGCGCCGAACACGGCCCGCTTCACCTCGAGCTCCTCGGCGATGGCCTCGACGACGAGGTCGACGTCGGCGAAGTCCTCCAGCGAGGTGGTGCCGGTGATCCGCCCGAGCGTGGCGTCCCGCTCGTCCTCGGTGAGCTTGCCGCGCACCACGGCCTTGTCCAGCGCCTTGCGGATCCCGCCGACCGACGCCTCGACCTTGGAGTCGCTGCGGCCGCGGACCACGACGTCGAACCCGGCCTGCGCGAACACCTGCACGATCCCGCTGGCCATGGTGCCCGTGCCGACCACGCCGACCCGCTGGACGTCGCGCGTCGGGACGTCCTCGGGCACGACCGAGCCCGGGGTCAGGGCGTCGGGCACGACCTTGCTGCTGTGCGGCTTCTCGTAGGTGTAGAAGCCGCGGCCGCTCTTCCGGCCCAGCAGCCCGGCGGTGATCATCTGCTTGAACACCGGCGCCGGGGCGTGCATGAGGTTGCGCGACTGCGCGTACATCGTCTCGAGGATCTCGTACGCGGTGTCGAGGCCGATGAGGTCGAGCAGCGCCAGCGGGCCCATCGGGTAACCGCAGCCGTAGCGCATGGCGGCGTCGAGGTCCTCGCGGCTCGCGTAGCGGGACTCGTACATCCGCGCCGCGTGGTTGAGGTAGCCGAAGAGCAGTGCGTTCGCGATGAACCCGGCGCGGTCGCCGATCACGACCGGCACCTTGTCCAGCGTGGCGGCGAAGGCCTGGAGGTCCTCGACCACGTCCGGCTCGGTGACCACCGTGCGCACCAGCTCGACCAGCTTCTGCACCGGCGCCGGGTTGAAGAAGTGCATCCCGACGACCTTGCCCGGGCGCGCGGTCCGCACGGACAGCTCGGTGACCGACAGCGACGACGTGTTCGACGCCAGGATCGTCTCGGGGCCGACGTGCTTGTCCACCTCGGCGAACACGGACGCCTTGAGCTGCAGCGACTCCGGCACCGCCTCGACCACGAGGTCGCACGGGGCCAGGTCGGCCAGCGACGTGGTCGTGGTGATCCGGCCCAGCAGCTCGCCCGCCTGCTCCTCGGTGAGCTTGCCGCGCTCGATCGCCCGCCTCGTCGAGGTCTCCAGGTGCGCCTTCCCGCGCTCGACGGCGGCCGCGTCCACCTCGGCGGCGATCACGTCCAGGCCGTTGCGGGCGAACACCTCCACGATGCCCGCACCCATGGTGCCCAGGCCGACCACGCCGACCGTCCGGAACTCGCGTGCCACGCCGTTACCTCCCGCTGCCTCGAGGGTCTGTACCGAGCGGTAATCCTCTCATCCCCCGCTGCTTGGGAACCCACGCATGAGGCCGGGAACACCCCGTCCGGATGGCGGGTCTACCGGCCGTGACGTGCCCGGACGAGCCCGATCAGGGTGCTCATGTGCTTCGCTGTCCGGGTGAAGCTGGTGACGGGGACGGGCAGCGCGAACCGCTGCCGGGCCACCGCCTGCGGGCGGGTGAACTCGCGCAGGCCGTCCTCGCCGTGGATGCGCCCGAAGCCGGAGTCGCCGACCCCGCCGAACGGCAGCGACGGGATGCCCGCGAACGCGATCACGCCGTTGACGCTCACCATGCCGCAGCGCAGGCCCTCGGCGATCCGCTCGCCCTCCTTCGCCGAGCCGGTGAACACGCTGGCGCCCAGGCCGTAGCCGGTGCCGTTGGCGCGCCGGACCGCCTCGGCGACGTCCGGCACCCGGTTCACGACGATCAGCGGGCCGAACGTCTCCTCGGTGACGGCGGCGGAGTCCTCGGGCACGTCGACGATCACGACCGGCTCCACGAACGGCGGCTGCACGGAGTCCTCGCCGCCGACGACGGCCCGGCCGCCCTTCTCCAGCGCGTCGCGCACGTGCCGGCGGACGACCTCGGTCTGCGACGCCATCGTCATCGGGCCGAACTGGGTGCCGGCCCGCAGCCCGCGCGCCTTGGCCACGAGCGCCGCGGTGAACTCCTCGGCGACCGACTCGACGACGTACACGCGCTCCACCCCGACGCACGTCTGGCCGGCGTTGGACATCCCGCCCCAGACGGCGGCGTCGGCGGCGGCCTCGACGTCCGCTCCCGCGTCGACGATCAGCGCGTCCTTGCCGCCGCACTCGATGAGGACCGGGGTGAGGGTCTCGGCGCAGGAGGCCATGACCCGCTTGCCCGTGGCCGTCGACCCGGTGAAGGCGATCTTGCCGACGCCCGGGGCGCGGCAGAGCGCCGCACCCGTCTCGCCGAACCCGGTCACCACCTCGATCAGCGTCTTCTCCGGCACCGCGTCGGCCAGCGTGCGGGCGAGGATCTCGCCGACGCCCGGGGTGAGCTCGCTCGGCTTGAACACGACGGTGTTGCCCGCGGCGAGCGCGTAGGCGATCGAGCCCATCGGCGTGAAGACCGGGTAGTTCCACGGCCCGATCACGCCGACGACGCCGATCGGCGGGTAGCCGAGGGTCGCGGACTGGTTGGCGCCGAGCAGGCCCGGCGACACCTTCCGCCGGCCGAGCGTCTTCTTCGCGTGCTTCGCCGCCCAGTCGACGTGGTCGATCGCGAGGACCAGTTCGAGCCGGGCGTCGTCGAGCGGCTTGCCGGTCTCGGCGCAGACCACGCCCGCGACCTCGTCCAGCCGCGCGACCAGCGCCTTCTTCCACGCCAGCAGCCGCTCGCGGCGACCGTCGAAGCCCAGCCCGCGCCACCACCGGGCGGCCTCCTCGGCCCGGGCGACCGCGGCGAGCACGTCGGCCTCGCCGTGGACCGGGTGCGTCCCGACGACCTCACCGGTCCGTGGGTCGAGCGAGTCGAAGGTGTCGGTGCTGGTGCTGGCCGGAGCCTCGGTGCTGGCGGTCACGTCGGTCAGGGTAGGGCGGTCGCGAGGGCCCGCGTGTGCCTCCGGCGACCCGGGCGGACCACCTCGTTCCCGCCGGTCAGGGGGCGCGGACGGCGGGACGCGGCGCTGCACGGACCCCTCCTCCGCACAGGGCCGCGCCCCCGCTCCGCGCTCGGGACACGCGGTCCCGGTGAACCCGCGCGGACGGCGAACCTATAACGGGTTCCAGGTACTCCACAACGCGAATGAGCTGGGCTAACCTCCGTCGATGACCGAGAGGCGGCCCAGGCGGCGCGAGGAGCGCAACGCGGAGACGCGCTCGGCCATCCTCCGGGCCGCGGAGCAGCTGTTCTCGGCGCAGGGCTGGCAGGGCACCCGGATCACGGAGGTCGCCACGCGGGCCGGCGTCGCCACGGCGACCTGCTACAACCACTTCGGCAGCAAGCACGCGCTGATCGGGCACCTGTTCGCGCCCCGGATCGCCGAGGCCGTCGCCCGGGTCGAGGGCCGGATCGCCGCCGGCGCGGAGGCGCAGGAGATCGTGCGGGTCGCCGTCGGCGAGACGGTCCTGATGCTGAAGGCCCGGCGCACCCTCACGTTCGCGTTCTTCGCGGCGCTGCAGGAGGACGCGATCCGCAGCGACGGGCCGCCCCGCGGACCGGGTGACGTCCGGGTGATCGCGCCGATCCCGCGGATCCTCGGGACCGCCCTGCAGCACGCCTCCGACGTGCTCGGGCTGGACCTCGACGCCGACCGGACCGCCCGCTACCACACCAACGCCCTGCTCCTGCAGGTCCTGACCCGGCCCGACTCGACCGCCGGCGACATCCGCGACTTCGTCCTGCTCCAGCTGCGCGGGGCGCTCGTCCCCCCGTACGAGGAGACCTCAGAAGAGGCGCAGGTCCTTCGGGTCGAGACCCCGTAGGGCGTCGTAGTCCACGGTCACGCAGCGGATGCCGCGGTCCTCGGCGAGGGTGCGCGCCTGCGGCTTGATCTGCTGGGCCGCGAACACCCCGGCCACCGGCCCGAGCAGCGGGTCGCGGTTCATCAGCTCGAGGTAGCGGGTCAGCTGCTCGACGCCGTCGATCTCCCCGCGCCGCTTGATCTCCACCGCGACGTGCCCGCCCGCGGTGTCGCGGCAGAGCAGGTCGACCGGGCCGATCGCCGTCATGAACTCGCGGCGGACCAGCGTCCAGCCGTCGCCGAAGGTCTCCGGGTGCGCGGCCAGGAGCTCCTGCAGGTGCGCCTCGACGCCGTCCTTCACCAGGCCGGGGTCCACGCCCAGCTCGTGCGAGGAGTCGTGGAGCACCTCGTCGATGGTGATGACGAGCGACTCGTCGGCCTTGTTGCGGACCGTCCAGACGCCCGGCTCCTCGGTGAGCCAGCACGGCGGGCTCATCCAGTTCAGCGGCTTGTAGGCGCGGTCGTCGGCGTGCACGCTGACCGACCCGTCGGCCTTGACCAGCAGCAACCGCGGGGCCATCGGCAGGTGTGCGGTGAGCCGGCCGACGTAGTCCACCTGGCAGCGGGCGATGACGAGGCGCACGGGCCGTCACCCTAGAGGTGCGTTGCGCTCGGCCAGCGCCCGCCCGTGCTCGGCGAGCCTCGTCCGCAGCTCGGGCGGCTCCAGCGCCTCCACCTCCCCGCCGAGCGCCACCAGCTGGCCGGCGGCGACCCGCAGCGACTCGACGTCGAGCAGCAGCTCGCGCCAACCCTCGGCGTCGGGCTCGCCGGCCGCGGCGACGGCGGCGTGCGCGGCGTCGGGGTCGGTCACGCTCGGCAGGGCCCGCAGCCCGGTGGGCGAGACCCGGATCCGCACCTTCTCCCGCAGCATCGACGCGGCGAACCGGGAGGCCGACTCCGCCCACCACGCCGGCAGGTCGAAGTCCGCGGGCCGCGCGAAGGTCGCGTCGAGCGGCTCGGCCTCGGCGATCTTCGCCGCCCGGTAGGTCCGGACGTCCCCGTCCACCCCGGCGACCAGGTACCAGACCCCCGCCTTGAGCACGAGCCCGAGCGGCTCGACCTCGCGGTGGACCTGGCGTGGCCCGTAGACGATCCGGACCCGGCGCTGCTCCCACAACGCCTCGGCGAGCACGGCGAGGTGGGTGACCTCGGCGGGGTTCTGGAACCAGCCCGGCGCGTCGAGGTGCACCCGTTCGGCGACGATGCGGGCGTGCGCGCGCAGGCCCTCCGGCAGCGTCGCGAGGATCTTGGCCTGGGCCCCGGCGAGCGCGGTGCCCAGGCCCAGCTCGGCGAGCAGCTGCGGCGCGCCCAGGGTCAGCATGGCCGCGGCCTCCTGCGCCGTGAGCCCGTCGAGCCGGGTCCGCCAGCCCTCGACCAGCCGGATCCCGCCGCCCGGCCCGGGCTCTGTCCAGATCGGCACGCCCACCTCGCTCAGCGACGCGACGTCCCGGTAGATCGTCCGCTCGGACACCTCCAGCTCCGCGGCCAGCTCGGCCGCGGTGGCCGAGCGGCGCCGCTGCAGCACGAAGAGCAGGGCCATCAGCCGGGACGCGCGCACGGCCCGATCGTCGCAGGTGGGAGGCTGGCGGTGTGGAGACCCTCTCGACCCGGCAGGTCTACGCGAACAACTGGATGACCGTCCGCGAGGACGCCGTGCGCCGCCCCGACGGCTCGGACGGCGTCTACGGCGTGATCGACAAGCCCACGTACGCCCTCGTGATCCCCCGTGACGGCGACCGGCTGCACCTCGTCGAGCAGTTCCGCTACCCGATCGGCCTGCGCCGCTGGGAGTTCCCGGCGGGCACCGCGCCCGACCGCGCCGCCCAGGACCCGGCCGAGCTCGCCGTGCGCGAGCTGGTCGAGGAGACCGGGCTGCAGGCCGGCCGGATGGAGAAGATCGGCACGCTCGACGTCGCCCCCGGCATGTCCAGCCAACGCGGGCACGTCTACCTCGCCACCGACCTCACCGAGGGCGAGGCCCAGCGCGAGCACACCGAGCAGGACATGCGGCAGGCCTGGTTCACCATCGCCGAGTTCGAGGCCATGATCGCGGACGGCGAGATCACCGACGCCCAGTCCGTCGCCGCGTACATGCTGCTGGTCCTGCACGACCGCCGACGCCCCTGAGATCGCGTTATGGAACCATAATGCGCGAAATCCAGCCCCTGAGATCGCGTTATGGAACCATAATGCGCGAAATCCCGGCTCGAAATCGCATTATGGTTCCATACTGCATCATCAGAGGCGGACGGGGAGGGCGGCGAGGCGCCGGGAGCCGGGGACCGGCTGCCACACCAGCTCCTCGGGCGGCACGGCGAGCTCGAGGGACGGGAAGCGGGTGAACAGCGCCCGCAGCGCCACCTCCCCCTCCTGCCGGGCCAGGGCGGCGCCGAGGCAGTAGTGCGCGCCGTGGCCGAACCCGAGGTGCCCCTCCCCCCGCTCGGTCCGCCGCCCGACGTCGAACGTCTCGGGGTCGTCGAACTCGCGTGGGTCGCCGTTGGCGGACAGCAGGATCGGTTGGACGGCGGCGCCGGCCGGGATCTCCACCCCGCCGATCTCGACCGGCTCGGCCGCGTACCGGACGCGGACCTGGCTGACCGGCCCCCACAGCCGCATGAGCTCGTTCACCGCGGTCGGCCACAGGTCGGGCTCGGCCTGCAGCCGCGCCAGCTGCTCGGGCCGGCTGAGCAGCGCGGCCACCGAGTTCGCGATCAGGTGCGCAGTCGTCTCGTGCCCGGCGAAGACCAGCGCGAGGACCATCGTGACCAGCTCGAACTCGGACAGCCGGTCCCCGTCCTCCTCCTGGGCGCGAATCATGGCGCTCAGCAGGTCGTCGGCCGGTTCGGCCCGGCGACGGCCGATCAGGTCGCGGATGTGGTCCACGGTGGCCTGCAGGGCCCCCGGGACGCGCGCGGGATCGGTCGAGACCATCTCCCGACCCCAGACGTGCCAGTTCGGTCGGTCCGCCTCCGGGATCCCGACGAGCTCGCAGATCACCGTGATCGGCAACGGGTAGGCGTAGGCCTCGACGAGGTCGACCGGCTGCTCCGCGACGGCCAGCTCCGCGAGCAGGCCCGCGGCGATCTCCTCGACGCGCGGTCGCAGGTCGCCGACGCGACGGACGGTGAAGGCCCGGGAGACGAGCTTGCGCAGCCGGGTGTGGTCGGCGCCGTCGAAGTCGAGCACACTGCGGGTCATGTAGTCCGCGAGCTCTGGCGTGATCCCGATGGCGGCCATCAGCTCCTTACGCGTGTCCCGGCCGCCCGGGGCGTTCGCCGGGTCGTTGACGAACCGGGGGTCGCTCAGCACCGCACGCACGTCGGCGTAGCGGGTCACGAGCCAGAGCGGCGCCTCGTCGCCGCCCAGCCCGAACCGGCTGCGCAGCACGGGCGCCTGCTCGCGCAGGCGGCCGAACGCGCGCCAGGGGTCGGCGAGGAGCTCCGGGTCGGTGAGGGCGGGCGCGTCGAGCACGGCCATGGTGGTCACCTGGTTCCGCTCAGGGTGGGAATGTCGTCGAGCAGTGAGCGGAAGAGCGCCGCACACTCCGCCGCACACTCGCGGGTGAGCGGTGCGCCCGGGATCTCCAGGGCGCTCCGCAGGGCGTGTTCGAGCAGGTCGGCGCGCGCGTCCGGATCCGTGGGACCGGGCGCGGTCGGCATGCCGTCGAGGAAGAAGAAGCCGGTCGTCACGGCGGAGAACAGGTGCATCTGCGCGTCGATCGGCAGGTCGGTGGGCATCCGGCCCGCCTCGCGCAGCAGGGAGAACCAGCGCCGGCCGACCTCGGTGCGCTTCGCCGTGAGGTCGCCCAGGGCCGCGGCCGCCTCGTGCGCGAGCCGGCCCAGCACCTCGGGGTCGCCGAGGTAGAGCGGCCGGGTCACCGGGTCGTCGAGCAGCTCGCGGTAGATCGAGCGGACGGCGCGCGCCGGCAGCGCCTCGGCGGGATCGGCCTCCATCCGGTCCGCCATCCCCGCGGTCACGGTCCGGTGGCTGCGCATCAGGACGGCGAGGAACAGCGCGTCCTTGGTGCGGAAATGCAGGTAGACGGTGCCCTTCCCGACCCCCGCCCGGCGCGCGACCTCGTCGATCGTCACGCGTTGGTAGCCCCACCGGACCAGCAGATCGGCGGCCGCGTCGAGGAGCCGGTCCTCGCGTGACCTTGTGACTGGAATTGCCGATCCGGTCATGCGGTCACGGTAGACCCGTTCCACCCAGCCGTCCAGGCATTACCGTGGACACATGGGTTACGAGCACCTCCTGGTCAAGGAGGACGGGGAGACCGTCCGCATCACGATGAACCGGCCGGAGCGCCGCAACGCCCTCTCCGAGGACCACCTCCGCGAGCTGCTCGACGCCTTCGAGACCGCCGGCAGCAGCGACGCCACCGGCATCGTGCTCGGCGCCGAGGGGAAGGCCTTCTCGGCCGGACACGACTTCGCCGACGTCGCCGCGCGGGACCTCAAGGGCGTCCGCGAGCTGCTCACCCTGTGCACGGAGGTGATGCAGACCATCCAGGCGGTGCCCCAGGTCGTGATCGCCAAGGTCCAGGCCATCGCGACCGCGGCCGGCTGCCAGCTCGTCGCCACCTGCGACCTGGCCGTCGCGGGCGAGTCCGCCGCCTTCGCGCTGCCCGGCGGCAAGGGCGGCTGGTTCTGCCACACCCCGGCGGTGCCCGTGGCGCGCAACGTCGGCCGCAAGCGGCTGATGGAGCTGGCCCTGACCGGCGACCCGATCGACGCCCGCACCGCCGCCGACTGGGGCCTCGTCAACTACGTCGTGCCCGACGCCGAGCTCGACGCGAAGACGGACGAGCTGCTCGCCCGCGCGACCCGCGGCAGCCGGTTCGGCAAGGAGGTCGGCAAGCAGACGCTCTACGCGCAGCTCGACCGCCCGGAAGCCGACGCCTACGCCGTCGCCGTCGAGGTCATGGCGGCGATGTCGCAGTCCGCGGGGGCCAAGGAGGGCATGGCCGCGTTCCTCGAGAAGCGCCACCCGGTCTGGCCGGACTGAGAAGCCTGCCTGCCCAGCCACTAGTCTTCGGCGCGATGCACCTGGTCTCCCGACGATCGCTGCTCGCCGGGGCGGCCGCGCTCGGGGGCGCCGCCGCGCTGGCGGGGTGCGGGTCGCGCGCGGGCTCGGCGCTCGAGCGCATGCGGGCGGACGGCGTGGCCCGCATCGGGATCGCCGGCGAACGTCCCTACGGCTTCTCGGCGACGGACGGCACGGTCACCGGCGAGGCACCCGAGGTCGCCCGGGCCGTCCTCGCGGGGTTCGGGGTCGGCGGGATCGAGGCGATCCAGGTCCCGTTCGCCGGGCTGCTCGACGCGCTGCTCGACGAGCAGTTCGACATCGTCGCCGCGGGCACCACGATCACCCCGACGCGGTGCGCGCGCGTCGCCTTCTCGCGTCCGGACTTCCTGGCGCCGTTGGCCTTCCTCGTCCCCGCGGGCAACCCGAACGGGATCCGGACGTTCGACGGCGTGCGGCGGGCGGGCATCACCGTCGGCGTGCTGACCGGGTCGGCGGAGCAGGAGTTCGCGCTCGCGGCGGGCGTGCCGCCGGAGGCGGTCCGCACCTACGAGGGGCAGAGCACGTTGTTCCGCGCCGTCGCCAACGGCGAGGTCCCCGCCGCGGCCCTCACCCGCATCTCCCTGCTCGACGAGCTGTCCCGCAACCCGGGCACGCCGCTGCAGGTGACCCCGGGCGTCGCCGCGCGGGTCGACGCGGACGGCCGCCGGGTGTTCCCGGTGGGCGCCTTCGCCTTCCGCCCCGCCGACACCGACCTGCGCACCGCCTTCGACGCCGGCCTGGCCGACCTGCACTCCTCCGGCCGTTGGCTGGACCTCGTACGGCCTTTCGGCTTCGACGCGGAGAACCTCCCGCCCACGGACCTCACCACCGAGGCGATCTGCGCAGGTCAACCGGGGTTGTGAGTGGCAACTGCCCCTCTAGGGGCAGTTGTCGCGCACGGGTCAGTGGTTCAGGACGGCGTGCAGGAAGTCCCGGGTGCGCTGGTGGTCCGGGTCGGTGAAGAGCTTGGCGGGAGGCGCGTCCTCGAGCACCCGGCCGCCGTCGAACATCATCACCCGGTGCGAGAAGTCCCGCGCGAAGCCCATCTCGTGGGTCACGCAGAGGATGGTGATGTCGGTGGTGTCGCCGATGTCCTGCAACAGCTTCAGCACCCCGGCGACGAGCTCGGGGTCCAGCGCCGAGGTCACCTCGTCGAGCAGCAGGACGTCGGGCCGCATCGCCAGTGCCCGGGCGATCGCGACCCGCTGCTGCTGCCCGCCGGAGAGCTGGGTGGGGTGCGCGTCGATCTTCTCCTTGAGCCCGACGAGGTCCAGCAGCTCCTCGGCCCGGCCGTTCGCCTCGTCCCTCGACAGGCCCAGCACCCGCGTCGGGCCCTCGATCAGGTTGCCCCGCACGGTCATGTTCGGGAACAGGTTGAACTGCTGGAAGACCATCCCGATGTGCTTGCGGACGTCCCGCAGGTACTTCTCGCGTGGCGGGCCGAGCTTGCCGCCGCGCATCTCGTGGGACAGGTAGCGCCCGCCCACCGAGATCGTGCCCTCGTTGCATTGCTCGAGGGTCATGAGCAGGCGCAGGATCGTCGTCTTGCCCGAGCCGGAGGGGCCGATCAGCGTGACGTGCTCGCCCGGCGCCACCGTGAAATGGAGGTCCTTGAGCACGACGTTCGACCCGAAGCGCTTCTCCACGCCGTCGAACACGATCATCGGCTCGGTGGTGTCAGGCGTGGACACGGCGGCGCTCCAGTCGTCGGACCAGCATGGACGCCGGGTAGCTCAGCAGCAGGAAGAGCAGGCCGGCGATGGTGTAGGGCTCGGTGTAGCGGAAGGTCAGCGAGCCGAGCTCCCGCGCCTCGTTGACGACCTCGACCACGCCGATCGCCAGCAGCAGCGGGACCTCCTTGAACATCGAGATCACGTAGTTGCCCAGCGCCGGCAGCACGCGCGGGACCGCCTGGGGCAGGATGACCCCGGTCCAGATCCGCAGGCGCGGCAGCGACAGCGCGGTGCACGCCTCCCACTGGCCCTTCGGGATCGCGTCGATGCCCGCGCGGTACACCTCGGACGTGTAGGTCGCGTAGTGCACGCCCAGCCCCACGACGCCGACCACGAACGCGCTCAGCGTGACCCCGAACTGGGGCAGCACGAAGAACAGGAAGAAGACCTGGACCAGCAGCGGCGTCGAGCGGACGACCTCGATGAAGGCCCACAGCACCTGGTCCAGCACCGGGATGTGCAGGCGCCGCAGCACCGCGAACACCAGGCCGAGCAGGAGCGCGACCACCGAGCCGAGCAGCGTGATCTCGATCGTCGTGACCAGCGCCCAGAGCAGGTCCGGCAGGATCTCGAAGGCGTAGTTCCAGTCCCAGAGCGGCATCAGACCGCGACCCCCTCGGTCCCGGTCGGGCCGGCCGCCCGCGCCGCCGCCCGCGCCGCACGGGAGGGCCTGCGGCCCAGCCGCGCCGAGGCCATCCGCTCCAGCAGCCGCATCACCAGCGTGATCAGCGCGGCGAGCACCAGGTAGATCACGAAGGTGACGCCGAAGATCAGCAGGGTGTCCGCGCCGAAGTTCGGGATCAGCACCTCCCGCGCCTGCCGGGTCACCTCGGGCACGGTGATCAGGGCGAGGATCGCCGAGGACTTCAGCAGCTGGATGAACAGGTTGTTGAAGGGCGGCAGCATCTCCACGACCGCCTGCGGCAGGATCACGCGCCGCATCCGCTGCGCCGGCGAGAGGCTCAGCGCGATCGCGCCCTCGTACTGGGCGCGCGGAACCGACCGGACGGCGCCGCGCACGATCTCCGCGCCGTACGCGCCGTGGTTGAGCCCCAGCACCACGATGCCGGCGAAGAGCGGCAGCAGCTGGAAGCCCACCAGCACGGGCAGGACGAAGTAGATCCAGAACAGCTGGACCACCTCGGACGTGCCGCGGAAGCCCTCCACGTACACCCGGGTCACCCCGCGCACCGTGCGCGACGACGAGAGCAGCAGCAGGCCCGCCACGATCGACAGGATGATCGTCAGCAGCACGCCCCCGAGCGTCGCGATGACGGTCTCGGGGAGGCCGTCGGACAGGACGCCGACGATCTGCGGGAGGTTCTCCACCGTGGACCGAGCCGGACCCTCAGGCGGCCGCGCAGAGCTTCTCGGTCGTGACGTCCGCGCCCGGCAGGTTGTCCTCGGTGAACCCGAACGGGGTGACGATCTGCAGCCACTGTCCGCTCTGGTGCAGCTTCGTCAGCTCCGCGTTGAAGGCGTTGACGAGGTCGGTGTCGGCCTTGCGGAACACGAAGGCGCCGGCGGAGACCGTCTGGGCCCCGTCGATCGTGGGGAAGAAGCCCTTGGTCACCTCGACGTTCGAGCCGGGGTTCTTGGCGACGACGTCGTTGAGCGAGATGTTCGTCAGCGCCGCCGCGTCGGCCCGGTCCGAGGTCACGGCCTGCAGCAGCGTGTTCTGCGAGTCGAAGACCTGGATCTGGCTGTCCGGGATGCCGCTCTTCTGGGCGTACCCCTGCTCGACCGCGCCACTGAGAACCGCGAGCCGCAGGTTCTTGTTCTTGATGTCCTCGAAGGTCGCCACGCCGTCCGGGTTGCCGGTCGGGACGAGGAAGGCCGTCGGCGCGGTGTAGTCCGGGGTGGAGAACGCGGCGTTCTGGCAGCGCTGGGCGTTGATGAACATGCCCGCGGTGACCATGTCGAACTGGTTGGCGTTGAGCGCGGGGATGAGGGAGCCGAAGTCCACGGTGGTCGCCTGGATGTCGTTGACACCCAGGTTCTTCATCACCGCGCGGCCGACCTCGACGGACTCGCCGGTCACCTTCCCGGTGCTGTCGGTGAACCCGTAGGGCGCCTCGTTGGCGATACCCACCTTGATCGTGCCGGCGGACTTCGCGCGGTCGAGCGTGCCACCCGCGCCGGCACCACCCGTGCTGGTCTGCGTGCAGGCCGACAGCAGAACCGGGCCTCCGAGGGCGACGGCCCCGGCGATCGCGCTGCGACGGAAGAACTCTCGGCGGGTCCAGGCGGATCCGGACATGGCAGGCACCCCTTCGGCTGTCGACGACGGCGTCTCGAGCTGGCCGGACCGGGCACACCCCCTGCGCCGGTGACCGGCAACGGAGATCGAACCTAGGTGGTCGATCATGACTGGTCAAAGGCTGGCGGTGGTGACGGACGGTCGTTACGGGACTGTGACGAACGGCGACGTACCGCACCGACCGGGGGCAGCGGTGGTGCCGGAGAGTGATCGGCGCGGCCCGACGGGCGCGGGTGGCGCGGCCGTGGCGGCGCGGATACGGGAGGATCGCCGCATGGCACTTCGCATCGCCGGCCTGCCCGTCCCGGGTCCCGCGGACCTGCTCGACGGGGCGCGGGCCGTCGCCGGGTGGACCGGCGAGGCGGTCGGCGTCGCGGCCGGGCTGCCGGAGCGGACCGTCGGGCTGCTCGACGAGGTCTCGACCCTGCTCGCCCGGGTCAACGGCATCGCGGGCCGGGTCGAGGGGCTGCTCGACCGCGTCGAGGGCGTCGCGGACCGTGCCGACGGGCTGATCGGCCGGGTCGAGCTCGTCGCCGGCACGGCGGAGGGTCTGGTGCGGCGTGTGGACCGTGTCGCCACCGAGGCGACGGCGCTGATCACCCGCGTCACCACCACCGCGTCCGACGCCGAGGCGCTCGTCGCGCGCGTCGGTGCGGTCGCGGAGGAGGCCGAGGGGCTCGTCGCGGGAGTCCGCGGGACCGCGGGCACGGCCGACGAGCTGATCGCGCAGGTCACCAGCACCGCGGGCAGTGCGGACGAGCTCATCACCCGGGTCGCCGGCACCGCCGAGTCGGCCGAGTCGCTCATCGGCCGGGTGGGTGGCACTGCGGAGTCCGCCGAGGAGCTCATCACGCGGGTCACCGGCACCGCCGAATCCGCCGAGGGTTTGATCGGCCGGGTGGGTGGCACCGCGGAGTCCGCCGAGGAACTGATCACCCGGGTCTCCGGCACCGCCGAGTCGGCCGAGTCGCTCATCGGCCGGGTCGGTGGCACCGCCGAGTCGGCCGAGGAGCTCATCACCCGGGTCGCCGGCACTGCCGAGTCGGCCGAGTCGCTGCTCGGACGGGTGGGGGGCACTGCCGAGTCGGCCCAGGAGCTCATCACCCGGGTGACCGAGACCGCCGGATCGGCCGAGGAACTGATCACGCGGGTCGGGGCCGTGGCCGCCGACGCCGAACGCCTCGTCGCCTCTGCCGGCTCGGTGGCGGACGACGCGCGGACCATCGTCACCAATGCGGGCTCCGTCGCGGACGACGCCTCCGGGGTGATCGAGCGGGCCGCCGCGGTCGCCGACCGCGCCGACAAGCTCGTCGGCGACGCCTCCGGGCTCAGCGAGCAGGCGGGCGCCCTGCTGGCGACCTACCGCCCCATCGCGGAGCGTGCCGCGCCGCTGGCGACGAAGTTCGTCGACGAGTTCTCCGAGGAGGAGCTGCACGCCGCGATCCGCATGGTCGACCAGCTCCCGGCGCTCACCGAGCACCTCGAGACCGACATCATGCCGATCCTCGCCACGCTCGACCGGGTCGGCCCGGACGTCCACGAGCTGCTGGAGGAGCTCAAGGGCGTGCGGCAGGCCGTCAACGGCATCCCCGGCTTCAGCTTCTTCCGCCGCCGGGGCGAGGAGCGCGAGGAGGCCTGACCGCGGGCGCCCCCGGCGCCGCGCACCAGCGAAACGCCCGACCTCCAGGCGTCCGCCGGGCTCCCGTGCAGGCGGCCGCCGGCAGCAGACCCGGTGGCGCCTGGTACACCCCGGCGAGCGCGGCACACGCCAGCGAGCGCGGCACACCCGCCGTGCCTACTCCCACACCCGCCGGCCTCGCTCACCGAGGGCGACGCCGCCCAGATCGTGATCATGACTCGGCGGTGCCGCCCCACACGCCGTGCGGGAAGCGGAATCCGGACGTTCCGCTCCCCGACCGTGCATCACGAGCTCAGTCCAGCCCGTGCTCCCGGCGGACGAGGGTGACGATCTCGTCCATCATCTCGGTGAGCTGGTAGTCCTTCGGCGTGAAGACCGCCGCCACCCCCTTCTCGCGAAGGGCCGCGGCGTCGTCGGCCGGGATGATGCCGCCGACGATGACCGGGACGTCGTCGGCGCCCTGGGCCCGCAGGCCCTCGACGACCGCCGGCACGACCTCGAGGTGCGAGCCGGACAGCACCGACAGCCCCACGACGTGCACGCCCTCCTGCACCGCGGCCGCGACGATCTGCGCCGGGGTGAGGCGGATCCCCTGGTAGACGACCTCGAAGCCGACGTCCCGGGCGCGCACGGCGACCTGCTCGGCGCCGTTGGAGTGCCCGTCGAGCCCCGGCTTGCCCACCAGCATGCGCAGCCGCGACCCCAGCTCGTCGCCGGTCGCCCGGACCCGCTCGCGCACCTCTGCGATCTCCACGGCCGCCTCCCCCGAAGCGACGGCCGCCGACACCCCGGTCGGCGCCCGGAACTCCCCGAACACCTCGCGCAGCGCCCCGGCCCACTCACCGGTCGTCACGCCCGCCTTGGCGCAGTCGATCGAGACCTGCATGAGGTTCTCGTCCGTCTTGGCCGCGTCCTGCAACCTCGCCAGCGCCTCGGACACCGCGGCCCGGTCCCGCGACGCCCGCCACTCCTCGATCGCCGCGATCGCGGCCGCCTCGGTGGCCGGGTCGACGGTCTCGATCGCCCCGCCCTCGCCCTGCAGCGGGCTGGGCTCGGTGGTGTCGAACTTGTTGACGCCGACCACCACGTCCTCGCCGGACTCGATGCGGCGGCGGCGCTCGGCGAGCGAGGTGACCAGCTCGCCCTTCATGTAACCGTTCTCGACGGCCGCGACCGCGCCACCCATCTCCTGCACCCGGTCGATCTCCGCCTGCGCGGCCTCGACCAGCTCGGACACCTTGGCCTCGATGACGTGCGAGCCCTCGAAGATGTCCTCGTACTCGAGGAGGTCCGTCTCGAAGGCCAACACCTGCTGCATGCGCAGCGCCCACTGCTGGTCCCACGGCCGCGGGAGGCCGAGCGCCTCGTTCCACGCGGGCAGCTGGATCGCCCGGGCGCGCGCGTCCCGGGACAGCGTGACCGCGAGCATCTCCAGCACGATCCGCTGGACGTTGTTCTCCGGCTGGGCCTCGGTGAGCCCCAGCGAGTTGACCTGGACGCCGTACCGCAGCCGCCGTTGCTTCGGGTTCTCGACGCCGTAGCGCTCGCGGGTGATGGTGTCCCACAGCCGGCCGAGGGCGCGCATCTTGCACATCTCCTCGACGAACCGCAGCCCGGCGTTGACGAAGAACGAGATCCGCCCGACGACGTCGCCGAACCGCTCCTGCGGCACCTGCCCGGAGTCGCGCACCGAGTCCAGCACCGCGATGGCGGTCGACAGCGAGTAGGCCAGCTCCTGCGCCGGCGTGGCGCCCGCCTCCTGCAGGTGGTAGCTGCAGATGTTGATCGGGTTCCACTTCGGGATCTCGGTGACCGACCAGGCCACCATGTCCGTGATCAGCCGCAGGCTCGGCGCCGGCGGGAACACGTACGTCCCGCGGGACAGGTACTCCTTGACGATGTCGTTCTGCGTGGTGCCGGCCAGCTTGGCGCGCACCTCCGCGTGGTCGAGACCGGAGGCCTCGGCCTGCTCCTCGGCGACGGCGACGTAGAGCGCGAGCAGCCACATCGCCGGGGCGTTGATCGTCATCGAGGTGTTGGCCTCGGCGACCGGGATGCCGTCGAAGAGCGTGCGCATGTCGCCGATGTGGCTGACCGGCACGCCGACCTTGCCGACCTCACCCTTGGCGAGCTCGTCGTCCGGGTCGTAGCCGGTCTGCGTCGGCAGGTCGAACGCGACGGACAGCCCCGTCTGCCCCTTGGCGAGATTGCGCCGGTAGAGCGCGTTGGACTTCTCCGCCGACGAGTGTCCGGCGTAGGTCCGGATCACCCAGGGGCGGTCGCGCTCTCGATCGGTCGGGTACGGCACCGGACACCTCCACGTCGAAGACCCCCGGATCGTACTGGCCGGTAGCCTCCGCCACCCCCGACGAACGGACGTCGTCACACCTGTCTGGGTGGAAAAGTACGCGACCTGCGCGGAAAAGTACGCACCCGACCGGTCACACCGTCCGATCGGACGGGCCTCAGACCCGGTGGTACTTCGCGTCGAAGAAGCAGAAGATGCCGTAGGCCGCGATCCCGAGCGCCACCAGACCGAGCAGCACGACGCCGAAGGGCTGGCCGGCGAGCGTCTTGAGCGCGCTGTCGAGCCCGTTGGCCTTGGCCGGGTCGAACGTGACGGCCGCGGAGACGATCAGCCCGCCCAGCACGCCGATCGCGATCCCCTTGGCGATGAAACCGACCTGGCCGGTGCGCTCGTCGACCTTCCGCGCGTGCGGGTGGACGCCGGCGAGGTCCTGGTCCTCGGTGAACTTCTTCTTCGCGCCGTGCCAGATCATCACGGCGCCGCCGACCACCACACCGACGCCGATGATCCCGACGATCACCTGGCCGCCGGGCAGCCCGAGCACGCCCGCGGTGGCCTTGCTACCCCCGCCGCCGCCCGCGTTCCCCTGCATCGCCGCGCGCACGGTGAGGACCGCCAGCGCGGCGTAGACGACCGCCTGGCCCGCGCTGACCAGGCGCTTGACCAGCTTCTTCTTCTTGTCCTCCACGTAGCCGAAGCCGAAGAGCGCGGTCGACAGCCGCCACAGGACCACGGCCACGAAGCCGACGAACAGCACCCAGAGCAGCACCCGCCCGAAGGGCTGCTGCGCGAGCGTGGTGATCGCGCCGCTCTGGTCCGCCTGACCGCCGCCGCCCAGCGCCACCTGCAGCGCCAGCCACGCGATGAGCAGGTGCAGCACGCCGTTGGCGGCGATCCCGACCCGGGCACCCTTGCGCACGGGCTCGCTGCGGGCCGCCTTCGCCGCGTGCCGGTGCGCGCCGCGGGCGGCCGTGCCGACGGACCCGGCGACCTCGCCCACCTTCTCGCCGACGCCGCCCGTCGGCTGCCCCGACGACTGCCCCGACGACTGCGGCGACGTCGGCTCTGCCGACCGGTCCGACGTCCCGTCCGGACTCCGCCCCGCCCCGTGCCTGCGCAAGGATCGGGACGATCGGTCCGGGCTGACGTCGGTCATCGGTTCCTCCGGCGGTCATGCGTCCGGGTGAGGGATCACCCGGAGGTGACGCGGACTGTCGCACGCCAGGAGGGATCCGGCATCCCGAACTGCTCCGTCAGGGGGAACTCCGGCTGCTACCGCTCGGGGTCGGCCGAGACCCGCCGGATGTCGGCGCCCAGCGACGCCAGGTTCTCGATGAACCGGGGGTACCCGCGGTCGATGTGGTCGACGTCCCAGACCTCGGTCACGCCGTCCGCGCACAGCCCGGCGAGCACGAGACCGGCCCCGGCCCGGATGTCGCTGGCCCACACCGGGGCGCTGGAGAGCTGCTCCACCCCGCGGACGACGGCGTGGTGGCCGTCCGTGCGGGCGTCGGCACCCAGCCGCACCATCTCGTCGACGAACCGGAACCGCGCCTCGAACACGTTCTCGGTGATCATGGAGGTGCCGTCGGCCACCGCGGACAGCGCGATCGCCATCGGCTGCAGGTCGGTGGCGAAGCCCGGGTACGGCAGGGTCACGAAGTCCACGGCCAGGGGGCGCCCGGCCATCGACACCGAGAACTCGTCGACACCCGCGCGGGTCTCCGCGCCCGCGCTGCGCAGCTTGTCCAGGACGAGCTCGAGGTGGTGCGGGTCGACCCCGCGGACGGTGACCTCGCCGCGGGTCATCACCGCGGCGAAGGCCCAGGTGGCGCCGACGATCCGGTCGCCGATGACGCGGTGGGTGGTGGGCTGCAGGCCGGAGACGCCGTGCACGGTGAGCGTCGACGAGCCGACGCCCTCGAGCTTCGCCCCCATCTGCTGCAGCATCACGCACAGGTCCACGATCTCGGGCTCGCGTGCGGCGTTGTCGATGACCGTGGTCCCCTCGGCCAGCACGGCCGCCATGAGGATGTTCTCGGTGGCCCCGACGCTCGGGAAGTCCAGCCAGATCTGCGCGCCGTGCAGGTCGTCGGCCTGCGCGACGACGCGGCCGTGCTCGATCTCCGTGGTCGCGCCGAGCTTCCGCAAGCCGTTGGCGTGCATGTCCAGCGGCCGCGAGCCGATGGCGTCGCCGCCGGGCAGCGGGACGACGGCCTTGCGGCAGCGGGCCACGAGCGGGCCCAGCACGCACACCGACGCCCGCAGCCGCGACACCGAGCGGTAGTCCGCCTGGGCGCCCGGCTCGGCCGGCACGTCGATGGTGACCCGGTCCCCCGCCACCTCGACCGTGCAGCCGAGGCTGCGCAGCACGTCCGCCATCAGCGGGACGTCGAGGATCTCGGGGCAGTTCGTGATGGTCGTCGTGCCCTCGGCCAGCAGCGCCGCCGCCATCAGCTTCAGCACGCTGTTCTTGGCCCCGACGACGTCGACCGTCCCGAACAGCCGGGCGCCACCGCGGACCGCGAAATGCTCCGTCACGACGCCCGACGGTATCGGCTCCCGGGTCAGCTCCCGCCCTCGGGCCCACCCGGCTGCCACAGCACGTCGCCGTCCGGGTTCGCGGCGCGGCAGAGGATGAACAGCAGGTCGGAGAGCCGGTTCAGGTACTTGGCGGTCAGCGGGTTGGTCCGCTCGGCGTCCGTTTCCAGGAGCGCCCAGACGCTGCGCTCCGCCCTCCGCGCGACCGTGCGGGCGACGTGCAGGTACGCGGCGCCGGGCGTGCCGCCGGGGAGGATGAACGACGCCAGCTTGGGCAGGTCGGCGTTGAACTCGTCGCACCAGCCCTCGAGCCGGGTGATGTACTTCTCGTCGATCCGCAGCGGCGGGTACTCCGGATCGGGGACGATCGGCGCACAGAGGTCGGCGCCCACGTCGAACAGGTCGTTCTGCACCTGCCGCAGCGGCGCGAGGAGCCGCTCCTCGAGCTGCCCGACGGTGACGGCGACGCCGACGGCCGCGTTGCACTCGTCCGTGTCGGCGTAGGCCGCGAGCCGGCGGTCGGTCTTCGGGACGCGGCTGAAGTCGCCGAGCGCGGTGGTCCCGTCGTCGCCGGTCTTGGTGTAGATCCTGGTCAGGTGCACGGCCATGGGCCGAGCCTAACCCGCCGAGCATTATGGAACCATACTGCGGTTCATCGCCCGAAATCACAACATTATGGTTCCATAACGCTTCGAAAGAGGCGCGGAAATCGCATTATGGTTCCATAGTGCGAGTAGTCAGCTGGCCTGCCGGTAGCCGGTGCTGCGGCCCGGCGGAGTGGCCTCGAGCCAGGCCAGGAAGCCGGTGAGGACGTCCTGGGACATGGCCAGCTCGACGTCCTCGCCGTGGTCGCGGCACCGGAGCACCGCGGTGGCGTAGGGGATGGCGAAGGACTCCTCGGGCAGCGGGGCCCGCCGGTCCACGATCTCGACCTCGGTGCGGTCGATGGCGACGGTCGGGCCCACCCGGAAGCTCGTCAGCCGGTACCAGGCGAACTCGTCCCCGCGGTAGCGCCCCACGCCGAAGTGCCAGTCCGTGACGGCGAAGCGGCGGCGCAGACACAGGTCCACGCCGCCGCCCCGCATGAGTCGTACCCGCCGAACGGCGAGCCAGCCCAGCAGCAGGCACGCGAGCAGCAGCACGACCCCGACCACGATCGCCACGGTCCCGGCCACTGCTGCGTCGACGCTCCCGCCTGCTGTCCGGGCCTACTGCCCGGCCGCGGCGGACTCGGCCGCCCGCAGCCGTACCTCGGCCCGCTTGCGCGCCGCCGCGCCCTCCTCGTCGGACGAGTCCGCGCGGTCGAGCGCCGAGCGGGCGCGGCTGACGTCGATCTCGTCGGCCAGCTCGGCGAACTCGGCCAGGATCGACACGCGCTCCGGCGAGATCGACAGGAAGCCGCCGTGCACGGCCACGGTGAGCGGCGAGCCCTCCACCGGGTCGATCCGGACGACGCCCGCCTCCTCGAGCTGCGCGAGCGTGGGCTCGTGGCCGGGCATGATGCCCAGCTCGCCCTCGGTCGTGCGGGCGAGCACGAAGCTCGCCTCGCCCGACCAGAGCCGCCGCTCGACCGCGACCAGCTCCACCGTCATCTCAGCCATATGGTCAGCCCTCGAGCTTCTTGCGGTTCTTCTCGAGGTCCTCGAGACCACCGCAGAGGAAGAAGGCCTGCTCGGGCACGTCGTCGAACTCGCCCTTGGCGATCTTGTCGAACGACTCGATGGTCTCCTTGAGGGGGACCGTCGAGCCGGCCTGGCCGGTGAACTGCTCGGCGACCAGCAGGTTCTGCGACAGGAAGCGCTCGATCCGGCGGGCCCGGCCGACGAGCTGCTTGTCCTCCTCGGACAGCTCGTCGATACCGAGGATCGCGATGATGTCCTGCAGGTCGTTGTACTTCTGCAGGATCCGCTTGACCTCGTTGGCGACGCGGAAGTGCTCCTCGCCGATGTACTGCGGGTCCAGGATCCGCGAGGTCGAGCTCAGCGGGTCCACCGCCGGGTAGATGCCCTTCTGCGAGATGGGGCGGGAGAGCTCCGTCGTCGCGTCCAGGTGGGCGAACGTGGTGGCCGGCGCAGGGTCGGTGTAGTCGTCCGCGGGCACGTAGATCGCCTGCATCGAGGTGATCGAGCGGCCGCGGGTCGAGGTGATCCGCTCCTGCAGCTCGCCCATCTCGTCCGCCAGGGTCGGCTGGTAGCCCACCGCCGAGGGCATCCGGCCCAGCAGCGTGGAGACCTCGGAGCCGGCCTGGGTGAACCGGAAGATGTTGTCGATGAAGAGCAGCACGTCCTGGTCCTGCTCGTCGCGGAAGTACTCCGCCATCGTCAGGGCCGAGAGGGCGACGCGCATACGCGTGCCCGGCGGCTCGTCCATCTGCCCGAACACCAGGGCGGTGTCGTTGATGACGCCGGACTCGGTCATCTCCGTGATGAGGTCGTTGCCCTCACGGGTGCGCTCGCCGACACCGGCGAACACCGACGTACCACCGAAGTTCTTGGCGACACGGGTGATCATCTCCTGGATGAGCACCGTCTTGCCCACGCCGGCACCGCCGAACAGGCCGATCTTCCCGCCCTGCACGTACGGGGTGAGCAGGTCGATGACCTTGATGCCGGTCTCCAGCATCTCGGTCTTGCCCTCGAGCTGGTCGAAGTTCGGCGCCTTGCGGTGAATGCTCCACAGGTCACCGGTCGGCTTGAAGTCCGCATCGTCCAGGCAGTCGCCGAGCGCGTTGAACACGTGCCCCTTGACCTGGTCGCCGACCGGCACCGAGATCGGGCGGCCGAGGTCCTCGACCGTCTGGCCCCGGACGAGGCCGTCCGTCGGCTGCATGGAGATCGCGCGGACCAGGTTGTCGCCCAGGTGCAGGGCGACCTCCAGGGTCAGCGTCTTCGCCAGGTCGCCGAACTCCACCTTCACCTGCAGGGCGTTGTAGAGGTCTGGGACGGCGTTGCGCGGGAACTCGACGTCGACGACCGGGCCCGTGACCCGGACGACGCGGCCCGTTGTCGTGCCGGCGGCCGTGTTCTCAACGGTGGCGGTCATCAGCTCTCACTTCCTGCGCTGACGAGAGCGTCGGCGCCACCGACGATCTCGCTGATCTCCTGGGTGATCTGGGCCTGACGGGCCTGGTTGGCCTCCAGCGTCAGGGTACGGATGAGTTCGTTCGCGTTGTCGGTCGCGGCCTTCATGGCCCGCTGCCGGTTGGCCGACTCCGACGCCGCCGACTCGAGCAGCGCCGCGAACAACCGCGCCCCGACGTACTTCGGCAGGAGCGCGTCGAACAGGACGTCCGCACTCGGCTCGAAGGCGTAGAGCCGCGCCGGGCCGTCGTCGGAGCCCGGGCCCGACTCGCCGGGCCGGACACCGGTCGCGCCGCCGGTCTCCGTCTCCGACGTCGTGGCGTCGACCCCCTCGCCCTCGCCGGCGTACTCGACCTCCATCGGCGCCATCCGCCGCGCCTGCGGCACCTGGTTCACCATGTTCCGGAACTGCGTGTACACCAGGTGCAGTTCGTCGACGCCGCGGACACCGTCGTCGCCGTCGGACTCGTCGGTGTCGTCCGCCCCCGCCATGAACGCCTTCACCAGGGTGCGTGCCACCTCGGCGGCGTTCTCGTAGTTCGGCTGCTCCGAGAACCCGGTCCAGGAGGCCTCGATCTGCCGCCGGCGGAACCGGTAGTAGTTCACGCCCTTGCGCCCGACCACGTAGAGCACCGGCTCCTTGCCCTGGTCCCGCAGGAGCGCCTGGAGCTGCTCGGCCTCCTTGAGCACGTTGGCGTTGTAGCCGCCCGCCTGGCCACGGTCGCTCGTCACGACGAGGACCGCGGCCCGCTTCGGGTTCTCCCGCTCGACGAGGAGGGGGTGGTCGAGCGCCGAGTTGCTGGCCAGCTCGGTGAGCGTGGCCGTCATCTGCTCGGCGTACGGCTTGGCCTCCTCGACCCGCGCCCGGGCCTTCGCGATCCGGGAGGTCGCGATGAGCTCCATCGCACGCGTGATCTTCTTGATGGACTGCGTCGACCTGATCCGCCGCCGCAGCACACGGATCTGTGCCGCCATCGGTCCCTACCCGTCAGCTCGAAGCCGGCGCCGGCTTGTTGACCTTGACCGTCTCCTGGTCGACCTGGTCCTCGTCGAGGGCCTCGGCCTTCTCCTCCTTGACCACGGAGGAGCCGTCGGACGCGGTGAAGTTCCTCTTGAACTCGTCCACCAGGCCCTTGAGCCGGTCGACGTTCTCGTCCTTGAGCAGCCCGGTGTCCCGGATCTCCGCGAGGACGCCCTCGTGGTTGCGGCGGACGTGGTCGAGGAACTCGGTCTCGAAGCGCGAGATGTCCGCGACCGGGACCGTGTCGAGCTGGCCGGAGGTGCCGAGCCAGATCGAGACGACCTCGTCCTCGACCGCGAACGGCGCGTACTGGGCCTGCTTGAGCAGCTCGACCAGGCGCTCGCCGCGGCCCAGCGCGGCGGCCGACGCGGCGTCGAGGTCCGAACCGAAGGCGGCGAAGGCCTCCAGCTCGCGGTACTGGGACAGGTCCAGGCGCAGGGAGCCGGACACCGAGCGCATCGCCTTGATCTGCGCCGAGCCACCGACCCGGGAGACCGAGATACCGACGTTGATAGCCGGCCGGACGCCCTGGTTGAACAGGTCCGACTCGAGGAAGACCTGGCCGTCGGTGATCGAGATGACGTTCGTCGGGATGTACGCCGACACGTCGTTGGCCTTGGTCTCGATGATCGGGAGGCCGGTCATCGAGCCCGCGCCGAGGTCGTTCGACAACTTGGCGCAGCGCTCCAGCAGGCGGGAGTGCAGGTAGAAGACGTCGCCCGGGTAGGCCTCGCGGCCCGGCGGGCGGCGCAGCAGCAGCGAGATCGCGCGGTACGCCTCGGCCTGCTTGGACAGGTCGTCGAAGACGATGAGCACGTGGTTGCCGGCGTACATCCAGTGCTGGCCGAGGGCCGAGCCGGTGTACGGGGCGAGCCACTTGAAGCCGGCCGGGTCGGACGCCGGGGCGGCGACGATCGTCGTGTACTCGAGCGCGCCCGCGTCCTCCAGCGACTGCCGGATACCGGCGATCGTGGAGCCCTTCTGGCCGATCGCGACGTAGATGCAGCGGACCTGCTTCTTGGGGTCGCCCGACTCCCAGTTCTGCCGCTGGTTGATGATCGTGTCGACGCAGACCGCGGTCTTGCCGGTCTTGCGGTCACCGATGATCAGCTGGCGCTGGCCGCGGCCGATCGGGGTCATCGCGTCGATGGCCTTGATGCCGGTCTGCAGCGGCTCGCGGACCTCCTGGCGCTCCATCACGGAGGCGGCCTGGAGCTCCAGCACCCGGCGGGTCTCGGCCTCGATGTCGCCCAGGCCGTCGATCGGGGCGCCCAGCGGGTCGATGACCCGGCCCAGGAACTTGTCGCCGACCGGCACCGAGAGGATCTCGCCGGTCCGCTTGACCTGCTGGCCCTCCTCGATCCCGCCGTAGTCGCCCAGGATCACGGCGCCGATCTCGCGCGCGTCGAGGTTCAGCGCGACACCCCGCACGCCCCCCGCGAACTCGAGGAGCTCGTTGGTCATCGCCGAGGGCAGGCCCTCGACGTGGGCGATGCCGTCACCGGTGTCGGAGACGGTGCCCACCTCTTCGCGGGAGGTCCCGGTCTCCAGCGACGAGACGTAGCTGGAGATCGCACTCCGGATCTCCTCCGGGGAGATCGTCAGCTCTGTCATGGCTGTCGTCAGTTCCTTCTCTTCGAAACGGGGGCGGTCAGCTGGGGATCGACCGGCGGGCCGCGGCGAGCTTGCCGGACACACTGCCGTCGATGACCTCGTCGCCGACCCTGATGACCATTCCGCCCAGCAGGCTCTCGTCGAGCTCCACCTGCAACGCGACGTCCCGGCCGTAGAGGCGCGTGAGGGAGGCGGTGAGCTGCCGCTCCTGCGCCTCGCTCAGGGCGACCGCCGTGCGCACGTAGGCGACCGAACGGTTGCGCCGGGCCGCGGCGAGCTCGGACAGCTCCTCCGCGGCGACGTCGAGGTGCCGGGCCCGCGGGGTCCGCACCAGGTCCCGCAACAGCGCCGCGGTGACCGGGTAGACCTTGGTGCCCAGCACCGAGTCCAGCAGCCCGACCCGCCTGTCCGCCGGCACGTCCGCGTCCGACATCAGGGCCGTGAGCTGCGGCTCGCGCTCCAGGATCCGGCCGAACCGGAACAGCTGGTCCTCGACGTCGTCGAGGGCGCGCTGCTTCTCGGCCGCGGCCAGCAGCGCCGTGCGGGCCAGCGACTCGGTCGCCTCGACCAGGTCGGCGGGACCGGACCAGCGGGCCGCGACCAGGTCCCCGACGCTCTCGAGGGTGGCCGGCGCGACCTTGCCGCTCAGCACGCCGTCGGCGAGCCGGACGCGCTGCTCCGACGAGGTGGCCGGGTCGGAGAGCGCCCGGCGCAGGGTGCGCTCGGCGACCAGCAGCCGGGTGACGGCGTAGAGCTCCTCGCCCAGCTTCTGCCGGTCTCCCGCGGCCAGCGGGCCGAGCCGGGTCTCGAACCGCTGCGCGACCTCGCCCAGCGACTCGCGGCTGGTGGCCGCCAGGACGAGCGCCATCAGCTCGCCCCGGTCGTCTGGGCCGGGGCCATCGCGTCGAGCTCCGAGAGGAAGCTGTCGACGGTGGCCGACCGGCGCCGCGGGTCGGCGAGCTCCGACCCGAGGATGCGCTCGGCCAGCTCGGCCGACAGGCCGCCGATCTCGCCGCGGAGCGACCGCTCCGCGGACTCGCGCTGCGCCACGACCTGCTCCTCGGCACGCGCCCGGATCCGCGCGGCCTCCTCCTCGGCCTCGGTGCGCAGCTCGGCCTTGATCTGCTGACCCTCGGCCCGGGCGTCGTCGCGGATGCGCGCCGCCTCGGCCCGCGCGCCCGCGAGCTGGTCCTCGTACCGCTTCTTCAGCGCATCGGCCTCGGCCTGCGCCGACTCGGCCCGCTTGAGGCCGCCCTCGATCTGGTCCGTGCGCTCCGCGTACAGCTTCTCGAACTGCGGGAACACGGTCTTCGCGAGGACCCAGAACAGCAGGCCGAACGCGACGAGACCGACGATGATCTCGGCGAGGTGCGGGACGAGCGGGTTCAGCTCCTCCGCGGCGATTGTCATGGTGTGCTCCTCCGCGTCACCTGTGGTTCAGGGGGTGCGTCAGAGGGCGAACGCGAGCACCAGGCCCAGAATCGCGAGGGCCTCGGAGAGGGCGAAGCCGATGAACGCGATGCCCTGGAGCTGGCCGCGGGCCTCCGGCTGGCGGGCGACGCCGTTGATGAAGGCCGCGAAGACGATGCCGACGCCGATACCCGGGCCGATGGCCGAGAGGCCGTAGCCGATGGCGTTCAGGTTACCGGTGATCATTGCGCTTTCCTTTCGATCCGGGTCCGCGGCCGTCCCGCGGTTCCGAAGGGTCTCTGGGTGGGACTCGACGGGACCTAGTGGTCGTCCGCGAGGACGGTGCCGATGTACGACGCCGTGAGCATGACGAAGATGTACGCCTGGATGACCTGCACGAACGCCTCGAAGAACGTGAAGACGATCGCCATCAGGAAGGCGAACGGGGACAGCACCTTCAGCTGCCAGTCGCCCGCCTCGAGCAGCATGTACTCGCCGCCGAGGACGAAGAGCAACAACAGCAGGTGGCCGGCGAACATGTTGCCGAAGAGCCGCAGCGACAGCGTGACCGGCCGCAGGACCAGGTTCGACAGGAACTCGATCGGCGTGAGGATGATCCGCACCCACCACGGCACGTCCGGCGGCCAGGTCGACAGGCGCACGTAGCCGCCGAACCCGTGCTTGCGGATGCCCGCGTACGTGAACACGACGTACACGAGCGCGGCCAGCGCGTAGGGCACGCTCGGGTGCGAGAAGGTGGGGAACTGGATGAACGGGATGATCCCGAACAGGTTGTTCACCAGGATGAAGGCGAACAGCGCGGTCAGGAACGGCACGTACTTGACGAAGTCGCGCCCGCCGATCATGTCCCGCGCGATCGTGTTCCGGACGAGGCCGTGGAAGGCCTCGCCGAGGAACTGCGTCTTCCCCGGCACGAGCGCAGGCTTGCGCACGGCCACCAGGAAGAACGCGGCGATGATGACCGCCGCGAGCACGAGCTCCAGGACCGGCTTGGTCACGGGCCCGAAGACCGGCGGCAGCTGGAAGTCCTCGACCCCCGGGGCTTCGAACCCCGGCGCCGGGGCGGTGGCCGTCGTGGTCACCCAATGCTCCTTCCGGTTCCGCCGTCCGGGGAGCCGGAGCCTGCGGAATCGAGACGATCAGGACTTAACGTACCTGACGTAGATCAAGTACATCGAGGCCGCCGTACCGACCAGCAGGCCGGCCACGGTGAAGCCCCGTAGGTCGAACAGTTCGTCCACCCCCCACCCGATTCCCCCGAAGAGGAGGATTCCGGTGAGGAGGTGCGACAGAGCGGTCCAGGCCTCGCCGGGTGGCGGCGTGCGCCCCGACGTCCCGCCGGGGCCGCCGCTCGCCTTGTGCGGCCGTTCCTGCTCCATCACGACGGACCCTATCAGCCGGGTTACGGCGCACTTACCCGGTACGACCTGCCTCGACGGCCCCGGGCGGCCCGATCCTTACCCTCCGGCACCCCCACGGGCGCCCGACGTCGCTCTATCGCCTGTAGAAGTTCCGGGAGCGTGTGACGCAGGTCGCTTTGAGAGCGCCATCACGGACATCTCGGACACCGCGGACAGGATCCGCAACTTCACCCGATCAGCCCAACGAGCGAGTCTCGACGACCTGGGCGAGCAGGTGCGGACGACCCGTCAGACGTCGACGGACGGAGCCTTCGCGCGCACGAACCCGACGACCTCGCCGGCGATCCAGCCGACGGTGACGCCCAGGAGGCTGAAGGCGAAGGTCTGGTTGTCGAAGAGGGTCGTACCCCGGAAGACGAGCAGGAAGACCAGCAGGATCACGAACTTGCCGGCGAAGGACGCCATCGCGCCCACCATCACGCCCCCGGGCGTCGCGCGGGCCGTCCCCTTCATCACCGCGGTGCCGATGAACCCGAGGGCCAACCCGATCACCACCCCGAGCAGGCCACCGATCAGGCCGGGAACACCCCGCAGCAGCACCGACAGGACGATCGCAACCACGCTGACCGCGACACCACCCACGATCGCGGCCTTCTGCATGGCGGCGGCCAGCCGCAGCACGGTGCGGACGTGCGGCTGCTCGGCCGCGGGGGCGGGGTCCGGGTTCTCGCTCATGGTCACTCCTCGTCGGCCGGGACGGGCCGCTGGTGTCAGGTCCGCCCGGTGGCTCGCGGCGGGGCGCCGGGTCGGGGCGGCCCCGCGGACCCGGCCCGCCGCGCGGTGCGGGCGCGCGGCACGGCGGTGGCGAGCACCGCCACGCCCAGGCCGAGCGCGACCGCCCACAGCACGAAGGCCGGGTCGTCGATCAGGGCGAGCGCCACCGCGCCGAACGCGAGGATGCCCGCCCACAGGTAGATCAGGAGCACCGCGCGCCGCTGGCTGTGCCCGATCTCCAGCAGCCGGTGGTGCAGGTGCATCTTGTCAGGCGAGAAGGGGCTCATCCCGGCCCGGGTGCGCCGGACGACCGCCATGAGCAGGTCCAGCAGCGGCACGAACACCACCGCGGCCAGCACGATGAGCGGGGCGAAGAGCGCCAGGACGTCCGTGCCGTCCGTGGTCGTGGTGATCGGGATCTTGCCCGACGCGCTCGTCGTCGCGGCGGCGAGCATCAGCCCGATCAGCATCGAGCCGGAGTCGCCCATGAAGATGCGGGCCGGGTTGAAGTTGTGCGGCAGGAACCCCAGGCATGCCCCGGCCAGCACGGACGCCATCAGCGCGGGCGGGTAGGCCGCCGCGTCGTTGCCGTTCTCGCGGATCAGGCCGATCGCGAAGGCACAGGTCGCGGTGGCGGCGATGAGGCCGATGCCGGCGGCGAGCCCGTCGAGCCCGTCGACGAAGTTCATGGCGTTGACCAGCGCGACGGTCAGCACCACGGTGAGCACGACGCCCTGCTCGGGCCCCAGGGACAGGATCGAGCCGGAGATGCCGGTCCCGCCGCCGCCCCACGGGATCCAGAACACCGAGAACTGCACGCCGAACAGCACCAGCACGCCCGCCGCGGTGACCTGGCCGGCGGCCTTGGTGATCGCGTCGAGCTCGAAGCGGTCGTCCAGGGCGCCCACCGCGACCAGCAGCACGGCCGCGAGCAGCACGCCCTGGACGTCCCGCGAGTAGTCGAAGGCCAGGCGCAGCGCGGGCAGCTGGGCGGCCAGCCCGATGCCGGCGAGCACGCCGCCGAACATCGCCAGCCCGCCCCACCGCGGCGTCGGCGTGACGTGGACGTCCCGGCCGCGCGGCCAGGCCACGGCGCCGAGCCGCAGCGCCAGCACCCGCACCAGGCCGACCAGCAGGAACGTCACGACGGCGGCGGCCAGCCCGACCAGCAGGTACTCCCGGATCGGGAGGCCCAACCCGAAGGAGGACTGGCCGTACGAGGACTGGGCGAGCACCACCGCGTGCGCGCGGGCCGGGTCAGCCGCGCGGGTAGGCGGGGGCGCGCGAGACCAGGGCGGAGACGGCCTGCGCGACGTCCGCCAGCTCGCGATCGCCCGCCGTGGTGCCGTGCTCCGCCTTGACCGCGCGCGCCAGCAGCGAGGCGATCTCCGCCATGTCCGACTCGACCATGCCCTGCGTGGTCGTGCTGGGCGAGCCCACCCGGATGCCCGAGGGCTTCATCGGCGGGGCCGGGTCGTACGGGATGGCGTTCTTGTTCAGCGTGATGCGGGTCAGGTCGCAGCGGGCCTCGGCCTCGCCGCCGGTCACGCCGATCGGGCGCAGGTCGATCAGCGCGAGGTGCGTGTCGGTGCCACCGGAGACGGCGCGCATGCCCTCGGCCTCGAGGCCCTTGGCCAGCGCCTGCGCGTTGGCGATGACCTGGTTCGCGTACGCCTGGTAGGCGGGCTGCGCCGCCTCCTTCATCGCGACGGCCTTCGCGGCCACCGAGTGCATCAGCGGGCCGCCCTGGGAGAACGGGAAGACGGCCTTGTCGATCGCCTTCGCGTGCTCCTCACGGGCGAGGATCATGCCGCCGCGCGGGCCGCGCAGGACCTTGTGCGTGGTCGCGGTGACGACGTCCGCGAACGGCACCGGCGACGGGATCGCCTTGCCGGCGACCAGGCCGATGAAGTGCGCGGCGTCGACCATCAGCTTGGCGCCGACCTCGTCGGCGATCTCGCGGAACCGCGCAAAGTCGATCAGCCGGGGGTAGGCCGTGGCGCCCGCGATGATGATCTTCGGCTTGTGCTCCAGCGCCAGGTCGCGGACCTGGTCGTAGTCGATGAGCTCGGAGTCCTCGCGCACCGTGTAGGACACGGCGTGGAACCAGAGGCCCGAGAAGTTGACCTTGCTGCCGTGGGTGAGGTGGCCACCCTGCTTGAGGTCCATGGCCAGCACGGTGTCCCCGGGCTTGGCGAAGGCCGCGTAGGCGGCGAGGTTCGCGCTGGCGCCGGAGTGCGGCTGGAGGTTGACGTGCTCGGCGCCGAACAGCGCCTTCGTGCGCGCGTTGCCGATCTCCTCGGCCTGGTCCACGACCTGGCAGCCGCCGTAGTAGCGGCGGCCCGGGTAGCCCTCGGCGTACTTGTTCGAGAGCGTGGACCCCAACGCCGCGAGGACGGCCGGGCTGGTGAGGTTCTCGCTGGCGATCAGCTGCAGTCCGCCGCGGAGGCGCTCCAGCTCGTCGAGGACGACGCCGGCGATCTCCGGGTCCTCCTGCTGCAGGGCTCCGAAGTCCGGGCCCCAGAACGGCACGTCCTGACCGGGGGCGTTCTCGCTGTGCGCACTCACGGTGGACCAGGCTACCTGCGGTTCCTCCCCGTCCGACGAGGACCCGCTCACAAATCCACGGTCCTGCGGAGCGTCACCGGGTCGTGCACGGACCGTACGACCCGGGGCGCTTTCCGGATCGGTGCTCGCTGATGTGGACGCCGCTCCGCCAGTGCTGGGAGACTCCTCGCATGACCTCCCCCCGCTCCGCGCCCCGGACGGCCCGCGAGCGCGTCCGCGCGCAGCTCACCGCCGAGATCGTCGACGTCGCCCGGACGCACCTCGCCACCTCGGGCGCGGCGGCGCTGTCGCTGCGGGCCGTCGCGCGGGAGCTGGGGATGGTGTCGTCGGCGGTCTACCGGTACTTCCCCAGCCGGGACGACCTGCTCACCACGCTGATCGTCGAGGGCTACGACGCGCTGGGCGAGGCCGCCGAGCTCGCCGAGGCCGCCGTCGCGCGCGAGGACCTGCTCGGCCGCTGGCACGCGGCCTGCACCGCGGCCCGGAGCTGGGCGCTGGCGCACCCGCACGAGTACGCGCTGCTCTACGGCTCCCCCGTGCCCGGGTACTCGGCGCCGCAGGACACCACGGGCCCCGCGGGTCGCGTCGCGCTCGTGCTGGCCGGTGTGCTGCGGGACGGGATCGCCTCCGGCGCCGTCACTCCCCCACCCGGCGACGACGACGCCACCATCCACCCCGGCCTGCTCGACGAGCTGGGCCTCCCGGAGGGCACCGGGCTCGGCGGACGGCTGGTGCTGGCCTGGTCGGGCCTCTTCGGCGCCATCGGCTTCGAGCTCTTCGGCCACACCCACAACGTGGTCGTGGCGCACGAGGAACACTTCCACGCCCTGTCCACCCGCCTGGCCGCCGAGGTGGGCCTCCCGGCTCGATCATCAGGAGCTGAGGGCTGTCGGAGCATGATCATCGAGACGTGAGCTCCTTCTCGGCGGCGAGGAGCGCGGTGTGGTGGGCCAGCTGGGCACCCACCAGGCGCAGAGTGCGCTCCGGGTGGCGAACGATGTCGGCTGCCTGGAAGCGCATCGTGTGCCACCCGAGCGCACCGGTCCGCAGGTCGCGCTCGCGGTCGAGGGCGTCGTCGTGGTCGCCGCCGTCGTACTCGAGGGCCAGCCTGGCCTGCGGGTACGCCAGATCGAGGCGGGCGATGGTTCGACCGCCGGCCTCGCACAGGACGTACTGCACGACCGGTGCGGCGAGCCCGCCGAGCACCAGGACGAGCCGGAGCCTGGTCTCCATCGGCGACTCGGCGCGCGGCGCGGCGAGGGCGACTACGCGCTCGAGCCGCCGGGAGCCGCGAGCGCCGGGGTTCGCCGCGCGGCGGGTCAGCAGGGCGGCAGGGTCGAAGCACAACGGGCCACCCGGCCGGGCGGTCGGGCCGGCGCGTCGACGGCGACGACCGCTTCCACCAGGTCGAGGCGCCTCGCGAGGTCCCATGCGGTCCGCACCCGCCCGGTGACCACGACCGCGCCTCCACCCGGTGGCCCGACACGGCGGAGGTCGTGCGGCGCGGCCGTGCCCTGGTGCCCCAGCAGGCCGGGGTGGCGCGGGACATGGGCCGGCACCAGCACCTCGGCCGGTGCCCCGCGGCTCACACGACGCCCCCAGCAGCTGTGCCGCCGAGTATCCGGCGAGCACGCCGCCCCGCCGCTCGACGTGTAGGTATGCGGCGCGGCTCGGCACGTCGAAGGTCGGCGCGAGGCCCGCCGGCACGTAGACGTCGGGGAAGACCCGCACGAAGCGCGGGCCGCGGAGCACGCCGCGGGTGATCAGGCCGGCGCGGACGGCGTCCGAGCCGAGGAACGGTGAGTCGAGCACCCTCGCACGCTCACCGCCCCCGCTACGCCGCGGGCCGGAATGCGCACGGCCGGCACCGAGGCCCGCGCTGACCGCGGCTCCCCGCGCCCGAGCATGATCGACAGGAGCTCCAGGTCGATAGGGCGACCGCTGCGAGCCCTCAGCTCCTTCTCGGCGAAGCCGGTCAGCCGAGGGGGACGTCCTGGCCCACGACCTCGGCGACCTGGGCGCGGGTGACCGCGCCCTCGCGGAGGATGCGGGGCTGCTTGCCCGTCAGATCGACGATGGTGGAGGCCACCGGGTCGCCGCTGGGGCCGCCGTCGAGGTAGAGGGCCACGGAGGAGGCGAGCTGGTCGAGGGCCTCGGCGGCGGTGCTCGCGGGCGGGCGGCCGGAGATGTTCGCGCTGCTCACGGCCATGGGGCCGACCTCGCGGAGGAGCTCGAGCGCCACCGGGTGCAGCGGCATCCGCAGCATCACGGTGCCCTTGGTGGAGCCGAGGTCCCACGACAGCGACGGGGCGTGCGGCAGGACGAGGGAGAGCCCGCCCGGCCAGAACGCCTCGATCAGCGCGCGGGCGGTGGCGGGGACGCCGAGGACCAGGCCGTCGATCGTGGACCACGACCCGACCAGCACGGGCACCGGCATGTCCGGGCCGCGGTGCTTGGCGGCGAGCAGGCTGCGGACCGCGGTCGAGGAGAAGGCGTCGCAGCCCAGGCCGTACACGGTGTCCGTCGGCAGCACGACGAGCTGTCCGGCCCGCACGGCGCGGGCGGCGGCGGCCAGCCCCTCGACGCGGGCGTCGGGGTCGGAGCAGTCGTAGACGGGAACGGCCGGAGCAGTCACGTCGGGCACCCTACGACCGAGCCCCGACGCCCGTGTCCGCACCCCCGATGACATGCAGAACTCCCGACTCGCGGTGCCGGTGCTCCCGACTCGCGGTGCCGAACCTCCCGACTCGCGGTGCCGAACCTCCCGACTCGCGGTGCCGAACCTCCCGACTCGCGGTGCCGAAGCTCCCGACTCGCGGTGCCGAAGCTCGCGACTCGCGGATCGGTCAGGCGGGGGTGGTGCGACGGGCGGTCGCGAAGCGGGGGCGGCCGTTGAGGTCGGCGTGCTCCTGGACCTCCGTGAGCACCTTGCGCCGCCGGAGCAGGGCGGGGACGGACTCGCCGTGGGTGTCGTCGTGCTCGATCGCGAGCCCGCCGCCGTACCGCAGCAGGGTCGCGGCGAGCGAGATCACCGCGGGGATGAGGGCCAGCCCGTCCGCCCCGCCGAACACGGCGACGGCAGGGTCCCAGTCCGCGACCTCGGGCGGCACCGGCGTCCCCTCGGGCACGTACGGCGGGTTGCACACCACGAGGTCGACGCGGGCCTCGAGCTCGGGCAGCGGGTCCGGCCAGCGGACGTCCGCGGCGTGCAGCGTGACGCGGTCGCCGTGGGCCGCGATGTTCCGCCGCGCCCAGCTCAGGGCGCCGGGGTCGATGTCGACGGCGTGCACCCGCGCGTCGGGACGGCTCTCGGCGAAGGCGAGCGCGAGCGCCGCTGTGCCGGTGCACAGGTCCACGACCAGCGGGTTCTCGACGCCGCGCAGCTGCCGCAGGCCCCACTCGAGGAGCAGCTCGGTCTCCGGGCGCGGCGTGAACACCCCGCGCCCGACGGCGACCTCGACGGGTCCGAGGACGGCCGTGCCGAGGACGTGCTGCAGCGGCTCGCGGGTGGCGCGCCGGGCCACGAGCCGACGCAGCTCGTCCACCTGCGGCGGGTCGACGAGCGGGTGCAGCATCAGCCGCCCGCGCGGCACGCCGACGACGTGCGAGGCCAGGAACTCCGCCTCCACCCGGGGCGACTCGATCCCGGCCGCCGCCAGCGACCGCTCGGCCTCCGCGATCGCCACCCGCAGGGGCTCCCGGCTCACGCGTGCCTCACGCGCCCTCGGCGGCGGCGATCGCCTCGGCCCGCTCGGCCTTCGTCAGCGCGCCGACGACGTCGTCGAGGTCGCCGTCGAGCACCGCGGAGAGGTTGTGCGCCTTGTAGCCCACCCGGTGGTCGGAGATCCGGTTCTCCGGGAAGTTGTAGGTGCGGATGCGCTCGGACCGGTCGACCGTCCTGACCTGCGACTTCCGCTCCGCCGACGCCGCCGCGGCCTGCTCGGCCTCGTGCAGCGCCTGCAGCCGGGACCGCAGCACCTCCATGGCGCGCGCCCGGTTCTGCAGCTGCGAGCGCTCGTTCTGGCAGCTCACGACGATCCCGGTGGGCAGGTGCGTGATGCGCACCGCCGAGTCCGTGGTGTTGACGCTCTGCCCGCCGTGCCCGGACGAGCGGAACACGTCCACCCGGATGTCGTTCTCGTCGACCTCGACCTCGGCGTCCTCCCCGGTGTCGGGGTAGACGAGCACGCCGGCTGCCGAGGTGTGGATGCGCCCCTGCGACTCGGTGACCGGGACGCGCTGCACCCGGTGCACGCCGCCCTCGAACTTCAAGGCGGACCACACGCCGTCCGGCGTCGGTGCGCGGGACTTGAGGAGCAGGGTGATGTCCTTGTACCCGCCCAGGTCGGAGCCGACGGAGTCGAGCACCTCGACCTTCCAGCCGCGGCGCTCCGCGTAGCGGGTGTACATCCGCACGAGGTCGCCCGCGAACAGCGCGGACTCCTCGCCGCCCTCGCCGGACTTGACCTCCATGACGACGTCGTCGCCGTCGTGCGGGTCGCGCGGGACCAGCAGCTCGGCCAGGCGGGCCTCCAGGCCCGGGATGCGCGCCGCGATCTCCGCCGCCTCGGCGGCGAACGCCTGGTCCTCGGCGGCCAGCTCGCGCGCGGCGGCCTCGTCCGACCGTGCTCCGGCCAGCTCGCGCGCCACGGCGACGACCGGGCCGAGCTCGGCGTAGCGCCGGCCGAGCCTGCGGGCCGTGGTCGCGTCGGCGTGCACCGCCGGGTCGGCCAGCCGCGTCTCCAGCTCGGCGTACTCGTCGATCAGCGCGTCCACGCCTGCCGCGCTGCTGCTCACCGCCACCACGTACCCCGCTCTCCCTGGTCGTCACCCCTGACATGCGAACGGCGCCCGGCCCCTGGTGAGGGGACGGGCGCCGGACGGGGAAGCTACTTGGCGGCCTTGCGCTTGCCGTAGCGCGCCTCGAAGCGGGCGACGCGGCCACCGGAGTCCAGGATCCGCTGCTTGCCCGTGTAGAAGGGGTGGCAGGCGGAGCAGGTCTCGACGGTCATCGAGCCGCTGGTCTTGGTGCTGCGGGTGGTGAACGAGTTGCCGCAACCGCAGGTGACCTGGGTCTCGACGTACTGGGGGTGGATGCCCTCACGCATGGGATGTTCCTCTCGAAGATCGGCCGCCGGGTCTCACACCCCTCGCCGTTCGGGGGCTTCCGGGGGCGGAGCCCCCGGATGTGGGTGAACCGGAGCCGGATGCGTACGGACCCATTCAACCACCCGGCCCCGGCGGGGATTCCCACCGGGGCCGGGCGTCGAGGCGCGGGTCAGTCGTCGTTGCCGAAGTTCCCCGGCGTGGTCTTCTGGACCTGCATGAGGAACTCGATGTTGGTGCGGGTCTTGCGGAGCTGCCCCAGCACCAGCTCGATCGCCTGCTGGTGGTCGAGCGCGGCGAGCACGCGGCGGAGCTTGACGCTGATGGCGAACTCGTCGCCGGACATCAGCAGCTCCTCCTTCCGGGTGCCGGACGCGTCGACGTCGATCGCCGGGAAGATCCGCTTGTCCGCGAGCTTGCGGTCCAGCTTGAGCTCGGCGTTGCCGGTGCCCTTGAACTCCTCGAAGATCACCGTGTCCATCGTCGATCCGGTCTCGACCAGCGCGGTGGCGAAGATGGTCAGCGAGCCGCCGTCCTCGATGTTGCGCGCCGCACCGAGGAACCGCTTCGGCGGGTAGAGCGCGGTCGAGTCGACACCACCGGACAGGATCCGGCCCGACGCGGGGGCGGCCAGGTTGTAGGCGCGGCCCAGCCGGGTGATCGAGTCCAGCAGGACGACGACGTCGTGCCCCATCTCCACCAGCCGCTTCGCGCGCTCGATGGCGAGCTCGGCGACCGCGGTGTGGTCCGACGGCGGGCGGTCGAAGGTCGAGGCGATGACCTCGCCCTTCACCGACCGCTGCATGTCGGTGACCTCCTCCGGCCGCTCGTCGACGAGCACGACCATGAGGTGGACCTCGGGGTTGTTCGTGGTGATCGCGTTGGCGATCGACTGCAGCACCATCGTCTTACCGGCCTTCGGCGGCGAGACGATCAGGGCGCGCTGGCCCTTGCCGACCGGCATGACCAGGTCGATGACCCGGGTGGTGAGCTTCGACGGCTCGGTCTCCAGGCGCAGCCGCTCGTTCGGGTAGAGCGGGGTGAGCTTGGTGAACTCCGGCCGCTGCTTGCCCGACTCCGGGTCGCGCCCGTTGATGCTGTCGATGCGCACCAGCGGGTTGAACTTCTGCCGCTGCTGCTCGCCCTCGCGGGGCTGGCGGACGGCGCCGGTGATCGCGTCGCCGCGGCGCAGACCGTGCTTGCGGACCATCGACAATGACACGTAGACGTCGTTCGGGCCGGACAGGTAGCCGGTGGTCCGGACGAACGCGTAGTTGTCCAGGATGTCGACGATGCCGGCCACCGGCAGGAGGACGTCGTCGTCGCGCACCTCGGTGTCGACGTTGCGCTCGCCGCCCCCGCGGGTGTCGCGGTCGCGGCCCCGGCGGCGGTCCCGGAAGCGGCGCCCGCGGCGACCGCGGCCGTCGCCGTCCTCGTCGCCGTCGTCGTCCGCCCGGGAGTCCCGCGGCTCGTTCCGGCCGTCCCCGCGGCCGTCCCCGCGGTTGTCGGTGCGCTCGTTGCGGTCGGTGCGGTTGCGTCCGCCGCCCTCGCCGCGATCGTTGCGGTCGTTGCGGTTGCGGCCGCGGTTGCGCCCGCCCTCGCCGTCCCGGTCGGACCGCTCGCCGCGGTCGGACTTCTCCTTCTCGGGGGCGCCGACGCTCGCGGCCACCGCCTCGAGGGTGTCCGACTGCGGCTCGCCGCCGGAGCGGCGGCGGGTCTGGCGGCGGCGGCCGCCCTCCTCGCCCTCCGGCGACTCGGCGGGCTGCCCGCCGGCCTGCTCGGGGGCCGGGGCGGCACCGTTGGCGGCCTGCTCGGGCGCGTGCCCGTTGACCTGCCCGTTCGCCACGTCGGCGGCCGGGGCGACCCCGTTGACGCCGGGGGTCGGCTTGGGCTCCGGGGCGCCCGCGGGCCGGGTCGCCGCGCGGCGGCGCCGGGTCGGGGCGGGGGCCTCGGCGGAGGCGGGGGCCTCGGCCGGCTGCTCGGCCGGCTGCTCGGCGGGCGCCGCCGGGGCCGCGGTCTCCGCGGCGGGCGCCGCAGGGGCCTCGACGCTCTCGGCCTTGGCCGCGCGGGTGCGGCGCGGCTTGACGGGCGCGGTGTCCTCGCCGCCGTCGAGCGGGAGCTGGTCGGCGGCGGAGGCCTTCCTCGAGGTCCGCTTCGCCGGCGCGGCGCCCTGCTTCTCCTTGATGGCGGCGATGAGGTCGCCCTTCCGCATCCCGGCGATGTCCGGGATGTTCAGCTCCCCGGCGAGCTGGCGCAGGTCGGCGAGGACCATTCCGGACAGTCCGCCCCGCCTCTTGGGGGCAGCACCCTCTGCCGTTGCCGGGGTGCTGACGAGATCGGTCTCGCTCACGAAGTTCCTTCCTGACCGGCCCGCGGGCGGTGCCGGGACCAGCGGATTCCACACGTCACGTCCGGCTCCTCCGCCGGACTACGACGCCGGGGCGGCATGAAGAGAGCCGCCGTCGGCGATGTGCAGGGGCGGCGACCAGTGCGACGGTCGCGGGGAAGAGGCCGCTCGGTCCGGTCCGGATTCCGACCGCATGGACTGCAGTGAGTGGGTTCCGGCTCGAGAGGCCACGCGGATGACGCGTGGATCGCCGTGCGAAACCGAGGGTAGACCGTCCAGGGTTCCGCGGCAACAACACCCCCGGTCGGGCCCGGCGTGTCGGCGCAGGACCTCAGCCGATCTCGACCTGCGCACCGAGCGTGTCGACGGGCAGCGGGAGCGCCGTGAAACCGGCGGTGTCCACGTCCCCGGGCAGCGTCCCGTCCGTGGTCAGCGCCAGGACGGTCGGTCCGGCGCCGGAGATCGCGGCCGGGACGCCGTGGGCGCGCAGCGCGTCGACGAGGTCCGCGGACCCGGGGTAGGCCGGGCGGCGGTAGCCCTGGTGCAGCCGGTCCTCCGTGGCCGCCATCAGCAGCTCGGGCCGCTGGGTGAAGGCGAGGACGGAGAGTGCGGTCCGGCTCCCGGTGAACGCCGCGTCGGGCAGCGGGACCAGTTCGGGAAGGAGACCGCGGGTCGTCTTGGTGGAGGACTCGACCCCTGCGACGAGCGCGACCGGCGCGATGCCGGCGTGCACGTCGAGGCGTACAGCGTGGAAGCGCGCGCTGGTGTTCCCGACCTGCTCCCAGGCCACGACGAAACCGCCGAGCAGGCTGGCCGCGGCGTTGTCCGCGTGCCCCTCCATCCCGGCCGTGACCTGCAGCAACGCCTCCTGCTCGAGCTTCGGGTCGCGCCCCGACAGCACGCAGGCGGCGACGGCGCCGGCCACCGCCGCGGCGGCCGAGCTGCCCAGCCCGCGCGAGTGCGGGATCGCGTTGCGGCACCGCATCCGCAGGCCCGCCGGCTCGTCCCCGAACAGCGCCCACGCGGTCCGCATGGCGCGCACCACAAGATGCGTCTCGTCACACGGCACCTGGGCGGCGCCCTCGCCCTCGACCTCGACGTGCACGCCGGGCTCCGCCGTGGCGCACACCTCGACGTCGTCGTACAGGCCGAGCGCGAGCCCGAGCGAGTCGAAGCCGGGCCCGAGGTTGGCCGACGACGCCGGAACGCGCACCCGCACCTCGGTGGGCCGCCCCATCAGGCCAGCTCCAGGGCCGCGGCGACGGCCGTGGGGTCGATCGGCACGATCTCGGGCGCCGGGGCGGTGGCCAGCACGCTGTCCGGGTCCTTGAGCCCGTTGCCGGTGACGGTGCACACCACGAGCTGCCCGCGGTCCAGCCAGCCGTTCGCCGAGGCCTGCAGCAGCCCGGCGACGCTCGCGGCCGACGCGGGCTCCACGAACACGGCCTCGCGGGTGGACAGCAGCCGGTGCGCCGCCAGGATCTCGTCGTCCGTGACAGCGGCGAACCGGCCGTCGGACTCCTCGCGGGCGGTCTCGGCGCCGTTCCACGAGGCCGGCGCGCCGATCCGGATCGCGGTGGCGATCGTCTCGGGGTTCTTCACGGGCGCGCCCTGGACCAGCGGCGCGGCGCCGGCGGCCTGGAACCCGAACATGCGCGGCAGCGAGGACACGAGCCCGTCGGCGTGGTAGCCGCGGTAGCCCTTCCAGTACGCGGTGATGTTGCCCGCGTTGCCCACCGGCAGGCAGTGCACGTCGGGGGCGCGGCCCAGCGCGTCGCAGATCTCGTAGGCCGCGCTGGCCTGGCCGGCGATCCGGGTCGGGTTCACCGAGTTGACGAGCGCGATGGCCGGGTAGTCCGCGGTGGTCTTGCGGGCCAGCTCGAGGCAGTCGTCGAAGTTGCCGTCGATCTGCAGGATCCGGGCCCCGTGCGCCACGGCCTGGGCCAGCTTGCCCAGCGCGATCTTGCCGCGCGGCACCAGCACGGCGCTGGTCATCCGGGCGCGGGCGGCGTAGGCGGCCGCCGAGGCGGACGTGTTGCCGGTCGACGCGCAGAGCACGCTCTGCTTGCCCTCGGCGAGCGCCGCGGTCACGGCCATGGTCATCCCGCGGTCCTTGAAGGACCCGGTCGGGTTGAGGCCGTCGACCTTCAGGTGGACCTCGCAGCCGGTGCGCTCGGACAGCACCGGCGCCGGCAGCAGCGGGGTGCCGCCCTCCGCCAGGGTGACGATCTCCCAGTCCGGCCCGACGGGCATCCGGTCGCGGTAGGCCTCGATCACGCCCGGCCAGGGGGCCAGCCGGTTCACGGCGGTGCTCACAGTCTCTCCCGTCATCGCGCGGCGTCGTCCGCCCGCGCACTCATCCGGCCACGCCGAGGGTGCTGACCGGACGGCCCAGCCCCTCCACGCGCAGCACGCTCTCCACACCGCGGACCACGTCGAGCCCGGCGAGCGCCTCGACCGTCGCGTGCAGCGCGGAGTCCGGCGCCCCGTGCGTCACGACGACCAGGCGCGCGGCCAGCTCCTCCTCCGCGGCCTCGGCCTCCGGCACGTCCCCGTCCTCGCGGCCGCCGGTCTGGCGCACCGCGGCGATGCTCACCCCGCGCCGCGCGAACTCGCCCGCGACCGCGGACAGCACGCCCGCGCGGTCCGCGACCTCGAGGCTGACGTGGTAGCGGGTGTGCACGTCGCCGATCGGCAGCACCGGCAGGCTCGCGTAGGCGGACTCCCGCGGCCCGCGCCCGCCGGCGACCCGGTTGCGGGCCACGGCGACCAGGTCGCCCAGCACGGCGCTGGCGGTGGGCGCGCCGCCCGCGCCCTGGCCGTAGAACATCAGCTGGCCGGCGGCGTCCGCCTCGACGAACACGGCGTTGAACGCCCCGTCGACGCCCGCGAGCGGGTGGCTGAGCGGGATCATCGCCGGGTAGACGCGCGCGGACACGGACTCGGGCGCACCGCCGGAGCCGGGGACGCGCTCGCAGATCGCGAGCAGCTTGATCGCGCAGCCGAGCCCGCGGGCGGCGGCGATGTCCGCGGCCGTGACCCGGCGGATGCCCTCGCAGTGCACGTCGGCCGCGGTGACCCGGGTGTGGAAGGCGATGGTGGCGAGGATCGCCGCCTTGGAGGCGGCGTCGTAGCCGTCGACATCGGCCGTCGGGTCGGCCTCGGCGTACCCGAGCCGGGTGGCCTCCTCGAGCGCCTCCGCGTAGCCGGCGCCCGAGGCGCTCATCGCGGAGAGGATGAAGTTGGTGGTGCCGTTGACGATCCCGGCCACGCGGGTGATCCGGTCCCCGGCGAGCGACTCGCGCAGCGGGCGGAGCAGCGGGATCGCGCCCGCGACGGACGCCTCGTAGTAGAGGTCGACGCCGGCGGCGTCCGCGGCCTCGGCGAGCGTGGCCCCGTCCTCGGCGAGCAGCGCCTTGTTCGCGGTGACCACGGACTTGCCGGACTTGATCGCCTGCAACAGGAGGGTGCGGGCGGGCTCGATGCCACCGACGACCTCGACGACGACGTCCACGTCGTCCCGGGTGACGAGCGCAGAGGCGTCCGTGGTCACCAGGTCGGGGTTCAGCTCCGGGTGCCGGTGCGGGCGGCGCACGGCCACCCCGGCGAGCTCGACCGGCGCGCCGACGCGGGCCGTGAGGTCCCCCGCCTGGTCCTCGAGCAGCCGGACGACCTCGGACCCGACGGTCCCGCAGCCCAGCAGCGCGACCCGGACGGGCGCGTCTGACGTCACGACGATCCTCCTGACACGGTCATGCGGGCGATCCCGGCGGGTGCGACGGGCCGGGCCCGACCGGGGATCATCCCTGCTCGGCGCCCCGCGCGACAGTCCGGGGTGCCCACCCTCACGCCCGTCCGCACGCGGCCCGCCTCACGGGCCGACCTCGAGCCGGAACAGGTCCTCGTCCGTCTCCCGGCGCAGGATCACCCGCGCCTCGCCGTCGCGGACGGCGACGACGGCCGGCCGCGGCAGCCGGTTGTACGCGCTGGCCATCGAGTAGCAGTAGGCGCCGGTGGCGGCCACGGCCAGCAGGTCGCCGGGGGCGAGGTCGGCGGGCAGCCAGCAGTCCCGCACGACGATGTCGCCGGACTCGCAGTGCTTGCCGACCACGCGCGAGAGCGCCGGCCGGTCGCCGCCGGGCACCGAGTCGACCGCCGACGCCCGGGAGACGAGCCGGCAGTCGTAGAGCGCGTCGTAGAGGGCGGTGCGGATGTTGTCGCTCATCCCGCCGTCGACGCTGACGTACCGCCGCGCGCCGACGCCGAGCGGGACCTCCTTGAGCGTGCCGACCTCGTAGAGCGTGATCCCGCCGGGGCCCGCGATGGCGCGCCCCGGCTCCACGGCGATCTCCGGCACGTCGAGCCCGGCCGCCGCGCACTCGCGCTCGACGATCCCGCGCAGCTCCTTCGCCAGCGCCGGGATGGACAGCGGGTCCTCGTCCGGCCGGTAGGCGATGCCGATGCCGCCGCCGAGGTCGAGGGTGGCGAGGTCGGCGAGGGCGGCCGCGCCGTGCTCGCGGTGCAGGTCGGCCAGCAGCCGCACGACGCGGTGCGCCGCCACCTCGAAGCCCTCGGTGTCGAAGATCTGGCTGCCGATGTGGCTGTGCAGCCCGACGAGCTGCAGGTTGCCGGCCTTGAGCACACGGCGGGCGGCCTCGGCGGCGTCGGACTCCAGGCCACCGGCGATGGAGAAGCCGAACTTCTGGTCCTCGTGCGCGGTGGCGATGAACTCGTGCGTGTGCGCCTCGACGCCCACGGTCACCCGGATCATCACCGGCTGCACGACGTCCCGCTCGGCGGCCACGGCGTCGAGCCGGACGATCTCGTGGAACGAGTCGAGCACGATCCGGCCCACGCCGCTCTCCACGGCGGCGGCCAGCTCGGCGACGGACTTGTTGTTGCCGTGCATCGCGATCCGCCCGGCCGGGAAGCCGGCGCGCAGCGCGACGGCGAGCTCGCCGCCGCTCGCGACGTCCATCGACAGGCCCTCGTCGGCGACCCAGCGCGCGATCTCGGTGCTGAGGAAGGCCTTGGCCGCGTAGTGCACGGACTCGGCCCCGAAGGCGGCGGCGAACTCGGCCGCGCGGGACCGGAAGTCCCCCTCGTCGACCACGAACAGCGGGGTGCCGTACTGCTCGGCCAGCTCACGGACGTCGACACCGGCGACGCGCAGCGCGCCGTCCGCGCCACGGGCGGCGTTGCGCGGCCAGACGGCCGGCGCGAGGTGGTCGAGCTCGGCGGCGCCGGTCGGGCGGGGGCCGGCCGTCTCCGGCGGCGCCTGGATGCCGCCGTGCAGCGGGCCGGCGGGGTGCGCTCTCACGGGTCCGTCCTCACATCCGTTCCGGTGCGCTCACGCCGAGCAGCCCGAGACCGTTCTCCAGCACCTGCCGGGCGGCGACGCACAGGCCGAGCCGGGCGCGGTGCAGCCCGGTGACCTCCTCGTCGCCCATCGGCAGGACCCGGCAGCTGTCGTAGAACTTGTGGTACGCGCTGGCCAGGGCCTCGAGGTAGCGCGCGACCCGGTGCGGCTCGCGCAGCTCGGCGGCCGCGCGCACGATCTCCGGGAACTCGCCCAGCGTGCGGATCAGGTCGCCCTCGCGCGGGTGCTCGAGCAGGCCGTACTCCGTCCCCGGCTCGACGCCGAGGTCGGCGGCGTTGCGGGCGAGCGAGGCCAGCCGGGCGTGCGCGTACTGCACGTAGAAGACCGGGTTGTCGTTGCTGCGCTTGACCAGCAGGTCCAGGTCGATGTCCAGCGCCGAGTCGACCGACGAGCGGATCAGCGAGTAGCGGGCGGCGTCGACGCCCACGGCCTCGACCAGGTCCTCCATCGTGACGACGGTGCCGGCGCGCTTGCTCATCCGGACCGGCTGGCCGTCCTTGACCAGGTTGACCAGCTGGCCGATGAGCACCTCGACGACGGCGGGGTCGTCGCCGAACGCGGCGGCCGCCGCCTTGAGCCGGGCGATGTAGCCGTGGTGGTCGGCGCCGAGCATGTAGATGCACAGGTCGAAGCCGCGCGCCCGCTTGTCCCGGAGGTAGGCGAGGTCGCCGGCGATGTAGGCCGGGCGGCCGTCGCTCTTGATGACGACCCGGTCCTTGTCGTCCCCGTAGTCCTTCGACCGCAGCCACCAGGCGCCGTCCGCCTCGTAGAGCGCGCCGGAGTCCTTGAGCTGCTGGACGACCGCGTCGACCGCGCCGGACTCGTGCAGCGAGTTCTCGTGGAACCAGACGTCGAAGTCCGTGCCGAACTCGTGCAGGTCCTGCTTGATCTCGGCGAACATGAGGCCGACGCCGACCCGGCGGAAGATCTCGTCCTGGTCGGGGGAGCCCAGGGCCGCCGGCTCGGCCTCGACCACCCGGGCGGCGATGTCGGCGATGTAGGCGCCGCCGTAGCCGTTCTCCGGCGCGGGCTCGCCCTTCGCGGCCGCGACCAGGGAGGCGACGAACCGGTCGATCTGGGCGCCGGCGTCGTTGAAGTAGTACTCGCGGGTGACCTTCGCGCCGCGCGCGGTGAGCACGCGGCCCAGCGCGTCGCCCACTGCGGCCCAGCGGGTGCCGCCCAGGTGCAGCGGGCCGGTCGGGTTGGCGGAGACGAACTCCAGGTTGACGTTGCGCCCGGCGTACTCGTCGCCGGTGCCGTACGCCCCGCCGGCCCCCAGCACCTCGCCGACCAGCGCGCCCTGCGCGTCGGCGGCCAGCCGGAGGTTGATGAAGCCCGGCCCCGCCACCTCGGCGGACGCGATCCCGGCGCGGCCCGCGAGGTCCTCGGCAAGCCAGCCCGCGAGGTCCCGCGGGGGCACGCCGGCCTTCTTGGCCGTGCGCAGCGCGACGTTGGTGGCGTAGTCCCCGTGCTCGGGGTTGCGGGGCCGTTCGACGCCCGCGTCGGCGGGCAGCGCGTCCGCGGCCAGGCCGCGCGCGGCCAGCACGTCCAGCGCGGCGACACGGACCAGGTCGGCGAGCACGTCGGGAGTCACCCCACGAGGATAGGAGGTGGCACTCGGGGGTTTCTCAGGCGGCGCTCCTAGACTGCGGGGCCGCGACCGCCATCTGGGTGAGGTCGCCCTCGACCCCCGATCAACTGGACGGTTCATGGCCAGCGGCAAGAGCAGCAAGGCGAGTCGGAACAAGGCCCGCAACTCGGTCGTCACCCAGCGGTCGACGCCGTGGGGCCTGATCGCGGGCGTACTGGTCGTCGTGCTGTTCGCCGGCGCGATCTTCGGCTACGCCGTCTACAAGAACAACGAGAACAGCGCCGCCCAGGACGCCCTCGCCGCGTACACCCCGAGCGACACCAACCGGGACCCGTCCGCCCAGATCGCCGGCGTGGTCACGGACAACTACACCGGGTCCGGGCAGGGGCACGTCGTCGGGCCGACCCGCGTCGCCTACACCCACACGCCGCCGTTCGGCGGGGACCACGACCAGTACTGGGCCGCGTGCACCGGGATCGTCTACCCGACGGCGGTACGCCAGGAGAACCTCGTGCACTCGCTCGAGCACGGCGCCGTCTGGATCGCCTACAACCCCGACCAGGTCAGCGGGGCGGCGCTCGACACCCTCTCCGCGAAGGTCGACGGCCAGCCGTACACGGTGATGGCGCCCTACCCCGGCCTGGACCAGCCGATCTCCCTGCAGGCGTGGAACCACCAGCTCAAGCTGGGCGACGCGAACGACCCGCGGATCGACCAGTTCATCACCGCGCTGCGCCGCAACCAGTACAACTACCCGGAGATCGGCGCGACCTGCCAGGCCCTCGGGCCGGGCGCGTTCGACCAGGACAACCCGCCGGCCTTCGAGCCGACCCCGGGCGTGGCCGAGATCAACGGCGGCACGATCGTGGCCGAGCGCGGCGCCGGCACCACCGGCGGCACGATGCCCGACCCGACCACCGGCGGCCAGTGAGCCCCGTGGCCGCGGACCTCGCCGAACCGGACGCGGCGGCCGACGCCGGCCGCCGCGAGCCGCGGTGGGTCCGCCCGCTGGTGGTGATCGCCGCCGCGGTGGCGCTGCTGCTCATCGGCGGGGCCGCCGGGATGCTGATCGGCCTGCCCGGCTCCGCGGGGACCACCACGCCGTCGGCCGACTCGGTCGACGTCGGGTTCGCGCAGGACATGACCGTGCACCACGAGCAGGCCGTCGAGATGGCCTCGTGGGCCCGGGACCACACGTCGGACCCGCAGGTCAAGCAGCTGGCGTTCGACATCGAGACCACGCAGCTGCAGCAGATCGGGCGCATGCAGGGCTGGCTCGGGCTCTGGGGCGCCGCCCCGTTCCCCACCGGCCGGCCCTACATGACCTGGATGGCCGACCCGGCCGACGCCGGGCACGGGCACGCGATGTCCGACGCGGCGTCGGCCGGCGCCGCCCGGATGCCCGGGATGGCCACGGACGAGGATCTGCGGAACCTGCGGGCGGCCTCGGGCACGCAGCTCGACACGCTCTTCCTGCAGCTGATGCTGCGCCACCACCTCGGCGGCGCCGACATGCTGCAGTACGCGGCCGAGCGCGCGGCCCTGCCGGAGGTCCGCAACCTCGCCGCGCAGGCGTTGTCGGCGCAGACCTCCGAGGCCGATCTCATGCGGCAGCTGCTGGCCGCGCGGGGTGCGCAGCCCCTCCCGCAGAACTGATCCGGGGGTGTTGTAGGGTTTCTCCTGCACGCCGCGGGAACGCGGCGAGCGGGAGTCGCCCCCGTAGCTCAGGGGATAGAGCACCGCCCTCCGGAGGCGGGAGCGCAGGTTCGAATCCTGCCGGGGGCACGACGAAGCGGCTTCGGCCGCTTTTCGTGTCTCCGGGGTCCCGTCAGGCCCTGACCAGCGGCTTCGGCACCGAACGCCCTGCGACCCCGGGCCCGGGTGGCTACGATCCTCCGGTGCTCGACTCCCCCGCGGCCCCCGGTGCCGCGGATCCCCGCTTCACGGCCGGGCTCGAACGTGCGCTGCAGCCGCTCGAGGACCCCGAGGAGATCATGCGGGTGGTCGCGCGGATGCTGGGCGAGCACATGCAGGTCGACCGGTGCGCCTACGCCGAGGCCGAGGCGGACGAGGACCATTTCACGATGACGGGCAGTTACGCCCGCGGGCTGCCGCCGCTGACCGGCCGGATGGCGATGTCGGAGTTCAGCGCCGACACCCTGCGCTGCATGCGCGAGGGCGTGCCCTACGTGCTCGACGACGCCGAGACCGATCCCCGGGTGCTCCCCGCGCAGCGGGAGATCTACCACCGCACCGGGATCGCGGCCGTGATCTGCACGCCGCTGCACAAGGGCGGGCGGTTCGTCGCCGCGATGGCCGTGCACCACGCGACGCCCCGGCGCTGGACCCCCGACGACGTCGCCCTGCTCGACGCCGTCGTGGCGCGCTGCTGGGAGTCCCTGCAGCGGGCCCACGCGCACGCCGCGGTGCGGGAGGGCGAGGAGCGGTACCGGCTGCTGGCCGAGCGCGCCACGGACGGGATCTGGCTCGCCGACGCCGACGGGCGCTACATCGACGTCAACCCGGCTGCCTGCGCGATGCTCGGCCACACCCGCGAGGAGCACCTCCGGCTCTCGATCGCCGACGTGGTGCGGCCGGACGACGTGGGCCGGCTCCAGCAGCTGCTCGCCGCGCTGCGGGGTGGCGAGCCCCTCACCGAGGTGTGGGAGCTGCGCCGGCGCGACGGCGGCACCGTCCCGGTCGAGCTGTCCATGCGGTTCGCCGGCGAGCGGCTGCAGGCGATCGGCCGCGACATCACCGAGCGGCGGCGCGCCGAGGCCGAGCGGGAGCACCTGCTGCGCCGGGAGCAGGAGGCCAACCGCCAGCTCGGGCTGCTGCAACGGGCCACCGCCGCGCTGTCCGCCGCCGCGACGCCGGCCCGGGTCGCGGAGGTCGCCCTCGAGCAGGTCCGCGAGCTGCTGGGCCCGTGCGGGGTGGCCGTGTGGGAGCCCGCGGGCGACGAGGGGCTGCGCAGCATCGCCGTCGCCGGGTGAACGGACGACCGGCTGGCGGGCGGTGGGGCGCTGACGGCACGGCCCGACGGGCTGCTCGCGGGCCTGCGCGGGGCGACGCTCTGGCTGCTCGAGGAGGGGACGGACGACGCGGCCGGCTTCGGCTGGGCCGGCCGGCACGCCCGGGTGCACGACGCCCTGGCGCAGCGGGGATACGGCTCGCTCGGCTGCCTGCCCCTGCGCGCCGCGGACGGCGGGACCGACCTGCTCACGGTCGCGCTGCCGCAGGGCCGGGTGCCCAGCCCCACCGAGCGCGCGACGGCCGAGTCGCTCGCCGACCAGTGCGCCCAGGCACTGCACCGGGCGCGGCTGCTGGAGGCCGAACGCGAGATCGCAACCGTGCTCCAGCGCAGCCTCCTGCCCCGTGAACTGCCCGCCCTCGCCCGGCTCGCCGCCTCGGCGCGGTACACGCCGTCGGCGGAGGACGCGCACGCCGGCGGCGACTGGTACGACCTGCTCCCCCTCGACGGGACGCGGGTCGCCCTGGTGATCGGCGACGTCGTCGGGCACGGGCCCGCGGCCGCCGCGGTCATGGGGCAGCTGCGCAGCGCGCTCGCCGGGCACCTGCTCGACGGCCGCTCCCCCGCCGCCGCGCTGGAGCGGCTCGACCGCTTCGCCGCGCACGTCCCCGGGTCGGCCGGCAGCAGCTGCGCCTGCCTGACCTACGACTGGTCGAGCGGCGAGCTGCGCTGGTCCTCGGCCGGGCACCCGCCCGTCCTGCTGCTCGACGAGGAGGGCACCCGGTTCCTCGCCGGCGGCGCAGGCACGGTCCTGGGCGCGTCCGCCCGCTCGCCGCGGCCGGAGGGCGCCGAGGTCCTCGGCCCCGTGACCTCGCTCGTCCTCTACACGGACGGGTTGGTCGAGACCCGCGACGAGGTGCTCGACGCCGGGCTGGACCGGCTCGCCGCGACCGTGCGCGAGCACGCGGACCTTGATCCCGGTGCGCTGACCGAGCAGGTCGTCGCCGGGGTGCTCCGCGGGTACGCCCCGGCGGACGACGTCGCCCTCCTCGTCGTCCGGACCGTGCCGGCCCCGCTGTCCGCCACCCTGCCGGCCGACCCCACCAGCCTGCGGGGGATGCGCCGCGCCGCCGCCGCGTGGCTGGTCGAGGCCGGGGTGCTGCCGGAGGCCGCCGACGACGTCCAGCTCACCCTCGGCGAGGCCGCGGCCAACGCCGTCGAGCACGCCTATCCCGAGGGCGGCGGCGACTTCACCTGGTCGCTGGCGCGGGCGGGCGACGGCGCCGTCGAGGTCGCCGTGGCCGACGCCGGCCGCTGGCGCCCCGTCCCCGCGGACTCCGGCTACCGCGGGCACGGCCTGCGGGTGATGCGCGAGCTCGGCGAGGAGCTGGAGATCGAGCGTGGCGGGACCGGCACGCGCGTGGCGTTCCGGGTGCCGCCCGGCACCGCGCCGCCGGCGCCCGCCGGCACGCTCCCGCACCGCCCCGTCGCCTCCGTCCCCGCCGCTGTGACGTGGCGCACGGGGCCCGGCGGCGCGCAGGTCCTCGTCGTGACCGGCGACGTCGACCTCGCCGGGCGCGAGCCGGTCGCCCGCGCCCTGCTGCCCGCCGCGCGCTCCGGGGAGGCTCCGCTCGTCGTCGACCTCGCGGGGGTGCCGTACCTCAGCAGCGCGGGGATCGCCCTGCTCAGCGAGGCCGTCGCGCTGCGGCCGGACCTCGCCGTGGTGGTCGCGGCGGGCAGCGCCCCGGCCCGCGCCCTGGACGTCACCGGGCTCGCCGCGGTCCTCGCGGTGCGGGTGACCCAGCCCACGTCCTGACCTGCGCCGCACACCGGCACGCCGGCCGTGGTGAGCGGGATGTGACACGGCGGACCGATTGCGCTGACCTGACGGCAATCCCCCGTTCCTAGCGTCGTCCGGGCGGGTGACGAGAACCCGCGCAGGTCAGCAGCGCGACGGCACGGAGGACTTCAGGCGTGGGCACACCGGACCCCGGCCCGCTCACCAGCGTTCGGACGGTCTGCTCCTACTGCGGCGTCGGCTGCGGCATGGTGCTGGACCTCGAACCCGGCCCGGACGGGGCCACCCGGATCCGCAAGGTCCGCGGCGACGCCGAGCACCCCGCCAACGTCGGGCGGCTGTGCACGAAGGGCGCGCACAGCGCCGAGATGCTCGTCGCCGACGGCCGGCTGGGCACCGCCCTGCGCCGGCCCGGGCGCGGCGCCGAGGCCGAGCCCGCCCCGGTCGACGCCGCTATCAGCGAGACCGCCCGCCGGCTGCGGGAGATCCTCGACGAGCACGGGCCGGACGCGCTGTCGCTCTACGTCTCCGGCCAGATGACGCTCGAGGCCCAGTACCTCGCCACGAAGCTCGCCAAGGGCTTCTGGCGCACGAGGTGGATCGAGTCGAACTCGCGGCTCTGCATGGCCAGCGCCGGCACCGGCTACAAGCAGTCGCTCGGCTCGGACGGCCCGCCCGGCTCCTACGCCGACCTCGACCATGCCGACGTCTTCCTGGTGATCGGCGCGAACATGGCCGACTGCCACCCGATCCTCTTCCTCCGCGTGATGGACCGGGTCAAGCAGGGCGCGAAGCTGATCGTCGTCGACCCCCGCCGGACGGCCACGGCGGCGAAGGCCGACCTGTTCCTGCAGGTCGAGCCGGGCACCGACCTCGCGCTGCTCAACGGTCTGCTGCACCTGCTCGTCGAGCAGGGCGCGGTCGACGAGGAGTTCGTCGCCGAGTTCACCGAGGGCTGGGAGGCGATGCCGGAGTTCCTCGCCGACTACGCCCCGGACGCCGTCTCCGCGATCACCGGTGTGCCCGAGGCGGACCTGCGCGAGGCGGCCCGGCTGATCGGCGGCGCCGCGAACTGGACGAGCTGCTGGACCATGGGGCTCAACCAGAGCACCCACGGCACCTGGAACACGAACGCCCTGGTCAACCTGCACCTGGCCACCGGCGCGATCTGCCGGACGGGCTCCGGGCCGTTCTCGCTCACCGGCCAGCCCAACGCCATGGGTGGGCGCGAGATGGGCTACATGGGCCCCGGCCTGCCGGGCCAGCGCGCCGTGCTGTCGGCCGACGACCGCCGGTTCGTCGAGGAGCTGTGGGCGGTGCCCGAGGGGACGATCCGCGCCGACGTCGGCACCGGCACGATCGACATGTTCGCGCGGATGGCCGAGGGCGAGATCAAGGCCTGCTGGATCGTGTGCACGAACCCCGTCGCGAGCGTGGCCAACCGCGGCGTGGTGATCGACGCGCTCGAGCGCTGCGACTTCGTGGTGACCCAGGACGTCTTCGAGGCCACCGAGACCAACCCCTACGCCGACGTCGTGCTCCCGGCGGCCATGTGGGCCGAGGTCGAGGGCGTGATGATCAACTCCGAGCGGAACATGACGCTGCTGCGGCCCGCGGTCACGCCGCCGGGCGAGGCGCTGCCGGACTGGCAGATCATCGCGCGGGTCGCCTGCGAGATGGGGTACGCCGAGCACTTCACCTACTCGTCGGCCGAGGAGGTGTTCGACGAGCTCAAGCAAGCCTGGAACCCCGCCACCGGGTACGACGTCCGGGGCGTGACCTACGAGCGGCTGCGCGCGACACCCGTCCAGTGGCCCGCCGCGCCGGACGGGCCGGACCGCAACCCGGTCCGCTACCTCAACGACGGGGTCAGCCAGCGGCGGCGGCCGGAGAACGGGCGGCTCTCCTTCGCCACGCCGTCGGGCCGGGCGCAGTTCCTCCCCCGCCCGCACATGCCGCAGGCCGAGCTGCCCGACGACGACTTCCCGCTCGTCCTCACCACCGGCCGGGTGCAGCACCAGTGGCACACGTTGACCAAGACCGGCAAGGTCGCGGCACTGAACAAGCTCAACCCCGGCCCGTTCGTCGAGATCAACCCGGTCGACGCCGCGGCCGCGGGCATCGCCGACGGGGACCGGGTCGCCGTGGCCTCGCGGCGCGGACGCGCGGTGCTGCCGGCAGTGGTCACCGACCGGATGCGACCGGGCACCTGCTGGGCGCCGTTCCACTGGAGCGACCTGTTCGGCGAGTACCTCGCGGTCAACGCGGTGACCAACGACGCCGTCGACGCCGCTTCGCTGCAGCCCGAGCTCAAGGCCTGCGCGGTATCGCTGGAGAGGGCCCCTGTGAGTGGCGATAGTCGTGATAGCGACTATTCGCACTCACGAGGGGTCGGGGCCGCGCTCGGGCTCGACCTCACCCCGCCGGTGCTGACGGGCGCGGAGCGGCGCTACCTCGCGGGCTTCCTCGCCGGCGTGGAACGAGGCGGGGCGCCGGGCGTGCCGGTCCTGCCCTCCGGTGCGCCGATGGGGTCCGAGACCGCCGCGTGGATCAACGGGATGCTGGCCGGGACCTTCTCCCGGCTCGCTGCCGGCGGCCCGGCAGAGGAGACCGCGGGGGAGACTGGGGAGGACGGCCGGCCCCTGCTCGTCCTGTGGGCCTCGCAGACCGGCAACGCCGAGGGCGTGGCCTCCGCCGTCGCCGCGCGACTCACCGCCGCCGGGCGGCATCCGCGGCTGCTCTGCATGGGTGACACCTGTCCGGACGCCCTCCCCCCGGACGCCGACCTCCTCGTGGTCACGAGCACGTTCGGCGACGGCGACTCCCCGGACGTGGGAACCGGCTTCTGGGAGGACCTCGCCGCCGACCGCCCGCCGCTGCAGGACGTCCGGTTCGCGGTGCTCGCGCTCGGCGACCCCAGCTACTCGGAGTTCTGCGGGCACGGCCGCCGGGTCGACGAGCGACTCGGCGAGCTCGGCGGCACCCGGCTGCTCGACCGCGTGGACTGCGACCCGGACTTCGAGGCCGCGGCCGCGGCGTGGACCGAGCAGGTCGTGGGCCTGCTGACCGGCGACGACGACGGCACCCGGGCCCCGGCCACCACCCGCCCCGTCGACGCCCCGGCGCCGACGGGCGAACCCTCGCCCGCGACCGTCGACGCGACCCTGCGCGAGGCCCGGCTGCTGAGCCTGCCCGGCTCGGCCAAGGAGATCCGCCGGTTCACCCTCGCCGGCGACGCGGGCTTCTCCTACGAGGCGGGGGACGCGCTCAGCGTGCGGCCGGTCAACCACCCCGGCCTGGTCGCGGAGTGGCTCGAGCTGACCGGCCTGCCCGCCGACGAGGCGGTCACGGTGCGCGGCACGGACATGGCGTTCGCCGAGGCCCTGGGCCGGCACCTGGACATCACCCGGATCTCCCCGGCGCTACTCGGGTTCGTCGCCGAGCGGACCGGCGACCGTGTGCTCAAGGAGCTGCTGCGGGCCGGGCACGGCACCGACCTGGCGCGCTGGACGTGGGACCGGCAGGCCCCGGACGTCCTCACCGAGTTCCCGGTCCGGGCCTCGGCGCAGGAGTGGGCGGACACGCTGACCGCGCTGCAGCCGCGCCAGTACTCGATCTCCTCCAGCCCGCTGACCAGCCCCGACGCCGTCTCGCTGACGGTGTCGGTGGTCCGCTTCACCAGCCGGCGCGGCCGGTCCCGGCGCGGGGTGTGCTCCACCTTCCTCGCCGACGCGGCGGGCGAGGGGTCGACGCCGGTGCTGGTGAAGTCGTCGCCCCGGTTCCGGCCGCCGGCCGACCCCGCCACACCCATGATCATGGTGGGGCCGGGCACCGGGGTGGCCCCGTTCGTCGGGTTCCTCGAGGACCGGCGGGCCCGCGGGCACACCGCGCCGAACTGGCTGTTCTTCGGCGAGCAGCGCTGCGCCACGGACTTCTACTACCGCGAGGAGCTGGAGGCCATGCGGGCCGACGGCACGCTCGACCGGCTCGACGTCGCCTTCTCCCGCGACCAGCGGCACAAGGTCTACGTGCAGGACCGGATGCGCGAGCACGGCGCGCAGCTCTGGCGGTGGCTCGCCGACGGCGCCCACTTCTACGTCTGCGGCGACGCCAGCCGGATGGCCAAGGACGTGGACCTCGCGCTGCGCGACGTCGTCGCGGCCCACGGCGGGATGGACGCCGACCGCACCGCGGCGTACGTGAAGCAGCTGGTCGTCGACGGGCGTTACGTGCGCGACGTCTACTGATCATCCGCTGGTCACGGGCCGAACCTGCGGTCGTCGACGCTCGGTCAGGGCTCTTTCACCCGGAGTTCACCTCACCCGTATGCTCGCCACGTCCGGCCGACGGTTGGGCCGATGGGGGGACGATGACGATCGACGACGCACGCGACGCGGTCACGCCGCCGAGGGGCCTCGCGGCCCGGCCCGCGGCCGAGATCCCGGCCTGGCGCGGGCTGGTGGTGTTCGTGGTCCGCGAGGCCGCGGCGCACCAGATCGACGAGGCGGTGGCCGGCATCGCGCGCGGCCTGGAGATCCTCGACGTGGTCGAGCTCGACGCCGCGCAGCGCGCCGCCGCCCGCACCGGGCTGGCCGGCGCCGACTGGGGTCCGAACGGCAGGCCGGTGCCCGGCGGCGGCCCGCACACCTTCGTGATCGCCTGCGACGTCGCGCCACCCGTCGGCGTCGTGCAGGGCGTGCGGAGCATGGCCGACCGCATCGCCGAGGTCCGCGGGCACACCACCCACCGCCTGCTGCACATGCTCCCCCCACAGCAGCACTACGAGCCGCTGCACGTGTCGACCGGGCCGCAGCAGGCGCTGGACTTCCTGGAGGTCCTCGGCGACCTCGGCGTCCAGGCCCGGCTGCTCCCGCGGGTCACCGCGCTGATCGAGGCGTGCTCGGTGCCGTTCCCGCTCGTGCGGATGCTGGCGCCGGACTCCCCCGGCTACCGGGCGCGCGTCGCGCTCGTCGACCACCCGGTGCACGGCCGCTCGGTGTGCAAGATCTTCCGGCCGGGCGCGCTCGACTCGTTCCGGCGGGAGCTGCGGGCCCGCCTGGAGCTCGCGGACCTGCCCGAGGTGCCCGAGCTGCTCGAACACGGCCCCAACTGGCTGCTCACGCCGTTCTACACGGACGTCGGCCGGCACCTCGTGCGGCCGCTGTCCGGGGTCAAGGAGATGCACCAGCTGCGGCCGGACGTCGTGCGCCGGCTCGCCCGGTTCGCGCGCGACCTGCACGAGCGCGGCAAGTTCGTGCTCGACCTCTCCCCCCACAACCTCATGTGGGACGTTCACGCGGGTCTCAAGGTGCTCGATCTCGAGTTCGTGCACGACTATCCCGGGCCCGTGCCGCCGTTCGCGGAGTGCTGGAGTTTCCACGGGGTCCCGCGCGAGCTCCGGCGCATGGGCGACGGCCTGCCGGACCTGATGCTGACGAAGGGGGTCGGGAACTCGGTGTTCCATCCCGCCGTGTCCGGGCTGTCGCCCGACAGCCTGTTCGGGCCCCCGCGCCGCGGCGAGACCGTGCGCCGCGCCGCCACCCAGCTCGCCTGGTACGCCGGGCTCGCCGTCGCCGGCCGCGTGCACCCCGCGATGCGCCGATGACGGCGCTGCCGCCCGAGCCCCCCACGGAGCCGATCCCGAACCCGGGGCGTCCGTCCAAGCCGAGTCTCACCGCCCGGACCGTCCGCGGCTTCGCCTGGTCCTTCACGGGGTCGGTCGGGCAGGCGGTGCTGCAGATCGCGGCGACCGTGGTGCTCGCCCGGCTGCTCACCCCGGAGGAGTTCGGGTCGGCCGCGGCGGCGCTGCTCGTCGTCGGGCTCACCCAGCTCGTCACGCAACTCGGTGTGGCGGCAGCGCTGGTGCACCGCCGGGAGCTCACCGACCGGGACGTCGCGGCGGCCTTCTGGTTCTCGATCCTGCTCTCCGCGGTCTTCGCCGGGCTGCTGTTCGCGTTCGCGCCGTCGATGAACGGGCTGGTCGGGCTGCCCGCGGACTCCGGCCTGCTCCGGATGCTGTCGGTCACGCTCGTGCTGGCCGGCGCCACCGCCGTGCCCACCGGGCTGCTGCAGCGGGACCTGCGGTTCCGGCCGATGGCCGTCGTCGACCTGCTCGCGGCCGGGCCGGGGATCATCGGCGTGTCCGTGGTGCTGGCCCTGCTCGGCTTCGGCGCGACCGCCCTGGCGTGGGCGGAGATCGCGGCCGCGCTGATCAAGTGCGTCGGCTACCTGGCGCTCACCCGGCCGTCGGTGGCGGTCGAGGCGCCGTCCGCGGCCTGGGCGCGGTTGCGCCCGATGCTGAACTTCGGCTCGGGGTACTCGCTCACCCAGCTCGGCAACTGGATCGCCCTCAACGCCGACAACCTCGTCGTCGCCAACGTCCTGGGCACCGGCCCGCTCGGCGTCTACACGCGGGCCTACAACCTGCTCTCCGAGCCGGCCAACGTGATCGGCGGCGCCGCGGACAAGGCCCTGTTCCCGGCCATGGCCAGGGTGCGGGACGACGGCGCCCGGCTGCGGCACGCCTACGTCCGGACCTCGTCGCTGGTCGCCCTCGTGACGGCGCCCGCCGCGGTGCTGCTGTTCGTGCTCGCGCCCGAGGTCGTGCACATCCTGCTCGGCTCGCAGTGGGACGCGGTGATCCTGCCGGTGCAGGTGTTCGCGCTGGTCCTGCTGCCCCGCACGTCGTACAAGATCAGCACCTCGCTGACCCGCGCGACCGGCGCGGTGTACCGGGCGGCGTGGCGGCAGTGGCTCTACGCGGCCGAGGTCGTGGTGCTGTGCTCGATCGGCGCGCGGTTCTGGGGCGTCGACGGCGTGGCCGTCGGGGCGTCCCTCGCGATCCTGGCGCACTTCCTCGTGATGCTGCGGTTCTCCGCGCGCGTCTCGGAGGGACTGATGGGCGCGGTGCTGCGGATGTACGTCAAGCACGTGCCGGCCGTCGTGGCGGTCGCGCTGGCGAGCTGGGCGGTGGCCGCCGCGGTGCGCCCGGTCGGGTCGGACGTGCTCACGCTGGTCGCTGCGGCCGCCGCAGGGTGCGTCGCCGCGCTGGGCGTGCTCGTGCTGCTGCGGGGCCGGTTCGCGGAGGAGCTGGCGGTGGTCGCCAACCTGCGACGCGGAAAGAAGGTGCCGGTCCCGGCGTGAACCGGTAGGACGGCGCCATGACGGTCGCTCCCGATCCGAAGGCCGAGCTGCACCACTACTTCCGACAGGGCCGCGAGGCGCTCCTGTGGAAGCTCGACGGGGTCACCGAGTACGACGCCCGCCGCCCGCTCACCCCCACCGGCACCAACCTGCTCGGGCTCCTCAAGCACACCGCGATCGTGATCGCGGGGTACTTCGGCGAGGTGTTCGACCGGCCCTTCCCGCAAGCGCTGCCGTGGGCCGAGGAGACCGCCGCGCCCAACGACGACATGTGGGCCCTGCCCGGCGAGACCCGCTCGCAGATCGTCGCCCTGTTCCACGCGGCCAACGCGCACGCCGACGCCACCATCGACGCCCTCGACCTCGGCTCCCCCGGCTACGTCCCGTGGTGGTCCGGGCCCGTCACCCTGAGCCGGATCCTCGTCCATGTGGTCGCCGAGGTGCACCGGCACGCCGGCCACGCCGACATCGTCCGCGAGACCATCGACGGAGTCGCCGGCCTCCGCGCGGACAACTCCAACCTCGCCGACGGCGACGCAGAGTGGTGGGCGGAGTACCGCGGAAGGGTTCAGGCGGAGGCGGAGCGGTTCCGGTAGGCCGGCGCCCGAGCGGGTGTGCGGAGACCCGAGCGGGTGGTTCCGTCCGAGCATCGCCGGAGTGCCCGCCGGGCCGTCGGCAAGAGCCCCGACCGACCATTCCGCCCGCCCACGGATCGCCCGTCGGACGCCTCGTCCGTACGCCGATAGCAGGCCTCCGTTAACCGGTTCGCAACGACCCTGGCTGTCACCTCGCGTAGTCGGAGCACTACCTTCGCGGCCACAGTTCCAGGAGGTGACAGTCAGTGGCGCTTGCGTCGATCTTGTCCGGTATGCCCGACCTGTTGCAGCGCACGCTCTCGCAGCACACCCCCGATCCGCACGGGTACTGCCGGGAGTGCCGCGAGGCGTCGGGCATCGCCGCGGCGTGGCCGTGTGCCACCCGCGAGGTCGCCGAGGAGGCCGAGTACATCCAGCGCGGCGGGCTGCCCGGCACGCTCGGCGGCCGGCACCGCACCAGCCGGGCCTGAGGCCGCCCGCACGGACCGCCCGAGGGTCCTCCCGCCACACGCGGGTGCCCCTCGGACCGTCCGGCCGATCGTCTCGCGGCATGATTCCCGAGGCCGTCCCGGGGCGGCGACCTCCCGGACCGCCGCCACCGATGATCACCGTCGACGTGCGGAGAAGGTCGACTCACCGGCCCTGAGCGCACCCGTTCGCTGATCACCGGTGATCGCGGGAAGGCAAGGCCGGCCACGCCGCCCCATGATCGTCAGCTCCGTGCACGCTCGGCTCGTTCGGCAGCCTGCAGCGCACGCAGTCGCGGATCCGACCCAGCGCCCGCCCATGATCGCCGGCTGCGGGCATGCACGGCTCGTCCAGCAGCCACAAGCGCACTCGAACGCGGATCCAGCCCGACACCCCTGCCTATCTCCGCCGGCAGCGTGCAGGCACGGCTCGCCCGACAGCCTCGAGCGCACGCGAACGCAGATCATGGTCAGGACGGATCGATCCGGACACCCGAGCCGGACTTCCACCGCGGCCGCCGTCACACGAGCTCTGCCCACAGGGGCCGGTCCACACGCACCCCTCCACTTAGGACGCTGGTCCAGACGGAGGCGCCCCACACCCGTCCGGACCGGTCGTTCGGTGGAAGCCCTACCGCAGCCGTCGCGAACGGCGCGCCGAACGGCACCGCACCTGTGAACGCAGCCACGCGCCGACCGCCCGGCGAGACCGACACCACCCGAACGGCCGTTCGTCGCTCCGCCCGATCCGATCGTCTCAGCAGGAGCAACCTCCGCGCATAGGCCGGGCCGGAAGCCCCTAGCGTCGGTCGCGACCGGATCACGGAACGATCACGAACGGCCCTGGGCGCCCCGAACGCCCGCCTCCCCAGCAGGGTCGATCCCCTTCGGACCGCCCGCGGCCCGGTCGCCGTCCGACAGCTGAACACGAGAGGTCGTTGTGGCCCGGCATCGCTCCCCACGAGGCCGCTCCGCGATCCCCCACCAGCAGCCGGCGCCGAGCTCCCCACGGCGTCGTCGCGCAGGGGTGGGGGACGCGGTCCGGTCGGTCCCCGGTCCCGTCCGTCACGGGTCCGCGCTCGCACTCGCCGCGGGCGGCGTCGTCGCCGTGATCGCGGCCGCCGCCCCACTGGCGGGATCCGTCGACGCCGCGCTCCCCACGAGCGCGTCGCCCGAGGCACGGCTCGCCGCCGAGGCCGTGCCCGCCCCCGCGATCCCGACGCAGCGGGAGGCACCCGTCGTCGAGATGACCGCGCTGGCCGACGCCGCCCGGATCGCGGGCGAGCACGCCACGGCCGAGGTCGAGCGGAAGAAGGAGGAGGCGGCCGCGGAAGCGTCGGCCGCCGAGGACCGTGCGAAGCAGGCGCTCGCCGGCCGCACGCTGCAGACGAGCTCGGGCAGCACCTCCTGCGGCATGAGCACCGCGAGCCTCGGCGCGGTGAAGCCGTGGGTGTCCGACGCCGTCGAGTTCCTGGGCTGCCAGTTCGGCCGGCCGCAGACGCTCGGCGTGGGCAGCCGGGGCAACGCCTCGGACCACCCGTCCGGCCTCGCGGCGGACTTCATGGTCGGCAAGGCGAGCGGCGACGCGATCGCGGACTGCGCGCTGCAGAACATGCAGTCCCTCGGCATCAGCTACGTGATCTGGCAGCAGCAGATCAACTACGGCAGCGGCTGGCAGGCCATGGAGGATCGCGGCAGCCCCACGGCCAACCACGAGGACCACGTGCACGTGTCGTTCGAGAGCTCGGCGCCCTCCGGGCGCCCGGCGACCTGCTGACCTCGAGCCCGCCTCAGCGGTAGAACTGGAGGATGGACGCAGGTCTCCTCCGGCTCGAACGGCAGGTCGAGCTCCGGTTCGCGGGCGACACCGTCCGCTCGGGCAACCACGTGAACCTCTCGGCCGTGCGGGTCGAGGGGTCCACGCTGTGGCTGGCCGGCGACGAGACCGCCACCATCGAGCGGCTCGAGTTCGACCACGGGCTCGCCGTGGCCGACAAGCCCGTCACGTTCCCGCTCGCCGAGCTGGTCCGGCTGCCCGGTCCGCCGGAGCAGGAGGCGGACGTCGAGGGGCTCGCGCGGTCCGGCGGCTTCCTGTGGGCGATCGGCTCGCACAGCCTCAAGCGCCGCCGCGTCCGGCCGCACGACGACGTCACCAAGGCTCTCAAGCGGCTGTCGAAGGTACGCCGCGAGGAGAACCGGTACGTGCTCGCACGGCTGGCCGTCGAGACCTACACCGAAGGGCCGCCCGAGTTGCGGCTGCGCACGGCGGCGGGCGTCTGTTCCGCGGTGGTCGGCGCACCCGGCAGCGTCGGCCTGGCGGACCTGCTCGCCGACGACCCGCGGCTCGGCCCGTTCCTCGCGGTGCCGGGCAAGGACAACGGGTTCGACGTCGAGGGCCTGGCCGTGCTCGGCGACTCCGTCTACGTCGGGCTGCGGGGACCGGTGCTGCGCGGCTGGGCGGTGGTCCTCGAGCTGCTCCCGCAGCCGGACCCGACCGACGACGGCCGCCTCGTCCTCGGTGCCTTCTGGGGCGGCGAGCGGTACCGGACCCACCTGCTCGACCTGGGCGGACTGGGCGTGCGCGACCTCTGCCCGCACGGCGACGACCTGCTCGTCCTCGCCGGACCGAGCATGGCGCTGTCCGGCCCGGTGCGGCTCCACCGCTGGCGGGACGCGGCGGCGTCGGGCGGCAGCGAGCTGATCCGCCGCGACCGGCTCCCGCTGCTCGGCGCGCTCCCGCACGGGCAGGGCGAGGACCACGCCGAGGGCATCTCGCTGCTGCCCGGACCGGGTCCCGCACGGCTGCTGGTGGTGCACGACAGCCCCGCGCCGGACCGTCGGCCGACGCCGTCGTCGGTGCTCGCGGACATCGTGGCGCTCGACGGGTGAGCCGACCGCTCGCCGCGCGCGCGGGCACGCACGACTCACGGTGAGTCACCGATACCCGGCGATTCGTGACCTCTCCGCTACATTCTGGACACGACGCGACGGCCCGGTTCCCCCGACGGACCCGGAGACCCTCCGCCCGGTGTCCCCGCACCGGCGGTCCGCCCGGGCCTCGCACCGAGAAGGCAGGACGTGTCGCGGCACCGCTCCCCCGCCGCGGGCGCGCCCGGTCGCGGGACGGTCGACGTACGCCGGCTGCTCGCGCGCGCCGGCGCCCCGTCGCCCCGCACCCGCCGTCAGGCGTTGCGTCGCGGCGCCACCGCCGCCGCGGTCACGGGCGGCGCGCTGGCCGTGGTCGCGCCGGCGGCGTCGCTGCTGGGCACGGCGCCGTCCGCCGCGGTGAACGCGACCGAGGTGGGCCTGGCGTCGGCCGACGTCGTCGACGACGAGCTGTTCGCCGCCGACGGCGCCGCCCTCGCGGCGAGCGTCCTGCCGGTCCGTCGCGAGGCCGACCCGCCCGGGCTCGTCGCCGCAGAGAACCTGCTGAAGTCCGCGGGGCTCAACGACGCCGCCCGGCGTGCCGAGGAGGAGCGGCTGGCCCGCGAGGCCCGCACGCACTGCGCGGTCGACCTGTCCGAGCTCGGCGCCGTGAAGCCGTGGGTCCGCGACGCCGCCCGGTTCCTCTCCTGCCTCTACGACCAGCCGGACCTCATAGGCGTCGCCGGCCGCGGCCGCGTCTCCGACCACCCCACCGGCAAGGCCCTCGACCTGATGACGACCGGCGCGCACGGCGACCGGATCGCCGCCTGCGCCCTCGCCAACCGCGAGGCCCTCGGCATCTCGTACGTGATCTGGGAACAGCGGATCAACTACGGCGACGGCTGGGAGTCGATGGAGAACCGGGGCAACGCCACGGAGAACCACTTCGACCACGTGCACGTGTCGTTCGAGGGCTCCGCGGGCTCCGGCGAGCCCGACCCCGACCTCTGCACCTGAGCTGTGAGTGGCGATAGTCGCTCTGGCGACTATCGCCACTCACAGGGGTTGAGCTGCGGGAACGTCAGACCCCGATGCGGGCCGGGCGGCCGTCCTCGCCCTCGTGCCAGATGTTCACGACCGCGGGCCGCGGCTGGGTGCCCGGTCCGTCCGGCCAGGGGGCAGGATCGGGTCGCCCCAGCGCACCAGCACACCGCGCCGGTCGAGCACGGCGCCCAGGACCTCGCCGAAGTACGTGTCGAACGTGACGAAGACCCCAGGAGGACGGAGGCCGCCTCCGCCTCAGTCCTCCGAGTCCGGGGTGGCGGTGTGGTGGGGGTGGCCGTGGGTGCGACGGCTCTGCTTCATCTCGGCCTCGAAGACGTGCCGGCGCCCCTCCATGAGGTCGTCGCGCAGCGCGCGCTCGGTGTCCTTGAGCGGGGTGTAGTAGTTGTCGTCGAAGTCCTCGACGATCTGGAAGCTCCACCGGCCCTCGATCGCGTTGCGGCCGATCAGCTCGGTCTCGATGCGCTCGGCCCACGCCGGCTGGCCGCACTCGCGCAGCTGCTCCACGACGTCGTCGAGCATCGCGTCCGCCCCGCCCATGAGCTGGTGGAACTCGTAGAGGGCACCGCGCGCGCGCTCGATCCGCTCGAGCATCTCGGAGAACTTGCCGGCCGCCGCCACCAGCTCGTCCGAGGCGCCCTCGGGACGGGAGTGGGCGGCGTCGACGGAACGGGAGACGGCGTCGGAGGAGACGGCGTTCGTCGTGCTCATGCCCATCGGTACCCCCGGCCCCGGGGCCCGAACCGCGGGTCCCCCGGGTGCCCGGACCCACCCGGCCGCGCTCTCGTGACGACGGTAACATCGGCGCGTTTCTGCATCGATGGAGATCGGAGGCCCGCCATGCGTGTCGGGGTCCTGACCGGCGGGGGCGACTGCCCCGGTCTGAACGCCGTGCTGCGGGCGATCGTCCGCAAGGGCGCGGCGGCGTACGGGCACGAGTTCGTCGGGTTCCGCGACGGCTGGCGTGGCGTCCTCGAGGGCGACGTCCGGCCGCTCGGCGTGCCGGACGTCCGCGGCCTGCTCCCCCGGGGCGGCACGATCCTCGGCTCCTCCCGGACCAACCCCTTCGCGATCGACGACGGCGTGGCCCGGATCCGCGAGACGCTCGAGGCGCAGGGCGTCGACGCGCTGATCGCGATCGGGGGCGAGGACACCCTCGGCGTCGCGACCAGGCTGCACGACGACGGGGTGCGGGTCGTCGGCGTGCCCAAGACGATCGACAACGACCTGGGCGGCACCGACTACACGTTCGGCTTCGACACGGCGGTCTCCATCGCCATGGAGGCGATCGACCGCCTGCACACCACGGCCGAGTCGCACCACCGCGTGCTGATCGTCGAGGTCATGGGCCGGCACGCGGGGTGGATCGCGCTGCACGCGGGCCTGGCGGGCGGCGCCAACGGCATCCTCATCCCCGAGCAGCCCTTCGACATGGACCGCGTCGAGGCGTGGGTGGAGAGCCGCTTCCGGGACCGCTACGCGTCGATCATCGTCGTGTCCGAGGGCGCGATGCCGATCGGCGGCGCGGAGGTGCTGCAGAGCGCGCAGAAGGACGCGTTCGGGCACGCGCGGCTCGGCGGGGTCGGCGACTGGCTGGCGCACGAGATCGAGCGCCGCACCGGCAAGGAGGCCCGCACGACCGTGCTCGGGCACGTCCAGCGCGGCGGCACGCCCACGGCACGGGACCGCTGGCTCGCCACCCGCTTCGGCCTGCACGCCATCGACGCCGTCGAGGCCGGGGAGTGGGGCACGATGGCGGCCCTGCGCGGCACCGACATCGTGATGGTCCCGCTGCTCGAGGCGACCAAGCGGCTCAAGACGGTCGACCCCGCGCTCTACGCCGAGGCGGAGGTCTTCTTCGGCTGATCCGTCGCTGCGGAGGGCGCAGGCCACGCGCTCGCGGGGCTCCTTCATCCGGATGAAACAGTCCGGAAATCGCCCGGTGCCGGTCGGGATCTAGAACTGGGATGTCCCCAGCGCCCGCCGGATCGGAGGCCCGCCGTGCCCGAGCAGCCCGCACGTGAGCAGATTCCCGTCCCGGCCCGGCTCGCCTGCCCCGCGGAGTGCCGTGCGGACCATCCGTGGCGGGCCCACCACGACCGGCTGCTCGACGTCGAGACCGACCCGGACGCGATCGTCGACCTGTTCGAGACGGCCGTGACCTGGGCGGAGCTGGAGTACCCGGAGGAGGCCACGATCCCACCGGCGCGCTGGGTGGAGTTCGCGGAGAAGCACCGCTGGCGGGACCCGGAGCGGGCGCTGCGGATCTTCTCGCTCGCCGCCGACGCCGCGCTGCGCGGCACCCGCACGGCCGCGCCGGTCGCGGCGCTGGGCAAGGCGGTCGGGATGACGACGGGGAGGGGCGAGGGGATCTGCCCGACCCTGGCCCCCGCGACCCCACCGCGCCACCTCCGCGTCGCCCCCTGAGCACACCTCCCCGAAGCGCACACCCCGACTCGCGGTGCCGGAACTCCCGACTCGCGGTGCCAGAACTCCCGACTCGCGGTGCCAGAACTCCCGACTCGCGGTGCCAGAACTCCCGACTCGCGCTCCCGGAACTCCCGACTCGCGCTCCCGGAACTCCCGACTCGCGGTGCCGGAACTCCCGACTCGCGGAACAGAGGCTGCCACTTCCGCGAGTCGGGAGGTTCGGCAGCGCGAGTCGGGAGGTGTGGTCAGCGGGGGAGGCCGGTGACCGCGGTGGAGTGCAGGTCCAGGACCTCCACCCGCTCGTCCCCGCGGGTGAGGGCGAGGATGCCGGAGTCGTCGAGCCGCCCGACCACGCCGGCGGCAAGGTCCCGCTCGGCGAAGGCGGCGAGGCACTCCTCCTCGCGCCCGGCGGGCACGCAGAGCAGGAAGCCGAAGCTGGGGAAGCAGTTGAACCAGCGCACCAGCGGCACTCCGGCGGGCGCGGGCACGGCCGCGACGTCGACCGTCACCCCCAACCGCCCCGGCTCCAGCAGCATTGCCAGCGACCCGACGAGCCCAGCCATGCTGATGTCCTTGGCCGCCACCACCACGCCCTCGCCGGCGAGGGTGCCGAGCAGCCGGACGTCGCCGGCGCTGCGCCGCCCGCGCGACTCGAAGGCGGGGAAGAACGGGAAGTCCTCGCGCATCCGCCCGTCGAGCGCGGCGGCCACGACCAGGGTCTGCCCGGGCGCGGCGCGCGTCACCGAGAGCGGCGCCGCCGTGGCCCCGACGGCGAAGGCGGAGATGGCCGGGTCGCCCTCGTGCAGCGTGAGGTGCCCGCCGACGATCGGGACGTCGTACAGCTCCGCGGCCTCGCGCATCCCGGCCAGCGCCTTGCGCGCCAGGTCCTCCGACGCCACCACCGTGTCGACGATCCCGAGCGGCATCCCGCCCATGGCCGCGACGTCGTTGACGTTCGTCAGCACCGCCGCGAACCCCGCGCCGTACGGGTCGGCGGCCACGAACGGCGGGAACAGGGCCTCGCCGCAGGCCACGACCGGGCCGCCGTGCGCGGTGACGACCGCGCCGTCGTCGCCCGGGCCGCCCTGCCAGTCGGTGCCGCCCAGCACCTCGCCGACCAGCGCGATCTCGGCCTTCGCGGCGAGCCCCGGGTTGGCGAGGCAGGCCGCGGCGAGCTCCGCGAGCGTCTCGGAGGCCGGCGCGCTCATCGCAGGATCACCCAGACCGCGCGGACCGGGACGTCGCCGGCGTTGCGCCAGGCGTGCCCCCGGTCCGTCGGGTAGTGCAGCACGTCCCCGGCCTCCACCTCGTACGTCTCCCCCGCGACCTCGACCGACAGGGTGCCCTCCCGGACCATCACCAGTTCCTCGCCCGGGCGGCGCGGCCGGGTGTCGCCGCTCTCGCCGCCCGGTTCGACCACGACCTCCACCGCCGCGGCCCGCAGCGCGTCCGTGGGCGCGGCGAGCCCCTCCACCGCGACCCCGAGCGCACCCGGCGCCCAGTCCCGCGGCGCGGGCAGCCGCTCCGCCGACCGCACGTGGACGGCAGGGGGCGGCTCGAGCCCGCTGTCGTCGACGAAGGCCGACACGGGCTGCCCCAGCGCACCCGCCAGCTTGAGCAGCGTGGTGATCGTCGGGACCATGTCGCCGCGCTCGACCTTGTGCACCGCCGCGGCCGAGACGTCCGCGCGGGCCGCGAGCTGCTGCAACGACAGCCCGAGCCGGGTGCGGGCGGCGCGCACCTTGGGGCCGATCGCGTCGACGATGGGCTCCCAGGTCGCGGGGCTCGGCCGGCTCACGTTGACCATCCTAGACGGCGTTCACCTATGGTGAACACCGCGGCACACCGGCCGGGACGACGACAAGCCACCCCGTCCTCGTGAGTGGCAATAGTCGCCATAGCGACTATTGCCACTCACAGGGGCAGGACCTTCACGATCCGGGCGGCGGTGCGACCGGCGATGCGCAGGTCGGGACGCGGGGAGCCCGCCTCGACCTGGTGCACCGGGTCGTCCTGCGGCAGGGACGCGTGGTGCACCGCGACCCCGCCCGCCCCGTCGATCCCGATCCCGGTCTCCAGCGGGGACTCGAGCGCGGCGGCGTGGGCGAGCGCCAGGACGTCCGCGTCGCGGACCTGCTCCACCCGCGTCGGCACACCCTCCTCCTCCGCCCCCGCACACACCTCCCGCAGCACCACCGGGTCCGGGGACCCGGTGTGGCGCAGGACGATCGCGGGCTTCTCGGTCACGAGCCCGCCACGTGCGCGTCGACCAGCCCGGTCGCCACCGCGTTGCGGGGCCCCTCGCTGCCGTGGACGTTGCCGATCCCGCAGACCACCCCGAAGCCGGCGAGGGCGTCGGCGATGAGGTCCGGGATCTCGAAGTCCAGCGCCGAGCCGCCGAGCAGCACCACGAAATCCAGCATCCGCAGGCTGCCGCCCGGCGCGACCTGCTTGAGCGCCCGCACGGCGTTGACCGCGAACACCTTCCGCTTGGCCTCCCGGCGCACCCGCCGCACGTGGTCGACCGAGTGCCGGGTCGCGACGGGCGCGGGGCCCTCGGGCGTCATCGTGACCACCCGCGCGAACACGTGCGACGGCAGCGGCTCCGGGAAGAACTGCACCGTCCCGTCCTCGTGCCGCACGTGGAAGAAGCTCTCCACCTTCGCCAGCGGGTACCGCTTGACGGCCTCGGCCTGCTCCCGGTCGTCGAGCGCCAGCTCGGAGCCGATCAGCTTGGTGACCAGCTCCCCCGCCCCGGCGACGTGCACGGCCGAGGAGACGCCGTCGCGGTCGAGCAGCGCGGCGTCGGTCGACCCGCCGCCGAGGTCCAGCACCGCGATCGGCACGGCCGTGCCGGGCGTGGTCAGCGCCCCGCGGACCGCCATCTCGCCCTCGACGCCGCCGATCTCGGCCCGGCAGCCCAGCGCGGCGGCGACCTCGTCGGCCACCACCTGCATCCGGCTCCGGCTGGTGCGCACCATGGCCGCCAGCGCGACGGCGTTCTCCGGCGCGACCTCGCCGGCCAGGCCGCCGCGCACCTCCTTGGGCACGAAGGTGTCGACGGCGAGCACGTCCCGGATCCGGATCTCCGCGGCCGGCTGCCCGGTCACGTCCGTCATCGTGTCCCGGACCTGCGCGAGCATCCCGCCGACGTGCGTGCCGGCCTCGCCGGTCGCGTCGTCGAGCGGCTGGACCCGGCCGAGCACCTCCATGATCGCCTCGGCGCCCGCGTCGACGTCGACCTGCAGGGTCTTGCCCGCCCCGGTGAGGGTGAGCGTGCCGACCGGGATCCGCCGGTCGGTCACGTCACCGCTGGGGGTACGGACGACGACGGCGGACCGGTTCCCGGTCAGCGCCCGCGCCACCGGCGAGACCTGCTTGGTCTGGTCGGGGTCCAGCTCGAACACCGACGCCAGACCGTAGGAGTCCGAGAGCGTCCGGATGGTGCGACCGGGCGGCGCCACCTCCACCGCCGCCCGCATCCCGAGCGGCACCTTCTCCACCGCGCCGACCTCGTCGACGACCGGGATCGGCACCCGCAGCCGGTTGACGACGAGCACCGCGTCGTCGTGCGCGAGGACCGCGGCCACGACCTCGAGACCGCGCTCCGTGGCCGCGTTGAGCTCGGTCGCCACGTCGTCGAAGTCCCAGCCCGCCCCGACGACGGCGATCGTCGGGCCGGACGCGCCGGCCAGCGCGTCGATCGCCACCGTGGTGCCGACCCCGAGCCCCTCCCCGCCCGGTGTGGCGGGGTTGTGCCCGATCATCGTCGACTCGGTGATGATCGTCTCGGAGATCGTCTCCATGGCCAGCCCGGAGATGACGGGCGTGGCCTCGTTGAGCAGGACCGTCTCGACCTCGGACTCGGTGCGGCCGGCCCGTTCCAGCGCGCGCCGGACCGCCGACACCGCCCCGTCCGTGTTCTCCGGCGTCCCCTTGACCCCGGTCGTGTGGGTGAGCGCCGTGCCCAGGTACTCGGCGGAGTCCCCGGACACGGCGGCCACGCTCGCCTCGGTCGTCGAGTTGCCGATGTCGACGCCGACGACCAGCCGTCGCGTCATGCCCGGGTGATCACCGGCTCGACCTCCACCGGCTTCCGCCCCGCCACGATGCACTCGAACTCCTTGAGGTGCAGCAGCGCGGCCTTGGCCTGCCAGCGCGGCCGGGCCATCTGGTCGTTGCGGGTGGGCACCGGGGCCGGGGACTCGCCCTTGGCGTACTGGGCGGCGTTGGACCCGATCCGGCGGAACACCTCGGCGTCGAGCAGCGGCGACTGCGGGAACAGCTCCAGGTTGCTCAGCCGCGGCAGGTCCCGCTGGTGGATCATCGCGGTGCCGCGGGACAGCAGGCCGATCGAGATGCCGGAGCCGGACAGCCGGGCGCCGGTGTGCGCGACGGCCGCGAGGTCCGCGGTGTCCCACACCTTGATCATCCGGGCGTGCACGCCCTGCTCCTCGATGCCGGCCAGGATCTGCCGGATCACCTCGGCGTGCGGCACGTCGACGATGGTCTTGGTGAACGGGTCGGCGAAGGCCGGGGACACGGCGACGACCACCTCGTCGGGTCGCGACGCCCGCTTGGCCGGGCCGACCTCGTTGAGCGTGAGCGTGCGCTCGGCGGTGGGGGCGGTCATCACGACACCTCCGTCTCGGGGTTCTCGGCGCTCGTCACGTGGCGCAGCTTCTTGAGCTGCTCCCACCGCTCGCCCTGGAGGCGGTAGCCGGAGCCCGGGCCGCCGTAGTCGTTGGCGTCGTTGATCGCCGAGAGGGGGACGAAGTCGTCCGTCAGGATCGCCGACGTCTGCAGCAGGTCGCCGGAGACGCGCTGGCGCAGCACCGTCAGCAGGTTCTCGGCCACGTCGTGGAAGCCGCTGCGCTCCAGCGCCTTCACCAGGTCGAGGCCGGTGATCCCGCGGTCCATGACCGACTGCGCGCCCTTGAGGTCCTCGAGCACGTCCCGCTCGGGGTAGTCGCCGCTGCCGTTGGCGTAGACGGCGGCCTCGACCTCCTCGTCGGTGATCCGCGGCAGGTCGAGCTCGGCGAACACGGCCTGCAGCGCGCGGGCCGCCTTCTCCCGGGCCTGCAGGATCTCGGTCTCCCGGACGTGCCGCAGGCCGCCGTCGACCTGCAGGTCGCGCTGGATGGTGTTCCAGTCGTCGTAGTCGTCCGTGTCGAGGTTGGAGCCGGCGAACATGTTGTCCGGGTTCGGCACCGCCGAGTAGCCGGAGCAGACGAAGTCCGTGCCCGGCAGCATCTGCGGCAGCAGGCGCGCGGTGCGGCGCATCGCCGAGTGCGAGAAGGACTGGTCGTTGCCGGAGGCGCACTCCAGGTCCATCCAGCTGGCGATCAGGTTCTCGGCGGCCACCGCCCGGATCCCGCCGGGCACCGCGCCCGGTACGCCGATGCAGGAGATGGAGCCGTTCTGCAGGCCCTGCACCCCGGCGCCCTTGGCCATGAGGATGCAGCGGATCTCCAGGTACAGCATGGACCGCCCCTCGGCGTTGCCCATCTGCACCTCCGAGCCCGTGCCCGAGGTGAACCGCATCTTGATCCCGCGCGACGCGTACGCGCTGGCCAGGAAGGCCTTGGACCAGGGGGTGTCGTCGCCGTCGACGAACACGGACTCGGTGCCGTACACGGAGATCGTCTCGGCGTAGGCGGTGATGCCGCGCATGCCGAGCTCGAGCTCGGTGGCCTCCTCCAGGGCGCACTGGGTGAGCACGCCGCCCCGCCCGACCTGGCCGCCGACCTGCAGCGCGATCGCCACGAGCGGCGCGTACCGGACGACGCCGAGGGTGGTCTCCAGCTCGGCGAAGCCGCGCAGCGCGCCCTCGGCCGCGTCCGCGGCGACCTGGATCGGGTTGTCCTTGGCGCTGGTGGAGTGCGCCTGGTTGGCGGGCGTGCGGCGGGCCCGCATCTTCTGCATCGCCATCATGATCTCGACGACGTTCATCAGCTTGACGACGTCGAGGATCTTCGCCGGGGTGAGCCCGCGGCCGATCCGGGTCAGCTCGTCCCGCGAGGCCCGCGGGTCGACGAGCGCCCGCGCGATCTCGACGGACGGGATCGCGTTGACCTCCTCCGCCGTCTCCACGTCGATCGCGTGGTCGGCGATGAAGGTGTCCATGAAGTCGAAGTCGGCGCGGGCGCGCCCGTCGAGCTCGACGATCTTCCCGCCCTCGACCCGCACGCTGGGCTGCGGGTCGAAGTCGGACTCCATGGCGACGAGACCCTTCTCGGGCCACTCCTCCACGAACCCGTCGAGGTTGACGGGGCGGTCCTCGAGTACCTCGGTCCGCTTGGACCGGCGGTTCTCCGTGGTCGTCATCAGTTCTCCGTAAGGTTGTTGATGTTCGGGACGAGGTGTTCCGGACGCCCGCGACGGCAGGGTGTGGCTGATCGGTTCTTGTCGTTGGTGGCTTCTGAGGAGT
>NZ_JNYD01000007.1 GCF_000717175.1 Pseudonocardia autotrophica | reverse complement strand
CCGCTGCCTCAAGCGCTACATCACCCGCCAGCTCTACCGACAGCTCGAACACCCACCAGCCGCAGGGGCTTGACGAACCATAGGAGCGTCCCGTGAGTGTCCTTCGCGACTGCGACTAATCATTTGGCTCAATGTTCTGGTTCAGTCGGAAGACATTCTCCGGATCGTACTTCTGCTTGACTGCACTGAGTCGATCGAAATTCGAGCCGAAAGCCGATCGGATTCGGCCTGATCCCTCCTCGCCGAGATAGTTAACATAGACCCCACCGCTCGCAAATCGCGCGGTCGCTCCGACGAAGTCCTTCGTCCAGGAGACGTTCTCCTCGGCGTTCCGCCGATCCTCCCACATCGAGGTGACGAGTAAGTTATAGGTGGAGTCTCTGTGCCAGAAGGCGGTCTCATCGCGACCAACGTCGTTCATCGCGCCGTCCCCGTTGTGTTCGATGACGACCGTCGTCATCGACGAGGGCACGGAGGAGAACTGTTCGACAATTGTGCCGATCGCGTCGTCCGAAAGTCCGTTCAGGAAATCCGACTTCCAGTAGTTCTGGAAGTTGTGCGGCCAGAATACATCAGCCATCGTCTGTGCGGCGCTGTAAGGCATCGGCTCGATGATGTCCGCAACAGGCGGCCCCCAGTCACGAAGTGGTCGTAGTACCTTCTCCCCGACCTCAAGATCGCCGGTGAAGACCCCGCCGATGCCGACGACCAGTTCCCCCTGGACATCTTCCGGCAGGAATGGTGCCGGAGGTGCCGTGAACAGCAGTGCACCGGCGGTCAACTCCCGCGGCGCTGTTGTCTCGAAGTCTCGCCAGAACTTCAGAGCCTCGCGAGCGCGAGAGGCCCGATGGACGACCAGTCCGGCGAGGACGGTTCCGGCTGGATGGACCTCGAACTCGAACGAGGTAACGATCCCGAAGTTGCCGCCACCACCCCGGACAGCCCAGAAGAGGTCGGGGTTGTCTTCTGTGCTGGCCTGGAGGAAGCGCCCGTCCGCGGTGACGACGTCGACCGAGACCAGGTTGTCGCAGGCGAGGCCGTGCTTTCGGACCAGCCACCCGAGTCCGCCACCTAAGGTGAGACCGGCGACCCCTGTCGTCCCCACGAAACCCCCAGCGGCCGCAAGCCCGAAGTGTTGCAGATCGTGGTTGACCTCAAGCCAGGTCAGCCCTGCTTCCGCCCGGACGATCCTGAGCCGCGGATCGATGCGCAGTCCCTTCATCGGAGACAGATCGATCGTCAATCCGCGGTCAGCCAAGGCGTTGCCGGTGACATTATGTCCGCCCCCTCGGATGGCAATCGGCAGGTCATGCCTTCGACCGAATTTGACCGCGTCAATGACGTCACCGACACCGGCGCAGCGTACGATGATCTCGGGCCGCCGGTCGATCATTGCGTTGTAGACACGCCGGGTGTCCTCGTAGTCCGGGTCCCCGGCGCGCACGAGGTTACCGCGAAGATCCGATTTCAAGAGATCGACTGCCGAGCCGAAGGATGCCGCGGACTGCCTGTCCTGGTCCATCTAGTGTCCCCTCCGTTCAGGTCGAGCGACCAATGGCGCGAGCGGGAATATCCTCCTCATTCCGAGATCACGGCAAGTAGGGTTCGAGGGAGCGGGCGCGCGCGGATTCTATGGCCCAAGGTCGGTTCCCGCGGATCCCTGGTGGCCGGGCGAGGACCCGGGCGTTTGACGGCGTTGAGGCCCCGACACTCGGCAACCGAGCGTCGGCTCCGGCTCTCCGTCGCCGGCCGGCCGGGGTTGCTCAGCGCACCTCGTACCACTCGTAGTCGACGGAGAGATCCTCGTGGAGGACGCCCTTGCCGACCGCCTGTACGCGATTGAGCCAGGTGTAGCGCTCGTCGCCGGTCTCGAACCGCGCTGCGATGTACGCCGTCAACGGGGGGTTCATGCCGCCTGACACGTCCACCCGGCCGCCGTACTGGACATACATGACGGCGCCGTCGTCTGTGCGGTATGCGGACCGGATGTCGAGCGTGGCGGTGCCCTCCGGGCCGACGAGCAGCCAGTCCGCTGCCGCGTCGCCCATTAGCTCGGCGTTCAGCCGGTCCCCCTCGATCTTCGAGCTCGCAAGCTCGAAGACCAGTCTGGTCCCGGCAGGACCGGAGCCGACCTCGATGGGCGGCTTCACCTGTATCCGCACCGTGCAGAGCGGCACCAGCTCGATAGTCATCGCAGGCTCCCGTGGTCGGAGACCGTCCAGTGTCGTAACCCGCTGCGCAACAAGACATACGCAATGGTGCGTAGGACCGGCCCGGCCACCGGCGCACGATCCACACGGCGAGATCGTGGCCGGCCTCGCTCCTGTTCGCGATACTCGCCGGATGGGTCCGACGCTCGTCGGTCGCTCCGAGGAGCTGGCGGCGCTGCTCGATGCCTGTCACGGCGGGCCGGGCCGGCTCGTCCTCGTGACGGGCTGTGCGGGCAGCGGCAAGACGACACTGCTCGAGGAGCTGACGCGGCGCGTGACCGACGCCGGCGCAGTGGTCGGGTCGGGGCACGCGGTGCCCGGCGGGGGTCCGTTCCGCCCGGTGGCCGAGGCGCTGGTCCGGGTCGCGCCGCCCGCGCTCGCCGACGAGGGGGCTCTGTCGCCGTTCCGCGCTGTGCTCGCGCGGATCCTTCCGACCTGGCCGCCCGCGCTCGCCGCAGGTACGCACCTCGTCGATCCGGTGGTCGTCCTCGGCGAGGCGGTGCTCGCACTGCTCCGGGTGCTCTCGACCGACCGGCGGACGGTGTTCGTCCTGGACGACGCCCAGTGGGCGGATCGGGACACCCTCGCGCTGCTGGAGTACCTCGCGGGCGGTCTGCGGGAGGTGGCGGCGACCGTCGTCATCGCGGCACGCGACGACCAGGCCGTTCCCGACGCGCTCACCGCCCTGCATCGACATGCTCGGATCCGGACCGTCGCGTTGCGTCCGCTGCCTCCGGCCGACGTCGCGCTGCTGGTGCGTCGGACCGTCGGTGGGGAACTCCCGCCGGAGGCCGAGGAGTACGTGGCACGGGTGAGCGAGGGCGTCCCCCTCCTGGTCACCGAGTTGGCGGCCGGGCTCCTGGAGAGCGGGTCGCTGGTACCGGACGGGAACGGGTGGCGAACGACGAGCACGCTCACCGGCGGACTGCCTCCCTCCCATCTGGCTCTGGTCCACAACCGGGTCGCGGGCCTGGCGCCCCGGGCTCGGGAGCTGGTCCGCACCGCCGCCGTGCTGGGCCCCGAGCTCGACGCGGACCTACTGACGACGGTCCTCGGCTCGGACGCCGCCGAGGTCGCCGACGGGCTGTCGTCAGCCGTCGACGCCGGCCTGCTCACGAGGAACGCGGCCGGAGACGTGCGCTGGCGGCACGCGCTGACCTGCGGTGCGGTTCTTGCCGGGCTCACCCCGCCCGAGCGGGGCGCGATCGCTGCGCGTGCCGCAGAGGCGCTCGAGGACGAGTTGGGTGTGCGCCGGGCCCTGGTCGCGGACCTGCACGCGCGCGGCGGGCGTCCGGCCCGCGCCGCCGCGCTGCTGCTCGAGGAGGCGCGCGACGCCGTCGCCGCCGGGGCTCTGGCCACCGCGCAGGAGATCCTGGAGCGGTCCCTCGTGCTGGCCGTGGGAGACCCCGGCCTGGTCGTGGCGATCACGGTCGAGCGGATCCAGGCGTTCGCCCTGGCGACGCGCACGGACGAGGCGATCGCGGCGGCGGACGTCGCGCTGCCGACCGCGACGGGTGCAGACCGGACGGCGCTGGCAATCGCCGCTTCCCGGGCCTGCGTGGGCGGTCAACGCTTCGACGAGGCCGGCCGCTACCTCACGCTGTTCGGGGATCCCGACGATCCTCGGGTCCAGGCGCTCGCCGCCCACATCGCTCTCGACGCCGAGGACCTCGATCAGGCGTTGGCTCTGGCGACTCGCGCTGCGGCGGCCGCCGAGCAGGTCGGGCCGCCGGACGTCCTCTGCGAGGCGCTCGAGGTCGTCGGACGGGCGCTGCGGCGGCGCGATCCGAAGGCGTCCGTCGCCGCCTTCGAGCGGGCCGAGCAGGTCGCGGCCGGCCACGGCCTCACGCCGTGGCGGATCCGGGCGCTCGCCGAGCTCGGCGCCACCGAGTTGTACGGAGCAGCACCGGCCGGCCGCCTCGCCGAGGCGCAGACGCTCGCGCTCGACGCCGGCATGCTCGGCACCGCGACGGCCCTCGACCTCCAGGCCGTCGCGATGACCGTCGGGACCGAGGGGATGGTCGGCGTCATGTCCCGCGCCGAACGGTGCGCGGACCGGGCCGGCCGGCTGGGGCTCACCGGCCTCCAGGCGCACGCGTTGATGTTCGCCGCCCGCGGCCGGGTGCATGCCGGCCGAGCCGGGCAGGCGGACCTGCTCCTCGACGAGGTCGACCGGCTCGTCCCGAGTCCGCTGTACCGCTCCGAGCGGTCCCACAACCGGTCCACCGACGCCTGGCTGGACGGCGACGACGAGCGGGCCGCGCGGGAGCTCGACGACTGCATCGCTCTCCTGCGGGAGCTGCCCGCCGCACCGCCGGCGCCGGTCTGGGGCGAATGGGTCGTGCTGCGCACCGTGTGCGACCCCACCGACGACGGGCCGCGTGCAGAGCTACGGGAATCCGACGTCCTGGTCCAGGCCGTCAACCGGGCCGCTCTCGCCTATGCCGACGCCGTCGCCGCCGCGCACGTTCAGCAGGTCGACCCCGGCCTGCTGCTCGCCGAGGGCGACCGGCTGCTGGCGCCCCACCCGTTCCTCCGCCACTGGCTGCGGATCATGCTCGTGCCGCGCGCGGTCGACGGCCGGCTCGGGGACGCTCCCGCGCTGCTGCGCGAGGCTCACGCCTGGTTGCTGGCCCACGGCGAGAACCGCATGGCCCGGCTCTGCGCGGCGCACCTGCGTCGCCTCGGTCTCCCGGTGCCCCGTCCCGGGCGGTACGGCGAGATGGTCCCTCCGCGGCTGCGCGCCCTCGGCGTGACCGGCCGCGAGCTGGAGGTCCTGAGGCTGGTCGCCGAAGGCCTGGGCAACATCGAGATCGCCGGACGGCTGCAGCTGTCGCGGCGCACCGTCGAGACACACGTCAGCAACCTGCTGCTCAAGACCGGCACGCGTTCGCGGGAAGGCCTGACGGGTCTGGCTCCGTGAGCTGCCCGGCCCAGATCCGTGTGTCACCCGGATCCCCCCGCACGCCACCCCGGGCAGCGTAGGGGCATGACCACGACTACCACCGCAACGAGCCACGGTCGGATCGACGTCGGCGACGCCGAGCTCGAATACTGGGAACGCGGCCCTCGCGACGCGCCCCACACGCTGTTCCTCGTCCACGCCGGCGTCTTCGGTGAGTGGTTCCGCCCGATGTTCGACGAGCCGGCACTCGACGGGTTCCGGGTCGTACGGGTCCACCGCGCCGGCTACGGCGCCAGCTCCCGACCCCACGGCCACCTCACACTGGCCGACCACGCCCGCCAGTGCTGCCGGCTCCTGCGGGAGCTCGGGATCCGGCGCGCCCTCTGGGTCGGTCACTCCTCCAGCGGCTGCATCGGACTGCAGGCGGCCCTCGACGACGCCGACCTGATCACGGGTCTCGTCCTGCTCGAGCCGGCGCCGAACCCCGCCGGGCCGTCCAGCCAGGTCCTGGTCCGTGAGGTCGTCGGCCCTGCCATGGCAGCAGTCGGCGCCGGCGACTTCGCCCAGGCGACCGACACGTTCCTCAGCGGCGTCGACGGCCCCGACTACCGGGCCGCCGTCACCGCCCGCCTGGGCGAGGACGCGTTCGACCGCATCGTCCGCGACGCCACGTTCTTCTTCACCGACGAGATCCGGGCCGCGGGCGAATGGAACCTCGACCCCGAACGAGCGTCACGCATCACGGTTCCGGCCCTGCTCGTCACCGGCGGCGCCACCGCCGCCGTGACGAGCGCCTACGAGGAGACGGCGACGATCCTCGCAGGCATGCTGCCCGCCGCGCGCCACACCGTGCTGCCCGGCGTCAGCCACAGCATGCCCCTCCAGGACCCCGCCCGCGTCGCACAACTCGTCGCCGACTTCGTTCCCCGGTGAGCCTCCACGGGACGCGATCCGGGGGTTGCTCGAGCTCCTCGGTGCTCGATCCGCTCCCTCGTCACCGGGCCCGGGAACCGATCTCCCCCGCGTGCACCTCCCGCCGCGGCCGGGTGGTGGGCGGGAGGGTGAGGGCGGGGAGCACCTCGGCGCCGAGGCGGGCGACGTTGTCACAGGTGCGGGCGGTGTCGCCGGTGGTCTCGACCATCAGCGCGAGGGCGCGGGCGCCGGTGTGGCGGAGGGTCCGGTCCAGGCGGGCGCGGCAGAGGGCGGGGTCGCCGACCGGGTGGAGGCGGCAGAGGAGGTCGGTGTACTCGTCGGCGTCCCGCGGGGTGCGGGGCGCGCCGTCGTAGCGCGTGTAGCCCGCGAGCCCCGGCCGCAACCAGCGCGGGAGCGACTCCCGGACCTCGGCCTGCGCGGCGGCGGTGGTGTCGGCGACGTGCGCGAGGTGCGTGCTGACGTGCACCACGTCGGACCCGCCCCGCTCGTGGTAGGCGCGGACGGACCGGGCCTTCTCGTCGTCGTCGGCGTGCATGCCGAGCAGCATGGGCAGCCCGCGCTCGGCGGCGAGGCCGATCCCGGTCGCGGAGGTGACTGCCAGCAGCGGGTCCACCCCGCTCCGCGGCCCGGGCACGACCTCGACCGGGCGGAACCGGAAGTGCGGCCCGTCGCCGCGGACCCGGGGCCCGAACAGGGCCGAGAGCAGCAGGTCCAGCGACTCGGCGAACCCGCCGTCGAGCCGCTCCGGGCCCGTGCCGAACACCTCCAGGTCCACCCACGGCCCGCCGCGGCCGACGCCGAGCCGGAACCGGCCGCCGGACACCTGGTCGAGCAGCAGCGCCTGTTCGGCGAGCGCGACGGGATGCTGCACGGACAACACGCTCACCGCGGTGCCCACGGTGATCCGCGAGGTGGCACCGAGGACGTACCCCGCGAGCGTGACGGCCGAGGGGCACAGCCCGTAGGTCATGAAGTGGTGCTCGGCCAGCCAGACGGCGTCGAACCCGGCCTCCTCCGCGGCGACGGCCGCCGCGACCGTCCCCTCCAGCACGTCGGTCGCCGACCGGCCGGGGAAGCCGGGGGCCAGCAGGAACACCCCGACCCGGGGCCGCGCGCCGATCACGGGGAGGACCGTAACGGCACCGCCGCACGGTGATCGGACACACCTGCCCCGAACTTTCTACGTGGTGTAGAACTGAGCCAGAGCCTCTACAAGTCGTAGAAGTTCGGGAGGAGCCGCCGCCATGGCACTCGACCTGGCCCGTTGGCAGTTCGGGATCACGACGATCTACCACTTCCTGTTCGTGCCGCTGACGATCGGCCTGTCCGTGGTCGTCGCCTCCCTGCAGACCGCGTGGCACCGCACGGGCCGGACCGAGTACCTGCGCGCCACGAAGTTCTTCGGCAAGCTCTTCCTGATCAACTTCGCCATGGGCGTGGTGACCGGTATCGTGCAGGAGTTCCAGTTCGGGATGAACTGGAGCGACTACTCGACCTTCGTCGGCGACGTCTTCGGCGCGCCGCTGGCCATGGAGGCGCTGCTCGCGTTCTTCCTCGAGTCGACCTTCATCGGCCTGTGGATCTTCGGCTGGGACAAGCTCCCCCGCCGCGTCCACCTGGCCTGCATCTGGGCCGCCGCGATCGGCACCAACCTGAGCGCCTACTTCATCCTCGCGGCCAACGCCTGGATGCGGCACCCCGTCGGCTTCGAGATCGACCCGACCACCGGCCAGGCCCGGCTGACCAGCATCTGGGCCGTCCTGAGCAACGACCAGGCCTGGTCGACGTACCTGCACGTCGTGTCGGCCGCGTTCATCGCCGCCGGGTTGTTCGTCGCCGCGGTCAGCGCCTACAAGCTGATGAAGGACAAGGAACCGCGGGAGCGGGAGCTGTTCCGCAAGAGCATGCGGGCCGGGTTCGTGGTCACCGCGATCGCGGGCGTCGTCGTGACCCTGAGCGGCGACCACCAGGCCAAGCTGATGGCGCAGTACGAGCCGATGAAGCTGGCCAGCGCCGAGGCCCTGTGGGACGACGAGCACGCCGCCGGCTTCTCGATCTTCGCCGTCGGCGACATCCAGGACGGCCGCAACCACGTCAACGTGCAGATCCCCGGTGTGCTCGCCTTCCTCGCCACGGGCGACTTCGAGGGCGACGTGCAGGGCATCAACGACATCCAGGCCCGCTACGAGCAGGCCTTCGGCCCCGGCACCTACATCCCGAACGTCGGGCTCCTCTACTGGGCCTTCCGGATGATGATGGGCCTCGGCCTGGCCGGCGTCGCGATCTCGGTCGTCGGGCTCTGGATGACGCGCAAGGGCAAGCTGTTCCCCTACCGCTGGCAGTACGGGCTGGTCGTGGCCGCGCTGCCCGCCGCGCTGTTGGCCAACATCTTCGGCTGGATCCTCACCGAGATGGGCCGCCAGCCCTGGACGGTGGTGGGCGAGCTGCTCACCGCGAACAGCGTGAGCCCCGGGGTGAGCCTGACCGAGGTCGCGATCTCGTTGTCCGCCTTCACGCTGATCTACGCCGTGCTGGCGGTCGTCGAGTTCGGGCTGCTGCGCCGCTACGTCAAGGCCGGCACCGCCGCGGTCATGCCCTACCCCGAGGACGAGCCCGAACCCGAGAAGACCGACGACCGCGTCCCGGCGTTCGTCTACTAGGAGCCGATCATGGACCTGACAGTCATCTGGTTCCTCGCCATCGCCGTCCTCTGGACCGGCTACCTCGTCCTGGAGGGCTTCGACTTCGGCGTCGGCGCGCTGCTGCCGGTGCTGTCGAAGGACGACACCGACCGCCGCGTGATGATCAACTCGATCGGCCCGGTGTGGGACGGCAACGAGGTCTGGCTGATCACCGCCGTCGGGGCGACCTTCGCCGCGTTCCCGGCCTGGTACGCCTCGATGCTCAGCGGCTTCTACCTGCCGATGCTGCTGATCCTGCTCGCCCTCATCGGGCGCGGCGTGGCGTTCGAGTACCGCGGCAAGGTCGACTCGGCGGTCTGGCGGCGACGCTGGGACGCGGTGATCGTCGCCGGCAGCGCGCTCCCCGCCTTCCTGTGGGGCCTGCTCTTCGCCAACCTGGTCCGCGGGCTCGCGATGGGCCCCGACCACGTCGTCACCACGGACGTCTTCGAGCTGTTCAACGGCTACGCGCTGCTCGGCGGGGTGCTCACCCTCGGCCTGTTCCTGCTGCACGGCGCGGTCTTCCTCAGCCTGAAGACCGACGGCCCGGTCCGGCTGCGCGCCCGGTCGTTCGCGGCCTGGTCGGCGCTGGTGGTGCTGCCCCTCCTGGTCGCCTTCGCCGGCTGGACGCAGGCGCGCAGCGGCGAGCCGTGGACCCTGCCGGTCGCGATCGTGTCGGTCGTGGCGCTCGCGCTCGGTGCCGGCCTGGTCCGGCGCCGCCGCGAGGGCTGGGCGTTCACCGCCACCGCGGTGGCCGTGGGCATGCTGGCGGTGCTGATCTTCGGCTCGCTGTTCCCCGACGTCCTGCCGTCGACCACGGACCCCGCGAACTCGCTGACGATCGACAACGCCGCGTCGGCGCCCTACACGCTCACGGTCCTGAGCTGGGTGGCGGCGGTCTTCCTGCCGCTGGTACTCGCCTACCAGGCCTGGAGCTACTGGGTGTTCCGCAAGCGGGTCACCCGGGACCACATCGCCGTGAGCCACTGAGAAGCCGTGTCGATGGTCGACCCCGCAAAATCCGTCTCCCCCATGAAACCCCTCGATCCCCGCCTGCTGCGCACGGCGAGCGCCGTCCGCACGCACCTGCTCGTCGCCACCGCGTGCGGCGCGGCCCTCACCGGGCTGATCCTGCTGCAGGCGTGGCTCGTGTCCCGCGTCGTCGCCCGCGCGACCGGCGGCGCGGGGCTCGAGTCGACGGTCGGCTCCGCGAGCTCCGCCTCCGCGGAGCTCGCCCTGGTGATCGCGGCCGTCGCCGCGGTGGCGCTCGCCAGGGCCGGGCTCGCCTACGGCGCCGAGGCCGCCGCCCTGCGCAGCGCCGCCTCGGCGAAGTCGCAGCTGCGGATGCGGCTGGTCCGGCACGTCACCGGCGGTGTCCCCCGCGACCGGGACGCCGGTGAGCTGGTCACCCTCGCCACCCGGGGTCTCGACGCACTCGACGACTACTTCGCCCGCTACCTCCCCCAGCTCGTCCTGGCCGTGATGGTCCCGGTCGCGGTGCTCGTGGTGATCGCGGGCGCGGACTGGGTGTCGGCGGTCGTCGTCGCGGTGACCGTCCCCCTGATCCCGCTGTTCATGGCGCTGGTCGGCATGCACACGCAGGCCCGGACGAACCGGCAGTGGGCGCTGCTGAACCGGCTCGGCGGGCACTTCCTCGACGTCGTCGAGGGGCTGCCCACGCTCGCCCTGTTCCGGCGGGCCAAGGCCGAGGCGGCGCTCGTCCGGAAGGTCACCGACCAGCACCGCGAGGCGACCATGGGCACGCTGAAGGTGGCGTTCCTGTCGGCCTTCGTGCTCGAGGTCCTGGCGACGCTCGCCGTGGCGCTGGTGGCCGTGGAGGTCGGCTTCCGGCTGCTCTACGGCCGCCTGGACCTGGAGACCGCGCTGCTCGTGCTGATCCTCGCGCCCGAGGCGTACCTCCCGCTGCGTGAGGTCGGGGCGCGGTTCCACGCCAGCATGGAGGGCATCGCCGCGGCCCAGCAGGTCTTCACGGTGCTCGACGACCGGGCCGGCATCGTCCCCGCCGGCACCGGCGCCGCCCCCACCGGCGACATCCGCCTGCACGGCGTCACGGTCCGCTACCCCGGCCGCGACCGCGACGCCCTCCACGATCTCGACCTGACCCTGCCCGCCGGCCGCGCGACGCTCGTCACGGGGCCGAGCGGGGCGGGCAAGTCGACCCTGCTCGGGCTCCTGCTGCGGTTCGTCGAGCCCACCTCGGGCCGGATCACGGTGAACGCGGACGATCTCGCCGACGCCGACCCCGACCGCTGGCGCCGCGCGGTCGCCTGGGTCCCCCAGGACCCGCACCTGTTCGACGACACCCTCGCCGGCAACATCCGCCTCGGCGAGCCCGACGCCCCGGTGGCGGCCGTGCGCCGCGCCGCCACCCTGGCCGAGCTCGACGACGTCGTGGCCGGCCTGCCCGCCGGGTTCGCCACCCGGCTCGGTGAGCGGGGCGCGCGGCTGTCGGCCGGGCAGCGCCAGCGGGTCGCGCTCGCCCGGGCCTTCCTGCGGGCCGAGCGCGCGGAGACCCCGCCACTCGTGCTGCTCGACGAGCCGACCGCCCACCTGGACCCGGACAACGCGGCCGCCGTACGCCGTGCGGTCGGGCGACTGGTCGAGGGCCGGACCGCGGTGATCGTGACGCACGACCCGGCCTGGGCCGACGAGCTGCCGGCCGACGCCGGGCTCGTCCGGCTCGAGGCTCCCGCCCTGGTCAGCGGGGGTCGTGAGTGATGAGTGACCCTCTAGGGGCAGTACGCACTCACGGGGTGGTGCGGATGCTCGGGCTCGCGCGACCACGGGGAGGCCGGTTCGCACTGGGCGTGCTGCTCGGGGCCGCCGCCACGGCCGCGGGCGTGGGGCTGCTCTCGCTCGCCGCCTGGCTGATCGCGACCGCCGCGACCCATCCCGCCGTGACCGCGCTGAGCGTCGCGGTGGTGCTGACCCGCGCGCTCGGCGTGACCCGCGGCGTGGCCCGCTACCTCGAACGCCTGGTCACCCACGACGCCGCGCTGCGCACCCTCGCCGACGCCCGCGACCGCGTCTACGCCCGGCTCGCGGCCACCGAGCCGGTCCGCCGGTTCCGCTCGGGTGACCTCGTCTCGCGGCTGGTCAGCGACACCGACGCCACGCAGGACCTGCTGGTCCGCGGCCTGACCCCGCCGCTGGCGGCGCTGCTGGTCGGGGGCGGGGTGGTCGCGCTGTCGACCGCGCTGCTGACCGAGGGCGGGCTGCTGCTCGCGGCCGGGCTGGTGCTGGCCGGCGTGGCCGTGCCGCTGCTGGCCGCGCGGGCCGGCCGCGGACCCGGCCGCAGGGTCGCCGCGGCCCGCGCCGAGCTCTCGACCGCGCTCGTCGACGCCCTGCAGGGCGCCCCCGACCTCGTCGCCTACGGGGCGATGGACCGGGCCGTCGCGCGGGTCGAGGCGGCCGACGCCGACCTCACCCGCACCGCCCGGCGCGACGCCCGCCTGCTCGGTCTCGGCGCCGGGGCCACCGCGCTGCTGGCCGGCCTCACCCTGTGGGGCTCGCTGCTCCTCGGGGTCGCGGCGGTCTCGGCGGGCCGGCTCGGCCCGATCCCGCTGGCCGTGCTGGTGCTCACCGCGCTGGCCGCGTTCGAGATCGTGGCACCGCTGCCCGCGGCGGCCGCCCGGCTCGGCGCGGTCCGCGCGAGCGGCGAGCGGCTGTTCGGGGTGCTCGACACCCCGCCGCAGGTCCGGCCCGCGTCGGACGAGCCGGTGCCCGCCGGCCCGGCCGACCTGCGGATCCGGGACCTGACCGCCCGCTACGACGGTCCCCTGGTGCTCGACGGCCTGGACCTCGACGTCCCGGCGGGGGCGCACGTCGCCGTCGTCGGGCCGAGCGGGGCGGGCAAGAGCACGCTCGCCGCGATCCTGTTCCGCTTCCAGGAGGCCGAGGGCGGCGCGGTGCGGCTGGGCGACGCGGACCTGCTGCACCGCTCCCCCGACGCCGTGCGCGCCGCGGTGAGCGGGGTGCCGCAGGACCCGCACGTCTTCGACAGCACCGTGCGGGAGAACCTGCGCCTGGCCCGACCGGCGGCGACCGACGACGAGCTGCGGGCCGTCCTCACCCGCGTGCGCCTCGACCTGGACCTCGACGAGCCCGTCGGGATCCGCGGCAGCCGGCTCTCCGGCGGCATGCGGCAACGACTCGCGCTGGCCCGCGCGCTGCTCACCGATCCCGCGCTCCTCGTGCTCGACGAGCCGACCGCGCACCTCGACCCCGGCACCCGCGACGCCGTCCTCGACGACCTGCTCGACGCCGCCGCCGGCCGCGCCACCCTGCTGATCACCCACGACCTGGCCGGGGTGGAGCGGATGGAGCACGTGTACGTCGTCCGCGAGGGGACGGTGGCCGAGCACGGGACCCCCGCCGAACTGCTGGCCGCCGACGGCTGGCTCGCGCGCGCGGGTCGGGCCCCTCTCAGCCGCGCCACAGCCGGGCGCTGACACTCTCCGGGCCGTGCGTTCCCGCCGAACCCCTCCCGTCCTCGCCGCCCTCGCGGCCGGCCTGCTCGCCCTGGCCGGCTGCTCGTCCACCACCCCGCCCGCGACCGGCGCGGCCACCGACCGGTCCGCCGCGGGGCTCGACCTCGGCGAGGGCTGGGACTGGGCGCCCCAGGGCGCCCCGCTCGACCTCGGGGTGACGCACACCCAGGACAGCCTCGACGACCACGACCCGGCCGGGTCCAACGCCCGCGGCGAGGCGATCCTGAAGGACTCCGCGGTGTGGCAGAACGTGCACCTCATGGGCTTCGGCACGCTCAGCCCCGAGCCCGCGCCCGGGCAGTTCGACTGGGCGACGCTGGACGAGCGCATGGACCTGGTCAAGCGCACCGGCGCCCGCACGGTCCTCACCGCCTGCTGCGCGCCGGACTGGATGAAGGGCGGCGTCGCCGGGCAGACCGACTGGACGCGGCTCGAGGTCGCCCCGCTGCCGCAGGACTTCCGGGCCTACGCCGACCTGGTCGCGCAGACGGTGCAGCGCTACCCGCAGATCGAGCGGGTCGTGGTGTGGAACGAGCTCAAGGGCTTCTTCGACATGACGAGGAACCGGTGGGACTACGAGGGCTACACCGCGCTCTACAACGCCGTGTACACCGCGGTGAAGGCGGTGCGCCCGGACGTGCAGGTCGGCGGCCCCTACCCGGTCATGATCAGCCTGCCGCCGGACGACCCGAACGCCTCGGACACCCTCGAGGGCAGCTGGGGCGCGATCGACCAGCGGATCCTCGACGCGCTCGAGTACTGGGACACGAACAAGGTCGGCGCCGACTTCCTGGCCGTCGACGGCGGGACGGCGCAGCGCGGCGACACGATCAGCGGCCGGCTCGACGACGCCGCCGTGAAGTTCTCCGACGTCACCCGGTTCCTGCGCAGCACGACCACGCTGCCGATCTGGTGGACCGAGTTCTACTCCGAGGTGCCCGAGGGACAGACCGGCGCCGCGGACGGCCAGGCCAGCGCCGCCTCGACGCTCGCCTCCGTGGCCGCGTTCGCCCGGTCCGGGGTGTCGGTCGCGCTGCTGTGGGGCCCGCAGGGCAGCTCGCTGCCCTACTCCGCGCTCTGGACGGACGCCACGGAGGCGGCCGGTGGCGAGCCCACCCCGCTCACGCAGGCGTGGGAGTGGCTCGTCCCCCGGCTCGCGCAGGGCGACGTGGAGCTCGGCACCGCACAGGACTCGCCGCTGATCGCCTTCCGGGCGCCGGACGGCTCCGCACTGGTCGTGAACGTCTCCGACGACGAGGTGCCGGTCGCCGGGCAGGAGCCGCTGGCCCCCTACGCGATCGGGCTCCGCAACGCCCCCACACCGTGATCCCCGCTGCGGCCGCCCCTCCCGGGCGGCCCCAGCGGGAGCAGCGGGACCTAGCGAACCCGGCGGGTGACCGTCGCCGTGGTGGCCAGCTTGCCGGTGGGCCCCCACGCCTCCACCTCGACCACCCCGAAGGAGCGGCCCGCGTGCACCACCCGGGTGCGGAACTGCGTGGTGCCCGCGACCGGTGAGGGCCGCAGGTAGCAGATCCGCATCGAGCCCGTGACCAGCGGCCGGTCCGGGGGGCCGGGCAGTGCGGCCGCCGCGGCCACCTCCGAGGCGGTCAGCATGATCCCGCCGTGGATCGTGTCCAGCTCGTTGGCCAGCGCCGCCACGCCCGGCACCGACAGCACCACCGGGTCGCCGGACATCTCCGCACCCAGCAGCCCCACGACCGAGCCCACCGGCGGCACCTGCACCTGCGGGACCACGGCGTCGACGTCCGGCACCCCGGGCGTGAACTTGCCCCACTCGGTCGCGACGCCGAGCAGCGTGCCGTCCGCGGCCAGGATCCGGCCCTGGGAGAGCGAGCCCTCGGCGTCGGCCGCGACCGCCCGCGCCTCGACGGTCACGGGGGACCCGTCGAGCGGGACGGGCGCGACGAGGTCGACGGCCAGCTCCGTGGTGACCGCCCAGCCCTCGACCGGCCGGGGCAGGAGCATGGCCTGCCCCAGCACGGCGTCGAGCAGCACGCCCAGCGCCCCGGCGGAGGGCCGGCCGTCGGGGCCGACCATCCACCGGGCGGTGGGCATGCTCGCGCGGACCAGGCCCGCGTCGTCGACCTCGATCGGGCCCATCCCGACCAGGCGGTCCGGCCCGAGGGGCGCCGTCAGCAGGACCGGCGCCACCGTCAGATCGGCCGTCACGTCAGGCCTTCGGGCCGCCGGCGACGTAGATGACCTGGCCGGAGACGAAGCTCGAGCGCTCGTCGACGAAGAACGACACGGTCTGCGCGATGTCCTCGACCGCGCCGGCGCGCTGCACGGGGATCTCCTTGGCGCGGGCCGCCTTGAACTCCTCCCAGTCCACGCCGAGGCGCTCGGCGGTGGCCTTGGTCATCTCGCTGGCGATGAACCCGGGGGCGATGCAGTTGACCGTGACGCCGAACTTGCCCAGCTCGATCGCGAGGGTCTTGGTGAAGCCCTGCAGGCCGGCCTTCGCGGTGGAGTAGTTGGCCTGGCCGCGGTTGCCCAGCGCCGAGGTCGACGACAGGTTGACGATGCGGCCCCAGCCGGCGTCGACCATGTGCTTCTGCACGGCCTTGGCCATGAGGAACGAGCCCTTGAGGTGCACGCCCATGACCGAGTCCCAGTCGGTCTCGGTCATCTTGAACAGCAGGTTGTCCCGGGTGATGCCGGCGTTGTTGATCAGCACGGTCGGCGCGCCGAGCTCCTCGGCGACCCGGGCCACGGCGGCCTCGACGGCCGCGGCGTCGGACACGTCGGCACCGACGGCGATCGCCGTGCCGCCCGCGGAGACGATGGCGTCGACGGTGGTCTTCGCGGCCGCCTCCTCGAGGTCGATCACCGCCACCTTGAAGCCGTCCTGCGCCAGGCGCTGTGCGGTGGCCGCACCGATCCCCCGGGCCGCTCCCGTGACGATCGCGACGCGCTGCTGGGACTCCGCCATGTTCGGTCTCCTTCGACTTCGCTCGACTGCGCTACGCACCGGTCGCGAACGACCGATCGTTTCGTTCCGATCCTCGCACCGGGCTCCCCGCACGGCGCAAGCCGCTGTCGCCCGCGCCACGTCTCCGTTCGCTCCTGAGTTGGTGCGACTGCATTAAGGTCCCGCGCATGACGGTACTGCAGCGGTTCTCGCTCGAGGGCAAGGTGGCCATCGTGACGGGCGCGTCGTCGGGTCTCGGCGTCGCGTTCGCGAAGGCGCTGGCGGAGGCGGGTGCCGACGTCGTGCTGGGCGCGCGCCGGGCCGACCGCCTCGACGGCACGCGGAAGATGGTCGAGGAGCTCGACCGCCGGGCGGTGGCGGTGACCACGGACGTCGCCCGGCAGCCCGACTGCCAGAACCTGGTCGACACCGCGATGGCGGAGTTCGGCCGGGTCGACGTCCTGGTCAACAACGCCGGCATCGGCACCGCCGTGCCGGCGACCCGGGAGAGCGTCGAGGAGTTCACGCAGGTCATCGACGTGAACCTGAACGGCTGCTACTGGATGGCGCAGGCCTGCGGGCGGGTCATGCAGCCGGGCAGCAGCATCGTGAACATCTCCAGCATCCTCGGCATCACCACCGCGAACCTGCCGCAGGCGGCGTACGCGGCCAGCAAGGCCGGCCTGATCGGGCTCACCCGCGACCTCGCCCAGCAGTGGGGCGGGCGCAAGGGCATCCGGGTCAACGCGCTGGCCCCGGGCTTCTTCGAGACCGAGATGACCGACCAGTACAAGCCCGGCTACCTGGACTCGATGATGGAGCGGGTCCCGCTGGGCCGGAAGGGCGACCCGGAGGAACTGGCCGCCGCGCTGGTGTTCCTCGCGAGCGCGGCCGGCGGGTACGTCACCGGGCAGACGTTCGCGATCGACGGCGGCATCACGATCACCTGACGGGCTACGGTCGTCCGGTGAGTGATCCCGCGAAGACGCCGGTGAAGATCGGCAACGTCCTGCACCCGGTGGCCGACGTCGACGCCGCCGTGCGCTTCTACGCCGACACCTTCGGCCTGGCCACGAAGTTCGTCGACGGCGACCGCTACGCCGCCCTCGACGCCGGCGGCACGACGCTGGCCCTGGCCGGCCCGGCCGAGGACGTCACCGGCGGGGTGCCGGCGGCGTCGTTCAAGGTCCCGGACGTGGCGGCGGCGCTCGCCGCCCTCGTGCAGGGCGGCGGGTCCGTGGTCCGGGAGCCCGAGCAGGGCCCGCACGAGGTCCGGGCCGTGGCCCGGGACCCGTGGGGCAACACCGTGGTCGTCTACGGGCCGCAGTAGCCGCGGCGGTCCGGCGCGTCAGTCCAGCAGGACGGTCCGGAGGTCGAGCCGGCGCAGCACGCGGTCGGCCGCCTCCGGGTCGATCCCCGGCTCGCGGCGCGCCGCGAGCACCTCGGCGCGGGCGGCGGACAGCGCGTCGGCCTCGATGGACTGCAGCACGTCCCGGCGGTCGCGGATCGCGCGGAGCCGCTGGCGCTCGTCCTCGGACAGCGACTCGCCGGAGAGCACGGCGTCGAGCCGGCTCATCCGCTGCCGGATCGCGGCCTCGACCTCCTCCGGCAGCTGGTCGGACCGGTCGGCCTCGCCGATCCGCGCGGCCATCCGGTTCAGCGCGGCCCGCTGCGCCCGCCGCGTCACGATCTTCTCGGCGCGCTCCTCCGCGTCCGCCCGCTCGGCGACGCCCAGGGCCTTGACCAGCGTGGGCAGGGTGAACCCGGGCAGGAGCAGGGTCACCAGGAGCACCCCGACGGCGATCAGCGTGATCTCGGCGCGGGCCGGGAACGGTGCTCCCGACGCCATGACGGTGGGCAGCGAGAGCGCCAGGGCCAGGGTCGCCAGCCCGCGCATGCCGCACCAGGCCAGCACCACGGCCTCCCGGCCGGTGCGGGGTGCGGCGGAGGCGTCGGCGGAGCGGCGGACGGTCAGCCAGGCGACCGTCATCCACAGCACCCGGACCCCGACCACCACGAGGCAGACCAGCGCGGCGTGGCCCACCATCCGCGGCAGGTCCGTGCCCGCCTCCTCGACCACCCCGCGCAGGTCCAGCCCGATCAGGCCGAACGCGACCCCGGTGACCAGCAGCTCGACGACGTCCCAGAACGAGCGCTGGACCAGGCGCTCGGCGGCCTCGTCGGCGTCGCCGAGCCGGCGCAGCTGCAGTGCGACCACCACCACGGCCACCACGCCCGACGCGTGCACCTCCTCGGCGGCGAGGTAGACCGCGAACGGCAGCACCAGGGTCAGCGCGCTGCGCCCGATCGTGTCGGTGACCCGGGCCAGGACCATCCGCGCCAGCCACGCGACGACCAGCCCGATGAGCACGGCCGCGGCCGCGCCGAGCAGGAAGGACAGGGCGAGGCCGCCGAGCGACAGCTCGTCGCCCTGCACCGTGGCCAGCACCGCCGCCTGGAACACGACGAGCGCGGTGGCGTCGTTGAACAGGCCCTCGCTCTGCAGCACCGCGAGCAGCCGGCGCGGGATCCGCACGGGCCCGGCCACGGCCTCCACGGCCACCGGGTCCGGCGGGGCGACCATCGCGCCGAGGGCCACCGCGGCGGTGAGCGTGATCCCCGGGACGAGCAGCACCGCCAGCCCGCTCACCACCACGATCGTGACCACGACCAGCGCGATCGCGAGCAGCGCGATGGACCGCCAGCGGGCCCGGAACAGCGACCAGGAGGTGCGCTGCGCCGTCGCGAACAGCAGCGGCGGCAGGAACAGCGGCAGGATCAGGTCCGGGTCCAGCTCGAAGGAGTCCGGCAGGCCGGGCGTCAGCGCGACGAGGGCGCCGAGCACCACCATCAGCGCGGGCCACGGGAGCCGCAGCCGGTCCCCCACCCCCACCAGCAGCACCGCGCCGAGCATCAGGCCCACGATGAGCAGCAGGTTCTCCACCGGGGAAGCTTCCCAGTCCGATCGGTGCCATGATCGGTCGCCATGAGCCACGACCCCTACAGCGACCTGCCCGACCTCCCCACGTTCGAGCTGACCAGCGACGACGTCACCCACGGCGGCACCCTCGACACGCCGCACCTGTCCGGCCTCATGGGCGCGGGCGGCGAGGACCGGTCACCGCACCTGTCGTGGAGCGGCTTCCCCGAGGGGACGAGGTCGTTCGCCGTGACGTGCTACGACCCGGACGCGCCCACGGCGTCGGGCTTCTGGCACTGGGCCGTCGCCGACATCCCGGCCACGGTCACCGAGCTGCCCGCGGGCGCGGGCGACGAGAACTCGTCGTCGCTGCCCGAGGGCGCCGTGGTGCTGGCCAACGACGCGGGCATGAAGCGCTTCGTCGGTGCCGCCCCGCCGCCCGGGCACGGCCCGCACCGCTACATCTTCGTGGTGCACGCGGTCGACGTGGAGAGCCTCGGCCTGCCCGACGGCGCCACCCCGGCGTTCCTCGGGTTCAACCTGTTCAGCCACGCGATCGCGCGCGCGACCCTCACCGCGACGCACGAGAACACCGGCTGAGCAGGCACCTGGACGGGCATCAGGGCGGGCGCGGCGGGGCCGTTCGGCAGTACGGTCCGGCCGTGCCCGACATCACCCAGCTCATCCTCGACGACCACGAGTGGTTCCGTCGCCGGTTCGCCGAGCTCGACGACCTGCGCGCCGAGGGCGCCGAGCCGACCGCGCTCCGCGCGGTCTGGCGCCCGCTCGCCGACCTGCTCGACGTCCACGCGGAGGCCGAGGAGCGGATCTTCTACCCGCAGCTGCTCCGGAAGGGCGAGAACGACCCGGAGGAGGAGACGCTCGACGCCATCGGCGACCACAACGACATCCGCGACGGCGTGCGCGAGGCGGACCGCAACCCGGTCGGCAGCGCGGGCTGGTGGGCCGGCGTCGACAGCGCCCGCGAGGCCAACGACGAGCACATGGGCGAGGAGGAGAACGAGGGCCTCCCCGACTTCCGGCTCCACGCCCCGTCCGGGCTGCGCGAGTCCCTCGGCCGGCAGTTCACCGAGTTCAAGGAGCGGCACCCGGGCGGACGCGGCATCGAGATCACCGACAAGGACCCCGAGGAGTACGTGGAGACCATCGAGCGGGAGATCCACCCGCCGTCGGACTTCTCCGGCGACGTCTCGCTCGGCATCGGCGGGCTCCGCGGCCGCTGACCCGTCCACAGCGGCCCACCACGCCGTTCCCCCACGTCCTCCCCACCACGCAAGGAGCACCCGTGACCGCACCCTCCGACCACCTGCTCAGGGCGAACGCGCCCATCCCCACCGAGGCCTGGAAGGCGATCGACGACGAGGCCCGCGAGCGGCTCACCCCGCTGCTCGCCGCGCGCAAGCTGGTCGACTTCGTCGGCAGCGGCGGCTGGCAGCACTCGGCGCGCAGCCTGGGCCGGACGACCGGGCTGGCCGGGCCGCCGCCGGGTGTCGAGGGCGGCGCCGGGGTGAGCGCGCGCGTCCGCCGGGTGCTCCCGCTCGCCGAGGTCCGCGTGCCGTTCACGGTCTCGCGGGCGGAGATCGACGACATCCAGCGCGGTGCTCCCGACCCCGAGTTCGAGGACCTCGACCGGGCGGCGCGGGTGGCGGCCGAGATCGAGAACCGCGCGGTGTTCCACGGCTGGCCGGCCGCGCACGTCGAGGGCATCGCCCAGGTCGCGCCGTACGACCCGCTGCCCCTGGGCGAGGACTGCCTCCGCTGGCCGGGCGTGGTGGCCCGCGGGGTGGACACGCTGCGCCGCAACGGCATCGGCGGGCCGTACGCCCTCGCGGTCGGGCCGGACCTGTACACGAAGATCGTCGAGACCACGGAGCACGGCGGGTACCTGCTCTTCGACCATCTCAAGCGGATCCTGGGCGGCTCGGTGATCTGGGCGGCCGGGGTCGACGGCGCGGTGCTGGTGAGCGAGCGGGGCGGGGACTTCGCGCTCGACGTCGGGCAGGACCTCGCGATCGGCTACTCCCACCACGACGCGGACTCGGTGAGCCTGTACATCGAGGAGAGCTTCACCTTCCAGGTGGTCGAGCCCGACGCGGCGTTCGCGCTGACCGTCTGACGGCCCGGAACACACCGGAGGGGCCGCGGATCCGTGGATCCGCGGCCCCTCCCCTGTGCTGGTGCGGCGCCCGTCAGATGGTGAGCAGGCGGTCGAAGAAGCTCCGGTAGCGGCCCAGGGCCAGCCGGAGGTCCTCGGTGGAGGCGGACTCGTTGTTCAGGTCGCGCTCCAGCTCGCTGCGCTGCCTCTTGAACAGCGCCTCCAGCTCGTCGAGCACCTCGCCGACCAGGGCGTTGGCGTCGCGGACGGCGCCGCGGGGCTCGTCGACGAACCCGGCCTTCAGCGTCTCCCAGCGGCGCAGGTACTCCGCGGAGCGGTCCTGCGGGACCAGGGTCGCGTGGCCGGAGGAGTCGGTCTCCTGGGTGGGCGCGCCCATGGACTCCGCGCGGGACCGGCCGCCCTCGCCCTGGGCGTCGTGGTGGCCCTCGTGACGGCCGGCCTCGCGCAGGCCGCCGCCGCCCTCGTCGCCCGGCATCCGCTCGTCCGGGACGCCGGAGCCGTGCACGGCGGTGTCGTGGCCGCCGCGGGCGTCGCCGCGCATGTCGCCCATGTCCCGGCCCGGATCGTGGCGCATGTCGCCCGTGTCGCCACCCATGTCGCGGGCCCGGTCCTGACCGGTGTCGCGCGGGGCGTCGGAGGTGGCGTCGGAGGTGGCGTCGGTGGCGCCGCTGCGCAGGTCGACGGTGCGTGCGCCCTCGTCGCTGCGGACGTCGCGGTGCCCGGTGCCCGCGGTGTCCCCGATGCCCCCGGTGCCCCCGGCGTCCCGGCCGCGGAGGCCGCCGTCGGGGTCGTCGCCCGGGCCCAGGTCACCGCGGCCGCGGTCCTGCGGCAGGTGCTCGTCGTGCCCGCGGGGCATCGGTGCGCCCTCGCCGGTGTCGTAGCCGCGCTCGCGGGTGCCCACGCCACCGCGGTCCTCCTGGGCGGCGCCCCGGCCCTCGTGCCCGTGCTCACCGTGCTGACCGGGTTCCCGGCCCAGCACCTTGTCGAGGAAGCTGCGGTCGTCGTGACGGTCGTCGGCGTGCCCGCTGCCGTCGGCGGTGCGGGGGTCGAGCTTGTCCATCAGCCGCTCACCTCGTGTCTCGTCGGTGCTGCGTCCACCCTGTCGCTCGTGGCCCACGTGCTCGCTCATGCGCTCGTCTCCTTCCGGCGGGTGTCCTGGGGGCCGGCGGGGTCGCCGCCGTGCCGGCCGTCGTGCTGCCCGTCGTGGTGCCGGTCGCCGCCCAGCAGTGCCTGGACCAGCTCGCGGTAGGAGGTCACGGCGCCGCGCAGCTCCTCGGTGTCGGCGCGGTGCTCCCGGTTCGCCTGGGCGATCCGGCGCGCCTCGCGGTAGCGCTGCACCACCACGGGGTGCTCGACGGAGACGTCCGCCGCCCGCTGCTCGAAGTCGTCGACCGGATAGCCGCGGGCGGACATCAGCTCGTCCACCAGCGCGTCGGCACGGTCCACGGCGTGGTCCGGGTCGTCGACGAACTCCGCCTGGACCGCCGTCCAGCGGCGCTCGAACGTCTCCCGCTCACGGTCGTCGAGGGTGCGCAGGCTCAGCCCGCGGTGGCGCTTCTCGCGCTCCGCCAGGACCCGCTCGGTCTCGGCCGGGTCGTTCGTCTCCGACAGGTGGCGGTCGTACTCGGGGCCGAAGCGCTCCTTGAGGCGTCGGCTCTTGCGGCGCCCGTTCATCGACCACGCGAACGCGGCGAGCGCCAGCAGCGCGATCACCACCACGACGATCACTACGATGACTGCGGTGCTGCTCATGGACACCGGGTGCCCACTGAGGACCTGTCACAATCCGTGAGTACCGGATGGATCTGTGACCGATGCCACACTGAATCGAGTGAGCATGAACCGCTCTGCTCCGGACGCCGACGAGGGCTCCGCCGGACGCCCCGCGGAGACGCCCGACGGGTCCACCGAGGCCATGGACACCGGAGACCGGGTCGAGGCCGCCGCCGACGAGCTCTACGGCGTGGCCCCGGACGACTTCGTCCCCGTGCGGGACGAGCTGGTCGCCGAGGCCAAGGAGGCCGGGGACAAGGAGGCGGCCAAGGCGATCGGGCGGTTCCGGCGGCCCACGCAGGCGGCCTGGCTGGCCAATCTGCTCGCCCGCGAGCGCGGCGAGCAGCTCGACGCCCTGCTCGACCTGGCCGAGGAGCTCTCCTCCGCGCAGCGGACGCTCGACGGCGCCCAGCTGCGCCACCTCTCCGCGCAGCGCTCCAAGCTGGTCGGGGCGATGGCCCGCGAGGCGCGGCGGCTGGCCGCCGAGGACGGGCACCGGGTCACCGAATCGGTCGAGAAGGACCTGCGCGGCATTCTCGAGGCGGCCCTGGCGGACGAGGACGTGGCCGACGAGGTGCGGTCGGGGCGGCTGACCCGGACGGTGAGCTGGTCGGGCTTCGGGTTCGGCGGCGAGACCACCGCCGGCACCGGCCCGCGGAAGCCCCGCGAGCGGGACGGGGAGGGTGCCCGGCGTCGCCGGCCCGTCACCCGTCCGCCGCGGCGACCCGCCCGTGAACGTTCCGTGGCGGACACCGACACCGAGGCCGAGGCCGGTGTCGACGCCGCCGAGCGCGCCGAGCGGGAGCGCCGCGAGCGGGAGGAGCGGGCGCAGCGGGAACGGGAGCGCGCCGAGGCCCGGGAGGCCGTCGACGAGGCCCGCCGCGCGGCCGACGCCGCCGCCGACGCCCAGGAGGACGCCGCCGCGGCCCTCCGCGACGCCGAGTCCGAGCGCGACGACGCCACGGCCCGCGTCGAGGAGCTCACCGCCGAGCTGGAGCGGGCGCGGGAGGCCCGCACCGCCGCCGCGGCCGCCGTCAAGGACGCCGCCCAGGCCGAGCGGGAGGCGAGCCGCACCGCCCGCGACACCGCGACCGCCCTCACCCGCGCCGAGGAACGCCTCGCCGACCTGGAGGACTGAGAACCCATCGGCCCCGGGGCCGAGGCCCCTTCGAACGAGGGGGCACTCCGTTGATCGCCTTCACAGCAGCCCCCCGCAGCGCACGACGACCGAGGCCGTCGCGGGTGTGCGGGTGGCCGGTCGGCCCGGCTCAGCCGGAGCGCTCGCGCAGCTCCCGTTTCAGCAGCTTGCCGGTGGCGGTGCGAGGCAGCGGCTCGGTCCACCAGAACACGTGGGCCGGGGCGGCGAAGCCGGCGACCCGCGCGGTGACGTGCGCGCGCAGGGCGTCGGCGGCGGCGTCGTCGTGCGGGGACCCGGGTGTGGTGCGAACGGCGGCGGCCACCTCCTCCCCCAGTGTCGGGTGCGGGACGCCGAAGATCGCCACCTCGTCGACCCACGGCACCTCGTGCAGGGCGGCCTCGACCTGGGCGCTGTAGACGTTCTCCCCGCCGCGCAGCACCACGTCCTTGAGCCGGTCGACGACGTACACCCAGCCCGCGCGCACGAGCCCGAGGTCGCCGGTGCGGAACCAGCCGTCGACGAACGCCGCGGCGGTCGCCTCCTCGTTCCGCCAGTACCCGCCGACGATGTTGGGCCCGCGGAACCAGAGCTCGCCGATCTCGCCCTCCGGCACGTCGTCGAGCGTCTCCGGGTCGACGATCCGGACGTCGGCCCCGGGCGCCGGCCGCCCGACGCTGTCCGGGTGCGCCACGTAGTCCGCGCCGATGTTGGCGCAGACCGCGGAGGTGGTCTCGGTGAGCCCGTACCCGTTGGCGGACATCGGGCCGAGCTCGGTGTCGATGCGCTGGACCAGCTCGCCGGGGATCGGCGCCCCGCCCATCCCGATGCGCGACAACGACGACAGCTCGTCCCGGTGCGCGATGGCGATCTCGGCGAGCTCGCGCATCGTGGTGGGGACGCCGGCGCCGCCGGTCAACCGCTCCTCGCGCACCAGCCGCCGCGCCTCCTCGCGGTCCCAGCGGTACATCGTGGCGACCTTGCCCCCGATGATCACCTGTCCGTACAGGCCGTTGAGCCCGGCGATGTGGAAGAGCGGGTAGGTCAGCAGGGTGCCGGTCTGCGGCGGCGCGGGCCGGCTCGGCCCCGGCGACGCGGCCGCGTTGGCCCGGGCGGTGAGCAGCACGTTCAGCGCGTTGGTCACGTGGTTGCGGTGGGTGTGCACGGCGCCCTTGGGGCGCCCGGTGGTGCCCGAGGTGTAGAGGATGGTCGACGGGTCGTCCGGCCGGACCGTCGACGGCGGCGGGCCGGCCGCCGGGTCCAGCGACGTCATCAGGTCGGCCCATTCGCGCCCCGCGAACGGGCCCTCGCCGCGTACCCGGACCAGCGGCACGTCGCTCCCGATCCCGCCGTGCCCGGTCAGCAGGGCGGCCCGCTCGCCGTCGGCGACGACGATCCGGGCCCCTGAGTCCCCGACCGCCCAGACCAGCTCGGGGCCGGTCCACCAGGCGTTGAGCGGGACGGCGACGAGCCCGGCGAGCTGCGCCGCCCAGAACACGACGCCCCACTCGGGGTAGTTGCGCATCGCGATCGCGACGCGGTCACCGGGCTTCAGGCCGTACTCGCCGAGCAGGGCCGCCGCCAGGCCGTGCACGAGTCGGAGGTGGGTGGCGTAGTCGAGGTGCTCGTCGGCGTAGACCCAGTAGGGCCGGTCGCCGAAGGCGGCGGTGTCGGCGATCATCTCGGCGAGCGTGTGCGGCCCGCGGATGTACACCCGCATCGGGACGCCGCCGACGACCTCCTCCCGGAGGGCGTACTCCGCGCCGGGTGCGGTCATCCGGGCGAGCTCCCGCCCCAGCGGGGTGTCGTCCGCGGGGATGCCCGGTTCCACCGTCTGCTCGACCGGCACTGCCTGGTCCTCACTGTCCGTGGCATGCATCGGAGATCACTCTGCCACTCGGCTCCCCCGTCGCGCGACGGCTCGTTGCGCCGTGACAGGGTCGACCGGTGACGGAGGAGCGGACCGGGAGCGCACGCGGGGCCCGGTCCTTCCCCCCGCGGGGCCGGTGGGCGTTGCTGGTCGCGCTGACGGTCGTCCTGACCGTCCTGTTGCAGGGCTTCGGCGTCCCTTCCCCCGCGCTCTTCGCCGGCCTCGCCGTGGCCACGGTGCTCGCCCTGATCGGGATCGGGCCGGACCGCATCGCCCGCCCCGCGACGTCGGCGGCCCAGGCGGTGATCGGCGTGGTCATCGGGGTGCTCGCGCGACCGGAGACGCTGTCCGCGGTGGCCGCCGGCTGGCTGCCCGTCCTGCTGGTCAGCCTGGGGACGCTCGCGGTGAGCATGGCCGCCGGCCTGCTGCTGGGTGTCCAGCGCGGCGTCTCGCCGCTGACCGGGATGCTCGCGCTGACCGCGGGCGGCGCCTCGGGCCTCGTGGCCGTGACCCGCGAGCTGGGCGGCGACGAGCGGATCGTCTCGGTGATCCAGTACCTGCGCGTGGGAATGGTCACGGCGACCATGCCGATCGTGGCGACGGCGGTGTTCGGCGCCGGGCACGTCGGCGTCGGCGGCACGGGACCGGCCACGGGGCCCTGGTACCTCGGGGTCGCGCTCGTCGCGGTGTGCGCGCTGGTCGGGGTGCCGGTGGCGAACCGCCTGCACGTGCCGGCGGGCGCCCTGCTGGGGCCGATGGTGATCGCCCTGGCGCTCAGCCTCACCGGCCTGACCTTCGACGCCTCGCCGCCCACGCTGCTCGTGGACCTCGCCTACGCCGTGATCGGCTGGCAGGCCGGCCTGCGCTTCACCCGCCCCGCGCTGCGCACGGTCCTGCGGATCCTCCCGCTGGCCACGGTCCTGATCCTGGTGATCGTCGCCGCGTGCGCCGGGCTCGGCCTCGTCCTGTCCGCCGCGACGGGCGCGACCCAGCTCGACGGCTACCTGGCCACGACCCCCGGCGGTATCTACGCCGTGCTGGCCACCGCGATCTCGTCGGGCGGGGACGTGACCTTCGTCGTGGCCGTCCAGGTGCTCCGGGTGATCTTCATGCTGCTGGTCGCGCCGTTCCTGGCCCGGCTCGTGGGCCGGCGCTGGGGTGGGGGCTGAGTGTTCGCTAGGTGAGGTCGGCCAGGCTCCGGCCCGTGGTGCGCGGGCCGAGCACGGCCACGTCGACGGCCACGATCACCATCGCCACCGCGATCGCGACGAACACGGCCGTGGGGCCCGCCGAGTCGAGCAGCGGGACCAGCACGAACGGCATCACCGCGGTGGCCAGCCGGGACAGCGAGTAGGCGCTGCCGGCGCCGGTGGCGCGCAGGGTCGTGGGGAAGAGCTCGCCCGAGTAGACGTGGAAGCCGTTCGAGAACAGGTTGCTGACCACGGTGTAGGCGAACCCGAGCGCGACGATCAGCACCGGGTTCGCCGCGTACCCGAAGCCGAGCCCGAGGACGATCATCCCGATCGCGGCGCCGACGATCAGCGTCTTGCGCTGCACCCGCTCCATCAACGGGATCGAGAGCGCGGAGCCGATCGGGTAGCCGAGGAAGCTGAGCGCGGTGAAGGTCAGCCCCTGGACGACGTCGTAGCCCTTGGCCGCCAGCACCAGCGGGACGAGCGTGCCGAACCCGTAGTAGCCGAAGGTCTGGAAGAGCTGGAAGATCCACAGCATCACGGTGCGGCGCCGCCAGGGCTTGCGGAACAGCGCGCGGATCGGCTCGCGCTTCGCCGGAGCGATCTCCGGGCCGGGCTCCGGCTCGTCGAGCGTGCCGCGCTCGGCCCGCGCCGCGTCCTCGAAGACGCGGACCGCGGCGTCGGCCTCCTCGTTGCGGCCCACCGACGCCAGCCAGCGCGGCGACTCGGGCAGCCCGCGGCGCATCAGCCAGCACAGCAGGGCGCCCAGCCCGCCGATCACGAACATCCAGCGCCAGCCCTCGAGCCCGAGGAAGCTGTGCGGAGCGATCACGCGGGCGAGCAGGCCCGCCACCGGCACGCCGCAGAAGCCGACCGTGTACGCCCAGGCGATCATCCGGCCCCGGACGCGCGCGGGCAGCAGGTCGGAGAGGTAGGCGTCGCACAGCGGCAGCTCGGCCCCGATCCCGATGCCGGCGAGGAACCGGCACACGATCAGCATCTCGACGTTCGGGCTGAAGGCGCCCACCACCGAGAACAGCGAGTAGATGCCGAGGGTGAGGAAGAAGGCGCGGCGGCGACCCACGCGGTCGGCGAGCCGGGTCAACGTGATCGCCCCGACGAAGGCGCCGACGAACACCGAGGCCAGCACCAGCTTCTGCGCGGTGCCGGTGACCCCGAACTCCTTGCCGAGGACGGTCGCGAGCGTCCCCGCGAGGAACACCTCGTAGAGATCGAAGAAGATGCCGATCCCGACCGCCACCAGCGCGTACCGGTGCCGCCGGGTCACCGGCAGCCGGTCCAGCCGAGCGTGGATCGCCGCCGCCGTCGTGCCCGCCGAGGTCGTCATCGACCCTCACCTCCCCCGGCATCGTCGGGGCGCCCGGGATCTTCCGCACAGCGGACCGCCCGCTTCGCCGGATTGATCCGGCTCACCGGGGCGGACGTCGTCAGCGTCGGCTGATCCGCCCGGGCGGCGGCGCGGGCACGGCGTCGGGGTGCAGTGCCCAGGCCAGCGCCTCCACGCCGTCGACGATCCCGGGCCCGGCCTGCACCACGTACGCGGCCGAGTCGATCGCGACGAGCGGGACCCCGGGCAGCTGCGCGGCGACCGCCCCGGCCTGGCGTTCGGCCTCGGCGAGCCCGAACCCGCACGGGGCGACGACGGCGACGTCCGGCTCGAGGGCCGCGAGCTCGGCCCACGGCGCGGCCACGCTCCGGCCGCCCGCGATCGCGGCCAGCGGCTCGCCGCCGGCCCGGCGGACGAGGTCGGGGACCCAGTGGCCCGGGACGTACGGCGGGTCGGTCCACTCCAGCATCAGGACCCGCGGGACCGGCCGGCCTGCGACGGCCTCCGCCACGGCCGCCAGCCGCCCGCGCAGGTCGCCGACCAGGCGTTCCCCCGCCTCGGCGGCGTCCGCGGCGCGGGCGACCGCGAGGATCGCCGCCAGCACCTCGTCGAGCGTGTGCGGGTCGACGGACACCACGGCGGCGTCGGTGCCGATCTCCGCCAACGCCTCCTCGACCGACCCGGACGGCAACGCGCAGACCCGGCAGAGGTCCTGGGTGAGGATCAGGTCCGGGCGGGCGGCCGCGAGCGCGGCGCGGTCGAGCTCGTACATCGGCAGCCCGGCCGCGGCGCGGTCGGCCACCCAGCTGTCGATCTCCTTCGGCTCCAGCCCCGGCGGGATCGCGGTGTCGACCACCACCGGCACGCGCTCGGGGGCGCCGGGCGGGACGCCGCACTCGAAGGTGCGGGCCACGAGCGCCCCGCCGAGGCCCAGCGCCCCGACGATCTCCGTGGCCGCGGGCAGCAGGGAGGCGATCCGCATGCGGCGGAGGGTAACCCCGGCGGCCCCGGCGCAGAGTCATCCTGCGGACGTGTCCGGATGACCGGGCGGCGCGGATGCGGCAGGCTACAGGCGGCACCCGCGCCGGTCACCGCCCGGCGCCGCACGGAAGCGGAGGACGACATGGCCATCCACCCGCGGGCCGGCACCCCGGCCCGCCCCGAGGACCTCGTCGACGTGCCGGCCCTGCTGGCCGCGTACGCCGACCGGCACCCCGACCCCTCGGTCGCGGAGCAGCGGGTCGCGTTCGGCACCTCCGGGCACCGCGGGTCGGCCTTCTCGGCCACGTTCAACGACGACCACATCGCGGCGACGAGCCAGGCGATCTGCGAGTACCGGGCGCAGCAGGGCACGGACGGTCCGCTGTTCCTCGGCAAGGACACGCACGCGTTGTCCGACCCGGCCTGGGTGACCGCGGTCGAGGTGTTCGCGGCCAACGGGGTGCAGGTGCTCGTCGACTCCCGCGACGGCTGGACGCCGACCCCGGCCGTCTCGCACGCGATCCTGACCTACAACGAGGGCCGGGACAGCGGACTGGCGGACGGGGTCGTGGTCACGCCGTCGCACAACCCGCCCGCGGACGGCGGCTTCAAGTACAACCCGCCGGACGGCGGCCCGGCCGGCACCGCGGCCACGGGCTGGATCGCCGGCCGCGCCAACGAGCTGCTCGAGGCGAAGCTGCAGGGTGTGCAGCGGGTGCCCCTCGACCGGGCCGAGCGCGGGACCTACGACTTCCTCGACGCCTACGTGAGCGACCTGGAGTCCGTCGTCGACCTCGACGCGATCCGCAGCGCGGGCGTGGTGCTGGCGGCCGACCCGCTCGGCGGCGCCGCGGTGCACTACTGGGGCGCGATCGCCGACCGCTACAAGCTGGACCTCACGGTGGTGAACCCGGACGCCGACCCGGCCTTCGGGTTCATGACGCTGGACTGGGACGGCAAGATCCGGATGGACTGCTCGTCGCCCTACGCGATGGCGTCCCTGGTCGGCCGCAAGGACGAGTTCACCATCGCCACCGGCAACGACGCCGACTCCGACCGGCACGGCATCGTCACCCGCGACGCCGGGCTGATGAACCCGAACCACTACCTCGCCGTCGCCATCGACTACCTCTACGCGCACCGGTCCGGCTGGCCCGGCGGCGCGGCCGTCGGGAAGACGGCGGTGAGCTCGTCCATGATCGACCGGGTGGCCGCGGACCTCGGCCGGGAGCTGCTCGAGGTGCCCGTCGGGTTCAAGTGGTTCGTGCCGGGCCTGCGGGACGGCAGCATCGCCTTCGGCGGCGAGGAGAGCGCCGGGGCGTCCTTCCTGCGGACGGACGGCCGCCCGTGGTCGACCGACAAGGACGGCATCATCATGTGCCTCCTCGCCGGCGAGATCACGGCGGTGACCGGGCAGACGCCGTCGCAGCGCTACGCCGAGCTGACCTCCCGGTTCGGCGACCCCGCCTACGCCCGCACCGACGTGGCCTGCTCCCGGGAGGACAAGGCCAAGCTGGGCAGGCTGTCCGCCGACGACGTCTCCGCGACGGAGCTGGCGGGCGAGCCGATCACGGCGCGGCTCACCACCGCGCCCGGCAACGGCGAGCCGCTCGGCGGGCTCAAGGTCGTGACGGAGAACGGGTGGTTCGCCGCCCGCCCCTCCGGCACCGAGGACGTCTACAAGGTCTACGCGGAGAGCTTCCGGGGTTCCGAGCACCTGGCCCGGATCCAGGAGGAGGCGCAGCAGGTCGTGAGGGGAGCGCTGGGCGGATGACGAAGAAGAGGCACCACGGCCACCACCACGGCCTGGGCATCGACATCGGCGGGTCGGGGATCAAGGGCGCGCCGGTCGACCTCGACAAGGGCAAGTTCGCCGACGAGCGGCTGCGGATCCCCACCCCGCAGCCGTCGACCCCCGAGGCGGTCGCCGAGGTCGTCGGGCAGATCCTCGACCACTTCGAGTGGGACGGGCCCTTCGGCTGCACGTTCCCGGCCGTGGTCCAGCACGGGGTCACGCAGACCGCGGCCAACGTCGACCCCTCCTGGATCGGCTGCGACGCCCAGGGCCTGATGCGGGCGAAGACCGGCCGCAAGGCGCTCGTGGTCAACGACGCCGACGCCGCCGGGATCGCCGAGGTCGAGTACGGGGCCGCGAAGGGACACCGCGGCGCCGTGCTCGTCTCCACCCTGGGTACCGGTATCGGGTCGGCGCTGGTCCTGGGCGGGCACCTGTTCCCCAACACCGAGCTCGGGCACCTGGAGATCGACGGGCACGACGCCGAGAAGCGTGCCGCCGACTCCGCCCGGGAGCGCGAGGACCTCTCGTGGGAGGAGTGGGGCGGGCGGCTGACCCGCTACTTCCAGCACGTGGAGAACCTGCTCTGGCCGGATCTCATCGTGGTCGGCGGCGGGGTGAGCAAGAAGTTCTCCCGGTGGCAGCCCTACGTGGAGACGCGTACGCCGATGGTCCCGGCCCAGCTGCTCAACGACGCCGGGATCATCGGGGCGGCGCTGCTGGCGCACCAGGAGCACTAGCGCTCGACGAGCTTCTCCACCGTGGCGCGGGCGCCGTCGCGGTGCAGGGAGTCGAGGGCCCAGAGGTAGGCCTCGCGGAAGCGCTCGTCGTCCGCGAGGTCGCCGAACACCGCGGTGTTGCGGATGAAGGCCTCCGGGTCGTCGCGCTGGGTGCGGGCCAGCGGGACCAGGGTGTCGGCGAGCCGGTCCTGGACGTCGATCGGCGAGCCCTTCTCGTCGACGCCCTCGGCGTAGCGCGCCCAGCTGGCCACGACCGCGGTCGCGCGCTCGATCTCGCCGCCGTGCTGCAGCTGGTGGCGGATCACCGGGAGCACCCACAGCGAGATGCGGTCCGAGCTGCCGAAGTTGATCCGCGCCAGGGTGTCGGCGACGCCGGGGTTGGCGAACCGCTCGATCAGGGTGGTCTTGTAGGCGTCGAGGTCCACGCCGGGCACCTCGGACAGCGTCGGCGTGCCCTCGCGGTCCATGTAGGCGCGCAGGAACCGCGCGAACAGCGGGTCGCCGGCGACCTCGTGCACGTAGCTGTAGCCGGAGAGGAAGCCGAAGTAGCCCAGCGCCTGGTGGCTGGCGTTGAGCAGGCGCAGCTTCATCAGCTCGTAGGGCACGACGTCCTCGACGAGCTGCACCCCGACGTCCTCGAACGGCGGGCGGCCCGCCGAGAAGTGGTCCTCGAGCACCCACTGCGTGAACGGCTCGCAGACGACCGGCCAGCCGTCCGCCAGGCCGAACTCGTCCTCGAGGCGCTTCGTGTCCTCCGCGCTGGTGGCGGGGGTGATCCGGTCGACCATGGAGTTGGGGAAGCCGACGTTCTTCTCGACCCACTCGCCGAGCTCCGGGTCCTTCAGCCGGGCGAACGCGGCGAAGGTGCGGGCGGCGGTGTCGCCGTTGCCCTGGATGTTGTCGCAGCTCATGATCGTGAAGGCGGGCAGCCCGCGCTCCCGGCGGCGGGCCAGCGCCTCGGTGACCAGGCCGAACACCGTGGTGGGCTCGGCGCCCGGCTGCAGGTCGGCGCGGATCTCCGGGGTGTCCTCGGCGAACTCGCCGGTGACCTGGTCGATGTTGTAGCCGCCCTCGGTGATCGTGAGCGAGACGATCCGCGTGCTCTGCGCGGCCATCTTCTCGACCACGGCCTCCGGCGAGTCCGGCGCGAACAGGTACTCGACGATCGAGCCGATCACGCGCGGGGCGAGCGAGCCGTCCGGCTGCTTGACGACGAGCGTGTACAGCCCCTCCTGCCCGGTGAGCACCTCCTGCATGCGCCGGTCCCCCGGCAGCACGCCGACCCCGCAGATGCCCCAGTCGAGCGCCTCGCCCTGGTTCATCAGGGAGTCGACGTACATCGCCTGGTGTGCGCGGTGGAACCCGCCGACGCCGAAGTGGACGATGCCCACCGTGACCGCGGACCGGTCGTAGCCCGGGACCTCCACCCCGTCGATCTCCGGCAACCTGCCCCCGGCCAGAGTGTGCATCCGTGCCCCCTCGTCCGCGTCGTCGGTGACCCGGACCGACCCTAGCCGCTCAGGCCGTGACCGGCCGGATCCCCCAGCGGGCCGTCCACTCCTCGCCGGGGGCGAGCACGGCGAGGTCGGTGCCGGAGTTCAGCGCGTCGGGCGGGCAGGTCATCGGCTCGACGGCGACGCCGCGGCCGTGCCCGGGCATGTCCGGCGGCGTGAAGACCTGCACCCAGCGGAACACCGGCTCGGCCCACAGCTCGGCGCCCCGGCCGTCCGGCGCGACGAGGCGGTGCCGGACGAGGTCGTCGCCGTCGGCGGGGGCACAGTCGCCGAAGGCGGAGTCCAGCTCGACGCCCTTCAGGGGCGCACCCGCGCGCAGCGGCGCGTCGGCGGCGAGCGGCTCGAGCGGGCCGCTGGGCAGTTGGTCGGCGAGCGGGAGCGCGGCGCGGGCGGCGAGGGTGAGGGTGCAGTCGTCCGTCGGGGTGTCGCCGACGCGCAGGTAGGGGTGGAAGCCCAGGCCGAACGGGACGTCGTCGGACCCGAGGTTGGTGGCGGTGGTGGTGACGGTGAGGCCCTGCTCGTCGACGGCGTAGGTGACCGCGACGCGGACCGGCTGCGGCCAGCCGTTCTGCGGCGGCGCGACGGCCTCGAGCGTGATCGCCGCGTCGGTGCGGTCCGTGGGGCGCCAGAACGCGTACCGGAGCAGGCCGTGGATGGCGTTGCCGGCGTCGGGCTCGGTGAGCGCGAGCTGCTGCGCCTTCCCCTGCCAGGTCCAGCGGCCGCCGGCGACCCGGTTGGGCCAGGGCGCCAGCAGCGACCCCGACCCGCGCGGCGGGCGGACGCCCTCGGGCTGGGGCTCGGTGTAGTCGACGCCGGCCACGGAGAAGGAGCGCAGCCCCGCCCCGACCTCGTTCACCGCCGCCCGCGCCTCGCCGGACGCGATCCTGAAGTGCTCGCCGCTCGGATCCATCACGGACGTCATCCTGCCGCGTCGGGGGCGGATCCCGGGCCCCGGCACGCGCGGATCCGCGCGCGGTGCGGCCGGCCGCGAGCGGGATCAGGCGGGGTGGGATCAGGCGGGGCTGGCGGGGCGGGCTCAGGCGGGGTGGGATCAGGCGGGGTGGGATCAGGCGACTGGGCTCAGGCGGGGTGGGCGAGCGGGAGCGCGACGGCGGCGGGCGGGCCGAGGTCGATGACCGTCACGCCCTCCCCGACGTCCTCGACGGCCCGCCGGGCGAGGGCCGCCAGGTGCTCGTGGTGGCTGAACAGCAGCACCTGCCAGTCCGCGGCCAGTTCGGCGAGGACGGCGAGGGCAGCCGCCGCGCGGGCATCGTCGAAGGTCATGAGGACGTCGTCGAGCACCACCGGGACGGCCGGCAGGCCGGCGGCCCGGCGCTCGGCCTGCAGCTGCCGGATCCCGGCGAGCCGGAGGGCGAGGAAGACCTGGTCCGCCGTGCCCTCGGAGAGCTGGTCGGGCGCGAGCTCCTCCCCGTCCGCCCGGGCGGCGACGAGCGTGCGGGCCTCGCCGCCCGCCGGCCGCAGCCCGGCGAAGCGCCCGCCGGTGAGCCGCCCGAGCAGCCGGCCCGCCTCGTCGAGCAGCGGGGACGAGTGCCGGCGCTCGTAGCTCTCCAGCTCGCGGCGCAGGGTCTCGCGCTGCAGGTGCACGATCACGTACCGCTCGGCGGCCTCCGCGGCCCGGGCGAGGTGCCCCTGCGCCTCGGCGTGCAGCACGGCGGCACCGTCGGCGCCCTCGAGCACGCGCCGGCGGTCCCGCAGCCCGCCGAGCTGTTCCAGCAGCTCCTCGTGCTCGCGCGCGAGCTCCGCCGCCGCGGTGCGGGCGCGATCCAGCTCGTCGGCGAGGGCGCTCTCCTCGACGGTCTCGGAGGCCGCGACCAGCTCGTCGGCGTCGAGGTCGGGGGCCGCGGTGCGCAGCAGGGCCAGCGCCGTGGCCTCCTCCTCGCGGATCCGGACCGCCTCGCGGCCCCGCTCGGCGGCGGCGTCGAGGCCGCCCTCCTCGGGCGCGGCGGTGAGCCACAGCTCCACGGCCAGCCGGTCGAGCCGCTGCCGGGCCGCCGACGCCTCACGGCGGACGCGGCGCGCCTCCGCCTCGGCCTGCTCGGCGGCGGCGTCGACGTGCCGCGCCGACACCGCGGCCTCGGCGGCCTGCCGGACCCGGTCGACCAGCTCCGGCAGCGCGACGGCCGGGGGCAGGGCCCGGCCGAGGTGCCGCTCGGCGAGGGCGGCCACGGCCTTCTCGTGGGCCGAGACGCGGGCCGCGAGCCGCTTCGCCTCCGCGGCGAGCGCGCGACCGTCGGCCTCCGCGTGCACGGCCTCGGCCAGGACCTCCTGCCGGACGCGCCAGCTCGCGGGCCCGGCGTCGGCCGGTCCGCCCGCCGCGCGCAGTGCGTGCCGCCAGCGCAGGGACGCCTGGTCGAGGTCGTGGCGCCGGGCGTCGCTCTCGGCGGCGGCGCGCTCCGCGTCGGCCCGCAGCCGGTGCAGGACGGTGCGCCGGTCCCGCGCGGCGTCGGCCTCCGCCTCGAGGTCCTCGGCGGCGCGGAGCAGCGCGTCGAGATCGGCGCCGGGGCGGGCGCGGCCGGCCGCCTCCAAGGCGGCGGCGAGCGTGGCGGCCTGGGCGGCCTCGTCGGCGGCGAGGTCGGCGGCCCGCGCGGCGGCGTGGTCGCGCTCGGCGAGGGCCTGGCGGGCGGCGAGCAGGCCGCGGCGCACGGTGTCGGCCTCGTCCGGATGAGGGGCGGGGCAGGCGCCCCACAGGGCGATCCAGTGCTCGCGGGCCTGGGCGCGGGCGGTCGTCGCGGCCTGCGCGGCGCTCTCGGCAGCCGCGTGTTCCTCCTCGGCGGCGGTGGCGTCCGCCCGGGCGCGGGTCAGCTCGGCCATCCGGTCCGCGGCGGTGATCATGCCGTCGGCCAGCGCATCGGCTTCGCGGACCGCGCGCTCGACGGCGAGCGACGCCCGCGCGAGCCCGGCGGGGTCCGGCGCCGCGGGATCGCGGACGGCGGCCAGCAGGGCGTCGACCGCGGTGTCGCGCTCGCGGCGCGCGGCGGCCAGGGCCTCGGGGTCGGCGGGGGCGCCGGCGGCGACCAGCGCGTCGAGGGCGGCGCGCGCCCCGTCCCGGCGGCGGCCGGCGCGGTGGACCTCGCGGCGGGCCTGCCCGTCCGCCTCGGCCGCCTGCCGCAGCGCGGTCCGGTGCGCGGCGATCCGCGCGGCGGCCGGCGGCTCGGGGACGGGCGGCAGCGGGTCGGCGCCCAGCCCGGTGCCTTCGAGGGCGGTCCGGGCGCGGAGCGCGCCGTCGGCGGCCTCCCGCAGCGCGGCCCGGCGCAGCGCGCAGGCGGAGCCCTCCGCCAGGACCGAGCGGCGCGCCTCGGCCACCCGCGCGACCGCGGACGTGTCGGGGCCGGCCGCGCCGTCGGCGGCCTCCCGCGCGGTGCGGCGGGCCTCGCGGTGCTGCTCGGCGGCCCGGTCCGCGGCCGCGGCGACCCGCTCGACCTCGGCCGCCAGGGCGTCGAGATCCGCCGCGCGGTCCGCGGGGACGGTGAGCGCCTCGAGCCGGCGGCGCACCGCCCGCGGCTCGACGCCCGGCTCGATCCGCTCGAGCAGCTCCTCGGCGTGGCGGGAGCGGTCCGCCGCCTCGGCCCGCAGCGTGCCCAGCCGCTCGGCCTCGGCCTGCCGGGCCTGCCGCTCGCCCGCGAGCCGGTGGATCTGCTCGGCGTCGGCCGTGACGGCCTCGTCGACCCGGATCTCGCCCCGCTCGGCCCGCAGCGCGCGCAGCCGGTCCTCGAGCTCGGCGAGCGTGTCCTCGGCCCGGTCCCGCGCCTCCCGCGCGGTGTCGAACTCGGCGAGCCGGGTGGCGTCGAGCACCACGCCGGAGGCCGCGAGCGCGGCCAGGTCCGCCCGCAGCCGGGCGACGTCCCGCGCCGCCGGGTACGCCCGCACCCGCTGCTGCGCCTCGGCCCCCGCCCGCGCCGCGCTCTCCCGGCCCCGGGCCAGCGCGGTCGCCCGGCGCTCCAGGCGGCCGATCTCCTCGGCCAGGGCCGCCACGTCCCCCGCGCGGGACATCTGCTCGGCCGCCGCGGCGTCGGCGTGCTCGTAGGCGGACAGCGCGCGCCGCAGCTCGACCTTCTGCGCGTTGCGGTGCTCCTTGTAGAGGCGGTCCGCCTCCTCGTCGAGCTCCGCGAGGATCGCCCGCACGTCCCGCCCGCTGCGCGCCGTGAACACCAGCTCGGCCAGCTCCCCGCCGCCCTCGCAGAGCCGGGCGCCGCCCTCGCGCAGCGCCTCGTGCCCGAGCCCGAAGCTCTGCTGCCAGGTGCGGCGGGACTGCGCGCCGCCGGGGCCCCAGGGCGCCTCCAGCGGCTCCTCCCCCGGCCCGAACAGCCCGCGGGTGGTGCGGCGGACGGCCAGTTCCTGGCCGGGCAACGCGATCTCGGCCGCGATCGCGAGCCGGGCCGGCGAGGCGGCGTAGGCGTGGCGGACCGGGCGCGGGAAGCCCCAGAGCAGGTCGGACACGGCGTCGAGCAGCGTCGACTTGCCCGCCTCGTTGGGCCCCGTGACCAGCGTGAGGCCGCGGCCGAGCGCGAGCACGCGGCCCTCGTGGGTGCCGTAGCGCTCGAGGGTGAGCCCGGTGATCCGCACCCGTCAGGCCGCCGATCCCCGCGTGGGGTCGGAGCCGGCGAGCCGCGCCCGCAGCTCCTCCTCCGCCCGCCGGGCCAGCTCGGCCAGCCCGGCCGGGTCCCGCAGGTCCAGCCCCGCCCCGCGCAGCCGCCGCCCGGCCTCGCGCTCCAGGACGGCGACGAGCTCGCCGGCCCGCTCCGGCTCCGCCACCAGCCGCGACGCCGCCGAGGCGACCGCGCCCGCGAGCTCCTCGTCGACGGCGGCCACCGCCTCCGGGGACGCATCCTCCGCGCGGGGGCTGCGGGTGCGGTTGCGCACCATCTCGACGACGGCCCCGGACTTCTCGGCCACGACGTCGATCTCCGCGCGCAGCCACTCCGCGTCGAGCAGGGCGGGAGCCGCCGGGGTGGGCCCGTCGAGGGTCACCCGCGCCACGACCGGCCGGGAGCCCGCGGCCAGCCCGATCCCGCGCAGCGCGGCGTCGAGCGCCTCCAGCACCTCGTCCGCATCGGCGCAGGCGCTCGCGTCGAGCCGGACGTGGGTCCAGCGGGCGACGTCGCACACCTCGTGCCGCAGCTCGGCCCGCGCCCCGGGCCCGACCTCGACGACGGTCGCGCCCTTCGCCCCGGGCTCGCGGGGGTGCCGGCCCTGCAGGTTCCCGCTGAACGCGGCGACGTGCTCCCCGTCGTTGACCACGCGGCGGTCGTGCACGTGCCCCAGGGCGAAGTACTCGTAGCGGCAGCGCGCGAGGTCCTCGGGGGTGCAGGGCGCGTAGGAGTCGTGCCCCTCCGCACCCAGCACGGACGTGTGCAGCAGGCCCACGTTGACCAGGCCCGGGATCCGGTCGGGGTAGGCCGGCACCAGGTTCTCCAGCACCGCGCGGGTGGCGAAGCCCTGGCCGTGCACGGCCAGCCCCACGTCGTCGAGCACCACGGTCTCGGGCCGGTCCGTGGCCAGGCGGTGCACGTTGGGCGGCAGGCGCAGCGAGCGCGTGATCTCGCTCTCCGCGTCGTGGTTGCCGTTGATGAGGAAGACGGGGATCCCCTCGTCGTGCAGCCGGGACATCTGCCGGACGAAGAAGGCGCCGGTGGCGTAGTCCCGCCAGTTCCCGTCGTAGACGTCCCCGGCGAGGAGCAGCGCGTCGGCCCGCTCGGCCACGGTGAGGTCGACGAGGTTCTCGCAGGCCCGGCGGGTGGCCCGGCGCAACGTGTCGGCCAGGTCGGAGTCCTCGAGCCGGGAGAGCCCCAGCAACGGGCTGTCGAGGTGCAGGTCGGCGGCGTGGACCAGGCGCACTCCCAGAACCTCCTGACGGGCGAACTACATGCGTGCGATTCGGCTGCGGCGAGCGTACAACCGCCCGCCGACAATCCCGGGACGTGCGCGACGCCACCCGTGCGACCTGGGGGATCACGGTTTTCGCGTGCCAGAATCGGGCAGTCCAGCGTCCGAACCAGCCTCGTCTCAACGCCGACCCGGGGCCCCTGCCCCGAGCCCTGGGAGGCGAGTTGCAGTTCCACCTGTGCGAGCGGTGCTACGCGCCGATCGACGTCGCTCGCGAGCGCTACACCAGCCTGGCCCACATCGACCGGGTGCTGCCCGACGGCAGCATCGCGTGGGTCCACTCCGCCCTGCACGCCGACGCGTGCGGCGAACCCGCCCGGGAGCGTTCGGCCGCTGAGCCGCCGGACACCGGTGAGTGGGACCCGTCCCGGCGGGGGCACTCCCCGGCCGCCGCGCGGCACGCGGCCCGCCGGACGGAGCCGACGGAGGTGCGCACCCCGCGCTGACCTCCCGCGGCGGGGGTCCACCCCCGGTCGACGCCCGCCGCACCCACGGGAGGTGGGGGTGGTCCCCCGCGGAAATAGGGGGGTCCCCGCGACCCTCCTAGGGGGTTGTCCAGACGCGCGCGAGGCCCTCCGGGCGGAAGTCTCTGAGGGGTCATCAGCGAGCCGGTGCCCCGGCCGCGCAGGACCCCCTCGGAGGCATCCATGCGCACGCCCGTCCCACCCCCGTCCGGCACCGGCGCGCCCGTTCCCCCGGCGGCCGCCGACGCCGACCTGCTCGGCCGGCTCGCCGCAGGTGACCAGTTCGCCTGGCGCGAGGTCGTGACCCGGTACGAGCGGCTCGTCCGCTCCCGGGTCCGCGGCTTCCGGCTGCAGCCCGCCGACGCCGACGACGCCGTCGCCGCCACCTGGCTGCGGCTCGCCCAGAACGCCGACCGCATCAACGACGTCGAGCGGCTCCCGGGCTGGCTCTCGACCGTCGCCGGACGCGAGTGCCTGCGGATCCTCGACCGGTCCGCGCATGCGGGCGTCCCCGTGGAGGACGCCGGGGTCACCGTCGCGGAGGCGACGCCCGGGCCCGAGCAGCGCGCGGTCGACGCCGACATCGCCCGCGAGCTGCGGGCACTGGTCGCGGACCTGCCGCGCCGGCGCCGGCTGCTCATCGCCGCGCTGTTCGGCGAGGACACCTGGAGCTACGAGCGGATCAGCCGGGTCACCGGCATCCCCACGGGTTCCATCGGCCCCACCCGGGCCCGGGCGCTGGACCAGCTCCGCCGGCTCGCGGTGGAGCGGGGCCTGGGCGCCGCCCACCCGGTCGTGCGGGGGCTCGCCCCGGCCGCCGGCAGCGCCGCGGGCTGAGCGGGGTTCCCCGGCTCAGGGGCCGGGGTGGGTCTCGCTGGGCGCGGCGCGCAGGTAGACCGCCCCCGCCTGCACCCGGCTGCGGACCCCGAGCTTGGCCAGCAGGTGCGTGACGTGGATGCCCACCGTCTTCTCGCTGATGAACAGCCGCTGCGCGATCTCCCGGTTGGTGTGCCCGGCCGCGATCTCGGCCAGCACCTCCGTCTCCCGCGGGGTCAGCGACCCGAGCACGTCCCGTCGGGTCGGCGGCCGGGCGGCCGGTACCCGCGGACGGGCGGGGCGCGCGACCTCCACCTCGTCCGGCACCGGCCCGGCCACCGCGTCCGGTTCGGGGTGGTACCCGGTCCGCCCCGGCTCCGGGGGCAGGTCCGGGAGCCGGATCCGCGCCCGTCTGCCGAGGTCGCGGACCTCCTCGAGGAACGGCACGGCCCGCAGGTCCGCGGCGATGTCGTGCGCCTCGACCAGCGCGTCGGCGGCGGCCCTGCTGCGGGTGCGCCGGGCGAGCAGCGCCTCCGCGCGGCGCAGCTGCCCGTAGGCCACGTTGTAGGGCTGGTCCCGGCGGCGCCACTGCGCGGCCACCTCGCCCCAGAGCTCGGGATCGGAGTCGCCGTCGGCGCGGGTCACCTCGGCGTCGCACATCTGCGCGAACACTCCGACGAGCCCGGCGACCATCGGCACCGCCCGCCGGGCCCGGTCGTGCAGCCCGGCCCCCGACTCGCGGAGCCGGCTGACGACCTCGTGGGCGGGCGGGGGCCGGTCCAACCGCACGGTCTCGGCGTGGGCGCGCAGGCCGTGCCAGACGAGCGGAGCCTCGAGCCAGACGTCGTCGTGCCCCTTCCCGACGACGTCGAGCCCGGCCACGGTGTGCCCCACGGCCCGTTCCGGCCGGCCGAGGAACATCTCCAGCCCGGCCCGGAGCGTGAGCATCGGGACGCGGTAGCGGGCGCCGACGGTGTCGTGGGCCAGCATCGCCACCGCGTCGAGGTCCTCGGCGGCCCCGCTCAGGTCGCCGCGCCCGACGCGCATCCGGCCGCGGGAGAGGCGGATGTCCAGCGCCTCGCTGCCGGACGGCCGGGCGCGGAAGGCCTGGTCGATCACCTCCACGGCCTCGTCCCAGCGCCCGCAGCGGAACTGGCCGTTGGCGGCGAGCGCGAGCAGCCGGACGCCGTGCGTGCGGCCCAGGCCCAGCTCGGTGAGCCGCTCGGCCCCGGCCAGGGCGAGGTCGATGCCCTCGGACAGCGCGTTGAGCGGCCCGGAGAGGAGCTCGGCCCGCCGGTGGTAGGCGCTGCCGAGCACCGCGGGCGACCCGCTCGCCTCGGCCACCCGCAGCCCCTCGGCGAGCGCGGCCGCGCCGGCCTGGGTGTCCTCCAGGTAGGCGAGGCTGAAGCCGAGCGTGACCAGGACGCGGGCCTGCTCGTCGGGCGTGCCCGCCTTCCGGGCCGCCGCGAGCGCCCGCGTGGCCTCGTCGCGGGCGTCGGCGAACCGGCCCGCGGCCTGCAGCGCCTCCGCGTGCCCGGCGAGCAGCGCGACGTGCGCCTCCCCGCCCAGCCGCAGCGCCTCCCGGTAGGCGCCCTCGGCCTCGACACCGCGGCCCGCCGCGAGCAGGTAGTCCCCGAGCCGCGCGACGAGCGTGGCCCGGCGCGGGTCGGCGGGATCGGTGAGCCCGATCCGCTCCTGCAGCACGTTCACGGCGGCGTCGTGCTCGCCGGCCAGGTGCGCGGCCTCGGCCGCCCGTTCCAGGCTCACCGGCCGGTCCAGGCCCACCGAGACGACGGGTTCGGGCGCCGGCCGGGGTGGGACGGACCGGCCCGCCACGAGGTCGGCGACCCGCCGCCAGTGCCGGTAGGCGTCGGCGTAGCCGTGCACGCGCTCGGCCGCGCTCGCCGCGTCGGCGGCGGCGCTGAGGGCCCGCGCGTCGTCGCCCGCCCGGTCCCAGTGGTGGGCGAGCAGCGCGGCGACGGCCGACCGGTCGCCGCCGGCGGTCAGCTCGGCGAGCGCCGCGGCGTACCGGCGGTGCAGGTCCCGGCGCTCGGCCGGCAGCAGGTCCGCGGACACGACGTCGACGGCCAGCCCGTGCCGCAGCCGGTACCCGTCGTCGCCGCCCTCGGCGCCGGGCCCGTCGAGCACGACCGAGCCCTCCTCGACGACGTGCCGGACGGCGGTGAGCAGCCGGTCCGGCGGCAGCCCGGTGACCAGCTGCGCGACCTCGTGCGAGACCGCGCCCTCGGCGACCGACAGCGCCCGGACCACGGTGCGGGCGTCCTCCGGGAGCGCGCGCACCCGGCCGAGCACGAGGTCGCGCAGGGTGCCCGAGACCGCCATGGGGTCGCGGTCGCGCAGCGCGCGGACCGTCTCCTCGGCGATGAACGCGTTGCCCCGGGAGCGCTGCCACACCAGCTCGACCGGGTCGTCGACGTCCGTCTCGGGCAGCGGCTCGCGCGCCACGAGCTCCGCGATCGCCGCCCGGTCGAGGGGTCCCAGAGGAATTCCGCGCACGCGCGGGTGCCGGCGCAGCCCGCCGAGGCCGAGCTCGTCGAGCCCGGGCGAGCCACCGCCCTCGCGATGCGTGACGACCACGAGCAGCCGGGCGTCGAGCATGATCGCCGTGAGGTAGGACAGCAGGTCCCGGGTGGCGCGGTCGGCCCACTGGACGTCCTCGACGACCAGCAGCACGGGCCGGTCGGCGGCGAGCCCGAGCAGGACCCGGCCGGCCGTGTCCAGATGGTGCGGGACGGCCTGCACGGTCCCGCCCGGCGACGGCGGCAGGAGCCCGAGGGCCTCCAGCTCGCCCCGCCACGGCTCGACGACCGCGCGCCCGGCGGGCTCGCGGGCCAGCGTCCGCACGGCCAGGGTGAGCGGCAGCAGCGGCGGGCTCTCCCCCACGTCGACCGCGGCGCCGGCGAGCACGACGGCCCCGGACCGCCCGGCCCGGGCCACCAGCTCGGCGACCAGCCGCGACTTGCCGACGCCCGCCTCGCCGCAGACCAGCGCGACCCCCGGCGTGCCGGTGCGGGCCGCCTCGAACAGCTCGGAAAGGGACCGCAGCTCGTCGGTACGTCCGATCAGGGGCGGACGGGCCGGGGCGGTCACTCTGCGTACGGTATTCAGCCCGGGCCTCCTGGTCCAGCAGGTAGACCCGCCCGTGGCGCGGCCGGGCCGTGGGGACCCGACGGGCCGGGGCGGTCGCAGACACGGGACCCCCGGCCCGCTCCTGCGCCACCCCCTCGGCCCCGGCCCGGCGGCACCCTCCCCCACGCCACGAGAAGAGCGCGCCGGACCGCCACCGGATACGCCCGGCCGGAAAAAGATTCAGGCGGTGCGGCCGGAGGCCGCCAGACCCGCCGTGAACAGCACGAGCACCGCCGCGAGGACCACGAGGAGCGGCCCGGACCAGGTGCCGGTCGCCTCGTGCACGGCGCCCACGACGGACGGCCCGGTCGCGGCGACGGTGTAGCCGCCGCCCTGGACCAGCGCGGACATCCGGCGGTTCTCGGTGAGGTCCCGCGCCCGCCGGACGACGAGGGAGAAGATCACGGTGATCCCGCCGCCCTGCGCGGCCCCGCCCAGCGCGCACCACACCGCCCAGCCCTCCGGGGCGAGCAGCAGGCCGAGCGGCAGCGCCGCCCACGCCGCGCAGACCACGGCCACGACGATCCGCGGCGAGGGGCACAGCCGCAGCAGCACGGGGACGCCGAAGGCGCCGACGATCGCCGCGACCTGGAAGACCGAGGAGCTCACGCCCGCCGCGGAGTCGCTCATCCCGAGCTCGTCGCCGAGCAGGAGCGGCAGCCAGGCCGTGACGCCGAAGTAGGCGAAGGCCTGGCCGGCGAACGCGATCGTGAGGCCCCAGACCACCGGGCGGCGCCACCACACGGGCCCGGCGACGGAGGCCTCGGCGGCCGCGTCGGCCGGCGTGCCCGCGCCCAACGACCGGGTCGCCCACCACCACACACCTGCCGCGACCAGCACCAGCACGCCCCAGGACGCCAGGGCGAAGCGCCAGTCCGTGGCACCCGCGATCGGCACGGTCAGCGAGAGCGTGATCATCGAGCCGATGTTGAGCGCGGCCGTGTACATGCCGAGCACGGCGCCGGCCTGCCGCGGCAGGTCCCGCCCGATCACCACCGGCACCGCCACGTTGCCGACGGTGATCGCCGCGCCGATCAGCAGCGTCCCGGCGACCGCGGCCGGCAGCCCGTCGAGGGAACGGACGATCGTCCCGCCGAGCAGCACGCCCAGCGCGACCAGCACGCCGCGGCCGAGCCCGGTGCGCGCCAGCAGCGCCGACGCCAGCGGGGTGGCCAGCCCGAAGCACAGCACCGGGAGGCTGGTGAGCAGACCGGCCGTGCCGGCGTCGATCCCCAGGTCCGCGCGGATCGCCTCGGTGACCGGCGAGACGGCGACGATCGGACCGCGCAGGTTCAGCGCGAGCAGCAGGATCGCGGCGACGAGCAGGGCGGGGGCGACGGTCCGGGGCGGGGCTGCGGTGGGGGCGGGAGCGGCAGTTTCGTGCGTGGCGGTCACTGGTTTCATCCTTGCAGTGCGAAACCACGACGTCACGCGGTCGTGAGCGAGGGAACTGGCGTGGGCCCGTGGACGAGACGCACGACACGACGGTCGCGGTGGTGGCGGTCGCTGTAGCCGCTCAGTCCTCGCGGCGCTGGTAGACGTCCGGGATCCCGTCGGCGTCGGAGTCGACCGCCTCCTCCGCCTCCATCCGCCGGTAGCGGGCGTTGCGGATGCGCAGGATCACGCTCGCGACCAGCGCCGAGAGCAGCGAGCCGGTGAGCACGCCGATCTTCACCTCGCCGTCGATCGCCGAGCCCGGGCCGAAGGCCAGCTCGCCGATCAGCAGTGACACCGTGAACCCGATTCCGCCGAGCACCGAGAGGCCGAGCACGTCCCACCAGCTCAGGCCCTCGGCGAGCTGCGCCCGGGTGAACCGCTGGACCGCCCAGGTCGCGCCGAGCACGCCCACCGTCTTGCCCACGAACAGGCCCAGGACCACCCCGAGGGTGACCGGGTGCAGGAAGGCGCCGACGCCGGCGTCGACCACGGACACCCCGGCCGCGAAGAACGCGAAGACCGGCACGGCGACGCCCGCCGACAGCGGCCGGAACCGGTGCTCGAAGTGCTCGGCCAGGCCCGGCCCGGGTCCCGCGGCGCGCCGCACCACCGGCACGGCGAACCCGAGCAGCACCCCGGCGACCGTGGCGTGCACCCCGGAGGCGTGCACCAGCCCCCAGGTGAGGGCGGCGAGCGGGAGCAGCAGCCACCAGGACCGGACCCGCCGCTGCACGAGCACCGCGAACAGCGCGAGCGGGACCAGCGCCAGCAGCAGCGGCAGCGGGTGCAGGTCGTCGGTGTAGAAGATCGCGATGATCGTGATGGCCAGCAGGTCGTCGACCACGGCGAGGGTGAGCAGGAAGGTGCGCAGGGCCGAGGGCAGGTGCGTGGAGATCACCGCGAGCACGGCCAGGGCGAACGCGATGTCGGTGGCGGTCGGGATGGCCCAGCCGACGGCCGTGCCCGCCCCCAGGTTCAGCGCGGTGAAGATCACGGCCGGCACGATCATGCCGCCGACCGCCGCGGCCACCGGCAGCGACGCCCGCCGGGGATCGCGCAGGTCCCCGGCCACGAACTCGCGCTTGAGCTCCAGCCCGGCCACGAAGAAGAAGACCGCCAGCAGCCCGTCCGACGCCCACGCCGCGAGCGTGAGGTCGAGGTGGAGCGCAGCCGGCCCGACCGTGATCGCGCCGAGCGCCGAGTAGGCCCCGCGCCACGGCGAGTTCGCCCAGATCAGCGCGACGACGGCCGCCCCGACGAGCAGCAGCCCGCCCACGGTCTCGGTGCGGAGCAGGTCGCCGATGCGGCGGGCCTCGGGCCAGGTGCCGCGGTCGAACAGGCGGGCGGGACGGCTCACGACGGTTGGCCTCTCGGTGTGCGGGCACGGCGGGACGGACGCCGACCAGACTTCCCGGCACACCGCGGGCCACCCTACGGCACGCCTTGCGCACGCGAAAAGCGAAAATGTGGCATCTTCGGTATCGACGCAGGTGAGGAGGCCCCGTCATGACCGGTGCCGGCATCGGGTCCGCCCGTGGCCGCAGGCCCACGTCCGCCCCGGCCACCGCAGGGGAGATCTTCGCGCTCATCCGGCAGGGTGCCGTCGCCACCCGGACCGAGATCGGCCGGGCGACCGGGCTGTCCCGGACCGCCGTGGCCGCCCGGGTGGACCGGCTCCTCAAGGAGGGCCTGGTCACGGAGGTGCAGGGGGGCGCCGCGACCGGGGGCCGGCCCGCCGCCCGGCTCGCCTTCCACACCGCCGGGGGCACGGTGCTGGCCGCGTCCGTCGGCGTCAGCCGGACCTCGCTCGCCGTCTGCGACCTCGCCGGGACCGTCCTGGCCCAGGACTCGGTGCGGATGCGGGTGCGCAGCGGGCCCGAGGCCGTGCTGGAGGCGGTCGGCGACCGGCTGGCCCGGCTCGTCCAGGAGACCGGCAGCGACCCGGCCCAGGTGCGCGGCATCGGGCTGTCGATCCCCGGCACCGTCGACTCCGTCGCGGGGTGCAGCATCGGCGTCCCGGTGCTGCCGGGCTGGGCCGAGGTCAAGCTGCCGCCGCTGCTCACCGACCGGTTCCCGGTGCCGGTGCGGGTGGACAACGACGTGAACGTCATGGCCATCGCCGAACAGCACGCGCACCCCGGCATCGACGACCTGCTGGTGGTGAAGGTCTCCACGGGGATCGGCGCCGCGGTGGTGAGCGGGGGCACGCTGCAGCGGGGCGCCCGGGGGTCGGCCGGCGAGATCGGCCACACCCAGATCGCCGACGGGCCGGGCACGCCGTGCCACTGCGGCAACGTCGACTGCCTGGAGATCCTGGCCAGCGGCAGCGCGCTCATCCGCGACCTTACCGCGCGCGGGCGCACCGTCGACACCGTGTCCGGGGTCGTCGACCTGGTGCGCAGCGGGGACGCCGAGGCCGTCCGGCTGGTGCGCACCGCCGGGCGGCGGATCGGCGAGGTGCTGGCCTCGGCCGTGAACCTGCTCAACCCGGCGGTGATCACCGTGGGCGGCGACCTCGTCGGCGCCTACGAGCCGCTGGTCGCGGGCATCCGGGAGTCGGTCTTCAAGCGGTCGGTCGCCACCGCCACGCAGACGCTGCGGGTGGAGCCGGGCGCACTGGCCGGGCGCAGCGGGGTGACCGGCTGCGCGATCCTCGTGCTGGACCAGGTGCTGTCCCCCTCGGCGGTCGACGACGTCCTGGCCCAGCACGACCTCACCCCGCCGGACTGACCGCCGGGGCCCGGTAGCCGACGAACTCCAGCTCGCGCGAGACCGTGAAGCCGAGGTGCTCGTAGAGCCGGATGGCCGCGGTGTTGGTCGCGGCGGCGTGCAGGAAGGGCAGCTCCCCCCGCTCGCGGATCACCGCGCCCACCGCCCGGACGAGCCGGGCCGCCAGCCCCTGCCCGCGCGCGGCGGGGTCGGTGCACACCGCGGAGATCTCGGTGCCGCCCGGCACCCGCATGCGCTCCCCCGCCATCGCGACCAGCGCGCCGTCGCGGCGGATGCCGAGGTAGGTGCCGAGCTGGATCGTCCGCGGCAGGAACGGGCCGGGCTTCGTCCGGGCGACCAGGTCCAGCATCTCGGCCACGTCCGCGGGCCCGAGGCGCACGGCCTCCGGGTCGGGGGCGACCTCCAGCGCGTCGCCGGTCATCTGCACCCCGGGCAGGTCCATGCCGGTCTCCCAGCCCACGGGCGCCTCGCGGCGCGGGCCGGCCAGCACCGCGGACCCGCCGGGACCGCTCACCGCGGCGAGGTCGGCCCAGTCCTCCGGGGTGGGGTCCAGCGGCAGCCCGGCGAACGGGGTGACGTCCGGCTGGTAGCGGGCCGCGCGGCCGCGGAGGTCGGCGAAGGCGCGGTGCGGCCCGGTGAGGGCGGCGAGGACGGGGTTGCCGAGAGGTCCGGTCGTGTCATCGGGGGACGGGAGAGCCACGAGATCCATCCTGCCTCGCCCTCGGGGTATAGCGTTCCGACGGCTGCACACTCCGGCACGACCAGGTTGGAGCATCCTCCGTGACGCAGGCATCGACCCCCGCCGTGGTCGGCGGCACGTCCGTCCACCGCACCCGCGGCCGGCTGTCCGACGGCCGGGAGATCCTCTGGTACGACCGGGAGCCGGGCCGGGTGCCCGGCACGGACGGGCGCGGCCTGCCCGAGGTCCACACGGTGTCGCAGATCCGCTACGACGAGCTGCTCGACGAGTGGGTGGCGATCGCGAGCCACCGGCAGACGCGCACGTTCCAGCCCTCCGGCGGGGCGGACCAGTGCCCGCTGTGCCCGACGGTCCCGGGCCGCGTCACCGAGGTGCCCACCCCGGACTACGAGACGGTGGTGTTCGAGAACCGCTTCCCGTCGTTCTCCGGCGGGGTCGGCCGGGCCGAGGTGGTCTGCTTCACCAGCGACCACGACGGCCGCTTCGGCGCCCTGCCGCCGGACCGCGTCCGGCTCGTGATCGACACGCTGGCGGACCGCACCGCCGAGCTCTCCGCCCGCCCGGACGTCGAGCAGGTCTTCCCGTTCGAGAACCGCGGCGAGGAGATCGGGGTGACCCTCGCCCACCCGCACGGGCAGATCTACGGGTACCCGTTCGTCACGCCGCGGACCCGGCAGCAGCTGGAGTCCGCCCGCCGGTACCGGACGCGGACGCGGGGCAACCTCTACGCCGACATCCTCGAGCGGGAGCGGACCGAGGGCGACCGGGTGGTCACCGAGACCCGGCACTGGACCGCGTTCGTCCCCAAGGCCGCGCGCTGGCCCGTCGAGGTGCACCTCTACCCCCACCGCGGCGCCCCGGACCTGCCGGACCTCACGGACGTCGAGCGCACCGACCTCGCCACGATCTGGCTCGACGTGCTCGGCCGGCTGGAGCTCTTCCACGGCCGTCCCCTCCCCTACATCGCGGCGTGGCACCAGGCCCCGGTGCGCACGGACCGCGACCTCGCCTGGCTGCACCTCGAGCTGTTCTCGATCCTGCGGGCGCCGAACAAGCTCAAGTTCCTGGCCGGCTCCGAGTCCGGCATGGGCGTGTTCATCAACGACACCACCCCCGAGGACGTCGCCGCGCGGCTGCGCGAGCTGGGCCCCGGTCAGGACGGCGCCGTGACGGGCGGGGCGGGGGCATGAGCGTCGCCACCCGGTTCGCCGAGGTCTACGGCCACGACCCGGCCGGGGTGTGGGCGGCGCCGGGCCGGGTCAACCTGATCGGCGAGCACACCGACTACAACGACGGCTTCGTGCTGCCCCTGGCCCTGGACCGGCGGACCCGCGTCGCCGCCGAGCTCGCCCGGGGCGCCACGACGGTCCGCTCGTCCCGCGAGGCGGAGCCCGTGACGTTCGCGGCGGAGACGGTCGCGCCGGGCGAGGTCACCGGGTGGGCCGCCTACGTGGCCGGGGTGGTCTGGGCCTTCCGCCAGGCGGGGTTGCCCGTCGCGGACCTCGACCTGTTCGTGCAGGGCGACGTGCCGGTGGGGGCCGGGCTGTCGTCGTCCGCCTCTCTGGAGTGCGCGGTCGCGGTGGCGCTGTGCGAGCTGACCGGCACCGGCCTCGACCTCACCGAGATCGCGCACCTCGCCCGGCGCGCGGAGAACGAGTTCGTCGGCGCGCCCACCGGCGGGATGGACCAGATGGCCGCGATGCACGGCGTGGCGGACCGGCTCGTCTTCCTCGACACCCGGGACGACCACGTCGAGCTGATCCCGTTCGCGCTGGCCACGCACGGGCTGCGGCTGCTGGTGATCGACACCCGGGCCCCCCACCAGCTCGTCGACGGCCAGTACGGCGCCCGCCGCGCCGACTGCGCGAAGGCAGCCGAGCTGCTGGGGGTGCCGGCGCTGCGGGACGCGACCGTCGCGGCGGTGGAGAGCCTCACCGACGAGCGCCTGCGCCGGCGGGCCCGGCACGTGGTGACCGAGGACGAGCGGGTGCTCGAGGTGGTCGGGCGGCTGCGGGCGGGGAAGGACCCGCGCGCGATCGGGCCGCTGCTGTCGGCCTCGCACACGTCGATGCGGGAGGACTTCGAGATCACGGTCCCGCACGTCGACGTCGCCGCCGCCGTGGCCGAGGAGGCCGGCGCGCACGGGGCCCGGATGACGGGCGGCGGGTTCGGCGGCTGCGTGATCGCGCTGGTCGACGCCGAGGCCGGCGACGGGGTCACGGGCGCGGTCACGGCCGCCTACGCCGAGCGCGGCTGGGAGCCGCCGGTGGTCTTCGACGCCGTGGCCGCCGACGGTGCGGGGCGCGCATGACGCCGTGTCCGTGCGGGTCGGGCGAGCCCTACGGGGCCTGCTGCGGGCGTCTGCACGCCGGCGAGCGGGCGGTGACCGCCGAGCAGCTGATGCGCAGCCGGTTCGCGGCCTTCGCGGTGGGCGACGAGGAGTACCTGCGGCGGACCTGGCACCGGTCGACCCGGCCGCGCCGGCTGGACCTCGACCCGGCCGTGCGGTGGACGCACCTGGAGATCGTGGGCCGGGTGGCGGGCGGCCCGCTGGACACCGACGGGATCGTCGAGTTCCGGGCCCACCACCGGGTCGGCGGCCGGCCGGGGGTGCAGGCCGAGCGCAGCCGGTTCGTCCGCGAGGACGGGGCCTGGCTCTACCTCTCCGCCGAGTAGCGGCTGGTCAGCGGCCGGACCAGAGCGGCTCGTAGCGCGCCCATTCGCGGGCCCAGGCGGCGTGGTTGCGGGCGGCGCACCGGGCGTGGACGAGGGCGCGCAGGCCGAGCAGCACCAGCACCCCGACCAGGAGCACGAGCAGCCCGCCGACGACGCCCGTGACCGCGGCCTGCAGCGCGTCGACCGGCGGCGGGGCGATCGCGCCGCTGCTGCGGTCCACCCACACCGGCACGGTCGACCCGGCCGGCTGGGAGCCGAGGACCGGCACGGTCCCGGTGTGCACGCGGCCGTCCGGCGCCGTCCAGGAGGCGGGGGCGGTGACCTGCGCGGTGCTCGCGGCGGCGTCGACACCGATCGCCCCGTCGACGGGCTCGAGGAGGGTGGCCTCGACCGAGATCCGGTTCACGGCGTCGGCCCGGGCCTGCTCCAGCCCGTTCCCGTGCAGCTGCAGCCCGGTCAGCACCGCGACGGCGACGAGGACCAGACCGAGCACGCCGAGGAGCCAGGAGGCCGCCGACTCGACGCGGTCCGTCGCCCGCCGGGGGATCCGGTCGGTCCCGACCGCGGAGTACGGGTGCGGGCGGTCCGAATGATCCGGATTCCCTGGCCGGTGGGGTTGCACGTTCGGGGTTCCTCTCCACGGGGATACCTCCACGGTGCGCCCGGCCGCGGATCCCGGCAACGTGAGTGAGACCCACTTGACCGTGGGATCCGTCACCATGGGGAAGCGGGCCGTCACCGACCGTTCACCGAAGGTTCTCGGCCTCCGGCGGCCGCGGGGCGCCCCAGGCGAGCGCCAGGAGGAGCCGCGAGCGGTTCTCCGGATCGTCGAGCTGGGGGCCGAAGAGCTCGTGCAGCCGCGCCAGGCGGTAGCGCACCGTCTGCGGGTGGACGTGCAGCTCGGCGGCCATGGCCTGGCGGTCACCCAGATGGCGGAGGTAGGCCGAGAGCGTCTCGCACAGCCGCTCCCGCGAGGCCGGCGCCGAGGCCTCGAGCGGGCGGAGCACCTGGGCGCGCAGCACCTCCAGCAGCCGCGAGTCGCGGTGCACGATGATCGCGTCGAGGTGCTCCTCGGCGAAGACGGGGTCCTCGGGCAGCACCCCGGTGCGCTGCAGCCGGGCCGCGACCTCGGCGATGTGCAGGCTGGCCGGAAGCCGGTCCGGCGACACCGTGGGCCCGACGACCGCGCGGGTGCCGCGCAGCATCCCCGTGAGCCGCTGCCGCCGCCCGCTCTGCGCCGGGTCCGGCACGATCGCCCCGGACAGCCGCGCCCGGTTGATCATCAGCGACGCCGGGTCGAACCGGGACAGCAGGCCGTGGCCGAGCAGGCTGTCGTCCTGCACCAGGACCACCGCGACCTCCTGCGGCACCTGCCAGCCGGCCCGGGCCGCGGCGGCCTGCACGGCACCCTCGGTGGCGCGGTCGGAGAGCAGCAGCTCCACCAGCTCCTCGCGCAGCCGCTCGCGGGCGACCGCGGCCTCGGACTGCTCGAGCACGAAGCCGTGCGCCGCCGACGACGACAGCCGGTCGACGAACGCGAACACGCCCTCGGCCAGCCCGGCCAGCACCGCCGGCTCCAGGTGCAGCTCCACCGCCACCAGCGCGACGTGCCGCCAGAACACCCGCGCCCCGAGCTGGAAGGCCGACAGCAGCGTGGAGACGTCCCGGCCCTCCCGCCACTGCGTGCGGCCGATCTCCTCGAACAGCTCCTGCTCGCCGAACCCGGACGGGTACTCCCCCGTGACCTCGGGATCGGCCGCGATCTCGCTGCTGACCGCGACCAGCCGGTGCAACGCGTGGTGCGCCGCCGCGGCGACCTCCGTGCGATTCGCGTCGACGAACCGGGCGTAATCCGGCCATTCGGTCAACAATGCCGCGCTGACCTCCTCCAGCACGGCCGGGACGCGCGCGAGCAGGGCGTCGACGAGGTCGTCCGTTCCGGCGCGCGGCATCTCCACACGGAGGTTGTACGCCCGGAGGGGCGAAGGGCGCAGCCCTTTTGTACGTCCGTGACAATTCTGGCCCGGAAGAATTAACACGCGTTGAGGAGAGTCCCACCGCCTTCCTGCGACACGATCAGCGGCGTGGGACGGGGGAACGGAACGCCCGTGGGGGCGTCGGCAGGCGTGCGCGCCGGCGGGGCCGAGGCCGGCCGGCGGGCCGCGCCCGACCCGTCCGCCGTGGTCCCGGCCGATCCCGCGGGAGCCGACCGGCTGCGCGCGGCCGAGTCCGCCGAGAACTTCCCCGTCGCGATGCGGGTCCTGCCCACGCGGTATCGCCGCAGGTTGCGGGCGGTGTACGACGTCGTCCGGATGATCGACGACCTCGGCGACGAGGGCGCCGGCACCCCCGCCGAGCGGATCGCCGCGCTCGAGGCCTTCCGCGCCGACCTGCACGCGCCCGCGCCCACCCGGCCGGTGCTGCGCCGGCTGGCCGAGGTCGCGCCGGACCTGCCGGCGGAGCCGTTCGACCGGCTCCTCGACGCGAACGTCCTGGACCAGCAGCAGTCGACGTACGACACCTGGGACGCGCTCCTCGGCTACTGCGCCTTGTCCGCCGACCCCATCGGGCGGCTCGTCCTGGCCATCTTCGAGGTGCCCGCGGACGGCGGGATCGAGCACGCCTCCGACGCCGTCTGCACCGCGCTGCAGCTCCTCGAGCACCTGCAGGACGTCCGGGAGGACCGTGGCCGGGGCCGGATCTACCTGCCGGCCGCGGACCGCGCGGCGTTCGGGGTCACGGAAGCCGACCTCGACCGCCCCGTGGCCACCGCGGAGCTGCGCGCGCTCGTCCGGCACGAGACGCAGCGCGCCGAGCAGCTCCTCGACGCCGGCACGCCGATCGTCGGCGCCCTGCACGGGTGGGCGCGGCTCGCGGTGGCGGGCTACGTCGCCGGCGGCCGCGCGGCGGCCGACGCCCTGCACCGGGTCGACGGCGAGGTCCTCGGCCGTGCCGCCGAGGCCGCGCACAGCAGGAAACGGGATGTCCTGCGGCACCTGCCCGCGGTACTCCTGCAGTCCCGACGACCCGGCCGCCCGCGCGGGACCCGGCCCCGACCGGATCTCCCGCGCCCGACCCCCCGGAGCTGCCGATGACCGACCCCTCCCGGCCGGCCGCCACCACCGCCGCCCCGACCGAGCGCTCCCCCGCCGGCGACGGCACCGCCACCGACCGCGACACACTGACCGACACCGGCACCGACAACACCGACACCGACACCGACACCGACACCGACCGCACCGACTACACCGCCGACCTCTCCGCCGCCTACGCCGCCTGCGAGGAGATCACCCGCCGCGAGGCCCGCAACTTCTCGTACGGGATCCGCCTCCTGCCGACCCCGAAACGGGCCGCGCTCTCGGCCGTCTACGCCCTCGCCCGTCGCATCGACGACATCGGCGACGGCGACTTCGACCCGCCCGGCGGCGCCGTCGCGGTCTCGTTCGCGCAGAAGGCCGCCGCGCTCGCCGCGGTCAGGGCCTCGGTCCAGGCGATGCGGGAGCAGACCCCCGATCCGTTCGACCCGGTGCTGGTCGGCGTCACCGACGCCGCCCGCCGTTATCCGATCCCGCTCGGCGCCTTCGAGGAGCTGGTCGACGGCGTCGAGGCCGACGCCCGGATGGACCACGCCGCGGAGCAGCTCGGCGGAGACGGAGCTCGCGGAGTCGACCGTCAGATCGACGGAGCTCGCGGAGTCGACCATCAGAACGAGGCCGCGCGTCCGCACGCCACGTTCGACGACATGACGGTCTACTGCCGGCAGGTCGCGGGCTCGGTGGGCCGGCTCTGCCTGGGCATCTTCGGCTCCCGCCCCGACGAGCACGCCGTGGAGTACGCCGACCGGCTCGGCATCGCCCTGCAGCAGACCAACATCCTCCGCGACCTCCGCGAGGACCTGCGCAACGGCCGGGTCTACCTGCCCACCGAGGAGCTCGCGCGGTTCGGCGCCGAGCTCCGCCTCGACGCGGCCGGCGCCCTCGACGACCCGGACGGCGCCCTCGCCGCCTACATCCGCTTCGCCGCGGACCGGGCGCGCGACTGGTACGCCGAGGGGCTGAAGCTGCTCCCGCTCCTCGACCGGCGCAGCGCCGCCTGCGCCGGGGCGATGGCGGGCATCTACCGGCGCCTGCTGGAGGACATCGCCGCCGATCCGCGATCCGTCTACGCGCAACGGCGGTCGCTGTCCGGGGCGCAGAAGATCGGCGTGGCGCTCCGCGCCCTGGCGGGGCGGACGGTGTGACGGGCGCGGCGCGGGTCGCGGTCGTCGGCGGGGGGCTCGCCGGCGTCGCCGCCGCGCTCCGGTGCGCCGAGGCGGGGCTCGCCGTCACGCTGCTCGAGTCGCGCGCCCGGCTCGGCGGGGTGGCCGGCTCGTTCACCCGCGGGGAGCTCGCGGTCGACACCGGCCAGCACGTCTTCCTCCGCTGCTGCACGGCCTACCGGGACTTCGTCGCGCGGATCGGCGCCGCGGACCTGATCATGATCCAGGAGCGGCTGGACATCCCGGTCCTGGCACCCGGCGCCGCTCCGGCCCGGCTGCGTCGCACCGGGCTGCCCGCCCCGCTGCACCTGGGAGGTGCCCTCCTGCGCTACCGGCACCTTCCCGTCGCCGACCGGTTCCGGCTGGTCCGGGCGGCCCTGGCGCTCGGCGCGGTCGACCGCGCGGACCCCGCCACGGACGCCCGGTCCTTCGGCGACTGGCTGGCCGCCCACGGACAGGGCCGCCGGGCCGTCGACGCGCTCTGGGACCTGGTCGGCATCGCCACCCTGAACGCCCGGGCCGGCGACGCGTCGCTCGCGCTCGCCGCCACGGTCTTCCAGCTCGGCCTGCTCACCGACGCCGCCGCCGGCGACATCGGCTGGGCCACCGCGCCGCTCGGCGCGATCCACGACGACGCCGCCCGCCGCGCCCTCGCGGCGGCCGGTGTGGAGGTGAGGAGGTCCGCAAGGGCGCGGGCGCTGGTGCAGGACGCGACCCGGCCTGGAGGCCGGTGGCGGGTCCCGGTGGGAACTGCCGACGGAGAGGAGGAGCTCGTGACCGACCGGATCGTGTGCGCCGTACCGCCGGGCCCGGCGGAGCGGCTGCTGCCCGCGGGGGCGCTGCCGCTGCCCGGGGGCTGGGCCGACCGGCTGGGCAGCACCCCCATCGTCAACGTGCACGTCGTCTACGACCGCCGGGTCCTCGGCCCCGGGGTCGGCACCGGGATCGCTGCCGGCTTCGCCGCGGGCGTCGACACGCCCGTGCAGTGGGTCTTCGACCGGACCGGCCAGTCCGGCGCCGCCTCGGTGTACGGCCCGCGGGCCCAGTACCTCGCCGTGTCGCTCTCGGCCGCCGACGACCTCGTCGGGCTGCCCGCGGCCACGCTGCGCGAGCGGTACCTCCCGGCCCTGGAGGCGCTGCTGCCGGCCGCCCGGGACGCGGTGGTCCTCGACTCGTTCGTGACCCGGGAGCCGCACGCCACCTTCCGCGGCGCCCCCGGCCAGGCGGCGCTGCGCCCCGGCCCCCGCACCGCCCTGCCCGGGCTCTACGTCGCCGGCGCGTGGACCGACACCGGCTGGCCCGCGACGATGGAGGGCGCGGTGCGCAGCGGCGAGGCCGCCGCCGAGGCCCTCCTCGCCGACGCGGCGGCCGTACCCGCGGAGGTGGCCGCGTGACCGCCGTCCTCGGGACCGCCGACACCGCCGCGGCCGGCCCGGACGTGCCGGCCCTGCTCGCGGGCTGCCGGGACGCCGTCACGCCCGCGCTGAAGGCCGCCGTCGCCCGGCTCGACACCGCCAGCCGCGAGCAGGCCGAGTACCACCTGGGCTGGGTGGAGCTCGACGGTTCGCCGGGCCGCGGCGGCGGCAAGGCCGTGCGGCCCGCACTGGCGCTGCTCTCCGCCCGGGCCGCCGGCGCGCCGGCCGGGACCGGGATCGCCGGGGCCGTGGCCGTGGAGCTGGTGCACAACTTCTCCCTGCTCCACGACGACCTCATGGACGGCGACACGGAGCGCCGGCACCGCCCGACCGTCTGGGCCCGCTGGGGCGCGGCCTCGGCCATCCTCTGCGGCGACGCCCTGCTGGCGCTGGCCACCGAGGTGCTGCTCGAGGACCCGTCCCCGCACGCGGCCGAGGCGGCCCGGCTGATCGCCACCACCACCCGCGAGCTGATCCGCGGGCAGGCGGAGGACGTCGCCTTCGAGGAGCGCACGGACGTCGGCGTCGACGAGTGCCTGTCGATGGCGGCCGGCAAGACCGGCTCGCTGCTGGCCACCAGCGCGGCGATCGGTGCGGTGCTGGCCGGGGCCCCGCCGGCCGCGGTGACCGGCCTGCGGGAGTACGGCGCGGCGATCGGGTTGGCCTTCCAGCTCGTCGACGACCTGCTGGGGATCTGGGGCGACCCGGCGGTCACCGGCAAGCCCGTGCTGTCGGACCTGCGCTCGCGCAAGAAGTCCCTGCCCGTGACCTTCGCCGTGCAGCGCGGCGGGGCGGCCGGGCGGGAGCTGGCCGCGTGGCTCGCGCGCTCGGGCGAGCAGACCGAAGAGGAGCTGCACGCGGCCGCCGACCTCGTCGAACGGGGCGGCGGGCGCGACTGGGCCGCCGCCGAGGCGCGGCGGCAGATGGACCTCGCCGAACGGGCCCTCACCGGTGCCGGGCTCGCCGGCGACCCCCGTGCCGAGCTCGTCGCGCTCGGCCGCCACCTCACGACCCGTAGCTTCTGACCAGGGAGAACTGGTGACCCTCACCGCACCGGAGACCAGCACCACCGAGGCCGGTGACGCGCGGCGGACGCTCGACGCGGCCGTCGGCTTCCTCAGGTCGATCCAGCACGAGCGCGGCTGGTGGCAGGGCGACCTCGAGACCAACGTGACCATGGACGCCGAGGACCTGCTCATGCGGGAGTTCCTCGGCATCCGCACGGCGCGGGAGACGGAGGAGGCCGCCCGCTGGATCCGCTCGCAGCAGCGGGAGGACGGCACCTGGGCGACCTTCGCGGGCGGGCCCGGCGACCTCTCCACGACGATCGAGGCCTGGGTCGCGCTGCGGCTGGCCGGGGACGACCCGGCCGAGCCGCACCTGCGCGCGGCGGAGAAGTTCTGCGTGGCCGACGGCGGGATCGAGCGCTCCCGGGTGTTCACCCGGATCTGGCTGGCGCTGTTCGGGCTGTGGTCGTGGGACGACCTGCCGAACATGCCCCCGGAGCTGATCTTCCTGCCGAAGTGGTTCCCGCTGAACGTCTACGACTGGTCCTGCTGGGCCCGGCAGACGGTGGTGCCGCTGACGATCGTCGCCACCCTGCGGCCCGCACGGCCGCTGCCCTTCGGCGTCGACGAGCTGCGCTCCGGGGCGGCCCCCGAGGCGTTCGACGCGCCGTGGACCTGGGCCGGTGCCTTCGAGCGGCTCGACGTCGGCCTGCACGCCTACGCGAAGCGGCCGATCGCGCCGTTGCGCCGGCTGGCGATGCGCCGCGGCGCCGAGTGGATCCTCGCCCGCCAGGAGGCCGACGGCGGCTGGGGCGGGATCCAGCCGCCGTGGGTCTACTCGCTGATCGCCCTGCACCTGCTCGGCTACCCGCTCGACCACCCGGCGATGAAGGCCGGGATCGAGGGCTTCGAGCGCTTCCTCGTCCGCCGGGAGACCCCGGACGGCACGATCCGCATGCTCGAGGCCTGCCAGTCCCCCGTCTGGGACACCTGCCTGGCGGTCACCGCCCTGCTCGACGCCGGCGTCCCCGCCGACGACCCGGACGTGGTCCGGGCCGCGACCTGGATGCTCGACGAGGAGATCCAGGGGGTCCGCGGCGACTGGGCGGTCCGCCGGCCCGACCTCCCCGTGGGCGGCTGGGCCTTCGAGTTCGACAACGACGGCTACCCCGACACGGACGACACCGCCGAGGTCGTGCTGGCCCTGCGTCGGGTGGCGCACCCCGACCCGGGGCGGCTGCGGGCGGCCGTCGACCGCGGCCTCGCCTGGACCGTCGGGATGCAGTCCTCCGACGGCGGCTGGGGCGCCTTCGACGCCGACAACACCCGCGAGCTCGTCACCAAGCTGCCGTTCTGCGACTTCGGTGCCGTGATCGACCCGCCGTCCGCCGACGTGACCGCGCACGTGGTCGAGATGCTCGCCCACGAGGGCCTGGCGGACGGCGAGGCCTGCCGGCGCGGGGTGCGCTGGCTGCTCGACCACCAGGAGTCCGACGGCTCGTGGTTCGGCCGGTGGGGCACCAACCACGTCTACGGCACCGGCGGCGTCGTGCCGGCGCTGGTCGCGGCCGGGATCCCCGCGTCCGACCCGGCGGTCCGGCGCGCGGTCGCGTGGCTCGAGCGCTACCAGAACGCCGACGGCGGCTGGGGCGAGGACATCCGCTCGTACTCCGACCCGAGCTGGATCGGCCGCGGCGAGTCCACGGCGTCGCAGACGGCGTGGGGGTTGCTCGCGCTGGTCGCGGCCGGGCAGGCGCGGTCGGAGGCGGCCCGCCGGGCCGTCGCGTTCCTCGCGAGCACGCAGCTCCCCGACGGCAGCTGGGAGGAGGAGATGTACACGGGCACCGGGTTCCCCGGCGCCTTCTACATCCGCTACCGGCTGTACCGCATGACGTTCCCCGTCTCCGCCCTCGGGCGCTGGTGCGAGGAGGTGGGCGCATGAGCACGCTCCGGGACCACCGGGCACTGGGACCGCCGGTCGTCTGTGCCCCGCTGGGGGTGGAACGCGCCGCCCTCCGCGGCGTGGTCGGCGACGCGTCGGTCGTCCGGACGGGCATGGGTCCGGCCCGCGCGCAGGCGTCGGCCGCGTGGATCGCCTCCGGCGGCCCGCGTCCGGTGCTGGTCACCGGCGTGGCCGGGGCCCTCGACACCGCGGTCCGAGCGGGCGACCTCGTGGTCGCCGACGAGATCCGGTTCACCGACTTCCGGGCGCCGGTGCCCGTCCCGACCGCCGCGGCGCTCGCCGCGGCGCTGCGCCGGCTCGGCCTGCGGGTGCACCTGGGGCCGATCGTGTCCTCGCCGACGGTGGTCGAGGGGGTGCGGCGCGCGGGGCTCGGTCGCGAGGGCGCCCTCGCCGTCGACATGGAGTCCGGGTGGCTCGCCGAGGCCTCGGCGGGCGGGCCGTTCGCGGTGGTCCGGGCGATCGTCGACACCCCGGAGGCGCCGCTGGTGCGGCCGGGCACGCCGATCCGCGGCTTCACCGCCCTGCGCGCCCTGCGCCGGGCCGCGCCCGCCCTGCGGGAGTGGTTCGCGGCGGCCGCCGCCCGCGAGGTCGTGCTCGCCGAGCCGCGCAGCTTCTGCGCCGGGGTGGAGCGGGCGATCGACATCGTCGACCGGGCGCTCGACCGCTATGGCGCCCCGGTCTACGTGCGCCGGCAGATCGTGCACAACGCCCACGTCGTGCGACGGCTGACCGAGCGCGGCGCGGTGTTCGTCCAGGAGGTCGGGGAGGTGCCCCGCGGCGCGACCTGCGTGCTCGCCGCGCACGGGGTCTCGCCCGCGGTCCGCGCCGAGGCCGTGGCCCGCGACCTCGCCGTCATCGACGCCACCTGCCCGCTGGTCGCCAAGGTGCACGCCGAGGTCAAGCGGCACACCGGCCGCGGCGAGACGGTCTTCCTCATCGGCCACTCCGACCACGAGGAGGTCGAGGGCACCGTCGGCGAGGCCCCCGCCGACATCGTCGTGGTCGAGGACGAGGCCATGGCCCACACGGTGACCGCGCCCGATCCGGGCCGGGTCGCCTACGCGATGCAGACCACCCTCGCGGTGGACGAGGCCGAACGGATCGCCGCGGTGCTGCGCGGCCGGTTCCCGGCCATCTCGACCCCCCGCCGCGACGACATCTGCTACGCCACCACGAACCGCCAGCGCGCCATCCGCGCGGTGGCCGCCGAGACCGACCTCGTGCTCGTCGTCGGCTCGGAGAACTCGTCGAACTCCCGCCGGCTGGCCGAGGTGGCCGCCCGCGCGGGTACCCCCGCCCACCTCGTCGACGACGTGGGCGGGATCGACCTGACCTGGCTCCGCGGGGCCCGGCGGGTCGGGGTCAGCGCGGGGGCGTCGGCGCCCCCGGAGCTCGTCGACGAGGTCGTGTCCTGTCTCTCCGGCCTCGGCCCGGTCGCCGTCACGACGACCACCACCGGGACCGAGGACGTCGTCTTCACCCTTCCCAAGGAGGTGAGCTGACCAGATGGCCATGCCACTGCGCCAGTCGATCCGTCTCGGTTCGTACCTGCTGAAGCAGAAGATCAAGGGAACCGAGAAGTTCCCGATCCTGGTCGAGCTCGAACCACTGTTCGCCTGCAACCTCAAGTGCAACGGCTGCGGGAAGATCCAGCAGCCCGCGCACCTGCTCAAGCAGCGCATGCCGGTCGAGCAGGCCGTGAACGCCGTCCTGGAGAGCGGCGCGCCGATGGTCTCCATCGCCGGCGGCGAGCCGTTGATGCACAAGGAGATCGACGTCATCGTCCGGCGGCTGCTGGACCTCGGCAAGATCGTCTTCCTGTGCACGAACGCGGTGCTCCTGCCCAAGCACCTGCACCGCTTCACCCCGCACAAGAACTTCGCCTGGATGGTCCACATCGACGGGCTGCGCGAGCGGCACGACGAGTCGGTGGCCAAGGAGGGCGTGTTCGACCAGGCCGTCGCCGCGATCCGGATGGCGCAGGAGGCCGGGTTCCGGGTCAACACGAACACCACGTTCTTCGACACGGACACCCCGCAGGACGTCATCGACGTGCTCGACTACCTCAACGACGAGCTGAAGATCGACAACATGCAGATCTCGCCCGGGTACGCCTACGAGAAGGCCCCGGACCAGGAGCACTTCCTGGGCGTGCAGCAGACGCGCGAGCTGTTCAAGAAGGCCTTCGACGGCGGCCGCCGCCGGAGGTGGCGGCTCAACCACTCGTCGGTCTTCCTGGACTTCCTCGAGGGGCGCCGCGACCTCGACTGCACGGCGTGGGCCATCCCGTCGTACTCGCTGCTCGGCTGGCAGAAGCCCTGCTACCTGCTCGACGACGGGTACGTGAAGACCTACCGCGAGCTCATCGACGACACCGACTGGGAGGCCTACGGGCGCGGCCGGGACGAGCGCTGCGCCAACTGCATGGCGCACTGCGGCTACGAGCCTTCTGCGGTGTTCGCCACACTCGGGTCGTTGCGGGACACCATCCGCACCGCCGCGGGCGCCTGACGACGGCTCCGGGGCAGGTCGACGGGCAGGTCAGCGGTGGCGGGGCGCGGGCTCACGGGGAGGTCACAACGGGCGACCGGCCCGTTATCTCCCCGTGACCCGGCCCGCTACACTCCGGCTCACGCGCTCGACGACGCGCGCGGACTGGTACCCCGAGCCGACAAGGACCTGCATGCCGGAGCACCGGATGACGACTCTGATCCATCTCCCCCCGATCGGATCCCTGTTACGCCACGCCGGACGCCCGCTCCTGGAGTCCACGCTGATCCCCCTCGCGCTGTTCTGGATCCTGTTCACGCACGCGGGGTTCGACGCCGGGATCATCGGGGCGCTGTCCTGGTCGGCGCTGGCCATCGGCCGGCGGGTCGTCACGCGGCGGAAGATCCCCGCGATCCTGTGGCTGACCACCGTCCTGCTCGTCGTCCGGACCGTGGTCGGGCTGTGGACCGGGTCCGCGTTCCTCTACTTCCTCCAGCCCACCGTGCAGAACTTCGTGTTCGCCGGGCTGCTGCTCGTCACGATCGGGCTGGAGCGGCCGCTGCTGGCCAAGCTGGCGGACGACTTCTGCGCCTTCCCCGACGCGCTCACCCAGCACCCGCGGATGAAGAGCTTCTTCAAGAAGGTCTCGCTGCTCTGGGCGGCGGTCTTCCTGGTCAACGGCGTGACCACGCTCGCCGTGCTGGCCACGCAGACCGTCGGCAACTTCCTCATGGTGTCCACGGCCGGCTCGTACTCGCTGGTCGCGGTGGGCATCGGGCTCTCGCTCTGGTGGTTCCAGCGCTCGCTGGCCGGCGAGGGCATCGGGCTGCGCATCGGGGTGCCGCAGCCCAAGCTCCGCGTGGGCTGACCCCGTCCTCACAGGCGGCGGGCCAGCTCCTCGAGCTCCGCGTCGAGCGTCCGCCGGGAGAACTCCCGGGCCCGCCGGCTCAGCTCCGCCCGGCCCTCGGGGTCGGCCCGCAGCCGCCGGACGGCCGCGGTGACGTCGGCGGGGCGGGGGCAGACCAGCGCCAGCCCCGCCTCTTCCGTCATCCGGGCCCCGGCGCGGCCGTGCCCCGGCACAGGGTTCGCGAACAGCACGGGGGTGCCGACGGCGAGCGACTCGCTCGCGATCATCCCGCCGGCCGTGGTGAGCACCAGGTCCGCCGCGGTGATCAGCTCGGGCACCCGGTCCGTCCAGCCCAGGGCGCTCAGCCCGGGCGCGCCCCGCGCCGCCAGCCGCACCCGCAACCGCTCGTTGCGCCCGCACAGCACCACGGCCTCGACCGGAGGGCCCTCCCCCGCCCCGCCGGCGAGCACGGCGTCGACCACGCCCTCCATGCCGCCGAAGGCCAGCGAGCCGCCGGTCACCAGGACCACGAACGCCGCCTCCGGCAGCCCGAGCGCCCGCCGGGTGGCCGCCCGGTCGCCGGGGTGGAAGCGCCGGTCGACGGCGGCGGGCGCCACCCGCACCTCGGCCTCCGGGACCAGGCCGGCGGCCTGCGCGCGGCTGGCCGGCAGCAACGTCCAGGTCTCGTCGACGTCCGCCCACACCCAGAAGGGGTGCACGGCGACGTCCGTGACCACCGCGACGCTGCGCGCGGGCAGCTGCCCGCGCCGGCGCAGCCAGGCCAGCCCGCCGCTGATCATCGGGTAGGTGGAGACCACCAGGTCCGGGTGCTCCTCGCGCAGCAGCGGGGCCAGGGAGCGACCCAGGCGCGCGGCCGCGACCCGCTTGCACAGCGCGGCGAACCGCGGGTGGCGCACGAGCAGGTCGTAGCCCAGCCCGTACAGGCCGGGGGCCCAGCGCATGGTGGCGGCGTAGGAGCGGCGCAGCACCGCGTCCCGCACCCCGCCGCGGCGCCCACCGCTCGCGCTCTCCACCTCGTGCACCTCGGCGGCGGGCCAGAGCTCCCGCATCCGCGCCGCCAGCGCGCGGGCCGCCGCCACGTGGCCCTCGCCCACCGGGGCCGACAGCACCAGCACCCGGCGCGGCGCGTCACCGTCCATAGAGGACACGGTACCCCCGTCCCGGTCCCCCCGACCACTCCCCGCACGGCAAGGACGACATGACGGATCCGCAACGGTTGCTGCTGGTCACCGGCAGTATGGGCGCGGGCCACCACGCGGCGGCGCGCGCCGTCGAGGAGCGCGCCCGGCGGCTGTGGCCGGGCGTCGAGGTGACCTGGACCGAGACCCTCGACGGCATGGGCCGGCGCGCCGGGCCGGTGTTCCGGGCGGTCTACGCCGGCTGCATCCGGTACCTGCCCCGGGTGTACGAGCTGTACTTCCGGCTGCTCTGGCACGTGCCCTTCTTCCGGGCCGGCACCCGCGCCGTGATCGGGCGATGGAGCGGCCGCGGCCTGGAACCGGCGCTCCGGGAGCACCGGCCCGACCTGGTCGTGGCCACCTTCCCGGAGGGCATCACCGGGCTGGCGTGGCTGCGCCGCCGGGGCCGGCTGCCCGTCCCCGCCGTCGCCCTGGTCAACGACCCCGCCCCGCACCCGCTGTGGGCCTCCCCGGCGCTGGACCTGCACCTGGTCAGCACGGAGGAGGGCGCTGCGCTGCTCCGCAGGGCCGCGCCCGGCGCGCCGGTCCGGGTGGCGGCGCTGCCCGTGGTCTCCGCCTTCGCCCCGCCGGAGGAGGCACCGCGGGAGCGGCCCCAGGTCCTTGTCTCCTGCGGCTCGCTGGCCTTCGGCGACGTGGCCGCGGTCTGCGCCGGCGCGCTCGACGCCGGCGCGGACGTCGTCGTCACGGCGGGCCGGCTGCCCGCGCTGCGCCGCCGGCTGCAGCGGCTGGCCGGCACCCACCCGGACGGGGCGCGCCTGACCGTCGTCGACTGGATCGACGACCCCGCGACCGCCACCCGTGAGTCCGACATGGTGATCACCAACGGCGGGGGCGCCACCGCGCTCGAGGCCCTGGCCTGCGCCCGCCCGCTGCTGCTCGCCGACCCGATCCCCGGGCACGGCCGGGCCAACGCCGAGGTGCTGGCCGCCGCGGGGCTCGCCCGGATCTGCCGCGGGCGGACGGGCGTGGCGGAGGCGGTCGCCGAGCTCCGCGACCCCGGTGCCCGGGCGGTCGTCGTCAAGGACCTGCGGCGCCGGCTCGAGGCGCAGGACCTGGACCGGGACGTCGCGGCACTCGCCGGCCTCGGTGCGGTGGACCCGGTGCCGCCCGTCGAGGAGCGGTTGCGCCCGCAGGACGCCCTGTTCGTGCACGCCGCCACCCCGGAGGTTCCGCAGCAGGTCGGGGCCCGGATCACGGTCGAGGGCGCCCCCGCGGAGGGCTGGGTGGCGCACCTCGACGGCCTGGTCCGCGCGCGGGCGCCGCACCTCGACCTGCTGACCCGGGGGCTGGCCCCGCCGCGCCCGGACCGACCGCTGCGCTGGCGGCACGATCCCGCCCCGGACCCGCTGGCCCACGTCCGGCGCGAGGTGTGGCGGATCGGGCCGGAGGGCGACCACCCGAGCTGGGACGCGGCCGTCACGGCGTTCTTCGCCGACGCGCTCGACCCGGGTCTGGGCTGGGAGCTGCAGGCCGCCTGCGCGGACACCGGTGAGGCCGCCGTGCTGGCCCGGGTGCACCACGCCCTCGGCGACGGGCTGGCGGTCACCGACGGGCTGATCCGCCTGCTCACCGACGAGAACGCCGGGACCCCGGCCGCCCGGATGGCGGCCGCCACCGACGGCGGGCGGGGCGAGCGGCTCCGGCACGCGCTCACCGTCGTCCGGGGCATCGCCAGTCTCGCCGCCGCGGGGCCGGCCGGCAGGTCCCCGCTGGTCGGGCGCTCGGGACCCGGGCCGCGGCGGATCGCGGTCGACCTCGACGGGTCCGCCGTCCGGCGCGCGGCCCGCGCCCACGGCGTCGGCACCACGGTGCTGGTCCTGGCCGCCCTCGCGCAGACGCTGCACGAGGAGTTCGACGCCCCGCCGCGGGTCCGCACCATGGTGCCGATGACGACCCGGACCCGGGCGGGCGTGGGCAGCCGAGCCGGCGGGAATCGGACGGCCGCGGTGTCGGTGGATCTGCCGACCGGGCCGATGGCCCCGGCCGAGCGGATCGCCCGCATGGACCGCGCGCTGGCCGCGGGCTCGTCGGCCGGGCAGCCGGAGGGCGCGGCAGCGGTGCTGGCGGCGCTCGGTCTGCTGCCGGGCCGGGTGCAGGCCCCGCTGGTCCGGTTCGTGTACGGCCGGCGGTTCTTCCACCTGCTGGCCTCGGTCATGCCGGGTGCCCGCCGGCCGCTGCACGTGCGCGGCGGGTTGATCACGACGGTCCAGCCGGTGCTGCCGCTCGCCGACGGCGTCGGTCTCGCGGTCGGGGCGTTGCACTGGGGCCGGTACACGTGCGTGGGGATCACCGCGGACCCCGCCGTACTTCCCGTGATCGAGGGAATACCCGCTGGCCTGAGGCGGTCGTTGGGGAGTATGCAGCTACCCGTACACCCGTACTGATCGAACGGTTCGGGACGCGCACCGGGGGGTGGGTATGGACGGCGACATGGTGATCGCGGTCCCTGCCGCCGTGCTCGGGGCCGCGGGGTTCGGGCTCGCCACCGCGGCCCAGCAGCGCGCCACGCACGAGGTGGAGACCGCGCCGACGCTGAGCCCGCGGCTGATCACCACGCTGCTCCGCCGGCCGATGTGGCTGCTGGGGCTGGTGGCGACGATCGTCGCCCTGTTGCTGCAGCTCATCGCGCTGGCGTACGGGGCGATCGCGGTCGTCCAGCCGCTGCTGGTCACCGGCGTGGTGTTCGCGGCGGCGTTCTCGTCGCTGATGTCCCGCCGCCGGCCGGACCCGCTGATCCTGCTGGGCGCGCTGCTCTGCGCCGCCGGGATCGCCGCGTTCCTGCTGCTCGCGCGACCGGTGCCGTCGGACCAGGAGCACGTCGACGTCTGGGGCGGGCTGCCGCTCGCCATCGCGCTGGCCGCGGCGGTGGTCGGGGCGATCGCGTACTCGTCGCTGGTGCGGCACCCCACCCGCGTGCTCGCGCTCGCCCTGGCGACGGGGATCATGTACGGCGTCACGGCCGGGCTGATGAAGGTCGTCACGGGGCAGCTGCGGGTCGGGCTGCTGGAGCCGTTCCAGCACGTCACGCTGTACGCGGTGTGCGTGATCGGGCCGATCGGCTTCCTGCTGAGCCAGAACACGTTCCAGCAGGGGCGGATGGTGTCGCCGGCCGTCGCCGTGATCACCAGCGTCGACCCGGTGGTCGCGGTGCTGATCGGGGTATGGTGGCTCGGCGAGCGCCTCGACGCCACGCCGGCGCTCCTCGCGGGCCAGTGCATCGCCGCGGTCGTGGTGATCGCCGGGATCGCCTTCATCACCCTGCGCGGCAGCCACCTGCTCCACGAGCTCGACGCCCAGCACGCGGCGGCCGGGAGGGCCGGGCCGGACGTGGCCCCCGGATGAGCCGCATCGTGGAACCATACTGTCGAATTTCTCGCGTCGTATTCGCATCATGGAACCATAATGCGATTTCTCGGCCGTTCTACGGGAGTTGTGGATCCATAGTGCGGAGCGCGTGATGAGGGTGGAGGGCCGGGTCGCGCTGGTCACGGGGGCGTCGTCGGGGATCGGGGCCGCTGTCGCCCAGCGGCTGGCGGGCGACGGCGCACGGCTGGTGGTGACCGGGCGGGACCCGGAGCGGCTGCAGCAGGTCGCCGAGCGGACCGGCGCCAAGGCCGTCGTCGCCGACCTCGCCGCGGGCGTCGACACCCTGCTCGACGCGCTGCCCGCCCGGCCCGCGCTCGTCGTCCACTGCGCGGGGGTCGGGGCGGCCGGGCCGCTCGAGGACCTCTCCCCCGCCCGGGTCGACGAGCTGATCGACCTCAACCTGCGGGCGCCGGTCCAGCTGACCCGGGCGCTGCTGCCCGGCCTGCGGGAGGAGCGCGGTCACCTGGTGTTCGTCGCCTCCATCGCGGCCCTCGGAGTGGCCGGCGAGGCCGTGTACTCGGCCACGAAGGCGGGGCTGCGGGGGTTCGCCGACGCGGTGCGGATCGAGGCGCCCGAGGTCGGCGTCACGACGGTGCTGCCCGGGGCGGTGGACACGCCCTACTTCGGGCGGCGGGGCCGGGAGTACGACCGGCGCTTCCCGCGGCCGATCCGTGCCGACCGGGTGGCCGAGGAGATCGCCCGCGGGATCCGGCGGGGGTCCGTCGAGGTCGTCACGCCGCGGTGGCTGGCGCTGGGCGCGAAGGTGCACGGCGCCGCCCCGGCCCTGTTCGCCCGGGCCTCGCGCCGCTTCGGCTGACGCCCTGGTCGCATGATGGAACCATCATGCGACCAGAGCGCGTTCGAAACCGCACTATGGTTCCATACTGCGATTCCACGCGTCCGGAACCTCAGTATGGTTCCACGATGCGAGTCAAAGCGTGGCGCGCAGGTGCTCGGCGATGTCCGCGATCCGGCCGAGCACGCCGTTCAGGAAGCGCGGCGAGTCGTCCGTCGACAGGGTCCGGGCGAGCTCGACGGCCTCGGTGATCGCCACCGGGTCGTCGATCTCGTCCACCCAGAGCAGCTCGTAGACGCCGATCCGCAGCAGCGTGCGGTCGACGGCCGGCATCCGGGCGACCGTCCAGCCCTCGGCGTGCTCGGCGAGGAGCTGGTCGATCCGCTCCCGGTTCTCCACCACGCCGCGCACCAGCAGCGCGGCGTAGTCCGAGACGGGCGGGGCGTCGTCCGTCTCGCGGCGCTGGGTCAGCACCTCGAGGGGGTCGGCGCCGCGCGCCTCCGACTCGAAGAGGATGTCGAGGGCGCGCTTGCGGGCCTTGGTCCTGGCCCGCACGTCAGCTGCTGACGCGGCCGAGGTACCGGCCGTCGCGGGTGTCGACCTTCACCTTGGTGCCGGTCTCGAGGAACAGCGGGACCTGGATCTCGGCGCCGGTCTCCAGCGTGGCCGGCTTGGTGCCGCCGGTGGAGCGGTCGCCCTGCAGGCCCGGGTCGGTGTGCGAGATGACCAGCTCGACCGAGGTGGGCAGCTCGACGAACAGCGGCGCGTCCTCGTGGAAGCTGATCTGCGCGACCTGGTTCTCGAGCAGGTAGTTCGCGGCGTCGCCGACCACGTTCTCCGGGATGGGGAGCTGGTCGTAGGTGTCGCCGTCCATGAAGACGAAGTCCGCGCCGTCCCGGTACAGGTAGGTCATGTCGCGGCGGTCGACCGTCGCGGTCTCGACCTTGGTGCCGGCGTTGAACGTCTTGTCGACGACCTTGCCGGTCATCACGTTCTTCAGCGTGGTGCGCACGAAGGCGCCGCCCTTGCCGGGCTTGACGTGCTGGAACGCCTGGACCGACCACAGCTGGCCCTCCAGGTTGAGCACCAAGCCGTTCTTCAGGTCGTTCGTGGTGGCCACGTGCGGGTCTCTCCTGGTTCGTCGGTACTGCAGAGCGGTACTGCAGGGTCGTACTCGGCGGGGCGCGCGTGTGCCGACCGTGACGACGGATGACGAACCGGTACGACCGCACGCGGCGGATGTCGCTCTCGGCGGCGGCGCCCGGACTCCCGCCCGGGACGGACCCCGCCGAACCGCCGTCGAGGATACCGCCGCGTGCCGGAGCACGAGCGTGACCCCGGCGGGCGTCCCTCGTCAGGCGACCTCGACGAGGTCCTTCGTGAACCCGGTGAGGGTCTCGGCCGGCCCGGCCCCCGGCACGACCAGGGTGTCCTCGATGCGGACCCCGCCCCGCCCGGCGAGGTAGACCCCGGGCTCCACGGTGACGACCATGCCGGCCTCCAGCACGTCCTTCGAGGCGGCGGACAGCGCCGGGGCCTCGTGGATCTGCAGCCCGACGCCGTGGCCCAGACCGTGCAGGAACTCCGGGCCCCGCCCCGCCGCGGTGATCGGCTCGCGGGACGCCGCGTCGACGTCCGCGGCGGGCACTCCGGCCTCCACGGCCGCGCAGCCGGCCGCCTGCGCCCCGTGGACCAGGGCGTACAGCTCGCGCTGCCAGTCCGCGGCCCGGCCGAGCACCAGCGTGCGGGTCATGTCCGAGTGGTAGCCGCCGACCAGGGCGCCGAAGTCCAGCTTGAGGAGGTCGCCGGGACGCAGCGGCGCGTCGGACGGGCTGTGGTGCGGGATCGCGGAGTTCGGGCCCGCGGCGACGATCGCGTCGAACGCCGGCCCGTCCGCCCCGAGCGCGCGCATCCGGAACTCCAGGTCCAGGGCGATCTCCCGCTCGGTCCGGCCCGCCCGGACCCCGCCCGCGTCGAGCAGGTCGGTGAGCGCGTTGTCGGCGATGGCGCAGGCCCGCCGGATCGCCTCGATCTCGGTGTCGTCCTTGATCATCCGCAGCTGCGCGACGAGCCCAGGCGCCCGCTCGAGCGTCGCACCCTCCGCGGCGGCGGACAGGGCCGCGTGCGCGTCGACGGTCACGGCGTCGGACTCGAAGCCCAGCCGCCGGATCCCGAGCGCCGACGCCCGCGCGGCCAGTGCCAGCGCCGTCGCCCGCTCGATCAGCGGCGGCACGTCCGGCACCTCGGCGGCGGCCTGGATCGTGTAGCGGCCGTCCGTGCCGAACCGGCTGCCGGCGTCGTCCGTCGCGGCGAGCAGCAGGGCGCCGTTGGAGCCGGTGAACCCGGTCAGGTAGCGGACGTTGACGAGGTCGGTGACCAGCAGCCCGTCGAGCCCCGCGGCGCGCACCCGCACGCGGAGGGCCTCGCGGCGCGCGGCCTGCGGACGGGGGCTTCGGGTGCTGGTCGGGGCGGCACCGGTCATGGGTCTCAGCCTAGGCTTGGCCGCATGAGTGGGTCGGGGCTGTACTTCAGGCAGCTGCTGTCCGGACAGGACTTCGCGGTCGGCGACCGGGTCGCCACCCAGATGGTCAACTTCGCCTACCTCATCGGGGACGAGGAGTCCCGCGAGGCCGTCGTCGTCGACCCGGCCTACGCCCCGGACGACCTGCTCGACGTGCTCGAGGCCGACCGCATGCGGCTCACCGGCGTGCTCGCCACGCACCACCACCCCGATCACGTCGGCGGGACGATGATGGGCTTCGACCTCGCCGGACTCACCGGGCTGCTCGGCCGCACGCCGGTCCCGGTGCACGTGCAGAAGGCCGAGGCCGAGTGGGTCACCAAGGTCACCGGGCTCTCCGTCGCCGACCTCACCCTGCACGAGAACGACGACGTGGTGCAGGTCGGCGACATCCCCATCCGGCTGCTGCACACCCCCGGCCACACACCCGGCAGCCAGTGCTTCCTGGTCGACGGGCGGCTGGTCGCCGGCGACACCCTGTTCCTGCAGGGCTGCGGCCGCACGGACTTCCCGGGCGGCGACGTCGAGGCGATGTACCGCAGCATCCAGCGCCTCGGCTCCCTCGCGGGCAACCCGGTCGTCTACCCGGGGCACCGCTACTCCGAGGAGCCGCACTCCCCGCTGCTCGACGTCCGCCGCGCCAACGTCGTGTTCCGCCCACGGTCGGCGGAGGAGTTCGTGCTGGCCTTCGGCTGAGGGTCACCAGGCGGCTAGAGGCTCGCGAGGTAGCGCAGGGCCAGGACGTAGCCCTGCACGCCGAGGCCGACGATGGTGCCGGTCGCCACGGGGCTGACGTAGCTGTGGTGCCGGAACTCCTCGCGCGTGTGCACGTTGCTGATGTGCACCTCGATCAGGCCGCCGGTCAGCATCGCGCAGGCGTCCCGCACCGCCACGCTGGTGTGCGTCCAGGCGGCGGGGTTGAGCACGACCGGGGTGCCGGCGTCGGCGGCCTCGTGCAGCCAGCCGATCAGCTCGCCCTCGGTGTTGGTCTGCCGGACCTCGACCTCCAGCCCCAGCTCGGTGCCGGTCTTCTCGCACAGCGCGACCAGGTCGGCGTAGGTCGTGTGGCCGTAGATGCCGGGCTCGCGCAGGCCGAGCCGGTTGAGGTTGGGGCCGTTGAGCACCAGCACGCGCGTCATGCGCTCACCGTCGCATAGGCCTGCTCGAGCAGCTCCGGCGCGGGGCCCTCGAGCCGGCCCGGCTTCGCGAGGCCGTCGAGCACCACGAACCTCAGCATCCCGGCCCGGGACTTCTTGTCGCCCTTCATGGTCTCGATCAGCTCCGGCAGTACCCCGGCCTCGTACGTCGTGGGGAGGCCGATCGAGGTGAGGATCGCGCGGTGCCGGTCGGTGGTCGCGTCGTCGAGGCGTCCGGCGGCCCGGGCGAGCTCCGCGGCGAACACCAGCCCGACGCTCACCGCCGCCCCGTGCCGCCAGGTGTAGTCCTCGCGGCGCTCGATGGCGTGCCCCAGCGTGTGGCCGTAGTTGAGGATCTCCCGCAGGTGGGACTCGCGCAGGTCCGCGCCCACGACGTCGGCCTTCACCTGGATCGACCGGCGGACCAGCTCCGGCAGCACCTCGCCGGCCGGGTCGAGCGCGGCCTTCGGGTCCCGCTCGACGAGGTCGAGGATCACCGGGTCCGCGATGAAGCCGGCCTTGATCACCTCGGCCATGCCCGCCACCAGCTCCGGCTCGGGCAGCGACTCCAGCGTCGCCAGGTCCACGAGCACGGCGGAGGGCTCGTAGAAGGCGCCGACCAGGTTCTTCCCGGCCGCTGTGTTGATGCCGGTCTTGCCGCCGACGGCCGCGTCGACCATCGCGAGCAGGGTGGTCGGCACGTGCACGACCTTCACCCCGCGCATCCAGGTCGCGGCCACGAAGCCGGCCAGGTCGGTCGCCGCTCCCCCGCCGAACCCGATCACGACGTCCTGGCGGGTCAGCCCGATCTGCCCGCAGACCTCCCAGCAGAACCCGGCGACGGCGAGCGCCTTGCCCTCCTCGGCGTCGGGCACCTCGACACGGTGGGCGTCGACACCGGCGTCCTCCAGCTCCTGCCGCACGGCCTCCGCCGCCTCCGCCAGCGCGGGCTGGTGCACCAGCAGCGCGGTCCGCGACCCCAGGTCCCGCACGACGCCGGGCAGCCCGGCCCGCACCCCGCGCCCGACGATCACGTCGTAGGGGCGCTCCGCGGCGACGCGGATGGTGGTCGGCGGGTCCGCCTGTGCCGCGGACATGGCTGCGGTCGGGCTCGTCTCCGAGGGGCCGGGCTGGGTCATGGGACGACCCTAACCGCCCCCATATGCGCGACCTGCGGGCCCGTCGCGCCCGTCCTGCCCTCGCCCGGGTGATCGGGTGGCGGTCAGGAGCCGGGGCGGCCGAAGACGGGGTCCGGGAGCGGGGCGTCGTCGGACGGGGTGATCGCGTCGTCGGGGTCGCCCGGGCTCGGGGCCGGGGCGGGGCTCGCGGCGGCGTCGAGATCGAGGGCCGTGAGCACCGCGGCGGCGACCTGGTTCGCGCTGCGCTTGACCGTGTCGATCTCGACCGTGGCGACCTCCTGGTACAGCGGGGCGCGCGCCTCGAGCAGCGCGCGGAAGGTCGCCCGCGGGTTCACCCCGGCCAGCAGCGGACGCGCGGTCGACATGCCGGTGCGGCGGATGCCGTCGGCCAGCCCGACCTTGAGGTAGACGACCCGGTGCGCGGCCAGGAGTGCACGCGTCGACCCGGCCAGCACCGATCCCCCGCCGAGGGCGAGCACCCCGCAGTCCGTGCCCAGCAGCTCGGCCACGACCTCGCGCTCCACGGCGCGGAAGGCCTCCTCGCCCTGGGAGGTGAACATCTCCGCGATCGTGGTGCCGACGCGCGCCTCGATCTCGGTGTCGACGTCCGTGAACGGCACCTCCAGCCGGCGCCCGAGGACCCGCCCGACGGTGCTCTTGCCCGCCCCGGGGGGACCCACCAGCACCAGCACCGGCCTCGTCGCGTCGCTCACGGCGCGATCGTATCCGCCGTTCGCCCGGCGTCCACCGACCGCCCGCAGGCGCCCACACAGCCCGCGCCCAGTGCCCTGTTGTGAAGCGAATCGGCGAATTGGCCCCTTCGTCAGAAGGGGCCTCGGCTTCCGAGGCCGGTGGGTTCTCAGTGCGTGAAGCGGCGCGTCACGTCCTCCCGGTAGGACGCCGCGTTGCGCCGGGTCTCGGCCAGCGAGTCGCCGCCGAACTTCTCCAGCGCCGCCTCGGCCAGCACCAGCGCCACCATCGACTCGGCGACCACCCCGGCACGCGGGACGGCGCAGGCGTCGGACCGCTGGTGGATCGCGGTGGCCTCCTCGCCGGTGGTGGTGTCGATCGTGCGCAGCGCCCGCGGCACCGTCGAGATCGGCTTCATGGCCACCCGCACGCGGACGGGCTCGCCGTTGGTCATGCCGCCCTCGATGCCGCCCGCGCGGTTGGACAGCCGCTTCACCGGGTCGCCCGGGATCATCTCGTCGTGCGCGGCGGAGCCGCGGCGGTGCGCGGTGCGGAAGCCGTCGCCGATCTCCACGCCCTTCATCGCCTGGATGCCCATGAGCGCGGCGGCGAGCTTGGCGTCGAGCCGGCGGTCCGACTGGACGTAGGAGCCGACTCCGACCGGCATGCCGTAGGCCAGCACCTCGATGACCCCGCCCAGGGTGTCGCCGTCCTCGTGCGCCGCGTCGATCTCGGCCATCATCCGCTCGGCCGTGGCCTCGGAGAAGGCGCGGACCGGGCTGGCGTCGACGCGGTCGAGGTCGCCGGGCCCGGGCACCGGGTCGTCCTCGGGGGCGTCGACGGCGCCGATCGCGACGACGTGCGACACGACGTCGACCCCGAACGCCTGCTTGAGGAACGCCTTGGCGACCGTGCCGAGCACGACCTTCGCGGCGGTCTCGCGGGCGCTGGCGCGCTCGAGGACCGGGCGGGCCTCGTCGAAGCCGTACTTCGTCATGCCGGCGAGGTCGGCGTGGCCGGGGCGCGGCCGGGTGAGCGGGGCGTTGCGGGCCCGGTTCGCGATGAGCTCCGGGTCGACGGGATCGGCCGCCATGACCGTCTCCCACTTGGGCCACTCGGTGTTGCCGATCCGGACGGCCACCGGGCCGCCCTGGGTCACGCCGTGCCGGAGGCCGCCGATCACCTCGAGCTCGTCCGCCTCGAACGCCATCCGCGGGCTGCGGCCGTGGCCCAGCTTGCGGCGGCCGAGCTCGGCCTGCAGCTCCTTGGTCGTGATCTCGACACCGGCGACCATGCCCTCCAGCACGGCGACCAGCGCGGGACCGTGCGACTCCCCGGCGGTGATCCAACGCAGCACGCCGCGATTCTCTCACCCCCCGCCCATCGGCCCGACGGCACCGCTCGTGCCGCCCACCAGCGCCGCCACGAACACCACCAGCCACGCCGAGCCGAGCATCGGCGGGCCGAGCGGTAGCTCCGCCGGAGGCGCCGACCTCGACGCGCCCCTCCGCCACGTCGCCGCGCCTGATGCCCTGTCGGACCGGGGCGGTGCCGCCGGCGAGCCCTGCCCGTCGAACAGGGCACCGGCGCCACGAGCACGCGGAGCCGACCGCGCCACCACCCATCCGGCCATACCGACACCGACGACGGCCGTGAGCGCACAGCCGAGGAGCAGGGCCGGCCACGAGGCCGCGGCGGACAGGGCGCCCACCGGGGCCGCGAGCTTCACGTCGCCCAGGCCGAGCGACCGGGGCGACACCGCGTGGACCAGCAGGTACGCCCCGGCGAGGAGGGCGGCGCCCGCGGCGGCGCGCCCGACCGCCGCGAGACCCACCGGCACGGTGAGGAGCAGGGCGGCGGGCAGTGCGGGCAGGGTGAGCGCGTCGGGCAGGCGATGATGCCGCACGTCGACCACGCTCGCCACCACCGCGAGCCACCCGGCGCCGAGGAGCAGGGGCAGCCAGGCCCACGACAGCACCCCGGCCCCCGCCGTACCGACGACGCCCGCCCAGGGCACCCCGACCGCGACCTCCAGCCAGGGCGGCTGCACCCGCGTACCGCGGCGCATCCGCGCCAGCAGCACCCGGCCGGCCGCGCCGGCCAGCATCCCGAGCCCGAACCCCAGGAGCGCCCAGCCGACGACGGTCCCGCTGGGCAGCAGCCCGTTCGGCGTGATCCCGCTCGCCGCCAGCCCGGCACCCACCCCGGGCAGCGGCGGACCCGCACCCGAGAGCCCGCCGGGCACCAGCGCCTCCACCCTCACCACCACCGACACGACCATGCCGCCGATGCTCGCCCGATCTGCCGACGAGCGGTGGACCCACCGTGAAGCTGTGCACAGGCCCGCCGATCCGTGGACGAACCTCCGCGGAGCGAGCCAGGAGGGCCCCGTCCTGTCGCACCCACCTGGTAGTGCGCGTCACCCGCCTCGGCACCCGACCGGCCGGTGCAGCGCCGTTGCGGGCGGGGAAGGATCGTGGGGTGCCCGACCCCGCTCGTCCCGCCCCGCCCCTCGCACCCGCCGTCATCCGGGCGGAGATCGACCACGGCCGGGCGGAGCTGGTCGGCGATCCCGAGCGCCCGCTGGCTTGGACCCTGCTGGTCAACGGCACCGCCCAGTCCCACGTCGACCTGGCCGACCCCGAGCACCTGGAGTTCGAGTACGTCCGGCGCATCGGGCACGTGGTCGACACGATCGCACCGCCCACGACCCCGGTGCGTGCGGTCCACCTCGGCGGCGGTGCCTGGACGCTCCCCCGCTACGTCGCCGCGACCCGCCCGGGTTCGCCCCAGCTCGTCGTCGAGCTCGACGCGGCCCTGATCGACCTGGTCGCCGCTCGGCTGCCCGCCGACGACACCGGCATCGACGTGGTCAGCGGCGACGCCCGCGCGCTCCTCGCCACCCGCCCGGACGCCTCGGCCGAACTGCTTGTCCTCGACGTCTTCGCCGGCGCCCGGACCCCCGCCCACCTGACCTCGGCCGAGTTCGTCGCCGACGTGCGGCGGGTGCTCGCGCCGGACGGGGTCTACGTCGCGAACGTGGCCGACGGCGGCGCGCTCGAGTTCGCCCGCGGCCAGATCGCCACCGTGGGCGCGCAGTTCCCCGAGCTCGCGGTGATCGCCGCGCCGGACCTGCTGTCCGGCCGGCGCTTCGGCAACCTCGTGCTGGTCGCCGCCGACCGGCCGCTGCCGGTGGCCGACCTGACCCGGCGCGCCGCGGGCGACCCGTTCCGTGCGCGGGTGCTGGCCGGCCCGGCGGTCGCCACGCTGGCGAAGGGCGCCGCGGTGCGGCACGACCGCTCGACCACTCCCTCGCCGGTCCCGCCGCCGGGCTTCTTCGGGCAGTGAGGCCCGGCTAGAACGCCCCGTTCCGGATGGCCTCGCCGACGTTGGTCTGGTGCTCGGCCAGCGACGTCGCGAAGCAGGACGTGCCGTCCTTCTGGCACCGCACGAAGAAGGTCCACGGACCCGCCTCCGGGTCGAGCGCTGCGGCGATCGCGTCCTTGCCCGGCGCCGCGATCGGCGTCGGCGGCAGCCCCGTGTTCTGGTACGAGTTGTACGGCCCCGCCGTGCCCCGCGCCTCCGCCGTGGTCCGCAGGGCCTGCAGGTCCAGCGGGTAGTTGACCGTGGAGTCCAGCTCGAGCCGCTGGTTGATGTCGAGCCGGTTCGTGATCACCCGGGCGACCTTGCCCATGTCCGGGGTGATCGCCTCCTTCTCGGCCAGCGAGGCGAGCACCAGGAGCTGGTAGGTGGCGAGCCCGTCGTGGCTCGCGTCGGCGGTGAGCCCGCTCGACTCGAGCTGCGCGACCGACACCGCGAACAGGGACTTCCAGACGTCCGCGGCGGACGTGCCCGGCGCGACGTCGTACAGGCCCGGCACGATCAGGCCCTCGAACTTCCGGTTCGGCTCGGCCCGCGCGACGTCCTCGACCGCCCACTGGGGCACCCCGAGCGACGCCGGGTCGGCCGTGGCCATGACCTGCCGCAGCTCCGCCGGGCTCACGCAGCGCCGCTGGCCGTCGATCCGGCCGCAGCTGGCCTGCGAGATCAGGCTGATCACGCCGGGTGCGACGGTCCCGTCCGGCGAGCGGGTGTCGTCCAGCTGGGTGCCGCCGCGGATCTCCAGCCGCCCCACCCGCGACGACGGGTCGATCATCAGGGCGACCGCGGACTCGCCCGACATCTGCAGCCGCATCTGGTAGTAGCCGGGCTGGATCCCGAGGACCTTCTTCTCCTCGGCCGCGGCCTCGGTGAAGGCCTCCGGGCTGGCGACGACGCCGCGGCGGGCCAGCATCGTGCCGATCTGCCGGGTGGAGTCCCCGTCGAGGACCCGGACCACGGCGTCCCCCTGGCCGTCGCCGTCGAAGTCGTCCGTGAAGAAGGTGGAACCCACCAGGTACGCACCCCCGCCGAACACCACCCCGAGCAGGACCAGCGCGGCGAGCAGCACGAACAGGCCGCGCCGACGACGCTTGCGCGCGATCTCGCGCAGCTCCGCCCGCCGCGCCGCGAGCTCCTCGCGGCGGGTCAGGAAGGGACCGGTGGGTGGGGTCACGCCGCGCAGCCCGCCCGGTGGCGGATCCGACTGCTGCGGCGCGTCCCGTTCACAGCTCCGGAGGGTAACGGGTCCCCGCACCGGCCCGGCACGGAGCACGCCCGACCGGGCCGGACGGTCACCGTCGGGTGTCCAGGTACCCCTGCAGGATGGCGACGGCGGCGGCCTGGTCGATCACCGCGCGTTGCTTGCGCCCCTTGACCCGGCCCCGCAGCTGCTGGGTCGCGACGACGGTCGTGAGCCGCTCGTCGTGCAGCACGACGGGCACCGTGAGCACGGCCTCCAGCTCGGCCCGGAACGCCTGCGCGGCCTCGGCCGCCGGTCCCTCCCGGCCGGCGAGGGTGCGGGGCAGCCCGAGCACGACCTCGACGGCCAGGTGCTCCGCGACCAGCTCCGCCACGCGCCGGGCCGCGCCCTCGCGCGGCACGGTCTCGAGGGGGGTGGCGACCAGGCCGTCGGGATCGCACAGGGCGACCCCGACGCGCACCGATCCCACGTCGACGCCGAGCCGGCGCCCTCGCGGCTCGATCACCGTGGCGACCTCAACCGCGCCGAGCTGTGGACGGACACGGGATCAACCCCGGACCGCCTCGCGCAGCTTCCGGATGGCGGCCGCGACGCCCGACGGGTCCGTGCCGCCGCCCTGGGCGAGGTCCGGCTTGCCGCCGCCCCGCCCGCCGACGGCCGGCGCGAACGCCGGAATGAGCTTGCCGGCGGCCAGGCCCTTGTCCCGGGCCGCGGCGGTGGTGGCCACGACGAACGCGACCTTCTCCCCGTCCGTGGAGAACAGCGCCACGACACCCGGCTTCGACCCGAGCCGCCCGCGGACGTCCGACGCCAGGTTGCGCAGGTCGTTGCCCGCCAGCCCGGCCGGGGCCTCGACCGCCACCACGGACACCCCGCCCAGGTCCTCGGCCTGCTCGGCGAGGGTCCCGGCGGAGGCCAGCACGGCCTCGGCGCGGTGCTTCTCCAGGTCCCGCTCGGCGTCGCGCAGCCGCTCGACCAGCCCGTTGACCCGCTCCGGCAGGTCCTCCGGCTTGGCCTTGAGCTGCTCGGCCAGCTGGCTGACGAGGAGGTGCTCCTTGGACATGTGGTCGAACGCGTCGAGCCCCACGAGGGCCTCCACGCGCCGGATGCCCGAGCCGATCGAGCCCTCGGACAGCACCTTGATCAGGCCGATCTCGCCGGTCCGGCCGACGTGCGTGCCACCGCAGAGCTCGCGGGAGTAGTCGCCCATGTCGACCACGCGGACGCGGTCGCCGTACTTCTCGCCGAAGAGCATCATCGCGCCGAGCCGCTTGGCCTCGTCCATCGACGTCTCGTAGGCCTCGACCTCGCGGTTCTGCTGCAGCACCGCGTTGATCTCGCCCTCCACCTCGGCGAGCTGGGTGGGCGTGACGGCGCCGGACGGCGAGGTGAAGTCGAACCGCAGCCGCCCCGGGGCGTTGAGCGACCCGGCCTGCGCGGCGGAGGTGCCCAGCGCGCCGCGGACGCCCGCGTGCACCAGGTGCGTCCCGGTGTGGGCGCGGGAGATCGACGCCCGGCGGGCCACGTCGATCTCGGCGACGACCGGCGAGTCGACCGTGGCCGTGCCGTTGGTGACGACGCCGCGGTGCACCCGCAGGCCCGCGACCGGCGACTGCACGTCGTCCACCCGGATGGTGAACGAGTCCGACCGCAGCTCACCGGTGTCGGCCTGCTGGCCACCGGCCTCGGCGTAGAACGGCGTGCGGTTGAGGACGACCTCGACCGCCGAGCCCTCGGACGCGGCCGGCACCGGCTGCCCGTCGACCAGCAGTCCGACGATGGTGCCCTCGGCGGCCAGGTCGCGGTAGCCGAGGAACTCCGTGATGCCGTGGTTGTCCAGCACCGCGCGGTAGACCGAGGCGTCGCCGTGCCCGACCTTGCGGGAGGCGGCGTCGGCCTTGGCCCGGGTGCGCTGCTCCTGCATGAGCGCGGTGAACCGGTCCTGGTCGACTTCGAGCCCCTGCTCGGCGGCCATCTCCAGGGTGAGGTCGATCGGGAAGCCGTAGGTGTCGTGCAGCTGGAAGGCGCGGTCGCCGGGCAGCACCAGGCCGCCGGCCTTCTTCGTCTCCGCCACGGCGGTGTCGAAGATGCGCGAGCCCGCCGTCAGCGTGGAGAGGAAGGCCTCCTCCTCCGCCTCGACGACGGCCGCGATCCGCTCGAAGTTCGTGATCAGCTCGGGGTAGGTCGGCGCCATCTCGTCCCGCACCACCTCGGCGAAGGCGCGCAGCACCGGCTGGGTCACGCCGAGCAGCCGGGCCGAGCGCACGATCCGGCGCAGCAGCCGGCGCAGCACGTAGCCACGGCCCTCGTTCGACGGCGTGACGCCGTCGCCGATGATCATCACGCCGGAGCGGGCGTGGTCGGCGATGACCCGGAAGCGGGTGTCGTCCTCGGCGTTCGCCCCGTACTTGCGGCCCGACAGGGCCTCCGCCCGGGCGATCACCGGGCGGACCAGGTCGGTCTCGTAGACGTTGGCCACGCCCTGCAGCAGGTAGGCGACCCGCTCGACGCCCATGCCGGTGTCGATGTTCTTGCTGGGCAGGGTGCCGATCGGCGGGTGGCCGACCTTCGGGCTCAGCTCGCCGCGCTCGTCCTGCATGAAGACGAGGTTCCAGATCTCGAGGTACCGGTCCTCGTCGGCCTCCGGGCCGCCGTCGCGGCCGTACTCCGGGCCGCGGTCGTAGTAGATCTCCGAGCAGGGGCCGCCGGGACCGGGCACGCCCATGTCCCAGTAGTTGTCCTTGCCGCCGCGGCGCTGGATCCGCTCCTCGGGCAGCCCGGCGATCTCCTTCCAGAGCGCGATGGCCTCGTCGTCGTCCTGGTAGACGGTGACCCAGATGCGCTCGGGGTCGAACCCGAACCCGCCCGAGTCGCGGTCCCCGGTCACGAGGGTCCAGGCCAGCTCGATCGCCCCGGCCTTGAAGTAGTCGCCGAAGCTGAAGTTCCCGGCCATCTGGAAGAACGTGTTGTGCCGGGTGGTGCGGCCGACCTCGTCGATGTCGCCGGTGCGCACGCACTTCTGGATCGACGTGGCGCGCGGGTACGGCGCCGGGACGTCACCCAGGAAGTACGGCTTGAACTGCACCATGCCGGCGTTGACGAACAGCAGGTTGGGGTCGTCGAGGATCAGCGACGCGCTGGCCACCGGGGTGTGCCCGGCCTTGACGAAGTGCTCGGTGAAACGACGGACGATCTCGTGGGTCTGCACGGGGTGTCTCTCTCGCGGATAACGGGTGGGACGACGGCGCGGTGCGGCAGGGACCGCTCAGGCCCCTGCCCCGCGCGCTCGCCCCCGAGGGCGGGCCGGCTCGTCCTCGGCCACGGCCTCACTGTAGGACGGGACGTGTGCGCCCGTCCGCCGCTCGACCAGGTCGGTGAGCTCCTGCTCTCGGGTGGCCATCCCGGCACGCACCTCGGCACCGAAGGCGCCGAGGCCGGCCCCGAGCTCGCGCAGCCCCTCCGCCAGGTCGGCGCCGATGCCCTGCGGGGTGAGCCGCTGCCTGGTCTCGGTGAGCCTGCGCGTGACGTAGGCGCCGGCGGCCGCGCCGACGCCCATCCAGAACAGCCGCCTCACTTCTTCCTCCCCCGGCGACGGCCGCGGGAGTGGGCGCCGCCGTCGCGGCCGGCGCGACGGGCCTTGATGGCCTTGTTCAGGCCGTAGGAGAAGGCGGCGGCGCGCACCAGCGGTCCGCCCAGGGTCGCGGTGAACAGCGAGGTCAGCACCGACACGTTGCTGGTGACGGTCTTGGCGTTCGACGTGATCCCGTCGACCCGCTCGAGCTGGGTGTTCACGCTGTTCAGCGTGGTGTGCGCGTCGACCAGCAGCGGGGCGCTGCCCTCGTGGGCCTTGCGGATCGCGACGGTCGCCTCGTCGAGCGTCCGGCCGAGCTTCAACAGCGGGATCGCGAGCAGCACGACGAGCACCACGAACGCGATCGCCGCGATGAGCGCGGCGATCTGACCAGCCGACACGGACCCCTCCAGCGATCTTCGAATGACGACCGCCACGAGCGTGGAGATCGGCGGTCAGGCTACTCCCCCGGCCGCCGGTCCCCACGTCCGGATCACGCCCGGATCAGCCGGTGGTGTCGACCGCGCCCCCGTCCGTGTCGGCGTCGACGGCGGCCGCCACGGCCTCGGCGACCTCGCGGGGCAGGCCGCCGGTGACGAGCTGGCGCAGCCGCGCGAGCGCGCGGTGCTGGGTGACGCGGACGGCGCCGGGGGTGGAGCCGACGGTCTGCGCGGTCTCCTCGGCGCTGAGGCCGACGACCACCCGGAGGACGAGGACCTCGCGCTGCCGCTCGGTCAGCACGCCGAGCAGCCCGCCCAGGCGCTGGTTGAGCTCGGCGGTCAGCGCCAGGTGCTCCGGCCCGTCGAGCACCACGCCGGTGTCCGGGACGTCCGCGACCGGCTCGGAGCGGTTGCGGCCGATGGCCCGGAAGGTGTCGGTGACCTTGTGCGCGGCGATGCCGTACACGAAGGCACGGAAGGACAGGCCCTTGACGGTGTAGGTCGGCAGGGCGGCGAGCACGGCGACGCAGACGTCCTGCGCCACGTCCTCGGCCGAGCCGATGACCGTCTCCTGGCGGCCGAGCCGGGCGCGGCAGTACCGCAGCACGAGCGGGCGGATCTCCTCGAGGAGCCGCTCGCGGGCCCGCGGGTCGCCCTCGACGGCGGCGGCCACGTACTGCTCGAGGACCGAGGGTGCCGGGACCGACCGGGTCCGCCGCCCCGTCGTCCCCGGGACGACGGTGAGCCGCGGGACCTGGACCTCGGCGGGTGCCGGGCCGGGATCGGCGGTGAGTCCCTCCGGCTCGGCGAACGCGGCGCCGAACGGATCCGGGGGGTCGAAGGCTGCCGCGGCGGTCATCGGACCGGTTCCGAGGCAGGGCGGATCGAAGCGTGCATGGGTTCCCCTCCCCTGCGACGCACGAGGGTGTGCCCGACCCCGGGGCCGGACGGCGCCCCTCCGCGCCGTGCGGTAGTGAGCGGCCGGGGCCCGATGTGCCCGTCGGACCCTGGCCGCGTGCTCCGGACGGAGCGACCGTGCGACACCGCCCGGCCGCACGAGGCGACCCCCGACGGGCCGGTGCCCGTACCGTCCTCCCGGGCGATGATCGCGGGGCCGTGCCCTGCCCGACGAGACCGTTCGAGATTCAAGTACGTGGTCACCATCTTGGGTGATCCTCGAAATGGAGTCAAGCCCAACTCGGCGTGTTTCGGCTACCGTCCGTCGATATGACCACCGGCGGAAGCGGCCGTTCGAGCGATGCCCGGGCGCGGGCCGCGCGAACGAAGCGCGACCGCACCCGCCGCGCCCTGCTGGACGCCGCCGACGCCAACTTCGGCACCCGCGGGTGGAACCGCACGCGTATGGAGGACATCGCGGCCACCGCGGGGGTGAGCCCGGCGACCGCCTACAACCACTTCCCGAGCAAACACGCACTCATCGGCGCCGTCTACGGGCCACTGGTCCATAGTCTCGTGCAGCAGGCGGAGCAGGACCGCAGGGCCGGACGGCCGGTACTCGACGCACTGCGCGACCAGGTCAACGCCCTGACCAGGACGAGTTGGCGACACCGCGGTCTCACCGCCGCGTTCTGGTACGCCGTCCAGGACTACGTCTCGACCCGGGTCGGAGGGCCCCCGGACCCGGCCGACCTGGGCGATCCGCGCACCCTCGCCCCGGTCCCGGACGCGATCCTCGGCCTCCTGCAGGACGGGCAGGCCTCCGGGGAGCTGCGCCCGTACCCGCCGGCCCTGGAGATCAGCGGGTTGATCGTCAACACCCTCCTCATCCGCGCCGTGAACCGGCCCCACGAGCCTCCCGAGCAGACCGCCGAATTGTTACTCACCGTGCTCTTCGGGACACTCAAGCCGGAGCTGCTCTGCCACGCCCCGGAGGACGAGCGGCCGCTCGCGAGCGACCACTGAACGCTCTCACGGGACGGGCGGCCGTCGGCGCACGACGAGCGGTACCGAACGGGTGTATCCGGTCCCCCGCTGCGGGCGCGTTCCTTGCCGTACCCCACAGGTCGTCGTACCTGTACCGATCATGGAACGTCGCGCGGTGTCCCGCACCGCCACCCTGCTCTCCCTCGCACTGTCCCTCGGCGCGGCCACGGTCCTCGCGGCCGCCCCCGCCGCCGCGGCCCCCGCCGGCCCCACGGGCTCCACGGAGGCCGACAGCACGACCAGCGCCACCTCCGAGTCCACGGCCCGGCCCGACGGCGGGCGGACCGTCACCCTCTACTCCGGCCCGGTCCGCGTGCAGCGCGGAGCCGAGTGGCTGCCGGTCGACCTCACCCTGCAGGCCGGGCCCGACGGCGTCGTCCGGCCCGTCGCGGCACCCCACGACCTCACGCTGACCCCGACGGGACCGTCGGTGCGGTACGCGGAGGGCGGGTCGGCGGCCGTCGTGTGGCCGGCCCCGCTGCCCGCCCCGCGGCTCGACGGCTCGACGGCCACCTACCCGCAGGTCCGCCCCGGCTACGACCTCGAGGTCGAGGCGACCCGCGCCGGCTTCGTCGCCTCCGTGCGCAAGGACGGCGCCCCGACCGGCCCCGCGCCGGAGCTGAAGCTGACCGGCAACGCCGAGGCGGTGCCGGACGCGACCGGCTCGCTGACCGAGGCGGAGTCCGCCGTCAGCCGGGTGGTCGCGGCCGCCCCGGTCACCGCCGCGGCGCCGGTTCCCTTCGACACCACCGCGCAGACGACCGTCAAGAACACCGACACCTCGGGCGACCCGGACCTCCGGCTCGGCAGCTACGACGGCAAGGAGGCGGCCCGCAGCTACCTCACGTTCGACCTCACCCAGGCCGGTGCGAGCGGAGGAAGGCCCGCGTCGGTGCGTACGGCGACGCTGGACCTCCACCAGACCTGGTCCGCCTCCTGCCGGCCGCGCGCCTGGGAGGTGTGGACGCTCCCCGCGGGCACCACCGTCGGGCCGAAGCTCCGCTGGGCGAACCAGCCGCAGGGCGAGCGGCTGCGCGCGACCAGCACCGACACCCGCGGCAACGCCGCGGCCTGCGCACCGGGCTGGAGCAGCGTCGACGTGACCGAGCTGGTGAAGGAGTGGACGGCCGCCGGCGCCACGAGCGGCACCGTGATGCTCAAGGCGGCCGACGAGACCGACCCGCTGTCCTGGAAGCGGTTCGCCTCGGCGGAGACGGCGACCGTCCCCCACCTCACCGTCACGCTCGGCTGAGGACCCCCTCCAGGGCGTCGAGGGCCAGGTGCAGGTCCGGCTCCTCGACGACGAGCGGCGGCGAGAGGCGCAGCGTCGGGCCGTGGGTGTCCTTGGTGAGCACCCCGGCCCGCGCGAGCCGCTCGCCGAGCTCGCGCCCGGTACCGAGCGCCGGGTCGACGTCGATCCCCGCCCACAGCCCCGCCCCGCGCACGGCGGTCAGGCCCGGCATCGCGCGCAGCCGCGCCTGCAGGACCTCGCCGAGCGCCCGGGTGTGGGCGAGCACGACGTCGTCGCGCAGGATCCCGATCACCGCCCGGCCGACGGCGCACGCCAGCGGGTTCCCGCCGAAGGTCGAGCCGTGCTGCCCGGGCTTGAGCACACCGAGGACGTCCGCGTCCGCCACGACGGCCGACACCGGCACCACACCGCCGCCGAGCGCCTTGCCCAGCAGGTAGACGTCCGCCTGCACGCCGCCGAGGCCACGGGTCGCGAGCACGTACCCGGTCCGTCCGAAGCCGGACTGCACCTCGTCGGAGATCCACAGCACCCCGGTCTCGCTGCAGATCTCCCGCACCGCACGCAGGTACCCGTCCGGCGGGACGATCACCCCGGCCTCGCCCTGCACCGGCTCCAGCAGCACCGCGACCGTGTCCGGGGTGATCGCGGCGCGCAGGGCCTCGGCGTCCCCGTACGGGACGACGTCGAACCCGGGGGTGAACGGGCCGAACCCGCCGCGGGCCTCCGGGTCGGTGGAGAAGGACACGATCGAGATCGTGCGGCCGTGGAAGGCGCCGGCCGCCACGACCACGCGCGCCCGGTCGGCCGGCACGCCCTTGACCTCGTAGCCCCACTTGCGGGCCACCTTGAGCCCGGACTCGACGGCCTCGGCGCCGGTGTTCATCGGCAGCACCATGTCCTTGCCGAGCAGCGCGGCGAGCTCGGTGCAGAACGGGCCGAGCTGGTCGTTGCCGAAGGCCCGGCTGGTCAGCGTCATCCGGTCGAGCTGGGCGTGGGCGGCGGCGCGCAGCACCGGGTTGCCGTGGCCGAAGTTCAGGGCGGAGTAGCCGGCGAGGAAGTCGAGGTAGCGGCGGCCCTCGACGTCCGTCACCCAGGCGCCCTCGCCGGAGGACAGCACCACCGGCAGCGGGGCGTAGTTGTGGGCGGAGTGCTCGGCGAGCATCCGCTCGTGGTGCGCGGTCGCCGAGAGGGACACGGTGGGCTGGTCCAGAAGGGTCATGCGCGCACCTCCAACGTGCAGCACTTGGGTCCGCCACCGCCCTTGAGCAGCTCGGACAGGTCGACGCCCACGGGCTCGTACCCGCGGTCGCGCAGGGCGGCGGCCAGCCCGGCCGCCGCGGCGGGGAGGACGACGTGCCGGCCGTCCGACACGGCGTTGAGCCCGAGGACCGCCGCGTCGGCCGGCGAGGCGAGCACCGCGTCGGGGTAGCGGCCGGCCAGCACCCCGCGGGAGCGCGGCGAGAAGGCCTCGGGCAGGTAGGCGACGTCGTGCCCGGACAGCACGGCCATCGCGGTGTCGAGGTGGTAGTAGCGGGGGTCGACGAGCTCCAGGCCGATCACGGGGCGGCGCAGCACCCGGGCGGCCTCGGCGTGCGCCCGCGGCTCCGTGCGGAAACCGGTGCCGGCCAGCACGACGTCGCCGGCCACGAGGAAGTCCCCCTCGCCCTCGTTGACGAACGTCGGCTCGGTGTAGGTGCCGACCTCGACCAGCGCCTTGCGGTAGAGCTCGGCCTCGGCGGCGCGCTGCGGGTACCGGAACCGGGCGCCGTAGACCCGGCCGCCGACGACGGTCGCGGCGTTGGCGGCGTAGACCATGTCCGGCAGCCCGGGTTCGGGCTCCACGACGGTCACCTCGTGGCCCAGGTCGAGGTAGGTGCGGCGCAGGGCGTCCCACTGCGCGAGGGCCAGCTCGCGGTCGACCGGCGTCCCGGGTCGCATCCACGGGTTGATCGCGTACTCGATCGCGAAGTGCGTGGGCGGGCACATGACGTAGTGCCGCCGGGTGGGTGTGCGGTCGCCGATGGTGTCGGGACGGGTGAGAACGCTGGTCATCAAGCCTCCCTCGCGCGCCGGGAGTCACGTCCTCGGGACTCCCTGCAACGGTAAAGAGGCCTGCGTCACGCCCACAATCGACGTTCGTTGCCCATCTGCGCTCGATCGTTGCGCGTTCCGTCGCGATAACGTCGTTTCAATGCATGGTCGGCGGCGGCCTGCGGATGAGCGGCGTGAGCACCAGCACGGACTTGGTCCGCTCGACGAACCCCTCGGCCCCGATCTGCTCCAGCACCTGCTCGAAGTGCCGCATGTCCGCGGCGAGGATGCGGACAAGCGCGTCGGCGTCGCCGGACACCGTGCTGGCGTCGACGACCTCGGCCAGCCCGGCGCAGGCGCGGCGGATCGCCGCGGGCGGGGTCGACGGCCGGCAGTAGAGCTCGACGTACCCCTCGACCGCCCAGCCCAGCGCGGCCGGGTCGAGGCGCACCGTGAACGCGGTGATCACCCCGTCGGCCCGCAGCCGGTCCACGCGCCGTTTCACCGCGGACGCCGACAGCCCGACCTCCGCGCCCAGCTCCGCGAAGCTCCGGCGCGAGTCCGCGACGAGCAGCGTCACGATCTTCTCGTCGAGCGGGTCCCAGCGCACCCACCCATCTTCGGCCACGATGTCGTTCATGCACCCCACGGACTGCCCGGACGGGTCCGGCCCCGGCCGGGCCGCGGACCGGGTCTACCGGGTCGACTCGGAGGTCGGGACGCTGCGGCGGGTCCTGCTGCACCGGCCCGGCCTCGAGCTCAAGCGGCTGACCCCGGGGAACAAGGACCAGCTGCTGTTCGACGACGTCCTGTGGGTCCAGCGCGCCCAGGAGGAGCACGACGGCTTCGCCGCGTTGCTGCGGGAGCGCGGGGTCGAGGTGCACCTGTTCGACCGGCTGCTGCGCGAGACCTTCGAGCTGCCGGAGGCGAAGGCCCACGCGCTCGACCGGATCTTCGACGACCGGATGTACGGCCCGCTCGCCGTCGACGCCCTGCGCAACCTGTTCGACGCCATGGACGTGGACACGCTGACCGAGCACATGATCGGCGGCATCACCAAGCGCGAGGTGCTGGAGCGGATCGAGGAGCCGCGGTCGATCGCCTTCCACATCCTGGGCCCGGACGACTTCGTGCTGGAGCCGCTACCGAACCACCTCTACACCCGGGACACCACGGCCTGGATCCACGGCGGCGTCGCGATCAACAGCATGCGCAAGCAGGCCCGGATGCGCGAGACCGTGCACTACGAGGCCGTGTACCGCTGGCACCCACTGTTCGCCGGGGCGGGCTTCGACGTCTGGTCGGCCGGCTCGGTCAACGGGCCCGCGACCGTCGAGGGCGGCGACATCCTGGTGCTGGGCGACGGCGCGGTGCTGGTCGGGATGAGCGAGCGGACCCGTCCCGCGGGCGTCGAGCGGCTGGCGCGGTCGCTGTTCGCCGGCGGCGAGGTGGACCGGATCGTGGCACTGCGGATGCCGCACGGGCGCGCGCTGATGCACCTCGACACCGTCCTGACGATGATCGACCGCGGGACGTTCGTGAAGTACGCCGGGCTCGGGATGCTGCCCTCGTACACGGTCCGGCCGGGCGACTCCGACAAGGAGATGGTCATGACCGACCACCCGCCGGAGGACATGCACGCCGCCGTCGCTGCCGCGCTCGGGCTGGACTCGATCCGCGTGCTCACCGCGGAGCAGGACGTGCACTCCGCCGAGCGCGAGCAGTGGGACGACGGCTGCAACCTGCTCGCCGTGTCCCCGGGCGTGGTGGTGACCTACGAGCGGAACGTCACCACCAACACGTACCTGCGCAAACAGGGCGTCGAGGTGCTCGAGGTCCCGGGCGGCGAGCTCGGCCGCGGCCGCGGCGGGCCCCGGTGCATGAGCTGCCCGGTGCTGCGCGACCCCGCATGATCGACAGCGCCCGTCGAGCGAGGCCGAATACGCAGCGTGTAACTACGCCGAACGAGTGACGCACGGGCGGGTGGGCGCCCGCTCCGCAGGCAACGCCGACCTCGTTGACCCGGCGTGGCCGCCCTCGACGGACAGCGCACCGCGGTGCGCCTCCCCGGATTCCGGACCGTGCTCCGCGCCCTCCTCGTCCTCACGGCCGCCGCGGCCCTGACCGGGGCCGGCGTGGCCGCGGCCTCGCCGCCGGACCCGAAGGCGGCCGCGCCGCTCGCCGCGCCCGCCGCCGTCATGGCGCTCCTCGACGCGCGCACCGCAGCCGGCATGCCGGCCGGCCTCGCGGACTACGGGATCGAGGGCGACGTCGTCGACGTCCGGCTGGTCGGCGACCCCTCCCCCGAGGTGACCGCGCTGTTCGACGGGATCGACCCGGCCCTGTTGCGGCTGGAGACCGGTGCGGGCGTGCCGCAGCACCAGGCGCTGCGCGGCGGCCAGCGGATCACCGGTGGCAACACCCGGTGCACGCTCGGGTTCTCGGCCGGCTCCGGCGCCCAGGACTGGATCATCACGGCGGGGCACTGCACCCGAGAGTCCGACGAGTGGCTCGACGACACGGGCGAGGTCATCGGCGACGGCGCGAAGACCGCGGGCAACGGCGTCGACGTGGGGGCCGTGCCCGTCACCTCGTCGACGGCGGCCCTGCCCGAGGTGGCCTCGGTGCCGGTCCGCGGCACCGTGCCCGCACCCGTCGGCTCCGCGGTCTGCCTCTACGGCAGCACCAGCGGCAAGGCCTGCGGCACCGTGAGCGCCCGCAACCGAACCGTGAACTTCGACGGCCAGCAGCAGCGCGGGATGGTCGTGGCCTCGATCTGCACCGCCCAGGGCGACTCCGGCGGCCCGTACATCACCGCGGACGGGCAGGCGCAGGGCGTGCACAGCGGGGCCGGCAACGGCTGCACCGCCTACTTCACCCCGATCGACCAGGCGCTGAGCTCGCTGGGCCTGACCCTCCGCACCGCCTGACCCGCCCGACGAGGCGCATTATGGCTCCATAACGCACAGAAGCAGGCTCGATAATCGCATTATGGTTCCATAACGCGATCCGAGCGGCCGGAGAATCGCATTATGGTTCCATAGTGCGTCGGGGATTCGGCGGTCAGCGGCCGCGGACCGCGCGGCGGAGCTTGGGCACGCGCTCGGCGAGGACCCGCTCCGCGCCGTGCGCGGTGGGCTCGTAGTAGTCCTTGCCGACGAGCTCGTCCGGCGGGTACTGCTGCGCCAGCACCCCGTCCGGCGTGCTGTGCGGGTAGCGGTAGCCGACGGCGTTGCCCAGCTTCTGCGCGCCCGCGTAGTGCCCGTCCCGCAGGTGCGCCGGGACCGCGCCGACCGCCCCGCCCCGCACGTCCGCCATGGCGGCGTCGATCGCTGCGATCACCGCGTTGGACTTCGGGGCCGTGGCCAGGTGCACCGTGGCCTGGGCCAGCGCGAGCCGTGCCTCGGGCATGCCGACCAGCTGCACCACCTGCGCGGCCGCCGTGGCGGCCTGCAGCGCGGTCGGGTCGGCGAGCCCGATGTCCTCGCTCGCATGCACCATCAGCCGCCGCGCGATGAACCGCGGGTCCTCGCCCGCGACGATCATCCGGGCCAGGTAGTGCAGCGCGGCGTCGGGATCCGACCCGCGGATGGACTTGATGAAGGCGCTGATCACGTCGTAGTGCTGGTCGCCGGCGCGGTCGTAGCGGACCGCGACCTCGGTGACCGCCCGCTCGACCGCGGCGAGGTCGACGACGCCCGTCCCGTCCGCCAGCACCCCGTCCGCCGCCGCCTCGAGCGCCGTGAGGGCCCGGCGCGCGTCGCCCGCGGAGAGCCGGACCAGCGCGGCCTCGCCGTCCTCGGCCAGGGTGACGGCGCCGTTGAGGCCCTGCTCGGCGCTCACCGCCCGGCGGAGCACCTCGCGGACCTCGTCCTCGTCGAGCGACTGCAGCTGCAGGACCAGCGAGCGGGACAGCAGCGGCGACACGACCGAGAAGGACGGGTTCTCGGTGGTCGCGGCGACCAGCAGCACCACCCGGTCCTCGACGGCGCCGAGCAGCGCGTCCTGCTGCGTCTTGGAGAAGCGGTGCACCTCGTCGATGAACAGCACGGTGGAGCCGCCGTGGTAGTCCCGGCGGCGCCGCGCGTCGTCGATCACGGCGCGCAGCTCCTTCACCCCGGCCGAGAGGGCCGAGAGGGCAACGAAGTGCCGCTCGCCCGCCCGGGCCATGAGCCGGGCGAGCGTGGTCTTGCCGGTGCCGGGCGGCCCGTAGAGCAGCACGGACGCCGGGGCACCGCCCTCGAGCAGCCGGCGCAGCGGGGCACCGGGCTTGAGCAGGTGCCGCTGCCCGACCACCTCGTCGAGCGAGCGCGGGCGCATCCGCACGGCGAGAGGCGCGCCCGGGGCCGGGCGCGCCTCCTCCGCGGCGGCCCCGGGGACGTCTCCGCCCGCGGGCTCGCCGATGTCGAACAGGCCGTCAGCGCTCATCGGTGTCCAGGGTGCCACCCGGCACCGACGATTCGGGGCGGCAGGTCAGGTCTGCAGCTCCTGCACCAGCGTCGGCGTGCCGACCTGGGGGTTCTCCTTGTTGCGCAGCGAGGCGTAGGTGACCACCGCGACGCCCGCCGCGGCCAGGGTCACCGGCAGCGTCAGGATGTTCACGATGATCGACCGCGAGAGGCTGTTCGGGTCGGTGAAGGTCGAGACGATCGCGCTGATGATCCCGCTGTAGACCGCCGCGGCGATCGCGAAGGTGACCAGCCGGCCGAACGTGCCCCAGAACTCGCGGTTGACCAGCTCGAACGTCCGGCCGATGCCGGCCCGCTCGTACATGATCACGCCGGTCAGCGAGGCCACGAACACCACGCTGAGGTAGATGCCCGGGATGACCAGCAGCAGGAAGCCGATGAAGACCAGGATCCCGGCGAGGATGCCCCAGCCCAGCAGCGGCAGAGCGCGGCGGGCGGCGAAGGACAGCGCCTCCCCGGCGCCGACCGGCTGCTCCGCGGCCTGCCGGGTGACCACGTAGACGGACGCGCCCTGCGCCAGCAGGGACACGGCGACCACGATGATCAGCGACAGGCCGCCGCCGATCGCCACGCCGACCCAGCCGCCGCCCGCGGCGACGATCACCGCGATCAGCGCGCCGATGATCAGGGCCGGCAGCGCGGTGGCGATCTGGATCAGCAGCAGCGGCTGCCAGCTCCGCTTGAGCACCGCGAGGACCTTCGTCCACCAGTCCGAGAAGTCCGCAGCGACCAGCGGGTCGGCGAGCGGCGCGGCCGCCCCGCCCGGGTACTGCGCGGGCTGGCCGTAGCCGTAGGGCTGCTGGCCGTACCCCTCGGGGCCGTAGCCCGGCGGCGGGTAGTTCTGCTGCCCGTATCCCTGCTGCGGGTAACCCTGCTGCCCGTACCCCTGCTGCGGGTATCCCTGCTGGCCGTAGCCCTGCTGCCCGTACCCCTGCTGCCCGTACCCCTGCTGCTCGGGACCGGGCGGCGGGTAGCCGTGCTGCCCGTATCCCTGGCCGGGCTGGCCCGGACCGCCCCCGCGGCCCGGCGGCGGGGCCTGCCCGTACCCCTGCGGAGCCGGCCCCTGGGCGTGTCCCGGTGGCGGGTAGCCGCCCGGCGGCTCCTGCCCGCCCGGCTGCGGCGGTGCCGAGCCGGGCTGCGGGGCGCCCTGCTCGCCGTGCTGGTGGCGGTCGTCACCCGACGGGTTGCTCATACCGCGCAAGGTAGAGGGTTTGCCCACGTCGGTCACCGGGTCGGAAGTCCTGTGATCGGTTTGCAACCTGATCGAGTTCGTCCCAACAGCTGGGAAGTCGTTTCCGGATCGCAGGACGCGAGCGCAGTATCGGGACGGGCGCCGGTCCACCCGATCCCGCGCCCGTGCTCCGCGGACGACCCCCGCGGGACGGCCCGGCCCTCCCGGTGACCACCGGGAGCGCCCGGGCCCCCGCCCTTGATCCCCCTCTCCGCGAGGCCCACATGACCGACACCGATCTCCGTCCCGCCCCGCCCGCCTCGCCTGCACGGCCCCCGGTCGCGCTCGCCGCCCGGCTCGCCGGGATCCGCGGTTCCGCGATCCGGGACCTGCTCACCCTCACCGCGCGCGACGACGTGCTGAGCCTCGCCGGCGGCCTGCCCGCCGCCGACCTCATGCCGCGCGGGCGCATCGCCGCGGCCGCCGACCGGGCGCTCCGGTCCCCCGCCGCCGTGCAGTACTCCGAGACGGCCGGGCTCGCGCGGCTGCGCGAGGTCGTCGCCGCGCACGAGACCGGCCGGACCGGCCGGGCGGTCGCCCCCGCCGACGTCGTCGTGACGAGCGGGTCGCAGCAGGCCCTGGACCTGCTCGCCCGCGCCCTGCTCGACCCCGGCGACCCGGTGGCCGTCGAGGACCCGGTGTACGTCGGGGCGCTGCAGGTCCTGCAGGCCGCGGGCGCCGACGTGCACCCGTTCCCGCTCGACGCCGACGGGCTGCGCGTCGACGTGCTGGAGGAGCGGCTCGCCGCCGGGTTCCGGCCCCGGCTCGTGCACACCGTGTCCAGCTTCCACAACCCGCGCGGCGTGACGATGAGCCAGGAGCGCCGCCGGGCCCTGTGCGGGCTGGCCGAGCGGTACGGCTTCCTCGTCGTCGAGGACGACCCCTACGGCCTGCTGGCCTTCGACGGCGCACCGCCGCTCCCGCTGGCCGCGCACGGCGACCACGTCGTGCGGCTGGGCAGCGCGTCGAAGGTCCTGGCCCCGTCGCTGCGGGTCGGCTGGCTGGTCGCGCCGCCGGTGCTGGCCGCGGCCGTCGAGCGGCTCAAGCAGTCCACGGACCTCTGCGGCTCGTCGCTCACCCAGATGATCACCGCGGAGCTGCTGGCCGACGAGGAGTGGTTCGCCGCGCACGTCGACGGCGTCCGGCGGGAGAACCGGGGCCGGGCCGCGGCGCTCACCGCCGCGGTCGACGCCGAGTTCGGGTCGTCCGTCACCCGGTCCACCCCGACGGGGGGCATGTTCTGCTGGCTGGAGTTCGCCGACGGCACCGACACCGCCGAGCTCCTGCCGAGGGCCCTGGAGCACGGGGTCGGGTTCGTCCCCGGGAGCGCCTTCTCGGTGGACCCGGCCGCCGACGGCGGTGCCGGCCTGCGGTCCGCCGCGCGGCTCTGCTTCGCGACCTACCCGCCCGATCAGCTGACCGAGGCCGTCCGGCGGCTCGCCCGAGCCGCTTCCGTGCGGATCGCTGAGTAGGGTCGGGGACCGTGCGCGAGATCCTGGAACTGCTGGAGCGGGACGCGTCGCTGAGCCACGACACCCTGGCCACCATGACCGGCCTGCCCGTCGCGGAGGTGTCGGCCCAGATCGCGGCGTGGGAGAAGGCGGGCGTGATCCGCCGGTACAAGGCGGTGGTCGACTGGGAGAAGGTCGACGGCTCGGAGTCCACCGAGGTCACCGCGTTCATCGATGTGGCGGTCGCCCCCGCGCGGGGCGTCGGGTTCGACGACGTCGCGGAGCGGATCTCCCGGTTCGACGAGGTCCGCAGCTGCTACCTCGTCTCCGGGGGGCACGACCTGCGGTGCACGGTCGTCGGGTCGAACATCCGGGCGGTCAGCGACTTCGTGAGCCGCAAGCTCTCGACCATCGACCGGGTCACGGCCACCGCCACGCACTTCGTGCTCCACACGCACAAGCGCGACGGCGACACCTTCTTCGAGCCCGAGCCCGACCACCGGCTGCGTGTGACCCCGTGAGGACCGCCCGATGAAGCCGCTCAACGACGTCATCGCCGCCTGCCCGCCGTCGGGCATCCGGCGCTTCTTCGACATCGCCGCCGAGATGGACGACGTGATCTCCCTCGGCGTGGGCGAGCCGGACTTCGTCACGCCGTGGCGGATCCGCGAGGCCGGCATCTTCGCCCTCGAGCACGGCTACACCACCTACACCTCCAACGCGGGCCTGCCGGAGCTGCGCAGGCTGATCTGCGAGGACCTGGAGAAGCGCTACGGGGCGCGGTACGCGTGGGACACCGAGTGCCTGATCACCACCGGTGTGTCCGAGGGGCTGGACCTGGCGCTGCGGGTACTGCTGAACCCCGGCGACGAGGTGATCGTGCCGGAGCCCTGCTACGTGGCCTACGAGCCGTGCGTGTCCTTCGCCGGCGGCACCCCGGTCCGGGTGGCCACGCGGTGGGAGGCGGACTTCGCGATCGACCCCGACGCCGTCGAGGCCGCGATCACCCCGCGCACCAAGGCGATCCTCATCGGCTCCCCCGCGAACCCGACGGGCGCGGTCCAGCCGCGCGCGGCGCTGGAGGGCCTGGTCCGGCTGGCCGAGAGGCACGACCTCTACCTGATCTCCGACGAGATCTACGACCGGCTCACCTACGACGACACCCACGTCTGCCTGGGCGCCGTGCCCGGGGCGCGGGAGCGGACCGTGGTGCTGGGCGGGTTCTCCAAGGCCCAGGCGATGACGGGCTGGCGGGTCGGCTGGATCTGCGCGCCGCAGGCCGTGGCCGAGCTGTGCGTGCGGGTGCACCAGTACACGATGCTGTGCGCACCGCACGTCTCGCAGATCGCCGCGGTGGAGGCGCTCAAGGAGGCCGAGGGCGACGTCCGCGAGATGGTCGCCGACTACGACCGCCGGCGCCGGGTGTTCGTGAAGGGCCTGCGCGAGATCGGGCTGGAGTGCCCGGAGCCCGGCGGCGCGTTCTACGCCTTCCCGTCCATCCGCGCGTCGGGGCTGGACTCGGAGACCTTCGCCGAGCGGCTGCTCCACGAGGAGAGCGTGGCCGTGGTGCCCGGCGACGTGTTCGGGCCCTCCGGCGAGGGGCACATCCGGTGCTCGTACGCGACGGCGCTGCCGCAGCTGGAGGAGGCGCTCGTGCGCATCGACCGGTTCCTCGGGTCGCTGCGGTAGCCGGATCGCGATCACAACCGTCGCCGGATCGCAACACTGTGCGGCGTGGCGTTCACAGCACGGCAACTCGACGGGTGCATCCTCCGGGGGCATGGACGGCACACCTGTCACCGCCCGCACGCTCCACTCCTGCACCGCCTGCGCCTGCCCGCGGACCGCGGCCGACGTGCGCGGTCTGGCCTGGAGCAGCCACCACGTCGACGGCGTGGTCGGCTGGCTCTGCGGGCCCTGCACCCGCGCCCACCTGTTCGAGATCGAGACGGGGCAACCGGTCCGCCCCGCCTCGCTCCCCCGGTCCGCCTAGGGAGGCTCACCTGCTCCGGTCAGGCGGCCCGCGCCCGCCCGCCCGTGAGCAGGCCGTGCAGGATCACCGGGCCCAGGTCGCGGCCGCGGCGCACCAGCCAGGGGGTGCCGCGGACCACGATCCACGCGGCCCGGTGGAACGCGGTGATCTCGCGTCCACCGCCGCAGGCGGTCGGCACGGGGGCGGGCACCGCGAAGCCCGCGCCCGCGAGCAGCTCGCCCGCGGCCCGGGCCAGCAGCCGGTGCCCCAGCTCGGAGGGGTGCAGCCGGTCGACGCTCCACGCCGCGCGCTCGTAGCCGCCGGGGAGCAGGTGCAGGTCGAGCACCCCCACGGCCGGCCCGCCCGCGCTCGCCCCGTCGATCGCCGTGTCGATCGCCGTGTTCAGGGCGGTCACCCGCGTCCGCAGCGCAGCGCGCAGCCGCCCGGGCAGCCGGAACACGCGGGTGTGGTCGTGGTAGCGCAGCACCACCGGGAACGTGCCGGCCGCGGCGAGCTCCGCCAGCGTCGCGGTGAGGTCGGCGCGGATGCCGTCCGGGTCGAAGTCCGAGCGCAGGGTGTCGTTCATGCCCGCGCAGATCACCGCGGCCTCGGGCCGGGCGGGCAGCACCGCGGCGAGCTGGGCCCCGCGGACGTCGGCCATCCGGGCGCCGGTGCGGGCAGGGTTGAGCAGCCGGGTCTCCGCGCCGAGGGCGTCCCGGAGCAGGACCGGGAAGCCGCGCCAGCCGCCGCCGGGCAGCGGGTCGCCCAGCCCGACGGCCGTCGAGTCGCCGAGTGTGGCCAGGGTCGAGACGGTCCGGGGCGTCGGGAGGGTCGCGGGGGTCGGGAGGGCACGGACGGGTCGCACGCTCTGCACGGACACGAGCGCATGATCGGGTCGCGAGGCTCCGCCGGGGTGTGCGCGTGGTGACGCGTCGCCGACGGCTCCGCGAACTCCCGGGCGAACTCCCGCGCCCGGGAGCCCTCAGACCAGGCTGCGGAAGGCGGGGTAGACCGGCAGCCGGCCCGTGCCGTTGTCCGCCGGGTCGTCGAACCGCTGCTGCAGGGCGCCGGCCATCCGATCGGCCAGCTCGACGGTGGCCGGCCGCCCACCGTCCGCCGCCGCCCCCGCGAGCCGCCGCCAGTAGTCGGCCAGCGCGGCGCTGATCCGCGGCGACCGGCCGGGGTCGATCCCGATGCGCGACTCGCCGGCCACCGCGCGCGGCAGCAGCCACCACGTGCACAGCCAGACCCACAGCAGCTGGGCGTCGAGCAGGCGGGCCCGCAGGAGCGCAGGGTCGTCGAGGTCCGGCCACACCGTGGCGATCTCGTTGCGCCAGGCCTCGAGCATGGCGTCGGCCATGCCGTCGGGGAGCGCGAAGCTCGACTCGCACGCCGGGAACGGGACGCGGAAGTAGGCGGCGTCGAGCGCGACGTCGCGGAAGCAGCCCCACTCGAAGTCGACGAACCGCACCCCACGGCTGGTCACGAGGTTGTTGTCCGGGCAGGTGTCCGACGGGCTGAACGCCCGGTAGCGGGTGCCGCCCAGCAGCCGCGCGGTCTCCCGGGCCTCCGTCTCGGCCGCCGCGCTGACCGTCACGCCCAGCACCTCGGCGACCAGCTCGGGCACTCCCGCGAAGGCGGCGCGCGCCTCGTCCGCCACCGGGTCGCGACGGGCCTTCTCCCCCAGCCGGCGCAGCAGCGCGCCGAAGTCGTTCTCCCGGCCCGCGGTGGCGGCCTGCATCCGGCCGAGCGCCCGCGCCCAGCTCAGCAGGCACCGCTGCGCCGCAACGGGATCCGGCGCGAACAGCATGTCGGCCAGCGTGGAGCTGCGGCCCAGGTCCTCGAGCACCAGCAGCCGGGCCGCGGGGTCGTGCGCGATGAGCACCGGGCTGGGCCGGGCGTCGGCCGGGAGCGCGGTGAACAGCTGGCAGCTCGCGACCTCGAAGTGGAAGGGATCCGGCCGGTTCGCGTCGGGCTCGCCCACGTACTGCTTCACCACGAGGGTGCGCGGCAGGGAGAACGGGTTGCGCGCCACCCGGGCACGCGCCACCACCGACCGTTCGCTGCCACCGAGGTCCTCCGGGTCCGCGAGGACCACGGTGGCCCCGGCCCGCCGGGTGAGCAGGCGTTCCGCCGCGGCCAACGCGGTGAGCACGGGCCTGGGGAAGCCGGCCAGGTCGCGTGACATCAACGTCGACCCTACCCCGACGAGAGCGCCCGGCCGGCGTCCCTGCGCCGCCGGGAGCGTCGGGCCACCAGCAGCGCGAGGGCGGCCGCGACCACGATCCCGACCAGGTTCACCGCCAGCTGCAGCGCCGACAGCCCCGCCTCCCGCCACCGGCCCTCGACCGCCGCCACGGAGGCGAACGCGGCCGCGGGCACGGTGGTGACCGAGATGAACACGCCGACCAGGCTCGCCGCCTTGGCCGACGTGAGCGCGAGGATCCCGGCGAGGCCCGCCAGCACGGCGACGATCAGGGAGAAGGGGCCGACCTCGTAGATGAACTCGACCTGGTCGAGGTGGTCGAGCGTGCTGCTCGACAGCAGCCCGGTGGCGTCGAACAACAGCGTCGCCAGCGCGGTGATGGCCATGCCGAGCGGGAAGCCGACGAGCAGGGCGAGGCCGCCGCGCCGCAGGAGGTCTCGGCGGCGCAGCACCACCCCCACCGCCACGGCGGCGAGCGGACCGAACTCCGGCCCCAGCACCATCGCCCCGACGACGAGCACCGGCGAGTCCGTGATCGCGCCGATCGCGGCGAGCAGGCAGGCGATGGTGAGGAAGGCCTGGAAGGAGAAGCTCAGCCGGGACTCCTCGCCGGTCCGGGCGATCAGCTCGTCCCAGACGACGGCGTCGGAACCCTCGCCGGGCGCGGCCTCCTCCGCCTCGTCCGCGGCGTCGGACAGGACGGTGTCGAGGACCTCGAGGGTCACCGCGCCGTCGTGGTCCAGCCCGAGGTCGCGGAGCCGGCCGAGCAGGGCGTCGGCGCACTCGCGGGCGACGTCCGCCTCGAGCACGTCGCCCGCCGGGCGCACGGCGGCGCCCGGCAGCCCGATCAGATGGGCGACACCCGGCTCCTCCGCCAGCACCGCCCGGACCGCGTCCGTGCGGTCCGGCGGGCTGATCACACGCAGGTGCAGCACGATCGGACCCGGGTCAGGCCCCGCCGCCCTCCGCGTCCTTCGCGGCGGCCCTCGCGTCCACCTTCTGGTCCGCCTGCGCCGCCGGCTTCGGCGGGACGGCGTCGACCCCGGCCTCCTTGCGCTGCTCCGGGGTGATCGGGGCGGGCGCCGCGGTGAGCGGGTCGTAGCCGCCGCCGGTCTTCGGGAAGGCGATGACCTCGCGGATCGAGTCCTCGCCGGCGAGCAGCGCGGTGATCCGGTCCCAGCCGAACGCGATGCCGCCGTGCGGGGGCGGGCCGTAGGCGAAGGCGTCGAGCAGGAAGCCGAACTTCTCCTGCGCCTCCTCCTCGGACAGGCCCATGATCTCGAAGACCCGCTTCTGGACGTCCGCCCGATGGATACGGATGGACCCGCCGCCGATCTCGTTGCCGTTGCAGACGATGTCGTAGGCGTAGGCCAGCGCGTTGCCCGGGTCGGACTCGAACTTGTCGATCCAGTCCGGGGTCGGCGAGGTGAAGGCGTGGTGCAGCGCCGTCCACTTGCCGTGCCCGACGGCGACGTCGTCCGTCTCGTCGGCCGCCTCGAACAGCGGGAAGTCCACGACCCAGACGAAGGACCAGGCGTTCTCGTCGATGGCCCCGATCCGCCGGGCGATCTCGCCGCGCGCGGCGCCGAGCAGGGCCCGGGCCTCGTTGGGGCGGCCGGCGGCGAAGAAGATGCAGTCGCCGGGGTTCGCCCCGACGGCGGCGGGCAGCCCCGCGCGCTCCTCCTCCGACAGGTTCTTGGTCACCGGGCCCTTCTCGGACACGGTGCCGTCCTCGTCGACCAGGACGTACGCGAGGCCGCGGGCGCCGCGCTGCTTGGCCCACTCCTGCCAGGCGTCGAGCTGCTTGCGCGGCTGCGAGGCGCCGCCGGGCATCACGACCGCACCGACGTACGGGTTCTGGAAGACCCGGAAGCTCGTGGACGCGAAGTACTCGGTCAGCTCGGTGAGCTCGATGTCGAAGCGCAGGTCCGGCTTGTCCGAGCCGTAGCGGGACATGGCCTCGGCGTAGCTGATCCGCCGGATCGGGCGCGGGACCTCGTACCCGACCAGCGCCCACAGCGCCGCGAGGACCTCCTCGGACAGGGCGATCACGTCGTCCTGCTCGACGAAGCTCATCTCGATGTCGAGCTGGGTGAACTCCGGCTGCCGGTCGGCGCGGAAGTCCTCGTCCCGGTAGCAGCGCGCGATCTGGTAGTAGCGCTCCATGCCGGCGACCATGAGCAGCTGCTTGAACAGCTGCGGGCTCTGCGGCAGCGCGTACCAGGAGCCGGGCTTGAGCCGGGCCGGCACGAGGAAGTCCCGGGCGCCCTCGGGCGTGGAGCGGGTCAGCGTCGGCGTCTCGATCTCGACGAAGTCGTGCCCCTCGAGCACGGTGCGCGCGGCCTTGTTCACGGCGCTGCGCAGCTTGATCGCCGCGGCGGGCTCCGGGCGGCGCAGGTCGAGGTAGCGGTACCGGAGCCGGACCTCCTCCCCGACGCCGGTGTGCTCGTCGATCGGGAAGGGCAGCGGCGCGGACTCGGAGAGCACGACGAGGTCGGTGACCGTGACCTCGATGGCGCCGGTCGGCAGCTCGGGGTTCTCGTTGCCCGCCGGCCGCGCGACGACCTCGCCGGTCACCTGCAGGCAGAACTCGGAGCGCAGGCGGTGCGCGCGCTCGGCCATCTCGCCCTCGCGGAACACGATCTGGGCGGTGCCCGAGCTGTCCCGCAGGTCGACGAAGATCACGCCGCCGTGATCGCGGCGACGGGCCACCCATCCGGCGAGGGTCACGGTCTGGCCGGCGTGCTCGGCACGCAGGGTGCCGACGGGGTGGGTTCGCATCACGGTCGTCGAGGTTATCCGGCCCCCTCCGGGGTCCGGCCAGCAGGTTTCCCTCCGGCGGTCGCAGTCCGCGGCGCGGCGGTCACCGCGGGCCCGGCGGACTCGCGACCGGCGCGGGGAGCGTGCGGCGACGGCCCGACCGACGAGGCGATCAGAGCAGGGTGAGCTGCTCGACGACCGGGGCCGCCAACCGTTCGGCGGGCGGTGCGCCGTGCGGGAAGCCGTCCCCGCCGGTGCGCTGCACCCCTGCGCTGCGGTCCAGCCCGTGCCGGCGCAGCAGCGGGCGGACCCGCTCGGCCAGCGCCCGGCGGTACTCCGGGTCGACGTAGGCCCCGCCCCGGTACAGCCGCTCGTAGGCCGGCACGAGCGCCGGGTACTCCCGCGCGAGCCAGTCCATGAACCACTCCCGCGTGCCCGGGCGCAGGTGCAGGGCGAGCACGCTGACCCCGGACGCGCCGGCGGCCCGGACCCGCTCCAGCAGCGCGTCGAGCGCCTCGGCGGAGTCGGTGAGCAACGGGAGCACCGGCGCGACCATCACGCCGCAGTCCAGGCCGGCGTCGGCGATCCGCTTGACCAGGTCGAGCCGGGCCGGCGGCGAGGGTGTGCCGGGCTCGAGCCGGCCCTGCAGCGCGCGGTCGGCGAGCGCGAGCGACACCCCGAGCCCGACCGGCACCTCCCGCGCCGCGGCGGCGAGGTCGGGCAGGTCGCGGCCGAGCACGGTGCCCTTGGTCAGGATCGAGAACGGGGTGCCCGAGCGTGTGAGCGCCCGGATGATCTCCGGCATCAGCCGGTACCGGCCCTCCGCGCGTTGGTAGGGGTCGGTGTTGGTGCCCATGGCCACCGGTTCGCGGGCCCAGCTCGGGCGGGCGAGCTCGCGCGCCAGCACCCGACCGACGTTCACCTTCACCACGATCTGCGAGTCGAAGTCCGCCCCCGCGTCGAGGTCGAGGTAGGTGTGGGTGTTGCGCGCGAAGCAGTAGACGCACGCGTGCGAGCAACCCCGGTACGGGTTCACGGTCCAGCCGAAGGGCATCGGCGAGCTCCCCGGCACCCGGTTCAGCGCGGACTTCGCCTCCACCTCGTGGAACACCGTGCCCGCGAACTCCGGTGTGCGCACCGACCGCAGCAGGCCCCGCAGCCCGGGCAGGGCCGCCGCCTCCCCCACACCGTCCGTCAGCACCTGCTGTCCGCTCCACCGCATCCACCCAGTCGAACACATGTTCGAGTCGCCCGCAACCGTCCTCGCCCATCCGGCGGGATCGGCCGCCGTCGGCCAGGCTGCCCCCATGAAGGCGAAGACGACGACGCTCGTGGTGATGGGGGTGTCGGGGGTCGGCAAGTCGACCGTCGCCGAGGAGCTCGTGCGGCGGACGGGCTGGGTCTTCGCCGAGGGCGACGACCTGCACCCCGAGGAGAACCGGCGCAAGATGGCCGCCGGTCACCCGCTGACGGACGACGACCGGTGGCCGTGGCTGCGCCGCGTCGCCGGCTGGATCGGCGAGCAGGAGGCCGCCGGCCGCAGCGCCGTCGTCACCTGCTCGGCGTTGCGCCGGAAGTACCGGGACGTGCTCGTCGAGGGGCACCCCTCCGTCCGGTTCGTGCACCTGCAGGCGTCGCCCGACGCCCTGGCCTCCCGGCTGGCCACCCGCCGCGGCCACTACATGCCCGCCTCGCTGCTGCAGAGCCAGCTGGACACGCTCGAGCCCCTGGAGCCCGGTGAGCCGGGCCGCACGGTGAGCGGCGAGGGCGATCCCGGCGCCGTCGTCGACCGGGTCCTCGCCGAGCTCGCCCCGACCGGAGGTGTCGCATGACCACGTCACTGGTGCTCGCGAAGGCCCAGGAGACCGCGCCGGCCGCGGGGGCGACGCAGCTCGTGATCGCCGCCCTGCTCGGGATCGCGGTGATCGTCCTGCTGATCACGTGGCTGCACGTCCACCCGTTCCTGGCGCTGATCGCGGGCACCGCGGTGCTCGGGGTCGTCGGAGGGCTCGGTCCGGGGAAGACCGTGGACAGCTTCACCGACGGCGTCGGCTCGACGGTCGGCGGCGTGGGCGTGCTCATCGCGCTCGGCGCCATGATCGGAGGCCTGCTGCGGGACTCCGGCGGTGCCGACCGGGTCGTCGAGGCCGTGACGAGCCGGGTCGGCCCCAAGGGGATGCCGTGGGCACTCGCCGGCGTGGCGGCCCTGATCGGCATCCCGCTGTTCTTCGAGGTCGGCGTGGTGCTGCTGGTGCCGGTCGTGGTGCTGGTCGCCGCGCGCACCCGGCTGTCGGTCATCACCGTCGGCATCCCGGCCCTGGCCGGTCTGTCGGTCCTGCACGGGCTCGTCCCGCCGCACCCCGGCCCGCTGGTCGCGATCGACGCCCTCGGCGCGGACCTGGGCCTGACCCTGCTGTTCGGTCTGCTCGTGGCCATCCCCACGGTGGTCGTCGCGGGCCCGCTGTTCGGGCGCGTCGCATCGCGCTGGGTGCCGCTGCCGCCGCCCCCGGCGAGCGCGGCGGTCGAGGGCGGGTCCGGCGTCGAGGGCCGGCCCGACCCGCCCGCCGACCGCGACGCCCCGGCCGACAGATTCGACCGGGCCGACGGTGCCGACGGTTCGGCCGGGAGCAGCGGGACGGGGACGCGCACCGGCGAACGGACGGGCCGCCGGGTGAGCGTCGGCGCGGCGGTCGCCGTCGTGCTGACCCCCGTCGTCCTCATGCTGGTCCGGGCGATCGCCGAGATCGCGCTGCCCGAGGACAACGCGGTCCGGGGTGTCCTCGAGGTGCTCGGCGAGCCGATCGTCGCCCTGCTCGTCGGCGTGGTCGTCGCCATGCTCGCGCTCGGGCTGCCCTCCGGGATGGACCGGCGGGGGCTCACCGCCTCGGTGGGCGGCGCACTGCCCGCGATCGCCGGCATCCTGCTCATCGTCGGCGCGGGCGGCGGGTTCAAGCAGACACTGGTCGATGCGGGCCTCGGCACCCTGATCGGGCAGTGGGCCGGCGCGGCCAACCTGTCCCCGCTGATCCTCGGGTGGCTCGTCGCGGTCGCGATCCGGGTGGCGACGGGCTCGGCGACGGTCGCGACGATCACCGCGGCCGGGATCGTCGCGCCGCTCGCCGCCGGGCTGCCGCCGGCGACCGTGGCCCTCCTGGCCCTGGCCATCGGCGCCGGGTCGCTGTTCTTCTCGCACGTCAACGACGCCGGCTTCTGGCTGGTCAAGGAGTACTTCGGGCTCACGGTGGGGCAGACGATCAAGAGCTGGTCGGTCATGGAGACCGTCATCTCGGTCGTCGGCCTGCTGCTCGTACTGCTGGTGTCGGTGTTCGTGTAGCGCGCCGGGTGCCGAGGGCGGTTGCCGGCCCGACATCGCGACGGGTGAGGATGCCGGGGTGGCCCCGCGCGACCCGTCGTCCGACAGCGGGCGGCACCGTGCCCGGGTGCAGACCCCGGTCCGGGCCTCGGTCCGGGCCTCGGTCCGGGCCTCGGTCCGGGCTCCGGTCCCGCCGGAGACGGACGCGGAGCGCACCACCCCCCTCGCGCCGGTGACGGCCGAGCCCGCCCCGCCCGACCGGGCCCACGGCCCGGACCTCGGCCTCGACCACGACCGGGGACACGGCCACGGGCACGGTCACGGACCCGCCACGCCCGCGGGCCGCCGCGTCCGGCTGCTGCTCGTCGGGCTGCTGGTGCCCTGCGCCCTCGCCACCCTCGTAGGACTGGTGCTGCTCTGGCCCAGCGGCCCGTTGCCGCACAGCACCCAGCCGGCCGGCGAGGTGTTCGACGCCGAGGTGGTCGCCGCCCAGGCCAGTGACTGCTCCCCCGGCTCGGGCGACGGCGGCTGCGCGGGCCTGACCCTACGGATGGACGGCGGTCCGCTGCCGGGCCGCGACCTGGTGCAGGTCGTGCCGGTCGAGCCGTCCACGCCGCGATTCGCGGTCGGCGACCAGGTCCGGGTGGCGTACTCGGGCGGCGACGCGACGGACCCGGGCTCCTACCAGGTCGTCGACTTCCAGCGCTCGGGCCCGCTGATCGCCCTGGCCGTCGCGTTCGCGCTGGCGGTGCTGCTGCTGGGCCGATGGCGCGGGCTCGCCGCGCTGGTGGCGCTCGGGATGAGCCTGGTCGTGCTGGTGCTGTTCGTGCTGCCGGCGATCCTCGGCGGGGCCAGCCCGGTGTGGGTCGCGGTGGTCGGCGCCTGCCTGATCATGTTCGTGGTCCTCTACCTCACCCACGGCCTGTCGGCCCGGACCTCCGCAGCCGTGCTCGGCACCCTGGCGTCGCTCGGCCTGATCGCCCTGCTCAGCACGATGTTCTCGGCGCTCGCCCGGCTCACCGGCCTCGACGACACCACGGCCAGCCTCATCGCCACCCTCGGCGCGCCGGTCGACGCCCGGGGTCTGCTGCTCGCCGGGATCGTGATCGGTGCGCTCGGGGTGCTCGACGACGTCACGGTCACCCAGACCAGCGCCGTCTGGGAGCTGCGCGCGGCGAACCCGGCCCTGGGCGCCCGCGCGCTGTTCGGGGCCGGGATGCGGATCGGGCGGGACCACGTGTCGTCCGCGGTGAACACCCTCGTGCTCGCCTACGCGGGCGCGTCGCTGCCGCTGATGCTGCTGTTCACGGTGGCCGGGCGCGGCCCGGGCGACGTGCTGACCTCGCAGGACGTCGCGACCGAGATCGTCCGGACCCTCGTCGGCAGCATCGGGCTCGTCGCCTCCGTGCCGATCACGACGGGGCTGGCCGCGCTGGTCGCCAGCCGGGAGGAACCCGGCCGCCCGCTCGGCAGACGCACCCGCCGCTCCCGCTGACCGCCTCAGGTTCGGCGGGCCAGCAGGGTCGCCTCGCCGTCGCCCTCCCGGTGGTCCACCGTCTCGAGCTGCGGGAACGCCCGCACCAGCTCCCCCGGGACCGCCCGGAAGCGACCGCCCTCGTCACCGACCTCGGACAGGACGGTCAGCACGAGCAGGCCGCCGGGCGCGAGCGCGGCGGCGAGCGCCGGGTACAGAGCGGGGTCGCGGTAGCGCTGGCAGACCACGAGGTCGTAGGGCCCGGCGACGGGCAGCCCGGCGTCGAGGTCGGCCTCGAGGAACCGCACGCGCCGTACCCCCTCGGCCGCGGCCAGCGCCCGGGCCGACGCGAGTCCGGCCCCCGAGACGTCGACCGCGTCGACCGCGAAGCCCTGGTGCGCCAGCCACACCGCGACCGCGCCGCGGCCGCAGGCGACGTCGAGCGCCCGCCCACCCGCCGACAACCCGCTCCGGTCCGCCGGCCCGGACCCGCCCGGCAGCAGCCCGAGCCGGCCCCGCAGCCCGTCCGGCGGCATCGGCGTGCCGGCCCCGACCGCCGCGTGCCGGGCGTCCCACCGCTCCCGGTCGGTCGCGCTCATCCCCGCCCCCCGAGGAGCGAACGACGCCCTCGCTCACACCTCATGAGCGAGAGCGCCGGTCGTCCGGGCATCAGGCCAGCTTCGCGACGAGCTCCGTCACCACGGAGTCGAGCGGCACCGCGCGCTGGTCGCCGGAAGCGAGGTCCTTCACGCCGACCGTGCCGGCCTCGAGGTCCCGCTCCCCCAGCACGAGCGCGAACCGGGCACCGGAGCGGTCGGCGGACTTCATCGCGCCCTTCAGGCCGCGCCCACCGTAGGCCAGGTCCACGCGCACCCCGGCGCGGCGCAGCTCGGCCGCGATCACGACGAGGCGGCGCTTCGCGGCGTCGCCCAGCGGCACCCCGAACACCTCGGCCCGGGCCTCCGACCAGGGCTGCACGCCCTCGGCGCGGCAGGCCAGCAGCGTCCGGTCCACACCGATGCCGAATCCGACGCCGGACAGCGGCTGCCCGCCCAGGGTCTCCATCAGGCCGTCGTACCGGCCGCCGCCGCCGATCCCGGACTGGGCGCCCAGGCCGTCGTGCACGAACTCGAAGGTGGTCTTGGTGTAGTAGTCCAGCCCGCGCACCATCCGCGGGTTGATCGTGTACGCCACGCCGAGGTCCTCGAGGTGCGCCAGCACGGCGGCGTGGTGCTCGGCCGAGGCCGCGGACAGGTGGTCGAGCAGCAGCGGCGCGTCCTCGAGCTGCCGGCGCACCTGGGGCCGCTTGTCGTCGAGTACCCGCAGCGGGTTGATCCGCGCCCGGGCCCGCGTCGGCTCGTCCAGGTCCAGCCCGGCCAGGAACTCCTGCAGCCGCTCGCGGTAGGCCGGGCGGCACTCCGCGTCGCCCAGCGAGGTCAGCTCCAGCCGGTACCCGGTGAGCCCGAGGGCCTTGAACCCCTCGTCGGCGACGGCGATGACCTCGGCATCGAGCGCCGGGTCGTCCACCCCGACGGCCTCCACGCCGACCTGCTGCAGCTGCCGGTACCGCCCGGCCTGCGGCCGCTCGTAGCGGAAGAACGGGCCGGCGTAGCGCAGCTTCACCGGCAGCCCGGCGCGGTCGAGGTTGTGCTCGATCACCGACCGGACCACGCCCGCGGTGCCCTCCGGCCGCAGCGTGACGGACCGGTCGCCGCGGTCGGCGAAGGTGTACATCTCCTTGCTGACCACGTCCGTGGACTCGCCGACGCCGCGCGCGAACAGCCCGGTGTCCTCGAAGATCGGCAGCTCGACGTACCCGTACCCGGCCCGCTCGGCCGCGCCCGCCAGCGTGTCCCGGACGTGCACGAACCCGGCGGACTCCGGCGGGTAGTACTCCGGGACGCCCTTGGGGGCCGCGAAGGCGCTGGCGCGCTGGACGCCCTCCTGCACCGCGCTCACAGCCCGCGCCCCGGGGCCGGGGTGGCGGCGGGATCGACGTCGGCAGCGCCGGTGGTCCCGGCGAGGCCCTGCAGGAAGGGGTTGGACACCCGCTCCCGGCCCACGGTGGTCGTCGGGCCGTGGCCGGGGAGGACGACGCCGGAGTCCGGCCGGCCGAGCAGCCGCTCCCGGATGCTCTCCAGCAGCTGGCGGTGCGAGCCGCCGGGCAGGTCGGTCCGCCCGATCGAGCCCGCGAAGAGCGTGTCGCCCGCGAGGATCACCTCGGTCCCGTCCTCCGTCTCCGTCGTGAACACCACCGAGCCCTGAGTGTGGCCCGGGGTGTGGTCGACCCGCAGCCGCATTCCGGCGAGCTCCAGGTCGCTGCGGTCGGTCAGCGTGCGCACCTCCCGCGGCTCCTTCAGCTCCAGCCGGCCGCCGAAGAACGCGGCGGACTCCGACGAGATGCCCTTCATCGGGTCGGCGAGCAGCTCCCGGTCGTCCGGATGGATCCACGCCGGGATGTCCGAGCCGTCGCACACCGGCTGGACGCTGAAGGTGTGGTCGAAATGGCCGTGGGTCAGCAGCACCGCGACCGGGGTCAGCCGGTGCTCCGCGAGCACGGCCTCCAGCGGTTCGACGGCGTCCTGCCCGGGGTCGACGACCACGCACGCCTCGCCGGCGCCACGGGCGACGACGTAGCAGTTGGTCTGGAACGCTCCTGCGGGGAATCCTGCGACGAGCACGCGACCAGCCTAGACGTGCCTGCACACGGCCCTCTCAGGAACGGTCGATACCCTCCCCCGGCGATCCATTCGACCGGGAGGACGACGCACACCGTGGCCACGAACCAGATGCGGCGGGAGGCGGCCAAGCGCAAGCTGGCCAATCAGCAGGCGCGGCGCGCCGAACGGGCCCGCAGGCAGAAGCGGGTCGCCGTGATCAGCTCCGCGGCGGCCGTGGTGGTCGTGGTCGTCGCGGTGGTGCTGCTCACCACCGCCCCGTGGAAGTCCGACCCGGCCCAGCCCGCCGCGCAGGCCGCGGCCCCGCCCGGCACCGTGAACTGCCAGTACCCGTCGGACGGCGCCGCCGCGAAGCCTGCGAACGCCCCGCAGGCGGACGCGGTCAGCAACCAGGGCACCGTCCCGGTCTCCCTGACCACGTCGGCGGGCCCGATCGGGCTCACGCTGAACCGGGCCGAGGCCCCCTGCACCGTGAACAGCTTCACCTCGCTGGCGAGCCAGGGGTACTTCAACGACACCCCTTGCCACCGGCTCACCACGAGCGAGGGCCTGAAGGTGCTGCAGTGCGGCGACCCGAGCGGCCAGGGCACGGGCGGCCCCGGCTACACGATCGCCGACGAGCCGCCGACGAACCTGGCGCCGGCGGGCCAGTCCGGTGCGGTGATCTACCCGCGCGGCACGATCGCGATGGCCAAGACCTCCGCCCCGAACTCGGGCGGCAGCCAGTTCTTCCTGGTCTACGCCGACTCGACGCTCCCGCCGGACTACACCGTGTTCGGCACGATCGACGAGGCCGGCCTGGCGACCGTCGACAAGGTCGCCGGGGCGGGCACGGACGACGGCAACGGCCCGGGCGACGGCAAGCCGAAGACCCCCGTCACCATCCAGACCGCGACGGTCGCGGCCTGACCCACCTGATCACCGGGAGCTGAGGGCTCCGCCGGACCTCCGGCGGGGCCCTCAGCTCCTTCTCGGCGGGATCAGCTGGCGCTGGTGACGCGGTAGACGTCGTAGACGCCCTCCACGTTGCGCACGGCGTGCAGCACGTGCCCGAGGTGCTTCGGGTCACCCATCTCGAACGAGAACCGCGACACGGCCACGCGGTCCCGCGAGGTGGTGACCGAGGCCGACAGGATGTTGACCTTCTCGTCCGCCAGCACCTTCGTGACGTCGGACAGCAGGCGGTGCCGGTCGAGCGCCTCCACCTGGATCGCCACCAGGAACACCGACGCCGGCGACACCGACCACGCGACGTCGACCAGCCGCTCGCTGCGGGCCTTGAGGTCCGCGGCGTTCGTGCAGTCCGTGCGGTGCACCGAGACCGCGCCGCCGCGGGTGACGAACCCGAGGATCTCGTCCCCGGGGACGGGCGTGCAGCAGCGGGCGAGCTTGCAGTAGACGTCGCCCAGCTGCTTGCCGTCCTCGCCGGTCAGCACCACGCCGGCGTCGCCGGAGGGCCGCCGCACCCGCACGGTCGACGGGGTGGCCCGCTCCGCGAGCTCCTCCTCGGCGTCCTCCATCCCGCCGAGCAGCGCGACCAGCCGCTGCACGACGTGCCGGGCGCTGGCCTGCCCCTCGCCGATCGCGGCATAGAGCGCCGAGATCTCGGAGTAGTGCATCTCGCGGGACAGCGCAGCCATCGCGTCGGCGGACACGAGGCGCTGCAGCGGCATGCCCGTGCGCCGGGCCTCCCGCGTGATCGCCTCCTTGCCCTCCTCGATGGCCTCCTCGCGGCGCTCCTTGGCGAACCACTGCTTGATCTTGTTCTTGGCGCGCGGCGACTTGACGAAGCCCAGCCAGTCCCGGCTCGGCCCGGCGCCCTCGGCCTTCGACGTGAAGATCTCGACGACGTCGCCCGACTCCAGCGTGCGCTCGAGCGCGACCAGCCGTCCGTTGACCCGGGAGCCGATGCAGCGGTTGCCGACCTCGGTGTGCACGGCGTACGCGAAGTCGACCGGGGTGGACCCGACCGGCAGCGTGACGACGTCGCCCTTCGGGGTGAAGACGAACAGCTCCTTGGCCGCGAGGTCGTAGCGCAGCGACTCCAGGAAGTCCCCGGGGTCCGCGGCCTCGCGCTGCCAGTCCAGCAGCTGCCGCATCCAGGACATCTCGTCGATCTCGACGGTGCCGTTGGCGCCGTTCTGCCCGCGGGTCTCCTTGTAGCGCCAGTGCGCCGCGATGCCGTACTCGGCCGTGCGGTGCATCTCGTGCGTGCGGATCTGCACCTCGAGCGGCTTGCCGTCCGGCCCGATCACCGTGGTGTGCAGCGACTGGTACACGCCGAACCGCGGCTGGGCGATGTAGTCCTTGAACCGGCCGGGCATCGGCTGCCACAGCGCGTGGACCATGCCCATCGCCGCGTAGCAGTCCCGCACCTCGTCGACCAGCACGCGCACGCCGACGAGGTCGTGGATGTCGTCGAACTCGCGGCCCTTGACGATCATCTTGCGGTAGATCGAGTAGTAGTGCTTCGGCCTGCCCTCGACCGTGCCGCTGACCCGGGCAGCCTCGAGCTGCCGCGACACCTCGTCGATGACCTGCTTGAGGTAGGTGTCCCGGGAAGGAGCGCGGGTGGCGACGAGCCGGACGATCTCCTCGTACTTCTTCGGGTGCAGGATCGCGAAGGACAGGTCCTCCAGCTCCCACTTGATCGTCGCCATGCCCAGGCGGTGCGCCAGCGGCGCCATCACCTCGAGGGTCTCGCGCGCCTTCTTCGCCTGCTTCTCCGGCGGCAGGAAGCGCATGGTGCGCATGTTGTGCAGCCGGTCCGAGAGCTTGATCACCAGCACCCGGGGGTCACGCGCCATCGCGACGACCATCTTCCGGATGGTCTCGGCCTCCGCCGCGGTGCCGAACTCGACCTTGTCCAGCTTGGTCACGCCGTCGACCAGGTGCGCGACCTCCTCGCCGAAGTCCGTGCTGAGCCGCTCGAGCGAGTAGTCGGTGTCCTCGACGGTGTCGTGCAGCAGCGCCGCGACCAGCGTGGTGGTGTCCATGCCGAGCTCGGCGAGGATCGTGGCCACGGCCAGCGGGTGCGTGATGTACGGGTCGCCGGACTTGCGCTTCTGCCCGGCGTGCTTCTGCTCGGCGACGTCGTACGCGCGCTGCAGCAGCACCAGGTCGGCCTTGGGGTGCAGCGCCCGGTGCACGCTCGCCAGCGGCTCGAGGACGGGCTTGACGATGGCGACCCGCTGCGGCGTCATCCGCCGGGCGATGCGCGCCCGGACCCGGCGCGTGGCCGAGGGGCGGGCCGGGTCCTGCGCCGCCGTCTGGAGGGCGGTCCGCGACGCGCCGGAGGGCGCCTCCGCGGGTGCGGGTGCGTTCTGCTGGACGTCCGTCACCGGGCCTGCTCCGCTCCTGTCACCACCTACCGAAGGATAACCCTCCGGTAGCCCGGAGGAATGCTCGCCTAATAGGTGAGCAGGGCGTGCACGTCGATCCCGGTGAGCCGCTCCCGGCCCCTCAGCGCCGCCAGCTCGACGACCGTCCCGAAACCCGTGATCTCGGCCCCGACGTCCGTGAGCAGCCCGCAGGCCGCCGCGGCGGTGCCGCCGGTGGCGAGCACGTCGTCGACGACGAAGACCCGGGCCCCGGGCTCGACGGTGCCCGCGGGCAGCTCCAGCGTGGCCGTGCCGTACTCGAGCTGGTAGGTCCGCGACCCGGCGACGGCGGGCAGCTTGCCCGCCTTGCGCACCGGCACCACGCCGGTGCCCGCGACCAGCGCGACCGCGGCACCGATCAGGAACCCGCGGGCCTCGACGCCGGCGATCAGGTCGGCGGCGCCCGCGGAGGCCGCGAGCTCGGTGGTCAGGATGGCGAACGCCTCCGCGTCGGCCAGTGCCGGCGTGAGGTCGCGGAACAGGACGCCCGGCTCCGGGTAGTCCGGCACCGCCCGGACCAGCTCCCGGACCTTCTCCAGCTCCAGGACGGACTCGTCGACCTCGAGCGGGCCGGCGGGGCGGGCTGGACGGTCGGACGCCGCGCTCACCGGCGCCGCTTCCCGCTCGGCCGCCCGGACGCCGCCCGGTTCTGGCCCGCCCGGCTCTGGCCCGCCTTGCCCTGCGGCCGGCCCGGGCGCGCCCGGTCCGGGGCGCTCGCCGCCGCGGCCATCGCGCGCTCGCGGCGCAGCTCGCGGGCGAGGGCCTCGTCGTCCGCGGTGTCGAGGTCCTCGTCGCCCGTGTCCCCGGACTGCGCGGCGGCGGCCCGGGCCCGGCGGGCGGCGACCCGCTCGGCCTGCTTGCGGAACCGCGGGTCGCGCATCTTGAGGTCGACCAGCAGCGGGGTGGCCAGCAGCAGCGACGACAGGGCGCCCGCGATGATGCCGACCAGCTGCACCAGCGCCAGGTCGGCGAGCGTGCCGACGCCGAGCAGCCCCACGCCGACCACCATCAGCCCGATCACCGGCAGCACGGCGATCAGCGACGTGTTGATCGAGCGCATCAACGTCTGGTTGACGGCCAGGTTGGCCTGCTCGCCGTACGTCCGGCGGGTCAGGTTGAGCAGCCCGCGGGTGTTCTCCTTGACCTTGTCGAACACCACGACCGTGTCGTAGAGCGAGAAGCCGAGGATCGTCAGCAGGCCGATGACCGTGGACGGGGTGACCTCGAAGCCGATCAGCGAGTAGATGCCCGCGGTGACGACGACGTCGTGCACCAGCGCCACGAGCGCCGCGACCGCCATGGCCCGTTCGAAGTAGAAGGCCAGGAAGATCGTGACCAGCACCAGGAACACGGCGAGGGCGATCAGCGCCTGGCGGGTGATCTCCCCGCCCCAGGTGCCGCTCACCGCGCTGTCGCTGATCACCTGCTCGGAGGGCTGCCCGCTCGCGTCGAGCGGCTGGAGCTGCTGGAACACCGCGTCCTTGAACGAGGCGATCTGCGCCGGGTTGAGGGGCTCCGACCGGACGAGGATCGTGGCCGAGCCGCCGGCGCCGGCCGACTGGGTCGACGCCGGCTCCTCGCCGACCGAGGACCGGAAGACCTCCTCGACCTGCTGCGTGGTGATCGTCCCCGCGGCCCCCGCGGCGGGCATCTGGAACTGCGAGCCGCCGGTGAAGTCGATGCCGAGGTTGAAGCCGCGGATCGCGATCGACAGCACGCAGACCAGCACCAGCACGCCGAAGGAGATGTACCAGGTCTTGCGGTGGCCGACGACGTCGAACGCCCCGGTGCCCGTGTACAGCCGGCTGAGCACCCCGCGCTTGCGGGCGGCGCCGGCCCCGTTCGTCCCGACCATGCCTCAGGCCCCCTTGCTCGTGCCGGACCCGCTGCCGGCGGTCTCGCGCGGTTGCCGCCGCCGCTGCGCACCGATCTTCGCCACGGCCCCGAGCCCGGACAGCGTCGGACTGCCGAAGATCTTCGAGTTCGACGCCAGCGCGACCAGCGGGTGCGTGACCAGGAAGACGACGACCAGGTCCAGGACCGTCGACATGCCGAGGGTGAACGCGAAGCCCTTCACCTGCCCGACGGCCAGGATGTACAGCACCGCGGCGGCCAGGAAGCTCACGGCGTCGGCGGTGAGGATCGTGCGCCGCGCCCGCACCCAGGCCCGCGGGACGGCCGAGCGGAACGAGCGGCCCTCGCGGACCTCGTCCTTCAGCCGTTCGAAGAAGATCACGAACGAGTCCGCGGTGATGCCGATGGCGACGATGAACCCGGCGACGCCGGCGAGGTCCAGGGTGAACCCGATCCAGCGCCCGAGCAGCACCAGCACCGCGTAGACCACGAGGCCGGACAGCACCAGCGACAGGATCGTGAGCACGCCCAGCACGCGGTAGTAGAAGAGGCAGTAGACGAACACGAGGACCAGGCCGATGGCGCCCGCGATCAGGCCGGCCTCCAGCGAGGCGAGCCCGAGCGTGGCGGACACGGTCTGCGCGTCGGACGCCTCGAAGGACAGCGGCAGCGAGCCGTACCGCAGGATGCCCGCGAGGTCCTGCGCCTGCTGCTGGTTGAAGTTGCCGCTGACCTGGGTGTTCCCGTACAGCGCACCCTGGATCGTCGGGGCCGAGACGACCTCGCCGTCGAGCACGAAGGCGGCCTGCTCGCCGATGTGCGCGGCGGTGTAGTCGCCCCAGGCCTTCGAACCGTCCGCCTTGAAGCTGAGGTCGACGACGTAGCCGACGCCCTGCTGGTTCTGCGAGGCCTGCGCCGACGCGATCTGAGTGCCCTCGACGACCGTGGGCCCGAGGATGTACTTCGCGGTCTTGTCCTGGTCGCAGGTCACCAGGGGCAGCGACGAGTCGTCGTAGCCCCGCAGCGGGTCCGGGGCGTTGCAGTCGAGCGCGAGGAGCGCCTGCTGCTGGGTCACCTGGTCGGTGCTCTGCCGGGTGGCCTTCGCCTCGGCGATCGCGGCGGCCTTGGCCGGGTCCTCGCCGCCGCCCGGCGGCGGGGTCGGCTGCTGCTGGGCCGGCGCCAGCGCGGTGCTGTACGAGACCGGGGCGACCGCGCCGTCGACGACCGGGCCCGTGCCCTGGCTCTGCGGCTGCGCGCCGCCGCCGGACGGGGCCGGTGCGGTGCTCTCCCCGGCGGGCGGGGTCGTGCCGCCGGTGTCCTGCCCGGCCGGTGGCGTGGTGGCACCACCGGTGCCCTGCCCGACCGGAGGCGCGGCGGGACTGGCGGCGATCGGCTGGCCGACGACCGGGCGGATGCGCAGCTGCGCGGTCTGCCCGAGCGAGCGGGCCTGCTCACCCTGGTCGCCGGGCACCGTGATGGTGATGTTGTTCCCGTCGAGCACCACCTCGGCGCCGCTCACGCCCAGGCCGTTGACGCGCTGCTCGATGATCGCCTGCGCCTGCACCAGCTGGTCGCGCGGCGGGACCTGGCCCGACTCGGTGCGCGCGGTCAGGGTGACCCGGGTACCGCCCTGCAGGTCGATGCCCAGCTTCGGGGCGAAGGACCGGTCTCCGGTGAAGGCGACCAGCGCGTACAGCACCACGACGATGCCCGCGAACCCCGCGAGGTACCGCCAGGGGCGGATCCGCCCCGGGGTCGTTGCCACTCTCTCTGCTCTCCTGGCGTCACGGCCCGGTCACGCGTCGGCGGACGGCCTGTCCGGTCCCGTCCGCGGCATGGCCACGGCCCGGTGTTCCCGCACGATGCTGCACCATCCGGCGCAGCGGGCCGACGGCGGCCCCGCCGCGGGCGTTCCGATTACTTCTTCTCGTCCGCGGTGGAGTCCGCAGGCGTGTCCGAGACCGTCCCGTTGGCGCTCGGCGTCCCGTTCGCGCTGGTAGCGCCGCTCGCCGGGAGCTCACCAGTGGTCGCGGTGGCGCCGGTCGCGGCGGGGGTCTCCCCGGCCCCGTCGGCGTGCTCGGCGTGGTCGTCCTGGGCGACCTTGTCCCGGACGGCCGCGCGCAGCCAGGTGGTGACGACGCCGTCGGCGATCTCGAGGTCGATCGTGTCCTCGTAGGAGGCGTCGACGACCGTGCCGCGCAGCCCCGAGGTGGTGGTCACGACGTCGCCCTCGGCGAGCGCGTTCTGCATCGCCTGGGTCTGCGCCATCTGCCGCTTCTGCTTGCGACCCGACAGGAAGATCGGGATGAAGAGCAGCAGGATGAGGATCGGGAACAGCAGGCTCAGGTCCATGATGTCGTGTTTCTCCGTTTCTCGGGCAGGTCGGACGGCCGAGTCTGCCAGTCGGCTCCGACACCCGGTCGGTCGACCCGGCGTCGTGACGGCCCCGTGACGTGCGGTTTCCCTGCGAGGCCCGCCGGGCACGCCCCCGGTACCGCTCCGCCCCCGATCGAGACCGCGTTCAGAACAGCGCCGGCGGCACCTCGCCGCCGGACTCCGGCGGCCGCAGGCCGAGATGGCTCCAGGCCGCGGGCGTGGCGACACGGCCGCGCGGCGTCCGGGCCAGCATCCCGGCCCGCACCAGGTAGGGCTCGCAGACCTCCTCGACGGTACCGGGTTCCTCGCCCACCGCCACTGCCAGCGTGGACACGCCCACCGGGCCTCCCCCGAACGTCCGTACGAGTGCCCCCAACACGGCCCTGTCGAGCCGGTCGAGGCCCAGCTCGTCGACGTCGTAGACCGCGAGCGCGTCCCGGGCGACGGTCCGGGTGACGGCCCCGTCGGCGCGGACCTCGGCGAAGTCCCGGACCCGGCGCAGCAGCCGGTTCGCGATCCGGGGCGTACCGCGGGACCGGCGGGCGATCTCGACGGCCCCGTCGGGCTTCAGGTCGACATCGAGGATCACAGCGGCCCGCTTGAGCACGAGCTCCAGCTCCTCGGGCTCGTAGAACTCCATGTGCGCGGTGAAGCCGAAGCGGTCCCGGAGCGGACCGGTGAGCGCGCCGGCCCGGGTCGTGGCCCCGACCAGCGTGAACGGCGCGATGTCGAGCGGGATGGACGTGGCGCCCGGGCCCTTGCCGACCACGACGTCCACCCGGAAGTCCTCCATCGCGAGGTAGAGCATCTCCTCGGCGGGGCGGGCGATCCGGTGGATCTCGTCGATGAACAGCACGTCGCCGGGGACGAGGTTGGACAGCATGGCCGCGAGATCGCCGGCGCGCTCCAGCGCCGGGCCGCTCGTCAGCCGGATCGCCGCACCCAGCTCGGCCGCGACGATCATGGAGAGGCTCGTCTTGCCCAGGCCGGGCGGGCCGGAGAGCAGGATGTGGTCGGGCGGGTCGCCGCGCCGGCGGGCGCCCTCCAGCACCAGTTCCAGCTGCTCGCGCACCCGCGGCTGCCCGATGAACTCGGCGAGCCGGCGGGGACGCAGCGAGTTCTCGACGTCGAGGTCCTCGGGGACCGCCTCGGCGGCGACGTCCCGCAGGTCCCCCGGCTCGTACTCGGTCACCGGCTCGGTCACCTGCTCCGGCCCAGGCCGGCCAGCGCGGCGCGCAGCAGCTGCGAGGCCTCGGCCCCGGGCTTGTCGGCGAGCACGGCGTCGACCGCCTGCTCCGCGGGCTTGAGCGTGAAGCCGAGGCCGACCAGCGCCTCGACGACCTGGTCGCGGACCGGCGAGGCACCGTTGCCGGCGGTGACCGGGAGGGCCGCGCCCGCCGCGGTGACCGGCGCGGGTGCGACGACGACCTTGTCCCGCAGCTCCACCACGAGCCGCTCGGCGCTCTTCTTGCCGACGCCCGGGATGCGGGTCAGCGTGGCCAGGTCGCCGTCGTGCAGGGCGCGGCGCAGCACCTCCGGCTCCAGGACGGCGATCGTGGCGAGCGCGAGCCGCGGCCCGATCCCGCTCACCGTCTGCAGCAGCAGGAACAGCTCCCGCTCGTCCGCGTCGGCGAAGCCGAACAGGGTCAGCGACTCCTCGCGCACGATCAACGTGGTGGACAGCCGGGCCTCGGTGCCGCGGCGCAGGCCCGCCAGCGTGGCCGGGGTGCAGAACACCGCCAGCCCGACGCCGCCGACCTCGACCACGGCGTGGTCCAGCCCGATCTCCAGCACGGGCCCGCGCACGGACGCGATCACGGCACTCCCCCGCTCCTGCGAACAGTCGTTCGAGGCCGAAGGCTACCGGGGCCCACCGACACCCCCGCCCGCTGCCCCGCCCCTCGGCGTGTCCCGCCGCAGCCCCCGCGAGTCGGGAGTTCCGGCACCGCGAGTCGCGAGCTCCGGGTCAGCGGCGGGGGCGGGCGGCGGACTCGGCGAGCCGCTGCTTCTCCAGCTGCTGCCGTTGCTTCTGGCGCTCCCTCTGCGCCGCGGCGAGGCGGGCCTTGTGCGCCTTCGCGATCTCGGCGGCCCGGCGCTCCGCCTCCGCCATGCGGGTCATCATCGGGGCCCGCCAGCAGTGGCAGATCGCGAGGGCGAGGGCGTCGGCGGCGTCGGCCGGCCTCGGCGCCTCGGCCAGCCCGAGCACTCGCGTGACCATGGTCGTGACCTGCGCCTTGTCCGCGCGGCCCGCCCCCGTGACGGCGGCCTTGACCTCGCTCGGGGTGTGGAAGGCTACCGGCAGCCCGGCCCGGGCGGCCACGAGCGCGACGACGCCGCTGGCCTGCGCGGTCCCCATCACGGTGCGGACGTTGTGCTGGCTGAACACCCGCTCGACGGCCACGACGTCCGGCCGGTGCCGCGCGATCCAGCGCTCCACCTCGTCGGCGACCACGAGGAGCCGCCGGTCCACCGGCAGGTCGACGTCGCTGCGCACGACGCCGACGTCGACGCACGCCACCTGGCGGCCGCCGTCGCCGTCGACCACGCCGAGGCCGCACCGGGTCAGCCCCGGGTCGACTCCGAGCACCCGCACGCGCGCTCCCCTCACCGGTCCGCGCCGCACGCTACCGGCGCGGCACCCGGCCCCCGCGTGCGGCGCGCCGCCCCGCGGCCGAGACGATCGCCACGGGACGGGAGCTCAGGCCGGGTGCCGCTGGCAGAGGCTGAACCAGTTGCCCGAGTCGTCGACGAACACGGCCTCGATGCCGTACGGCCGCTCGGCCGGCGGCTGCAGGAACTCGACCCCGCGCCCGGCGAGCTCGGCGTGGGTGGCGTGGCAGTCGTCCGTCGCCATCACGCCCGTGCCGAGCGCCCCCTTCGCGACGAGCTCGCGGATCTGGCCGGCCGTCGACGGGTCGTGGCCCATCGCCGGGTCGGCGAGGATCAGCTCCTGGTCGGGGCGGCCCGGCGGGCCGACGGTCAGCCAGCGGATCCCGCCCTCGGACTCCGGGCCCATCACGACGTCGGTGCGCACCTCGAAGCCGAGCTTGCCGGTGTAGAAGGTCCTGGCGGAGTCCTGGTCCAGGACCCAGATGGTGGTGTGGGACATGCGGTCGATCACGGTGTTCCCTCCTCGGTGGATCGGTCGGGGGAACGGTAGGACCGCTCGGCGTCCGGAGGCTTCTCCGTGCTTGCGGTGTCCGGCGTGCGCGGTGCGGGCGGGCGCGTCCAGCTCATGAGGACGCAGCCGGGGATGGGGGGCGGACCGCCCCGGCGGACGTGCTCGTCCCGGTACGCGGTCGGGCTCAGGCCGACCAGCTCGGTGAAGCGGCTGCTGAAGGAGCCGAGGCTGGTGAAGCCGACGAGGTGGCAGATCTCGGTCACCGTGAGGTTCGCCGAACGCAGCAGGTCCTTGGCCCGCTCCACCCGTCGCCGGGTCAGGTAGGCCGCGGGCGTCTCGCCGTACGCCGCGCGGAAGGCGCGGGCGAAGTGGAAACGCGAGAAGCCGGCGGCCGCGGCCATGGCGTCGAGGTCCAGCGGCTCGGCGTAGTCGCGGTCGATCAGGTCGCGGGCCCGCCGGACGTACGCGACCGCGGGCCGGGGCGTGCCGCGGGTCATGCCGTCATCGTCCCAGCTCGGGCTGCTCCGCGGGCATCATCGGAGCGTGCAGGAGATCGCCGCGCAGGACGCGACCGAGGCGCCGGTGGGCATCGCCGTCGAGATCGTCGAGCTGGTCGCCTCGCCCGTGCACGCGTACGAGGGCCGCCCGGCGGACGGGCCACGGCCGGATCCCGAGGACCCGCGGCAGGACCGGATCGAGGTCCGGGCCGGGCTCGGCGTCGTCGGCGACCGGTACTTCAACCACGCGGCGCACCGGCGCGCGGCGGTGACCCTGCTGTCGGCGGAGGCGCTCGAGGCCGTCGCGACCGATCTCGGTGTGCCGCGCTTCGACCCCGTCCTGGCCCGCCGGACCATCGTCCTGCGCGGGGCCGCGGTCGACGCCCTGGCCGGCACCGGCGCCGAGTTCACGCTCGACTCCGGCGACGGTCGCGTCCGGTTCCGGGCGCACCGCGCGGCGCACCCCTGCCGCTGGATGGACGTCGTGCTGGCACCCGGGGCCTTCAAGGCCCTCCGCGGGCGCGGTGGCGTGCGCTGCGAGCCGCTGTCCGACGGCGTGCTCCGCCGGGGCGCCGCCACCCTCGCCGTGCCGGCCGAGCTGGCCGCCGTCGTCGCCCGCCCAGCACTCTGAGGTACGTCGAACTGCGTACTACCGCCGCCCGACGACGAGTGTGACGCTCGGCACACTTCGACCTCAGGGAGGTCCCCATGCGGGCCGTGCGGCTGCACTCCTACGGCAAGCCACCCCAGCTCGACCAGGTGCCCGAACCGGAGGCGACCGGCCCGCACGACGTGGTCGTGCGGGTCGCCGGCGCCGGCCTCTGCCGCACCGACCTGCACATCCGCGACGGCTGGTTCGCCCCGGCCGTGCCGACGGACCTTCCCCTCACCCTGGGCCACGAGAACACCGGCGTGGTCGAGGCGGTCGGGCCGGAGGTGCAGGCCGTGGCGCCGGGCGACACCGTCATCTGCCATCCCCAGCAGAGCTGCGGCACGTGCGCGGCCTGCCGCATCGGCGACGACATGCGCTGCGCCCGCGGCCTCTCCTTCACCGGCCTCACCCGGGCGGGCGGCTTCGCGGACCTGCTGCTCACCACCGAGCGCGGCGTCCTCCCGCTGCCGGCGGGTCTCAATGCCGTCGACCTCGCCCCGCACGCCGACGCCGGGCTCACGGCGATGCACGTCGCACGCAAGGCAGTGCCCTTGCTCGGCCCGGGAACGACGGTCGCGGTGGTCGGCGTCGGCGGGCTCGGCCACATCGGCATCCAGTGCCTGCGTGCGCTGACCGCGGCCACGATCGTCGCCGTCGATCCCGATCCCGAGGCCCGCGCGCTGGCCACCGAGTCCGGGGCGCACCACGTGCTGCCGGTCGACGGTGGGGAGGTCGACGGCGTCCGCGACCTCACCGACGGGGCCGGAGCGCACGCCGTGATCGACTTCGTGGGCGAGGGCGACGCCGTCGGCACCGCGCTGGCGATGGTGCGGCCGCGCGGCACGTACTTCATCGTCGGCTACGGCGGGGAGCTGCGGGTGCCGACCTTCGCCCTGGTCCTGCCCGAGATCAGCGTGGTCGGCAATGCAGTCGGGACGTTCGACGACCTCCGCGAGCTGGTTGCCCTCGCGGCCGCCGGTGGGGTCACGGTGCGGGCCCGCCGGTACTCCCTCGACGCCTTCGCCGACGCCTTCGCGGACCTCGAGCACGGTAGGATGCACGGCCGGGGCGTGCTGGTGCCCTGAACCCGAGCGCGACTCGCGCTGCCGGAACTCCCGACTCGCGCTGCCGGAACTCCCGACTCGCGCTGCCGGAACTCCCGACTCGCGCTGCCGGAACTCCCGACTCGCGCTGCCAGAGCTCCCGACTCGCGGTCAGGGGTTGCCGGTGTGCTCGGTGGTGGGGGCGAGGGCGGCCACCGGGCCGGCGAGCCACTGCCGGACCTCACGGCGGGTGCGCAGGCGCACGACGGGCAGGTCGGGCCTGCGCTCCTGCACCTCCCCGACCCGGACGGCGGTCCTGCCGTGGGTGCGCCACGCCCACCGGACGATGTGGTCCGGGTCGCTCAGGAAGGTCCGGAACGGCGGCTCGACGTTGCCGTTCCACAGCTCCTGACGGCGGATCCGCCGCGTGACGGTCCGCGGCACGACCTGCCGCGTCACCACCGCGCGCGGGAGGTCGAGCCACACCAGCAGCTCGGCGCGCGGCAGCACGAGCGGCCGGGCCGCGGAGTAGCCGTACTCGGTGATCCACTGCTCGCCGCCGGCCAGCGCCGCGACGTCGGCGGCGAACTCGGGCCGCGGCACCCAGTCCGGCCCGTGGAACAGGCCGTCGAGTTCGGTGTAGGGCAGCCCCAGCCGCGCCTCGAGCGCGCGGCCGAGGGTCGACTTGCCGGAGCCGGAGCATCCGGCGACGAGGATGCGGCGGGGCCCCGCGGGCAAGGGGTCCGAGGGGCCGAGCAGCACCGCGCCATCCTGCTGGGCCGCGCCCGGCCCCGCACCCGGGTTTCCGGTCAGTGCCGTCCGGTCAGTGCCGTCCGGTCAGTGCCGTCCGGTCAGTGCCGTTCGATCAGTGCTGTCCGGTCAGTGCGCCGCGTCGTCCCAGCTGCGGCCGTACCCGACCGACACCTCGAGCGGCACCGACAGCGTCTCGGCCGCGCCCATCTCCCGGCGCACCAGCTCCTCGACGGCCTCGCGCTCGCCCTCCGCGACCTCGAGCACCAGCTCGTCGTGCACCTGGAGCAGCATCCGGCTGCGCAGCGAGGCCGCGGACAGTGCGGTGTGCACGTTGAGCATCGCGACCTTGATGATGTCCGCCGCGCTGCCCTGGATCGGCGCGTTGAGGGCCATCCGCTCGGCCATCTCGCGGCGCTGCCGGTTGTCGCTGGTCAGGTCGGGGAGGTAGCGACGCCGGCCCAGCATGGTGGCGGTGTAGCCCTCCTTGCGGGCCACGTCGACGATCGAGCGCAGGTAGTCCCGCACGCCGCCGAAGGTCTCGAAGTAGTCCTCCATCAGGGCGCGGGCCTCCTCGGTGGAGATCCGCAGCTGCCCGGAGAGCCCGAACGCCGACAGCCCGTAGGCCAGGCCGTAGTTCATCGCCTTGATCTTGGCGCGCTGCTCGGGGGTGACCTCGTCCGCCGCCACGCCGAACACCTTCGACGCGGTCTCCGAGTGGAAGTCCCGCTTCGAGTTGAACGCCTCGATCAGCGCCTCGTCCTCGGAGAGGTGCGCCATGATCCGCATCTCGATCTGGCTGTAGTCGGCGGTCATCAGCTCGCCGTAGCCCTCGCCGACCACGAAGGTCTCGCGGATCCGCCGCCCCGCGGCGGTGCGGATCGGCACGTTCTGCAGGTTCGGGTCGGTCGACGACAGCCGACCGGTCGCCGCGATCGTCTGGCTGTACGTGGTGTGGATCCGCCCGTCGGCCGCGATCGACTTGAGCAGCCCGTCGACCGTGACCTTGAGCCGCGTGGCGTCCCGGTGCTGCAGCAGGTGCATGAGGAAGGGGTGCTCGGTCTGCTCGTAGAGGCTCTGCAGCGCGTCCGCGTCCGTGGTGTAGCCGGTCTTGGTGCGCTTGGTCTTCGGCATGCTCAGCTCGTCGAACAGCACGACCTGCAGCTGCTTCGGCGAGCCGAGGTTGATCTCCTTGCCGATCACCTCGTAGGCGGCGCGCGCGGCCTCCTTCACCTGGGCCGCGAACTCGGACTCGAGCGACTCCAGGTGGTCCCGGTCCACGGCGATGCCCGCGGCCTCGAGGTCGGCGAGCACGAACGCCAGCGGCTGCTCCAGCTCGAGCAGCAGCCGGGTCTGCTCCTTCTCGGCCAGCTCGGCGCCGAGCGCGTCGGCCAGCTCGGCCACCGCCGACGCCGACACCATCTCGGTCTCGGCGTGCTTCGCGTCGGCCTCCTCCTCGCCGCCCAGCAGGGACAGCTGGCCGTCGCCCTCCCCGCCCTCCATGGCGAGCTCCCGCCGGAGGTAGCGCAGGGCCAGGTCGGCGAGGTCGAAGCTGCGCTGCCCGGGCCGCGCGAGGTACGCGGCGAGCGCGGTGTCGCTGGTCAGGCCCCCGAGCGTCCAGCCCCGGCCGCGCAGCCCGTGCAGCACCGCCTTCACGTCGTGCGAGGCCTTGGGCACCGCCGGGTCGGCCAACCACTCCCCCAGGGCCGCCTCGTCGTCCGGCTCCAGCAGCCGGACGTCCACGTACCCGGCCACGGGGACACCGGCGTCGGCGGGTGGGCGGGAGTTCAGGCCGGCCCGGTCCTCCAGCGTCGGCTCGCCGGTGGCCAGCGCGATCCCGGTGAAGTCCCGCTCGGTGATCCCGCCGGCCACCCCGGAGAACGCGACGCCGACCCGCCGCCCGTCGCGCGCGTGCTCGGCCAGCCAGGTGCGCACGGTGCCCGGCGCGACGGTCCCGCCCTGCACGTCGAAGCCCGACTCGGCCTCCGGCTCGGCGCTCTGCAGCGTGGCGAACAGCCGCTCGCGCAGCACCCGGAACTCCAGCTCGTCGAACAGCCGGTGGACCGCGTCCCGGTCCCAGGGCCGGACCTCGAGCTCGGCGGGCACGCTGTCGAGCGGTACGTCCCGCACCAGCTCGGTGAGCTGGCGGTTCATCAGGACGTTGGCCAGGTTGGCGCGCAGCGCGTCCCCCGCCTTGCCCTTCACCTCGTCCACCCGGTCGGTGAGCTCGCCGAGCGAGCCGAACTCGCGGACCCACTTGGCCGCCGTCTTCTCCCCCACGCCCGGGATGTTCGGCAGGTTGTCGCTGGGGTCGCCGCGCAGCGCCGCGAAGTCCGGGTACTGGGTCGGGGTGAGCCCGTAGCGCTTGTCGACCTCCGCCGGGTCGATGCGCCCCAGGTCCGACACGCCCCGCTTCGGGTACAGCACCGTGACGTTGTCGGTGACCAGCTGGAACGCGTCCCGGTCGCCGGTGGTGATGAGCACCTCGAAGCCCTGCGACTCGGCCTGCGTGGCCAGCGTGGCGATGATGTCGTCCGCCTCGAAGCCCTCGACGGCGAACACCGGGATGTTCAGCGCGCGCAGGACCTCCTTGATGAGGTCGACCTGGCCGCGGAAGTCGTCCGGCGTGCTGGTGCGGTTCGCCTTGTAGTCCGCGTACCGCTCCGCCCGGAAGGTCTTGCGCGAGACGTCGAACGCCACGGCCAGGTGCGTCGGCTGCTCGTCACGGAGCTGGTTGATGAGCATCGACGTGAAGCCGTAGACGGCGTTCGTGGTCTGCCCCGTGCCCGTGCGGAAGTTCTCCGCGGGCAGGGCGAAGAACGCCCGGTAGGCGAGGGAGTGACCGTCGAGCAGCAGCAGCCGCCTGCCCTCGGGCGCGGCGGTCTTCCCGGTGCTCGCCGCGGACTTCCCGGCGGCCGGTGTGGCGGGTGACTTCGTGGCGGGGCTCATCGGGGGCGAGTCTAGGACCGGGCACCGACAGTTCCCGGCGAGCCTCCGCCTCGGCCGGGCCCCGTCCCCGATCGGGCGAGCAGCGGGCGGGCCCCGGCCCCGCCGCGCCCCGCCCTCACCCCAGCCGCACCCACTCCCCGCGCGAGGGGACCCCCGCCCCGGACAGCAGGAACAGCAGGTACCAGCCCGGCGGCGCGTGCTCCGGCCCCGGCAGCCGGACGGTCAGCCGGACCGAGCCCCGCGCGAGGATCGGCAGGTCGACGAGCCGCTGCTCGACGTCGGCGGAGTGGGTGGTGGCGCCGGGCCGCACCAGCGCGGCGGAGGCGATCGCCCCGGGGTCTCCGGTCGAGACGTCGAGCGTCCCGCCGAAGTCGACGGCCGTCTCCGCGGGCACGCAGCCGGGCGGCGTGCCGCGGAACAGGTAGGGCGGCCAGTAGACCTCGATGCGCAGCTCCTCGGTCTTGCGCGCGGGGTTCGAGCCCGCGGTGACCACCCGGCCGTCGGGCATCAGCAGGGCGACCGAGTGGTAGAGCCGCGGGACGCGCGAGGTCGCGCCCATCGCCCAGGTGCCGCTCGCGGGGTCGTAGATCTCGGCGTCGAGGGCCGCGTGGGCGGCGGACTCCTCCATCATCGCGCCGCCGTTGACCAGCACCGTCCGGTCCGGCAGCAGGGTCGCGCAGAGGTGCATCCGCCGCATGGCCAGCGAGCCGGTCGCGACGTACCACGGTGCGGCGGCCTTCAGGTCCACCACCGCGGCGGAGCCGGTCGCGCCGGTCATGTCGTGCATGTCCCACGGGCCGCCGCCCACGATCATCACCCGCTGGTCCTGCACGGGCGGCAGCAGCACGCTCGCCGCCTGGTTGCGGGCCTGCGGCACCGGCAGGCCGTCGACCGGCACCGTCGCGTTCGTCGCGAGGTCCCACATCGCCGGCCGCTCGCCGTTGTTCGGCCCGTACTGGCCGCCCGAGTAGAAGACCCGCCCGTCCTCGAGCAGGAACAGGTGCCCGTACATCGGCCAGTTCGGCGAGTTCGGCAGCGTGGTCCAGCCCGTACCGTCCCGGTAGATCTCCGGGTGGGTGTTGAGCTGCGAGGTGCCGTCGAGCCCGGAGACCGCGAGGACCCGGCCGTCGGAGAGCGCCACCAGCGTCGGGTACCAGCGGCCGCCGGCCATGTCCGGCACCGCCTCCCACGCCCCCGTCGAGCCGGTCGGCGAGCCCGGGTCGGGCGCGCCCTTGTCCTGGTCGAACACCACGGCCTGGCGCAGGCCCAGGAACGGGTCGTACCGCTCCGTCCCGCCCGCCGCGAGCAGCCGGCCGTCGGCCAGGAACGCGTGCCCGCAGCAGAACAGGTCGACGGGGGTCGCCGGCCTGCTGAGCGCGCTCGACGGGTAGTGCCAGACCGCCGTGCCGAAACGTCCGGCGGCGGCGTTGTCGGGGTCGTTGCTCGAGCCCGCGAAGAACGCGACCGAGCCGGTGTGCAGCAGCGCCGCGTGGACCGCCAGCACCCCGGAGTCCCGCTCGAGCAGCCGCCAGACGCCCATCTCGGCGCCCATCTCCCGGTCCGTCATCAGGTCCGACACCCGGTACCAGCCGCTGCTCCCGCCGACCGGGGCGTCGACGGCCAGCGTGAACAGGTGCGGCATGCCGCGGGCGCCCAGCGGGACGACGGCGAGGGCGGCGTCGGAGTTCTCCCAGAACCCCCACCCGGGCAGCCGCTCCCACGGCCCCCAGCCGTCCGCGCTGCGGCCGTCCTCGAGCCGCCAGCCGACGCTGACGTAGCCGACGTTCTCCCCCGCCGGGTTGTCGACGACGAGGACCACCAGCTCCGGCCTGCCGTCGCCGTCGAGGTCGGTGACGGCCAGCCCGGCGCCCTGGTTCTCCCAGCCCCACCAGGCCGGGACCTCGGCCCAGTCCCGCCACTCGGTCACGACGCCGTCGGGCCCGAGCGGGCCGCTGCGGTAGAAGCCGTGGTTCTGCCCGTCGGGGGCGTCGACGGACAGCACGACGAGATCCAGCTGCCCGTCCCCGTCGACGTCGGCCACCGCGATGTCCGCGCCCGCGTTCTCCCAGCCCGTCCAGTCCGGGATCGCGGTCCAGCCGGTCCAGCCGCCGGTGACCTCGCCGTCCGCGTCGAGGTCCCGCCCGATTCGGTAGAAGCCGCCGTTCGGCCCGTCCGGCGCGTCGACCGTGAACACGACCAGGTCGAGCGACCCGGTGCCGGTGACGTCGGCGAGCGCGATCCCCGCGCCCTGGTTCTCCCAGAACCCCCAGTCCGGCACCGGCCGCCACGGGCTCCACGGGCCGGTCAGGGCGCCGCCGTCCGTCAGCCCGTGGCCGACCCGGTACCAGCCGGCGTTCGCGCCCGGCGGGGCGTCGACCACGAGGACGACGACGGAGCGGCCGCCGTCTCGGGCGAGGTCGCCGACCGCGACCCCGCCGCCCGCCGAGGTGCCCGCGAACCAGTCCGGAACCGCGGTGAAGTCCGTGTCCACGTGCCCTCCCGGGTGGTCGCTACGGAACCAGAGGTGCCGGTCACAGGACGTGATACCGCGGTTCGGCCGTCACGCCAACTCCTCCGGCGGCGGGCCGAGCATCTCGCGCACCGCCTCGCAGCCCTCCTCGGTGATCAGCTGGTCGACGTACTGCTCGCGGAGGATCTTGAACTCCGGCGGCTCGTCCTCGTGCACGACGATCCGGTCCGCCCCGTGCTGCGCGGCCAGCGCGTTCACGGCCTCCTTGATGTCGTGGAACGACGCGTCCAACTCGTCGGCCAGCTCGCGCATCCGCTTGATCATCCGTGCCTCCGGTTCCGCCGTCGCTCTGCGCCGGTACGTCTCGCGCCGCCCGTCCTCGTCCGGATAGCCCGCCGCGGCCTCGCCGACCCCTCGGGATTGTCGGGCCCGCAGGCGCGGAGGTCACCGCCGGAACGGCCCTGAGAACGACGACGGCGCCGCCCCCGGACGGGGGACGGCGCCGTCGGACGGACGGAGGTCCTCTCAGGCGTTGACCTCCTCGAGGACCGCGTCGCTCACGTCGAAGTTGGCGTAGACGTTCTGGACCTCGTCCGAGTCCTCGAGCGCCTCGATCAGCCGGAAGACCTTCTTGGCGGCCTCGGCGTCGAGCTCGACCTGCATCGACGGCAGGAACGTCGGGTCGGCCGAGTCGTAGTCGATCCCCGCCTCCTGCAGCGCGGTGCGCACCGCGATCAGGTCGGTGGCCTCGGAGACGACCTCGAAGCTCTCGCCCAGGTCGTTGACCTCCTCGGCGCCCGCCTCGAGGACGGCCACGAGCACGTCGTCCTCCGAGAGGTCGTTCTTCGGCAGCACGACGACGCCCTTGCGCGTGAACAGGTAGGCGACGGAGCCCGGGTCGGCCATGGTGCCGCCGTTGCGGGTCATCGCCGTGCGCACCTCGGTGGCCGCGCGGTTGCGGTTGTCCGTGAGGCACTCGATCAGCAGCGCGACGCCGTTGGGGCCGTAGCCCTCGTAGGTGATCGTCTGGTAGTCCGCGCCGCCGGCGTCGGCACCCGAGCCGCGCTTGACCGCGCGGTCGATGTTGTCGTTGGGCACCGAGCTCTTCTTCGCCTTCTGGATGGCGTCGTAGAGCGTGGGGTTGCCGTCGGGGTCACCGCCGCCGGTCCGGGCCGCGACCTCGATGTTCTTGATCAGCTTGGCGAACATCTTGCCCCGGCGGGCGTCGATGACGGCCTTCTTGTGCTTCGTCGTCGCCCATTTGGAGTGGCCACTCATCGGCTGCCCCGTCCTTCCTGAACTCGCGCGTGTGCCCGCTGCGCGGCGCCTGGCAGGACGGGCACGCAGGGCCCGCACGAGGCCCTGCCGGATCCCACCGATGGTACCGACGGGCCCGTCACCGGCACGAACACCCCACGCGCGGCCGTGTTCATCACACGCCGGGCCGGGTTCGTTACGGATCCGGTGGGTAACTCACCGGTGTCGGTGAAAGAGCGGGCCGGGCGTTCACGTTCCGGGCCGCTCGTGCGATGTCACCGGTGAGGGACGCCGAGGGGGTGCGAGATGGGCAGGCACAGCATGCGGGGCCGCGAGCGGTCCGCGGCGCGGCTCGGATGGGCCGCGGCGGGCGCCGCCGTGCTCGCCACCGGAGGCACGGCGGCGGCGACCGTGCTCACCGGCACCGCCACCGCGGACACCCCGCTGACCGTCACGATCACGGGGGCACCGGCCCCTCTCCACACCTGTGACCTGCAGTCCCCGCCGGAGTTCGGCGACCCGGCGAACCCGGACGAGATCACCAACCGGGCCTGCGGGTACGTCGACGACCGGGGCCGGCAACGTTCGTCCGACCCGTGGATCGACGGCCAGCTGCTCGACGCAGAGGGTCGCTGATCCCGGCTCAGCCCGGCCCGCGCTCGCGGAAGGCGGCCAGCAGGGTGGAGGTCGCCTCGGGCGACAGGGTCTCGACGGGCACGTGGCCCAGAACGCGGATCGTCGCCCGCATCTGGGCCAGGTAGGCCGCACAGCCGGGACACAGCGCGAGGTGGGCCTCGATCACCGCGGCGTCGTGCGCGGGGAGCGCCCCCTCCAGGTAGTCCGTGAGGATCTCGACCAGCTCGGCGCAGGCGAGCCGGACGGCCGCGTCGTGCAGGGCGTCGGGCGTGGTCCCGGGATCCCGCGGGCCGCTCACGCGATCGCCTCCTCGAGCAGGCCGCGCAGGCGGGTCCGGGCGCGGTGCAGCAGCACCCGCTGGTTGGCCGGGGTGAGGTCGAGCAGCGTGCACACCTCCTCGGCGTCGAACCCGTGGACGTCCCGCAGTTCGACGACGGCGCGTTGCCGGTCGGGGAGCTCGGCCAGGGCGCGTCCCAGGAGACCACGGAACTCGGCGGCGAGCACCTCGGGCTCCGGGCCCCACTCCACCGGGGCCGCCTCGTCCCGCCAGTGCCCGGGGTACTCGTCGTCGTCGCCACGGAACCGGCGCGGGTCCACACCCGGGCGCTCGAGCTCGAGGACCCGGCCCGCCTCGGCCCGGCCGCGGCGGCGCGCGGTGTTCACGAGGACGGTGAAGATCCAGGTCTTGAGCGAGGCCCGGGCCGCGAAGCCGTCGAGTCCGCGCAGCACTGCCAGCCAGGCGTCCTGCACGACCTCCTCCGCCGACGCGTGCGTGCGCACGTGCGCCCGCGCCACCCTCAGCATGGCCGGGGACCAGAGCCGGACGACCTCCGCGAAGGCCTGCTCGTCGCCCCCGCGCAGGCGCTCGACCAGATCCGGGTCCGCGACCGGCACCGGAGCACGGTAGCCGCCTCACGCCGGGGCGGGAACGCGTCGCGGCAGGAGCGCGAGGGCGAGCGCGGGCAGCACCAGGACCGACACGAGACCGGCGGCGACCAGCGCTGCCCCGGTCGCCGGGTCGAGCAGGCCCATCTCCTCGCCGATCTGCGCGGCCGCCAGGAGGAAGGGCAGAGAGGTCGCCTGGAGCAGGCCCACGGCCAGCAGCTCGCGACGGTCGAGCTCGCGGCGGAACGCGAGCGCGGGCAGGCCCCGCACGACCAGCAGCGCGGCCAGGAACAGCGGCACCGCGGCCAGGGCGGCCGGGTGCTCGACCAGCCCGCGCAGGTCCAGGGTGAGCCCGCTCGTCACGAAGAACACCGGCACGAGCAGGCCGAACCCGACCGCCTCGAGCTTGACCGGGTACCGCGGGTGGCTCCGCTCGGGATCCGGGTCGAGCGCGCGCACGAGCAGCCCGGCGAGGAAGGCGCCGAGGATGGCCTCGAAGCCGAGCGCCTCGGCCGCGAGCGTCAGCCCCGCCACCAGCAGCACGGTCAGCCGGACCCGAAGTCGTGCGCTCGTGTCGGCCAGCCGCGTGACCAGCGCGGACACCCGCGGCGAGTGTTCCGCACCGAGCACGACCAGCCCGACGGCGAGGAGACCGGCGAGCAGCAGGACCAGGAGCAGCAGCCGCCCGCCGAGCGGGGTGTCCCCGCCCGCCAGGCCGACCGACAGCAGCACGACCGCGGCGACCTCGCCGGCCGAGGCGCCGGCGATCGCCAGCCGCCCGACGGGCCGGTCGCGCACGCCCGCGTCGCCGAGGACCGGCACGACGAGCCCGAGCGAGGTCGCCAGCAGCGCGACCCCGACCAGCGCGGCCCCGCGGACGCCGGCGGCCTGCAGCAGCGCGGCGACCGCGGCGGCGAGGACCACCGACACGCCGAGCGAGAGGGCGACCCGCCGGCCGGGCCCGCCGCGGAAGCGCCGCAGGTCGACCTCGGCCCCGGCAAGGAACAGCAGGAAGGCCAGCCCGAACAGGGCGAAGGCCCGCACGGTCGGGTCGGGTTCGATCCAGCCCAGCACCGCCGGGCCCAGCACGATCCCCGCGACGATCTCCAGCAGGGGTCCGGGCAGCGGCAGCGCCGGGACCAGACCGAGCAGCAGCGGGACGCCCGCGGCGACGGCCAGCACGAGCACCAGGTTCACCGACATCGCACGGCCCTCACACCAGCTCGCCGTCCGTGTGCACGTGCAGCAGGGCCGGGCCCTCGGCGGCGAACAGCTCCTTCATCCCCGCGCCGAGCTCGTCGGCCCGGTACACCGGGATCCCGGTGGCGCCGCAGAGCCGGGCGTAGCCGGCGAAGTCCGGGTTGACCAGGGAGGTCTGCCAGACCGGGAGGTCGCCGGCCAGCTGCTCCTTGCTGATCTTGCCGAGGGCGCCGTTGTCGAGCAGCACGTGCTTGACGGGGATCCCGTACTTGACCGCGGTCGTGAGCTCGGCGAGGTACTGGCCGAAGCCGCCGTCGCCGGTCACCGCCACGACCGGGCGCCGCGGATCCGCCGCCCACGCCCCCAGCGCGGCGGGGTAGCCGAAGCCGATGGAGCCCAGGTAGCCCGACATCAGCACCGGCTGCCCGGCGCTCTCGAAGTACCGGCCGAAGCTGTAGGCGTGGTTGCCGACGTCCACCGTGATCACGGCGTCGGCCGGGCAGTGCGTGGACAACGCCGCGAACACCGCCGCCGACGCGACCCCGCGACCCCGGTCGTCCGCCGCGCGTCGCGCCTTCTCCGCCCGCCAGATCGCCCACCGGGCGGCGACGTCCGGGCGCTGGTCCGCGGCGGCCGCGGCACCGAGCCGGGCGGCGAGGGCCCGGACCGTGACGGCGGCGTCGCCGAGCAGCCCGATCTCCACGCCGTGGAAGCGCCCGATGGCCGAGGGCGTGTCGTCGACCTGCACGATCGGCTTGTACGGCGCGATCCCGGTGTGGTTGGCGAACGACGCCCCGACGACCAGGAGCAGGTCGGCCTCGTTCATCAGCCAGGACGCGACCGGCGTGCCGGAGCGGCCGAGCACCCCCGCGCCGAGCGGGTGGGTGTCGGGCACGAGGCCCTTGGCGCGGAAGGTGGTGAGCACCGGTGCGCCGAGCCGCTCGGCGAGGGCCCGCAGGTCGGCCGTGGCGTCCCGGGCCCCCTGCCCGGCGATGATCACCGGCCGCCGGGCGGCGGCCAGGCGCTCGACCGCCGCGGCGAGCTCCGCCTCGGGCGGGGCGACCGCGAGGTCGGCGCGGCGGCCGGCGGGCGCGCCGGCGCGGGCGTCGGAGGGCAGGTCCTGCACCTCGTCGGGCAGGACGAGGTGGGCGACGCCGCGGCCGTCGACCGCGTGCTTGACGGCGGTGGCGGCCAGTTCGGCGTGGTCGGAGCCGGCGTGCACGGTGACGGTGGAGACCGCGACGTCCCGGAAGGCGGCGGAGAGGTCGAGGTCCTGGAAGGCACCGCGGCCCAGCACCGACGACGGGACCTGGCCGGAGATCGCGAGCACCGGCGCGCCGTCGAGCTTCGCGTCGTAGAGCCCGGTGAGCAGGTTCGTCGAGCCGGGGCCGGCGATGGCGAGGCAGGCGGCGGGGCGGCCGGTGAGCTTGCCGTAGGCGGAGGCGGCGAAGGCCGCCGCGCCCTCGTGCCGGATGCCGACGTAGCGCAGCTCGTCGCGGGCCTCGGCCCGGCGCAGCGCCTCGGCGAACCCGAGGTTCGAGTGCCCGACCATGCCGAACACGGTGTCGACGCCCCAGGCCACCAGCGTCTCCACCAGCACGTCGGACACGCTGCGCGGCCGCTCGGTGCGCTCGGGCAGGGCGACCCGGACGGAGTCGCCACGCTGCTCGACGGGGAAGGCGACGGGGGCGTCGAAGAAGCCCTCGGGCGGCCGCCCGGTCGTCGGGTCGTAGTCGTAGCCGTGCCACGGGCAGCGGAGCAGGCCGTTCTCGATCGCCCCCTCCCCCAGCGGTCCGCCCTGGTGCGGGCAGTGGTTGTCCAGCGCGCCGATGCGTCCGCCGCAGCGGGACACGGCCAGCGTCCGGCCGTCGACGACCACGGTGCGCACCCGGCCCTCGTCGGGCAGCTCGTCGAGCTCGTACCAGCAGGTCATCGGGTCACCCCCGCGTAGTGGACGCCGACCAGCTCGGCGACGTCGCGTTTCCAGCTCGTGAGGTCCTTCGGCGTGAAGTGCGAGAGGGAGTCGTGCCCGCAGGCCCGCGCGAGCACCACCATCAGGTCCGTCATGGCGCCCAGCAGGCGGGTCAGCTGCTCGGCCGCGCGCTGCACCGGCAGCCGCGCGCGCAGGTGCGGCTTCTGGGTGGCGATGCCCATCGGGCAGTTGTCGGTGTGGCAGGCGCGCATGCCCACGCAGCCGATGGCCTGCAGCGCCACGTTCGACACGGCGATCGCGTCGGCTCCCAGGGCCAGGGCCTTGACCATGTCCTGGGCCCGCCGGAACCCGCCGGTCGCGACGAGCGTGACGTCCCGGGCCCCGGCCAGGTCGAGGTGCCGGCGGGCGCGGGCGAGCGCGGCCATCGTCGGGACGCTGATCGTGTCGCGGAAGATCGTCGGTGCCGCGCCCGTGCCGCCGCCGCGGCCGTCGAGGATGACATAGTCGACACCGAGGTCGAGCGCGGCGTCGAGATCGGCCTCGATGTGCTGGGCCGACATCTTCACGCCCACGGGGATGCCGCCGGACCGCTCCCGGACCTGGTCGACCAGGGCCCGGGCGTCGAGCAGCGTGGTCCAGTCGGTGAACCGCGCCGGCGACACCGCCGCCGTGCCCTCGGGAAGGCCGCGGACCTCCGCGATCCGCCCGACGACCTTGTGGCCGGGCAGGTGCCCGCCGGTGCCGGTCTTCGCCCCCTGGCCGAGCTTGAGGTGCAGCGCCTGGACCCGGTCCAGGCAGGCCTCGTCCCAGCCGAACCGGCCCGACGCCAGCTCGTACAGGTAGCGCGAGCACTCGGCCTGCTCCTCGGGCAGCATCCCGCCCTCGCCCGAGCAGATCGCCGTCCCGGCGCCCTCTGCCCCGCGGGCCAGGGCGGTCTTCGCCTCGGCCGAGATCGCGCCGAAGCTCATGTCCGACACGAACAGCGGGATCTCCAGGCGCAACGGCCGCGCGGCCGCCGGGCCGATCGTGACCGCGGTGTCCACCGGCTCGTCGTCCAGCATCGGGAAGCGGTGCAGCTGCGCGGTGAGGACCTGCAGGTCGTCCCAGGACGGCAGCTCGGGCCGGGGCACGCCCATCGCCGCGACCTGTCCGTGCACCCCCGACAGCCCGTGCCGGGCCAGCCGGTGTATCTCGCCGACGTAGGGCTCCTCCGGGCTGTCCTGGTGGGGGTCGTCGAAGAGCCGGTCGTAGGTGGAGACGACCCGCCGTTCGGGCCGCATCGCCCGGTAGTCCGCGAGCTCGGCCTTGTCCACCAGCACCTCGTCGTCGACGACGTGGCACGAGAACTTGTAGAGCCGCTCCGCCGGGTTGTAGGCCGAGACCCCGGTGTCGAGCCGGTAGTCCCAGCCGTGCACCCCGCAGACCAGGTTCGGGCCCTCGACGCGGCCGTCCGCGAGCAGCGCGCCGCGGTGCGGGCACCGGCCCTCGAACACGTGCGCCTCGCCGCCGCGACGCACGACGACCAGGTCGATACCGTCGGCCTCGGCACCGACGGGCGCGTCCTCGGCCAGCCCGTCCCAACGGATGATCGGCAGGAAGTTCGTGTCCATGTAACGCTCCCGGCTCCGTCCGACACTGGTGGGGACACAGAGCACGCCGGACGGGCGGGCGTTACACGATCGGCGCGACGGGTGGGAGGACGGCATGGACGAGCGGATCCTGGTGGCGACGCGGCGGGCGCTGCACGCGGTGGCGGAGTCGGTGATCGCGGGCCCGCAGTACCGGGCCGACGGCACCATCCGGCTGAAGGTGACGCCCGGCGGGTTCGGCGGCACCCTCTCCGCGCTGCGGGTCGAGCACACCGACCTGGTCTGGCGGGGCGGGCGCGCCCCGCTCGCCGGCACGTGCCGGCAGCTCGCCGAGGCGGCGGGTGTGCAGGTCGGACCGCCGGAGGGGCTCTACGCCGACGGCTCGGGCGTCGGCCCGGACGAGCCGTTCGCCCCCGACCCGATCGCGGTGGAGCACCTCGCGGACTGGTTCGCCCGGGGCGACGCCGCGCTGCGGACGCTCGGTGACCCGGTGCTCTGGCCCGAGCACTTCGACCTGGGCGTGACGGCGGACCGGGTCAACTACGGGGTCTCCCCCGGCGACGCGGCGCACCCGGCCCCGTACGCCTACGTCGGGCCGTGGGAGCCCCGGCGCGGGGAGTTCTGGAACGCGCCGTTCGGGGCGCTGCGGCCGGCTTCGGCGCTGCCGGACGCCGACGCCCTCGCCGCCTTCCTGGCCGAGGGCCGGGCGGCCGCCGAGCGGGACCCGGCGGCGACGGGCTGACCCGCGCGGTCAGCTCTGCCGGACGACGTCGGCGAAGAGGGCGTGCACCCGCCCGTCGCCGGTGAGCTCCGGGTGGAACGCGGTGGCGATCACCGTGCCCTGCCGGACCGCGACCGGGCGACCCGCGGCGGCGCCGGGGTCCTTCCCCGTGCTGGTGACGGCCGGGACCGCGGCGAGCACCTCGACGTCGTCGCCGGTCTTCTCGACCCACGGCGCCCGGATGAACACGGCGCGGACCGGGCCGCCCTCGACGCCGGTGAAGGCGAGGTCGGTCTCGAACGAGTCGACCTGGCGGCCGAAGGCGTTGCGCCGCACGACGACGTCCAGTCCGCCGAGCTGCTTCTGGTCCGGCCGGCCGTCGAGCACCTCGCCGGCGAGCAGGATCATCCCGGCGCAGGAGCCGTAGGCGGGCATGCCGTCGGCGATCCGGTCCCGCAGCGGGTCGAGCAGCTCGAAGACCTCGAGGAGCCGGCTCATCGTGGTCGACTCGCCGCCCGGGATCACCAGCCCGTCGACCGCGGCCAGCTCGGCCGGGCGGCGGACCGGCACGGCCTTCGCACCGGTCGCCTCGAGGGCGGCGGCGTGCTCGCGGACGTCGCCCTGGAGGGCCAGGACGCCGATCGTCGGGACGGCTCCGGTCACTGCTCGATCACCACGTCTACCAGGGTAGACGGTGATGCGGCCCACCCGCCGATCACTGCCCGGCGGCGACCTCGCCCGCCCGCGCGGCCTCCTGCGCGGCGTGCCGGACCGCCTCGGCGACGGCGGGGGCCACCGACGGGTCGAACACGCTGGGCACGATGAAGCTGGCGTTGGGTTCGTGCACCACGTCCGCGATGGCCGCCGCGGCCGCGAGCAGCATCCGGTCGGTGATGTCGTGGGCCTGCGCGTCGAGCAGGCCGCGGAACACCCCCGGGAAAGCGAGCACGTTGTTGATCTGGTTCGGGTAGTCCGAGCGGCCCGTGGCGACCACGGCCGCGTGGTGCATCGCGACCGACGGGTCGATCTCCGGGTCCGGGTTGGCCAGCGCGAACACGATCGCGTCGTCGGCCATCGTGGCGAGCTCCTCGGCCCCGAACAGGTTCGGCGCGGAGACGCCGATGAACACGTCCGCCCCGACCAGCGCGTCGGCCAGCGACCCCTGCCGGCCCCGGTGGTTGGTCTGCTCGGCGATCGAGGCCAGGTTGTCGTCGAGGCCCGGGCGGCCGGAGTGCACGATCCCGTCGATGTCGACGGCGAGCACGTCGCCCGGCTTCTCCGACTGCAGCAGCCGGATGATCGCCGACCCGGCCGCGCCCACCCCGCACACCACGATCGTGCAGTCGGTGATCTTCTTTCCGACCACCCGCAGCGCGTTGCGCAGCGCCCCGAGGACGACGACCGCGGTGCCGTGCTGGTCGTCGTGGAAGACCGGGATGTCGAGCATCTCGCGCAGCCGGCGCTCGATCTCGAAGCAGCGCGGCGCGGCGATGTCCTCCAGGTTGATCCCGCCGTACGCCGGGGCGATGACCTCCACGGTGCGGATGATCTCCTCGGTGTCCTGGGTGTCCAGCGCGACCGGCCAGGCGTCGACCCCGGCGAACCGCTTGAACAGCGCCGCCTTGCCCTCCATGACCGGCATCGCCGCGGCCGCGCCGAGGTTGCCCAGCCCCAGCACCGCCGAGCCGTCGGTGACCACGGCGACGGTGTTGCGCTTGATCGTGAGCCGGCGCGCGTCGGACGGGTTCGCCGCGATCGCCTGGCAGACCCGGGCGACGCCGGGGGTGTAGGCGCGGGAGAGGTCGTCGCGGTTGCGCAGCGCGACCTTCGACTGCACCTCGAGCTTGCCGCCGAGGTGGATCAGGAAGGTCCGGTCGGACACCTTGCGCACGTGCACGCCGGGCACCGCGCCGAGCGCGGCGGTGATCTCCTCGGCGTGGTCCTGGTTGAGGGCGTTGCAGGAGATGTCGACGACGATCGTGGCCGTCCGGGCCTCGACGACGTCGAACGCGGTCACGACCCCGCCGACGTTGCCGACCGCCACGGCCAGATCCCCGGCGGCGCTGGCGGAGGCCGGGGCCTCGACGCGGACGGTGATGGCGTATCCGGGACCGGGTATGGGCACGGCCACGGACCCTACTCGCGCCCGCCGTGTGATCCCGCGCGCGCCGCGACCGGATTGGGCAAGGCTTGAGGCGGACCCTGTGCGCGGGGTTGTGCCCGCGCGACGAGGGGAGTGGAATCGGCTGTGACCCGCAGCACATCGGAGTGCACCCCAGCGGAGGTGGTCGCAGTGACCGTCAGATCAGACCCCAAGACCGGCCAGCGTGGAGCATCAGACGGGATCGGGGCGCCGGTCACCGATCCCTCGCTCATCCGGAACGTCGCCCTCGTCGGGCCGTCCGGGTCGGGGAAGACGACGCTGGTGGAGGCGCTGCTCGCGCACACCGGCGTGATCCCCCGGCAGGGCAGCGTGCTCGACGGGACGACCGTGTGCGACCACGACCCGGCCGCCGTCCGCCAGCACCGTTCCGTCACGCTCGCCGTCGCGCCGCTGCGGCACGGCGAGCTCAAGATCAACCTCATCGACACGCCCGGCTACGGGGACTTCGTCGGGGAGCTGCGCGCCGGCCTGCGGGCCGCGGACGCCGCGCTCTTCGTCGTCCCGGCGATCGCGGGCGCGGACGGCGAGGGCATCGACGCCGGGACGATCGCGTTGTGGCAGGAGTGCGCCGCCGTCGGGACGCCCCGGGCGCTCGTCGTCGCGCGGTGCGACCAGGCGCGGGCCGACGTCGAGGCGACCCAGATCGCCTGCCAGGAGGCGTTCGGCGGGGTCGCGCCGCTCTACCTGCCCATCTCCGCCGACCAGGGCGGCCTGTACGGCCTGCTGAGCCAGACCCCCGAGGGCGCGGCGCCGGCCGGGGCGGAGGAGGCCCGGGCCACGCTGATCGAGGGGATCATCGAGCAGTCCGAGGACGAGACGCTCATGGAGCGCTACCTCGGCGGCGAGGACATCGACACGGCGGTGCTGATCGACGACCTGGAGACGGCCGTCGCGCGCGGCGCCTTCCACCCCGTCGTGCCGGTCTGCTCGGCCAGCGGCGTCGGGCTCGACGCCCTCCTCGAACTGCTCGCGGGCGGGTTCCCGTCCCCGTTGGAACGCCCCCTGCCGATGGTGTCGACGATCGACGGCGGCGCGCACGACGCGCTCACCGCGGACCCCGGCGGTCCGCTGGCCGCCGAGGTCGTGCGCACCTCGGCCGACGCGTACGTCGGCCGGGTCTCGCTGGTCCGCGTGTTCTCCGGGACGCTGCGGCCGGACACGTCCGTGCACGTCAGCGGGCACGTCCCGGCCCCGCGGACCAGTCCGGAGGACGCGAGCGCGTTCCCACCCGGCCACGACTCGGACGACCGGCTCAGTCACCTCTACACCCCGCTCGGATCCACGCTGCAGGAGACCGAGACCTGCGTGGCCGGCGACATCTGCGCGCTGACCAAGCTGTCCGGGGCCGAGACCGGCGACACCGTGTCCGACGCCGAGCACCCGCTGCTGCTGCGGGCCTGGGACCTGCCGGAACCGTTGCTGCCGATCGCCGTCGTGGCGAAGGACCGCAGCGACGAGGACGCGCTCGCCCGCACGCTCGGCAAGCTGGTCGCGGCGGACCCGGGGCTGATCCTGGAGCGCAATCCGGAGACCCACCAGACGGTGCTGTGGTGCACCGGCGAGGCGCACGCGGACGTCGTGCTGTCCCGGCTGCGCGAGGCCGGGGCCAACGTCGACACCGAGCCCGTGCGGGTGCCGATGCGGGTCACGCTGGACCACAAGGCGAAGGTGACGGGCCGGCACGTCAAGCAGTCCGGCGGGCACGGCCAGTACGCGATCTGCCACGTCGAGTTCGAGCCGCTCCCCCGCGGGTCCGGCTTCGAGTTCAAGTCCGCCGTGGTCGGCGGGTCGGTGCCGACGCAGTACGTCCCGAGCGTCGAGAAGGGCATCCGGGCGCAGCTCGAGCGGGGTCTCACCGCGCCGTCGGAGGGACCGGACGCGCCGCCGCACCCCGTCGTCGACATCCGGGCGACGCTCGTCGACGGCAAGGCGCACAGCGTCGACTCGTCCGACGCCGCCTTCCAGACCGCCGGGGCGCTCGCGCTCCGCGAGGCCGCCGAGGCCTGCGGGGTGACGCTCCTGGAGCAGGTCGACGAGGTCGCCGTCACGATCCTCGACGACCACCTCGGGGTCGTGCTCGGCGACCTGTCGTCGCGCCGCGGGCGGGTGCTGGGCACCGAGCCGACGGACACGGCGGGGCGCACCGTGGTCCGTGCCGAGGTGCCGTCCGAGGAGCTGCTGCGCTACGCGGTGGACCTGCGGGCGATGACCTCCGGGACGGCCACGTTCACGCGGGCCTTCGCGCGGTACGGGGAGAAGTAGCGGCCGGCCGTCGCGAGCGGCGCCGGCGGGCGCCGCTCGCGACGGCTCGTGGCGAACCCGCCGGGACCGTCGGGGGTCGGTCCGGTCGGGCGCAGCCGTTGCGGGGAGCGGACGGCTGCGGCGAATGCTCTCGGTGACGCCCGCGCCCGGTCAACCCGGGAAATCTCACGTTACGCAGTGGTAACGACAGATGCAGGCGCAACGATCTCGCGTTGGGTAACGGTGTTCCTGAGGATCATCCTCGGCCGTTCGGGCGCCGATGCTGGTCCGCGCGGCGCTCCGCCTCGAAGGCCACCATCCGGGCCATCACGCCGAAGATCAGGTCGTGTCCCGGCTTCTGCGCGTACCAGTAGACGCGCCCCGCGAGCCCCCGGGGACGGAACGTGACGGTCTGCGTGTAGCGGCTCACCCCGCGGCCGGCGGGTTCGACCGTCATCCGCAGCCGCGCGACCCCCGGCAGCCGGGTCTCCGCGCGCAGCCCGAGGGCGTGCCCCTGGTCCACCTCCTCGACCCGCCACCAGTCGACCGGCGCGCCCGGCTCGAGCCGCTCGGGCCGGCCGCGCCGCAGCCCGACGCCGCCGACCAGGCCGTCGAGCCGCTGCCGCAGCGCCCACGCCCCGGGCACGGTGTGCCAGCCCTCGTCGCCGCCCAGCCCCGCGACCACGGACCACAGGACCTCGGGCGGCGCGTCGACCTCCTCGACGTGCCGGCCGGTCAGCGCGGGCGGGCCGGACCCCTCGGGGTCGGTGGCCGCCGGCCCCGCCGACCCCTCCTCGGCGAGGGCCCGGCGCACCGCCTCGCGGTACGGCGTCCGGCCGCCGGGCGGCTCCCCGACCAGCGCGGACAGGTCCGACTCACGACAGACGAGGTCGTAGGCCATCGACTCGAGCAGCGGCCCGGCGAGCTCCCGGTCGACCGGGGTGAGCGCCTCGATCGCCCGAGCGCCCAGCCGCGGCGCGGCGACCGGGACCGGAACGGTGAGGGCGCGGGCCAGGCCGGCCTCGCGGGCGTACCCGCGCAGCAGCTCGACGTAGCTGGGCGCTTCCGGCCCGCCGACGTCGAACGCCCGGTTCACCTCCGGCGGCAGCCGCAGGCAGGCGGTGAGCCAGTACAGGACGTCGTCGATCGCGATCGGCTGGATGCGGTTCCACGCCTGGTCCGGCAGCGGGAGGACCGGCGGGCCGCCGAAGACCGTCTCGGCGAGGTGCCGGATCATCTCGAAGCTCGCCGACCCCCGGCCGACGACGATCCCGGCCTGCAGCACCGCGGTGGGCACCGCGCCGGCCCGCAGGATCTCGCCGACCTCGTTCCGCGACCCGAGGTGGGCGGAGTTGGCCTCGCCGGTGGGCTGCAGCCCGCCCAGGTAGACGATCCGCCGCACGCCCCCGGCCTCGGCCGCCGCGGCGAGCGTGTGGGCTGCGAGCCGGTCGCGGTCGGCGAAGTCCGGCCCGTCCATGGAGTGCACGAGGTGGACGACGGCGTCGACGCCGCGACACGCCTCCCCGGTCGGGGCGGCGTCGCCCACGCTCCCCCGCACGACCTCCACCCGGTCGGCGAAGCCGGTCCGCGCCAGCCGCTCCGGCGACCGCACCAGACAGCGGACGGCGTGCCCCTCCGCGAGCAGCCGCGGCACCAGCCGCGTGCCGACGTAGCCCGTCGCCCCGATCACGAGAACTCGCACGGGCCCGATCGTCCCCGATCACCGGCCGGACCGCTCGTCCCCGCCCGCCGGACCTCCGGCGCCACGATCGGGCTACCGGGCGCGGCGGTACCCGATGATCACACCCCCGTGGGGTATGTCTGATTCATGGTCCCACCACGCACCCTCCACCGCCTCGCCCTCCCGGCGCTGGCCGTCCTGTCCGTCGCGCTCGTCGGCTGTTCGTCGCCGTCGCAGACGCCGTCGACCGAGACCGGCACGCCGGCCGCGACGACGGCCCAGGCCGCCCCGGCGGCCCCGGCGGCCCCGGCCGCGAGCGGCTCCGCCGGGGACGACGTCGACGTCGAGGCGACGTTCGCCACCACCGGTGACGCGATCACCTACAACCCCGAGCTGGTGCCGGCCGGCGCCACGGCGAAGGTCACGTCGTCGACCGAGGGCACCAGCTCCACCGTCACCCTCGCGGTCACGGGCCTGGTGCCGAACCGCACGTACGGCTCGCACGCCCACCAGAAGCCCTGCGGCCCCGCCGCCGCGGACTCCGGCCCGCACTTCCAGCACGTCGCCGACCCGGTGAGCCCGAGCGTCGACCCGGCCTACGCCAACCCCCAGAACGAGGTGTGGCTGGACTTCACCACGGATGCGCAGGGCGCCGCCTCGGTCACCGCCACGCAGGCCCAGTGGGCGTTCACCGACCAGGCCGCGCCGCAGTCCGTCGTGATCCACGCGATGAAGACGGCGACCGAGCCGGGCAAGGCCGGGACCGCGGGTGACCGCGTCGGCTGCGTGACCGTCGACTTCGCCTGACGGATCCCTGCGCTCGCACGCTCAGAGCGGGTGGGAGCTCGTCACCGCGACGAGCTCGCTCGTGTGGCTGCCCGCCACGCCGACGTCCGGTGGCCGGGGCCGGAACCCGGGCAGCCCGTCAAGCCCGTCGGACCCGTCGGTGACCTGCAGGCGCAGGTCACCGGCGGGCACGTCGCGCAGGGTGAGGCGGAGTTCCAGACCCTCGGGCGGCGGGGCGTGGAACAGCAGGTCGAGGCGGCCGTCGCGGACGGGCACGGGCGTGCCCGCCACCCCTGTCCCGATCTCGGCCTCGGTGACCACGCCCCCTTCACTGCGCAGGGCCACGAAGCGGACCGCGCGCTGCGGGCTGATCCGCGCGGTGACCGTCCGGCCCTCGCGGGTCGCGGTCACGGTCGCGGGCGGCAGGTCCGCCGGGAGCGCCGGGCCGGTCGCGTGGGTACCCCCGAATCCCGGCAGGTCGAGCTCCTCGCGGCCGTCGACGTAGCCGGCGGTCCACGGCCCGGGGCGGGCCTCCGCGCTGACCCAGCGGGCCGTGCGCGCGTCGGCGTCGAGCAGGTACACGAGCTGGCTCGGGGCGAGCTGCGTGGCGTCGAAGGCGTTGCGCGCGAAGCCCGTCGCACCGAGGACGAGCGCGGCCGCCAGGGCCACGGCGGGCGTGAGCCGGGGCACCGGCAGGAGGTCCAGCAGCGGGACGAGCGCGAGGCCGAGCAGGGCCATCACGAAGGCCGGGACCGCGGCGACGGACAGGCCCAGCGCCGGCAGGAACAGCACGGCCGTCGGAACCAGGACCAGCACGGCGACCACCCCCGCCACGACCTCGGCGATCCGGCCGCCGATCATGCCCGCGACGCCGCCTGCCAACGCCGGCAGGGCGGTCAGGTACGAGCCGCCCGGCGCCGCCACCGCCAGGACCACGCCCAGCACCGCCAGCCAGGCCAGCCCGCCGACGGCCAGCGCCGTCGCCCCGATCCGGTTGCGCAGCAGGGCGAACCACGCCAGCACCACGGCCGTGACCAGGCAGGCCAGCGCGACCCGGCCCCAGCCCGGCTGCCACGGGTCGCGCAGCGCCGCATAGCCCGGCCGCAGGGCGGTGAGGCCCAGCCAGGCGAGCTGGGCGAGCGCCGGTGCGACCACGAGCGGCACGAGCCCGGCGGCCGTCCCGGCCAGCAGCCGTCGCCCCGTCGTCGGGCCCCGGCGGAGCGCGACCAGGGCGAAGCCCGCGACCGCGACGACCGCGAGGACCGCGAGCGGCACGACCAGCGCGTCCGGGTAGCGGACCAGGTGGCCGACGACCGGGAAGTACGTCGCGTCGGCGGACTCCGCCCGCACGGCGGCAAGGTCGACGGTCCCGAGCCGCGACACCAGCGCCGTCGTGTTGTCCAGGTGCATCTGCAGCGACCCGAGGTCCATCCGCGCCGGGACGTCCTGCGGCCCGTGGTAGGCCGCGCTCCCGTCGATGTACGCGCTGTTCAGCCCGGTGAAGCGGCCGGCGTCGCGGAAGGGGCTGAAGTCGGTGTCGTTCGGCAGGATCCGGTAGACCTCCACCGCGAAGCTGGTCGCGACGGGGTGCGGGGCCGCCGCCGCGAACTCCCGCACCACGGCGCCGTTGCCCGGCGTGGTCTCGAACATGATCACGGGGCCGGACGTGCCGCGGGCCTCGACGTTGAGCACCACCCCGCCGTCGGCAGCCTCCGGCGCCTCCGCGACGAACGCCTCCGCCCCGCACAGGCAGGCCTCCTCGGCGTCCGTCGAGACGAGGACGACGTCGTTGCGCGGCGGGTGGGCCCGCAGCCACCGGGCCGTCTCGAGCAGGGTCGCCGTGCCCGCGCCGTCGTCGTTCGCGCCGGGGCCGGCCTGGACGGAGTCATGGTGCGCCACGAGGAACACCCGCCCGGTCGACGCGGTCCCGGGCACCGTCGTGATCACGTTGCGGACGTGGGCGGCGGCCGCAGTCCCGTCGCCGAGGGACCCGGCGTCGACGCCGACCGTGTCCTGCACCCGCGGTGCGAACCCCATGTCCCGCAGGGTGCTCACCACGTACCCGCGCACGGCGTCGTTGGCGGGCGAGCCGGCGACGTGCGGGCGCACGGCGATGCGCTCCACGTCGGCGAAGGCCCGGGCGGCGGACGGCCCGGGCGCGGCGGGGTCGCGCTCGGGCGTCGGCGGGAGGATCGTGACGACGGCGGCGACGCCGGCCGCGAGGACCAGGAGCCAGGCGAGGAGCGGGGCGAGCGGGCGCGGCACGCGCGCAGTCTCGCGGCTCGGTCCCGATCTTGCGAGTCAGGCGACCCCGAGGGCGCGAAGGCCCGCCGTGGTTCCCGCGGCCAGGACCACGACCAGCACGAACGGCACCTTCAGCCACGCCGCCACCCCACCGACGAGGACGCCCGCGGGCCGGGCCCAGCCGGCGAACCCGCCGGCCTCCGTCAGCGCGGCGGTCGCGACCAGGGCGACCAGCAGGGCGGTCGCCCCGAGGTCGGTGAGCCGGGCGAGCCGCGCCGGGAGCGTGACCTTGTCGCGCAAGAGGATGCCGGCGAGCCGCACGAGGTAGGTGCCGGCAGCGAGGGCGAGGACGGCGGCCCAGGTCATCGCTCCACCTCCGTCCGGCCGGCGAGGACCAGGGCCAGGAGCGCGACCAGGACCGGCAACCCGGGCGGGAGGAAGGGCGTGGCGGCGAGCGCGACGACGGCCGCGCCGAGGCCGACCCGGCGGGCGTCGGGCGCCCGCAGCGAGGGCAGCAGGAGCGCGAGCAGGGCGGCCGGGAAGGCCGCGTCGACCCCGAACGACGCCGGGTCCGGCACCGCCGAGCCGGCCAGCAGGCCGACGACGGTCCCGGCGTTCCAGCCGAGGAACAACAGCGCCCCGCACGTCCGGTAGGCCGCCCGGGCGCGCGGGCCGCTCCCCCGTGCCCGGGCGAAGGCGACGTTCTCGTCGATCAGGATGTGGGCGCCGAGGAGCCGGGCCGGGAGCGTCCGGCCCGCGAGGTCGCCGATCGCCAGCCCGAACGGCAGGTGCCGCAGGTTCAGCAGCAGCCCGGCCGCCACCGCGGCGATCGGCGCCCCGCCCGCGGCGACCACCGCGACCGCGAGGAACTGCGAGCCGCCCGCGAAGACCAGCACCGACATGGCCACGGTCAGCACCGGCGGCACCCCGGCGGCCGCCGCCAGGGCGCCGAAGGACATCCCGACGACCGTGATCGCCGCCCCGAGCGCCAGGGCGTCCCGGAGGTCGCCGCGCTCCAGAGCCGTTCGCCGTGCCGAACACATGGCCGTTAGGATGAACACCGTCGTGGCGTTCGTCAAACCGGATAAGGAGACCGATGAACCGAACGGAGGGGACGCCGCTCGCGGCCATCGCCTCTGCGGTGCGGCGCGAGCGGACCCGGCGCGAGCTGTCGCTCGGCGAGCTCGCGCGGCGGGCGGGGATCGCCAAGTCGACCCTGTCGCAGCTCGAGGCGGGTGCGGGGAACCCGAGCGTCGAGACGCTGTGGGCGATCGCCGTGGTGCTCGACGTCCCGTTCTCCCGGCTGGTCGACCCGCCCGCGCGGACCGTGCGGGTGGTGCGGGCCGGGGAGGGCGTGGTGATCCCGAGCGAACACTCGCCCTTCACCGGCACCCTGCTCGCGGCCTGCCCGCCCGGGGCCCGCCGGGACCTGCACGTGATCACGGCCGAACCCGGCCCGGCCCGCACCGCGCACGCGCACATCCCCGGCACGACCGAGCACATGGTCGTCACGGCGGGGCGGTGGCTGGCGGGGCCGGAGGGCGAGGAGGTGGAGCTGGGCCTCGGGGACTACGCCTGCTTCCCCGGCGACCGCCCCCACGCCTACCAGGCCCTCGAACCCGGCACCGCCGCGGTGCTGGTGATGGAGTACGTGTAGCCGTCGGTACCGGAGCCGCACCGCAGCCCCCGCGAGTCGGGAGTTCCGGCACCGCGAGTCGCGAGTTCCGGCACCGCGAGTCGGGAGTTCCGGCACCGCGAGTCGACAGTTTCGGGCGGCCGAGTCGGCTCTCTCGGGAGGTGGGACACGACGAAGCGGCCGCCCGTCGGACGGCCGCTTCACCGGTGGGCCGTCAGCCCGCAAGGACCGCGTCCGGCACCAGCCCCCGCCTCGGGTCCGAGGTGTCGGTCGCCCCGGGATCGACGCCGGCCGGGCCGAGCAGGGCGTCCGGAGCGCCCTCGGTCAGCCGACCCTGCGGCGCCACCGCCTCGACGGCCTCCCCGGCCAGATCGACAGCACCCTCCGCGGCTGCGGTCGCGCGGTCCGCAACACCCTCGGCTGCGCGGACTCCGTTCGCGATCGGTGCGCGGGCGACGTCGGAGGCGCCCTCGACGGCCTCGCCGGCGGCGTCGTGCGCCAGGTCCTTCGCGTGCGCGACCTCGCCCCCGGCGGTCTCGGTGCCGCTGAGCGGGTATTGCTTGATCCAGTCGATCTGCATCTCGGACTGCGTGACATCGCCGCCGCCCTCCGGGAACCAGTCGAGCTGGACCGTGAGGTGCATCGGGCCGGGCGGGAGGATCGAGGTGTCGTCCGTGCGCCACCACTCCTTGCCGTCGACGAACGCGGCGATGTGCTCGGGGGTCCACTCGACCGCCCAGTTGTGCCACTGGGTGGCGTCGACGTCGACGCTCCCCTGGACCTGCTGGTTGTCCTCGCCGTAGTGCAGGAACATGTCCGTGGACTGGCGCTTCGAGTCCGACATCTCCATGAAGTCGACCTCGCCGCCGACGGGCCAGTTCTCCGCGTCGGGCCACAGCAGCAGCAGCGCGTGGTAGCTCGGGTCGGCGGCCGGCGCCTTCACCCGGCCCTCCCAGCGGCCGTACTGCTGGCCCTTGCCCCAGGCCATTCCCCCGGTCGTGCCGTCAGGGGTGCCGGTGACGGTGAGGACGCCGTCCTTGACCGAGAAGGCGTCGGGCGAGCGACGGCCGGCGCCGTTGTGGCCCGCGCCGTCGTAGGGCTCCCACTCGTCGCTCAGCGAGGTGCCGTCGAACTCGTCGACGCGGTTCGGCTCACCCCAGTTGTGCATCACCGCCGCGCTGGTGTCCGCACCCGCGTCGGGAGGGCACGGGGCGGGCGCCGGGTTCGGGACCAGACCGGCACTCGGGGCGCCCGCGCCCGGCGCAGTCGGGTTCGGAGCGGCCGGTGCGGTCGCGGATCCCGGCGCGGTGCCGGGAGCGGTCGGGGACGGAGCGGCCGGTGCGGTCGCGGATCCCTGCGCCGTGCCGGGAGCGGTCGCGGTGCCAGGAGCGGTCGCGGTGCCCGGAGCGGTCGCGGTGCCAGGAGCGGTCGCGGTGCCAGGAGCGGTCGCGGTATCGGGTGCGGACGCAGCGCCAGGAGCAGTCGCGGTGCCGGGAGTCGGCGCAGCGCCGGGGACAGTCGCCCCGGGCGCGGCCGGGTCCTGTGTTCCCTGACCGGGGCCCGCCGGAGGGGCGGTCACCACTCCCGCCCGGGCCGGGGACTGAGCTGCGGGTACGCCGCCCAGCGGCGCAATCGTGGCGCTCGAGGCAGCACCGTTCGCTCCATCAGGGTCGGCGGGAGCCGCCGGTGCGCCCTCGTCCGACGCCCCGCCGGAGTCGCCGTGCATCCCCGAGTCCGCCCCACCGGAGCCGTCCGCCCCACCGGAGCCGTCCGAACCACCGGAGTCATCCGAGCCACCCGAGCCCGAACCGCTGCCGGGACCGCCGTGGTCGTCGGAGTGCGAGTCACCCGAACCGGAGTCGCCAGCACCGGAGTCGGCGGAGTCGCCGTGATCGCCCGAGGCCTGCTCACCGGCGTCGCCGCGGTCCGAGCCGCCCGAACCATGGTCATCGCCCCGGCCCGAACCGTGGTCGTCGGACCCGTGGTCGTCGGATCCCTGACCAGCAGAACCGTGGTCGTCCGAGCCGCCGGATCCGTCCCCAGCACCTGACCCGGAGCCGCCGCCCGACCCGTCTTCACCGGAACCACTGGCGCCGGAGCCACTGCCCCCGGGCTGCTCCCCCGCGCCGCCCGGCCCCCCGGCCGCGCCCGAGCCGTCGCCACCCGTCTCCTGCGGCGCAGCGGCCATGCTCCCGCTCCCTGATCCCGCACCGGGGTCGGCGGGCCCGGCCGCCGCAGCCGGGGGTCTGCAGTCCGCCGCGGCCGGGGCCGGGGCCGTCGGCGCCGCGAACGCCGCCACCGAGCCCGCGATCATCGCCGTGGCGACGATGCCGCCGATGGTCACGTATCGCCTCATCCGACTCCTCCACCACTCAAATCCCAACTGTCACAGGGACCCTAGAACGCACACAGTCACCGAGTGCCGCTGGTTCACCACGTCGTGCGACGTGTGAACCGCACCGGGTGACACTGTGCCTAGGCGGAGGTTTGTACGATTCGCGGTTTCCGGTTCACGCAGAGCGACGAGCGGCAGCCATCGACGTCGGACGGAGATCTGCCGGCACGATCGGGTGACCGCGCCAGGTCAGCAGAACACCGGCGCGCAAGGACGGTCGACGCGACGACCACCCTCCGTGCCCGGACGCGGACGACCCCGAGAACGCCGAACGCCCCGCACGAGGCGGGGCGTCCGGAGAGGTGTCAGCTCACCAACCGCGCGCGGCGTAGCGCTGCTCGGCCGGCAGGTCCGGGATGTTGATCCCGACCATCGCCTCGCCCAGCCCGCGCGAGACCTTCGCGATCACGTCCGGGTCGTCGAAGAACGTGGTGGCCTTGACGATCGCCGCGGCGCGCTGCGCCGGGTCGCCGGACTTGAAGATGCCCGAGCCCACGAACACGCCCTCGGCGCCGAGCTGCATCATCATCGCCGCGTCGGCCGGGGTGGCGATGCCGCCCGCGGTGAACAGCGTGACCGGCAGCTTGCCGGCCTTCGCGATCTCGGCGACCAGCTGCACCGGCGCCCGCAGCTCCTTGGCCGCGATGAACAGCTCCGCCTCATCCAGGGTGCCGAGCCGGCGGATGTCCGCGCGGATCTGGCGCATGTGCCGGGTCGCCTCGACGACGTTGCCGGTGCCGGCCTCGCCCTTCGAGCGGATCATGGCCGCACCCTCGGAGATGCGGCGCAGCGCCTCGCCCAGGTTGGTCGCGCCGCACACGAACGGCACGGTGAACGCCCACTTGTCGATGTGGTGCGCCTCGTCGGCCGGGGTGAGCACCTCGGACTCGTCGACGTAGTCGACGCCGAGGGACTGCAGCACCTGCGCCTCGACGAAGTGCCCGATGCGCGCCTTGGCCATCACCGGGATCGAGACCGACTCGATGATCCCCTGGATCATGTCGGGATCGCTCATGCGCGCCACGCCGCCCTGCGCGCGGATGTCCGCCGGCACGCGCTCGAGCGCCATGACGGCGACGGCGCCGGCGTCCTCGGCGATCTTCGCCTGCTCCGGCGTGACGACGTCCATGATCACGCCGCCCTTGAGCATCTCGGCCATGCCGCGCTTGACGCGGGCCGTGCCGAGCTCGGTGCTGGCGGTGCCGGCGGCGGTGTCGGACTGGGCCTGCTCGGACGACACTTTCGGTGCTCCTTCTCGGTACGGTTCCCGGGACCCCGGGCATGCTGCCGCCGCTGGTCGGCGGCCCGTCCGTCGATGGTACGCGTCGCCCCGGGGCGGTCACGCCCGCAGGTGGCGCACCCCTCAACCGCCCGTCAGCCGACCGGGTCGGTGGGCCGCAGCACCGGCCGCACGACCGGCCGCACCGCGCCGGCCGGCCCCGCCGCCGACTCGGCGATCTCGAAGTACCCGGGCAGCGGCGCGGTGCCGTGCAGCCGCAACCACCGGACGAGCCGGCGCGACCGCAGATCGAGGGTGTCCCGCACTGCGTCGTTGTGCACCCGCCGGGCCAGGACGACGAGCCGCTCCGCGTCGGCCAGCTCGGAGCGCAGCGCCGGGTCGAGCCGCGCCCGGTCGACCGTGCCGAGGGCCCGGGACAGCGCGTTCTCGACGATCTCGCGCGCCTCGATGCCGTCCTCGCTGCGCCGGGGCAGGCCGCGGACGGTGCCGGCGCCGGCAGCGCGGGCGGCCTCGTCGAGCGCCGCCGGGACACTGCCGGGTCCGGCTCGCGGCGCGTCGAGCACCTCGGCGACCCGGACCGCCACCTCCGCCCGGCGGGCCAGCGACCGCTCGAGCCCGACGCGTGCCGCGTCGGTGCGCTGGTGCAGCCGGTCCAGCCGGCGGCTCCGTGCCACGCACAGCACCGTGACCGCCACGACGACGGCCACCACGACGACCAGGAGCAGCACCAGGGCCCAGCTCACGCCGCACCCCCCGGATAGGCCTCCCGGCCGGCGACGACCTGCCGCGGGTCCGCGGCGACCGCCGCCTGGTAGACCTGCAGCACCTGCGCCGCCACGACCGGCCAGTCGAAGTCGGCAGCCCGGACGCGGCCCGCCGCGGAGAGCTCCGCCCGACGACCGGGGTCCGCCAGCAGCTCACGCAGAGCCCCGGCGAGCGCCCCGGCGTCCCCGGTGGGCACCAGCACCCCGGCGGGATCGGGCTCGCCCAGCACCCGTCGGAACGACTCCAGATCGCTCGCGACGACGGGCGCTCCGGCGGCCATCGCCTCGGTGAGCACCATGCCGAAGCTCTCCCCGCCGAGGTTGGGCGCGCAGAAGACGTCGACCGAGCGCAGCGCGGCGGCCTTGGTGTCCTCGTCGACGGCCCCGAGCACGTCGAGCCGGTCGGCGACCGGCCCGGCCTCGCGTCGCAGGTCCGCCGGGTCCCCCCGCCCCACGACGAGCAGCCGCGCGTCGAGCGACCGGAGCGCCTCGAGCAGGACCGGCATGCCCTTGCGCGACTCGGTGAACCGTCCGACGAACCCCACGGTGGGCGTCCGGGGATAGCCCGGGAGCATCGGCGCGGCGGCGAACCGGGCGACGTCGACGCCGTTGGGGATCTCGATGGCGTCGCCGCCCAGGTGCTCGACCTGCACCCGCCGGGCCAGCGACGACACGGCGATCCGCGCGGTGACCTTCTCCATCAGCGGCCGCAGCACCCCGCCGAAGGCGTGCAGGGTGCGGGAGCGCTCGGTCGAGGTGTGGAAGGTGGCGACGATCGGGCCCTCGGCGGCGAGCAGGGCCAGCACGGAGATCGAGAACGTGGTGGGTTCGTGCAGGTGGAGGACGTCGAACGCGTTCTTCTCCAGCCAGCGCCGGGCCCGTGCGTAGGTCACCGGGCCGAACGTCACCCGCGCGACCGACCCGTTGTACGGGACGCCGAGCGCCTTGCCCGCGGAGGTGACGAAGTCCGGGACCGGGGTGTCCTCGTCGGCCGGTGCGAGGACCGAGACCGCGTGCCCCAGGTCGCGCAACGCCCGCGCCAGCTCGACGACGTGCGTCTGCACCCCGCCCGGTACGTCGAGCGAGTAGGGGCACACGATGCCGATCCTCACCGGCGGCTCCCCGGTGTCAGCTCCTGGAGCATGTGCCAGTCCTCGAGGTGCGCGGCGATGTGCTCCTCGAAGGCGCGCGCCAGCTCGAGGGTGGCCTTCGGCACCGCGGCACGGTCCGGGACCGCGATCGCCGGCGACACCGTGGCGCCCCAGCCGCCGGGCCGGAAGTAGGTCACTGCGGCGTGCAGCTGGGCCCCGGTCAGGGCGCAGAGCGAGGCCGGGCCCGACGGGAGCCGGATCGTGTCGCGGAAGAACGGCACGTCGATCCCGGTGCCGGCGAGGTCCCGGTCGGCGATCAGGCAGACCAGGCCCCCGGCCCGCAAGCGTCGGGTCAGCGCCAGGTGGGCGCGCCGCCCGTCGTCCTGCGCGACGATCTCGAAGCCGAGCGACTCCCGGTACTCCACGAACCGCCGGTACACCGACTCCGGCCGCAGCCGCTCGACGACGGTGGTCATCTCCGCCGGGAGCCCGTGCCGGCGCAGCTCCTCCATCACGTAGACGCCGGCGACGTCCCAGTTCCCCGCGTGCGGCAGCGCGAGGACGACCCCACGGCCCTCCTGCATGGCGGTGATCGCGGCGTCGAGGCCCGTGGCCGTCGAGTGCCGGGCGTGGATCGTGGCCGGGTCGAGCGCGGGGAGCCGGAAGGCCTCCCCCCAGTAGCGGGCGTAGCTGCGCAGCGCCGCGCGGACGAGCCGGTCCAGCTCCGCCTCCGACGCCGCGGGCCGCACCCGGCGCAGGTTGCCGCGCAGCCGCTCGACGCCCGCGCCCCCGCGCCGCCAGGCCAGGTCGGCGCCCGCGCGGAACCCGGCCTCGGAGAGGGGAGCCGGCACGTGCCGCAGCAGCCGCCAGGCCGCGGTGTACCCGAGCTCCGCGAGGGTCACGAGGGAGGCTCCTGCGACTCCGCCGACAGGGCCTGTGCGCTGCGGTACACCAGCACGATCCGCTGCCCGACGGTCCAGACCGACGCCGCGGCGAGCCCCCACAGCAGCACGTGCAAGGCGTAGGGCACGCCGATGCCCTGCAGGAAGATCCCGACCAGCACGACGATCAGCCGCTCGGCCCGCTCGACCAGCCCGCCGTCGGCGTTCAGCCCGGCGCCCCCGGCCCGCGCCTTGACGTACGAGATCAGCTGCGCCGAGACCAGGCAGATCATCGCCGCGATCCCGAGCACCCGCTCCTCACCGATACCGAGGCACCACCAGGTGACCCCGGCGAACAGCGCGCCGTCGGCGACCCGGTCGCAGGTGGAGTCGAGGACCGCGCCGAACGGGGTGCCCCTTCCCCGGGCCCGGGCCATCGCGCCGTCGACCAGGTCGAGCAGCACGAACAGTGTGATCACGAAGGGGGCGACGATCAGCTCGCCGCGCGGCAGGAACCACAGGGCGGCCGCGGACGCACCGACCGTGCCGACGACCGTGACGACGTCCGGCGTGATCCCGCGCCCGACCAGCGCGCGGCCGATCGGGTCGGTGACCCGGTTGACGTGGACTCGGGCGACGACGTTCAGCATCGGGTGGGGCCGACTCCTGCCGGTCTCGTGCGGCGCGCCGCCGCGGTCGGCGGTGCGGATGACCAGCCTAGTCCCGCGGCCGGTCACTCCCCGTGTCGGGCTCGCGGGCGCCGTCCGTGCCCACCGTGTCGCCCGTGGGTTCCCAGTCCGGCTCCCAGGCCCCGGCGAGCAGGTCGCGGGTCTCGGACAACAGCTGCGGGATCACCTTCGTCTGCCCGACGACGGCGATGAAGTTCGCGTCGCCGCCCCACCGGGGCACGACGTGCTGGTGGAGGTGCTCGGCCAGCGAGCCGCCCGCGACCGTGCCCAGGTTGAGCCCGGTGTTGAACGCGTGCGGCGCCGCGACCTTCTTCATCGCCCGGATCGCCCGCTGGGTGAACAGCGTGAGCTCGGCGGACTCGGCGGCCGTGAGGTCCTCGAGGTCGGCGACGTGCCGGTACGGGAGCACCATCAGGTGCCCCGGGTTGTACGGGTGCAGGTTGAGCAGCGCGAACACGCTCCGTCCCCGCGCCACGACGAGGCCCTCGGCGTCGGGCAGGGACGGGATCCGGCAGAACGGACACCCGCCCTCGCCGGCCTCCTTGATGTAGGCCAGCCGGTGCGGGGTCCACAGCCTGCGGAACCCGTCCGGCGTGCCGACCCCCTCGATGCCCTCGATCTCCGGGGCTTCCCGCTCGGGCTCGGACACGCCGTCGATCCTAGTCACGCGCCCGCCCCCGGCCCGTGGCGACACCGGTCACGGGGTGAAGGTCTCTGCGGTCGGGCTGACGTTGGAGCGGCTCGCGATCCAGCTCGTGACGGCCTCGACCGCCTGCGCCACCGGCACGCCGTTGGTCTGCGAGCCGTCGCGGAAGCGGAAGCTCACCGCACCGGCCTCGACGTCCCGCGCGCCCGCGAGCAGCAGGAACGGCACCTTCTGCAGGGTGTGCGTGCGGATCTTCTTCTGCATCCGGTCGTCGCCCGCGTCGAGCTCGACCCGCACACCCTTGGCCCGCAGCTGCGCCACGACCTCCTCCACGGCCGGGACCTGCTCGTCCGTGACCGGGATCGCCACGACCTGGGTCGGGGCCAGCCACGCCGGGAAGGCGCCCGCATAGTGCTCCAGCAGCACGCCGAAGAACCGCTCGATCGAACCGAACAGCGCGCGGTGGATCATGACCGGGCGCTTGCGGGAGCCGTCCGACGCCGTGTACTCGAGGTCGAAGCGGTCCGGCAGCATCAGGTCCACCTGGATGGTGGACATCTGCCAGCTCCGGCCGATGGCGTCCTTCGTCTGGACGCTGATCTTCGGGGCGTAGAACGCGGCGCCGCCCGGGTCGTCGACGAGCGTGAGGCCGGTGTCCTCGGCGACCTTGCGCAGCACGTCGGTGGCGCGCTCCCAGTCCTCGTCGCTGCCGATCGACTTGTCCGGGTTGCGGGTGGAGAGCTCGAGATAGAAGTCGTCGAGGCCGTAGTCGCGCAGCAGGCCCAGCACGAAGTCGAGCAGGGAGGCGATCTCGCCCTCCATCTGCTCCTCGGTGCAGTAGATGTGCGCGTCGTCCTGGGTGAAGCCGCGGGCGCGGGTCAGGCCGTGCACCACGCCGGACTTCTCGTACCGGTACACCGTCCCGAACTCGAACAGCCGCAGCGGCAGCTCGCGGTAGCTGCGCCCCCGCGCGTCGAAGATCAGGTTGTGCATGGGGCAGTTCATCGGCTTCAGGTAGTAGTCCTGGCCGGGCTTGCGGACCGTCCCGTCGGCGTTGAGCTCCTCGTCGAGGATCATGCCGGGGTACATGCCCTCCTCGTACCACTCGAGGTGTCCCGAGGTGCGGAACAGCTGCCCCTTGGTGATGTGCGGGGTGTTGACGAACTCGTACCCCGCCTCCTCGTGCCGGCGCCGGGAGTAGTCCTCCAGCTCCTTGCGGATCACGCCGCCCTTGGGGTGGAAGACCGCGAGGCCCGAGCCGATCTGGTCCGGGAACGAGAACAGGTCCAGCTCGGCGCCCAGCCGGCGGTGGTCGCGGCGCTCGGCCTCGGCGACGCGCTCCAGGTGGGCGTCGAGCGCCTCCTGCGACTCCCACGCGGTGCCGTAGATGCGCTGGAGCTGCGGGTTCTTCTCGCTGCCCCGCCAGTACGCCGCGGCGGACCGGGTGAGGGTGAACGCCGGGATGTACTTCGTGGTGGGCAGGTGCGGACCGCGGCAGAGGTCGGACCAGACGGTCTCGCCGGTGTGGGCGTGGACGTTGTCGTAGATGGTCAGCTCGCCGGTGGCGTCGACCTCCATGACCTCGTCGTCCGCCTCGGTGCCGGTGCCCTTGAGGTCGATCAGCTCGAGCTTGTACGGCTCGTCGGCCAGCTCCTTGCGGGCCGCGTCGAGCGAGTCGAAGCGGCGGCGGGAGAAGCGCTGCCCGGACTTGACGATCTTCTTCATCGTCGACTCGAGCTTCTTCAGGTCCTCCGGCGTGAAGGGCTTCTCCACGTCGAAGTCGTAGTAGAAGCCGTCCGTGATCGGCGGGCCGATGCCGAGCTTGGCCTCCGGGTACAGCTGCTGGACCGCCTGCGCGAGCACGTGCGCCGCGGAGTGCCGGATCACGCTGCGGCCCTCGTCGGAGTCCGCGGTGACCGGGACGACCTCGGCATCGGCCTCCGGGGCCCAGGCCAGGTCGCGGAGGGTGCCCTCGGCGTCCTTCACGACGACGACCGCCTGCGGCCCGCTGGTCGGCAGGCCCCCCTCGCGGACGCGGGCCCCGGCCGTCGTCCCGGCCGGCACCAGGATCGGCGCGGACGCGGGCGGGGCGGGTACAGCGGACACGAGGTGCCTCCAGGAGAGCCGTGCGGGTTGGTGACTCGATGCTAGAGGTCGGGTCCGACAGGTTTCCCGCTGGCACCCGGCCCCGCGGGACGTCGCCGGGCCGCTGCTCAGGAGCGGTGCGGCAGCCCGACGTGCGTGTGCGACTCCTCCGGCCCGGCCACGACCCGGCGGAGCGGGGGCGGGCTGCCGGGGGTGACCGGGCTGAACCAGTCCACGGCGCTCAGGCCGGGACGGTCCGCGAGGCCGGCGAGCTCGGGCGCGTCGGTCCCGACCGCGTCGGACGTGCTCCGGCCGGCCTCGCTGCGGTCCGACGTGCTCCGGTCCGTTCCACCGGGGGCGGACTCGCCCCGGTCCGTCTCGTTCCGGGCCGTCGGCGGGGTTGCGGCGGGCTCGTCGCTCCGGTCGGGACCGCCGCCGGTGGGATCAGTGGGGACGGGACGGTCCCCGGCACCGGACGGGCCGCGGGTGACCGGGACACCGTGGCCCCGGGGTGCCGCGCCGGAGCTCGCCGGCACGAGCCGGGCCAGGTCGACGGCGGTGACGGGAGCCGGGAACCGGCCGTCCGACGGGCGCGGGCCCGACCCGGCGGGCGAGGTACCCGGCGCGGCGGGCCGTGCGCCGTTCGGGCCGACGGTCCCCGCGCCGGGGCGACCGTGGGCGGTGAGCAAAGCCCCGCTCGGGCCCGGGGTGCCGGCCGCGCCGACGGGAACGGGACCGACGCGGGCCGGACCGGCGGGAACCGGTCCGGCGGGCGCGCCCGCCGGGCGGACCGCCCAGGCGGGCACCGGTGGCACCGTGGCCCGGCCCGCGGCCGGGCTCACCGTGGTGCCGACGAGGGCCGGGCCCGCGACGGGCCGTGCGGGAGCACCGCCGGGTGCCCCGACGCCCACCGCAGCGGCGCCCGGGTGCGCGGGAGCACCCGGGGCGGCGGACGCAGGGGCCGGTGGGCCGGCGGGAGCCGGTGCGGGAGCGGCCTGCACGGGGGCGACCTCGGGAGACCACGACGCGGCGTCGGGCGCGGCGGTGACCTCGGGCGCCGCCACGGACGAGGTCGCCCGCGGGCGGCGCGGCACGAAGGTCGCGGGATCGACCCGGTCCAGCACGCGCCGGACCTTGCGCAGGTTGCGCTCGGGGGTGAGGACCAGCACCGAGAGCACGAGGCCGGGGCCCGCCGGGTCCGGCAGCAGCCGGATCAGGTGCAGGACCGCCGATCCCTGCCGCACGACGACCTCGGCCGGGGCGCCGCGCACGACCTGGGCGAGCGCCTGCGCGGCGCGGATCACCTCGGCCTGCGCGGCGGCCACGGCCTCGGTGTCGAGCCGCGCGCGGTCGGCCGTCTCGGCGTCGAGCGTCAGACCGCTCTCGACGTCGACGAGGGCGCACGCCAGCACGGACGGCTGGCGCAGCACCTCCTTCGCCGCGACGCGCAGGACTCCGGGACTGCCGGGGATGCTCAGCACGCCTGAATTTGTATCGGGACGGTCGCGGACCGCGATCAGCGGTGGGCGTTCGCCTGGAAGTACTGGCTGTCGCCGCCCTGCGGGGAGCGGGCGCCGGCGTTGGGGTGGGACATGTAGAACTCCTGCTCGATGACGCGCAGGTCGCGGCGCGCCATGGCGAGGTTCGCCTGCGCACGGTTGAGCACCAGGTAGAGGAACAGCTTCTCGTCCGGCAGGCCCCGGATCAGCCGGATCAGGTGGTACTGGTTGTCCAGCGTGATCAGGATGTCCTCGATCTGCTCGCGCAGGCCGAGCTTCTGGGTCACCTCGATCTTGCTCTTGACCACGTCGCTGTTGCCGGGCGCGGCGACCTCGAGGTCGAACTCGGCGCTGCCGCCGCGCGAGCCGAGCATCATGCCGCTGTCGTAGTCGACCAGCGCGACGGCGAACGCGCCCTTGATGTTGGCGGCCATGTCCAGGGAATGCTCGATGGAGCTCATTGTGTGCCTCCGACCGCCGGGTCGGGGGGACGATTCTCCGGCGGCCTGCAAAAGGTGGGACGGGGGAACCTCTAGGGTATCGCAGAATCGTTGCGCGGGGCACCGGGGGTCCATTTCCCCGGAGGACCGCGGAACGGTGGCGCGGGTGGCCCGCGGGAAGCGGGCACCCGGCGGCCGCGAATCACCGCAATCGCCTCCGCAGGCCGTCGGCCAGCCGGCGCAACGTGTGCAGGTCGGTGGCCCAGCGGCGCTCCTGGTCGGCGTCCTCGGGCTCGCGCGGGGGCGGGATCACGGTGTCGCCGCGGCGGCGGGGCAGCGCGTCGGGAGGGGCCGTCGCGGTGTCGTCGGACGGATCGGACCGAGTGCCGTCCGCCGCGTGCTCGTGGGGGTCGACGGGCCGGTCCGCGACCGTGGCGTCGGGGCCGGCCGGCGATCGCTCGTCGTCCGCGGGCCCGGCCGTCCGCTCGTCCGCGGAGGACGGGTGCGACGGTGCCGAACTCGCCCGGGCCGCGCGTTGCGGCGCCGCCCCGGGGACGGTGGCACCGGCGGGGTCGTCGGGCGCGGGGCGCGGGCCCGGGACCCGATGGCGGGGTCCGGCGGTCCCCGGTGCCGCCGACAGCCGTTCGGTCGGAGGTCCCGGCCGCGGGTCGCGTTCGCCCCGTCGTTGTGCTGCCCCGGCGTCGGCACCCCTCGACTGCCGGGGCTGCCCGGCTCGTGGCGCGGGCCGAGGCGCCGGATCGGGTGGCAGCGGCGGGCGTGCCCGGTGCGCCGCCGCGAAGAACTCGGCCGCGAGGTACGAAGACCGGCTCCTGGCCTGCGGTTCTTCCGGCTCGTGTGCAGGCGCGCGGGGCTCGGGGGCGAACGCGGTCGGCGTGCTGCTGACCGCCGCGGGGGACGGATCGGTCGCCACCGCGCCTTCGGCGCGGCGCTCCAGCTGCGCGCTCGCCGGGCCTGGTGTCGGCGCCGCCGGCCGCGGGGCCGGGAGGAGGGCGGCCGACGGGAGCGCGGCGGGTGTCGAGGGCGGCGGTGCCGGCGGGGCGCTCGGCGTGGTCGGCAGCGGTGTGGTCGGCAGCGGTGTGGCCAGTGGCGGGGCGAGCGGCGACGGAGTGGCCGCGCCGGGTCGCGTTGCGGACGGACTCGCGGAGGACCCGCCGGTCCGGGCCGCGGCCGGCACTCCGCGCGGCGGCGTCGAGGTACCCGACGCCGGACCGGGTAGCGCCGACGGCACCGCGGTGCGGCGTGCGGAGGTCCCGGCCGCGGAGGGCAGAGCGCCGACGCCCGGCTGTCCGGTCGACCGCCGCGCCCGGCCGCCGGTGACGCTCTCCACCTCACGGAGCGCGGAGGCGAGGTTGGCCCGGGCCCGGACGAGGCGGAGGTAGAGCACCCCGGCCGAGTCGTCCGCGAGCGGGACCGGGGCGAGCACCTGCACGACCCGGCTGCCGGTCACGACGACGGTCTGCACCGTGCCGCCCCGCGTTCCGCCGACGGCCGCCGCACTGTCGAAAGCGTCGACGATCTCCGCGGCGGGCAGGCCGGAATCAATGTTCCCGGAAGCGCCAAGAATCGTGCAGGAATCGCGTTCCAGAACGCACGCGTACGACACTCCTGGCAGTTTCCCCAGGGTGTCGATCACGATGTCCGGAACGGGCACGAGAAAGTGTCTCACACGCTAAGAGAACCATTGCTCTCCCACCTTTCCGGCGCATTCCTGCGGAGCCGGAGGAACGCTCCTCCTAGGCCTTTCGGCGCAGCAGCGCCAGGGCCGTCCGCGCGCCTGCGGACGTCCGGGCGGCAGGGGTGCCGCCGGACGGGGGTCAGCGACCTGGGGATCACCGCGGACAGTCCTGTGTCTCGGCGCATCCGGCCCTGCACGGAGCGGCCACTCGATGGCGCGGGCGTCGGCGGCGGGCCTCTCGTCGGCAGGACCCGCTGCGGCAGGTGTACGGCACTGCCTTACCGGATGTGCCGAGCCCGAGCCGATGTGCGACGACGACTGGGCGGGTGCCGCGCACAGGTGCCGACGTCCGGCCCGCAGAGGTGAGCGACACCGGTGGCGGCCGCCGGCGATCACCGCCTGGCGTCCGACCGTCCGGAGTGGTCGGATGGGGTCGTGAGCGCAGCAGCCTTCCGAGCAGCCGTCGAGCGCGGCGACGCCGACGCCGCCACCGATCTCTTCACCGCCGACGCGGTGTTCCACTCCCCGATCGTCCACCGGCCGTACGAGGGACGGGAGGCGCTGCGAGCGATCCTCCGGGCGGTCGTGCAGGTGTTCGAGGACTTCCGCTACACCGACGAGTTCGCCGGCGAGGGCGGGCACGTGCTGGTCTTCCGCGCCCGGGTGGGCGACCGGGAGCTGGAGGGCGTCGACATCCTGCGCGAGGGGCCGGACGGCCTCGCCGAGCTGACCGTGATGGTGCGGCCCTACTCCGCCGCCACCCTGCTGCGCGAGCGGATGGCGGCACTCCTCACCCCCTGAGCCCATCCCCGAGCCAGCATCACGTCCGAGCCGACCACGACGCAGCCGGACCAAGCCTGACCAGCACCTACCCCGTCGGCGCCGTCGTCCTCGTGTGGACGGCGGTGAGGAAGCGGTGGACCGCCCGCACCGTGTAGGCGGTGCGGGCGGTGGGCAGCCCGTCGAACCCGTGCTGGGCGTGCGGCAGCTCCGCGTAGCAGACGGGCTCCCGCGACACCGCCCGCAGCCGCGCCACCAGCCGCCGCGACTGCCCGACCCCGGCCACGGTGTCCGTGTCGCCGTGCACGACGAGGAAGGGCGGCGCGTCGGGGCCGGCCCGGTGCACCGGCGACGCCGCGCGGTAGGTCGCCTCGTCGGCGGCGTAGCTGGTCCCGATGACCTTGCCCTCGAGCAGGTTCCACAGGCCCTGGTCGTCGGCGGTGAAGTCGTGCACCCCGTAGAACGGCACGGCGGCCTGCACGGAGGTGTCCACCTCCTCGAACCCGGGCTGGTACGCCGGGTCGTTCGGGGTCAGCGCGGTGAGCGCGGCCAGGTGCCCGCCCGCGGACCCGCCCGTCACGGCGACGAACCCGGGATCGCCACCGAAGTCGGCGACGTGCTCGCGGATCCAGCCCAGCGCCCGCTTGACGTCGACGATCATCGCCGGCCAGCGGGCGGCGGGCGCGAGCCGGTAGTCGACCGTCACGCACACCCACCCGCGCGCCGCGAGGTACGCCATCAGCGGCTGCGCCTCCTGGGTGCGCGAGCCGAGCGTCCAGGCCCCGCCGTGGACCTGCAGCAGGACCGGGGCGGGGCCGCCGTCGCGGAGCAGGTGCAGGTCGCGCCGGGCCCAGACGTCGAGCCGGTGCTCCGGCTCCGGGCCGTAGGCGACGTCCTGCGCCACGACGTACCGGCCCGCACCCCGCGCCCGGTCGCGCACCCGCCGGGCCGCACCGGGGATCGGCCGGTCCAGGCCGGTGACCCCGAGCGGCGCCAGCGCCTCCTGCAGCACGACGGCCGAGCGGCGGGCGTCGGCACGCAGCCCGGCCAGGGCCGCCGCGGCGGCGGCGTTGGTGCCGATCGTCGCCAGCGCGGCGACGCGGCCCGAACGCGGACCCCGCACCAGCTCCGCCACCCCGCCCGCCGCCAGTGCGGCGTGCGCCAGTGCGTCCGCGACCGGCATCTCCGACGCCGGCGTGCAGGCCGCCATCTGGGCCACCGACGTCGGCCAGCGCCGCAGCACCGGCCGGCGCGCACCCACCGCCGCCAGAACGCCCAGGATCCCCGCCACCGTGCCGGTACGCCCCATCCGAGCTCCCTCGCTCCCGTGATCGCCGTCGATCCTCCCGATCCTCGCGCGCGGCGGCCCGCGGATCTCCCCCGCCTCCTCGCTCACATCCGTCCGGCCCAGTCCGCCCGCGACTTCGTCACGCAGTGTCGCCGTCAGGCCGCACGACACGCGCTCGTGATGCCGTCATTCGGGTGAGTTCGATCTCCGCCCGCACCGTGCCCGCGGGGTGCTCCGTTGACCTCCCAGACGGTCGCGCAGGCCCGAACGGTCTCCGGCGGGTGCTCCGCACGGCCGAGGCCTGCCCGGCCGCCCGTCCCGCACGGACACCGGGCCGGGAGGAACGGCGGACGACGGGGAGGACGAGCGACAGTGCCCGGAGGAGGTCACGGACCGGCGCCGCGCGCGAGCCGACAGGGCCCGCCGTCGCAGCAGCCGCGCCCCCGCACCGCCCCACCGGGCCGTCCCGTGCCGCCGGTTCCGCCGCCCGCCCGTCCGGACGTGCCGGGTCGTCCCGGCCCGCTCGCCGGCCCTCCCGGGTGCGGGCGTCCGCTGCCGCCCCCGCCGCGGCGCGCGCCCGAGAACCCGTCGTCGCGCTCGACCCCCTCCCGCGGGGACGTGCGGCCCGACCGCTCCACCCCACCGCGCACCGGCTCGACCGCCGACAGCGGCGACGCGGCGCGCAGCTCGCGACACAGCACCGCGTCCCGCCCGTCCGACCGCTCCCGCAGCACGGGCACCACCGCGCGCCGCGGGGCCGGCACGACCGGGACCACCGGGACCACGGGAGCGACCCGCACCGGCGACCCCACCCGTCGTCCGGCCGTTCCCCGCGCCCGCAGCCGCCGCTCCCGCACGCGCACCGGCGTCGGCTGGTGGCAGACCCCGGACCCGAAGCGGGCGACCTCGACCGCCACCGGTCTGACCCCCGCGACCGAGCCGCCCGCCCCGCAGGGCCCGCTCGAGCTGCTGCGCCGGCGCCTCGGCGGATCGGCGCACCGCCGCCCGCTCACCCCGGCGCAGCGCACCGCGCGCCGACGGTGGCGCGTCAAGTGGGGTGTCCTCGGCGGGCTGGCCGCACTCGTCGTGCTGCCCCTGCTCGCCCTCGGGATCGGCTGGCTCGCCTTCTCCGTGCCGACCGCGGACGACGCCGTCAACAACCAGGTCGCGACGATCTCCTTCGCCGACGGCACCGACCTGACCCGGCTCGTCCCCGAGCAGGGCAACCGGACCAAGGTGACGGTCGACCAGATCCCGGTGCACGTCCGCGAGGCCGTGCTGTCGGCCGAGGACCGCAGCTTCTACTCCAACCCGGGCTTCGACTTCACCGGCATCCTGCGCGCGGTGTGGAACCAGCTGCAGGGCGGTGTCGGCGGCGGCTCGACGATCACCCAGCAGTACGTCAAGAACGCCCTGGTCGGCGACCAGGTCTCCTTGTGGCGCAAGTACAAGGAGCTGATCGTGTCGCTGAAGGTCAACCAGGAGAAGTCGAAGGACGAGATCCTCACCGACTACCTGAACACGATCTACTTCGGCCGCGGCGCCTACGGCATCCAGTCGGCGAGCCAGGCGTACTTCGGCAAGGACGTCGGCCAGCTGACCGTGGCCGAGGGCGCGCTGCTGGCCGGGGTGATCCAGTCGCCGTCGCGCTGGGACCCGGCGATCGACCCGAACAAGGCCGTGCAGCGCTGGGACTTCGTGATGGACGGCATGGTCGGCCAGGGCTGGCTCGCCCCCGGCGACCGCGCCGCCGCCACCTTCCCCGCCACGCAGCAGCGCAAGGCCGCGCCCGGCAGCGGCTCCTTCTCCGACAGCCGCGGGCACGTCGTCAACGCGGTGAAGGCGGAGCTGGACTCGCTGGGCATCACCGACCAGGAGATGGCGCAGGACGGCCTGCGGATCACCACCACGATCGACCCGGAGCAGCAGCGGCGGGCGGTCGAGGCCGCGCAGGAGACGCTCGACGGGCAGCCGGACAACCTGCGCTCGGCCGTCGTTGCGATCGACCCAAGGACCGGCGGGGTCAGCGCCTACTACGGGGGCGAGAACGGCGTGGGGCTCGACTACGCCCGGGTGAGCAAGCAGCCCGGCTCGACGTTCAAGCCCTTCGTGGTGCTCGCCGCGCTGAGCCACGACCCGCCGATCGGCCTCGGCACGGTGTTCGACGGCAGCGAGGAGTCCGGCCTGCGCAACGCCGACGGCGCGGACTGCCCGCGCTGCGACATCAAGCAGGCCATGACGATCTCCAACAACGTCATCTTCACCAAGCTGGCGGCCAAGGTCGGGCCGGCGAACGTCGCCGCGGCCGCGCGCGCCGCCGGCATCACCTCGCCGCTGGACAACCCCGACGCCCGGCTCGCGCTCGGGAACAAGGAGGTCACGCCGCTGGAGCTGGCGTCGGCCTACGCCACGATCGCCGACGGCGGCGTCTGGCACGCCCCGCACTTCATCTCGAAGGTGGTGACCGCGGACGACCGGGTGCTCTACGAGGCACCGGAGTCACAGGGCGAGCGGCGGTTCAGCGAGCAGGTGGCGCGCAACACCGTCGAGGCCATGCTCGGCGTGGTCCCGAACGACGGGCTCGGCATCGGCCGCCCCGTCGCGGGCAAGACGGGCACGGTGCAGTCCCGGTTCGAGGGCGAGAACAACGACGCCTGGTTCTCCGGCTTCACCCCGGACCTGGCCACCGCGGTGTGGATCGGCACGGACATGAACTCGCCGATCCGCACGGCGTCCGGCACCCCGGTCGAGGGCAAGACCCTGCCCGGCGAGATGTGGCAGACGTTCATGAAGCAGGCGATCGAGGAGGAGCCGCAGCAGGACGGCTTCGGCAGCTATCGCCCGATCGGCGAGCCCGCGTCGGACCTCCCGCCCAACGAGACGCCCAGCGCCACGCCGACGCCCAGCGCGCCCCCGAGCGCGTCGTCCGAGGTCCCGCCGCCCCCGCCGACGCCGGTCACCCCGACCACGGAGCCGCCGCCCGGCAGCGGCGCGCTGCCCGACCGGGACGACACGCTGTTCCCGGGTGAGGAGGGCCCCGCCACCACCGCCCCCGGCTCCCCGCCCACGGCCCAGCGCCAGGACTGCTCGATCACGCCCTGCGGCTGAGTGCCCCGGGCCCGGCGCGGGTCTACCGTGGATCGGGTGAGCACCCCACGACGGTTCGCGGTCGACGCCTGGCCGTCGGACCGCAGCCTGGTGCTCTACGTCCCGGAGATCGAGGCCGCCACCGCGGTCCGGGACATGCGCGACGCCGAGGCGGCAGCCCGCGACCTGATCGCCGTGCTGACCGGCCTGGACCCGGACGGGATCGAGTGCGACGTCCGGCTGTCGCGCCGCGCCCGCGTCGCCCCCTGGCGCTGAATCACGGCCGTCAGGGGCGCGGGATTCCTCAGGGGCGCAGAGTTTCTCAGGGGCGCAGGGTCTCCAGCACCGCGCTCGGCACCACGAGGTCCGCCCGGTCCCGGGTCGCGGCGACCCGCTCGGCGTTGGGCCCGTCGACCCGCCGCACCCACTCCTCCGCCGCACCGGGCGCCTTGCCGAACCGCACGTGCCGGTCCACGAGCCGGCGGAGCCGCAGCTCCTCGCGCAGGTCGCAGAACCAGACCTCGGTGAGCTCGGCCGCCACCGCAGGCCAGGGCTCGTCCGGCAGCAGCAGGTAGTTGCCCTCGGTCACGACCAGCCGGGCGTCCGGTGGCACCGCGATCGCCCCGGCCAGCGGCTGTTCCAGGTCCCGCTCGAACATCGGCGCGTACACAGGGCCGGACTCGCCCGTGCGGAGCCGGCGCAGCAGCGCGAGGTAGCCGGCCGCGTCGAACGTGTCCGGGGCGCCCTTGCGGTCCCGCCGGCCCAGCCGGTCGAGCGCGACGTCGGCCAGGTGGAAGCCGTCCATGGGCACGTGCACCGCGCCGGGGACCGCGGCGGCCACGTGCGCCGCGAGCGTGGTCTTGCCGGAGCCGGGCGCCCCGGCGATGCCGAGCAGGGCCCGCCCGCCCGCGGCGAGGGCCGTCGCGCGGGCGACCGGGTCGATCATGCCGGGAGCGTACGCGGCGGGCCCGTACCCGGCCCGGTCACGCCTGGTACCGCACCGCCAGCACGACGATGTCGTCGCCGGTGTCGGCGGGCGACCCGGCCACCAGGTGGTCGCAGAAGGCCTCCAGGTCCAGGTGCGCCCCGGCCTCCGCGAGGGCGAGCAGCTCGCGGGCGCCGCGGTCGTCGACGTCGTCGCGGCGCTCGGCGAGCCCGTCGGTGTAGAGCACGAGGGTGGCGCCGGGGACGAGCTCGATCTCCTGGTCGTGCCGCAGCCGGTCCGGGTCCACCCCGAGCACGACGTCGACGGCGCCGGTCGCGTACCGGGCGGTCCCGGCCGCCTCGACGACCAGCGGGGACGGGTGCCCGGCGTTGGACCAGCGGAAGAGCCGCTGGTCGCCGCGGAGCAGCACGCGCCCGTGCAGGAGCGTGGTGAAGCGGGTGACGTCGAGGCGCGAGGCGACCCGGTCGAGCCGGCGCAGCACGTCCGACGGCGCGCCGTCCGTGTCGAAGGCCAGCGCGCGCAACATGCTGCGGAGCTGCCCCATCGTGGCGGCGGCGGCCAGGTCGTGCCCGGCCACGTCGCCCACAGCGAGTGCGAGGTCCCCGAACGGCAGCCGGAACACGTCGTACCAGTCGCCGCCGACCTCCAGCTCCGCGGCGGCGGGGCGGTAGCGGGCGGCGACCTCGATCCCGCCCATGCCGACCTCGGCCATCGCGGGCGGCTCGGTGAGCATCGACTCCTGCAGCGCCAGCGACACCTGCCGGGTCTGCTGGAAGCGTCGCCCGTGCTCGACGGCGGCCGACGCCCGGGCGGCCAGCTCGGTGACCAGCGCGAGGTCGTCGGCGGTGTAGGGCAGCCGGTCGCCGCAGCTCGCGAACAGCAGGCCCGCGATCACCCGGCCCCCGGAGATGACCGGCGCGACCAGCCGGGAGTTCATCCGCACCTCGCGGGCCCACGAGTACATCTCGGGGGTGCCGGCCCAGTGCTCGACCTCGAGCGGGTCGAGCTCCAGCTCGGGCCGGCCGGTCCGCACGCTGCGCGCCAACGGGTGGTCCGACCCGAACACGAACCGTGCCGCGCCGTCCGCGCCGATGTCGCCGGGCACCGGCGGCAGGCCGGGCGCGGCCCGGGTGACCGAACGACGGCCGTGCACCGGGTGCCCCGGCTCGAGCGGACGGGCCTCGTCGACGAGGTAGACCCGGCAGAGGTCCGCGAACTCGGGCACGACGGCGTCGGCCAGGGCGAGCAGCTCGGTCTCCGGGTCGAGCGCCCGGTTGACGGCGAGGGTGGCCCCGGCCAGGACGTCGAGCCGGTGCCGGGACCGGAACTCGTCGTCGATGTCGGTCTCGGTGCCGACCCACTCGACGAGCCGCCCCTCCTCGCGGACCGGGACGGCCCGGGACCGGAACCACCGGTACCCGCCGGCGGCCGTGCGCAGCCGGTGGACGTGCTCGAACCCCGCGTCCTCGCCCGTCCGGGCCCGCGCGACGGCCGCCTCCCACGCCGCCCGCTTGCGCCGGCGGTCCTCGGGGTGGATGGCGTCGAGGAAGCCCCAGCCCGCGTACTCGTGCGGGGCCTGCCCGGCGACGGCCCGGTAGCTCGGCGAGTCCTCGCGCGCGCTGCCGTCGGGCTCGCGGATCCACACGGCGGCCGACGTGGCGTCGACGAGGCTGCGGTAGCGGCGCAGCAGCGACTCGCGGGCCGCGGCCAGCTCGGCGAGCTCGCGCCGGGTGTGCTCGGCCTCGGTGATGTCGACGACCACGAGGCCGGCGCCGAGGACGCTGCCGTCCCGGTCGTGGACGGGGTAGCAGTTGACCATCCAGGACTGCTCCGGGCCGCGGCCGTGCCACAGCCGCCCGGTGAAGGGGCTCTGGGTGATCGGCCGGTCCTCGTCGAGCACCCGGCGCAGCAGCCGGCCGATCCGGACGCCCGTCTCGCCGTGCACCTCCTCCAGGGAACGCCCGATCCGGTCGTCGGCCGAGCCGCCGTCGATCGTGGTCACGGCGGAGTTGACCCGCCGGAACCGCAGGTCGTGGTCGAAGTACGCCAACCCGACCGGGGCGTTCTGCCACAACGCGTCGAGCAGCGAGAACGCCTCGACGCCGACGCGCGCGTCCGTGGCGTCCTGCAGCACCCCGACCACGGCGACCTCCCCGGACCCGGGTGCGGCGTGCACGTAGAGGAGGCGCCCGGTGGGCACCACGGCCGGCAGCGGGTCGCTCACCCGCCCGGAACGGGCGCGGGCCAGCATGTCCCGGGCCGCGGCGAGGTCGACCGGCGGCCGGACCGGGTCGAGGCCGCTGCGGCCGACGACCGTGTCTGCCGACCAGCCCGTGAGCCGCGCGGCCTCGGCGCTCCACAGGAGCACGCCGCCCGTGGCGTCGAGCGCGAACAGGCCCACCGGCAGGTCGGCGACGACGTCCGCCGCGAGCTGTGCCTGCGGCCCGTGCATCCGCGCATTATGGGGGCTCGCGCCGATCGGGCGATACGGGCCACACTCGGGCGGTGGAGGCGGACGAGTACGTGACCGTGGCGCCGCATCCGGCGCTGCGCCGCTACGTCCGCCGCCTGCAGGGGTACCGGGAGTTCAGCGCCACGCCGCTGCGCCGGTTGCAGGCCCCCGTCGGGTCGTGCGCGTTGATCCTCGGCTTCGGCGGTCCGCTGCGGCTCCACGGGCCCGCCGGACCGGCCGTGCCGTCCTCGCCCCGCGCGTTCCTGGCCGGGATGCAGACCGCGGCGGTGCACACCGAGTTCCGCGGCCACCAGCACGGGGTGCAGGTGGATCTCACGCCGCTCGGGGTGTTCGTGCTGCTCGGGCGGCCGACGGCGGAGCTCACCGGCGCGGTCCCCGCCCTCGACGAGCTCGACGACCCCGGGCTGGCGGCCCTGCCCGACCGGCTCGCCGCGGAACCGGACTGGCCGGCGCGGTTCGCGCACGTCGAGGCGTTCCTGGCCGGACGGCTGCTCGCGGACACCGCCCGCACGCCCGATCCCGAGGTCGCCTGGGCCTGGCGGGCCCTGGTGCGCCGGGCCGGCCTGGTCGGGATCGCCGAGCTGGCCGCGGAGACGGGCTGGAGCCGCCGGCACCTGCTCGACCGGTTCCGGGCGCAGGTCGGGCTGGCCCCGAAGACCGCAGCCCGGGTGCTGCGCTTCGAGCGGGCGGCCGGGCTGGTCGTCGGCGGCGGGCCGTTCGGGGCGCCCGGCCCGCGGCACGACCTCGCCACCGTGGCCGCGGAGTGCGGGTACGCCGACCAGGCCCATCTGACGAGGGAGTTCCGCGCGCTGGCCGGGATCACGCCGTCGGCCTACCGGTGCGCATTCGTTCAAGCCACGCCGGTCGCGGGCTCCTAGGTTCTCCGGCATGGGCATCCACGTGACACTGCGCTACGACGACCCGCGCGCCGCGCTCGACTTCCTCACGGGCACCCTCGGGCTGACCCCCGGCCACGTCATGACGGCCGACGACGGGTCGATCGGGCACGCCGAGGCGTACTGGGAGGACACGGCGGTCATGATCGGCACCCGGTCGGGCGGGGACGACCGCTTCGACACCGGCCGCGCCGTCCTCTACCTCACCACCGACACCCCGGACGCCCTGCACGACAAGGCGATCGGTGCCGGGGCCGAGCTGGTGTACGGGCTGACGGACCAGCCCTACGGGTCCCGCGAGTTCGCCGTCGCCGACCCGGAGGGCAACGTCTGGTGCTTCGGGACCTACCGCCCGGCGGCCCCGTGAGCACGGTGGCCCCGCTCGAGCGGCTCCGGGCGCTCTGCCTCGCGCTGCCCGAGGTCACCGAGAAGATCAGCCACGGGGAACCGGCGTGGTTCGTGCGCAGGACCTTCGTGACCTACGCCGACCACCACCACGACGACCGGCTCGCCTTCTGGTGCGCCGCGCCGCCCGGGGTGCAGGAGGAGCTGGTCGCGACCGATCCGGGGCGGTTCTTCCGGCCGCCCTACGTCGGCACCCGCGGCTGGGTGGGCGTCCGGCTCGACGTCGAGGTCGACTGGGACGAGATCGCCGAGCTCGTCACGGACGCCTACCGCACCGTGGCCCCGCGGAAGCTGATCGAACGCCTGGCCTCCCTAGACTCGCGGCCGTGAACCGGGTCGAGATCGATGGCGCCGCCTACGAGTACGAGGACGTGCCCGGCACCGGTGCCCCGCTGCTGTTCCTGCACGAGGGGCTGGGGTCGGTGGGGCTGTGGCGCGGCTTCCACCGGCGCGTCGCCGAGGCCACCGGCCGCCGGGTGGTCGCCTACTCCCGGCTCGGCCACGGCTTCTCGGACCTCCCGCCCGCCAAGCGCACCGTCAGGTTCATGCACGAGGAGGCCGCGAGCGTCGTCCCCGCACTCGTCGAGGCGCTTGACCTCGGCGAGCCGGTCCTGGTGGGGCACAGCGACGGCGGCTCGATCGCGCTGCTGGCCGCCGCGGACCTGCCGGTGTCCGGGCTGGTCGTGCTGGCCCCGCACGTGCTGGTCGAGGAGATCGGGCTGCGGGCGATCGAGGAGGCCAAGCGCGCCTTCGAGTCCGGCGACCTGGCCCGGCGGATGGCCCGCCACCACAGCGACGCCGAGGTGTGCTTCCGGAACTGGAACGACGTCTGGCTCGACCCCGCGTTCCGGGAGTGGGACCTGCGCCCGGAGCTCGCCAGGATCACCTGCCCGGTGCTGGGCATCCAGGGCGACGCCGACCCGTACGGCACCGCCGTCCATGTCGAGGCGGTCCGCGACGCCGCCCGCGGCGACACCGACCTCCTGTTCCTCCACGGCGGCCACGCCCCGCACCTCGAGCGCCCCGCCCTCGTCGACGCCGCGGTCGCGGGCTGGCTCACCGACCTGTGAGTGGCGATAGTCGCTGGAGCGACTATCGCCACTCACGACGTGGAGCCGCCGGTCAGGAGCCCGGGGAGGCGAGGAGGAGCCCGACGAGCTCCCGCCGGCTCCGGACGCCCGTCTTGTCGAAGACCGACTTGAGGTGGTCCTGCACGGTGTGCGCCGAGATGAGCAGCGCAGCCGAGATCTCGCGGGTCGACCGTCCCCGCAGCACCAGCGTGGCGACCTCCGCCTCGCGCGGGGTGAGGGCGTGCGCCGCCAGCCGGGCCGCCGTCGTCGAGCCCGGCCCGGTCGAGTCGAGGACCACGGACACCAGGCCGGTGCCGCCGGCCGGTCCCGTCAGCCGCGACGCGCTCAGGCGCACCCAGCCGCCGGGCCTGGTGCGCACGGTGCAGCCCAGCGGTGTCGGTCCCCGATCCCGTTCCGCCGCCAGCAGTGCCGCCGCCACCGCCTGCACGGCGACGGGCAGCTCGCCCGGGCCGTCGTCGAGCAGCTCCGCCAGGGCCCGGGCCTCCGGCGTGCTCGCCACGAGGGCGAGATCGTCGGACACCAGCAGGACACCGGGCCGGTCCGGTCCGGCCGTGGCCGCCGCACGCACCGCCGCGTCCCGGATCCCCGCGGCCAGGTGCGGCCCGACCCGGGCGACCAGCTCCAGCTCCCGCCGGGTGAACCCGCGCTCGCCGTCCTCACGGTGCAGGCACAGGTAGCCCCAGCACTCGGAGCCCGCGACGAGGGCCGCCCGCAGCTCGTCGCCCAGCCCGAGGGGAAGCATGATCTCGCCGTAGCGCGGGCTCGCCGCGCGCTCGCCCCTCGTCGCGAGGTCGAGCGAGCTCACGTGCCGGGGCGCGGTCGCGAGCGCGGCGAACCGGTTGACGTCCGACCCGGAGAACTCGTTCTCCAGGAACCGCGCGGTCGAACCCGCCAGCGGCTCCTCCGCGTAGGCGCCGGTGAACAGGAGGGTCACCGGGTCCGCGGTGGCGACGAACGCCGCAGCGACCGGCACGATCCTGCGCAGCGACCGCAGGACCCGCTGCCGCAGGTCCGGCAGCGACAGGCCCGCGTGGCACTGCCGGACGAGCTCGCGCTCGACCCGCCCGCGGTCCACCCGCCCGGCCATCGGTGCAGTGTCGTCCTCCGCGCGACCGGGGGCCATCCCAGATCGGTGGGATGGCCGGCGGCCACGGGTGGGCGGACCCTCCCGCCATGAGCACCGACACCACCACCGATCGGCTCGCCGGCACGAAGCAGCTCGTGGACGAGTTCATCCAGGCCCTCTTCACGCGGGGCGAGCTCGACGCCGTGGACCGCTACCTCGCCCCTCACTTCGTCGACCACGACCCGCCGGTGCCGGACGTCCCGGCCGGTCGGGAGGCCCTGCGCCGCGCTGCGGCGATGTTCCGGGCGGCCTTCCCCGACTGGCACAGCGACCTCGAGCAGCTGGTGGCCGAGGGCGACGTCGTCGTCGAGCGGTTCACGGCCCGCGGCACGCACCGGGGCGAGATCATGGGCGTCCCGCCGACCGGTGCCACGGTGGTGCTGCGCGGGATCAACGTCTTCCGGGTCGAGGGTGACCGCATCGTCGAGCGCTGGGGCCAGCTGGACGAGCTGGGCCTGCTCCGTCAGCTGGGGCTGGTCCCCGCCGCGGTCAGCGCGCCGACCAGCCGGTGATCCTCTCCGGCGTCAGGACGAGCAGCGGGCCGCGCGGCCGCGCGTCGCGGTAGGGCGGGTACTTCGCCTGCAGGGCGTCGAGCGCCCGCTCCCGCAGCGCGCCGGCCTCGTGGACCGCCGCGCTGCCGTCCACCCGGACCCACCACAGCTGCGCCCAGTCGTCGGCGTACTCGTCGACGACGACGGCGGCCCGCGGATCCCGTGCGACGTCCGCGAGCCGGGCCAGCCTCGTGCTCCGCTTCGGCTTCACCTCGTCGACGGCCGAGCAGATCAGGCCGTCGACCAGCGCGAACGTGATCGGGACGAGCCGGGGCGTGCCGTCCGCACGCAGCGTGGCGAGCCGGGCGACGGGGTGCGCCGCGAGCCGCTCCCGGCACGCGCGCTCGTCGAGGGACGGCACCCGCCGAGCCTACGACGCCAGGGGCACCTCGACGCGGGTCGACAGCAGCACCGCGTCCCGGGTGTCCCGGCGCTCGTGCTCGAGGAAGCTGGGGGCGGCGGCCAGGAAGAGGGTGCGGCCGTCCTCGCCGCCCAGCGCCACGGCGTAGGTCTGCAGCTCGCCGAGCGTGATCTCGTCGAGGATCTCCCCGCCCTCGCGGACCCGGACGGCGCGGTGGTGGTCGGCGTCGGCCACCCAGATCGCGCCCTCGGCGTCGGGCTCGGCGATGCCGTCGGGCACCACGGACAGGCCGGGCAGCATCTCGCCGATGTTCCGCGAGGCGGGCAGGTCGCCGAACCGGGCCCAGTCCCGCCGGCCGCCGAGGGAGCCGTCCGGCCGGATGTCGAAGGCGGACATGCGGTTGCCGAAGCTCTCCGCGACGACGAGCGTGTCGTCCCGGACCACCGTGCCGTTCGGGAAGTAGACCTCCTCGGCCACGACCTCCGCCGCGCCGTCGGGGTCGACCCGCATGACCAGCCCGGGCTCCAGGTCGGCGCCCCCCATCAGGTCGAAGCCGAAGCACCCGACCCAGCAGCGGCCCTGCCGGTCGACCGCCATGTCGTTGAGCACCCCTCGGGCGAGGCCGCTCAGGTCGGCGTGCGTGACCAGCGTGCCGTCCTGCTCCCGGCGCAGGATCTTCTGGTCGCGCATCGACACGATCAGCACCCGGCCGTCGGGCAGCAGCCCGGTCCCCGAGGGCTGGGCGGGCACGGTCGCCTCGACCCGCAGGTCGCTCCCGTCGGCCTCGGCGCTGAGCACCCGGTGGGTGTAGAAGTCGCTCACCCAGACCCGGCCCCCGCGCCAGCGCGGGCCCTCCAGGAACGACAGCTTCTCCAGCACGACGGTCGGCTCGGCCACGCGGCCCCCTCCGGTCCGGCCCCCGCTCCGGTGCGGGGGCGACCGGGTCAGTCTGGTGCGGGGCGGGCAGCCGGTCGAGACCGTCCGACGATCACGGTGCCCGGTCGTCGTCAAGGGAGCGCTGGTAGAGCGCGGTGTCGAGGACCCGGCCGTGCTTGCGCCCGACCCCGCGCAGCACCCCGACCTCGCGGAACCCGGCCCGCAGGTGCAGCGCGACCGAGGCCGGGTTGCCCTCCGGGTCCGCGATCACGGCGACGACCTGCTCGAACCCGGCCGTGCGGCACTCGTCGAGCAGGCGAGTGAGCAGCGCCCCGCCCAGACCGCGCCCGGCCGCGTCCTCGGCGAGGTACACCGTGTTCTCGACGGTCCGCCGGTACGCGGCCTTGGCGCCCCGCCAGGGCGAGGCGTACGCGAACCCGGCGACCCGGCCGTCGAGCTCGGCGACGAGGAAGGGCAGGGCGCCCGCGGTGAGCGCGGCGAGCTTGGCCTGCCACGTGTCCAGGTCCGGAACCTCCTCGTCGAACGTCGTGACCGTTCGCTCGACGTACGGGGCGTAGACCGCCGCGACGGCCGGCAGGTCGTCGAGGGTCGCGGGCCGGACGGGTCGGTGCACGGGACCATGATGGAACACCACGGGGTGGGCTACGGTTGAGCCAGTTAGTTGCGAGCTCAAGCAGATGCCCGTCGACCCCGGAGGTCCCGATGCCCGCCGTCACCGTCGCCGACGTCACCGCGCTGCCGCGCGTCCCCGAACCCGGACCCACCGACCTCGACCGCGGGGTCCGCTCCGTCACGGCCGCGCCGCGCGGGTACGAGGGCGAGGGCTTCCCCGTGCGCCGCGCCTTCCAGGGGGTCGACCTGCGCGATCTCGACCCCTTCCTGCACATGGACCAGATGGGCGAGGTGGAGTACGCGCCCGGCGAGCCGAAGGGCACGTCGTGGCACCCGCACCGCGGCTTCGAGACCGTCACCTACATCATCGACGGCGAGTTCGAGCACCAGGACAGCCACGGCGGCGGCGGGAACATCACCAACGGCGACACGCAGTGGATGACGGCCGGGGGCGGGCTGCTGCACATCGAGCGGCCGCCGGAGGCGCTGGTGGCCAGCGGCGGGCTGTTCCACGGCCTGCAGCTGTGGGTGAACCTGCCGAAGGCACAGAAGTGGCTGGAGCCGAAGTACCAGGACCTGCGCGCCCGCGAGTCCGCCCTGCTCACCACGCCCGACGGCGGCGCCCTGATCCGGGTGATCGCCGGCGAGCTGGCCGGGCACGAGGGTCCGGGATCGACCTACACGCCGATGGCGATGATGCACGCGACCGTCTCCCCCGGAGCCCGCATGCGGCTGCCGTGGCGGCGGGACTTCAACGCCCTCGTCTACGTGCTGTCCGGCGCCGGGACGGTCGGGAAGGACGAGCGTCCGATCCGTGAGGGGCAGCTGGCGCTGTTCGGGCCGGGCGACCTGATCACGGTGGCGGGGAACCGCGGGCAGGACTCGCGCACCCCGGCGCTCGACGTCGTGCTGCTCGGCGGGCGGCCGATCCGCGAGCCGGTCGCGTGGGGCGGCCCGTTCGTGATGAACACCCGGGCCGAGGTGCTGGCTGCCTTCGAGGACTACCAGAAGGGGAAGCTCGGCGTCATCCCCGCCTCGTACGTGCCGCACGGGGGCCTGGGAGGATCGACGGCATGACCGAGCCCATGATCCTCGACGTCGCCGAGTGGTCCAGATTCGAGATCCACGTCGACGGGAGGCTCGCCGGCTTCGCGAACTACCGCGCCGAGCCCGGGAAGATCACCTTCACGCACACCGAGATCGACTCGATGTACGAAGGCCAGGGCCTGGGCGGCAAGCTCGCGCGCTTCGCGCTGGACAACGCCCGGAAGCGCGGGCTGGCGGTCCACCCGGACTGCCCCTTCATCCGGGGGTGGATCGAGAAGCACCCGGACTACGTCGACCTCGTCCCGCTCGAGGCCCGCCCGCAGTACGCCCTGTAGACCCGCCAGCCGCGCCCTCGCTCCGCGAGTCGGGACCTCCGGCACCGCGAGTCGGGACCTCCGGCACCGCGAGTCGGCACTTCCGGGCGACCGAATCGCACATCTCGGAATGCGTCGTGATCGTCGTCGAGGTGCACTGAGGGCGGGCGGGACTGCCCTCGATGCCCGCAGACGACGATCACGGCCGCGAGGAACCCTTCTGCAGCGCCGCTGATCGTGTTCCGATGCACCCCCATGGTCCTCGGCGACCCATACCGCACGCCGCCGTCGATCATGAGGGCCGGGAGTCGTGCAAACACCCGAGCCGCTCGCACCGCCTCCGACCCAGGGACGCCCGAGTCGGCACTTCCGCGCTACCGAGTTGCACCTCGTCGTCGCCCGGGATGTCGTTCGGGCGCCCGAGACCGCCGACTCGCGGGTGATCGTGCCGGGGGTGCGGAACTGTCGGGGGTGGCTCGTAGCCTGGTCCTGTGCTGGTCGTCCACGCCCTCTGGTCCCCCGCCCGGGGCGTCGTGCTCTGGGCGGAGGACGGTGAGCGCCCCGCCACCACCTCGCGCCGCTCGCTGCGGAGCGCGCGGCCGCACCCGTTCGCCGTGCCGGCGTCGCAGCTGGCCGGGATCCACCCCGGCAAGCAGACGTCGATCACGCTGCTGCTCCCCTCCCGTGCGAACGGGCCGGTGGAGTCGCCGGAGCTGGTGCGCCGCACGGCGTCCGGCCGGCGGTCGTCCGAGGTGTCGTTGACGCCGTGGACCGTGCCGGCGGTCGTGGTCGAGCCGGGCGAGCTGGCCGACCCGGCCGAGGACGTGCGGTACGGCGCCTCCGTCGTCCACCTGCGGGCCCTCGCGGCCTTCGCGGACGATCTCGCCGCCGGCGGGCGCGTCCTGCCCACCCTGCGGCCGGGGCCCGAGGCGCGGTGGCGGCCCGTGGTCCAGGGGCTCGACGCCGTGGCGCGCCGCTCGCTCGTCGAGGCGCTGCCCCCGGTGGGCCGCGCCGAGCAGCGGCGCACCGGCGACACCGCCGGGCACTCCCCCGACCTGCTTGTCGACGGCGCTCTCGACACCCTGGTCGACGCCGCGGTCCGCGAGCGCCTGGCCCGGGCGGACGCGCCCGTCGCCCTCGTCCCGCCGCGCCGCGGCCGCGCGCCGAAGGCGTTGCCCGCCACGGAGGCCTGGCTCGCCGCCCTCGCCGGACCGGACCCGCGGTTCGAGGCGACGGAGCGGGAGCTCGCCACGCTGGCGGACGCGCTCGGCCCGTGGGACGCCGTCACCACCGAGGAGACCGGGCCGGCCCGCGCCACCTTCCGTCTCGCCGAGATCGGCACCCTGCACGATCCCGGGGACCCCGGGGACGACCCGCTCGACCAGACCGGCGACGGCACGCGCTGGGTGCTGGAGTTCCAGCTGCAGTCGACCGAGGACCCGAGCCTGGTCCTCCCGGCCGACGACGTCTGGGCGGGGCGCGCCGACCGGCTGATCACCTCGGCGCAGGAGCTGCTGCTGGCCGAGCTGGGCCGGGCCGCGCTGGTCTACCCGCCGCTCACCGGCGCGCTGCGCCAGGCCCGGCCCGAGGAGCTCGACCTCGAGCTCGACGAGGCGCACCGCTTCCTCACCGAGGACGCCGCGCGGCTGCTCGCGGCGGGCTTCGGCGTGCAGCTCCCGGCGGGGTGGACCGGGCGGCGCCCGCTCGGGCTCCGGCTGTCGGTGTCCTCGCCGCCGGCACCGGGCGTCGTCACGCGTGGTGGGCTCGGCCGGGAGGAGCTCGCGAGGTTCCGCTGGACCCTCGCCGCCGGCGACGAGGAGCTCGACGAGGAGGAGATCGCCGCGCTGGTCGCGGCCAAGGCCAAGCTGGTCCGGATCCGCGGCCAGTGGGTGAGCGTCGACGCGGACGCGCTGGCCCGCGGCCTGGAGTTCCTGCGGCGGCAGAACGCCCGCCGCGGCTCCGGCACCGCGGCCGACGCGCTGGCGCTGGCCCAGGGCGCCGTCGACACTCCCCTGCCGATCACCTCGGTCGCGGCCGAGGGCTGGATCGGCGACCTGCTCGGCGGCACGGCGGACCGCACGCTCGAGCCGCTCGACCCGCCGCCGGGGTTCCGGGCCGAGCTGCGGCCCTACCAGAAGCGCGGGCTGTCCTGGCTCGCGTTCCTCTCGTCGCTCGGCCTCGGCGCCTGCCTGGCGGACGACATGGGCCTGGGCAAGACGATCCAGCTCCTGGCCCTCGAGGCACGCGAACGGCAACAGGCCCCGCCCGGCCCCACGCTGATCCTCTGCCCGATGTCGCTGGTCGGCACCTGGCAGCGGGAGGCGGCGCGGTTCGCGCCGGACCTCCGCGTCCACGCCCACCACGGTCCCGGCCGGCCGCGCGGCGAGGCGTTGCGCGAGCAGTTGGCGGACACCGACATCGTGGTCACCACCTACGGCACCGCGTCCCGGGACATCGAGGAGCTGGAGTCGCTGCCCTGGCACCGCCTGGTGCTCGACGAGGCGCAGGCGATCAAGAACAGCAACGCCGCCCCGTCGAAGGCGGCGCGGCGGATCGTGGCCGGGCACCGGATCGCGCTCACCGGCACGCCGATGGAGAACCGGCTGGCCGAGCTGTGGTCGATCATGGACTTCCTCAACCCCGGCATGCTCGGCACCCCGGAACGCTTCCGGCAGCGTTTCTCGGTGCCGATCGAGCGGCACGGCAGCCCGGAGGCCGCGGAGACGTTGCGCCGCATCACCCGCCCGTACCTGCTGCGCCGGCTGAAGACCGACCCCACGGTGATCGACGACCTGCCGGAGAAGATCGAGATCAAGCAGGAGTACCACCTGACCCGCGAACAGGCCTCGCTCTACCGCACGATCGTCGACGACATGATGGAGAAGATCGAGGACTCGGTCGGCATCCAGCGCCGCGGCAACGTGCTGGCCGCGATGGCCAAGCTCAAGCAGGTCTGCAATCACCCCGCCCAGCTGCTGCACGACGGCTCGGCGATCGGGAAGCGCTCCGGCAAGGTCGCGCGGCTCGAGGAGCTGCTGGCCGAGATCCTGGCCGAGGGCGACAAGGTGCTGCTGTTCTCGCAGTTCACCGAGTTCGCGTCGATGCTGGTGCCGCACCTGTCCGCCCGGTTCGACCAGGAGGTGCTGCACCTGCACGGCGGCACGCCGAAGAAGCAGCGGGACGCGATGGTCGAGCGCTTCCAGTCCGGGGAGGGCCCGTCGATCTTCCTGCTGTCGCTCAAGGCCGGCGGCACGGGGCTCACGCTCACCGCGGCCAACCACGTCGTGCACCTGGACCGCTGGTGGAACCCGGCCGTCGAGGAACAGGCCACGGACCGGGCGTTCCGCATCGGCCAGGGGCGCACGGTCCAGGTCCGGAAGTTCGTGTGCCCCGGCACCGTCGAGGAGCGGATCGATGCGCTGATCGAGTCGAAGAAGGCGTTGTCGGACATGGTGATCAGCGACGGCGAGGGGTGGCTCACGGAGCTGTCCACGGGCGAGCTGCGGTCCGTCTTCGCCCTGGGTGCGGAGGCGGTGGCCGAGGAATGAGCGACCAGCCGTTCTGGGCCCAGGAGGACGTGCCGCGCCGGCCGCTGCGCGTCGAGGGCGGCATCCAGATCCACTCCACCCGCGGCACCGTGGCCCGCACCTGGTGGTCGGCGCGGTTCATCGCCGTGCTGGAGTCGCTCGGGGTCGGCGGGCGCATGGCGCGTGGGCGGAACTACGCCCGCTCCGGGCAGATCGTGTCCTGCGAGGTCGACGCGGGCGCCGTCGTCGCGCTGGTGCAGGGCACCCGGCCGACCCCCTACAAGGTCCGCATCGGCATCCCGGCCTGGGGCAAGCAGGACTGGGCCCGGGCCGAGCAGGCCCTGGCCGACGACGCCTGGTACGCCGCCACGCTGCTGGCCGGCGGGATGCCGCCGGAGATCGAGGAGCTGTTCGCCGGGCTCGGCCTGGCGCTGTTCCCCGCGTCGCAGCGCGACCTGTCGATGGACTGCACGTGTCCGGACGCCACGGTCCCCTGCAAGCACCTCGCGGCGGTGTTCTACCTGCTCGCCGAGCGGTTCGACGCGGACCCGTTCGAGGTCCTCGCCCTGCGCGGACGGGACCGCGAGACCCTGCTGGCGAACCTGCGCCGCCGCCGCGGGAGCACGGCGGCGCCCGAGCCCGTCGCCGAGGAGACGGCGCGTCCCCTCGGCGAGCTGCTCGACGGGTTCTACGCGGCCGGCGAGCTCGACCTCACCCGGTTCGCCCCGGCCGAGCCCGAGCCGGGCGCACTGCTCGAGCAGGTGCCGGAGCTGCCGATCGAGGTGCGCCGGCGCAAGGTCCGCGACCTGCTGCGACCCGCGTACGAGCAGCTCGCCGAGTAGCGGTGTCTCAGCCGGTGCTGACGCCGGCGTTCGGGCCCCAGCGGGTGAGCACGGCGGCTTCGAGGATGGTCGCCAGCTCGTAGAGCACGATCGACGCGATCACGGCGAGGGCCACGATCGTCCAGACGCCGCCGTAGTTGCCCGAGCCCTTGTAGCCGGACAGCACGCCGCCCATGCCCGCGAAGCCCACGAGCCACTCGGCCAGCATGGAGCCGACGATCGCGCCCGGGACCGAGATCCGCATCGCCGCGAGGAACTCCGGCAGCGCCGACGGGATCCGGACCTTGACCAGCGCCGTCAGGGCCGACCCGCCGTTGACCGTGATGAGGTCCAGCGACTGCGGCGAGGCCGAGTTCAGCCCGACCACGATGTTCACCAGCACCGGGAAGAGCACCACGATCGCCGCGATGACCGCGATCCCGACCTTGCCCTGGCCGAAGATCAGCAGCAGCACCGGCGCCATCGCGACCAGCGGCACGGAGCGCAGCAGCATGGCGATCGGCATGAACGCGAACTCGACCGGCTTCCACAGCACGAACCCGATCGCGACCAGCGTGGCGACGACCATGCCGGCCACGAAGCCGATCAGCGCGTTGACCAGCGTGGTGCCGAGCGCGCCGAAGCTGTCCGCCCGCGCCTGTTCCGCCCTCATCGAGGCCGGCCGCACGCCGCGCGGCGGGGTGTCGGAGAACAGGTACTGCACGACGTCGAGCGGCGACTTCCCGACGAACGCGGACACGTCGAACACCAGCAGCAGTGCCTGCCACAGCAGGCCCAGCACCACGAGCGCGACGACGATGGTGACCCCGGCCCGGCCGGTGCGGCGCAGCAGTGCCCGGGTGGTCGCGGCGCCGCTCGCCGTGGTCGCCTCCCCGACGGGGGCGGTGATCGGCGTGGCGGTCATCGGGCTCCTGCCGGGACGTCGGCGCCCGTGGTCCACGGCGTGACGAGCTTCGCGACCAGGCCGACCACGACGAAACCGAGGCCGGAGATGATCCCGCTGACCAGCGCGAGGTACCAGAGCTGGGGCGCGTCGGACTGGGACTGCGCGGCGATGACGGCGCGGCCGAGCGTCGAGTCGCCGCCGCTGCCGAGGTACTCGGCGAGGATCGCGCCGAGGAACGCCGCCGGGGCCGCGATCTTCAGTGCGGCGAACAGGCTGGGCAGCGCGGAGACCAGCTGCACCTTGCGCAGCGCGGTCCAGGTGCTGCCGCCGTAGGCCCTGATGAGGTCGATGCTCGTGCGCGGGGCGGCGCGCAGGCCGAGCAGACAGCCGACCGTGGTGGTGAAGAAGCAGCTCATCGCGGCCAGCACGACCGACGCACCCGACGGCGCGTCCCGCCCGGCCACGATCACGATCACCGGGCCGATGGCCACCAGCGGGATGCAGTAGCTGACGACGGCGATCTGGTTGGCCAGCGCCTCCAGCGGGGGCACCAGCAGCACGATCACCGCCAGCACGATCGCCGCGAGGTTGCCCCAGAGGTAGCCGAGGGCGGCCGAGCCGACCGTCCCGCCCGCGTTGTTCAGGGTGGCCGACCACTGCCCGCCGTCGAAGAACCTGGCGACGACGGACGGTGGCGTCGGGATCGCTCCGCTCCCCTGGTAGAGCGTCAGCGACGCGATCCACCAGACGACGACGATCACCACGACGCCGACGATCCCGCCCACCCACGGCGGCGCCCCGCGGAGGGCGGTGAACCGGCCGCCCTCCGCGGGGTCGGCGGCCGCCGTGACGGGCGGGACGGTGGGCGCGGCCATCAGTGCGCGTCGGCGGGTGCCCCGCCGCGGCCGAAGAGGATCTCGGAGAGCCGGTCGACGTACTCGTGGAACTCCGGGGTGCGCTGGAGCTCCGGCAGCCGCGGCCGAGGCAGGTCGATCTCGACCACCTCGGCGATCCGCCCGGGCCGCGGGCTCATGACGGCCACGACGTCGGACAGGAACACCGCCTCGGAGATGCCGTGGGTGACCATGAGCGTGGTCGCCGGGCGCTCGGTCCAGATCCGCAGCAGCTCGACGTTCAGGCGCTGGCGGGTCATGTCGTCGAGCGCGCCGAACGGCTCGTCGAGCAGCATGACCGTGGGCTGCACGGCCAGGCACCGCGCGATGGCCACGCGCTGCCGCATGCCGCCGGAGAGCTGCGCCGGCTTGGCCTTCTCGAAGCCGGACAGCCCGACGAGCGAGACGAGGTCGTCGATCAGCCCCGGCTCCGGGGTGATGCCGGCGACCTCCAGCGGCAGCCGAATGTTGCTCGCCACGCTGCGCCACGGCAGCAGGGCCGCCTCCTGGAAGGCGATGCCCAGCTGGTGGTCGCGCTGGATCTCCCGGGTGGAGCGGCCGTTGATCAGCGCGGTCCCCTCGGTGGGCGTCTCCAGCCCGGCGAGGATGCGCAGGATCGTCGACTTGCCGCAGCCCGACGGGCCGAGCAGCGAGAGGAACGAGTTCTGCGTGGTCCCCAGGTTCGTCGCCGCGAGCGCCTGCACGGAGCGGCGGCCCATCGTGAAGACCTTCTCCAGACCCTGGATGTTGATCCCGGTCGCCGCCCGTGGCTCGGCCCGGGGGTCCGTGGTGGACGATCTGCTGCCCGCGTGCCGGTCGAGGTGTGTCCCCGTCACAGCCGCCTCCTCCCGCTGCTCGCTCGTGCCGGTCCGGTCAGGCCTTGATCAGGCTCGGGTCGGACGCGTAGATCTCGTCGAGCAGCGTCAGGTCGAACAGGTCGGCCGCGGTGACGGTGATGCCGATGTTCCCCAGGGCCTTGACGATGTTCTCCTGCAGCGCGGGGGTCAGCGTGAACAGGCCGTTGGCCTGCGTGTCCGGGCTGACGACGAGCTCGTTCTGCGCCTGCATCTGCTCGGTCTGGCCGGCGACGTCCAGGCCGAGGTCCTTGCCGTAGGTGTTCACGGCGAGCTCGGCCGAGGCCTTCGGATCCGCGACCGCGTCGTTCCAGCCCTTGATCTCGGCGGTCAGGAACGCCTTGAGCTTGTCGCGGTCGTTCTCGATGGTCTCCTGCAGCACGACGAAGGTCTCCGCGGTCAGCGGCAGGCCGTTGTCCGCGAAGGGCAGGGTGACCGGGGTGAAGCCGTCCGCCTTGATGAGGAACGGCTCGTTGGTCGTGTAGGCCATGAAGCCGTCGACGCTCTTCTCGGTCAGCGGGGTCGGCTCGTACTGGACGACGACCTGCTGGACCCTGCCCGGGTCGATGTTGTTGGCCTTGAGGAACCCGGCGAAGATCTGCTGGTTGGTGCCGGCCTGGATGCCGAGGCGCTTGCCGATCAGGTCCTGCGGTGTGCGGATCGGGGTGCCCTGCTCCATGGACAGGATGCAGAACGGGTTCTTCTGGAACGTGCTGCCGATGATCTTCAGCGGTGCGCCCTGCTCGGTGATGAAGCGGGCCGTCGCGTCGGGCGCGGAGAGGCCGACGTCGACGTTCTTGGCCAGGACCAGCGCGTCGGCGCTGTCGACCGGGCCGGTCACGAGGTCGACCGAGTCGAAGCCCGCCGCCTTGTAGTAGCCCTTCGAGTCCGCCATGTACTCGCCGGCGAACTCGATGTTCTTGATCCACGACAGCTGCAGGGCGAGCGTGCCGTACTGGCCGGGGGCGGCTGTAGCCGCACCGGAGGCCGGTGCGCTCCCGGAGCCACCGCCGCCGCAGGCGGCGAGGGCGACGCCCGCGGCACCGACGCCGACACCGAGGCCGGCGAGGCGCAGGAAGCCGCGGCGGCTGGTGCCCGGACCGGTCGGGGGCTGGTGGGGCGGCGGGACGAGCAGCGTCATGTGGCGATCTCCTACGACGTACGGTCGGCGTCCTGGGTCGGGACGGCCGGCGGGCGCACCGGTGGTGTGTCGGTGGTCGACACTCGTTCCCCGACGCGCCGACCCGCAGAATCTAGGAAGATCCGGGTTCGCTGCGGTTTCACGGCTGTTACGGCGGTGATGCCGGTCGGTCGCGCTTGCGCAACACGAGTGGGTGATCGCACACGCGCTCACCGTGCGCTGACTGCTACGAACGCAGCGTGCCCGGGACCACCGCAGCGGTCCCGGGCACGCCCGGTCGGAACGACGACGCTCAGCTCGCGGCGACGGCCTTCTTCCGCCGGGTGCGCCGGGCCGGGGCCGCCGGTGTGACCAGGTCCTTGAGGAACAGGCCGGTGTAGCTGCCCTCGGTGCCCGCGACCTCCTCGGGGGTGCCCTGCGCGACGACCGTGCCGCCGCCGGAACCGCCCTCGGGCCCCATGTCGAGGACCCAGTCCGACGTCTTGATCACGTCGAGGTTGTGCTCGATGACGACGACCGAGTTGCCCTTGTCGACCAGCCCGTTGATCACCTGCAGCAGCTTGCGGATGTCCTCGAAGTGCAGGCCGGTGGTCGGCTCGTCGAGGATGTAGATCGTGCGGCCGTTGGACCGCTTCTGCAGCTCGCTGGCCAGCTTCACGCGCTGCGCCTCGCCGCCGGAGAGGGTGGGCGCCGGCTGCCCGAGCCGGACGTAGCCCAGCCCGACGTCGACCAACGTGGTCAGGTACCGGCTGATCGAGGTGATCGGCGCGAAGAACTCCGCGGCCTCCTCGATCGGCATGTCCAGCACGTCCGCCACGGTCTTGCCCTTGTAGTGCACCTCGAGGGTCTCCCGGTTGTACCGGGCGCCCTTGCAGACCTCGCAGGGGACGTACACGTCGGGCAGGAAGTTCATCTCGATCTTGATCGTGCCGTCCCCGGAGCACGCCTCGCAGCGCCCGCCCTTGACGTTGAACGAGAAGCGGCCCGCCTGGTAGCCGCGCACCTTCGCCTCGGTGGTCGACGCGAACAGGGTGCGGATCTTGTCCCAGACGCCGGTGTACGTGGCCGGGTTGGACCGCGGCGTGCGCCCGATCGGCGACTGGTCGACGCGCACGAGCTTGTCCAGCTGCTCGATCCCGGTGATCCGGGTGTGCCGGCCCGGCACCTGGCGAGCGCCGTTGAGCTTGTTCGCCAGCACGGTGGCCAGGATGTCGTTGATCAGCGTGGACTTGCCGGAGCCGGACACGCCGGTGATCGAGACGAGCCCGCCGAGCGGGATGTCGACGTCGATCCCCCGCAGGTTGTGCTCGCGCGCGCCGACGATCGTGAGCCTGCGCTCCGGGTCGAGGGTGCGCCGCACGTCCGGCACCGGGATACTGCGCCGCCCGGAGAGGTAAGCCCCGGTGAGCGACGTGTCGTGCGACTCCAGGTCCGCCACCGTGCCGGAGTGCACGACCTGGCCGCCGTGCTCCCCCGCGCCCGGGCCGATGTCGACGGCCCAGTCCGCGGCCCGGATGGTGTCCTCGTCGTGCTCCACCACGATCAGCGTGTTGCCCAGCTCCTTGAGCCGGGTCAGCGTGTCGATCAGCCGGCGGTTGTCGCGCTGGTGCAGGCCGATGGACGGCTCGTCGAGCACGTAGAGCACGCCGACCAGGCCGGAGCCGATCTGCGTGGCCAGGCGGATGCGCTGCGCCTCACCGCCGGACAGGGTGCCGGCCGCGCGGTCGAGCGAGAGGTAGTCCAGCCCGACATCGAGCAGGAATCCCAGCCGCGCCTGGATCTCCTTGAGCACCCGGCCCGCGATCATCGCCTGCCGCTGGTCGAGCACCATCCCGTCGAGGAACTCGGCGCACTCGGCCACCGACATCGCCGACACCTCGGCGATCGACCGGTCGCCCTGCTCGCGGTGCGCCAGGGTGACGGCCAGGACCTCGGGCTTGAGCCGCGCCCCCTTGCACGCCGGGCACGGCACGTCCCGCATGTAGCCCTCGTACCGCTCGCGCTGCGACTCGGACTCGGTCTGGTCCATCCGGCGCTCGAGGAACGGGATCACGCCCTCGAAGTTGGCGTAGTAGGCGCGCTCGCGGCCGTACCGGTTCCGGTAGCGGACGTGCACCTGGTCGTCGCTGCCGTGGAGCACCGCCTTCTGCGCCTCCGCGGGCAGCTTCCGCCACGGCGTGTCCATCCGGAACCCGATGCTCTTGGCCAGCCCGGACAGCAGCCGGCCGAAGTACTCGGCGGTGTGCCCGTTGTTCCACGGCGCCACGGCCCCGTCGGCCAGGCTGAGCTCGGGGTCCGGGATGACGAGCTCCGGGTCGACCTCCTTCTTGATGCCGATGCCCGAGCACTCCGGGCACGCGCCGTACGGCGAGTTGAAGGAGAACGTGCGGGGCTCGAGGTCGTCGAGCGTGAGCGGGTGCCCGTTGGGGCAGGCCATCCGCTCGGAGAACCGGCGCTCGCGGTGCGGGTGCTCGTCGTCCAGGTCGACGAACTCCAGCACGACGAGCCCGTCCGCCAGGCGCAACGCGGTCTCCACCGAGTCGGTGAGCCGCTGCTTGGCGCTCGGCTTGACCGACAGCCGGTCGACGACGACCGCGATGTCGTGCTTCTCCTGCTTCTTCAGCTTCGGCGGGTTGCTGAGCTGGTGGACCGTGCCGTCGACCAGCACGCGGGAGTAGCCCTGGCCCTGCAGCGTGGTGAAGAGGTCGACGAACTCGCCCTTGCGGGTGCGGACCACCGGGGCCAGCACCTGGAAGCGGCTGCCCTCCTCCATCGCCAGCACCTGGTCGACGATCTGCTGCGGGGTCTGCTTCTCGATCACCTCGCCGCAGACCGGGCAGTGCGGGACGCCGGCCCGGGCGTAGAGCAGCCGCAGGTAGTCGTAGACCTCGGTGATCGTGCCGACCGTGGAGCGCGGGTTGCGGTTCGTGGACTTCTGGTCGATCGACACCGCGGGCGAGAGGCCCTCGATGAAGTCGACGTCGGGCTTGTCCATCTGGCCGAGGAACTGCCGCGCGTACGCCGACAGCGACTCGACGTACCGCCGCTGGCCCTCGGCGAAGATCGTGTCGAACGCGAGGCTCGACTTGCCGGAGCCGGACAGGCCGGTGAAGACGACGAGGCTGTCCCGGGGCAGGTCGAGATCGACCCCGCGCAGGTTGTGCTCGCGCGCGCCGCGCACGACCAGCCGGGGAGCGTCGTGCGGGGTGCGGACCTGTGCCACGAGGGCGCCTCCTTACGGGTCACCGGGGATCGGCGGGCCCGGTCCGCGGCAGACCGGGGACCCGCGATCGATGCTAGGCCGGGGGTCCGACAGAAATCGTCCGCACCGTCCGGCCCGGGGTTCCCGGTCGGCGGGCGCGCACCGGCGAGCGCCGGGCGAACACGGGCCGCCGGCTCGCACCGGCACCGCGGCCGCCGTCGGGATCCCCGTTCGGCCACCCGGCTCAACGCCGCGGACCGCCCGGTGCTTCCCGGCGGCGCCCGCCGGACCAGGTGACCACTGTCGCACACATGTTCGACGGCGGTACCACGGGGCCTCCGCCCCCGGTCGCGGCACACCCGTTCCTGCCCGCCGCCACATCCGGCGAGTCCCCGGGACACCCGTCGACGGCCTGCACGACTGCCGGCGCTATGAGCAGGTGTGCCGGCGCGGGGGGCAGGATGCCGCGCTACCGCGGGCGTCTCGCGCTCCGGCCGCTGTGCCGCCGGCGCTCGGGTGTGCCGCTCCCGCGATCGGGCGGCAGCGCGTCCGAGCGGGTGTGCGGCGACGACCCGCGGCCCCGCGGCCCGCCGACCTACGGCGGCGTCGGGGCCTCGGATCGACCGCGAGCAGACGGTCGGCCACCTCGGAAGTCGAGGCGGCCGGCGCTCAGCTCACCAGCCCCGCTCCCGCCACTCCTTCAACGACGGACGCTCCGCGCCGAGGGTGGTGTCGTCGCCGTGGCCCGGGTAGACCCAGGTGTCGTCCGGCAGTTCGCCGAAGACCCGGGACTCGAGGTCGTCCATCAGCGAGGCGAAGTCCTCGGCCGACCAGGTCTTGCCCGGCCCGCCCGGGAACAGGGAGTCGCCGGTGAACAGGTGCGGGCGGTCCGGGCCGCGGTAGAGCAGCGCGATGGAGCCCGGCGTGTGCCCGCGCAGGTGGATGACCTCGAGGGAGATGTCGCCGAACTCCACCCGGTCGCCGTGCGAGACGAGCTCGTCCATCGGGATCGGCAGTTCGGGGGCGTCGAGCGGGTGCGCGATCTGCCGGGTCTGGAACATCCCCGCCACCGCGCCCAGCGCCTGCCAGTGGTCGTGGTGGCGGTGGGTGGTGACGAGGTGCCGCAGCTCGGGCCTGCCGTCCTCCGCCCCGACCAGGTCGGCGATGCGCTCCGGCTCGTTGGCCGCGTCGATGAGCAGCGCCTCGTTGGTGGCGGTGCAGGTCAGCAGGTAGGCGTTGTTGTCCATCGGGCCGACGGACACCTTGCTGATCGTGAGCGGGGCCAGGCTCCGCCGGATCGCCGCGCCGCCGGGGTCGGTGTGCCCGCTGTACTCGTCCAGGACGTCCACGCGCGCAGCCTAGTGCCGCCGGCGCCCGCCCGTCGCCCTGCCGCCGGCCCGGTCAGCCGCCCGGTGTGAACAGCCGCGGGAACGTCTGGACCGCGTCCTGCACGAGCAGGTACCCGTACACGACGAGCGCGATGAACAGCAGGCTCGCGAGCGAGGTCAGCACGTACGCGACGATCCGCAGCAGGGTGAGGGCCCGCCCGTCGCCGGTGCCCGGGAGTCGCTGGCCGCGCGGCGGGGTGTGGGCCGGCGACTGTCGCGGCGCGGGCGCCCAGCCGGCGCGCGCCGCCTGCTCCCCGACGGTGGTCGGCGGGCCCTCCGGCGGGGCGCCCGTGGCGGCCCGCTGGTACGGGACCGGGGGCTTCTGCCCGACGGCCCGGAAACCGCCGCTCCCGCTCGTCGACGCCCTGTGCGTGCTCACCCGTCGAACCCCCTGCCCGCGACCCGGTGCTGCCCGGCGCCAGTCTGGTGGGTGGGACCACGGTTGGTCACCCCGGCGGCCGCCGTCCACCCGTTCGTGGTACGCCGCCTGCGACCGCTCGCGTGCGCTCGGTGCTCAGGCCCGCGTGATCAGGTCCACGGTCCCCGTGACGACCAGGTAGGCGCCCAGCGCCCCGAAGAACACGACCGTGATGGGCCGGCGGTGGGCGCGGATCCAGGCGACGAGCCGTTCGAGCACCTCCCGGGCGACCTGCGGGCGGTGCACCGCGAGCACGAGCGCGACGATCGCGGTGCTGAACCAGATCGCGTTGTAGACGGCCACCTGGACCAGCCCGTCGACCACCGCTCCCGCGGCCGAGGCGACGATCGCGTTGAGCGCGGCCAGGTACGTCAGGCCGGGCAGGTGGGTGAGGACGCCGGCTCCGGCGGCCCCGCGCACCGTCAGCCCCTGCAGCCGGCGCTGCATCCAGGTCGGCTCGCCGGGCGGCCGCTCGGTCCCCCGGCTCAACGGCCAGGGCGACTGCCACCGCGCCAGCGCCGCCACCGCGTAGCCGAGCGCGGCCACGCCGAGGACGACGTCGAGGACCGGCCTGCTCGACGTCGTCGCCGTGCGGGCGTTGAGGCCCTGCAGGAGCACGACGACCAGGGTGCCGACGGCGAGGGTGAACACGAGCCCGCCCACGAGGTACGCCGTCAGCAGCCGCCGGGGGTCCCGGGACGCCAGGATCGCGAACAGCGCGGCGAGCGCGGTGGGCCGGAGGACCGCGGACAGTGCGAGCACCAGCGCCTCGGTACTCACGACTCGGTGCTCACGCGCGGTCAGCCGCGGGTGCGGGTGCCGCCGCGGCTCACGGCGTGACCCGGGGGTCGCTGCGGGCGGGGGGCTCGGGCGGCCCGGCGGCCCCCGGCCCGCCCGCGGCGTCCCCGTCGGTCCCGCTCGCGACGCCTGCCGGCTGCGGGTGCCGGTGCGCCTTGCGCGCGGCCTTCTTCTCCGCCTTGCGCGCCGCCTTGGCGGCCTCGTCGGCGGCCGCCTCCTCCGCCTCCTTCGGCGTCGACCGCAGCCAGGCGTCCGCCCACCGCGCCTTCGGGTCGATGTCCACGAGCATCGCCTTGACCAGGAGCGTCAGCGGGATCGCGAGGATCGCGCCGAGCGGGCCGAGCAGCCAGGCCCAGAAGAACAGGGCCACGAACGTCACCGTGATCGACAGGCCCACCGCGTCCCCGATGAACCGGGGCTGGATGAGCGACTGGACCACGAAGTTCAGCGCGCAGTAGACGACCACGACCGCGATGGCGAGCTGCGGCCCCCCGACCAACAGGCCGAGCAGGGCGGGCGGGATCACGCCGATGACGAACCCGACGTTGGGGATGTAGTTGGTGATGAAGGCCAGCAGACCCCAGGTCACCGCGAGCGGGATGCCCATCAGGGCAAGGGCGATCGAGTCGAGCACCGCGACGATGAACCCGAAGACCGTTGTGACGAGCAGGTACTGCCGCGTGCCCCAGGCGAAGTGGCCGAGGGCGCCGATGACGTCGGGCCGGTCGGCGGCGATCGAGGCGAGCCGGTGCCGCACGCCTCCCGCCTCGACCGTCAGGAAGAGCAGGAGCGCGAGGAGGAAGACGAGGCTCGACGCGAGCCCGGCGACGCTGTCGAGGAGCGCGCCGAGGAGCCCGGCGAGCTTGCCGATGTCGAGCGAGCTCGCCGCCTGCTTCAGCTGGTCGGGCCCCACGCCGGCCTTCGCGAGGGCGCCGGTCAGGGAGGCGACCATCCCGTCGGCCTTCGACGCGTACTTGGGGACCTCGGTCGCGAGCCGCGCGATCGAGGCGACGATCCCGAGGGCGAGCACGATCAGGACCGCGTAGACCAGCACGACGAGCACCAGCGTCGTCGCCCACGCCGGCCAGCCCTTGCGCTTCAGCCAGCCCTGCACCGGCGAGACCGCGATCACGATGATCAGCGCCATGAACGCCGGTGCGATCAGCCAGGCGATCGCCTTGATGCCGGCCACCACCACGACGACCGCCGCGGCGCCCAGCAGCACGACGAGCGCGCGCGGCAGGCCCCGGTCACGGGGTCGGGACCCGTTCGACGGCAGGTCGTCCGGGCTGCGGGCGGGGGGTGGCACCGGAGTCGTCACGCGCCGAAGCTAGGTCCGCCCGGCGGACCCGGCCTCACCCGCCGCGGGCGAACGGGCGCCTCCCCCCGGGTGCTGCCGCTGGTCAGGGCACCGGCACCGCGCGCCGGTCCCCGGGCTCCGCGGCGCGCCACGCCCCGGCGCCCGCACCGGCGGCCGCGCGGGCCTGCGCCCACTTGAGCTTGGCCAGGTCCGTCGGTCCCAGGTCCGCCCGGCGCAGCCAGCTGCGGGCCGCCTTGGCCGCGGCCGCTCCCGCCAGCAACGAGCCCCCCAGACCGGCGAGGGCGCCCACCGCCAGCAGGACCACCGATCCGATCAGCAGCCCGTGGTCGAGGTCCTCCCACTGCGGGTCCGTCCGACGATCGTTCATGCCGGTCTCCTCGTCTCTCGTGCGGTTCGCCCCCCACGGTCGCGCCGCCCCGGGCGCGGGCGCCTCACCCGGCCCGAGTGACCGGACGGGCGTTGGGCCGGTCGGGTGGAGGTGATCACTCGTTCGCCACGGGCGTGTGCACAGGCCGTACGCTCGGCCGACGGCCCTGGTGGCCGTGTTCTCCTCTGGACGGACGCAGCGTCGGGACGTGCAGTGGTCCCTGTGCGTGAGAGGAACGGATGGAGAAGCCGCCGCGGTCCCGCACGCTCCGCCGCGTCCTCGCCGGTGCCGGGCGCACGGGCGTCGCGCTGCTCGCCGTCGCGGTCCTCGCCGGCACCGGCTACGTCTGGGTGGTGTCGCGGACCTTCGCGGCCGACCTCACCACCAGCTCGGTCCTGGCCACCCGCGCGGGCGCCACGGCCGCGGTGTCGACCCCGCGCCGCAGCTACACCGCGCTGCTGGTCGGCCTGGACAGCCGCACGGACGCGCAGGGCGAGCCGCTCCCGCCCGACCTGCTCGCCGAGATCCACGCCGGCGACGACGGCGGGGAGCTGCACACCGACACGATCATGCTCGTCCGCGTGCCGGCGGACCCGCGCTCGCCTGTCGTCACGGTCTCGTTCCCGCGCGACTCCTACGTCCCGTTGGCCGACGGCAGCGGCCGCCACAAGATCAACTCGGCGTACGGCCGTGCGTACCGGGCCGAGCAGGCGCGGCTCGAGGCGCAGGGCGTCACGGGCGCCGAGCTGGACCGGCGCAGCCGCGAGGCAGGCCGGGCGAACCTCGTCGCGACCGTCGAGGCCGTCTCGGGGACCACGGTCGACCACTACGCCGAGCTCAACCTCGCCGGGTTCGTCGAGCTCACGGGCACGCTCGGCGGGGTCAACGTCTGCCTCAACCAGCCGGTCGACGACCGGGCCTACTCCGGGGTGGACCTGCCCGCCGGGCCGCAGTCGGTCAGCGGGGCCGCCGCGCTGGCGTTCGTCCGCCAGCGGCACGGGCTCGACGGCGGGGACCTCGACCGGATCACCCGCCAGCAGGCCTTCCTCGCCGGGCTCGCCCACCAGGTGCTCGCCGCCGGCACCCTCGCCGACCCCGCCACCGTCTCGGCGCTGCTGGGGGTGGTGACCCGGCACGTCGTCGTCGACTCGGGGTGGGACCTGCGGCAGCTCGTCGGTCAGCTCGGCGGGCTCGCGGGCGGCGACGTCGTGTTCCGGACCATCCCCTCGATCCGCCCGGACCTCTGGACCCCCGTCGACGGCGTGGCCGTGGAGATCGACGACGACCAGGTCCGGGACTTCGTGCACACCGTGCTGTTCACCGACGCCCGGGCGGACGGGACCGCGCCCGAGACACCCGACCCGGACGCGTCGCGGGTCAAGGCCACCGGGCCCACCCCGTCGGCGACGCCCTCCGGCACCCCGACCGCCGCGACGGCGACGTCGGCGGTCGCACCGACCACCACGATCGCCGTGCCCGAGGACCAGTGGCAGCACCGCCCGCTGATCGACGCCGCGGCCGTGCCCTGCGTGAACTAGGAGCCTCTAGCCGGTCGCGTCCCGCTCGATGCGCGTCGCCCGGTCCCGGATCCGCTCCGGCGACCACGTCGCGACCTCGCGCAGCTGCTCGACCAGGGCGATCTCGACGGCCGCGTGCACGGCCGCGGGCGAGACACCCGGGTCGACGGACCGGGCCGCCGCCAGCGCCCGGGCCGAGAGGTACACGTTGATCATCCGGTCACCTCCGTTGGTGGGGATGCATTCCCAACGCGTGCCGTCGGAAACGGAGACGGGCCGGGCCGGACGAGCGGAAATCAGGGGGTCGAGCGGTCCCCCCGGTGGGGCGAGCGGATCACCGTTCGAGGAAGGCGGCCACCCGCTCCCGGTGCTCGGCGGTGCCGAAGAGCAGGGCCGTGGCCTCGACCGCCTCCGCGAAGCCGGGCTCGGTCCCGCGGTTGACGAACGCCTTGCCCACCTCGACCGCGAGCGGCGGCAGCGCCGCCATCTCCGTGGCCAGGTCCAGCGCGGCGTCGAGCAGCGCCGCGTCGGGCAGCACCTCCTGGACCAGCCCCGCCCGGGCGGCGGTGCCGGCGTCGATCACCCGTCCGGACAGCGCCAGCAGCCGCGTCCAGTGCCGGCCCATCACCTCGGGCCCGCGCACCACGCCCCAGCCCGGCGTGAGCCCGACGGTGGGCTCGCGGAAGGCGAAGGTCGCCGACTCGGCCGCGTAGACGACGTCGCAGGCCAGGGTCAGTTCGGTGCCGCCGCCGTGCGCGATGCCGTTGACCGCGCCGATCACCGGGACCGGGCAGCGCTCGACGCTGCTGAACGCGTCGAACACCAGGCGCAGGTGCCGGCGGACGCGGGCGGTGTCGCCGGCGATCTCCCGGAAGCTCGCGATGTCCCCGCCCGCCGAGAAGGCCCGCCCCGCGCCCGTCAGGACGGCCGCCCGGACCTCCGGGTCCGCGCCCAGCTCCCCGGTGAGCGCGATCAGCTCCCGGAAGAACAGCGGGTCCATCGCGTTGAGCTTGTCCGGCCGGGCGATCGTCACCAGGGCGACGCCGGGCCGCGGCGAGGTGATGTCGAACCGCTCCATCAGGCCTCCCGGTCCCAGGTGTCGGCGGTGACCCCGTCCGCCCGCAGCTTGTACTTCTCCGTCCGCTGGCTCGGGGTCACCGGCAGCGCGTCGAGGAACCGCACGTACCGGGGCACCGCGAACTCCGTCAGCCGTCCGGTGCAGTGGGCGACCACGCCCGGCCCGTCGAGCCCGGCCCCGGGCACGAGGACGACGGCGACCATGACGTCCTCCTCGGAGAGCGGGCTGGGCACCCCGTAGGCCGCGACGGCGTCGACCGCCGGGTGCGTCGCGAGGACCCGTTCGATCTCCCAGGAGGAGACGTTCTCGCCGCGGCGGCGGATCGAGTCGGAGAGCCGGTCGAGGAAGTAGAGGTACCCGGCCGCGTCCATGCGGCCGCGGTCCCCGGTGTGGAACCACAGGTCCCGCCACGCCTCGACGGTCTCCTCCGGCATGTCGTGGTAGCCGCTGAAGAGGATGCCCGGCTCCTTCGGCCGGCAGACGATCTCGCCCGCCTCGCCGCGCGGCACCTCGTGCCCGCGCTCGTCGACGATCCGCACCTCGTAGCCCGCAGCGGCGCGGCCGGGCGAGCCGCTGCGCCGCTCCCCCGGCGGCCCCTCGACGACCAGCGACGCCTCGGTGCTGCCGTAGATCTCGGTGAGCGCCACGCCGAACCGCCGCTCGAAGGCCTCCGTGACCTCCGGCGGGCACGGGGCGCCGAAGCCGACGCGGACGGGGTTGTCGGCGTCGTCGGGCCGCGGCGAGCGGTTGTGGAGCAGGGTGAGCATCGCGCCCTGGAAGTTGAACGCGGTGATCCCGTGGGCGCGGCAGGTGTCCCAGAACCCGCTCGCCGAGAAGCGCCGGTCCATGACCAGCCCGGCGCCGGTGAGCAGCGCGGGCAGCACCGAGCAGAAGCGGGCGTTGGAGTGGAAGAGCGGGAACACCGAGTAGAGCCGGTCGGCGGCGGTGTAGCCCATCAGCTCCACGGTGCGGCGGGCCAGCCACAGGTTCGACCGGTGCGAGAGCCGGACGCCCTTCGGCGGGCCGGTGGTGCCGGACGTGTAGAGCACGACCGTCGTCGCGTCGGGGTCGACCGCGGAGAACCCCGCCGGCTCCCGCTCCACGTCCTCCAGGGACGGGGCGTCACCGGATCCGTGCACGACGATCCGGACGCCCGCCGGCGCCGCCTCGCGCACGAGCGGCAGGAACTCGGCGTCGCACACCACCGTGCGGGCCCGCGAGTGCGCCAGCAGGTGTTCCAGCAGGTGGCCGCGGGTGGCGGTGTTGAGCGGGACCTCCACGAGACCTGCCCGGGCGAGGCCGAACCACACCGCGAGCGCGGCCGGGCTCGCCCGCATCATCAGCGCCACGTGGTCACCCGGCTCGTGGCCGAGGCCGAGGAAGCCCGCGGCCAGCCGTTTCGCGGCGGTGTCGAGCGCGGCGGGCGAGGTGCGCTCGCCCGCAACGGTCCAGGCGGTGTCGTGCGGATGGGCGGCCAGCAGGTCGCCGAGGGTCCGTGCCGTCACACCCGCCGACGCTACCCACCGGTCGTTTGGCAGGGAAGGCCGTCCGGTCCGGCGCGGCGCGGTCCGGCAGACTGCGCACCGTGAGCCAGCCGATCACGGACACCCGGTCGACCGCCGACTCCTTCCCCCGCCTGCACGCCCGCACCCGCCGGTTCACCCTCGGCGCCCCGCGCGGCGTCACCGTCTCGCCCGACGGCGGCAGGGTCGTCTTCCTGCGCAGTCGCGGCGGCACGGACCCGGTGACGTGCCTGTGGAGCCTCGAGGTGGAGACCGGCGAGGAGCGGCTGATCGCCGACCCGCGCGAGCTCGACGACACGGACGTCGAGGACCTGCCGGCCGAGGAGCGGGCGCGCCGCGAGCGGGCTCGGGAGCAGGCGGGCGGGGTGGTCGGCTACGCGACGGACCGGGCCGTGACCCGCGCCGTGTTCCCCTTGTCCGGCCGGCTCTACCTGGCCGAGTTCGCCGGCGGGCTCACCCCGCGGCTCATCGAGACCCACGGCGCGGTGATCGACCCGCGGCTCGACCCCACCGGCGCGCGGATCGCGTTCGTCTCCGGCGGCGCCCTGCACCTGCACCTGATCGCCGCGCGCACCACCACGACCCTGCTGGTCCCCGAGGGCGACGACGTCACCTACGGGCTGGCCGACTTCGTCGCCGCCGAGGAGATCGACCGGATGCGCGGCTTCTGGTGGTCCCCCGACGGCGACGCGCTCGTCGTCGCCCGGGTCGACGAGGCCGCGGTGCCGGTGTGGCACATCGCGGACCCGGCGAACCCCGACCGCACCCCCGCGGCCGTCCGCTATCCCGCGGCCGGCACCACCAACCCGGCCGTGACCCTCGAGATCGTCGGCCTCGACGGCAGCCGCACGCCGATCGGGTGGGACGTCGAGCGGGACGAGTACGTGGTCGACGTCGTGTGGGACGACCGGGGCCTGTTCGTGGTCGTGCAGCCCCGCGACCAGAAGGCGCTGCGGATGCTCGCGGTCGACCCGGCCACGGGCACGACCACGCTCGTCGACGAGGAGACCGACCCGGTGTGGGTCGACGCGACACCGGGCCTGCGGGTGCACACCGCCTCCGGCGCGCTGGTGAAGCTGGCCCACCGCGACGGGGCGCACCGGGTGCTGGTCGACGGCGAGCCCGTCACCCCGCCGGATCTCCAGGTCCGCAGCCTGCTCGACGTCGACGGCGACACCCTGCTGATCAGCGGCTCGACCACCCCCGCGTCGGTCCGGCTGTGGACCTGGGACGCCGTGGGCGGGCTGGTGCCCGTGTCGCCCGAGGAGGGCGTGCACTCCGGGCGTCTCTCCGGCGGCACGTACGTGCGCACCTCGACCGACCTCGCCTCGCCGGCCGCGACCACGGTCCGGACCGCGGACGGCGCTGGTGTCGTCGAGCGGGAGATCGCCTCCTTCGCGGCCGAGCCGAACGTCGAGCTGCGGATCTCGCTGCACCGGGCCGGCGAACGGCGGCTGCAGACCGCGTTGCTGCTGCCCTCCTGGTGGGAGCCGGGTGTGCCGCTGCCGGTGCTGATGGACCCGTACGGCGGGCCGCACGGCCAGCGCGTCTACGCCGCCCGCAACCCGCACCTGACCAGCCAGTGGTTCGCCGAGCAGGGCTTCGCGGTGGTGGTCGTCGACGGCCGCGGGATGCCCGGCCGCGGGCCGGAGTTCGAGCGGGCCGTGCACCTGGACCTCGCCCAGCCCGTGCTCGACGACCAGGTCGACGCCCTGCGCGCCCTCGCCGTCGAGAACCCGGACCTCGACCTCACCCGGGTCGGCATCCGCGGCTGGTCCTTCGGCGGGTTCCTCGCGGCGCTCGCGGTGCTGCGCCGGCCGGACGTCTTCCACGCCGCGGTGGCCGGTGCGCCGGTCACGGACTGGGAGCTCTACGACACCCACTACACCGAGCGCTACCTCGGGCACCCGGCCGTCGAGAAGGCGGCCTACGAGCGGTCGTCGCTGCTCGCCGACGCCGCCACCCCGGCCTCCGAGGACCGCCCGAACCGGCCCCTCATGATCATCCACGGGCTCGCGGACGACAACGTCGTGGCCGCCCACACCCTGCGGCTGTCCTCGGCGCTCCTCGCCGCGGGCCGCCCGCACCAGGTGCTGCCGCTCTCCGGCGTCACGCACATGACGCCGCAGGAGGTCGTCGCCGAGAACCTGCTGCTCCTGCAGGTGCAGTTCCTCCGGGACGCGCTGGGGGTGCCCGCGCCGCCGGTGTGACCGCCCGCGCGCGCTCAGTCGTGCGAGATGTGGTGGGGCGTCTCGTCGTCGGCCGAGGCCCCGCCGTCGCGGGTGTCCGGGGCGTCGGGGTCCGGCGCGCCGACGCCCGCGGCCCGGCGGCGCTCGTCGCGCAGGTCGTGGATGCCCACGCCGAGCGCGACGAGCGTGGTCAGCACGGCCACACCGAGCGCGCCGGCGATGGCGGCCCGGTACGAGTCGCCGGCGGCGCCCAGCACGCCGTAGTACACCCCGGCGACGACGGCGGTGCCGATCGCCGCGCCCACACGCTGCCCGGTCTGCAGGGCGCCGCCGGCCGAGCCGGCCATCCGCACGGGCACGTTGCGCAGGGTCATGGTGATGTTCGGGGAGATCACGAAGCCGCCTCCGATGCCGCCCAGCAGCAGGGCCGGCGCGGCGGCGATCCCGGCGATCTCCCCCGGGACCAGCGCGAGGATCGCCGCGGTCGCGGCCACGCCCACGGCGACCAGCGACAGGCCGAACACGGTGAGCCGGCGGCCGAAGCGCTCGACGAGCCGCCCGGCCACCACGGCGGACACCGCGGAGCCGACCGCGAAGGCGGTGACCGACAGCCCGGACTGCAGCGGCGTGTAGCCGAGGCCGGACTGGAAGAACTGCGCGAACACGATCCAGACGCCGGAGAACCCGGTGAAGTAGACGAGCCCGAGCAGGGCGCCGGGTGCGTAGCCGGAGGTCTCGGTGACCAGCCGGATGTCGAAGAGCGGCTCGGCGCCGCGGCGCACCTCGCGGCGCTCCCACCACAGGAACAGCATCGCCAGCGCCACGCCGATCGGGAACAGCCACCACAGCCGCGCGATCCCGCCGGACTCGGCCTGCACCAACGGCAGGAGCAGCGCGAGCACCGCCCCGCCCAGCAGCGCCGCACCGGCCCAGTCGATGTGCGGCCGCTCCCCGGTCTGCGCCTTCGGCAGCAGCCGTGCGGCCAGCACCACCGCCAGCACCCCGATCGGGACGTTCACGTAGAAGATCCACCGCCAGCCGTCGGGCTCCCCGAAGGCGGCGAGCAGCAGCCCGCCCACGATCGGGCCGGCCGCCGTCGAGATGCCGACCGTGGCGCCGAAGAACCCGAACGCCCGGCCCCGCTCGGCGCCGCGGAACAGGCTCTGGATCAGCCCGGAGTTCTGCGGCGCCAGCGACCCCGCCGCGAAGCCCTGCAGCAGCCGGGCGACCACGAGCAGCTCGATCGTGGGCGCCGCACCGCACAGGGCGCTGAAGGCGACGAACGCGGTGAGCGCGATCAGGAACATCCGGCGGCGGCCGAACGCGTCGCCGAGCCGGCCGGCCGGGACGAGCGCGAGGCCGAAGGTCAGCGCGTACCCCGAGACCACCCACTGCGCGCCCGCCGGGTCGGTGCCGAGCCCGTGCTGGATCGACGGCAGCGCCACCGAGACGATGCTGACGTCGAGCAGCGTCATGAACCCCGCGGCAAGGGTGACGGACAGGGCCCGCCAGCGGCGCGGGTCGGGGGTGTACTCCTCCTCGGTCCCCTGGCGGGCCGGGGCCGAGGTCATGACGCGGTGCAGGTGTGGGAGCGGACGGGCACGACGTCGGACGTTACCGCCGGCCCCGGCGACCCGCCTTCCGAGCGCCGGGCACCGGCGGGACGGACCCGGGTGCTCGTGTCCGGGCGGTCAGGCGGGCCCGACGCGGTCGCCGACCCGGACCGTCCCCGCCGCGGCGACGTCGGCGTAGGCGCCCGCGCACGCCCAGGTCCCCATGCCCGGAATCCTCCGCCGGTTGATCTTCGCGATCGTGCGCAGCGTGTCCCGGTCCTCCGGGAGGCCCTCCTGCGCCAGGGTCGTCATCACGCAGCGCATGGTCGGCATGGTGACCGTGATCCGGGCGTCGCCGGCGGCGAGGGTCTCCCCGACCCACCCGTCCTCGACGAACCCGGGCCCCTGCGCGGTGTCCAGCAGCAGGTTCGGGCGGTAGCGGCGGGCGTCGAACGTCGAGCCGGGGGCGGCCTCGGAGAGCGCGGCCAGCGTGGAGCCGGTCATCAGGTGCAGCACGCCGAGGTCGAGGAAGGAGTCGGTCGGGGTGAGCCCGGCCGTGCCGATCCGGCTGACCGGCTCGCCCTCCTCGCTGTGCTCGACGGTGGTGTCGTCGATGAAGGCCTGGGGTGCGAGGCCCTCGATCTGCGGCCACTGCTCCTCGAACTCGGCGCCGGCCGCCGGATCGGCCGACAGCACGACCGCGCGGCCGAGCAGGTCGGAGAGGGCGGCCTCGAGCCCGGGCTCGTCGCTGCGCAGGGTCCGGCCGTCGGGGAACGTGACGGCGACGGGCGGCGGGGCCGCGTCGGGCTCCGGCTCGCCGAGGAAGGCGGCGCTGCAGCCGAGCAGGGCGCCCCACTTCCGGGGGTACTTGGCGCTGGCCACCGTGCCGTCCTCGGCGTCGACCACGGCGTAGGCGCGGTCGCCGAGGGCCCCGCCGGGAAGCAGGGCGAGGGCGTCGACCCGCTCCCCCTGCATCGACTTGACCGGGAAACGGTGGAGGGCGGTGATGGTCGCGTGGGTCGTCGTCGCCTGTGACGCTGGTGCGGACATGATCCCTTCGTAGCGGGCGCACCGGGCCCCGCGCCACCTCCGGACGGCGGGGGTCTGGCAGGGTGACGGCCGACCGACGCGAGACCCAGGAGGAACCCGACGATGGCACCGCAGAAGCCCGACGTCGACCCGATCGACGGCCCGGCCCCGACCGACCTCGAGATCACCGACATCACCGTCGGCGAGGGCGAGGAGGCGAAGGCCGGCCACCGGGTGGCCGTGCACTACGTGGGCGTGGCGCACTCGACCGGCGAGGAGTTCGACGCCTCCTACAACCGCGGCCAGCCGCTGCAGTTCGGCCTCGGCGCGGGCCAGGTCATCCAGGGCTGGGACCGGGGCGTGCAGGGCATGAAGGTCGGCGGGCGCCGCCGGCTGGTCATTCCGCCGCACCTGGGCTACGGCGACCGGGGCGCCGGGGGCGTCATCAAGGGCGGCGAGACCCTGATCTTCGTGGTGGACCTGCTCGCGGTGCAGTGACGCCGCCCGTGCGGTTGCTGATCCTCTCCGACACGCACGTCCCGGTGCGGGCGAAGGACCTGCCCGCGCCGCTGTGGGAGGCGGTGGAGTCGCTCGGCGCGGACGACCTGGTCGTCCATGCCGGCGACTGGATGGACCCCGGGCTGCTCGACGCGCTGGAGGCGCGGGCGCCCCGGGTCGTCGGGGTGTGGGGCAACAACGACGGCCCCGATCTGCGCGGACGCCTCCCGGAGGTCGCGCGGTTCGAGGCCGGCGGGCTGCGGTTCGCCGTCACCCACGAGACGGGTGCGGCCCAGGGGCGGGAGCGGCGGATGGCCGCCCGCTTCCCCGACGTCGACGTGCTGGTCTTCGGGCACAGCCACATCCCGTGGGATTCGACGGCTCCCACGGGCCTGCGCCTGCTGAACCCGGGCTCCCCCACCGACCGCCGCCGTCAACCCACGCACACGTGGATGACGGCGGCGGTGCAGGAGGGCGAGCTGCGCCGGGTGGACCTGGTCCACCTGGAGAACCTGCGCTGACGCGTGCGCGGGACGTGGTGCTCCGGCACCACGTCCCGCGCACGGTCACGCGTCAGGAGTGCTCGCGGTCGTAGCGGGCCATCTCCTCGTCGATCTCCCGGTCGTGGCGGTCCATCGCCTCGGCCTCCTCGCGGCTGTGCGCGACGGCCACCGCGATCGACGAGCCGTGGCCCTCGGCGAGCTCGGGCCGGCGGCGCACTGCGACCAGGCTGGCCACGGTCGTGATCGCCAGGACGCCCACGATGACCAGCAGCGACACCGCGATGCTGACCTCCGGCACCGGGATCGGCTCGCCGCCGTTGAGGAACGGCAGCTCGTTCTCGTGCAGGGCGTGCAGCACGAGCTTGACGCCGATGAAGGCCAGGATCACGGCGAGGCCGTAGGACAGGTAGATCAGCTTCTTGAGGAGCCCGCCGAGCAGGAAGTACAGCTGGCGCAGGCCCATCAGGGCGAAGGCGTTGGCCGTGAAGACCAGGAACGGCTCCTGGGTCAGGCCGAAGATGGCCGGGATGGAGTCGAGCGCGAACAGCAGGTCGGTGAGCCCGATCGCGATCATCACGATCAGCATCGGGGTGACCCAGCGCTTGCCGTCGAGCTTCACGGTGGTCTTGGAGCCGTGGAACTTGTCCGTCACCGGCAGCACCCGGCGGACGAACCCGACGATCTTGGGCTCCTTCCACTCGTCCTCGTCGCCACCCATGCCCTGCCGGACCATGTTCACCGCGGTGTAGATCAGGAATGCGGCGAAGAGGTAGAACACCCAGCTCAGGGCGTTGATCGCGGCGGCGCCGACGGCGATGAACAGGCCGCGCATCACCAGCGCGATCACGATGCCGACCAGCAGCACGCGGTGCTGGTGGATCGCCGGCACCGCGAAGCTCGACATGATGATCACGAAGACGAACAGGTTGTCGACCGAGAGCGAGTACTCGGTGATGTAGCCGGCGAAGAACTCCCCGGCGTACTGGCCGCCCGCGAAGTACCAGATGCCGAGGCCGAACAGCACGGCGAGCGCGATGTAGAAGAGCACCCAGCGGGTGGCTTCCTTGATCGTCACGGCGTGCGGCTTGTGGTCGACCAGGAACAGGTCGGCCAGGATGATGGCGACCAGGCCGCCGATGGTGGCGAACCACAGCCAGACGGGCACGTTCACGCGGGGAGCCTCCAGGGGTCTCGGGCAGCACGGGACTGCCCCGAGGTCTCTCCCCTCCGCTCAGCTGCGGATCGGTGGCGCCGGGTTCGGGACCCGCATGATTGTCGATCCTGGGCTGCGGGCCCTTCTCCGTGCTGACGACGCCACCGTGACCGGGATACTCCCCTGCGGTGCCTCTCCAGTCTGCCCGCCCCGTCGCGCCGGCCGCCAGCGGGGGTGACCGACCACACCGGTCAGAGCACCCGAGGAGGGGACGAACCGGTCGAACCGGCAGGAACCGACAACCCGGTCGGGGTACGTGACCAGCCAGCCGGCACCGCGGGGACCGCGGGCGTGGTCGGGACGGCGGGCGGCGGCGCGGGCGACACGGACGGCACCGCGGGCGGCGGCACCACGGGGACGCCCGGGACGGGCCGGGCGAGGTCGACCCGGTCGATCTCCTCGCCGTCGTCGGTCACGGCGTGCACCCGCATGGTCGCGATCCGCCCCGGCACCTCCGGCTGCACCTCCACGCGCAGGTAGGCGTAGCCGGCGTAGCGCACCCGGGACCAACCGACCGTCTCCGACTTCTCGCCGTCCTTGCCCGTGACGCGGCTGCGGATCTCCCGGTCGCCGCCGGTCCGGCCGCGGTAGCGGGCGCCGCCGTCGTCGAGCCAGCCGTTGCTCCGCCGCCCGCCGGAGCCGACGCAGATGTAGGTCGTGCCGTCCGTGGCGGGGCGGACGGTCGCCCTGTCCGGGGCCTCGCGGGCGGCCTCGCCGCCCCGGATCGGGTCCGTGCGCTCGTACTGGTGGTTGTGGCCCTGCACGGCGAGGTCGACCGAGAAGCGGTCGAACAACGGCGTCAGGGCTGACCGGACGCCGCCGTCGGAGGCGTGCGAGTCGCTGGTCGAGTAGGCGCAGTGGTGGAAGAACACCACCACGAAGGTGACGTCCGGGTCGGCGCGGAAGGCCGCGAGCGTGTCGGTGAGCCACTGGACCTGGGCGCCGCGGCTGTAGCCGGTGTTGGCGCGGATCTCGGTGGAGAGGTCGTTGGCGTCGACGCTGACCACCCCCACGCAGCCGTGCGTGAAGGCGTAGACCGACGGACAGCCCGACGGCCCGGTCCGCGGCAGGTCCAGCCGGGCCGCGTGGCCGCCGTAGCCGTGGCCGGAGTCGCCGTCGTCGTACAGGGCCTCCATGTCGTGGTTGCCCGTGGCGAACATCCACGGCGTGTGGGCGGCGCTCTTCTCGATCGCGGCGAAGTACCGCGTCCACAGACCGGGGTTGAACGAGTCGCCCCGCTCGCCGCGGCCGGCGCGGTCGGCGTAGCAGATGTCGCCGGCCAGCAGGTGGAAGGCCGGGGCGTCCTGGGCGATCAGCGCGGTCAGGGCGTTGGGTGGCGCCGCGCCGCCGTTCCCGTCGCCGGCGTTGCCGGCGACGCCCTGGTCGGCGAACGCCGTGAACGTGAACGGCCGGCGGTCGCCCTTCGCCGGGGCGGTGCGGAAGGTGGCGTCCGGCGTCGTCGAGCCGTCGGGCAGGCGGAAGCGGTAGTGGTAGGTGGTGCCGGCGGTCAGTCCCTCGGCCCGGGCGTGCGCGAAGAGCTGCTCCCCGCCGCGGACGTCCTCGCCCCGCGGCACCTGGCTGACCAGCTCGCGCAGCTCGACGGGCACGGTCGCGCCGTAGCCGGTGTCGAGGCCGAGATCCAGGAGGACCTTGCCCGCGGGCTTCCCGGTCAGCTCGCCCGCGATCGCCATCGAGGTGCGCGGGTCGTCGCCGAACGCGAGGTGCCGGCCGACGAGCCCGGTCTCCGCCGCCCGCGCCACACCGGTCCACGGGCCGTGGGCCAGCGCGAGCCCGGCGAGCGCCCCGATCCCGCCCCGCAGTGCCGCCCGCCGCGTGATCGGCCGCCGCCGGAGCTCGGCACGGATCCACTCGTGCTGGTCCGCGACCGTCATGTCGCGGGCCAGCCGGCGCGGGATGCCGAGATCGGGCGTCTCACCCTCCGGGTTCACGGGCACGCCCCGACTGTCACGCAGTGACCGCTCCGGAGCGGTGAGGCCGCCCGGCGCGTCGGTGAAGAGCGACGACCGGGTGACCGTCGGTCGGGGTACCGGCCGGGGTACTCGTCGATGCGGTGGTGGTGCGGGAGCGACGGCCGGAGACAGGTGCGGCGTCGGGGCGCCCGGGTCTGGCAGCTCGTGAGTGGCGATAGTCGCTATGGCGACGATCGCCACGCACAGGTCTCTGAGAGCGGCCTGAGGCGCCGTGCGCGGTGGAGCGCTCCACGCGGATACGGTTCCGGGGTGCCCCGCCTGTTCCGCGCCGCCGGCGCGCGTGCCGCCGCGCGCCGAGCCGCGGCAAGATCCGAGCGCCCCCGGAGACGCCCGGTCCTCGACCTGTCGCGCCGCGGTCGTCGCGCGTCCGTGCTCGGTACCGCGGCGGTCGCGACGGTCGCGCTGCTCGTGCTCACGCCCGGCACCGCCGCGGCCGCGACCAGCACGAACGCGACCATCGGCTCCACCCCGACCCCCGTGCCCACCTCCGCCGACATCCGCACGAGCGACCAGCGCATCGACGTGCGCGGCGGTCCGGGCGTCCCCGGTACGGTCTCCCTCGACACCACGCTCTACCTGCCGGAGACCACGCCGGCGCCCGCGGTGCTCGTCGCGCACGGGTTCGGCGGGAACAAGCGGTCCGTCGACACCGACGCCCGCCAGCTCGCCGACCGCGGGTACGTCGTGCTCACCTGGTCGGCACGGGGGTTCGGGGCGAGCGGCGGGCAGATCGCGCTCGACTCCCCCGACCACGAGGTCGCCGACGCCGAGCAACTGGTCGACTGGCTCGGCGGGCGTCCCGAGGTGCAGCAGGACGGGCCGGGCGACCCGCGGGTCGGCGTGACCGGCGGGTCCTACGGCGGGGCCTTGTCCCTGCTCCTCGCCGGGTACGACCGGCGCGTCGACGCCCTCGCCCCCGTGATCACCTGGAACGACCTGTCCCAGGCCCTCTTCCCCAACGCCGGCGGCCCCACCGACCTGCCGGAGGACACCCCGGCGCGCGGCACCTTCGGCGGCGACGGCGTGTTCAAGCGCGGCTGGGCCGGGGTGTTCTTCTCCTCGGGCTCGAGCAGCACCGGCGGGGCGGCGGGCGCCACGGGCGCCACCGACGACAGCACCGGCTCCACGAACGGCGCCGCCCCCACCGACGGCAGCGACACCAGCGACACCACCGGCGACGACGGCTCGGCGGCCGGGAGCGACACCGGCAGCAGCGACACCGGCAGCGACGCGAACGGCAGCAGCGACGACACCAGCAGCGGCTCGAACGGCAGCGACGGCACCACCACCAGCACGAACGACCTCGCCTCCGCCCTCGGCGCCCGCACCGGCGGCGGCCTGCCCGCCTCGGCCGTCCCGCCCGCCGCCCCGCCGGTGACCTGCGGGCGGTTCACCGCCGAGGTCTGCGCCGCCTACACCGAGGCCGCCACCACCGGCCGCCTCTCCCCCGCCACCGAGGCGCTGCTGCGCCGCTCCTCGCCGGTGTCGGTGACCGATCGCATCACCGCACCGACGCTGATCGTGCAGGGCGAGCAGGACACCCTCTTCGGCCTCGACCAGGCCGACGCCAACGCCCGCCAGATCGCCGCGCACGGCACGCCGGTCAAGCTCGCCTGGTACGCGGGCGGCCACGACGGTGCCGCCGCCGGCCAGGCCGTCCGCGACCAGATCGGCGAGTGGTTCGACTTCCACCTGCGCGGCACCGGCGAGGACCCCGGCACCTCCTTCTCCTACGAGGTGGAGAGCGGCATCCGCGCCGGCCGGACCACCACCACGAGCCGGACGGTCGTCGCCGACGCCTACCCGGGCCTGTCCGGTGCGGCGCCCGTCACCACGCAGGCGCTGCCGCTCACGGGCCAGCCGCAGGTCGTCGCCAACCCGGCCGGCGGGAACCCGGCGGCGATCACCTCGCTGCCCGGCCTCGGCGGCGCGCTCGGCTCGCTGGGCAGCCGGCTCTCGGCGTTCACCGCCGACCTGCCCGGCCAGTCGGCGCTCTTCGCGGGGCCGGCGCTCACCGCGCAGACGGACGTCGCGGGCGCGCCGCGCCTCGACGTCACCGTCTCCCGGATGCCCGGCCAGCCCGCCGCCGACGAGGCCGTCCTGTTCGCCAAGACCTACGAGGTCGGCCAGGACGGGCTGCGCCAGCTGCTGGGCAACGCCGTCGCGCCGGTCCGCGTGGCCGTGCCCACCGACGGCAGCCCCGCCCGGGTGTCGATCACGCTGCCCGGCGTGGTGGCGCCGATCGAGGTCGGCAACCGCCTCGTGGTCTCGATCAGCACCACCGACCAGGGCTTCGCCTCCCCCGCCGAGCCGGCGGTCTGGCGGATCGGCCTGGCCGAGGGCGCCGCGCTCGCGGTGCCGGTGGTGCCCGGCCGGGCCGTCACCACCAGCACGGTGCCGGTCTGGCCGCTGGTCGGGATCGGCGTCGTCCTGCTGCTTTCCCTGGTGGGCTGGCTGGTCGCGAAGGCGCTGCGCCGCCGCCGTGAGGTCCCGCCCGCCGGGGCCGCGGACGCCCCGCCGCTGGAGATCAGCGGGCTCGCCAAGACCTACAAGGGCGGGTTCAGCGCGGTGAAGGAGGTGTCGTTCACCGTGCAGCCGGGCATGGTGCTGGGGCTGCTCGGTCCCAACGGCGCCGGCAAGACGACCGTGCTGCGGATGCTGATGGGCCTGATCTCGCCGACCTCCGGGTCGATCCGGGCGTTCGGCGAGCCCGTCGGGCCCGGCGCGCCGGTGCTGGCTCGCATCGGCGCGTTCGTCGAGGGCCCCGGCTTCCTCCCGCACCTCTCCGGCGCCGACAATCTGCGGCTCTACTGGGCCGCCACCGGCCGGCCCACCGAGGAGGCGCACCTCGAGGAGGCCCTCGAGGTCGCGGGGCTCGGCGAGTCCGTGCACCGCCGCGTGGGCACCTACTCGCAGGGCATGCGGCAGCGCCTCGCGATCGCCCAGGCCATGCTCGGCCTGCCGGAGCTGCTCGTGCTCGACGAACCGACCAACGGGCTCGACCCGCCCCAGATCCACGCGATGCGGGAGCTGCTGCGGCGCTACGCCGAGGGCGGCCGGACCGTGCTCGTCTCCAGCCACCTGCTGGCCGAGGTCGAGCAGACGTGCACGCACGTCGTCGTCATGCACCACGGCCGGGTCGTCGCCGACGGCACGGTCGACGACATCATCGCGGGCGGCGGCGCGGCCAGCTTCGGCGTCGACGTGCCGGAGCGCGCGGTCGAGGTCCTCGCGGCGCTCGACGGCGTCCGCGACGTCGCCGCCGAGGGTCGCCTGGTGCACGCGGAGCTCAACGGCACCCCGCGCGCGTCGGCGGTGCAGGCCCTCGTCGCGGCGGGGATCTCGGTGGAGTCCGCCGGCCCGCGCCGCCGCCTGGAGGACGCGTTCCTCCAGCTCGTGGGAGAGGACACGGCACCATGACGCAGCCGAGCGAGCACGAGTCGCGGGGCGACTGGCTGCACCGGGACGCGAAGTACGCCGACCCGTCGACGCGGAAGGGGCACGTCGGCCTGCTGGCGGCGGACGGCTCGCCCGCCTCGTCGTACCGGGCGGGCCGGACGCTCCCGCTGCGCGTCGAGCTGGTCCGCCAGCTGAAGCGGCGCCGCACGCAGGTGACGTTCGCGCTGGTCGCGCTGCTGCCGGTGATCCTCTGGATCGCCTTCTCGCTGACGAGCGACGAGGGCCCGGGCACCTCGGTCAACCTGGTCGACCTGGCCAAGGGCAGCGGCACCAACTTCGCCGTGTTCGCCCTGTTCGCGACGGCCGGGTTCCTGCTCGTCGTGGTGGTGGCGCTGTTCTTCGGCGACACCGTGGCGTCGGAGGCGTCGTGGTCCTCGCTGCGGTACCTGCTCGCCGCCCCCGTGCCCCGCGCGCGGCTGCTGCGGCAGAAGGCGATCGTCGCCGGGTTGCTGTCGTTCACGGCGCTGCTGCTGCTCCCGGTGGTGGCGCTCGTGGTCGGCACGCTCGCCTACGGCACCGGCGACCTCGTCAGCCCCACCGGCGAGTCCCTGGGGTACTGGGCCGCGGCCGGTCGCGCGCTGCTCGGCGGGGTCTACGTGGCCGTCAACCTGCTGTGGGTCGCCGGCCTGGCGCTGCTGCTCTCGGTGAGCACCGACGCCCCGCTGGGGGCCGTCGGCGGCGCGGTGATGACGTCGATCGTCTCGCAGATCCTCGACCAGATCACCGCGCTCGAGGACCTGCGCAACTACCTGCCGACGCACTACGCCAACGCGTGGTCCGACCTCCTCGCGAGCCGGATCGACTGGGGCGACATGACCCGCGGCGCCTTCGGCAGCATCACCTGGGCCGCGGTGCTGTTCGCGCTGGCGGCCTGGCGGTTCCACCGCAAGGACGTCACCAGCTGACCTCAGACCGCCCGGGCGTCCGCCTCCAGCAGGGCGCGGATGCCCGGCGCGGTCGATCCCGCGAGCACCGTCCCGGCCAGCGGCGGGACGTGCACCTCGACCTCGTCGGCGATCCGGTAGGGCCGCGCGAGCAGCAGCCCGCCCAGCCCGCGGCGCAGCCTGCTCATCTCGGCGCGGACCGTCACCAGGTGGTCGCGATCGCCGTAGAGGGCGGCGGACAGGGCGCCCGCGTCGAGCCCCCTGGCGCCCGCCCGGGCCAGCAGCACCAGCAGCTCGGCGTGCCGGGTGGAGAGCGGGTGGATCCACCGGGCCGAGCCGTCGACGACCGCGCGCGGCCGGCCCGCGGCGAGGTCCAGGGTCAGGGTCAGGCCGCCCGACGCGGTCGAGCCGGCGTCGGCCGACCGCAGCAGCCACCCGCCGGGCACCGGCTCGGGGAGGCACAGCCCGACCCCGTGCACGGCCAACGGCCGGTCGGCGCGCGGCGCGGCGACCCGCTCGATGCTCGGCATCCCGGTGACGGCGGCGACCCAGCCGTGGTCGTCGACCACCAGTCCGGCACCGGGCACCGCGGACAGCAGCGGGGCCGCGACGCCACGCAGCGCGTCCAGCCGGACCTCGTGCTGGCGCCACAGGCTCGCCTCGGCCAGCTTCACCGCGGTCCCGACCAGCGCGACGGTCGTCGGGTGGATCGTCTCGGCGGGCCCGCTGACGTCGACCACGCCGAGCAGCTCGCCGGTCCGCGGGTCGTGCACCGGGCAGGCGGTGCAGGTCCAGACGTGGTGCGACCGCACGAAGTGCTCGGCCGCGAAGAGCTGGACGGGTGCGCCCTCGGCCAGGGCGGTCCCGATCGCGTTCGTGCCCACGGACGCCTCGGACCAGTCCGCGCCCTCGGTGAAGCCCAACGCGTCCGCCCGGTGCCGGACCCGGTTGGAGCCCTCCCGCCACAGCAGGATCCCGTCCGCGTCCGTCACGACCATGACGTGCCGGGCGTCCTCCGCGACCGAGGTCAGCGCGGCGCGCAGCTCCGGCAGGACGCGCTGCAGCGGGGAGCCGGACCGCCGCCGCTCGACCTGGTCGGCCGCGAGCGGACCCGCCGGCTCGCCGTGCTCGGGATCGACGCCCTGGGCGCGCACGCGCTGCCAGGACCGGGCGACCAGGGACCGGATCTCGGGCGACGGGCTCGCCCCGGCCAGGACGGCGTCGTGCAGGTGGGCGAGGACCTTCGCGTGCCGCCCGACGTCCGTGCCCGGGCGCACCGCGCACACACCGCGTCCGCCCGGCGCCCCGTTGCCCGTGTCGCTGTCCCTGTTGATCCCCGCGCCCGCCACGTCACCTCCGCCCCGCCCCGGCACGGCTCCGGTGTGCGGCCGTGGCGCGACGCGTCACGGCGACGGGACGTGGCCCTCACCATAGCCCGACGGCGACGGGCAGCGTGCCGTCCGACAGGTCAGGCAGCCGTGCGCCGATCGCCGACGACCGGCTCCTCCTCGGTGCCGCCGGTGCTGTCGGTGCCGTTCGTGCTGTCGGTGTTGTCGGTGCCCTTCGTGCCGTCGGTGCTGTCGGTGCCGTCGGTGCCGACCACCTCCGCGGACGCGGTCCGGGCGGGCCGCGGCGTGCCCAGCAGCACCCCGCCGACGATGACGACCGCGGAGACCAGCTCGGTCACGCTCGGCCGCTCCCCCAGCACCGCGGCGGCCAGCGCGATCCCGACCACCGGCACCAGCAGCGAGTACGGCGCGACGACGCCCGCCGGGTACCGGCGCATCAGCCAGGTCCAGATCCCGGAGCCCACGACCGTCGCCATGAGCGACAGGTAGACGACGGCGGCGAGCCCGGGCAGACCCTCGACCGAGAAGGCCGCGCCCAGCGCCGACCAGCCCGCCCCCGGTCCCTCGGTCAGCACCGACGCGGCGAACAGCGGGATCGGGGGGATCACGCACATCCACAGCGTCAGGTGCATCGGCTTGGGCGGTGCCGCGAGCCGGCTGCAGAGGTTGCCGAACGCCCAGCCCAGCGCCCCGCACAGCGTCAGCAGGACCGGCACCAGGGCCGCCGACTGGGCCCGCGAGACCGCGATCGCCGCCAGCCCCAGCACCGCCAGGCCGATCCCGACCGCCTGCCGCGCCGTGAGCCGCTCGCGCAGGAACAGCGCCCCGAGCAGAACCGTGAACGGTGCCGAGGCCTGCAGCACCAGCGACGCGAGCCCCGTCGGCATCCCGACGTCCATCGCCACGAAGAGGAAGAGGAACTGGATCGTTCCGAACCCGAGCCCGTAGCCGAGCAGCCACTTCAGCGGCACTTGCGGGCGCGGCACGAACAGCAGCGCCGGCACCGCGATGACCAGCATGCGCAGCCCCGCGAGGAACAGCGGCGGGAAGTGGTCGAGACCGACGCGGATGGCCAGGAAGTTCCCGCCCCACAGGGCGGCGACGAGAACGGCGAGCAGGCGGTGTCGTGCGGTCACGGGTTCGAGGGTGCGCCGCCGGAACCTGAAAGACCAGCGACATGTTCTGAAGAGACCTTGTAGCGTGACTTCATGGACGTGCAGCGGCTGCGGATCCTCCGTGAGCTCGCCGACCGGGGCTCGGTCACGGCGGTCGCGCAGGCCCTGCGGTTCACGCCGTCGGCCATCTCGCAGCAGCTCAAGGCCCTGGCCGAGGAGGTCGGCGTCCCGCTGACCGAGCCCGCGGGCCGGGGGCTGCGGCTCACCGCGGCCGGGCTGGCGCTCGTCGCCGAGGCCGAGCACGTCCTCGCCGCGCTCGCCCGGGCCGAGGCGGCGGTGCAGGCGCTGCGGACGACTCCGCACGGCGTGGTCCGGATGGCGATGTTCCCCTCGGGTGCGCGGATGATGCTGGCCGGGCTGCTGCGGCGGGTGGCGGGCACCGGCATCGACCTGCAGGTCCGCGACCTGGACATGACCCCGCCCGAGGTCCCCGTCCTCGCCGCGGACCACGATCTCGTCGTCGCACACCGGGACGAGCACGCCGACCCGCTCGCCAGCGGCCGGCACCGCGTGGTGCCGCTGGTCCGGGAGCCCCTCGACGTCGTGCTGCCGCCCGGGCACCCGCTCGGCCGGCACCGCCGGCTCCGGCTCGACCAACTGGCCGGCGAGCCGTGGATCAGCGTGAACGTCGGCTGGCCGGTCGACGACGTGCTGCGCTCGCTCACCACCCGCACCGGCACCCGGCCCCGGGTCGTCCAGCGGATCAACGACTTCGCCGTGACCGAGGAGCTCGTCGCGGCCGGGGTCGGGGTCGCCCTGCTCCCCCGCTGGTCGACCGACGACCGGGGCGGCCGGCGGTTCCTGCGCCGCCCGCTCGCCGGCGTGCGCGCGGCCCGACTGGTGGAGGTGGTGATGCGGGAGAGCGTGGCCGAACGCCCGGCCGTGCGGACCGTGGTCGACGCCCTGCACGCCACCATCGCCGAGACCACCGGCGAGGAGAAACCCTAGGGGCGCTTGCTCTTCGGCAGCTTCGCGACGATCGCGTCGTACGACTCGTCGACCAGCTCGCGGAGCTCGTCGGCCGGCATCGTGCCGTCGAGCGCGACGACGTTCCAGCCGAAGCGCCCGATGTACGGCGACGCCGTGACCGCGGCCGGGTAGCGGTCGCGCAGCTCGGCCGCCTCGTCCGCGTCCCGCCCGCACTTCAGCCCGACGCCCTCGCCGCCCAGGAACGCGAAGATCTTGCCGCCGACCTTGGCCACGAGATCGCCCTCCCACGGCTCGTCGGCCACCGCACCGGGCTTGCCGAGCGCGTAGGTCGCGATCTCGTCGTGGTTCACGCGGGGCCGGTCCCCGCCGGGCGGCGCACGTAGTACCGCCAGGCCACGGCCAGCATCGCGATCGCGACGATCACGTACGTGGCCCCGACGAGCTGCTGCCCGGCGTTCCAGCCCAGCTCGACCTGGTTGTTGCCCGGCAGCCAGCGGAACGGGGCGAGGAAGAAGGTCACCAGGAGCACCAGCTCGACGGCGATCCAGCCCCGCCGCCGGGTCCGCACCGCATGGGCCCCGACGGCGACGACGGCCGGCGCGATCCACACCCAGTGGTGCGACCACGAGGTCGGCGAGACCAGCAGCATGAACGCGGCCATGGCGGACATCCCGATCGCCGGGTCGGCGCGCCGGACCGTCGGGACGAGCAGGACCAGGAGCACCAGCGCGACGACGACCCAGATGCCGGTCAGCAGCGGGCCCTCGACACCCCAGCGCGCGACGACCGCCTGGACGGTCTCGTTGGTGTAGAACACCGAGCCGCTGACGCCCGCCGCCGGGCCTCCGAACCAGTAGGCGGCCGACGCCTGGGCGTCGACGAGGAAGCCCACCGCCGTCGCGACGGCGGCGGTGACGACGGTGACCACGGCCGCCCGGAAGTCGCGGCGCAGCAGGAAGAACAGCACGAACGCCGCGGGCGTCAGCTTGATCGCCGCGGCCAGCCCGACGAGCAGGCCTCGCGGCCAGCGGGTGCGCGGGGCCAGGCAGTCGACCGCCACCAGGGCCATCAGGATGATGTTGACCTGGCCGAACTCGAAGGTCTGCAGCACCGGCTCGATCCACAGCAGCGCCGGCAGCGCCAGGAACGCGACCGACACGGCCCCGCTGCGGCCGCCAGCGGGCCAGGCCCGCAGCGCGGCGACGTACAGCGTGACCGCGAGCGAGGCCAGCGAGAGCACGAACAGCAGCACCCACGCCGCCGTCCACGGCAGCAGCGCCAGCGGAGTGAGCACCATGGCCGCGAAGACCGGGTAGATGAACGGCAGCGCCAGCCCGGAGATGGTGGGCGGCAGCGGGCCGTACATGTCCCCGCCCTGCAGCCACGTGTTCACGCCGAGCCGGTAGACCTCGAGGTCGATGTGGTAGCCGTGCGTGTGCAGCAGCAGGGCCGCGACCGAGATCGCCAGCAGCGGCAGGCTGATCACGAAGGAGCGCCGGGACAGCACGCGGAGCCGGACCCGCCGGACCATCTCGGCGGCGCCCGGGCGGGTGCTGGAGAGGGTCACGCGGTCCTCCGGCTCGTGCGTCGAAACGGCGCCCACCGTAGCAACGCGCCGGATCGGCGCGGCAACGCGGCGCAGCGGGGCCGCCGCGGCACCGCGCCGGGCCACGGCCGCACCGCGGCGGGGCTCAGCTGATCCCCGCCGCGTCCATCCCCCGCAGCTCCTTCTTCAGGTCCTGGATCTCGTCCCGCAGCCGGGCGGCCAGCTCGAACTGCAGGTCGCGGGCCGCCGCGAGCATCTGGTCGTTCATCTGCTGGATGAGGTCGGCCAGCTCCGCGCGCGGCATCGCCGTGGTGTCGCGGCCCGCCACGATCCCCGAGCTGCCCCCGGACGCGCGGCCCGGCTCGCCCGCGGCCCGCTTGCCCCGGGAGGCGTTGCGCCCGGAGCCGCCGACGGGGACCTCGGAGTCCTCCGCCTCGCGGTAGACCTGGTCGAGGATGTCGGCGATCTTCTTCCGCAGCGGCTGCGGGTCGATCCCCTTCTCCGTGTTGTAGGCGATCTGCTTGGCCCGGCGGCGCTCCGTCTCGTCGATCGCGTGCTGCATCGACTCGGTGACCGTGTCGGCGTACATGTGCACCTGGCCGGACACGTTGCGCGCCGCGCGGCCGATCGTCTGGATCAGCGAGGTGCCGGAGCGCAGGAAGCCCTCCTTGTCCGCGTCGAGGATCGCGACGAGCGACACCTCGGGCAGGTCGAGGCCCTCACGGAGCAGGTTGATGCCGACCAGCACGTCGTACTCCCCGAGCCGCAGCTGGCGGAGCAGCTCGACGCGGCGCAGCGTGTCGACCTCCGAGTGCAGGTACCGCACCCGGATGCCCAGCTCGAGCAGGTAGTCGGTGAGGTCCTCGGCCATCTTCTTGGTCAGCGTGGTGACCAGGACCCGCTCGTCCCGCTCGGCGCGCTCCCGGATCTCGCCCACCAGGTCGTCGATCTGGCCCTTGGTGGGCTTCACGACGATCTCGGGGTCGACCAGGCCCGTCGGGCGGATGACCTGCTCGACGAACTCGCCGCCGGTGCGCGACAGCTCGTACGGGCCCGGGGTGGCCGACAGGTAGACCGTCTGCCCGATCCGGTCGGCGAACTCCTCCCAGGTCAGCGGGCGGTTGTCGACCGCCGACGGCAGCCGGAAGCCGAACTCCACCAGGTTCCGCTTGCGGGACATGTCGCCCTCGTACATGCCGCCGATCTGCGGCACGGTGACGTGCGACTCGTCGATGACCAGCAGGAAGTCGTCCGGGAAGTAGTCGATCAGGGTGGCCGGCGCGGTGCCCGGGCCGCGGCCGTCGATGTGCCGCGAGTAGTTCTCGATGCCGGAGCAGAACCCGACCTGCCGGATCATCTCCAGGTCGTACTGGGTGCGCATGCGCAGCCGCTGGGCCTCGAGCAGCTTGCCCTGGTTCTCCAGCTCGGCGAGCCGCTCCTCCAGCTCCTTCTCGATGTCCCGGACCGCGCGCTCCATCCGCTCGGGCCCCGCGACGTAGTGCGTGGCCGGGAAGATCCGCACGGTGTCGACCTGCTTGACCACGTCACCGGTGAGCGGGTGCAGGTAGTAGAGCGCCTCGATCTCGTCCCCGAAGAACTCGATCCGGATCGCGAGCTCCTCGTACGCCGGGATGATCTCCACGGTGTCGCCGCGCACCCGGAAGGTGCCGCGGGCGAAGCTCAGGTCGTTGCGCGTGTACTGCACGTCGACCAGCAGGCGCAGGAACGCGTCTCGGTCGATCTCGCCGCCGACGTCGAGCTTCACGGAGCGGTCGAGGTACGACTGCGGCGTGCCCAGGCCGTAGATGCAGGACACCGACGCGACGACCACGACGTCCCTGCGGGACAACAGGTTCTGCGTGGCGGAGTGCCGCAGGCGCTCCACGTCGTCGTTGATCGAGGAGTCCTTCTCGATGTACGTGTCCGTCTGCGCGATGTACGCCTCGGGCTGGTAGTAGTCGTAGTACGAGACGAAGTACTCGACCGCGTTGTTCGGGAGCATCTCCCGCAGCTCGTTGGCCAGCTGCGCCGCGAGCGTCTTGTTCGGGGCCATCACCAGCGTGGGCCGCTGCACCCGCTCGATCAGCCACGCGGTGGTGGCCGACTTGCCCGTACCGGTGGCGCCGAGCAGCACCACGTCCTGCTCGCCCCGCTTGAGGCGCTTCTCCAGCTCCTCGATCGCCGCCGGCTGGTCGCCTGCGGGCTCGTACTCGCTGACGACCTCGAAGTGCCCGCCGGTGCGCTCGATCTCGCCCACGGGGCGGTACTCCGAGTGCGCGAGCGGGACCTCCGCCTCGCCGCCCTCACGAGCGCTGCTGTCACGAGCGCTGCCGGGAACCTCTGTCGCGAATGCCACGAACCCAGGGTACGAGCGACCCCCGACAGTTTCCTGCCGCCGAACCCCCCGCGCGGACCGTTCGTCGGGCAGGATCGGCCGCGTGCACCCGCCGAAGATCCAGACCTTCGACGTGCCCGCCGGCGTCAACTTCGACACCAAGGGCATCCGGCGCGAGGTGGCGGAGTACCGCCGCACCCCGTTCGGGCTCTACATGAGCCGGCCGGTGGTGGGCCGGGCGTCGGCGTGGTGGATCGAGTCGTGGCTGCTGCCCGACCTCGGGCTCGTGGTCACCGACTGGCAGTGGAACCCCGGGCACGAGCGCGAGCAGGACTTCTACCTCGACGTCGCCCGCATCGAGCCGGGCGAGGGCACGTGGCGCACCACCGACCTCTACCTCGACCTGGTGGTCAAGCGGGGCCTCTGGACCGAGGTGCTCGACGTCGACGAATTCGTCGAGGCCGTGGCCGGCGGGCTGATCGACATCGCGACGGCGGAGTGGGCGCTGCACCGCTGCCACGCGACCGTGGCCGCACTGTCGGCCCACGGCCACGACCTGGACGCCTGGCTGGCGGAGCAGGGCGTCGTCCTCACCTGGCAGGGGCCGGGCGAGCAGGTGCGGCCCGCGGGCTGACCGCCCTCTCGACGGCGCGGACCCGCGGGCGCGCCGCTCAGGCGATCAGCGCGGCCAGCAGGCCCTGCTGCTCCGCCGTGGTGGTCGACGTCGGCGTCGAGGTCCGCGTGGTCGTGGTGGTGGTGCTGGTCGGCGCCGCGGTGGCCGAGGTCCGGGTCGGCGTGGTCGGGTCCGGGTCACCCTCGTCCGTCGGCGTCGGCTTCGTGGTGGTCGTCGGCTTCGGGGTCGTGGTCGTCGTCGGCTTCGGCGTGGTCGTGACGACCGGGGGCGGCTCCACCGGGATCGGCGCCGGCGCCACCGGCTCCTGCGTGGTGGTGCGGGCGCGCGTGGTCGTCGTCCGCTTCTTCGTCGTGGTCGGGACGGGCTCCGCCGCCGCGACGGGCGCGGGGGCGACCGGCGGCGGCGCCACGGTGGTGGTCACCGGCGGCGGTGTCGTGGTGGGCACCTGCGCCACGGGGGCGACGACGACGGGCGCGGGCTCGGCGGCGGCGGTGCCGATCGCGGTGACCCCGCCGAGGGCGCCGACGGTCAGCACCGCGGCCGCGGCGGCACCGCTCGCGCGGTTGGCCGCACCGGCACGCCGGATGACGTCCTCGATCGCGGGCAGCGAGACGCCCGCGGCCAGCTCGTCGTCCAGCCTGCGGAGCTCGTCCGCGCCGCGGCCCTCCGGACGCGTGCCGTACTGCACCGGATTGGTCACCGGGCCTCCTCCTGGTCCGTGCCGTCGGTCGTGCCCTGAATCGTCTTCTCGGTCGACTTCTCGTCCCCGTCGGGCCGTTCGTCGGGGCCGTCGACGTCCCCACGCGCCGCGGGCGCGCCCGGAACGGCCGCCACGGTCGCCGACTCCACGTACTCCGCCCGCTCGCCGGGCTCCGGCGGCAGGAGCGGGACGCTCCCCAGCGCGGCCAGACCGGCCACGCCCTCCTCGATCAGGCTCCCGACCCGGTTGAGCCGCGCCTGCACGGTTCCCGGCGACACCCGCTCGAGCGCCGCGACCTCGCGGACCCCCATGCCGGCCATGTACACCAGCACCGCCGTGCGCCGCTCGTCGGCCGGCACCCGGGCGAGGGTGCGCAGCACGGCCGCGGTGCGCGGGTCGAGTCCCGCCTGCTCCTGCACGGGCGCACCGCGCAGGCCGAGGCGTGCGGCCAGGCGCCGCCAGGTGCTCGCCGAGGACCGCACCGCGACCCGGCGCACCCACGCCTCCGCGTCGCCCTCGCGGATCTCCGACCAGCGGCGCCAGGCGCGGGAGTACGCGTCCTGCACGAGGTCGTGGGCGGTGCCCGAGTCGAGGGTGATGGCGAAGAGCTGACCGACCAGCCGCGGGTAGTGCGCCTCGAGATGGGCGCCGAAGTCGGTGCGCAGCCCGCTCGGTGCGACGGGGTCCGCAGGAAGGTCTCGTTCGACGACGGAGCCGTCGGCAGCACCGTCCGACGCAGCACCCTTCGGAGCAGGGCCGTCCACGGTGCCGTCCCCAGTGGCGCCGATGGCGCCGTCCGCGACGGCGTCCTCCGGGGCGCTGTCCTCCGGATCGGCCGGAGCGGGCTCCTGGTCGACCTGTGCGCTCACCCTCCGCCCCTTCGTCGCCCCGCTGCCTCCCGGCCGGGCCCCGCCGGGTCCGGCCACCGTTCCCCGCCGCGGGCGTCACCCGCCGTCACGGTCCTGCCCGCGTATCGCGCGGGCCCGGCCCCCCGTTACAGCGAACCCCGGCCGGAAATACGCCCGATCAGCCTAGTACGACGGCAACCAACTGGTGGACGCGGCCCACTGCTCGGCCCTCGGCAACGCGGCGTCGAACCACGGCTCCTTGCGTGCGACGTAGCGCTCGGCGTCGGCGTCGCCGGCGAACTCGGCCGCCGCGGCCCGCTTGACCTGCAGGTACTCTGCCCGCGCCGCCTCGTCCGCCCGCAGCCAGTCCCGGAACAGCAGGGCGTAGCGCCAGCCGGTCGAGCCGTGCACGCGCACGTGGAGGTGCACCCGCTGGGCCGGGTCGGCGGCGGCGAAGTACCGCTTCCGCCAGTGCTCCGGGTCGGGGTCCGCGGGCTTCGGGTTGTCCTGCGTGATGCCCGGGATGCGGACCAGGCCGATCGCGCGCAGCGGCTCGTCGAGGGCGTCCGCGTCGTCGAGCGAGGCGACCGCGAGCTGCAGGTCCGTGACGTCCTTGGCGGGCAGCCCGGGCACCGCGGTCGACCCGATGTGCTGCACCCCCCGGCCGCGCTCCCCCGCCGCCCGGGCGACCCGCGCGGCCAGACGCGCACCCCGGTCCTCCCAGCCCGGCTCCGGGTCGACCAGGACGGGTGCTCCCCCGCGGACAGCACGGCCGAGCCGGACGTTCTCCTCGAGCGGCACCAGGCGGTCGTGCCAGAGCCGGTCGACCCGGGCCCGCAGCTCCTCCTCGGACCCGTCGTTGTCCAGCACCGCGTCGGCGACCGCCAGCCGCTCGGAATCCGACGACTGCTTCGCGATCCGCGCCCGCGCGTCCTCCTCGGTCATCCCGCGGCTCTCCACGAGCCGGCGCACGCGCACCTCGGCGTCCGTGTGCACGACCACGACGAGCGGGAACCGGGTCGCGTTGCCCATCTCGACCAGCAGCGCGGCGTCGTGCACCACGATCGCGTCGGGCCCGGCCCCGGCGACCAGCTCGGCCTGCCGCCGGGCGATGAGGGGATGGGTGATGCCGTTGAGCACGGCGAGCTGGGCGTCGTCCCCGAAGACGATGGAGGCGACCTTCGGCCGGTCCATCTCGCCGTCCGGCCCCACCACCTCGGGTCCGAACGCCTCGGCGATCCGGGCGAGCCCCTCGGACCCCTTCGCGACGACCTCGCGGGCGATGAGGTCGGCGTCGACCAGGACCGCCCCCAGCTCCACCAGCCGCCGCGAGACCGTCGACTTGCCCGCCCCGATACCGCCCGTCAGCCCGATCTGCAGCACGGGGACGACCGTACCTGCGGGTGGATCACCGGGCGGCGGCCACCGGCGACACCGCCTTCGGGGGCGTGGTGGTCGAGGGCGCGCTCGCGGGTGCGGGCGGCGCGCTCGTCTCCGGTGGGGCCGGCTGGGTCGCGCCGTCCTTGGGCAGCACCCGCAGCGCCAGGTCGACGAGCCGGTCGACGGGAGCGCCCGGAGCCCGCGCGGCCGCCGGGAGCACGAAGGTCAGCGTGTCCACGCCGTAGACGACGGCGAGCACCGTCTCGGTCCCGCGCTCGACCGCGACCGCGGGCGCGGCCCCGATCGACAGGTCGCGGGACTGCCCGTCCGACCGCTCCGCGTTGGTGTTGAGCTGCCACTGCCGCTTGGCCGCCGCGGCGTCGCCGTACCGCCCGATGTTGATGTCCAGCAACGTGTTCCCGCCGCCCTGGCCACTCGCGGAGTAGCGGCAGCCGATGCGCTCGGTACGGCCGACCGACGGCTCCGGGACACCGCGGATGGTGCGCAGCGCGGTGGACCCGATGGGGCGGGCGAGGAGGGCGCCGAGATCGTCCGGGCCGAGCAGGGAGGCGCAGTCATCCGGAAGGGCGATCTTCGTGGGCCCGGCACCGGACCCGGCGGCCGCCGACTCGGTGAAGGTCGGCACGGGCAGCGACTCCTCGCCGGTCGCGGTCGAACAGGCGGTCAGCACGCCCAGCCCGACGGCCAGCATCGCCACCACACGCCCCCCGACACGCATGGATCAACCGTAGATCCCCCTACATGATCGACACACGTGGCGCGCCCGGGCCGTGACGGAACGCAGCCCGATCGTGATCCGCGCGACACCCGGTGGAGTACCCCCGGACGCCGAACGGCCCCGGTCCGCGAGGACCGGGGCCGTTCGTCAGACCGAGCGTCAGGCGCTCAGCCGGGGATCACGCACCGCCGGAGAGCTTCTCCCGCAGGGCAGCGAGCTGCTCGTCGCTGGCCAGCGACCCGCCGCTCTGCGCCTCCTGGGAGGCGCCGCCGCCGGACGAGTAGTTGGCGGCGCCGGTGTCGGCACCCGCCTCCTCCTCGGCCTCGGCGGCCTTGCGGATCTGTGTCATGTGCTGCTCGTAGCGCTCGTGCGCCTCGGCGTACTGCTTCTCCCAGGCCGCGCGGGCCTCGTCGTAGCCTTCCTTCCACTCGCCGGTCTCGACGTCGAAGCCCTCGGGGTAGATGTAGTTCCCCTGGTCGTCGTACTCCGCCGCCATGCCGTAGCGGGTGGGGTCGAACTCGGTGTCGACCGTCATGCCCTCGTTGGCCTGCTTCAGCGAGAGCGAGATGCGGCGCCGGTCGAGGTCGATGTCGATGACCTTGACCATCGCGTCGTCGCCCACCTGGACGACCTGCTCCGGGATCTCCACGTGGCGCTCGGCCAGCTCGGAGATGTGGACCAGGCCCTCGATGCCCTCCTCGACGCGCACGAACGCACCGAACGGGACGAGCTTGGTGACCTTGCCCGGGACGATCTGGCCGATCGCGTGGGTCCGGGCGTAGAGGCGCCACGGGTCCTCCTGCGTCGCCTTCAGCGACAGCGAGACCCGCTCGCGGTCCAGGTCGACGTCGAGGACCTCGACGGTGACCTCCTGGCCCACCTCGACGACCTCGGACGGGTGGTCGATGTGCTTCCAGGACAGCTCGGACACGTGCACGAGGCCGTCGACGCCGCCGAGGTCGACGAACGCGCCGAAGTTGACCACCGAGGAGACGACGCCCTTGCGCACCTGGCCGCGGGCCAGCTGGTTGAGGAACTCGCTGCGGACCTCGGACTGGGTCTGCTCCAGCCAGGCGCGGCGGGACAGGACCACGTTGTTGCGGTTCTTGTCCAGCTCGATGATCTTGGCCTCGATCTTGCGGCCGACGTACGGCTGGAGGTCGCGCACGCGGCGCATCTCGACCAGCGAGGCGGGCAGGAAGCCGCGGAGCCCGATGTCCAGGATCAGGCCGCCCTTGACGACCTCGATGACGGTGCCCTCGACAGGCTCGTCCGCCTCCTTCAGGGCCTCGATCGTGCCCCAGGCGCGCTCGTACTGGGCGCGCTTCTTGGAGAGGATCAGGCGACCCTCCTTGTCCTCCTTCTGGAGGACGAGGGCCTCGACGAACTCGCCGACCTCGACGACCTCGGCGGGGTCGACGTCGTGCTTGATCGACAGCTCCCGCGAAGGGATGACGCCCTCGGTCTTGTAGCCGATGTCGAGCAGGACCTCGTCACGGTCGACCTTGACGATGGTGCCCTCGACGATGTCGCCATCGTTGAAGTACTTGATCGTCTGGTCGATGGCGGCGAGGAAGTCCTCCTCCGACCCGATGTCGTTGACGGCGACCTGCGGCGTGGTCGGGGCGGCGGTGGTGTCGGTGGACATGTAGTGGGGTGCTCCGGTGGATGTCTTCGGTTGTGGCCGCGTCACGGGCGGCCGGTCGGTGGATGTAGCCGTGACTGGATGGTGCGTGTAACAGTCACCTTCGATCGTCGATTCCCCGCGGGTGATCGAGCGCCGCGAGCCCCTCGTGCACCAGCTCGAGTCGGCCCCGCACACGTTGACCACGGGTACGGGTCATGCTACGCGGCACCCGATCAGCGGGGCAATGCGGGTCCCCGGTGTGGAACTGGGACGATCCGGGGCGTGAGCTGCACGTGTCGGGTGGATCGATCATGAGCGCGCGGACGCCCCGCCGGGACCGGCGATGAGCGCCGAGGAGGTGCTCGGGACGGCCGGGATCGCCCGCCGGACGGTGGGTGCCGCGGAGTCCGAACGGGCCAGCCGCGCCTGGTGGGACGCCGACGCCGCGGACTACCTCGCCGAGCACGGCCCGGACATCGGCGACGCCGAGTTCGTGTGGTGTCCCGAGGGCCTGCACGAGGCCGAGGCCGGGCTGCTCGGCGAGGTCGCCGGGCGTCGCGTGCTGGAGGTCGGGTGCGGGTCGGCGCCGTGTTCGCGCTGGCTGCGGGTGCAGGGGGCCGAGCCCGTCGCGCTGGACCTGTCCCGCGGGATGCTGCGGGCCGCCGCCGACCTCAACGCCCGGACCGGGATCGACGTCCCGCTCGTCCAGGCGGGCGCCGAGCACCTGCCGTTCGCCGACGGCTCCTTCGACCTCGCCTGCTCGGCCTTCGGGGCGGTGCCGTTCGTGGCCGAGCCGGTGCAGGTGATGCGAGAGGTGCACCGGGTGCTGCGGCCCGGCGGCCGCTGGGTGTTCGCGGTCAACCACCCCATGCGCTGGATGTTCTCCGACGACCCGGGGCCCGGCGGGCTGACCGTCACCCAGTCGTACTTCGACCGGACCCCCTACCTCGAGGTCGACGGCGAGGGCCGGGCGACGTACGTCGAGCACCACCGGACGCTGGGCGACCGGGTGCGGGACGTCGTCGCGGCCGGCCTGGTGCTCGACGACCTCGTCGAGCCGGAGTGGCCCGACGGCTTCGACCGGGTGTGGGGCCAGTGGTCGCCGCTGCGGGGCGAGCTGTTCCCGGGCACGGCGATCTTCGTGACCCACCGCCCGGCATGACCCTCCTGCGGGTCACCTGGCGGCAGGTCACGCGGTGGCGGGCGGAGCGCCAGCTGCTGACCCGCGGCGAATCGGACGCGGTCGAGGTCGCGCGCCGGCTGACCGGCATCCACGCGCAGGTGGCGTCGAGCAGCGTGGCGATCGCGGCCGTCCGCGGCAGCTCCGACGGCGTCGACGCGGCCCTGTGGTCCCGCCGTGCCCTGGTCCGGACCTGGGCGATGCGCGGGACGCTGCACCTGCTGCCGGCCGACGAGCTCGGGCTGTGGGCGGCGGCGCTCACCGACCGCGAGTCGCGCCGCCGCTTCCCGCCCTCCTGGGAGCGGGAGCACGGCGTCTCCGGTGAGACCCTGCACGCGATCACGGGCGCGATCGGGCGGGTGCTCGACGCGGAGCCGGTCACCCGCGCCGAGCTCGTCGAGCGGGTGTGCGCGGACCTCGGCCGGCCGGAGGTGGCCGGGCCGCTGGCGACGAGCTGGGGCGCGCTGCTCAAGCCGGCCGCCGCCCGCGGGCTGCTCTGCTCGGGGCCGGACGGCACCTTCGTCTCCCCCGCCGGCTGGCTCGGCCGCCCGCTCGACGGGTGGGCGGCCGCCGAGGCGAACCGGGCCGTCCTGCTGCGGTTCCTGGCCGTCAACGGCCCGGCGACGGCGCCCGACGTCGCGCGGTGGTGGGGCGAACAGCCTGCGCCGGCGAAGCGGTGGATCAAGGCCGCGCCGGTGGTGCCGGTCGAGATCGACGACGAGGCGGGGTTCGTGGTCCGGGCCGAGGACGCCGACGCGCTCGCCGCCGTCCCGGCCGCGGGCGAGCACCCCGGGGACGGCCCGTTCCTGCTGCCCGGCTTCGACCCCTGGGTCATCGCGCCGCTCAGCCACCGCCGGCGGGCGATCCCGGAGGGGCGGGAGTCCGAGGTCAGCCGCACGGCCGGGTGGATCTCGCCGGTGCTCGTCGTCGACGGGCGGGTGGCCGGGGTGTGGGAGCGCTCCGACGAGACGATCACGGTGCGGGCGTTCACCCGGCTTCCGGCCGCCGTCCGGAAGGCCGTCGCGACGCGGGCCGGCGCCGACGTCGTCTGGTCGTGAACGCGCAGGTCGACCGGGGTCGTGAGTGGCTACCGCCCCTCTAGGGGCAGTAGGCACTCACGGGTGGCTAGATTCGGGCGGTGCCGATCGACGCCTCCCAGCTCCCCTCCCTGCACGGCCCCACGGTGGCCGGCCAGCTGAACGACCGGATGGGGATCGAGATCCTCTCCGCGTCGCTGGAGGAGGTGCGGGGGCGCATGCCGGTCGACGGCAACCGCCAGCCCTACGGCCTGCTGCACGGCGGGGCGAGCGGCGTGCTGGCGGAGACGCTCGGCTCGGTCCTCGCGGCGATGCACGCGCTGCCGGAGCGCTTCCCGGTCGGGCTCGAGCTGGCGTGCACGCACCACCGCGCGGCCACCGAGGGGTTCGTGACGGGCGTGGCCCGGCCCATCCACGTCGGCCGCAGCACCTCGACCCACGAGATCGTGCTGACCGACGAGCAGGGCCGCCGGACCTGCACAGCCAAGCTCACCTGCCTGCACCGGGACACCGAGCCCACCGTCCGCCCCTCGTGAGTGGCGATAGTCGCTATAGCGACTATCGCCACTCACAGGATCAGGTGCCGACGTTCTCGCCGAGGTAGGCCTCCTGCACCCGCGGGTCGGCGAGGAGCTCGGCGCCCGAGCCGGAGAGCGTGGTGCGGCCGAGGTCGATCACGTAGGCCTTGTCCGACAACGCCAGCGCGGCCAGCGCGTTCTGCTCGACCAGGAGCACCGTGGTGCCCTCGTCGCGCAGCTCCCTGACGGTGTCGAAGATCCGCTGGGTCATGATCGGCGAGAGCCCCATGGACGGCTCGTCGAGCATGAGCAGCTTCGGCCGGGACATCAGCGCGCGGCCGATCGCGAGCATCTGCTGCTCGCCGCCGGAGAACAGGCCGGCCTTGTTGGCGCGCCGCTCCCCCAGCACCGGGAACAGGTCGAACACGCGCTGCATGTCCTGCGCGATGCCGGACTCGTCCTTGCGGGTGTACGCGCCGAGCCGCAGGTTCTCCTCGACCGACATGCGGGCGAACAGCCGGCGGCCCTCCGGGCTGTGCGCCACGCCCCGGGAGAGGATCTCGTGCGCCGGCATCTTCTGGATCGGTGTGCCGTCGAACTCGATCGTCCCGGAGACCGGCCGGAGCAGCCCGGACAGGGTGCGCAGCGTGGTCGTCTTGCCGGCGCCGTTCGAGCCGATCAGGGAGACGATCTGGCCCTGCTCGACGTCGAACGTCACGCCGCGGACGGCCTGGATGGCGCCGTAGGCGACCACCAGGTCGCGGACGGACAGGAACGTCATTACTCGGACTTCCCCTCTGCCGTGCCGGCCCCGTCCGCCGCACCGCCGGTCTGCAGCTGCGCCGAGACCTCCTCGGGCGGGGCGCCGAGGTAGGCCTCGACGACCCGGGGGTCGCCGCGCACCTCGTCCGGCGAGCCCTCGACCAGCAGCTCGCCCTGGACCAGCACCAGCACCCGGTCGCACAGCGTGAAGATGAACTTGGTGTCGTGCTCGATCACGACCACCGACACGCCCAGGTCCCGGATCGCGAAGATCAGCTGCCGGGTGGCCTCGGTCTCCTGCGCGTTCATGCCCGCGGTGGGCTCGTCGAGCAGCAGCACCGACGGGTCCGTGGCGAGCGCGCGGGCGATCTCGAGCCGCCGCTGGTCGCCGTAGGGCAGGTTGCGGGCGAGCTCGTCGGAGAAGCGGGTCAGCCCGACGAACGCGAGCAGCTTCTCCGCCCGCTCCGCCGCCTCGGCCTCGCTGCGCCGGAACCGCGGCCCGTGCAGCAGCGACGAGATCGGCCCCTGCTTCATCCGCACGTGCCGCCCGACCAGCACGTTCTCCGTGGCGGTCATCGAGGGGAAGAGCCGGATGTTCTGGAACGTCCGGGCCACACCCGCCTCGGTGACCCGCGCCGGGTCCTGCGGCATCGCCCTGCCGCGCAGCGTGACCTGGCCCGAGGTCGGCGTGTAGAGCCCGGTGAGGCAGTTGAAGAAGGTCGTCTTCCCCGCCCCGTTGGGCCCGATCAGGCCGATGATCTCGCCCTCGTGCAGCGACAGGTTCACGTCGCTGAGCGCACGCAGGCCGCCGAACTGCATCGTCACGCCGGACGACACGAGGATCGGCTCCCGGGTGCCGGTGGCGATGTGCATGTCCTCGGCGAGCTCGGCGGTGACCTCCTCGGGAGGGGCCTCCACCTCCACCACGGCCTCGGCCGCCGCCGAGGTGCCGTCGGTGGTCGTGCCGTCCGTGGTCGTGCCGTCCGTGGGCGTGCCGTCCGCGGTCTGGGGGTTCTCGCTCACGGCTCCACCCTCGTCGGAAGGGGCCCGGGGCCCTCCTTGGCGACGTCCTCGACGTCGGGGTCGGTCAGCTCCGCCTTGCGGTGCCGGTCCGGCACGATGCCCTGCGGCCGGAACCGCATGATGAGCACCAGGGCCAGGCCGAACAGCAGCAGCCGGTAGTCGGAGAACTCGCGCAGCTTCTCCGGCAGCACGAACAGGATCGACGCGCCGAGCACGGCGCCGGGGATCGTGCCCATGCCGCCGAGGATGACCGCGGCGAGCAGCGTGACCGACTCCAGGAACCGGAAGGAGTCGTAGGCGACGACGGCCGTCTTGTGCGCGAAGAACGCGCCCGCGAGGCCGGCGAGCATCGCGCCGATGAGGAAGGCCAGGATCTTGATCGGGCCGGTCCGGATGCCCATGGCGCTGGCGGCGTCCTCGTCCTCGCGGATGGCGATCCACGCCCGGCCGAGCCGGGAGTTCTTGAGGTGCGCGAACACCAGCATCACGGCCGCGACCAGCAGCACGATCAGGAAGTAGTACAGGACGCCCGAGGGCAGCCGCAGGCTCCCGATCACGACGGAGTCCGAGAACTTGAAGTCGCCGACGCCCACCGCCGGGATGTTCGGGATGGCGTTGGCGCCGCCCGTCAGCCCGCCGATGTTGTTCTGCGCGCTGCGGACGAAGATCTCACCGAAGGCCAGCGTGACGATCGCCAGGTAGTCGCCGCGCACCCGCAGGGTCGGCGAGCCGACGATCGCGCCGAACATCCCGGCCACGACGGACGAGATGATCATGACCAGCACGAACGGCAGGTGGATGCCGATCTGCGAGGCCGCCGCCCCGGACAGGTTCGCCGCCACGAAGGCGCCGATGCCGAGGAACGCGACGTACCCGAGGTCGAGCAGGCCGGCGAGGCCGACCACGATGTTGAGCCCGATCGCCGTGGCCGCGTAGACGCCGATGTTCGACGCCACCGTCATCCAGTACTCGGTGCCGGCGCTGGTCAGCGGCAGCAGCAGGGCCACGATCAGCAGCACGATCACGCTGAACGTGCGGTGCCGCTCCGAGACCGCGGAGACCCAGGTGAGCAGGCCGGAGGCGTTGAGCGCGGCGAACGCGCCGCCCAGGGCCGCCAGCAACGACAGGAACACGACGCCGGCGTAGGGGTTGACGACCCCGCCCTGACCGCCGCTCGTGAGCACCGCCGCCACCAGCAGCAGCACGATCACGAACAGGACGACGAGCAGGATCCACTCCACCCACCAGGGCAGCGTCCAGGTCCACACCGGCTTGCGCTCGAGCCCGCCCGCGCTCGCGCCGAGCACGGTGACCAGGCCGCCGACCAGCGCGACGATCGAGCCGAACGCGATCGTCCCCTCGGACGCGGTGATCGCGCCGAGCCCGCCGCCCTCGACCGTGATCCACAGGCCGTTGATCAGGGCGACGACGGTGGCGCCGATCCCGAGCCCGCGCACGATGCGGTGCCGCGCCGGGATCCGCCGCAGGGCCGCCACCACGATCGCGGCCAGCCCCAGGATCACCAGGTGCAGCCGGAAGCCGGTGACGCCGAACGGGTCGACGAAGAAGTTGAGGGTCGCCTTCTCCGGGTAGGGCCCCTCGTTGAGCACGAAGGTCACCCACGGCAGGTAGGCGCCCACCAGCGTGAGCACCCCGCCGACGATCATGAGGACGGTGGAGCGGGGCGCGGCCGCGTCGAGCAGCCGGGCGAACCGGCCGGTGTGCCGCGGCCGGGCCGCGGGCGTGGCCGGGGTCTCGGGGGTCGCGGTGGTGGTCATGCGCGCACCCGCTCGGACTCGCCGAAGAAGCCCTGGGGCCGGAACACCAGGACGATGATCAGCACGACGAAGATCCAGACGTAGTCGTAGGCCGTGCCGCCGGGGAGGTACTGCCCGCCCAGGGCCTTGACCAGCCCGATCACCAGGCCGCCGACCACGGCGCCGCGGATGTTGCCGATGCCGCCGAGCACGGCCGCGGTGAACGCGAAGATGCCGTTCTGGAAGCCCATGTCGATGTTGATGTTGTTGAGGTAGCTGCCGTACAGCACGCCCGCCACGCCGGCGAGGGCGCCGCCGATGGCGAAGGTCAGCACGATGACGCGGTCGGGGTCGATGCCCATCAGCCGCGCGACGTCCCGGTCCTGCGAGGTGGCCCGCATGGCGCGGCCGAGCCGGGTCCGCTCCACGAACCGCTCGAGGCCGAAGGCCAGCACCAGCGACATGACGATCAACAGGATGCCGACGTACCGGATCACCACGCCGTCGCCGATCGGGATGACGACGGCGCCCTCGATGAACAGGTTCGGGAACGGGAGGGCCGCCGTGGCCCCCGGGTAGAACACGCGCATGGCCTCCTGCAGCGCGACCGACACGCCGAGGGCGGTGATCAGCGGGGCGAGGCGCGGCGCGTTGCGCAGCGGCCGGTAGGCGAAGCGCTCCATGGCCACGGCGATGAGCATCGCGACGATCGCGCCCGCCACCAGGGCGATCGGCAGCGCGAAGTACCAGGTCGTGGCGATCGCCGTGGGCAGGATGTACGTCAGGGTGGCCAGGCCGCCGTAGGCGCCGACCATGAAGATCTCACCGTGCGCGAAGTTGATCAGCGTGATGATCCCGTAGACCATCGTGTAGCCGAGCGCGATCAGCGCGATCAGCGAACCGAGCACCAGCCCGTTCGCGATCTGGGACAGGAACGTGGACAAACGAGGGGTCTCCTCCACCGCGTGCACGAGCGGGGACGGGTGGTGTCCCGTCCCCGCTCACGTGCATCCTCGTCGCGTACCCCCGGTCGGGGACGCGCGTCAGCTGGCCGGGTAGGTGCCCGTCTCCAGCGGCTTGAACTCGCCGCCCTGGACCGAGTACACGGTCAGCACCTTGTTGGTGGTGTCGCCGTACTGGTCGAAGGAGATGGCGCCCGTCGCACCCTGGAGGTTGGTGGCCTGGACCGCGGAGATCAGGCCGTCCCGGGTGGCGTCGGAGAAGGTGCCGTTGCCGACCGCCTTCGCCACGCCCTGGATGAGGACGTTCGCGGCGTCGTAGGTCAGCGCGCCGTAGGCGCTGAACGGCTCGGAGTAGCCGGCCGCGGCGTAGGCGTCGATGAAGGCCTTGGCGCTGGGCAGCTGCTCCGGCGGGGCGCCGACGTTGGTGGCCAGGTCGCCCTCGCGACCCCCGAGCGAGACGTAGGTCTTGTCGACGATGCCGTCGCCGCCCATCAGCGGGATGTTGAGGCCCGCGTCGGCCAGCTGCTTCGACAGCGGGCCGGCGACCGGGTACTCGCCGCCGTAGTAGACCGCGTCGGGGTTCGTCGGGCGGATCTTGGCGATGACGCCGGAGAAGTCCGTGTCCTTCTCGCCGACCTTCTCGCGCGCGACCACCGTGGCGCCGAGCTTCTCGGCCTCGGTGGCGAACTGCGACGCGAGGCCCGCGCCGTAGGTCTTGCCGTCGTCGATCACGGCGATGTTCTTCTTGCCGGCCTTCTGCACCATGTACTGCGCCGCGAACGGGCCCTGGATGGCGTCCGTGGTCGCGGTGCGGAAGTACGTGGCGTTCGGCCGCGACGGGGCGGACTGGTAGTTGTCGCCCTGGGTCAGCGCCGGGTTGGTGTTGGCCGGCGAGATCTCGACGATCTTCTTGTTGGCCAGGATCGGCGCCGCCGACTGGGCGGTGGAGGAGTTCAGGGTCCCGATGACGCCGACGACGTTCGGGTCCGAGGCCAGCTTAGTGGCGGCCTGACCGGCGATCTGGGCGGTGGCCTGGTCGTCCTCGGCCTGCAGCGCGAGCCGGTACCCGGGCACCGTGCAGTTCTGGTTGGCCTGGTTGACCGCGAGGTCGGTGGAGTTCTTCATGCCGAGGCCCAGCGCCGAGAGGCTGCCGGACAGCGGGGCGATGAACCCGACGACGAGGGTCCCCTTGCTGGTGTCGCAGGAACCTCCGCCCCCGCCCGTCGCCTCTTCCCGGTTGGTGCTGCACGCGGTGAGGGCGAGGGCCCCCGCGAGCAGGGCGGCGGTCGCTGCGACCTTCCGCGTCCGACTCATGTTCTGTCCTTCCGTGCCAACCACGTCGACGGCGGTCCCCCGAGCACCCGCCAGGCCCCCGGACAGACGCCGGAAGCGCCGCGGACGTTAGGTCACCGGCGGGTGCGGCGTCATCCCGAGCGGCGGCAGCTTTACCAGACCGCAACCGGATATCGCGCAGCGTCACCACGGCCTCACCCGGAGTGCTGAGTTATCAGATCGTTATCAAGCGGCAGCGCGCTGACCAGCACAGACGGCGTTAGCACGTGGTGAAGCTCGCACTTCCCGCGGTGCCGTTACCGCAGGGTAACGATCATGCGCACGGGTCGGAGAACGGCGCGAGGCCGCCCCGGCGGTCTGCCGGGACGGCCTCGCGACGACGTGCGGTGAGGTGCGGGGCGGTGCTGATGCCCGCTCCGCGGGCTCCGCTCCGAGCCGATGCTCGCTCCGCGAGCTCCGCTCCGAGCCGATGCTCGCTCCGCGGGCTCCGCTCAGCCCTTCGCGGGGGCGAGCCCCTCGATGACGGCCTCGGCGACCGCCTTCATCGTGGTGCGGCGGTCCATCGCGGTGCGCTGGATCCACCGGAAGGCCTCGGGCTCGGTCATGTTCTGCTTCGCCATCAGCAGGCCCTTGGCCCGGTCGACGACCTTGCGGGTCTCGAACCGGTCGTGCAGGGAGGCGACCTCGTCCTCGAGGGCGCGCTTCTCGGCGAAGCGGGACACGGCGAGCTCGATCGCGGGCACCAGCTCGTGCCGGGCGAACGGCTTGACCAGGTAGGCCATGGCGCCCGCGTCGCGCGCACGCTCGATGAGGTCGCGCTGGCTGAAGGCGGTGAGCATGACGACGGGCGCGATCTTCTCCTCGACGATCGTGGCGGCCGCCTCGATGCCGTCCTTCTTCGGCATCTTGACGTCCATGATCACGAGGTCGGGCTTGAGGTCGCGGGCCATCTCGATGGCCGCCTCACCGTCGGGGGCCTCGCCCGCGATCCGGTATCCCTCTTCCCCGAGCATCTCGGTCAGGTCGAGACGGATCAGCGCCTCGTCCTCCACCACGAGGACGCGCCAGCCGACGGCGGGTCCGTCGTCGGTCGTCTTGTCCTCGGACACTGGCTGGCTCACGGGTGGGTTCTCCTTAGGCATGCGGGTCGAACGCAAGGGCCCAGGGTAGCGGCGATAAGGTTGCGCGCAGGTTGCCCAGGCCCTGTGATCCCGCGCGACGCGAGCGAGAACACAGTCGGAGCCGGAGGGCGGCCTGCCGGCCCCCGTAGCCCAATCGGCAGAGGCAGCGGACTCAAAATCCGCCCAGTGTGAGTTCGAGTCTCACCGGGGGCACCACCCTGCGACCTGCGGGTCCGCGGTCGGCGTGATCACTCCCCGGCGCGTCGCGGTGCCGGCACCGGTCCCCGGACGGTACGGTGGACGGCGCGGGCACCCCGCTGGGCGCCGCGCATCCGGTCACGGCCGGCCTGCGCGGTGGGTGTCGCGGAATCGTCGACCGGGAATCCCTGTTGTGCCGTGTGCGGGCTGTACGCCCCGGCGGCGGTGATCTCACGCAGACCCGGACCGGCGGCGTCCCGGAGGAGCCGTCTCGGTCTCCCCCGCCACGCCCACACCCGACCGCAGCACTGTGCGCGGCGCGGCCGCAGCGGCGGCCCTGCCGGGCATCTCCGAGGAGGAATGAGTGGCTCGACGAGGCAAGCCCCAGACGAGGGCTCGCCGTAGCGCCCCGCAGAACCGACGCGGCCACGAACGCGCCGAGGACGTCATGTCGGTGCTGGCACGCTCCGTCCGCGAGGTCGAGACCGCCCTGCGGAACAGCCGGGTGACACCCGCGACGCGGACGAAGTTCCAGGCGGTCGCATTGTTGCTGCGCCAGGAGCGCGCCCGCGTCCGGGCGGACGAGAACGCCCGCGACCGGCAGCGGACCGAGAAGCTCAAGCGGCTCGACGGCATCGCGAAGGCCCTGGCCATGAGCGCCGTCCGCGAGCCCACCCTGCTCGCGCTCCTCGAGGAGGACGCCGTCGTCACCGACGAGGCCCGTTCCCTCACCCGCACGGTCCTGCGGAAGGCGGGCATCGAGACCGCCCCCGAGGAGGACGTCCCGGCCCCCGTCGTGGAGGCCCCCGCCGCCCCCGCCAGGCCCCGCGTCGTTCCGCAGTCGGTGGTCTCGCGGCAGATGGCGAACCCGTTCCTCGCCCCCGACTTCTCGGCCCCCCGGCCGGCCGCACCCCGTCCCACCCCGCTCGCGGGCTGGGAGCTGCTCGGGCCGCTGCTGCGGTCGTTCGAGCGGGCCGGCGCCGGCACCGCGGCGTGCATGACCCTGCCGACGGTCGAGTCCGCGCCGTCCACCCGGAAGGCGCGGGGCGGGAACGACCGCGAGCTGATGCCGCACCAGGCCCGCGTGGTCGCCGCGGCCGCGGCCGGCCACCGCACCTTCCTGCTCGCCGACGAGCCGGGGCTGGGCAAGACGGCCCAGGCGCTGCTCGCCGCCGAGGCGGCCGACGCCTATCCCCTGCTGGTCGTCGTGCCCAACGTCGTCAAGACGAACTGGGTGCGCGAGGCCGGCATCTGGACGCCCCGCCGCGCGGCCACCGCGATCCACGGCAACGGCGAGACCGTCGACGGCTTCGCCGACATCGTCGTCGTCAACTACGAGGTGCTCGACCGGCACGTGGGCTGGATCGGCGACTTCGGCTTCCGCGGGATGGTCGTTGACGAGGCCCACTTCATCAAGAACAAGTCCTCCCAGCGCTCGCAGCACGTCCTGGAGATCTCCGACCGCATCCGGTCCTTCACCGCGCGGCCGCTGCTGATGGCCCTGACCGGCACCCCGCTGATCAACGACATCGAGGACTTCCTCGCCATCTGGCAGTTCCTCGGGTGGATCGACTCGACGAAGCCGCGCGCCGAGCTGATGGACGCGCTCGCCGCGACCGGCCTCACCCCGGCCGACCCGGGCTTCTACCGCGCCGCCCGGCAGGCGGTCGTGGACCGCGGCATCGTCCGCCGGCGCAAGGTCGACGTCGCCGCGGACATTCCGGCCCGGCGGATCGCCGACCTCCCCGTCGAGCTCGACGGGGCCGCAGGCCGCTCGATCCGGGCGGCCGAGCGCGACCTCGCGCGTCGCCTCGTGGCGCGCTACGAGGACGCGCTGGCCACCCGCCGGTCCGGCGCGGTCGTCGAGGGCATCGACCACGACCTCGTGCGCCGGGTCGCCCGGTGGGAGCAGAAGGACGCGGCCGAGGCGTCGAGCGGCGACAACGTCTTCGGCATGATGCGCCGCATCGGCCAGGCGAAGGCGGCCCTCGCCGCGGACTACGCCGCCCAGCTCGCCCGCAGCGCGGGCAAGGTGGTCTTCTTCGCCAAGCACGTCGACGTCATGGACGCCGCGGAGGAGGTTTTCACCAAGCAGGGTGTCCGATTCTCCTCGATCCGCGGCGACCAGACGTCGGCCGTCCGGCAGCGCAACATCGACGCCTTCGTCAACGACCCGGACGTCTCCGTCGCGGTCTGCTCGCTGACCGCGGCCGGCGTCGGGCTCAACCTGCAGGTCGCGTCGAACATCGTCCTCGCGGAGCTCTCCTGGACGGCCGCCGAGCAGACGCAGGCGATCGACCGCAGCCACCGCATCGGCCAGACGGAACCGGTCACCGCGTGGCGCATCATCGCCGCGCAGACCATCGACGCCAGGATCGCCGAGCTGATCGACGGCAAGGCCGGCCTCGCCGCCCAGGCGCTCGACGGCTCCGACGAGGAGGTCGGGTCCTCGGCCGACGTGCAGCACGCCGCGCTGGTCGCGCTCCTGACGGAGGCCCTGACGGAGGCGCTGCCGGTGGCGTGAGGCGCCTCGCGAGGTCCGGCCCCGCCGATCACCGCACCAGGCGGTAGAAGCGGAAGAAGTCGTTCTCGATGTCGAGGATCTCCAGGTCCGCGAACCCCGCCTCGCGGGCGTAGCGGCGCAGGGTGTCCGGCCGCATGACGGTCCCGGTGCCGGCGGAGTCCTCGTGGGCCATCCCGTCGGCGAGGCAGCACAGCAGGCTGTAGCCGTACATGAGCCGCTCGATCTCGTCGCCGGGCGCCGCGAACGTCTCGGCCACCCGCTCGTCCATGACCACGACGGTCCCGCCGAGCCCGCGCATCGCCTCCAGGACCGCGACGGGGTCGGGCAGGTCGTGGATGCACTCGAAGGCGAAGACGACGTCGTAGGTCCCGTCGGCGGAACCGGCGTCAGCGAGGTGGAAGCGGACCCGGTCGGCCACCCCCGCCTCCCGTGCGTTGCGGCGGGCGGCCTCGACGGAGGGTTCGTCGAGGTCGAAGCCGTCGACGGTCACCTCGGGGTAGGCCAGGGCGATCCCGATCGCCGACCAGCCGTGCCCGCACCCGACGTCGGCGACCCGGGCCCCGGCCCGCAGCGTCGCGTCGATGTCGGGGACCGAGGGCAGGTACTCGCGGCCGAGGGGCCCGAGGAACAGCGGCCGGTTGGCGGCGGCCTGGCCCTCGCGGGCGTCGGTGCCGTGCTGTGCCCACGAGACGCCGCCGCCGGTGCGGAAGGCCTCGGCGAGCAGGTCCGTCTGCTTGGCGCACCCCAGCGCGAGCCGGGCGAGCGGGACGACGTGGTCCAGGGACAGGACGTCGACCAGCGCGGCCCGGTGCTCGACCGGCAGCGCGTAGCGGCGGGCGGTGCCGTCGGGCTCGGCGTCGGCCGTCAGGATCCCGGTGACGGCCTGCTGCTCGCACCACTCCCGGGTGTAGCGCTCGGCGGTGCCGGTGCGGGCGGCGAGCTCGGCCGGGGTCAGGGCGGTGCCGTCCGGGCCGTCGGCGAGCGCGCGGTAGTAGCCGAGCCGGTCGCCGAGGTAGACGGCGTGGACGTCCATCGTGGCGAGCAGGGCGGCGAAGAGTCGCTCGGTCAAGGACTCGGTGGTCCCGGTCGTCGCTGTGGTGGTGGTCGTGTCGGTGGCGGTCATGGGTCTCCCCCTTCTCTCGCCGACGACGATGGCCGGGCGTGCTGTCGGCCTCCTGTCGGTCCGCTGTCAGCGGCGGTCCGGGTACGGCCCCGCCGGCGCCGAACGAGGCGAAGGGGACGAAAGACGCTGCCGCCCGCGCACCGGATGCGCCACGATGGCCCGATGGCGGCCCTCCGGGTGCTCGGACCGCTCGCCCTCGCCGACGGGTCGGTCGCGGTCGGGTCGGCGCGGCAGCGGCGCCTGCTCGCCGCCCTGGCGCTGCGCCTGGACGAGCCCGTGCCGGTGGACCTGCTCGCCGAGCTGGTCTGGGGCGCCACCCCGCCGGCCGACCCGGCGGGCGCCGTGCAGACGAACGTGGCGCGGCTGCGCCGGCTGCTGCCGCCGGGCCTCGTGGTCGAGACGACCCCGCGGGGCTACCGGCTGCGTGCCGACCGGACCGCGGTCGACGCCGCCGCCTTCACCGATCTGCTCGACGGCCTCGCCGCGGACGGGCACGACCCGGCCGCCCGGCTCGCCGTGCTCGACGCCGCCCTCGCGCTGTGGCGCGGGCGGCCCTTCGCCGACCTCGACCACCCCACCGTCGAGCCCGAGGTGGCGCGGCTCGACGAGCTGCACCGGCACGCCGTCGAGGAGCGGGCGACCGCCCTGCTCGAGGCGGGCCGGCCCGCCGACGCCGTCGCCGCGCTGGAACCGCTGGTCCGCGCCGAACCGCTGCGCGAGCGCGCCGTCGGCGTGCTGATGCGGGCGCTCGTCGCCGCCGGGCGCCAGGCCGAGGCGCTCGACGCCTACGCGGCGCTGCGCACCCGGCTGGCCGAGGAGCTGGGGCTGGACCCCTCACCGGAGCTGCGCGAGCTCGAGGGCCGGGTGCTGCGCCAGGAGCTCGCACCCCCGCCCACCGCACCGCCTCCGTCCGTCGCTCCCGGACGCACCGCGTCGCCTCGTCCGCCCGCCAACTCGTTCGTCGGGCGGAGCGCGGAGCTCGCCCTGGCCGCCGAGCTGCTCGACCGGTCCCGGCTGGTCACGCTCACCGGGCCCGGGGGCGTCGGCAAGACCCGGCTGGCCCGGCACGTCGCCGCGGAGGCCGGCGCGCGGTATCCCGACGGCGTCCTGCTCGTGGAGCTCGGCGACGGCGGCCCGGACGACGTCGAGTCCGCCCTGGCCGGGCTCCTGCGGATCATCGACGCCGACGCGGGCTCGCTGCGGGAGCGGATCGTCGAGGTGCTCGCGCCGCGGCGGCTGCTCCTGGTGCTGGACAACTGCGAGCACGTCGTCGAGCGGGCGGCGGCGCTGGCGGAGGCCGTGGTGGCGGGCGCGCCGGGCGTCGACGTCCTGGCCACCGGCCGGGAGGCGCTGCGGATCGACGCCGAGCAGTGCCTGCCCGTCGCCCCGCTCGGCCCGCCCGACGCGGCCCGGCTGCTGGCCGACCGGATCCGGGCGGGCGACCCCGCCGCGGTCGTCGACGGGGCGCTCGTCGACGAGATCTGCGCGCGGCTCGACGGGCTGCCGCTCGCCCTGGAGCTCGCCGCCGCCCGGGCCCTGCCGCTGGGGCTGGCCGGGCTGGTGGAGGCCCTCGACCGGCCCCTCGACGTGCTGCGCGGCGGGCGGCGCACGGCCGCCGCCCGGCACCGCTCGCTCCGCGACGTCGTCGCCTGGTCCTACGGCCTGCTCGACGAAGAGCAGCGCACGCTCTTCGACCGGATGGCCGTGTTCGCCGGGCCGGTCGAGCCGGCGGCGGTCGAGGCCGTGTGCGGCGACGCGGCGGCGCTGCCGGACCTGGTCGAGCGCTCGCTCGTCGTCCGGCGGGGGACGCGGTTCACGATGCTGGAGACCCTGCGCGCCTTCGGCCGGAGCCGGATCGCCGAGCGGGCGGAAGGGCCCGGCCTGCGGGCCCGGCACGCCGCGTGGGCCGCGGGCCTCGCGGCGGAGGTGAGCCGTGCGCGGCGCGGGCCCGGGGAGGCGGAGGCGGTGCGCCGGTTCGACGCCCACCTGGCCGATCTCCGGCGGGCCCACGCCTGGCTCGTCGAGAACGGGCCCCGCGACGACCTGCTGCGCCTCGCCGGGCTGTTCGCCGAGCTCGGCTACCTGCGCTGCCGGATCGATCTCGTCGACCCGGCCGAGGAGGCCCTGCGGGCGGCCGGGGTGGTGGGTGCCGACGGCCGCGTCGCGACCCGTCGGCTCTCCCCCGCCGCCGCCCGCACGGTGTACTTCGTCGCCTGCGCCTGCTGGCAGCGCGGGGACCTCGACCTGGCCGCGGCGCACGCGGACGCGTTGACCGCGCTCGGCTTCCCCGCCCACGGCCACGAGCTCTTCGCCAACCTCCACACCTTCGCCGGCCGGCTGTCCGAGGCCCGGACGGCGGCCGACGCGGCCCGCGCCGCTCTGCGGACGACCCCGCGGGACGACCCCGACGGACCCGACGACCACGTGGTGGTGGCCGCCCTCGTCGACCGGCTGTTGTGCACGACCTACGCCCGCGGCGACGACACCGGCGCCGACCCGGACACGACGGCGTTGGAGGCCGAGCTCGCCGGAGTCGCGGCCCGGTCCGGCGCGCCGACCGTGCGGGCCTGGGGCGAATATGCGCAGGGCGAGCACCGCACCGAGCAGGGCGACCCCGGGGCCGGGGCGCACCTGCGCGCCGCAGTGGCGCTGGCCGAGGAGGCCGACTCCACGTTCGTCGCCGGGATCGCCCGGCACACCCTGCTCACCTCGGCGGTCCGGCACGGCGACGCCCCGCTCGCCGAGCTGCGGCCGCTGCTGGAGCACTGGCACCGCTCCGGGTCCTGGACACACACCTGGGTCGCGATCCGCGCGCTGATCGAGGCGCTGTCCCGGCTTGGCCGGCACGCCGAGGCCGCCACGCTGCTCGGCGCGCTGCGGGCCAGCCCGCGCGCCACCCCGGCGTTCGGCCCGGACCTGGACCGCGAGCGCCGGGTCGAGGCGGCGGCCCGCACGGCGCTCGGCCCCCGGCTCGAGGCCGCGCTCACCAAGGGTGCGGGGCTCGACGACGCTGCGGCGTTCGCCCTGGCCCTGCGCCTGACGGGCGCCCCGGGCCCGGGTCCCTCGCTCGGGACTTAAGTCCCTAGAACCCGTTCCAAGTCTGGGCCAGGCTCGATGCTCGCGGCGGTGGGAGGGGACGCCCGGCCGGCGATCGGATCGAAGTCCGGACCCGACCCCGGACCGGTGCCGCGTGGGCTCGGCCGGAGGGCACGCCGGCCGAGCTCACTCATGTCGGGGTGGTCCGCATTCGGGAGCGCGCTGTGCTGGTCTCCGTTGTGCTGGTTACGGTCCGGCCATGAGCACCATCGTCGAGAAGGCCACCGAACTGCGCCGGCTGCACGAGGCGCCCGAGCTCCTGCTCGTCGTCAACGTCTGGGACGCGATCACCGCCCAGGTCGTCGCGCAGACCCCCGGCACCAGGGCCCTGGCCACCGCCAGCCACGGCATCGCCGCCTCCCGCGGCTACGAGGACGGCGAGAACATCCCACGCGACGAGATGATCGCCGAGGTCGGGCTGATCGCGCGGGTCGCCGGCGACCTGCCGGTGACCGCCGACCTCGAGGCGGGCTACGGCGACCCGGGCGGCACCATCGCGCGCGCCATCGACGTCGGCATCGTCGGCGCCAACCTCGAGGACCAGATGAAGCCGCTCGCCGACTCGGTCCGGGCGGTCGAGGCCGCGATCGCCGCCGGGGAGAAGGCGGGCGTGCCGTTCGTGCTCAACGCCCGCACGGACGCGTTCCTCAAGGCCGGCGACCGGGACGCCGAGGAGGTCCTCGCCGACGCGATCGAGCGCGGCCGCGCCTACCTCGAGGCGGGCGCAACCACCTTCTTCGTGCCGGGCAGGCTCGACGAGACCACGGTCGGCCGCCTCGTCGAGGCGCTGGGCGAGCGGAAGGTCAACCTCATCGGTGTGCCGGGGTCCATCCCGCTCGAGACCGCGCAGAGGCTCGGCGTCGCCCGGGTCTCCTACGGCCCGTGGAGCCAGAACGTCGCCCTGACCGCGCTGGCCGCGCTCGCCGAGGACGTCTACGCCGGCGGCGGGCTGCCCGCCGGCACCCGCCGGCTGAACTGACGCGGGCTCAGCCCCCGCGGCGCACGAGCATCTCGAGCGAGACGCGGGCGACCGGCAGGTAGAGGGCCAGGACCGGCCACGGCCCGTCGACCGTCAGCCAGGTCCGGGTGCCGGTCCCCTGCGGTTCCACGCCGTGGTCGAGCGACAGCCCGACCGGGCCGAACCGGACGTCCCAGGCCCAGGAGCCGGTGCCGGCGGGAGTGCCGTCCGGCCCCGGCGCCCCGGGTTCGTGGACCTCGGTGACCGTGAACGGCACGGCGAGCCGCAGCGGCCCCCGCACCCGTCCGGTCATGCCCGGGACCAGCCGGTCCGCGGAGGCGTCGACCCCGAGCAGGTACGGCGCCCACTCGGGCCAGCGTTGCGGGCGGGCGTAGCGGTCCCAGGCCTCGTCGGCCGGCACGGGGCCGGAGGCATGGATCGTGGTGCGCACGGTCCCGATCGTCGGTCACTCGGCGGCCTGCTGCGCGGCGGAGTACGCCAGCTGCAGGAAGTCCGCGCCCGCCAGGGCCGTGAAGGTGCCGATCACCAGCCGGGTCGGCCGGGGCGCGAACACCAGCCCGATCACCAGCCCGGTGGCGATCCAGAGGTCGAGGCAGAAGGGGCAGGTGAGGAGCTCGCCGATGCTGTGCCGCAGCGACGAGTCCTTCCGCGGCTCCTCCGTCACCTCGGACGGCCCCGACGTCTCCGCGAACGTCGCGAACGGCGCCCGGAGCGGGCTCGTCACGGCGTCCTTGGTGATCGTGCGGGAGAGCTTGTGGGTGGCCACGGTGAGCAGCACCAGGTCCGTGACCGACAGCCCCGGCAGCGTCCGCCGGGTCGCCGCCGCGATCCCCGCGACGGCGGCCACCACCGCGGCGAACGCGCCCATCACCACGGCGTAGCCGCTCAAGGGGCGGTCCGCCCCCTGCCGGTAGGTGTCCGCCTCGGAGCGGGCCCGGTCGTCGGCCACGGCCGCGACCTTCCGTGCCGTACCGGCCATGTGTCCTCCTGGTCTCGTGGGGCCGCCGGGTCAGACCCCGGTCGGCGCGGTCTCGGGTTCGGGGTCGTCGCGCGGCTCGGGGTGGACCGGTTCGAGCGCGGTGGTGTCGCCGCACCAGATCAGGGCGTCGTAGCGGTCGCCCAGGGTGGACGGCACGTAGTTGCCCCGGCGCTCGCGCCGCGGGTGGTAGACCACGCCGATCGCCCGGTGGTCCAGTGAGGTACGCAGCCACCGGGGCTGCTGGGACGGCGGCGGGAAGGACAGCACGGACGGCCCGTCGCCCACGGCCTCGTGCAGCAGGTCCTCGGCACTTGCCGGGCGGGCCTCCGGGACCCGCATCCGCTCGGCCGCCGCGCCCCAGGCCTCGCCGGCGAGCACCGTGCCGCGGTGCCCCGCCTGCCCCACGAGCACGACGCCCTCGTCGGCGTGCCGCTCGCGGGCCAGCTCGCCGAGGTTGGTCATGCCGTGTGCCGCCATGTCGGTGGCGTGGGCGTCGCCGATGTGCGTGTTGTGCGCCCACACCACGCCCTTCGAGCCCGGGCCCGCGTGGTCGAGGAGCCGGTCGAGCGTGTCGGCCATGTGGTGGTCGCGGACGTTCCACGACTCGGGGCCGCCGCGCACCGCGGTCCGGTAGTAGCGCTCGGCCCCGGCGACGACCGCCGCGTTCTGCTCGGCCACGAACCGCTCGTCCGCGGACCCGGTCTCGCCCCGGCTGTGCCCGGCGCACAGCTCCTGCAGCACCTCGACGACGGGCTCCTCGCAGTCCTCCGGGACCCACCGCGTGCGCCGCGCGTAGTCGAAGGGGTCGGGGCCGAACGGGTCGAAGCAGGCGTAGGCGGCCCGCGCGGTCTCGGCGAGCACCGGCTCGTGCTCGGCCAGCCAGTCGACGACCGCGCGCATCGAGCGGTGCAGGCTGTAGACGTCCAGGCCGTGGAAGCCGACCCGCTCGGCCGGCGGCCGCGCCGCGTTGTGGTCGTGCAGCCACCGCATCGCGTCCCGCACGGCGGTGTTCGCCCACATCCACGTGGGCCAGCGGTCGTAGCCGGCGAGGGCCTCGTCGGCCGTCGCGGGGCCCTCCGGGTCCCCGACCGCGTACCGGTGCAGCCTGCGGCAGTCCGGCCAGTCCCCCTCCACCGCGACGAACCGGAAGTCCTGCTCGGCGACCAACCGCCGGGTCAGCCGGTCCCGCCACGCGTAGAACTCGTGGGTGCCGTGCGACGCCTCGCCGATCAGCACCAGGCGGGCCCGCCCGGCGCGGGCGACCAGCTCGTCGAGGTCGGCGTCGTCGTCGAGGGGCCGCGCGAGGTCGCGGACGGCGGCGACGTCCCGGTCGCTGCGGGCGATCACCCGCCCCGCCTACCCGGCCACGGGCGGCTCAACCGGAGCGGGCGGAAGAGAGGCCGTGGTCCCGGGCGCCCGGGACCACGGCCCGCACCTAGAACCAGACCTTGCGGCCACCGACGGGCCGGCCGGTGCGGCCGAGGACCAGGAAGATCACGCCCAGGATCAGCAGGATCGCGCCGATGTAGTAGAGCAGGGACAACCCGGTCAGGAAGCCGACCACGAGAAGTATGAGTCCGAGGATGATCACGGCGTCTCCTTCGACGGCCGGGCACCCTGTGCGCCCGGTGGTGATCGCTTGTACCCGAACAGGTGATCATCCATGCGCCCGAAGGTCACGATCCGGCGACGGTGCGGGGCGTGTGCGTGTGCGCACGCGGGGGTAGCCGCAGGGCACGCGAGCAGCGGAGGTAGCCCCGTGAAGGTCGTCGCCGTCCTCTACCCGGACGAGCAACCCGACGAACACCCCGACGTCCTGGCCAGCGCCGCCCGCGGCCTCGACCTGGGCGACGACCTCCGGCAGGCCGGGCACGAGCTCGTCACCACCAGCGAGACCGGCGAGGCGCTCGACGCCGAGCTGGCCGACGCCGAGGTGCTGATCACGACCCCGTTCTGGCCCGTCTACCTCGACCGCGCGCGGATCGAGAAGGCGCCGGGGCTGAAGCTGGTGATCACCGCCGGCGTCGGCTCGGACCACGTGGAGTCCGACGCCGCGACCGAGCACGGGATCACGGTCACCGAGGTCACCGGCAGCAACGTGGTGAGCGTGGCCGAGCACAACGTGCTGCAGATCCTTGCGCTGGTGCGCAACTTCGTGCCCGCGCACGAGCAGGTGCGGCAGGGCCGCTGGGACGTCGCCGACGCCTCGCAGGAGGCCCACGACCTGGAGGGCAAGACCGTCGGGATCGTCGGCCTGGGCGCGATCGGCGCCCGCACGGCCCTGCGGCTGAAGGGCTTCGACGTGCGGATCCTGTACTACGCCCGGCACCGGCGCAGCCCGGCCGAGGAGGAGATCCTCGGCGTCCGCTACGCCCGGCTCGACGACCTGGTCCGCGAGTCCGACGTGGTCTGCGCGGCGCTGCCCCTGCAGCAGGGCAGCACGGCCCTGTTCGACGCCGACCGGATCGGGCAGATGAAGCCGGGCGCCTGGCTGGTCAACACCGCCCGCGGCGCGATCGTGGACACGGACGCCCTGCGCGACGCGGTCGGGTCCGGGCGGCTGGGCGGCTACGCCGGCGACGTCTGGTACCCGCAGCCCGCACCCGAGGACCACCCGTGGCGGACCATGCCGCGCAACGCCATGACCGTCCACTACTCGGGGATGACGATCGAGGCGCAGCGGCGGATCGCGGCCGGCGTCCGGGAGATCCTCGACGCCCACCTGGCCGGCGACCCGCCGCCGGAGGACTACGTCGTCGCCGCGCCCGGCGACTGACGGGACCCGGTCAGCCGCCCTCGATCCACACCGTCTTGGCGTTGACGAAGGTGCGCGGCCCGAACCCGGCGAGCTCCCGGCCGTAGCCGGAGTTCTTGGCGCCGCCGAACGGCACCTCCGGGGTCGACTCGGTGAACCGGTTGACGTAGATCATCCCGGTCTCGATCTCCCGCACCAGCCGCTCCTGCTCGGCCTCGTCGGTGGTCCACACGCTGCCGCCGAGGCCGAAGGGCGAGTCGTTCGCGATCCGGATGGCGTCGTCGAGGTCCTGCGCGCGCCAGACCGACGCGACCGGTCCGAACAGCTCCTCGCGGTGCGCGGGCGAACCGTCGGGGATGTCCGCCAGCACCGTCGGCGGGTAGTAGAAGCCCGGGCCGCTCCCCGGCTCCCCGCCCGTGACGAGCGTGGCGCCGGCGGCGACGGTGTCGCGGACCTGCTGGTCGAGGGTCTTCACGGCGTCGCCCGAGGACAACGGCCCGACGTCCGTGTTCTCGTCCATCGGGTCGCCGACGGTCAGCGCCGCCATCGCCTCGCCCAGCCGGCGGGTGAACTCGTCCGCGACATCGGTGTGCACGATGAACCGCTTCGCGTTGATGCAGGACTGGCCGTTGTTCAGGGTCCGCGAGGTCACGGCGTTGCGGACGGCCGTGTCCAGGTCGGCCGAGGGCAGCACGACGAACGGGTCGCTGCCACCCAGCTCGAGGACGCTGGTCTTGATCTGCTTCCCGGCCGCGGCGGCGACCGCCCGGCCCGCCGCCTCGCTGCCCGTCAGGGTCACCGCCCGGACCCGGTCGTCGGAGATCACCTTCTCGATCTCGGACGAGCCGATCAGCAGCGTCTGGAACACGTTCTCCGGGAACCCGGCGCGCAGGAACACGTCCTCGATCGCCAGGGCGCACTGCGGCACGTTCGACGCGTGCTTGAGCAGGCCGGTGTTGCCCGCCATCAGCGCCGGCGCGGCGAACCGGAACACCTGCCAGTACGGGAAGTTCCAGGGCATCACCGCCAGCACGGGCCCGAGCGGCTCGTACCGGGTGAGCACCCGGGCGCCCTCCACCTCGTGCGGCACGTCGGCGAGCATCGCCTGGGCGTTGTCCGCGTAGTAGCGGCACCCCTTGGCGCACTTGTGCACCTCGGCGACGGCGGAGCCGAACGTCTTGCCGACCTCCCGCGTCGCGATGCGGCCGAGCTCCTCGGCCTCGTCGTCGAGCCGCTGGGCCAGGCCCCGGAACAGCTCCGCCCGGCGCTCCGCCGGGACGTCCCGCCAGTGCCGGAAGGCGGTCGCGGAGGCCATGATCTTCGCGTCGAGCTGCTCGGCGGTGAGCGCGTCGAAGGTCTTCAACTGGTCGCCGGTGCTGGGGTCGATCGTCGCGATGGCCATGCCCCACGGGTACCGCGCGCGGCGCCGGATCATGCCGTGTGCCGGGATGGACCGGGGAGATCCGGGAAGTCCCCGTGCATGGAGACCGAACTGACCCTGCGGGTCGACGGCGCCACCCACCACCTCCGCGTCGACACCCGGACCTCGCTGCTCGACGCGCTGCGGCAGCGGCTCGGGGCCACGAGCCCCAAGAAGGGGTGCGACCACGGCCAGTGCGGCGCGTGCACCGTGCTCGTCGGCGGCCGCCGCATCCTGGGCTGCCTCGCCCTCGCCGTGGCCTACGACGGCGCCGAGGTCACGACGGCGGCCGGGCTCGCGCCGGGCCCGGACGAGGACCACCCGGTGCATCGCGCGTTCGTGGACCACGATGCCTTCCAGTGCGGCTACTGCACCCCCGGACAGGTGTGCTCGGCCGTCGGCGTGCTCGACGAGCTGGAGCGCGGCTGGCCCAGCGCCGCCACCGCCGACGTGGCGGGCGGGCCGGACCTGGGCGACCCGGAGGCCCTCGACCGGGAGATCGCGGAGCGGATGAGCGGCAACCTCTGCCGCTGCGGCGCCTACAAGGGCATCCGCGCGGCGCTGGCCGAGGTCGCGGAAGGGGTGCGCCGATGAGGCCCTTCGCCTACGCCACCCCGCCCGACGCGCGCGAGGCCGTCCTCGCCGTGGCCGAGCGGCCCGACGCCGCGTTCCTCGCGGGCGGCACCAACCTCGTCGACCACCTGCGCCTGGGCGTGGCCACGCCCGGCCTGCTGGTCGACGTCACCGCGCTGACCTCCGCCGAGATCGAGGACCTGCCGGACGGCGGGCTGCGCCTCGGCGCCGCCGTGCGGAACTCCGACCTCGCGGCCGATCCCCGGGTCCGCGGGCGCTACCCCGTGCTGGCCGAGGCGCTCCTCGCCGGCGCCTCCGGGCAGCTGCGCAACATGGCCACGACCGGCGGGAACCCGCTGCAGCGCACCCGCTGCGTGTACTTCCAGGACGTCACGACGCCGTGCAACAAGCGCGAGCCCGGCTCGGGCTGCGCGGCGATCGGCGGGGCGACCCGCAACCACGCGATCCTCGGCACCTCGGGGCGGTGCATCGCCACGCACCCGTCGGACATGGCGGTCGCGCTGGCCGCCCTCGACGCGCAGGTGCACGTGCTCGGGCCGGACGGGGAACGCACCGTCCCCTTCACCGACCTGCACACCCTGCCCGGGGACACCCCCGAGCGGGACACCGTGCTCGGGCACGGCGAGCTGATCACCGCGATCGACGTGCCGGCGGCGCCGATCGCCGCGCGTTCCCGGTACCGGAAGGTGCGGGACCGGGCCTCGTACGCCTTCGCCCTGGTGTCCGTGGCCGCCTGCCTCGACGTGGCCGGCGGCCGGATCCGCGACGCGCGGCTCGCGTTCGGCGGGGTGGCGCACAAGCCCTGGCGGGCGCACCGGGCCGAGGAGGCGCTGCGCGGCGCCCCCGCCACCGACGAGTCCTACCGCGCCGCCGCCGGGGTCGAGCTGGCCGACGCCCGCCCGCAGGAGGGGTTCGACGGCGGCAACGCGTTCAAGATCCCGCTGCTCACCGGGACATTGGTGAGCACCCTGCGCGCGCTGGCCGGAGAGGAGACCCGCGCATGACCGCCACCCTGGAACCGAGGGCCATCGGGCGCGGCCTCGCCCGCCGCGACGGCGGGGCGAAGGTCCGCGGCGTGGCGATCTACGCCGACGAGACGCCGGTCCCCGACCCGCTCTTCTGCCGGATCGTGCAGGCCACCGTCGCCCGCGGCCGCGTCTCCGACGTCGACACCGCCGGAGCCACGGCGCTCGACGGCGTCGTCGGCGTGATGACCAGCACCGAGGCCGAGCGCCTCGCCTCCACCGACGACGCCGAGCTCGCGGTGCTGCAGGGCACCGAGGTCGGCTTCCGCGGGCAGATCGTGGCCGCGGTGCTGGCGGAGACGGACGAGGTGGCCCGCGAGGCCGCGGACCTGGTCCGCGTGACGTACGCCGAGGAGCAGGCCGACGCGCGGCTCTCGGCCGACCGCGGCGACCTCTACACCCCGGAATCGGTCAACCCCACCTATCCCCCGGACACGCACGAGGGCGACGTGGCCGCGGCGATGGCCGAGGCCCCCGTGACGGTCGAGCAGACGTACACCACGCCGATGCACCACAACAATCCGATGGAGCCGCACGCGACGACGGCCCTCTGGGAGGACGGGCACCTCACCCTCTGGGACTCCACCCAGGGCGTGCACCCCGTCCGGCAGACGGTCACGCAGATCTTCGGGCTGGAGCCCGAGCAGGTGCGGGTGGTGTGCCCGTACGTCGGCGGCGGCTTCGGGTCGAAGGGCAACCCGCACGCCAACGTGATCATGGCGGCGATGGCGGCCCGCGCGGTGCCCGGCCGGCCGGTCCGGCTCGCGCTCACCCGCCAGCAGATGTTCTCCCTCGCCGGCTACCGCACCCCCACCATCCAGCGGATGCAGCTCGCCGCCGAACGGGACGGGACGTTGCGCGGCATCGCGATCGACGTCGTCGAGCAGACCTCGCGGATCAAGGAGTTCGCCGAGCAGACGGGCGTGCCGACCCGGAACATGTACGCCGCGCCGAACCGGCGGACCACGCACCGGCTGGCGGCGCTCGACGTCCCGGTCCCGTCGTGGATGCGGGCGCCGGGCGAGTGCCCGGGCATGTTCGGGCCCGAGGTCGCGATGGACGAGCTCGCCGCCGAGCTGGGCCTCGACCCGGTCGAGCTGCGGATCCGCAACGAGCCCGAGGTCGACCCGGAGACCGGGAAGCCGTTCTCCTCCCGCAACCTGGTGGCCTGCCTGCGCGAGGGCGCCGCGCGGTTCGGCTGGGCCGGCCGTGACCACCGCCCCGGCATGCGTCTCGAGGACGGGTGGTGGGTCGGCACCGGAGTGGCGGCGTCGGTCTACCCGACGATGCGGATGCCGAAGTCGACGGCCACGGTCACCTACGACGGCGGCCGGTACGTCGCGCGGATCGGCGCCGCCGACCTCGGCACCGGCACCTGGACCGTCCTCCCGCAGATCGCCGCCGACGCGCTCGACGTCCCGGTCGAGGACGTCGACGTGCTGATCGGCGACACCGACCACCCCGAGGCCTCGGTCGCGGGCGGCTCGTCCGGCACCACGACCTGGGGATCGGCGCTGGTCGAGGCGGTGCGGGAGTTCCGGGACAAGTACGGGGAGGACCCGCACGACGGCGACGCGGCCTCCGGGTCGGTGAACCCGAACGCGGCCGAGGAGGACTACGTGATGTCCGCCTTCGGTGCCCAGTTCGCCGAGGTCCGGGTGCACGCCGACACCGGCGAGGTCCGGGTGCCGCGGCTGTACGGGGTGTTCGCGGCGGGGCGGATCGTCAACCCGCGGCTGGCCCGCTCGCAGTTCCTGGGCGGCATGACGATGGGGCTGGGTATGGCCCTGCACGAGCAGAGCCTGCTCGACCCGCGCACCGGGCACGTCGTGAACCACGACCTGGCCGAGTACCACGTGCCGGCCAACGCGGACGTCGACGACCTGCAGGCGCACTGGGTCGACGAGGACGACCCGTACGTCAACGCCATGGGGTCCAAGGGGATCGGCGAGATCGGCATCGTCGGGACGGCCGCGGCGGTGGCCAACGCCGCCTGGCACGCCACCGGTGTGCGGGTGCGGGACCTGCCCGTCACCCTCGACCGGGTGCTGCCGGCGCGCTGACCCGCGCGCCGTCCGGGTCCGTGTCGGCGAGCGCGTCGAGCAGGATCCGGGCGGTGCCGGCGGTGTCCACCGCGGGCGCCCAGCCCAGCTCGCGGCGGGCCCGCCCCGTGTCCATCGCCGGGGTGTCCACGGCCAGGTCGAACCAGCCCGTGGTCGCGCCGAGCACGTGCAGCCGGTTCAGCAGGCCGAGCACGCCCCGCACCAGTGCCCGCGGCACCCGCACCGGGCGGGCGCCGGCGACGGCGGCGAGCTCCCGGGTGCCGAGCGCGTCCGCGGCCACGTTGAAGGCCCCGGCCGCGCGCCGGTCGAGGGCGGCGGCCACGGCGCGGCCGAGGTCGTCGGCGTGCACCAGCTGCAGGACGAGCCCGGACGGCAACGGCAGCACCGGGATGCGCCCGGCGCGGAGGGCGCGCAGCAGCGCCGTCGGCACGACCGGGCCGAGGAACAGGCGCCGCATCCGGGCCGCGGCGTCCGACCGGACCACCAGCGCGGCCCGGACCCGGGTCACCGCGACGCCGGGGTGGGCGCGCCCGAAGTCGTCGAGCATCGCCTCCGCGGCGACCTTGTCCCGGCTGTAGAGCGAGCCCGGGTGCGCCCGGACCGGCCAGGCCTCGTCGACCGGGCGGGCGGGCCCACCGGGCGGGTGCGGGCCGTACACCGCCTGCGACGACAGGAAGACGACCTGCCCGACGCCCGCGCGGCCGGCGGCGTCGAGCACGGCGGCGGTGCCGTCGAGGTCGACGCTGCGCGGCGTCGACGCGTCGCCGACCGGCTGGATCGCCCACGCCAGGTGCACGACGGCGTCGGCGCCGCGCAGGAGCTCCGCCAGCCGGTCCGCGGTGTCCGCGGCCAGCAGGTCCAGCGGGTGCCAGGTGACCCGGCCGGTCCGGGGCGCGTCCTCCGGCGGGTGCCGGCACACCGCGCGCACAATCACCTCGGGCCGCTCCGCCAGGGCGTCGAGCAGCCCGGAACCCACGGTCCCGGACGCCCCGACCACCACGACCGTGCGCGCGGGACCCGTCATGGGGAGGTGCCGCCGTCGAGCCCCTCCCGCAGCTGCGCGAGGGTGCGGGCGAGCAGCCGGGAGACGTGCATCTGGGAGATGCCGACGCGCTGGGCGATCTGGGTCTGGGTCATCTCGCCGAAGAACCGCAGCGTGAGGATGAGCCGCTCCCGCTCGGGCAGCGCGGAGATCAGCGGGCGCAGCGACTCGCGGTGGTCGACGTGCTCGAGCGCCTTGTCGACCTCGCCGAGGGTGTCGGCGACCGGCTGGTCGTCCGCGTCGTCGACGGCGGTGAGCGAGCCGGCGTGCTGGTTCGCCTTGGCCGCCAGGGCCTCGACGATCTCCTCGCGGTCCACGCCCAGGTGCCGGGCCAGCTCGCTGGGCTTCGGCGCGCGCCCGAGCTCGTGCGCCAGCGGGCCCGAGGCCTTGCCGATCGCGACACTGAGCTCCTTGAGCCGCCGCGGCACCCGCATCGACCAGGTCCGGTCGCGGAAGTAGCGCAGCATCTCCCCGCGGACGCACGGGATCAGGTAGCCGAGGAAGTCCCCGCCGGCGCGCTCGGGGTCCCAGCGGTCGATCGCCGAGATCAGCCCGATCGTGCCCACCTGCACCAGGTCCTCGATGCCGGCGCGGTAGCCCGCGCCGTGGCGCTGCGCGAGGTGGCGGACCACCGGCAGGAAGGCCAGGACGAGGTCGGACCGCAGCCGGTCGCGGTCGGGGTGGCCGGCCGGCAGCGCGGCGAAGCGCTCCAGCACGGGCATCTGGTCGGCGTACTCGCTGGGGCCCTGGGTCCGCTCGGCGGTGCGAGAATCCTGGACGGGCTCGGGAACCGTGTTCGGCGCGGTCATGGGGCCTCCTACACGTCGGTGGACGTCAGAGGCAGCTGGCTGTACCTCGGTCGAGCGGCGCGCGACGGGTGGTGGGCGCACTCGGGGCGTCGATCGTGCATCGGTCGCACCTCGACCGTACAAGCGCCCTCCGGGGGGCGCGCGTCGAGTTCGGCCCGGACGCATGGGTCGGACGCACCGGGGTATGACGCGCGACACATCGTTCCGGCAGGACCCCCGCGAAGGAGACCCGATGACCGTCCGGCCCGCCCCCGCCCGACCCGTTGCGCCCGCCCCCCGACCTCCCGCGACGCCCGACGTGGCGGCCGTGCTCGGCCCCTTCGTCGCGTGGCTGGCGAGCCGTGAGCCGTACGAGGGCCTGCGCCGCAGACAGGTGCGGGTGGTCGAGCGGTTCCTGCGGTGGGCCGCCGCCGACCGCGGCGATCCGCGCACGCGGCGGGAGCGCTTCGAGTCCGAGATCGGCGTCGGCGGCACCGCGGAGGCGCAGGCCGTCGGATCGGCGCTGGACCGGCTCGCGGAACACCGTCGCATCCTCGCCATCGCCCCCTTCCTCGACGACTGACGGAGGACCGACGACGGCGACCGCGACGGACACGACAGCGACGACGGTGAGGACGACGGCGGGCATGCCACACGCCGGGGGCGCCCGGCCTCTATCCTCGGCGGACCCGGTCCCGCCGGGCAGGTCGCCGCCGTTCGGCGCCGGCCGGAGAGGAGCGACGTGAACGCCGACTCCCGCCCCGAGCGGGATCCCGCTCCGCCCGGCGACGCTCCCCCGGCCCACCTGCCCGCCACGCTGCCGCTGCTGGCGGACCTCCGGCTGGCCGCGCTGTGGGTGCCCGCCGCCCCGCTCGGCCTCACCGCGCTCCCCTCCGCCGACGGCGCCGCCCCCGCGGGCGACTGGCTGGACGTGGTGCCGCTGCCGGACGGGCGGCTCGCCCTCGCCGTCGGTGACCTCGTGGGTCCGGCACCGCGCCCCGGCGCGGTCACGGGGCTGCGCACCGTGCTGCGCCAGGCGCTGCACACCGCGCCGACGCTCACCGAGGCCCTCGAGCAGATCGACCGGGCCGCCGGCATCGACGACGCCCTGCACGGCGCCTCGCTCACCGTCGTCGTCGTGGGGCCGGACGGGGAGCTCGAACACGCACGCGGCGCCCATCCCCCGGCCCTGGTGAGCGGGCCGGGCGGGCTCGCCCCGCTGCCCGGCCAGGCCTACGGCCCCCTGGGCGTCGGCGCCGCACCCCCGGTGCCGGCGACCGCGCAGCTCGCCCGCGGGGAGACGCTCCTGCTGTACTCGGACGACCTCGTGGAGGGCCGCGGGCGGACCTCGCCCGGCCGTGGCCCCGGGCAGGAGGTCCTGCTCGACCCCGAGGCCCCGGTGGACGACCCCGCGGCCGTGTGCGCCCGGCTCGCCGCGCGGGCGCCGCGCGGCGGGGTCGCCGTGCTGGCCGCACACCGGCGCCTCGTGCCCGTCGAGCCGTTGCGGCTGGTGCTGCCGGTCGACCCGTTCGCCCTCAGCCCGCTGCGCGAGACGGTCACGCGCTGGCTGGAGGCGGCGGGCGTGGCGCCGCGGACCGTGGTCGCGGCGCCGATGGTGGTCTCCGAGCTCGCCGCGAACGCCATCGAGCACGCGTATCCCGAGGGCTCCGACGGCGAGATCCGGATCGGTGCCGAGCTGACCGGGGCCGGGCTGTGCATCACCGTCGCCGACGACGGCACCTGGCAGCCCCCGGAGGAGGACGCGGCGGACGACGACGAGGAGGCCGGTTTCGGGCTCGCGGTGGTCCGGGACCTCTGCGACGCCCTGGTCGTCGAGCCCGGGCCGGCGGGCACGACGGTCACCGCGGTGCTGGCCGTCGGCAGGCCGGTCGCGGTCGGCGACACGCCGCGTCCCGGCCCGACGGCCGTGCCCGAGATGTTCGCCGTCCAGCCCGGCGAGGCCCCGGGGGTGCTGCACGTGCGAGGCGACGTCGACCTGCCGGCCGTCGCCACCCTGCGGGCCGCGCTGCTCGACGCGGCCGCGGACGGGGAGCGGTGCGTCCTCGACCTGTCCGCCACCACCCTGTTCGCCAGCGCCGGGGTGCGGCTGCTGCACCAGCTCGACCCCGGCACGGACCTGTGCGTGGTCGCGCCACCCGGCAGCGTCGCGCGGCCCGTGCTCGAGCTCACCGGGCTGGCGCACCTGCTGAGCGACCGGGCCGAGAGCGCCTGACGGCGGGCCGCGGTCGGTCGCGGCCCGCCCCGGGGACGGCGTCCGTCAGCCGGTGTCGCCGACGTGCGCGGCGCCGGTCTCCCCCGCGCCCGCGTGCTCGCGGGCCTCGACGGCCTCGGCCGCCTCCCGGTACACCTGCTCGACCGCGGCGACCAGCCGGTCGCGGTCGTACCGGGACACCGCCCGGTCCCGGCCCGCGATGCCGAAGGCCAGCGGCACGGCGCCCTCCCGGAGCAGGGCGCGCAGCGCCTGGGCCAGGACGTCCGGCCGGGCGGGCGGCACCAGCACGCCCGTGACCTGGTCGACCACCGTCTCGGCCAGCGCGCCGACGGCCGACGCGACGACCGCGCGGCCGCACGCCATCGCCTCGAGCGCGACCATGCCGAAGCCCGTCCGGTGGGGCACGTGGACGAGCGCGTCCGCGGAGCGCAGCAGCGCGGGCAAGGTCTCGCGGTGCACGGCCCCGAGGAAGCGGACGCGGCGCTCGACGCGGGCCTCGCGGGCCACCGCGTGCAGCCGGGCCAGCTCGCGGTCCCGCGAGGGGTCGATCTCCGGGTCGTCCGTGCGCGGCCCGCCGGCGACCAGCAGCTCGGCCTCCGGAACGGTGCGCAGCGCGCGGATGACGTCCTGCACGCCCGCCTCCTCGTCGAGGCCCGTGACGGCCAGCAGCCGGGGGTGCTCGCCGCGGCGCAGCGTCGGCCCCTCGGGCTGGAAGATCTCGGTGTCGACGCCGTAGGGCACCACGCGGATCACGGAGCGCCGGGCCCCGAGCCGGACGAGGGCGAAGACGTCGTCCTCCCCGTTCGCGACGACCCGGTCGGCGCGGGCGACGAGCACGTGCTCGGCCGAGGCGCGGCCCCGGGTGTCGACGGACGGGTCGACCGGGCGCTCGCCGACCCCGGGCAGGGTCACGACGAACGGCAGGCCGAGCTCGCGGGCGGCGGCCGCCGCGGCCAGGCCGGCGGTCCAGGAGTGGGCGTGCACGACGTCCGGCCGCGCGGCGCGCCACCGGCGCTCCAGCTGCTCGGCCAGCACCGGCACCTGCGTGACCAGCCGGTCCTCGGGCAACGGCGTGGCCGGGCCGGCGTCGACGTGCCGCACCTCCAGCCGCTCGGCCGGGTGCACGACGGGCGCCTGGTCCGGCGAGTCCCGGCGGACCAGGACGGTCACCTCGTGGCCCGCCGCGGCCAGACCCGCGCCGAGCCCGGCCAGGTGCTCGCTCAGCCCGCCGTGGCCCGGCCTGCCGGGCTCGGCCAGCGGGCTGCACCGGTCGCAGATGATCTCGACGCGCACGGCTACTCCCCTCGTTCGCGTCGCACGGTCCGAGGACGGGCCGCACCGGGTACTTCTCCCCGGGACCGTACGGACGTGCGGCCCGGCACGCCAACGCTGGTCGGCGAGCGGTGCGGCGCAACGGATCACGAGCCGGCGGTCGCGCCGCCGTGGCGCTGCGGTGGTGCCGCGGTCAGCCCGCCCGGACGCCGGGGACCGCGTCGCCCCCGGACGCGTCGTCGGGCGCGGCGGGGTCGTCGAAGCCGTCCGCCCCGGCGGCCACGTGGTCGCGCTCGGCGCGGTCGTCCTCGACCCGCTCGTGGCGGCCGTCGCCGTGCCGGCCGGAGGGCCGGGGGCGCGGGTCGTCCGTCTGGGCCGTCTCGGTCGGGCCGCCGTGCGGCACGCCGTAGTGGTCGAACAGTGCGGCCTCGGTCTCCTTGCTCAGGTGCCCCTCGGGCACCTCGGGCGCGGTCCGCAGCTGCTCGGCGTCGTAGGGCACGTGGAGCTCGCCCTCCTCGATCATCCCGCCGGCCAGCGGCAGGGCGGCGTGCCGCGAGCCCGCCAGGCCGCCGGTGAGCACGACCCACTCGGGCCGCTGCGTCTCGTCGTCGACGTAGACGGAGTCGACGGCGCCGAGCTCGGCGCCGTCCCGGTCCCGCACCGTCAGCCCCTGCACGCGGGCGGGGTCGTCGAGGTCCGCCATGGCTACCTCCTCGGGTCTGGCCGCCGAGGGTCCCCCGGGCGGCACGCGGTCAACACGGCGATACACCGCGGGATGCCCGGCCCGCCGCGTCGCACACCCGCCGTGGGTCGCTTCACAGCGTCCGGTGGTTGGGAGACCCCGTGATCGGGCACCACGAGGAGGTGGGAGTGCGCACCTGGATCGAGGGGTGGCCGGTCTACCGGCAGCTGGCCGGACCGGACCGCCTCGGCCGCGGCACCGCCTCGCGGTCCGACGGCACCGAGTCGCTGCGCGCCCGCACCCAGGACGCCGACCGCGTCACGCAGTCGATCTGCCCCTTCTGCGCCGTCGGCTGCGGTCAGCGGGTCTTCACGCGCAACGGGCAGGTCACCCAGGTCGAGGGGGACCCCGACTCCCCGATCAGTCGCGGGCGGCTGTGTCCCAAGGGGTCGTCGACGCTGTCGCTGGTCACCTCCCCCGACCGGGTCACCACGGTCCGCTACCGGCGCCCGCACGGCACCGACTGGGAGGACCTGGACCTCGACACCGCGCTCGACATGATCGTCGACCGCGTCCTCGACACCCGCCGCCGCACCTGGCAGGAGACGGACGACGAGGGCCGGTACCTGCGCCGCACCATGGGCATCGCGAGCCTCGGAGGAGCGACCCTCGACAACGAGGAGAACTACCTCATGAAGAAGCTCTACACCGCCCTGGGCGCGGTGCAGATCGAGAACCAGGCCCGTATTTGACACTCCTCCACGGTTCCCGGTCTGGGGACCTCCTTCGGTCGCGGCGGCGCGACGAACTACCAGCAGGACCTGGCGAACTCCGACTGCATCGTCATCCAGGGCTCGAACATGGCCGAGGCCCATCCCGTGGGCTTCCAGTGGGTCATGGAGGCGAAGAAGCGCGGCGCCACGGTCATCCACGTGGACCCACGGTTCACCCGCACCTCCGCGGTGGCGGACCTGCACGTCCCGATCCGGGCGGGCACGGACATCGCGTTCCTCGGCGGGCTGATCCGGCACGTCCTGGAGACCGGCGCGTACTTCGAGGACTACGTCCGCGCCTACACCAACGGGCCGATGCTGCTGCGGGGGGACTTCGCCGACACCGAGGACCTCGACGGCCTGTTCTCCGGGTTCGACCCGGAGACCGCCACCTACGACACCGAGACCTGGCAGTACGAGGGGGCGACCGCGCCCTCGGCCGCGGGTGACCGGGACCTCGACGTCCACGAGACCGAGCGCGGCGAGATGCCCGGCTCGGGCGGGGCGCCGATCGCGGCCGATCCGGAGCGCGACGACACCATGCAGGACCCGCGCTGCGTGCTGCAGGTGCTCCGCCGGCACTACTCCCGGTACACGCCGGAGAAGGTGCACGAGATCTGCGGCATCCCCGTGGCGACCTTCCACCGGGTCGCCGAGGCCCTCGTTCGGAACTCGGGCCGGGAGCGGACCAGCGCCTTCGCCTACGCCGTGGGCTGGACCCACCACACCGTCGGCGTGCAGTACATCCGCGCGGCCGCGGTGCTGCAGGCGCTGCTGGGCAACATCGGCCGCCCGGGCGGCGGGATCCTGGCGCTGCGCGGGCACGCGAGCATCCAGGGCTCCACGGACATCCCGACCCTGTTCGACCTGCTGCCGGGCTACATCCCGATGCCGCACGCCCACCGCGACGAGGGCCTGCAGCACTTCATCGAGTCCAACGCGGGCACGAAGGGCTTCTGGGCCGACCTCGACGCCTACGTCGTGAGCCTGCTCAAGGCCTGGTTCGGCGACGCCGCCACGGCGGACAACGACTTCTGCTTCGACCACCTCCCCCGGCTGACCGGTGACCACTCGTCGTTCCGCACGGTGATGGACCAGGCCGACGGGAAGGTCCCCGGCTACTTCGTCGTCGGCGAGAACCCGGCGGTCGGCACGGCCAACGCGCGGATGCAGCGCCACGGCCTCGCGAGCCTGGAGTGGCTCGTCGTCCGCGACCTGAACATGGTCGAGACGGCCACGTTCTGGAAGGACGGGCCGGAGATCGAGACCGGCGAGATGCGGACCGAGGACATCGGCACCGAGATCTTCTTCCTGCCGGCCGCCGCCCACACGGAGAAGGACGGCACGTTCACCAACACCCAGCGCCTGCTGCAGTGGCACCACAAGGCCGTCGAGCCGCCGGGCGACTGCCGCAGCGACCTGTGGTTCTACTTCGAGCTCGGGAAGCGGATCAAGGCGAGGGTCGCCGGCTCCGACGACCCGCGCGACCGGCCGCTGCAGGACCTGACCTGGGACTACCCCGTCGACGCGACCGGCGAGCCGAGCGCCGACGCGGTGCTGCGGGAGATCAACGGCGTCGACGCGGACGGCAAGGCCCTGCCGGGCTACACCGCACTCAGGTCCGACGGGTCCACCAGCTCGGGTTGCTGGATCTACTGCGGCGTCTACGCCGACGAGGTCAACCAGTCGGCGCGCCGCCGGCCCGGCGCCGAGCAGGACCTCATCGCCGCCGAGTGGGGCTGGGCCTGGCCGATGAACCGCCGGGTGCTCTACAACCGCGCCTCCGCCGACCCCGTCGGCAGGCCGTGGAGCGAGCGGAAGCGGCTCACCTACTGGGACGGGGAGAAGTGGGCCGGGCCGGACGTCCCGGACTTCCCCGCCGACACCCCGCCGGACTACGTGCCGCCGCCCGGCGCCCACGCGGCGAAGGCGATCGGCGGCGCCGAGCCCTTCGTCATGCAGTCCGACGGGCGGGCCTGGCTGCACGCCCCCGCCGGGCTGGCCGACGGCCCGATGCCGACGCACTACGAGCCGGAGGAGTCGCCCGTCGGCAACGCCCTGTACGGGCAGCGGGCCAACCCCGCCCGGCAGCGGTTCGAGCGGGCGGACAACCACTACCACCCCGAACCGGGGACGCCGGGCGCCGAGGTCTACCCGTACGTCTTCACCACGTTCCGGGTCACCGAGCACCACACCGCGGGCGGCATGAGCCGCTGGACGCCGCACCTGAACGAGCTGCAGCCGGAGATGTTCCTGGAGGTCTCCCCCGAGCTCGCGGCCGAGCGCGGGCTGACACACGGCGGCTGGGCCCACGTCGTCACCGCCCGGTCCGCGGTCGAGGGCCGGGTGCTGGTGACCGAGCGGGCCAAGCCGCTGCGACACGGGGACACGGTGATCCACCAGATCGGCGTGCCCTGGCACTGGGGCCCGAACGGGCTCTCCACCGGCGACGCGGCCAACGAGCTCCTCGGCGTGTCCCTCGACCCGAACGTGCACATCATGGAGACCAAGGCCGCCACCTGCGACATCCGCCCCGGCCGGCGCCCGCGCGGGCCGGAGCTGGTCACGTGCCTCGCCGACCGCCGGCGGCAGGCCGGCCTGGAGGAGGAGCCACGGTGAACTCCCTGTCCGGCCCCCTCGCGGACCCGTCGGCCGACGCCGGCTACGCGGACGGGCACCCGCCGCGCGTCGGCTTCTTCACCGACACCAGCGTGTGCATCGGCTGCAAGGCCTGCGAGGTCGCCTGCAAGGAGTGGAACGCCCTGCCGGCCGACGGCGTGGGCGACCACGGCGCCGCCGGCGACGTCCTGGGGCTGACCGGGATGAGCTACGACAACAGCGGCGGGCTCGGCGCGAGCACGTACCGGCACGTCGCGTTCGTGGAGCAGCGGGTCCCGGCGCGCGACTCCGCGCCGGTGGATCTCGGGATGCCGGCCATGGAGCTGCCCGGAGCGGTGCAGCCGGGCGTGGACCGGGACGACGCCACCGAGGTCCGCTGGCTGATGTCCTCGGACGTCTGCAAGCACTGCACCCACGCCGCCTGCCTCGACGTCTGCCCCACCGGGTCGCTGATCCGCACCGAGCACGGCACGGTGCTGGTGCAGGAGGACATCTGCAACGGCTGCGGGTACTGCATCCCCGCCTGCCCCTACGGCGTCATCGACCAGCGGCAGGGCGACGGGCGGGCGTTCAAGTGCACGATGTGCCAGGACCGGCTCGGCGCCGGCCTGGCCCCGGCGTGCGCCACGGCCTGCCCCACCGAGTCCATCCAGTTCGGGCCGCTCGACGAGCTGCGCGAGCGCGCCGACGCCCGGTTGGCCGAGCTGCACGACCGCGGGGTCGGCGAGGCCCGGCTCTACGGCCGCGACCCCGACGACGGGGTCGGCGGCGACGGCGCCTTCTTCCTGCTCCTCGACGAGCCGGAGGTCTACGGGCTGCCGCCGGACCCGGTCGTCACCACCCGGGACCTGCCGTCGATGTGGCGGCACGCCGCGGGTGCCGCGCTGGCCGTGGCGGGCGCCGTCGCGGCCGCGTTCCTGGGCGGCCGGCGGTGAGCGCGCCGGAGCACCGCACCGCGGCCGGGACCCCGCGGACGCGGCGCCGCGGGAAGGGCCGCGGCGAGCGGCTGATGGTGCCCGAAGCCGAGTTCACCTCGTACTACGGGCGCCCGATCATCAAGCCGCCGGTGTGGAAGGTGCCGGACGTCCCCGCCTACCTGTACCTCGGCGGGCTCGCCGGGGTGTCCGCGCCGCTCGCGGCGCTCGCCGACCTGACCGGGCGACCCGGGCTGCGGCGGGTGGGACGGGTCGCGGCGGCGGGCGGCGCGACCCTCAGCGTCGGGTTCCTGGTCCACGACCTGGGCCGGCCGGAGCGCTTCCTGCACATGCTGCGGGTGCTGAAGGTGACCTCGCCGCTGTCGGTCGGGTCGTGGATCCTCGCGCCGTTCGGCGCGCTGTCCGGGGCGACGGCGGTGGCCGAGGTCCTGGGCGTCACGCCCCGGCTGGCGCGCGCGTCGGGCCTGGCCGCGGGGGCACTCGGCCCGGCGCTGACGACGTACACCGCGGTGCTGGTCGCCGACACCGCGGTACCGGCGTGGCACGAGGGGTTCCGCGAGCTGCCGTTCGTGTTCGCGGGGAGCGCGATGGCGTCGGGCGGCGGGGCCGGGCTGCTCGCGCGGGGCGACGTCACGCCCGCGAGGCGCGTCGCGGTCGCCGGGGCCGTGCTCGAGCTCGCGGCCACCTCGGTGCTGGAACGCCGGATCGGCTTCGCGGCCAAGGCCTACCGGAGCGGCCGGGCCGGCGCCGTGCTCACGGGCGCCCGCGTGGGGACGGTCGTGGGTGCCCTCGGTGCGCTCGCCTCGGGGTTCGTGCGCGGCCGGCCCGGTCGCGTGCTGGGCGCCGCCGCGGGCCTGCTGCTCAACGCCGCCTCCGCCGCCACCCGCTACGGGATCTTCGAGGCGGGCATGGCCTCGGCCCGCGACCCCGAGTACACCGTCCGCCCGCAGCGGGAGCGTCTCGAGGCGCGGCGGGCGGAGGACCACCCCGCTGGGAGCGACCGGTAGCGCGGGCGGTCACGGTGCCACGTGGGTGCCGGCCGGGATCGCCGGCTGCGTCGGCGGCACGACCGGGGCCATCGGGTGGGCCGGGACGACCGGGGCCGCCGGGTGCGCGGACGGGACGGCCGGCGTGCCGTGCCCGCTCCCGTGGGCCATCGTGGCGGTTCCCGTGTGGGGGGTCGCGGCGGGGATCGAGGGCGTGGAGTGCCCGCCGAGCCCGATGATCAGCCCGCCCGCGACGGCCGCTGCGGCGAGGATCCCGCCGACCGCGACGGCGACGGTCCGGCCGGTGCGGGACCGCGGGGCACCGGCTTCGCGCGGAGCCGGCCCGTGGGAGTTCGCGGCGTGCAGGGCGGTGTAGTAGTCGTAACCCAGGCCGTAGCCGTAGCAGTCCATCCCGGCGAGCACGGAGGCCCAGACGCCCGGCCGCGACGTCGCCGCCGGGGGGTCCTGCTCGGGGCGGTCCTGCTCGGGGCGGTCCTGCACGGGGCGGTCCTGTTGCACCGGAGGGTGCTGCACGAGGCCGTTCCACACGAGGCGCTCCTGCACCGGGCCTTTCGGCACCGGACGGTCCTGCACCGGGCCGGGACGGGCGGCGTCGCGGCGGGGGTCCTCGGGGCCCTCGGAAGCGGACTCGGTGATGGTGATCGTGGTGCTCATGGGGGCCTCTCCTCGGGTCCGGCAGGGCGTCCCGGGTGGTGCGCCCCGACGCCCTCGACGGTGCTCCCCGCCGGGCCCCCGTCCCGTCGGGCCGATGGTGGACGTACCGGCTGATCGCGCCGTCCCCCGATCGCCCGACCCCGCACCGAGCTGGACCGCCGGGACGCGTACGTACCTCTACGCAGCGACAGCGGGCGGCGGTCGGAGGAGGCTGGACGGCTCCACGGCACAGGGAGGGTCGACGATGGCGAAGTTCGCGTTCTTCTTCAGCTACAGCCCGGAGACGTGGAACCGGATGGTGCTGAAGCCCAGCGACCGCACGGCCGCCGTCCGGACCATGCTCGAGGCCCAGGACGCCCGGCTCGAGGCGCTGTACTACATGTTCGGGGGCCACGACGGCATCGTGATCTTCGATGCGCCCGACTCCCGCGCGGCGGCGGCGATCTCGCTCGCGGTGACCGCGTCGGGCGCCTTCGACCGGCACGAGACCCGTGAGCTGATCACCCCGGACGAGCTGGTCGGCGTGCTGGAGAAGGCGGGTCTCCCGCTCCAGGCGTACGTCCGCCCCGGGGACTGAGGGCTTCTACGGCACACCGATACGGCACGGAGCCACGACGCACCCCGCGCGGGCGTGCGTCGTGGCTCCGGGGTGCCTCAGATCGGGAAGCGCAGGGTGGCGCCGAGGCCGTCCGCCAGCTCGCCGTGCGCGAACAGGCCGGGCTCGGGCGCCTCCTCGCCCGTCGCGTCCGCGGCGGCGCGCGCCTCCTCCTCGGCCTGCCGGGCGTCGTCGAGGCGGTCCCTGCCGCGGACGACGGCCGGGTCGTCCAGCCGCACGAGCTGCCCGCTCTGGCACGCGAGCGCCCGGATGACCGCCGGCACGCCGGGCACCCGGTGGGGGTCGGTGGCGTTGAGCGCCTCGAGCTCCTCGCGCTGCACGCCGAGATGCGTCGGCTCGGTGCCGGACCACACCTCGGCGTCCGTCAGCGCGGCGGGGTCGAGGAACAGGGTGTCGACGGCCTCGGCCCGCACGGCCGCGACCACGTCGGCCAGCCCCGTGACGGCCTGCCCGTCGGGCCGGCCGGCCAGCTGCCGGTAGTGGTCCCAGGCGGCGCGGCGCTCGGCGTCGAGGACGTCCTCGACGGCGGCGGCGACGGTGTCCGGCACGTCCTCCGGGGAGATGCCGCCGGAGTGGTCGACCTGCGCGACGATCTGCGCGGACCGCTCGGACAGGGAGTCGACGAGCAGGGACCGGGCACGCGGCGGTCCGGCCACGACCAGTACACGGGCGCCGCTCGCGCGCACCCGCGCGTCCACCCGTTCGGCCACGGCAGCCGCGTTCTCGCGCCAGGTCTCCTCGACCCGCTCCTGCATGTTCAGGTGCGACAACCCGCCGCCGCGTACCTTGTGCACCGGCCCGCTGGGCCCGCTGACCTGCTCGGCCTCGGCGTCGCCGGGGGCGAGGATCTCGCCGCCCTCGTCGTCGACCCGGACGACCACGGCCGGCACCTCCTCCCGCACCTCGCCGGTCACCGCGCCGAGCTCGGGCAGCGGCGACCAGGTGGTGACGGCGGTGCGCGGCGGCGCCGGCAGCACGGCGTCGACCAGGACGCCCTTCTCGGCGGCCACGAGCACCCGCCCGCCGGTCCCGTCGGGCGGCGGGGCGTCGGCCAGCGCGCCGTCGACGGCCTCGACGACGGACTCCGGCGCACCCTGGCCCGAGAGCTCCTCGCGGACGGCGCGGCGGCGCAGCTCGTCCTGGCGCGCCGCGTCCTCGGTGTCGTGGGAGACGTCGAGCATCACGGTCGCGAAGGGGCCGGGTGCCGCGCAGGCGTCGCGCAGCCAGTCGAGTCGCACGGGTTCCTCCGTTCCGGGCCTCGCCGGGGCGGGCCCTGTCGAGGACGGACATCGTCGACGTCGGCGGTACCCGGTGGGCCACCCGCGAAACGAGGGCCGGGGCCGGCGGGGCGGGGCCGCACTACACCCGGCCGGGTGATTTCCGGTCCCGCACCGTGGCCGCTCGGCCATGGTCCGTAACGACACACCAGGACGTGACGAACCGGTCGGTGATCACCGGGTGATCGTCGGGGCGGCGGGAGGAGCGCGGTGGGCGGACTCTCGCTCGTCGACGGGTGGCTGCCGATCGCGCTGCTGGCCGTCGGCGGGCTCGCGATGTTCGGGTTGCTCACGCGGTGGGGCCGCGGCGCGGTGGCCACGGTCGTCGTGGCCGTGCTCGTCGCCGCCCTGGTGTTCGCCGGACTCAACCTGCTCGTGGTCGACGTGCTCGACCTCGTCCCGGAGCCGCTCCCCCGGCAGGTGCTGCTCTGGACCGCGCTCGGGCTCGGCGGCGTCGTGCTCGCGCTGGGGTCGCTCGTCGCCACCCGCCCCGGCCGGAAGGTGGTCGCGCTCGTGTGCGGCCTGCTGGTGGTCGTGTCCGCGGCCGCACAGATCAACGTCTACTTCGAGCAGTACCCGACGCTCGGCGCCCTCGCCGGCGGCGACGAGCGGTCCTTCGCGGGCGGGCACGGCGCCCCCTCCCGCTCCATGTCCACCCCGGTCGCCTCGCGCTGGACCGGCCCGGCCACCGGCACGTCGAGCATCGAGACCGCGCCCATCCCCGGCACCGTCAGCGGGTTCACCGGCCGGGACGCCCAGCTCTACCTCCCCGCCGCCTACAACTCGCCGAACGCCCCGTTGCTGCCCGTGCTGGTGCTCGTCGCCGGCCAGCCCGGCGGTCCCCAGGACTGGGTGGTCGGCGGCACGCTGCAGGCCTTGATGGACGAGGTCGCGCAGCGGCATGGTGGGCTCGCGCCGGTGACCGTCGTCGTCGACCCGAACGGGGCGGACGGGAACAACACCATGTGCATGGACTCGGACATCGCGAAGGCCGACACCTACCTGTCGGTCGACGTGCCGCGCTGGATCGAGGCCAACCTCGGGGTCGACTCCAACCACGCGCACTGGGCCTTCGGCGGCTGGTCCTTCGGCGGCACCTGCGCGCTGCAGATGGCCACCCGGCACCCGGACCTGTACCCGAACTTCGTCGACATGGCGGGCGAGCGCGAGCCCGCGATCAGCGCCGACCGGACGCAGACGATCCAGATCGCGTTCCACGGCGACACCGCGGCGTTCGACGCGCTCACGCCGCTGACCCTGCTCGCGGAGCGGAAGTACCCCGACGTGTGGGGCTACTTCGCCTGCGGCGGGGACGAGGAGGAGGTGGGGGAATGGCAGACCGAGGTCTCGACGGCCGCGCAGCGGGCCGGGATGACGGTGCGGACGCAGGTCGTGCCGGGGCAGGGGCACTCGTGGGGGGTGCCGCACGCGTCGCTCCCGCCGGCGATGGACTTCCTGGGTCCGCGGCTCGGCCTGACGGCGGCGGCGCGGTGAGCGCGCCGGACGGCCTGCCCGCGGGCGGGACGGTCGAGGGGCCGACGCCCGCCGAGAAGGAGCCCACCGCGACGCCGCCCGCAGCCACGGTGCCCGTCCAGGCGCCGCCCGCCGACGAGCCGCCCGCCGCGAACCCGCCCGCGGCGAGGGCACCCGCGGAGAAGCCGCCCGCGGAGAAGCCGCCCGCGGTGAAGGCACCCGCGGAGAAGCCGCCCGCGGCGAAGGCACCCGTCGAGAAGCCGCCCGCGGGGAAGGCCGGCAAGCCGGTGGAGAAGGCCTCCGGCCCGCCGCCCGCCGCGCCGGTCACGGCCGACGCGGCCCCGCCGGCGTCGGCCCCGCTGCCCGCGGCCGCCGGTCGTACGGCGCCCTTCGAGGTCTGGGCCTCCCGGCTGACCGCCGCACTCCCCCACGCCTGGCGCCGGATGCCGTTCACGATCACCGTGGTCGCGGTGACCCTGCTCGTCGGGCTGGTCGGGCGCACGATCTGGCGCCCGCTCTGGCAGGAGGGCTGGTTCCCGCAGGTCGCCTACGGCGTGCCCGCCCTGCAGGAGGGCCGGGTCTGGACCCTGTTCACCGGCTGGTTCTTCGCGATCACGCCCGGCCAGTACGTCACCGGATTGCTGCTGTTCGCGATCGTCGTCGGCGCCTGCGAGATCCGGATGGGCACGAAGGTCGTGGCGATCACCGCGCTGGCCGGCGAGATCGGCGGCGTGCTGCTGGCGTCCCTGCTCGTCTGGGCCCTGTCGCACACGTCGTGGCCGTGGGCGGTGCACCTCGCGACCGTGCGCGACGCCGGGTTCACCACCGGCGCGCTCACCGTCCTCGCGGTCACCACCGCGGCGCTCCGGTCCCCCTGGCGGCTGCGGATCCGGGCGCTGCTCGGCTTCTACGTCCTGGTGGCGTTCCTGTTCGAGGGCACGCTGTCCGACGTCGCCCACCTCATCGCCGTCGCCGTCGGGTTCGTGGTGGGCCAACGGCTGTTCGGCGTGGAGCCCGGCTTCGGCCCACGGACCCGCCGCGAGACGCGCCTGCTGGCGTTCGCCGGGCTCGTCGCGATCGCGCTGACCGAGCTCGTCGTGCTGCTGTTCCCCGGCCGCGGACCGTTCGGCGAGACGGCCGGCCAGGCGACCTCGCTGCTCGACGTGCTGATCGACGTCGTGATCGTCGGGGTCGTGGCCAACGCGCTGCGGCTCGGCAAGCGGTGGGCCTGGTGGGTCACCGTCGTGCTGGGCGTGCTGAACGCCCTGGTCGCGGTGGCCGCCGTCGTCATCCTGCTGGTGGGCGGGGTGGTGACCGACGAGGCGATCACGCTCGGCACCGGGGTGCTGTGGATCGCGGTGCTGGTCGTGCTGCTGTTCAACCGGCGGGCCTTCCGGGTCCCGATCCGACGCCGCGTGCCGGGCGGGCTCGCCGCGAGCGAGGCCGACGCCCTCGAGCGGGCCCGCACCCTGCTCACCTCCGTCGGCGGCTCGACGATGTCGTGGATGACGCTGTGGCCGGAGATGCGCTTCTACTTCCTGCGCGACGGCCGCGGGTACGTCGGCTACCAGCGGCACGCCGGGATCGCCCTCGCCCTGGCCGACCCGGTGGCGCCGCAGGGCACGATCGCCGCGGCGGTCACCGAGTTCACCGAGGACGCCGAGCGCGGCGGGCTCACCCCGTGCCTGTTCTCCGTCACCGACACCGCCGCCGAGGCCGCCCGGGCCGCGGGCTGGCGGACCGTCCAGATCGCCGAGGACACCCTCATCGACCTGCCCGGGATCGCCTTCAAGGGCAAGAAGTGGCAGGACATCCGCACCGCGCTGAACAAGGCGAAGCGCGAGGGCATCGAGTTCCGGGTGGTCACGCTCGCCGCGGAGTCCTTCGCCGTCCTCGCCCAGGTGCGGGCGATCTCCGAGGAGTGGGTGGGCGACAAGGGGCTGCCGGAGATGGGCTTCACCCTGGGCGGCGTCGACGAGGCCCTCGACCCGGCGGTGAAGGTCGGACTGGCGATCGACGCCGGCGGCAGCGTCCACGGCGTGACGTCCTGGTTGCCGGTCTACGCCGAGGGTGGCCGGATCCGCGGCTGGACGCTCGACGTCATGCGGCGCCGGACGGACGGGTTCCGGTCCGCGATGGAGTTCATGATCGCGTCGGCCTGCCTCGCGTTCGCGAAGGAGGGCTACGAGTTCATCTCGCTGTCCGGCGCCCCGCTCGCCCGCGGGGACGACCAGGCGGAGCTGGACCGCACCGACCGGCTGCTGGACAAGCTCGGCGGGGCGCTGGAACCATTCTACGGTTTCCGTTCCCTGCACGCGTTCAAGGCCAAGTTCTCGCCCCGCTACGAACCGGTGCACCTCGCATTCCGTGACGAGGCGGACCTCCCCCGTATCGGAATCGCGCTCACGCGTGCGTATCTGCCCGACGCCACGCCACGACAGCTGATCGCGGCCGGTTTCTCCGGGGGCGGCAAGGAGCCGGCGACGCACTGACCGGGCACTTTCCGTCGTCGATTCAGATGATCCGCGGGAACCGGGCCTTGTGGGGCGACAATGATGTGCGCTAGTTTTCTTTCCGCACGGGGGATGCGCACTTGGGGCGCCCTGTCAGGTTCAATTCCTGTGTCCTCCACCAACGTCCGGCCGGGGGCCGATCGCCATGCGCGATCGGCCCCCGTCCGCGTTCGCGGGCCGGGTCCCGTTCGCGGGTCGGGTCCGGCCCGCGCCTCCGCCTCTCCCGCCCCCTCGCCCGAGGAGTCCCGATGACCGATGTCGCCCCGGCGTCCCAGCCCGCGCTCACCGACTCGGCCCGGCACTCCGGCCGCCCGGTGCTCGACGCCGGGCGCGGCCAGCCCAACTGGATCGCCACCACCCCGCGGGCGGCGTTCTTCCGCCTCGGGTCCTTCGCCGTCGAGGAGGCGGCCGCCGCGGGTTCCGCGGCCGCCGGCGACCCGTTCTGGGGCAGCACCCCGGTGTCGGCCGGGATCGCGGACCGGCTCGCGGCCGCGCTGGCGCTCGACCCGTCCGAGGGCGCGCGATTCCTGTCGGCGTCGGTCGACTGGGTGGTGCAGGAGCTGCAGGCGGACCCGGACGCGCTGGTCACCGAGCTGGTCCGCGCCGTGCTGGGCGACGGCTACCCCTCCCCCACGCGGATGCTGCGGCACTGCGAGCTGGTGCTGGAGCGCTACCTGGTGGAGGTCACCGGCGTGGAGTCCGGCCCGCCGGGGCGCTTCCACGTCTTCGGCACCGAGGGCGGCGCCGCCGCGATGGCGTACACCTTCCGCTCCCTCAAGGAGAACGGCCTGGTCTCGCCGGGCGACAAGATCGCGATCGCGGCGCCGGTGTTCACCCCGTACCTGCAGATCCCGGCGCTGGCGGACTTCGGCTTCGAGATCGTGGAGATCCGGGCCGCGGCCAACAAGCCGTACCGGTTCGACGCGGGCGTGCTCCAGGCGCTGCGCGACCCGGCGATCAAGGCGTTCGTGGTGATCAACCCGGGGAACCCCGACACCCGCGCGATCCGCCCCGAGCGGCTGCGCGAGGTCCGCGACCTCGTGCACCACCACCGCCCGGACCTGGTGATCGTGGCCGACACGGTCTACGCGACCTTCGTCGAGGGCTTCCGCGGGATGCTGGCCGAGGTGCCGCGCAACGTGATCTGCCTGCACTCCTTCTCGAAGAACTTCGGCGCGACCGGCAACCGGGTCGGGTTCGCCGCGGTCGCGGCCGACACCGTGCTCGACGACATCCTCGCCGGCCGCACGGGCCCCGCGCGGGCGGCCGCGGACCGCCGGTACTCGTCGCTGACCCCGGACTCCGGGACCCTGCCCTTCCTCGCCCGCATGGTGGCCGACAGCCGCGAGGTGGCCCTGCACAACATCGCCGGGCTCGCGACGCCGGACCAGGTGCAGATGACCCTCTTCGCGCTGGCCCACGTGATGCCGGAGGGCGCCGCGCACGCGGCCTCGCTGCGGCTGGAGCTGCACGACCGGCTGGTCGCCCTGCTCGCCCCGCTCGGTGTCGAGGCGCCGGGTGGCCAGGACACGCTCTACTACGCGCTGATCGATCTCACGGCCGTGGCCCGCGTGCGGCACGGCGAGGCCGGGGTGCAGCGACTCCTGGCGGCCGACCCCGGGCGGGTGCCCGAGATGCTGGCGCACGAGCACGGCGTCGTCGTGCTGCCCGGGGGCGGGTACAGCGCACCGACCTGGGACGTCCGCGTCTGCCTGGCCGCGCTGCGCACCGGGGAGCTGACGCGCGTGGGCGAGGCGATCACCCTCGTCGTCGACGAGCTGGTGGGCTGACGCCCGCCCGGACCGACGGGGCCCCGGGCGGGCCCGGACCTGCTCAGACGGCCGCGCGGGACCGGTCGCGCTGGGCGTCCATGAGGCCGTCGAACACCGTCCGCCAGTCCTCGGCGAGCGGGTAGCCCTTGCGCTGCGCCTCCTCGAGGCTGAGCTCGACCGGCATGCCGAAGGTGTCGTGCAGCTCGAACAGGTGCGTGCCCGTGACGACCTCGCCCTGCCGGTTGAGCCGGCGCAGCATCGACAGCCCCTTGCGCAGGGTCCGGGCGAACTGCCGCTCCTCCTTCTGCAGCACGGCGACGATGCGCTCCTCCTGCTCGGCCACCTCCGGGTAGACGTCGGCGAACAGCTTGCCGACGATCGGGACCAGGTCCGCGGCCACGCCCGCGGTGAGCTCGAGGTCCAGGCCGAAGCGCAGCGCCCGGCGGACGAGCCGGCGCATGACGTAGCCCTGCTTGGTGTTCCCGGGCTTCACCCCGTCCGCGGCGAGGAAGGCCGCGCCGCGGACGTGGTCGGCCACCACCCGCATGGCGTGGACGACCTCCGGCGCACCGCCGTCGTAGGACTTCCCGGAGATCTCCTGGAGCTTCTCGACGATCGGCCACAGCAGGCTGACCCGGTAGACGTCCGGGCTGTCGATCGATGCCGCCGCGATCCGCTCCAGCCCCCCGCCGAAGTCGACGTTGTGCCGCGGTAGCTCGGCGACGCCGGTCTCCGTCCTGCGGAAGGTCATGAAGACCGAGTTGCCGATCTCCATGTACTGGCCGCCGTCGGAGTTCTGGTGCGGGTACCGGCCGTAGCGGGTGTCGTGCTCCACCTGCGGGAAGTAGTAGAAGACCTCGGAGTCGGGACCACCCGGGTCGCCGACGGGCATCTCGTCCGGCGCGCCGAACCGGCTCCACCAGTTCTTGTCGCCGTAGAACGCGATCCGCGCCCCCTGGTTGCCGTGCTCGTTGCCGTACTCCTCGGTGCCGAGGTCGATGCGCCGGCACTCGATGCCGCGCTCGGCGAAGAGCCGCTCCCAGATCTCGGCGCTCACCTCGTCGCGCGGGATCCCGTGCGCCGGATCGCCGAGGAAACAGGTCACGTAGAGCCGGTCCGGGTCGAGGCCCACGACGTCGACCAGGAAATGGAACACCCGCGGGATCTGCTCGGCCTTCTCGTAGTCGCCGAGGCTCCAGTTCCCGAGCATCTCGAAGAAGGTGGTGTGCCGGTTGTCGCCGACCTCGTCCATGTCCTGGGCGCGCAGGCAGGGCTGCACGTCGGCGAGCTTCGCGCCCTGCGGGTGATCGGCCCCGAGCAGGTAGGGCAGCAGCGGTTGCATCCCGGACCCGGTGAACAGGGTCGTGGGATCGTCGCGCAGGACGATCGGCGCGCGCGTCACGATGGCGTGGCCGTCCTGGGCGAGCATGTCGAGGAATGCCCGGCGGATGTCCTGTGCGTCCATTCCGCCGACCCTGCCAGGGAGTTCGGCCGCACCATAAGACCAGAACGGGGTACAGGCCGAAGAATTGTGCGAATCCGTCACGCGTCGTCGTGCAGGAATCGCGTGCGGTAACGGGTCGCGGCCACCAGGAGGAGGAGTTCCACCACGACCGCGATCACCACGAGCTCGGCGTCGAGATAGCCGAGGGCCACGTTCACGAAGGCCAGTGCGATCACCAGACCTGCCCGGCAGAGCGCGGTGCCGGCCCGGTCCCGGCCCACCAGCAGGGCGAGGGCGGCGAGCAGCAGGACGACGCCGACGACCGCCTCCCCCGCCGACGCGATCACGAGGGCCGGCGGCCGGGTGCCGGGCGCGACGGCCCGGTCGTCGAGCACGATCTGCACGTCGGGCGCGGCGCTGAGCAGCGCGATCAGCACGGCCAGCCCGACCAGGGAGAGCAGGCCGAGCACGGCCGAGCCGCCGGCCAGCAGGAGCCGGTGGACCCAACGTGGCAGGAGCACGCGCTCGGTGCGGGCGAGGGCGCTGCGTGCCCCGCCCAGCCGGTCCCGCGGGGTCTCGACGGGTGCGGCCTCGACCACCGGGTGCACGGCGCCGGCGAGCATGGCCAGGTCGGGGCGTGCTGGCTGGGTCCGCAGGGCGTCGAGGTCCCGGAGCAGCACGGTGCGGGTGGCGGGCCGCAGCGGCCCGTCGGCAAGGTCCTTCAGCCGGACGACCGCGGCGTACGCCAGCTCGCGCGGTCTCCCCTTCGGCACGTGCCGGGCGAGCACCACCACGCCGAGCACCGCCAGGAAGGTGCTGTAGATGATCGGCGCGGCGAGCGGGGTGAAGTAGTCGTTGCGGCGGGTGATGAACTTGCCGACCTCGTCGACGAACAGCCCCGAGCCCACGCCCACGCACACCGCCATGGCCGGCTGCACCCAGCGGTTGCTCCACAGCAGCGCCACGACACCCCCGGCCAGCAGCAGCACGCCGCCCCACAACGCGTGGGCGAGGTGGTACTCGCCGCCCCCGATCTGCGGGTAACCGGTCAGCGCCAGGTACAGCCGGGTCACCACCACCGTCACCCCGAACGCCACCGCCAGCAGCCGCACGGTCCGCACCGCGTCCTCCCGCACCACGGGGCCGCGGAGGCGGGTCGGGGTGGTGGGGGCGGCGTCGAGGGCGGCACGGTCGGGGGCGGCGTCGGCGCTGGCGCTGTCGAGGGCGCCTTCGGAGACGGCGGCGTGGGACGGTGTGCCGTCGGGCGGGGCCGGCTCGACGCGCTCCGGCCCGGGCTCCCGCGGCTCCGCCGTCGCCGTCATCGCACCCTCCCCCGGGCCCGCGGCCGTGTCCGCGAGACGGTAGCGATCGACGGGCGGTCGCGACAGCCCCGTGATCGCCGGGCGGAACCGCCAGCGGCGAGATCGTCGATCGTGGAGCAGGAGCGTCGAAGATCGCCCGTCTCCGTCCCGACCGATGATCATGGACGGCGTCCGGCACCGTCACGGCCCACTGATCACCATCCAGGACCGGAACCGGCCAGATCTGGCGGAGATCGGTCCGACACAGCGATCACGGTGGAGGGCCGCCTTCACAGCGCCGACGACCCTCCTCACGGACGAGGGAGCGCGGCGAAATGCGCCGAGCCACCCCGCTACGGTCGAGATCGTCGAGCGTGGACGCGGAGCGTCGGAGATCGACCGTCCCCGTCCGGGACGGATGATCATCAGGGCTCGGCGAGCCAGGCGAAGCCCAGGGCGGGGAGGTGGGCGCGGCCCTCCTGGACCCGGACCTGACCGTCGGAGGAGAGGACGGTGTCGAGGCCCCGGACCAGCCCGGCGTCGACCGAGGCGGGGTGCTCGGCGAAGTTCGCGAGGCCGAGGAAGGTGCCGCTGCGCGGGTGGCGGCGGCGCCAGGCGAGGACGCGCTGGTCGTCGAGCACGAGCACCTCGACGGGGGCGCCGGCGTGCAGGGCGAGCAGGTCCGCGCGGGTGGTGGCGAGGCGGCGCAGCCAGTCGAACACCCGACCCTCGACGGAGCTGGCGTCGTGCCGGCGGGCGAAGGCGGCCGCGTCGAGCCACGGGCGGTGCATCCAGCGGTTGTCCGCGGCGAGGGCGGGGTCGTCGAGGTAGGAGTGGTCGTTGCGGAGCGCGAGCTCGTCGCCCATGTACAGCAGGGGCACGCCGCCATAGGCGTAGGCGACCGCGTACGCCAGCACCAGCCGCCGGATGCCGGCCTCGAGCGCGCCGCCGTCGCCGACGTCGAGGGCCTGCTCGATCCCGCACAGCGAGGCCGCGCTGCCGGAGATGCGCGCGTCGCCGGTCTCGGGGTTCTCCTGGAACAGCGCACCGCGGGCGAAGGAGCCCGGGTACCGCCCGGAGTAGAAGTCGTTGAGGAAGTGCCGGTGCGCCGCGCCGGTCCAGCCGACGGCGGCCGCGTCGACGTCGCTGATGGCCCAGCCGATGTCGTCGTGGCACCGGACATAGGTGGCCCAGGAGGCGTCCGACGGGATCGGGTCCATGCGCCGCAGCGCCTGCACCGCGAGCCGCGCGTCCCGGGTCGCCAGGCACGACCACAGCAGCACCATGAGCTGGTTGTGGTAGGCCAGCTCGCACTCGGGCCGGTGCCGCGGGTGCCCGCCGAGGTAGGGCACGAGGTCCTCCGGCGCGACGATCGCCTCCGCCTTGAACACCGTCGCCGGGGCGGCGAGCTTCACCGCGGCGTGCAGGGCCTGCAGGAGGTCGTGCACCTCGGGCTGGTTCTGGCAGTTCGTGCCCAGCCGCTTGCCCATGAACGGCACGGCGTCCATCCGGAAGATCTCGACGCCCCGGTCCGCCAGCGCGAGCACCGTCCCCAGCAGCGCCGCGAAGACCTCGGGGTTCGCATGGTCGAGGTCCCACTGGTAGTCCCAGAAGGTCGTCCACACCCAGCCGCCCGCGCCGTCCCGGGCCTCGGGCACCCAGGTGAAGGAGCCGGGCGCCCGGTCGGGGAAGACGTCCGGGATCGTCGCCTCGTAGGCGTCGGGCAGCGTCCGGTCGGGGAAGGCGGTGTAGAAGCCCGCGTACCGCGGGTCGCCGGCGAGCCAGCCTCGCGCCCACGGGTGCTCGCGCGCGGTGTGGTTGAGCACCAGGTCCACGCACAGGCTCATGCCCCGCGCCCGCAGGGCCCCCGCCAGCTCCTCCAGGTCGCCGAGGGTACCGAGCCGGGGGTCGACGGCGCCGTAGTCGGCCACCGCGTAGCCGCCGTCGTTCTCCCCCTCGCGCGGGCGCAGCAGCGGCATGAGGTGCAGGTACGTCACGCCCAGCTCGGCGAGGTGGTCGAGGCGGGCGTGCAGGCCGCGCAGCGTGCCGGCGAACCGGTCGGTGTAGGCGACGTACCCGACCATCCGCGGGTCCTGGTACCAGCGCGGGTGCACCTCGCGGCGGCGGTCGAGCTCGCGCATCGGTGCGGGCCGGGCGGCCGCGGCGGCGAGGGCGGCACGGACCAGGCGGGCGGCGAGGGCGTCCGTGTCGTGCCGGTCGCCGTAGAGGGCGTCGAGCGGCAGGTGCAGGTCGGGGAACCACAGCTCCAGCCGGGCGAGGAACCCGACGGCCTCGGCCCGGCCCAGGGCCGCCTCCGCCTCGGGTCGCAGCTCGGGGAGCAGGGACCGCAGGCAGGCGGCGGCCGCGCGCCGCCGCTCGGCCTCGGGACGACGGCGGCGGGCGTCGGGATCCGGTGCCGCGCCGGCGTGGGACCCGGCCGGGGACGGCGCCGGGCCCTGGCGGTCGATCATCCGTCCATCCTGCCGCGCACCGGCCCGGTCCGCCGGATCGCGCGCCGCTCCCGGCCCCGTTCGTCAACGGTCCGGCGCGCCGCCGTCGGCCCGGCCGTCGACCGACCAACGCGGTCCCCGGATCGCGCCGCCCTCAGCTCCGCCCGTCGACGGTCCAGCGGCGTAGTTCGCGTCCGACCGCCCCGATGAGCCCGACGCACAGGACGCACGCGGCGCCACCCGTCGCGGCGGCGAGCTCGGGGCCGACGTAGCCGGCGACGAGCCCGGCCCGCGCGTTGCCGATCCCGGGCGCGCCCGCCCCGACGACGTACTCCGCGGCGCTGACCCGGCCGCGGTGCGAGTCCGGCGTCGCGAGCTGGACGACGGTGCCGCGGGAGATCACCGACACGGTGTCCGCCGCGCCCGCCACGGCCAGGCACACGAGGGCGGCCCACAGGCCGTCGACCAGCCCGAACACGCCCAGCGCCACCCCCCACACCGCGGCGGCACAGATCATGACGAGCCCCGGCCGCCGCGCGCGGGTGGCCGGCCCCGAGGTCAGCGCGGCGACGATGCCGCCCGCCGCGATCGCGGACAGGAACAGCCCCAGGGTGCGCGGGTCGTCGGCGAAGCGCTCGGCGTTGAGCGCCGGGAAGAGCGCGACGGGCATCGCGAGCACCGTCTGCGCGAGGTCGATCCCCAGCGCCGCGCGGAGGACCGGGGTGCGCAGCAGGACCTGCCAGCCCTCCACGGTGTCGCGCAGCCCTTCCACGAACCCGCGGCCGGTGCGCTCCCGGTCGGGCCGCATCGCGGGCAGCCGGGCGACGCCGTAGAGCGACAGGGCCGTGGCGGCGGCGTCGAGCGCGTAGGCCGCGCTGGTCCCCCACCCCGCGATGACCAGGCCCGCCAGGGCGGGACCGACGAGCATCGCGCCCTGGAACGAGATGTGGTTCAGCGCGAGCCCGGGGGCGACCTGGTCGCGCGGGAGCAGCCGCGGCACGAAGGTCCGCCGGGCCGAGGAGCCGAGCGCGCTGCACCCCGTCTGCGCCGCGACCAGGGCCAGGACCAGCAGCCACGACCGCAGGCCCACCGCGGCCTGGACCGCCAGCAGCACGGCGACGACGGCCGCCCCGGCGCTGGTGAACAGCACCAGCCGGCGCCGGTCCAGGGCGTCGGCAAGGGTGCCGCCGAGCGTGCCGAACACGGCGATCGGTACCCCCGTCGCGAGCCCGACGACGCCGACGAGCACCGGGCTCGCCGTCAGCTCCCAGACCTGGGCGAGCACGGCCACCACGGCGACCTGCCCGCTGAAGGCCGACGCCGTCGACCCGATCCAGAGCCGTCGGAAACCGGCGTGCCCGCGGAGGGGCCGGGTGTCGAGGACCCGGTCGAGCGCGATCACGGGCGTTCCGACTCGGGCAGGTGGGCCCGGATGCGGTCGAGGAAGGGCCGCTCGCGCAGGGCGGCGGCGACGTCGTCGATCACCCGGGTCATCGGGTAGGGCAGGGCGGCGTCGAGCTCGCCGAACGCGGCCTCGGTGGCCCGCCACTCCGCCTCGAGGAAGGGCACGAGCGCACGGCCCTTCGCGGTGAGCGCGACCTCGCGGGTGCGGGCGTCGGCGCCGGGCGCGGTCTCGACCAGCCCCTCCTTGCGCATCTCGGTGACGGTCTGGCTCATGGCCGAGTGCGTGACGTCGATCTGCGCGGCGAGCTCCTTGATCGGCATCGGGCCGAGGTGGTGCAGGCGGATCAGCGCCATGCTGAACCGGGTGCGCACGCCCCGGACCCCGCGCTCGGCGTAGAGCTCGGCGATCGCGGCGTCCATCGTGTCGAGCAGGTCCTTGAGCGGCCGCAACCAGCTCTCGAGAGTGGGGTCCGACGATGTCACAGCGCTAATATAACAGCACTGTGACGTCTCGTGGAGTGGGCGGCCGAGTGGCACCGCCCCACTCCCATCCGCCCCTCCGGCACCATAGGCCCATGACCGAGGGCGCCGCGTGAACCGCACCGCGGCGACCCTGCTGTCGCTCCTGCTCGTCGGCGTGCTCGTGGTGGGCGGCGTGATCTGGTGGTCGAGCACGCGTCCGGAACCGGGATGTGTGGTGACGGCAGCGGGCCGGTCGGTGTCGCTGACCGTCCGGCAGGCGGGGTACGCCGCGACGATCGGCGGCGTCGGGTACGCGGAGGGCCTGCCGGACCACGCCGTGACGGTGGCGATCGCGACCGCGCTGCAGGAGTCCAGGCTGGACAACCTCCCGGGCGGCGACCGCGACTCGGCCGGGCTGTTCCAGCAGCGGCCGAGCCAGGGCTGGGGCACGTACGCGCAGGTCACCGACCCCGTGTACGCAGCCCAGGCGTTCTACCGGGCACTGAAGAAGCTGCCGGACTGGCAGGACGTGTCCGTGACCGAGGCCGCCCAGCTCGTCCAGCGGTCGGCGGCGCCCGACGCCTACGCCCAGTGGGAGCCGCAGGCCCGGGCGATCGCCGTCGCGCTGACCGGGCAGGCGCCGGCGGCGCTGCGCTGCCAGGACCTGACGCCGCAGACCCCGCCCGACGACGTCGCCGCGGTGGCCGCGCAGGAGCTCGGCACCGCACGGCTCAGCGGACCGCAGCCGGCGCAGCGCGGCTGGGCGATCGCGAGCTGGCTCGTGGCGCACGCCGCCCGGTTCGGCCTCTCCGAGGTGACCTACGACGGCCGCACGTGGTCGGCCGAGGAGGGCACGTGGACCGCCGCGGGTCCGGCCGACGGCCGGCTGTCGATGGTCCGCGCCCAGCCCTGACCGGTCCCGCGGGTGGTCAGGGGCAGGCCGGGGCCGCGCGCCGGGCCGCGCGGGCGAGCGCCAGCCGCAGGACCAGCGCGGTGGCGGTGAGCGCCACGACGACCAGCGCGTACACCTCGGCGGTGATCCGCAAACCGAACGCGGTGCCGGCGAACCCGGCGGCCACGGCCGGGACGCTGAAGGCGACGTAGGAGATCACGAAGGCGACCGCGAACAGCGCCCCGCGCTCGTGCGGAGCGGCGATCCGGGCGAAGGTGCCGAAGGTCGCCAGCGCCGCCGCCCCGAAACCGATGCCCGCGACGACGGTCCCGAGCGCCGCGACGGCGATCAGCCCGGTCATCACACCGAGCAGGGTGACGAGGGTGCCCAGGCCGAGCAGCGCGGCGGCCGGGGCCAGCAGCCGGACGACCGGCCGGCTGCGCAGCAGGAACGCGGTGGCCGCTCCGGTGCCGCACAGCAGCGTGACGACGAACCCGCCCACGAGATGGTTGCGCAGCTCGAACAGCCCCGCCGTGACCGACGGCCCGAGCGAGAGGTAGAGCCCGCTGAGCGCCCAGCTCGCGATCATCACCGGCACCACCGGGACGACCTCGGCGCGCAGCCGGGCCGGGACGCCCACGTTGGGGCGCAACGAAGCCAGCGCGCCCGGGCGGCGGGCGGACGTCTCGGGCATGAGCGCGACGATCACCGCGGCCAGCCCCATACCCGCCAGCAGCAGCGCGTAGACGAACCGGGTCGGCGCGGGCCCGAACTCGACGAGCGCCCCGCAGCCCAGCGCGCCCAGCGCGAGCCCGGTCGTCGGGGCCACGGAGTTGACCACGCCCGCACGGCCGGGGGCGCCCGGGGACTCCAGGTCGACCAGCGCGGCGCCCAGCGTCGTCATCGCGACACCGGTGGCCACGCCCTGCAGGAACCGGGCCACCGACAGCACGACCACGTCCCCGGCCAGCACGAACAGCACCAGCGCGACGATCTCCAGCAGGATCGCGCCGAAGAGGACCGGGCGGCGGCCGACGTGGTCGGACAGCGCGCCCACCACCAGCAGCGAGGCCAGCAGGCCGACCACGTAGACGGCGAACACCACCGTGAGCACGGTCGGCGTGAAGCCCCACAGCTGCTGGTAGACGACGTAGAGCGGGGACGGCGCGCTCGACGCCGCCAGGAACAGCATGATCATCGCGGTCACCCCCGCGAAGTACGGCCCCCGCAACCGGATGCGCCCGGCCGTCGTCCCGGCCGGCTCTGTCGTGACCGTCATGCTCGCCTCGCAAGTTCGTGCAGCGATCTGTGCGTTAACACCGACGACGGTAGCACGAACGCACAGATCGTTGCGTTAGCTTGTCGCAGCGATCAGTGCAATAATCGCCGGCATGGCTGCATCAACCCCGGTCACGCGCTCTACGGGTGGGCCCACGGGATCCCGCCCCGGCGGCCGCTCGGCCCGGGTGCGCGCGGCCGTGCACCGGGCCGTCGAGGAACTGCTCGCCGAGGAGGTGGGCGACGGGCTGACGATCCCGGCCGTCGCCGCCCGCGCGGGCGTGCACGCGACCACCCTGTACCGCCGCTGGGGCTCGGTCGGCGAGCTGCTCGCCGACGTCGCGACCAGCCGGTTCTCCGGCGACGTCGTCGTGCCCGACACCGGGTCCTTGCGCGGGGACCTGCAGCGCTGGGCGGCGGACGTCGCCACCGACCTGGCCGACCCGGACGTCCTCGCGCTGATGCGCGCCACGCTGGGCGCCGGGGGCGAGCAGGGCGCCTGCGCCTGCCGGGGCGACCGCGAGGACCAGCTCGCGGCGATGATCGAGCGGGAGAAGGCGCGCGGCGGCACCGCCCCCACCGTGGAGCGCACGGCCGACGCGCTGCTCGGCCCGCTGTACTACCGGGCGATCTTCACCGGCGAGCCAGGCTCACCGGACTGGGCCCGCGGGCTCGTCGACCTGCTCCTGCCGGGCTGAGCTGAGCGGCGGCGCCGGGCCGGCGGTCACCGCGCCGCCCCCCGCCCGACGGGCGCGACGCGCTCGGCCAGCCGGGCCGAGTAGATCGAGTAGCCGTCGACCCACCGCGACACCGCCGTGGCGATCAGCGTGGCGACCATCATCGGCACCATCAGCCCGAAGCCGGTGTGGGTCAGCTCCAGCACGAGCGCGAGCCCGGCCAGCGGCGCCTGCATCCCGGCCCCGATCATGGCGGCCGCGCCGATCATCGCGAAGGCGCCGACGGGCGTGCCGGGCCACAGCAGCGACCACGCCCCGCCCAGGCAGGCCCCCAGCGCGGCGCCGGTGGCGAGGGTCGGCGTGAACAGCCCGCCGGACGCGCCGCTGCCCAGGCACAGCACCGTGACCAGCGGCTTGAGCACGAACAGCGCGGCGAACAGCCACAGCGGGCCGACCCCGGCGAAGGCGTCGGCGGCGATGTCCTGCCCGTTGCCGTAGAGCTGCGGGAAGACGAGCCCGAGCGCGGCGAGCACCGCGAACGCGGCCAGGGGCGCCACGAGCACGGCCCGGCCCCGCGGCACCCGGTGCGACGCCCACGCGATGAGCCGCACGAAGGCCACTGCGACCAGGCCCGTCACCACCCCGGCGGGCACCGCCCACACCAGGGCCGACGCGGAGAACGCGAAGTCCGGCAGGTCGGCGTAGACCGGGTGGGAGGGCAGGCCGATCCACGCGGTCAGCGTCGCGACCGCGGAGCAGGCCAGCGCGGGCAGCATGACGGGCAGCCGCACCGCCCCGATCAGCACCTCCGCGGTGAACAGCGCCCCGCCGAGCGGCACGTTGTACACGCAGGCCAGCCCCGCGCCCGCCCCACAGGCCACGAGCAGGCGGCGCTGCGGGGTCGACAGGCCGGCCCACCCCGCGAGCACGCTGCCGCACACCCCGCCCATCAGCTTCGGCGCCGCCTCCCGGCCCAGCGACGCCCCGAGGCCGACCACGGTCACGGAGAGCACGGAGGTCCCGCCGCTGCGCCGGAAGCCGAGCCGGCCGTCGCCGGTCCAGATGGCGTCGTCGACGTCCGAGCGGCCGGGGACGTACCGGCGCAGCAGGAACCAGCCGATCCCACCGATCACGCCGGCGACGAGCAGCGGGAGCACCCGCCCGAGCCAGGAGGCCCGCTCCACCGCGCCCTGGAAGTCCGCGTCGGCCCCGGGGCCGAACGCCAGCCGGGCGACCGCGCCGAGGAGCAGCATCAGCACGATCCCGAACAGGCCCGCCCCGACGCCGGTCAACACGACCATCAGCCAGAACCGGGTCGTGAGCGGGACGTCGCCGTCGCCGGTGACGTTGGGCTGGTCCATCGCCGCGCGGCCGGACGCGATCCGCCTGCGCAACAACGGCTGCGGCTGCCGGAGCCGCTCGCTGGGCCGCCCCTCGTCACCACGGCGGACCTGCGGGAACCCACGGCGGCATCCTGCCCGGACGGGCAGCCGCACCGCGAGACGGGGTGCTGGCCACACCCCGCGGAGGCCCGGTGGCGCGGTCGTGGCGCACCCCCGCCGGACGGGAGTCTTCGATCACCGACGCCGCTCCCCGCGGCCCGACAGACCGGGAGACCCCGATGACCCTCTCGACCCCGCCGACCTCCTCGCTCGACGAGCTCCGCCCCGGCGACCTCCTCGCGCTCACCGCCGCCGTCGCCGGCCCCGTCCTGCAGCCCGGCGACCCCGGGTTCGCCGAGGAGGCCGCGGGCTTCAACGTCGCCTATCCGCCGGCCGCCGCCGTGGTCGTGGGCGCGACGAGCACGGCCGACGTCGCCGCGGCCGTCCGGTACGCCGCCGCCACCGGCCGGAAGGTCGCGGTGCAGGCCACCGGGCACGGGCTCACCGGCGAGCTGTACGGCACGGTCCTGGTCACCACGAGGCGGATGGACGCGGTGCGGATCGACTCCCTGAACCGCCGCGCCGTCGTCGGGGCCGGGGTGCGCTGGCGGGCGGTGATCGACGCCGCCGCGCCGCACGGCCTCGCCCCGCTGAGCGGCTCGTCGTCGCAGGTCGGGGTGGTCGGCTACACGACCGGGGGCGGCCTCGGCCCGCTGGCCCGCCGCTACGGCTTCGCGGCCGACCACGTCCGGCGGTTCACCATCGTCACCGCCGACGGGGCGGTGCGCGAGGTCTCGGAGCACAGCCAGGGTCCGGACGCCGACCTCTTCTGGGCCGTCCGGGGCGGCAAGGGCAACTTCGGGATCGTCACCGAGATGGAGTTCGACCTCGTCCCGGTGGCCCGGTTCTTCGGCGGCGCGCTGTTCTTCGGCGCGGACGACGCGGCCGCCGTCCTGCACGCCTGGCGCGAGTGGGCGCCCGCCCTGCCCGAGGACGCCGGCACCTCCGTCGCGATGCTGCGCCTGCCGCCGGACCCGGCGCTGCCGGAGCCGCTGCGCGGCCGGTTCGCCGTCGCCGTCCGGTTCACGCACCTCGGATCGGCCGAGGAGGGCGCCGCGCTGCTCGCCCCGATGCGGGCCGTCGCCGCGCCGGTGCTCGACACGGTCGCGGACCTGCCGTACGCCGCGATCGACGCGGTGCACATGGACCCGGTCGACCCGATGCCGATGTGGGACCGCGGCACCGCGGTCGCCGAGCTGCCCGCCGAGGCCGTCGACGCGCTCCTCGCCGTCGCCGGGCCGCAGGTCGAGGCACCGCTGGCGATGGTGGAGCTGCGGCTGCTGGGCGGGGCGGTCGCCCGCCGGCCCGAGGTGCCCGGCGCGGTCGCCGGCCGCGACGCCGCCTTCTCCGTCTTCACCGTGGGCGTGCTCGCCGGGCCGCCCGTCGAGGTGGTCGTGGCGGCGACCGCGGCCGTGGTCGACAGCGTCGGGCCCTGGGCCTGCGGCGCGCTCGTCAACCTCCTCGGCCAGGCCGGTCCCGCCCGGGTCGGCGCCCTGTGGAGCGACGCCGACCGTGCCCGGCTGCTCGGGACCGCCCGCCGGTTCGACCCCGCCGGGACCTTCGCCACGAACGTCGTGATCGGCTGATCCACCCCGTCGTCCGCCGGCGCCGGGGCCCGTGCCCCGGCGCCGCGGGCGCCGTGTGCACACGAACTCCGTGGACGGCGGACGAGCTGCGGCGAGACGTGAATCGACCGCGGGGGAAGTGGGTACAGTGGCGCATGGCCACTCCGAGCGACGAACGCGCCGCCGGTCACCGGACCCACGGCGGCGACCCCGATTCCGCCTCCCCACCCGACCCGCGCCCCGCCTCCATCAAGGGCCGCCCGGTCCTCGGTTTCGGCGGCCCGAACTCCGGCTCCGGCTCCCACGACGGGCAGAGCGCGCTCAAGCTGCACCGCGGCATCTCGGTGCTCGCGTTCCTGCTCTGCGTGCTGGTCACGGTGGTGTTCCTGATGGACGGCGCGCTGGTCCCGGCGATCGTCTTCGCCGTGGTGGCCCTGGCCTGCGTCGGGATCTTCGCCTGGACCACCACCCAGCTCCGCGGCGCCCGGCACGGCTGAGCCCGCGGCCGGTACCCTGCAGCGTCACCCAGGGTCATGTGATCGGTACTCTCCGTCGACGGATCGTCGACGCCACGGGGAGTTTCAATGACCGTGTCAAGCCGCGTTGGCTGCGGGGGCCGGTGCCTCGGTGGTGAAGCGGCGGTTGTCACGGAGCAGCGCCCAGACGAGGTCGAC
>NZ_JNYD01000006.1 GCF_000717175.1 Pseudonocardia autotrophica | reverse complement strand
CTCGTCTGGGCGCTGCTCCGTGACAACCGCCGCTTCACCACCGAGGCACCGGCCCCCGCAGCCAACGCGGCTTGACACGGTCATTGAAACTCCTCGGGGACGCCTCGCACGCCGCTGCGGGCCTCGGGGACACCGGCTGTCGCGGCCTCCGACGCGGACGGCCCCGCCGGGTGTGCATCGGGGGTGCGGAACCGTCGAGGGTCGACCGCGGCACCGAGCTCGTCCAGCTCCCCCAGCTGCAGGGTCTCCCGAACCCGGGTCCGTTGGAGCTTCCCCGTCGTGGTGTAGGGCAACGCGGTCGCTCGGTACCACCGGGTGGGCACCTTGAACCCGGCGAGTTCGGCCGCGGCCGCCTCGGCGAGACGGTGGACCGCCTGGGCGCCGACCCCCTCGGCCAAGACGACCACGGCTCCCACGACCTCGCCGAACCGGGGGTCCGGGATCCCGACCACCGCGGCGTCGAGCACGCCGTCGAGACGCCGGAGGACGGCTTCGACCTCCGTGGGCGAGACGTTCTCTCCGCCGCGAATGATGATTTCCTTGAGGCGCCCGGTGATCGTCACCGTGCCGTCCGGGGCCATCGACGCGAGGTCCCCCGTGCGGACCCACCCCTCAGGCGATCTGGTCGTCGCCGTGGACGAGGGATCGTCATGGTACTCGAGGAACGACTGGTAGCCGCGGACGAGCAGCTCGCCCGGCCGACCGAGGGGCGCGATCTCCCGAGTGGTGGGATCGACGATCTTGACCTCGAGGTGCGGCAACGGCCTGCCCACCGTGTGGGCCTTGTCGTGGTCGGACTGACCGGGGCGGACGATCGTGGCGACCGAGGCGAGTTCGGTCTGGCCGTACAGGTTGAGCATCTGGCCTCCGAACGCCTTCTCCGCCTCACGGACCAGCCCGGATGGCACGGACGCCGCGCCGCCCATCAGGGCGGTCAGGCGCGGCAGCGGGCGGCGGGTGTCGCGGGCGAAGTCGAGGAGCGAGCGGACGATCGCCGGGGTCTGGAACAGGACGGTCGCGGACTCCTGCTCGATGGCGTCGAGCACCAGTTCCGGATGGAAGCGCCGGATCAGCACCTGGGTGCCGGCGATGCTGAGCGGGCCGAGCGTGCAGGTCACCAGACCGGCGACGTGGAACATCGGCATGGGCGACGCACAGACGGCCCCGGTGGGGACGCCTGCGGCCCGCATCGTGAACCGCGCGTTGTTCACCAGCGAGTACTGGGAGAGGAGCACGCCCTTGGGGCGCCCGGTGGTACCGGACGTGTACTGCAGGAGCGCGGGCCGGTGCGGGTCGGTCTCGGGGAGCGGCGGTCGCGGGTCGTGCGAGCGCAGCAGGCCCGCCCACTCGTCGAGCCCGACGACGTGGCGCAGGGCGGGACAGTGCTCCGCCACGTTCTCGACCACCGGGGTGGGGCCACGGTCGGCCTCAACCCGCTCGTGGATCACCACCGAGGCCCCGGAGTGGGCCACGACGTGCTGCAGTTCCGCATCCCGGGACGCCGGGTTGACCGCGACGAGGACGAGGCCCGCGAGCATGGCCCCGTAGGCCACGATCGGCCACTCCGCCCAGTTCGAGGCGACGATCGCCACCGACTCGCCGGGTCTCGCCAGCGTGCGCAGGGCGTGTGCGGCGCGTCGCGCCTCCGTCTCGAGCTCGGAATAGGTCAGGCGTCGCCGATCGCCCGACCGCGACGTCGCCACGATGGCGGGCGCGTCGGGGTGTGCGGCGGCCGTCCTGGCGAGCAGCGCGCCGACGGTCAGCTCGCAGAGCTCGGGGGACGTGTCGGCCGGGCAGTACGAGTCCGTGCCGCTGATCCGGGTGCTACTCACGGTGCCGCCTCCGCTCGCGGTGCGCTGCGCCCCGCCGCGTCAGCTCCACGGAGCCTCACCTCCGCCGAGGAGGAGTCGTCCGACGCTCGCCGCGAGGTCGGCCTCGTCGCCATACTCCCCCTGCATCGACAGCGCGGAGAGGAACCAGCGGTGGACGTCGTGCTCGCGGGTGAACGCGATCCCGCCGTGCACCTGCAGGGCGCCCTCGCCGACGGACCGTGCGGTCCGGGCCGCGGCGGCCTTGGCGACGGCCGCCTCGAGCGGCAGACGCTCGGGCCTCGCGGTCACGGCCTCCACGGTGTCCGCACAGAGCGCTTCGAGGGCGAGGACGTCCGCGGCCATGTCGGCGAGGAGGTGTTGCACCGCCTGGAAGGAACCGATCGGCTTGCCGAACTGGCGGCGTTCCTTCGCGTACGCGACCGCCGCGTCGAGCAGGTGTCGGGACGCGCCGGCGAGGCGGCAGGCCAGCATCAGCCGCCACGTGTCGCGGATGCGGTTCACGAGGCCGGTCGCGGCCGGCACGAGGACCGAGAGCTCGGACACGTCGTCGAAATGTAGTGTGGCGTAGCGCGCCGCGACGTCGAGTCCCTCCTGCCGGTCCACCGTGACGCCGGGTGCGGTGGCCGGGACCAGGACCAGGGCGAGCTCGCTGCCGCGCTGCGCGACGACAACGAACCGGTCTGCATCGCCGCCGTCCCGGACCAGCCGGACCGTCCCGCGCAGCGAACCCTCGTCGAGGACGGGGGCCCGGTCGTCGGCGTGGTTCGCCGCGGCGACGTCGGCGAAGGCGATCCGCGCCCTGACGTTCGACGGGTCGGTCACGATCTTGCGTGCGGTGTCCTCGGCGGCGTTCGCGATCAACGGCAGGACGACGGTGTGCGGCAGCACCGGACCGGGCACGAGGAACCGACCGGCGACGGTGAGCACCGCGCCGAGCACGTCGACGTCGAGCCCCAGCCCGCCGTGCGGTTCGGCCAGCAGGACCTCGCCCCACCCCGCGGCGACCACGGTGGTCCACACCTGGTCGCTCGATCCATGATGGACGACCGCGTCACGGACGTCCGGCTTGCGCAGCAGCGCACCGAGGGTCTCGGCCGTGGACTCGGCCATCGCCTCGGCGGAGATCGTGTCGGGCATGGCGTCCCTACCCCCTCGGCAGGCCGAGCAGGCGCTCGGCGATGATCGTTCGTTGGATCTGGGCGGAACCGCCGTATACCGAGCCGGCCCGTCCGTAGAGATAGGCCTTGGCGGCGTCGAGCGGGTCCGTCCCGTCCGCCGACGTCCGGGCCAGCCGGTACGCCCCCTGGACGTCGAGTGCCGTCCCGGTGAGGTGCTGCTCGGTGCGCGCGAGCAGCAGCTTGTCGACGGAGTCCAGGGGCGAGGGCACGTCGCCGGTGGTGAGTCGGTGCGCGGTCGTGCTGGACAGCGCCCGGAACCCCCGCAGCTCCACGAACAGCCTGCCGAGGACCTCGTTCGTCCGCTCGGACCGGTCGGGGCGGGCCCGTACCGCGTCAAGCAGGCCGGTGAAGGTCACCTCGTTCTCGAGCCTCCGGCGGATCGCGTATCCCGCCCGCTCCCAGCCCAGGGTGTCCATCGCCATCTTCCACCCGGCGTTCAGCCCGCCGAGCACGTTCGCGAGCGGGACGCGGACCTCGTCGAAGAACAGCTCGTTGAACTCGGCGTCCCCGTTGATGAGGGTGATCGGGCGGACGGTCACTCCGGGAGAACGCATGTCGACCAGCACGTAGCTGATGCCGCGGTGGCGGGGGGCGTCCGGGTCGGTGCGGACCAGCAGCGCGCACCAGTCGGCGTTCGTCGCCCAGCTCGTCCAGACCTTCTGGCCCGTGACGACGAGCGTGTCGCCGTCGACGACGCCCGCGGTGCGCAGCGACGCGAGGTCGGAACCCGCGTCCGGCTCGGAGAATCCCTGGCACCAGACCTCGTCGCCCGCCAGCAGCGGGGGCACGAAGCGCTTCCGCTGGGTCGCGGTCCCGTACTTGAGGATCGTGGGGCCGACGACCTCCAGGCCGATCGAACCGACGGGCTGCGGCGCGCGTGCGCGGACCAGCTCCGCGGCGAAGGCCAGCTGGTGGGCCGCGGTCAGACCTCGGCCGCCGACCTCGACCGGCCACTGAATGCCGACGTACCCGGCCCGGTAGAGCGTCCGGTGCCAGTCGCGCAGCACCGGGCTCCGGAGCTCGTACTCCTCGGGGACCTCGGGGATGGCGGCGGAGGCGAACCACGACCTGGCCTCCTCCTGGAAGGTCTCGACGTCGACGTCCGCTCCCTCCGCGGCCGGGCCTCGGGTCGTCACGTCGAGACCTCCGAGGGGTAGCGGGGGGCGCGCTGCTCGTAGGTGGCGCGGACCGCCTCCTTCGAGTCGGGATGCCCGCAGATCTCTCCCGTCAGACCTTGCTCGAAGGCGTAGCCGGGTTGCAGGTCCATCGTCTCGATGCTGTTCAGCGACCGCTTTGCCATGCGCAGGATCGGGCCGCTGTGCCTGCTGATCGAGCGGGCCTGCTCCTGGGCGAGGTCGCCGACCTTCTCGGCGGGCGCCGTGGCGACGACGGCGCCGAGCTCGGCCATCCTCGCCCCGCTGAGCGGTTCCGCCGTGAGATACATCCACCGCACCCAGGGCTCCGGGACGAGCCGCGAGAGGTGCTTGGCACCCCCCATGATGCCAACGCCGACCTCGGGGGTGCCGAAGCGGGCGTCGTCGGCCGCGACGACGAAGTCGCAGGACGCCGCGATGGCGAGGCCGGTGCCGAAGGCGGCGCCGGTGACCGCGGCGACGACCGGGACGGGGCAGTCCTGGATGGCGAAGAACGCCGCCCGCACCTCGGCCATCCGCTCCGCCGAGTTGTCGGGGGTGAGGGTAGCGAACTCGGTCAGGTCGTTGCCGGCGCAGAAGTGCCTGCCTGAGCCGGCCAGGATCACCACCTTCACCTGCTCGCCCGCCGCCTCCTCCAGGAGGTCGAGGTGGCTGAACAGGTACTCGAGTTCCCGGTACATCTTCTGGTTGACGGCGTTGACGGGAGGGCGGGCGAGCAGGACGGTGGCGATGGTGTCCGTCACCTGCCAGCGCAGATGGGTCAGGTCGCGCAAGGTGGGCTCCATGGTGCGGTGGGTGTGGTCGCCGAACGGGGTGCGGGTCAGGACTCGAGCAGGTGGTGATCCCGTGCCCACGCCGCGAACAGCGCCGAGCTCGTGCTCAGGTGCTCCCGGCTCCCGTCCCCGGTGAAGTAGTGGTTCGCGCCCGTGATCGTGTGCAGCTGCTTGCGGTCGTGCCGTACGGCACGGAAGAAGTCGTGCGGGTGGCTGTTCGGGCACGCGTCGTCGGCGCTGTTGACCACCACGAGAACGGGGACGCTGATCCGGTCGGCGCTGTCGACCGCGTCGACCTGGGCCCGCGACAGGGACCACTGCGAGAGCCAGCCACGCAGGGTCGTGAAGCGGGCGAGCCCGGCGGGTCCGTTGTTCGCCAGCCGCGGGTCCCCGAGGTAGGACCAGCCGGGCTTGCGGTCGTTGGGGTCGACGGCCGGATCGAGCCAGCGCGGGTCGGCCATCGTGCCGTGCACCACGAAGCACTCCTCCTCGTCGCCCCGGCCGAGCCGCTCCAGCTCCGCGAGGCGGTCGACGACGCGGGCGGTGATGCGCTCGTTCCGCTCCCGCTGGGCCTGGCGGTACCGGGCCAGGAACTCCGCCGAGTACGGCGGCCGGTGCCGGGCGTCCGTGGAGTAGAGGTCGAGCTCGGGGTCACGTCGCGTCGGGTTGTCCTCGTCGACGATCGAGGCGTCGAGGAAGTCGGTCAGCAGGCGGTGTCTGCTGCGATGTGCTGCCATCAACACGAGGCCGTCCCCCGGGACGAGCTCGGTGTCCGCCAGCGCGCTGTACTCGCCCGCCGCCGTCGCGGTGATGGTCCGCTTCTCCGCCTCGGCCTGGTACCCCGCCAACAGGGCGCCGCCGCCGCTCCACCCGGCTAGGACGACGCGCCGGTAGCCCAGGCGCTCCTTCGCGTCCCGGACGCAGGCGGCCAGGTCGAGCAGCACGTTCTCCATCTGTAGGGCCGCGTCGCCCATGGAGTACCGGCTGGCGCAGGCGATCACGTGGTGGCCGGCGCGCGCGAGGGAGGAGAAGGCCGGCAGGTAGCCCGGCGAGCCGACGGGGTGCATCCCCACGATCACCGTCGAGGAGTCCTCCTCGGGGCGGAGGAGCTGCGCGTGCCGGACGACGTGGTCGTCGATGGATCCGTAGACGTCCTTGCGCGCGGAGCGCTCCCGGTTGACGACGAGGTAGGGGATGCGGCGGTAGGGCTGGCTGTTCTCGGGGTTCCGTGGCGGGCTGGCGCTCATGTGGCTTCGTCCTTCGACGGCGTGATCCGGAGGGGGAGGGAGCTGAGGTCAGTGGCCGGTGACGCCCGCCGCCTGCGCGACGGCCGGGTCGAGCTTCAGCGGGCGACGCGCTTCGATCATGATCACCTGCCAGTTCAGCCGGTCGTGCTGGTCCCACTCGCGGCGTGCCTTGTCCCGGGCCCGCTGCGGGAAGCCGTGGTGGATCCCCTGCGGGTCGTGGGTGATCTCGCCCCGCCGCAGCGGGCGCCCCAGCGAGTCGCCGCCGTGGATGAACGCGATCTCGTCGTAGTCCGCGTTCCGGTGGTACCACGGGATGCGTTCGGTGCCCTGGACCGACTCGAAGGGACGGGGCAGCAGGTTGATGATGTTGATGCCGTCGGCGACGAGGAACACGTGCATCGACGGCGGCAGGTGCAGGCTGTCCGACATGATGACGTTCCAGTCACGGATGTTGAACGCGAACGGGAAGTAGTCGCCCTTCCAGCCGTCGACGTCGAACGGATGGTTCTCCAGCAGCAGCGTGGAGTACTCGCCGTCGTACTTCACCCGGAGCTCGACCGGGTCTCCGTCGGACTCCACCGGCTGCGGGTCCGGGACGCGGACGACGTCCGGGTCGAACGGGGCGTGCCTGCCCAGTCCGACATAGACCGGGGCGCGCTGCTCGCCGACGGTCTCGATGCCCAGCAGGACGCTCGTGTCCGAGGTCAGGACCCAGCGGTGGGTGACCGCCTTCGGGATCACCACGTAGTCGCCGGGCTCGAAGTCGAGCGGGCCGAACTCGGTCTCCACCCGCCCGGTGCCCTCGTGCACGAACCAGCACTCGTCGCCGTCCACGTTCCTGCGCAGGAAGGGCATCGTCATGGATCGGCGGGAGAGCCAGATGGTCACGTCGTCGTTGTAGTAGAGGCGCTGCGCCTCGCCGCGCGCGTCCGCGAGGTCCGTCGGCTCCAGCTCGAAGGCGTTCACCCTCGTCGAGCGGAACCGGCCGGTCGCGCGGAAGACGGTCGGGTCGCTGCGGCGGTAGAGCACCGCCTCGCGCCCGTCGAACCCCTCCCGCGTCAGCTCGTCGTCCCGCAGCTCACCGATGTCGCGGTGCGCCTGCCGGCTGGTCCGGCCCTTGCTGTGCTGGATGAGACTCCGCATCGTTCTCCTCGATGATGATGGTCACCGCTCTCGGCGGCTCAATCGGCGTCGGTCGGGACGAAGCTGCTCCACGGTCGCCCGGCGGACTCCCCGCCGTCGGCCACGAAGTCGGCCCCGGTGCAGAAGCCGGAGTCGTCACCGGCCAGGAACGCGACGAGTCCGGACAGCTCGGTCGGCGCGGCGGCCCGGCCGAGGGGTATGTGGTCGACCCGGTAGGTGCGACCGCGCGTCATCGGCGTGCGGATCAGGCCGGGGTGCACGGCGTTGACCCGGATCCCGAAGCCGCCCAGCTCGAGAGCCAGCGAACGGGTGAGGCCGGTCAGCCCGTGCTTGCTGGCGGTGTAGGCCACGGACCGGTACCAGCCGTGCAGCCCGGCGATGGACCCCACGTTGATGATCGAGCCACGCCGGCGGGCCTTCATCGACGGCACGACTGCCTGGACGCCGCTGAGGGCTCCGAGAACGTTGACCTCGAGTACCCGACGGAAGTCGTCGAGCGCGACGTCCTCGACGTCGCCGCCGGAACCGATCGCGATGCCGGCGTTGTTGACAAGCACGTCCACCGGGCCGAACGCGGACTCGGCCGTCCGCACCGCGAAGGCCCATCCCGAGGCGTCCGACACGTCGAGCCGGACCGCCCGCACCCGCTCCCCGTGGCGAGCCGTCTCGCGGGCGAGGGCGTCCTCGTCGACGTCGGCGGCGACGACCCCGGCCCCGTCCGCGACCAACCTGTCGACGTGGGCCTTGCCCATGCCGCTCGCGGCGCCGGTGACGAGCGCGACCCTGCCCTCGAGCCGGCGCGATCCCTCATGCATCGATGAACTCCTCGGTCGTGGAAGGGGCGCGGAACCCGCGGGCGTCGCCCAGGGCACGTCCGGCGTCCGTGCCCTCCACGAAGGCGGTCATGGCCGCTCGCGGAGCCGATGCGTCGCCGACCACGCTGACCTCGACGCTGTGTCGCCTACGGGCCGGCTCGGCGAGACCGTCCTCGGCGACGCGGTCAGCGACCACGACGACGAGGTCGCACGGCACGCGGTCCGAGCGTCCGGTCACGGCGTCCGTGACCGTGGCGACACCGTCCCGGACGCTCTGGACCGAGGTGCGCTCCCGCACCGCCGCACCCCCCGCCAGCAGGCGCGTCAGATGGTCGGCCGCGTGCGTCACGCCCAGGTAGGCGCCAACGACGGGCTGGGGGGTCGCCACGAGCACCTCGTGACCGGCACCGATGAGCTGCTCGGCCACCACCGCGCCCTCGTCGTTGCCCAGCAGGTCCACGACGACGACCCGGGCGACGCCGAACGCCGCGGCGGCGTCCACCGCGTCCTCGCTCGCAACGCAGGACACCGTGTCGTCCGTCGGGAAGGGGGGTGGGGCCGGCCGGGACCCGGTCGCGAGCACGATCGCGTCGAACCCCCCATCCGCAAGGAGGCCGGCATCGGCGGTGGTGCCGAGTCGCAACCTGACGCCGAGCCGTCGTGCCTCGCGCGACAGATGGTCCACGGCCTCCACGAGTTCCACGGCCGGGCTGACGCCGGTGATCGCCGCGAGCCTCCCGCCGGTGCGCTCCGCCCGCTCCACGATGTCGACGGCGTGGCCACACCGTCGAGCCTCGACCGCCGCCGCGAGGCCCGCGGGTCCGGCGCCGATCACGAGGACGCGCTTCCGCGGTGCGGGTCCGGGCCCGCGGAGCCGGTACTCACGACCGACGTCCGGATTGTGGAAGCACATGGCGTAGGTGTTCGCCGAGATCCGGTCGATGCAGTGGTTCGCGCCGACACAGTGGCGAACCTCGTCACCCCGGCCGGTGCGGACCTTCGGCAGCACGTCCGGGTCGGCGATGTGGGCGCGCGTCATACCGACGAGATCGCACCGACCCCTCCGCAGGTGGTCCTCGGCCTCCGCCGTAGTGACGATCCGCCCCACCCCGAGCACCGGGACCGCGCCGGCCAGGCGCTCACGGAGCGCGGCGACGCCGTCCATGAAGTCGCCGTGCGGCCGGCGGTAGCTCCCGACCGAGCGCGGATAGTGGAGGAAGCTCGATCCTTCGCTGGGATTGACGAGGTCGATGTTCCCGGTGTCGATCAGGCTGGCCGCCAACTCCCGCAGGTGTTCGTCGGACAGTCCGCCCGCCTCGGGCGGACGGAGCTCCCGCGTGGGGAACCGGGCACTGAGGATCGCCCGCAGACCGAGCACGGCGCGCAGCCGGCCCGTGAGGGCTCGCCAGAACGCGAGCGGCTCGCCCCAGTCGTCCGTGCGCTGGTTCGTCCGCGGCGAGATCGACTGGTGGAGGAGGTACCCGTGGCCGCCGTGCAGCTCCAGTCCGTCGAAGCCGCACTCCAAGACCAGTTCGGCGGTCAGCGCCCAGCCCTCGAGGAGGCGTTCGATCTCGACGGCGGTCATCGCGTGGCCCACCTCGGGCCCGGTGTCGGAGCGGACCGCGCTGAAGCCCCACATCGGGCCGCCGTCCCACGGAACCGTCGCATCGCCGCCGGCGCTACCGGTGATGCCCTTGTGAATCGTCTGGACCAGCGCCACTGCGCCGGTGGCGTGGATGATGTCAGCTGCGCGACAGAGCCGGTCCCGCAGATAGCGGAGCGGGAACTCTCCTCGGGGACCGACCGGCGGGACCGGGATCGCCTGGGTCATGGCAAGTCCGACCCGGCCGGAGACCAGTCGCGACAGGTACCCGAGGTACTGCCCTCCGTCCTGGGCGGGCGAGTACGCGTTCACGTCGAACCTGTGCGCCGTCAGCACGACGCGGTTCTGCAGGATGTGCCCTGCGACCGGGAGGGGTTCGAACAGCAGGGAGTCCGGCGACCCGTCGCCGGCTGCGTCCCGCGCGGTCACGTCGACACCTCGACCGGGTCGGCGCCCGCCGTCTCCGGTCGTCGGTCGCCGGTCGCAACCCGGGCGCGCGCGGCGGCGTCGCCCGCGGCGAGGTAGCCGAAGCACGTCGCCAGGGCGAGCGAGGTTCCCGCGCTCCAGTAGGCCTCGCCGGTCGGTGATGCCGCACAGTTCCCGGCGGCGTACAGGCCGGGGATTGGGGCGCCGTCCCGGTCGAGGACGCGGGCCCGCTGGTCGGTCAGCAGGCCCCCCTTGGTGTCAAAGGCGGCAGGGGTCAGTAGCGTCGCGTGGAGCGGACCCTCGACCTCGAGCGGGCGCATGGTGGGGTTGGGCCCCGAGCCGGGGCCCATACGCTGCGCCATGAAGCGCTGGTAGGACGTCTCCCCGCGGTGGAAGTCCTCGTCCACACCCGCGTCGGCGAAGCCGTTGTAGCGCGCGACGGTGCTCGCGAGGTTCTCGGCCCAGTCCGCGTCGAGGCGGGCTCCGGGGAGGTGCTCCCGCAGGTCGTCGAGTCGACGGGCCACGGCGCGGGCCAGCTCGTGCACGTCGGCGCCGTCCACCACCCAGTAGGGCTCGACCTCGGGTGGCGGGAACGGGTTGCCCAGCCGGGAACCGCCGTGTTCTCGGGCCTGGCGATCGTCCCAGACCAGGATCATGGGCAACGCGGTGTAGCGGGCCGACCGCCAGTCGTAGGTGAAGAAGGAGCGGGTGAAGTCGTTGTACGGTGCCTTCTCGTCGAGTACGCGGTGCCCGCGGAGATCGGTGACCAGGAAGCCGTCGCCGGGAAGATAGAAGCTCGCGCACACCGACTCCGGTTCCGTCAGCGTCCGCTCGAAGACGATCGGGGCGGCCCAGACCATGTCCATTGCCTCGAAGGCCGCGCCCAGCCGGCGGCCGTGCCGCACGAAGTCACCGGTGTTCGTCTCGACGGCGCAGCCGGGACCGTAGGGTCTACCGACCATCTCCCGCAGTAGGTCGGGATTGCGCGAGAAGCCGCCGGTGGCGAAGACGACGCCGCCTCGCACGCGGACGGTGTGCGCTCCCGCGGGCCCGGTGAGGACCGCACCCGTAACCGCACCCTCCTCGATGACCAGATCGTCGACCGCGTGCTCGAGCAGGACCTCCACCCCGAGGGTCCGGGCGGTTCGCTCGAGATCGCCGGTGGTCGCGGCACCGCCGGTGGGCAGGCCGTGGCCCGGCCGGGGGAACACGGTGCGGCCCCGCGGGGCGGCGTCCTCGGGCAGGTCCGCGAAGTAGTCGAGGAAGTCGATCTCGGGAACGATGTCGATCGCACCGATGTCGACCAGCCGGTCGATCGCGGCGGCGGCGTTGTCGTAGAAGGCCTCGGCCTGACGGTGCTCCCAGGCGGCGAGCCCGAGTGTCGGATGAGCGGCGTCGTAGTTCCGCGGTCGCGCGAGCCGCGCCATGTACTGGAGGGCACGGTCTCGGGGGTCGGCGATGCCCGCTGCGCGCATGAACCGGTTGGCCGGGACCCACATCGCCCCCGAACTCTTCGCCGCGGTCCCGCCGAGTCGGTCCCGCGCCTCGACCACCACGGTCCGCGCGCCCTCGGCCGCAGCGATCACCGCAGCCACGAGACCCGCCTGCCCTCCCCCTACCACCATCACGTCCACGTCGCTGGACTGCGTTCGCACGCGCGCCTCCTTTGGCCGGGCGAGCCCAGAGGGCCTCGCAGAGCTGGGACGGGCGCCGTCGGGCCCACGCCGCAGGCGGGGTGGACCGACCGGTCCGCGATCGCGATCGCGATCGTGCCGCGCGGATCGTGCCGCACCGTCCGACCGGATGTGGTCGGCACTCCGTCTCTGCCGAGGATGCTAGGGAGGCCCGGCGAAGTTCGTCAAGGACTTGAAAAACTCACCTGCATCATCGTCAAGCTCTTGACGCTGTCGATCGGTGGGACTTACCGTCGGGTCCCACCGGCAGGATGCACCGGGCCGACGACGCCCGACCGACTGGCGGTCACAGCCGTCGCTGCAACCCGGCTCACCTCACCGGGCGCGACTCGTCCGTCTGCGGTGGAGAGCACGGGACCGATCGTCCCGAGGGACGGATGAGACGTCTGCACCCACCGCCGGCGCGGACCGCCCGCCGCCGTCCTCGTGAGGGTGGTGAGGCAGTTGGTGCGGGGCGGTTCCGAGGCCCGGCGGGGCCGACCAAGGACCACGCGGCCGTCCGGCCGCAGGTGAAGAAGGGAGCGACTCATGGGAGAGCACTCCGACAGGGAGCCCGACGAGGTCAGGGGGCCGGACAGCGCCCTGAATCCCGGTCGGCCCCGGCTCGCGGGAAAGGTCGTCGTGGTCACCGGAGCGGGCTCGGGTCAGGGGGCGGCGGAGGCACGCGCGCTCGCCGCGGAGGGCGCGCAGGTGATCGGCACCGACATCAAGCCGGTCGAGGGCTCGGACGGCGTGGAAGGGCTCGAGGCGGACGTCTCGTCCGCCGACGACTGGCGGCGGGTCGCCGCCCACGTCGAGAAGAGGTTCGGTCGCCTCGACGGTCTGATCAACAACGGCGCCGTCGGCAGCCGGAGCCTCTTGGCGGACGTCGGGCCTGCCGAGTGGAACCAGGTCCTCGCGGTGAACTTGACCGGACCGATGCTCGCCATCACCACCCTCCTCCCGCTCATGCCGGCCGGAGCCTCGATCGTCAACGTGTGCTCGACCGCGTCCTTGGTGCCTCATTTCAAGGCCGCCTACACAGTGAGCAAATGGGGCCTACGCGGGCTCTCGCACCTCGCCGCGATGGAGCTCGGGGCACGCGGCATCCGCGTCAACGCCGTGCATCCCGGCTTCGTCGAGACGCCGATCATCGACAAACTCGGCCGGGACTTCGCCGACGGACACCGCTCCATCACTCCACTGAACCGACTCGGCAAGCCACTGGACCTCGCCGGGTTGATGATCTTCCTGATGTCCGACGAGTCGGCCTACGTCAACGGTGCCGACCTCGTCGTCGACGGAGGCTTCTCGCGCACCGCCGCCGGCTTCCACCAGGCCATGATCGCCGCCGGGGGGAACCGGTGAACCGCATGGCCGGGCACGTCGCGGTGATCACCGGCGCGGCCAACGGGATGGGAGCGGCCGAGGCGCGGCTGTTCGTCGAGGAGGGCGCAGCGGTCGTGCTGGGCGACGTCGACGAGGCGCGCGGGCAGGCGCTCGCCGAGGAGCTCGGAGCCTCGGCGGTCTTCGTCCGGCTGGACGTGACGTCTCCCGCGGACTGGGCGGCGGCGCTACGTGCGGGAGGCGAGCGGTTCGGCAAGATCGACGTACTGGTCAACAACGCCGGGGCCTTCGACGCGAGTCCGTTGGAGGAGAGCACCGCGGAGGTGTTCGACCGGCTCGTCGCGGTGAACCAGTACGGCGTGTACGTCGGCATGCAGGCCGTCGTGCCCGCGATGAAGGAGGCGGGCGGCGGGTCGATCGTCAACATCTCGTCGTCGGCGGGACTGCGGGGCGGACCCGCCCAGTTCCACTACCGCGGCACGAAGTGGGCGGTTCGCGGCATGACCAAGGGGGCGGCGTACGACCTCGCGCACTACGGCATCCGCGTGAACTCGATCCACCCTGGGCCGATCGCCACGGAGATGCTGCTGTCGGGGAACACTCCCGAGGTGAACGAGACCCTGGTCAGACGGACGCCACTACGGCGGCTCGGCCGCCCCGAGGAGGTGGCGCAGGCTGTGCTCTTCCTCGCCTCGGACGAGGCCGGCTACGTGACAGGCGCCGAACTCGCGGTCGACGGCGGCATCTCGGCCTGAGGCCGGGCTCGTAGAGTTCGCGGGGGAACCGGCGCGGACAGCGCCTCCTGCCATATGAGGGACGAGGACCATGACAGATCGCGAGAGCCGGCGGTGGACCTCGGTCCGGGAGTACCGGTCCCTCCTGCGCGAGCAGCACGAGAAGCAGCGTCTCCTGGACTCGGACTCGATCGACCGGTCCGAGCTGATCTTCAACCTGACCAGGCTCATCAACCGGCTCGGGCAGGACTTCGAGGCCCTCCATCGTTCGAGCAAGTGGACCTGGGCCGGCTTCCGGATCATGAACGTGCTCTGGGTGGCCGGCCCGGTGGAGCTGCGAGACATCGCCCGCCTCTCCGGTGCCTCGCGCGCCACGATTTGGAGTGGACTCCAGACCCTCGAACGCGACGGTCTCGTGACGCGTAGTCGTGATACCCACGACCGCCGCCTGGTGATCGTGTCCCTGACCGAGGCCGGCCGGTCCGCACTCGCCGAGGGCATCCAGCTCCAGGCGGCCCGCGAGGAGCAATGGCTCTCCCTCCTGTCCGCGGAGGAGCTGGACACACTGCGCGCGCTGCTCGAGCAGATCGCCGACCGCGAGATGGACGAACCCTCGTCCGGCCGCTGAGCCCGTGGGCCCGGCCGTGCGCGACGACCGGGCCCCGCCCGGCCCGCTCGACAGACTCCCGACCTTCCACGACGGAGACGGATCTCATGCCTCACACGGAACTGAAACGCGTCGTCGAACGACTGTACGCCACGCTCGACAGCGCGGACCGGCCGTCGGTCGGGAGGTTCTTCCATCCCGACGTCGAGGTTCGGTTCGGGAACTCGGCGGCCGCTCACGGCCCTCAGGCGCTCCTGAGGATCGGAGGTCGGCTGCGCCGTTTCGCCACCGAGCTCGTGCACGATCTCCGCCAGGTGTTCGTGGACGTCGAGGCCCGGACGGCGATCGCCGAGATCGACATGACCTACCGGCAAGCGTCCGGAGATCTCCGCGTACCGGCGACCTCGGTGTTCCGGTTCGATGACGATCTCCTGATCACGCACTACCACGTCTACATCGACGTATCGGCGCTCGGAGTCGACACCGCCACCTGGTGAGGGCGACCTCAGCTTCTCGCGAGCATCAGCACGGCAGCCCCGGTCCCGTCTCGACACAGTGGAGTGTTCATGTCCGAGGAGAATCTCGACGCGAGGAAGGAACTGGCGGTCGAGGACCTGCTTCCCGGCCGCCTGGACCGGTTGCCCATCCTGACCAGGGAACAACGGAACTGGGTGGCGATCCTCGGTGCGTTCTACGTCTTCGACACCGTTGACCTCTCTCTGGCGGCCTACACCTCCGCCGCGTGGCGGCTGCATTGGGGTACCACCGTCGGACAGATCGGCCTCATCACCTCCGCCACCTTCGTGGGAATGATCGTCGGCGGAATGGTGGGCGGCCGACTCTCCGACCGATACGGCCGCAGACCACTCATTCTCGGCGGAGTTGTGGTGATGTCCGCGGCGAGCCTGGCGACTGCGTTCGCGCAGAACTTCGAGACTGTGGCGCTCCTCCGCATCGTGACCGGGATCGGACTCCAGGCCATGGCGGGGAACGTACTGGTCTATGCCAGTGAGACACTGCCGGCGGCCTTCCGCGGCCGATACTCGGCGATCATCGTCGCCCTCGGCTTCCTCGCCGTTCCGGTCGCGGCAGTTCTGTCCACCGTCATCGTGCCGCTGTCCGACGATTCGTGGCGCTGGATGTATGCGATCGGCGCGCTCGGCGCTGTGGTCGCACTGACCGTCGGCCGACGGCTGCCGGAGTCCGTCAGATGGCTCGTCGCGAACGGGCGCATCGAGGAGGCGGACCGGATCGTCACGCGACTGGAGGCGGAGTGTGTTCGCCGTACCGGTGGCGCGCTGCAGGCACCGATCCCCTCGACAGCGGTTCGGCCGATGTCCCTGCGTGAGGTCCTGACCCGACGCTTCCTGGGGCGACTGCTCATCGCCGCCGCCGGGGCGATCGGCGTGATCCTCATCCAGTACGGCTTCTCCTCGTGGATCCCCGTGCTGCTGGTCGAGCGCGGCTACACCCAGACGCAGGCGCTGACCTACTCGACGGCTCTGGCCGTCGCGGGTGCGATCGGCGCCTTCTCGACGTATCTCTACATCGACCGCTGGCAGCGGAAGTACGTCATCGCCGTGATCGCGTTGCTCACCGCATGCTCGGTGCTCGTCTTCGGTTTTACCGGGTCGATGCCGTTGTTCTTCGCCATCGGACTGCTCGGGATGGCGTGCGTCAATGCCGTCATGTCCGTTATGTACGCCTACCTGCCCGAGCTGTTCCCGACCGGCGTGCGGGGCGTCGGAGTGGGATCCGCCCATGGTGCCGGACGAATCGCCGGCATCGTCGGCTCGTTGATCGTCCCGGCGATCTACGCGGGTTACGGCTTCTCGGCCGTCTACGTCTACGTCGCCGTCATCAGTGTGCTCCTTGCGGGCGTCATCGGTGTCTTCGGGGCTCGAACGACGAAGGAGGGCATCGACTGACCACGAGACGGCGGAGGCGCCCGCGGTCCGACCACGGCGGGCGCCGGCCGTGACCGACCGCGAGGTGGCGGCCGGCAGCGCCCACCTCCCGAGGCGGTCGTAGCTCGCCAGAGGCGACCATTGACGAGCGGCCTGCACCGGCTTAAGTTGGCGCCAACATATTCTCCAGACGGGTCCATCGGTGCGGTCCGCCTACGGCTGCGCGGGCGCGCCCCGGACCCGACGACCCGGAGGCGCCCGTGCTTCGTCCTGCACGACCCGTCCCCCTGCCCCTCGACCGGCTCGCCGAGCGAGTCCACGATGACCCTGACTCGGTGGTGCTCCAGGACCTGCCGACAGCCGACGGCGGCGCGTCCCGATCGTGGACCGCGGCCGAGACGCAGGCCGAGACCCGCCGTCGGGCGGGCGCGTTCGCGAGCATCGGCGTCGGACCCGGCACACCGGTCGCAACGATGCCGTCGACCTCTGCGGACAGCGTCCTCACCTGGTTCGGTCTGGCCTCCCTCGGCGCTTACGAGATCCCGGTCAGCCCCGAGCTCACCCGGGACCTGTTGGTCACGGCCCTGTCGAACGCGGGCGCCGAGGCGTTGGTGGTGGAACAGGCCGGCCTGTCGCGGGCCCTCGACCTGGCCGCCGCGCTCCCCCTCCTACGCACTGTCATCGTGTCCGGCGACGGTCCGCTGCCGCCCGACTCCCGGGTGCGCAGGCTCTCCGACCTCGCCGGCCCGGAACTCGACCGGCCGCTCCCGAACGCCGGGGACGTCGCGTGCGGAATGCTCACCTCCGGCACCACCGGACCGCCGAAGTGTCTGCTGGTGCCGTGGGGCCAGCTCCGACAGATGTTCGCCGCCGGCCTCGGCATCGAACGGGACTCGCCGGACGAGGTCATGTTCGTCTTCACCCCGTTCAACCACCTCATCGCTCGCGGACTCGTCTACCGGGCCCTGCTGTTCGACGGCGGGCGTGCAGTACTACGTCCTCGGTTCTCCCGGTCCATGTGGTGGTCCGACATCAAGGCGGCGGGCTGCACCGAGGCCATCATGCCCGCCGCAGCGGCCTACTGGTTGCTCGCCGCCGACCCCGGTCCCGCCGACGCCGACAACCCGCTCCGCCGGGTCGTGATCACCCCGTTGATCGACGAGGCCCGCGAGTTCGCCGACCGTTTCGGCGTCCAGGTCTCCGTGGCCTTCTCGGCCACCGAGTGCGGCATGGCGGTGGCCTCCGACGGGCTGCCCCCCGACCTGCGCTCGTGCGGCCGGGCCGTGCCCGGCACCGAGCTCCGGATCCTGGACGTGGTCACGGGCGCCCCGGTGCCCGACGGGGCGATCGGCCAGCTGCACGTCCGCAACGCTCCGACGGCGATGTGCGTCGGCAGGCTCGGGGGGCCGCCGGTGCCTCGCGACCCGGACGGCTGGGTCGCGACCGGTGACCTGTTCCACAGAGACACCGAGGGCTGGTACTTCTTCGACGGTCGCATGCACGACGTGATCCGCAGGCGCGGGGAGAACATCTCGCCGCACCCGATCGAGAACGCCGCGACCGCGCAGCCGGACATATTGCTCGCGGCCGCGGTGGCGGTGCCGTCCGCCTTCGGCGAGGACGACATCAAGCTCTATGTGCAGCCCACCCCGTCGGCCCAGCTGGACCTCGACGACTTGGCGGGTCGGCTCGAGGACGCCCTCCCCCGCTTCATGGTTCCGCGCTACCTGGAGGCCCGGGCCGAGCTGCCGATGACCCCGACCGGCAAAATCCGCCGGGCCGAGCTGCGGGCCGAACCCACCGTCACGGACTCGACGGTGGACCGAGACCGCAGGCTCAGCCCTCCGCGAGGTGCCGGCTGAGGAACGCGCCGATCCGGCCGACGGCGTCGCGGGCCTCGGGCAGGAACGGCCAGAACAGCGGCCAGACATGGATCATCCCGGGATACGTGGCGAGCTCGGCCCGCCCGCCTGCCGCCGCGACCCGCTCGGTCAGGTCCACGGCCTCGTCGTGCATCGCCTCGATGTCTCCGGTGAGCACGAGCAGCGGCGGCAGGTCGTGCGGCGAGCCCCAGTGCGGGGAGGCGTACGGGGTCTCCCGGGGGTCCCGCCCGTTCAGGTAGAGCCCGCCGTTGCCGAGGATGCCCTCCCGGCGGACCACCGGATCGCGCTCCCGGTTGCGCTCCACCGAGTCGGTGGAGGCCGTGAGGTCCAGTTCGGGCGAGACCAGGACCGCACATGCCGGCTGCGGGCGCTCCTCGTCCCGCAGGGCGAGCAGGAGACCCGCGGCCAGCCCGCCGCCCGCCGAGTCGCCCACCAGGCCCGTGCGGGACGCCCCCCGCTCCGCGACGACCGCCTCGTGGACGGCCCTGGCGTCGTCGAGGGCGGCGGGATAGGGGTGCTCGGGTGCGAGGCGGTAGTCGGGGACCACCACCTCGACCCCCGCCGCGGCGGACACCGCTGCGGCGAACCCGCGATAGCCCGCAGCCGAGCCCATCACGTACCCGCCGCCGTGCAGCAGCACGGCGGCGGCACTCGGGGCGACTCCGGCGGCGGTGACGCGCAGGCAGTGCACTCCGCCGAGCCTCGTGGACTCGACGGCGGTCCCCTCCGGCGCCGGCAGAGCCGCCAGCATCCGGTCGTAGCCCCGTCGCTTGTCCTCGATGGCGGGATCGACGACCTGCACCATTCCGGCGAACATCGCCACCGCGCGGTCGAGCGCCGCCGGGTCCGCCGTCACGACGGGTCGAAGGTGTTGAAGTAGCCCGCCGTCAGCCCGCCGTCGACCGGCAGGACGGCACCGGAGACGTAGGCCGCGGCGTCCGAGATCAGGAAGAGCGCGGCGCCACCCTGGTCCTCGCCCCGCGCCAGCCGCCGCAGGGGGATCTTGTTGCGGTAGTTGCGATCCAGCGACGCCTCGTCGTGGACCGACCGCAGCAACGGCGTGTCGACCACACCCGGGGCGACGACGTTGGCCCGGACGCCGCGGGGCCCCCACTCGATCGCCAGGGACTTCACCAGGCCGGCGACGCCGTGCTTGGACGCGGCGTAGTGGCTGCGGTCCACGTGTCCTCCAAGGGAGTCCGTGGAGCCGATGGCGACGAAGCAGCCCGTCCCCCGCTCCAGCATCACGGCCCCGGTCGCCGCGGCGGTGTTGAACACGCCGATCAGGTTGACGTCGACGGTCTCGGCGAACTCCCGGCTGGTCAGCTCGGTCGCCGGCTTGGGCCGCGAGATGCCGGCCGCGGCGACCACGCCGTGGATCGAGCCGAGCTCCTGTTCCACCCGCGCGACGACGTCCGCGACGTCCTTGTCCTCGCGGACGTCGACCGAGTACCCGGCAACGGTGCCGCCGGCGGCCCGCACCTCCTCGACCGTCTCCGACACCGCGTCCGCGTTCAGGTCGAGCACGGCGACGTGTGCACCGGCCGCGGCGGCGAGGCCGACCGTCGCCCGGCCGATACCCGAGGCGCCGCCCGTCACGAGCACGGTCCGCCCGCTGAGCCCGAAATCCACCATCATCGTCCTTCCGTACTTCTTCGTCAGAGGCCGAGGTACGACGCCTCGAGCGCCTGCTGGTCCTCGTCCTTGGACATGTCGAGCGACCGGACGAACTCGCCGTCGTCCATGAGGATCACCTCGTCGCAGAGGCCGGTGAGGAGCTCGCCGTTCTGTTCCATGAGGATCAGGGTGACCTCGTAGTCCTGGACGATTCCGCGCAGCGACTCGGTCAGGTTGTCGACGGCGATCGGCGAGAGGCCGAGCGACGGCTCGTCGAGGATGATCAGCGCAGGTTCCTGGATGATCGCCCGGCCGATCGCGAGGAGCTGCTGCTCGCCGCCGCTCATCGAGGCCGCGGGACGGTCCCGCTTCTCGCGCAGGATCGGGAAACGCTCCTCGATCCGGGAGAGTCGCTCCCCCCGCTTGCCTGCGGCGAAGGCCGCGACCTCCAAGTTCTCCCGGACGCTGAGCTGGCCGAAGACCAGCCGCCCCTCCGGCACCAGGGAGATCCCCGACCGCACCCGCTCGCGCGAACCCTGCCCGGTGATGTCGACGCCGTCGAGCGTGACGGTGCCCGCTGTCGCTTTGATCGCGCCCGAGAGGGTCTGGGCGAGGCAGGTCTTCCCGGCGCCGTTGCGACCGATGAACCCGACGGCGCCGGTCGACGCGGTGAACTCCGCGCCGAGGACGACGTCCACTCCCTGACGGTAACCGCTGCGCAGGCCGCTGACCTCCAGCTTCACGGCGCCACCTCCACGTCGAACTTCGCGGCGGACCGGCCCAGGTAGGCCACCCGAACCTCCTCGTTGGCCAGGACCTGGGCGGAGGTGCCGCTGGTGAGGACCTTGCCGAAGTTGAGCGCCTGCATGCGCTCGCAGACGGCGGCGACGAGCCGGACGTCGTGCTCGACGAGGCAGACCGCGAGCTGCGGGTGCTCGCGTCGGACCGTGCCCAACGCCTCCACCAGCTCGGCCCGCTCCTCGCGGCTCAGCCCCGCGGCGGGTTCGTCGAGCAGCAGGACGAGCGGGTCCGCCAACACCGCGCGGGCCAGCTCGGCCATCTTGCGCACACCGTAGGGCACGGCGGCGGGCAACTGGCTCGCGAACTCCGCGCAGTGAAAGCGCTCCAGCATCGCGAGGGCGTCCTCGTCCACGGCGGCGTTGCCCGTCCGGACCCGGCGCCGACGCGCGAGGTCCGCTCCGAGCAGGACGTTCTCCTGGATGGTGAGGGTCTCGGCGAGCTGCGGGTGCTGGAAGGTCCGCACCAGACCGCGCTTGGCGACGGCCTGCGGACCGACCTTGGTGATGTCGACCCCGTCCAGCCGGACGGTCCCGGACGTGGCGAGGTAGATGCCGCTCAGGACGTTGAGCAGCGTCGTCTTCCCGGAGCCGTTCGGCCCGATCAGCCCGGTCCACTGTCCGGGGGCCATCGTGATGGACACCTGGTCGAGGGCCCGAACGCCGCCGAAGCGCATGTCCACCGCGGCGGCGTCGAGCACGGGTTCGGGGATCGGGTCGATCGTCGACTCGGTCATGTGGTCTTCCTCCGCAGCGCACCCCACAGGCGCAGTCCGGTCCGTTCGCCGAACTCGGCGATGCCCTTGCCCCCCGCGAGGAGCGCCAGCACGATGATCACGCCGAAGAGCACGGAGGAGGCGGTGGCGGGGACGATCTTCTGCAGCCACAGCGGGAGCCCGCCGACCACGATGCCCCCGATCCATGCCCCCGTGGCGCTCCGAGTGCCGCCGATCAGGCCACCGACGAACACCAGGATCGAGATCATGATCGGCCACTGTGTGGAGCTCACGTAACCGACCGACAGCGAGTAGAGCGCGCCCGCGAGCCCGCCGAGCCCAGCGGCCCAGGTCCAGACGGCGACCTTGACCAGGCGGATGTTCGTCCCGAACACCGAGGCGGCGAACTCCGCCTCGCCGACTGCGATCGCGATCCGGCCGGGCCGGCGGTGCAGCAGCCAGAGGTGCGCCAGCCCCACGACCACCATGACCAGCACGGTCAGGATGAGCATGCCGGGCCGTGAGCCGCTGATGCGCATGCCCACCAGGGTGGCGTCGAGCGAGACCTGCTTGCCCTGGTCGCCACCGGTGAGCGGGCCCAGGTAGTTGGCCAGGTCCAGGATGGAGAAGGCGAGGGTGAACGTCACCAACGCCGTCGCGAGCCCGGTCAGGCGGGTGGTGGGGAACGCGAAGACCATCCCGATGATCGCGGCGACCAGCATCGCGGCGAGCATTGCGAGCAGGACGTTCCAGCCGGCGTCCAGCGCCAGCACGGCCGTGTACGCGCCGATGGCGAGGAACGCGCCGCCGCTGAGGTTGATCTCCTGAAGTGTGGCCGCAATGGCGTTGTTGCCCAGGATGACGATGGCGTAGACCGTCGAGAAGACCAGGCCGTAGCGGGTGTTCGCCGAGCCGGTCAGCCCGACGACGAGGACGAGGACCGCGAACGACAGCAAGGTCGCGTGACGCAGGCCCAGCAGGTTGCCCCGGCCGGTCGACACCGACACCATCCGGCGCAGCGCCGCGTCGACCTGGCCGAGCGGGGTGGCCGCGCGGTCGGCGGTGGGAACGGACATCTCAGACCCTCTCGAGCCGGCGTCTGCCCAGCAGGCCGGCGGGACGGAAGAGCAGGACCACGAGCACGAGTGCGTACATCGCGAAGGTCACCAGCGAGGGCTCGGCGTACGCGGCGACCAGGTTGGTGGCCACACCGATCACGATCCCCGCGATCAGCGCGCCCAAAATGGACTCGAACCCGCCGAGCACGACCGTCGCGAAGCCGAAGACGAGGAAGGCGTTCACCGTCGTCGGGCTGAGGCCGTAGATCGGAGCCACGAACAGGCCCGTGGCCCCCGCGAGACCGCCGGCGATGACCCAGCTCAGGTACTTGAGACGCTTGCCGGACAGCCCGACGTGACCGGCGGCCTGCTCGTTGTCGTTCACCGCACGCATCGCGACGCCGGTGCGCGAGCGGGAGAAGAACAGCCCGATGGCGAGGAAGAGGAGGATCGACACGACCGCGGAGATCACGTCGGCCGTGGTCAGGGTCACCGGGCCGAGGGCCAGCGCCGGCCCCGTGCCCGCGGAGGGGAAGCCGCGCGCCTCCGTGTTGAGGGCGAGGGCCTCGATGCCCTGGATCGTCAGCCCCACCCCGACGGTCGCGAGGGCCGCCGGCAGCCGCCCGTACCGCTCGATGGGCACCACGATGAAGCGGCCGATCAGCCCGCCGAACACCGCGCCCAGGACGACGACGAGCAGCGCGGTGAGCCAGTACGGCAGGCCAGCGGTGTAGCAGAAGAGTCCGATGTAGAGCGAGGCGCTGGCGATGTCGCCCTGGGCGAAGCTCACGTAGCCGGAGGTGCGATAGATGACGACCAGGGCCGCGCCGACCAGGGCGTACACCAGTCCCAGCGTGATCCCCAGGATCACGCCCGTCAGGAGGATGTCCACTGCAAACCTCTCGTGGATCAGGGAGTGTGGTGGGTGGCCGGGCCCCTCTGCCCGGCCACCCACGGTCTCCGGATCAGACGCCCGCCACGAAGGGGTTCGGCTTGTAGCCGTCGACCTCGACGTACTGGCCCCCGGGGGCCAGCTTCGTGATGGCCGACCCGTTCGGACCCGTGCGGTCGGTAGCGGTCCAGTGGAGGTCCTTCAGGTACGGCGTGTTGATCAGGACGTCGTCGGCGGCCGCGTTGACCTGCTCCGCGGTCGGAACCTCACCGTTGTTGTCCTGTACGGCCTTCTGCAGGACCGCGGCGACGGCGTCGGCGTTGACCCAACCGATCATGACGTTGCTGTCGTGGATGTCGCCCTTCTGCGCCTCCACGTACTTGCGGAAGTCCGCGGCCTCGGGGCTGTCCGGCAGGATGAACGAGGTGGCGAAGAAGATCCGGTCGGCCAGCGTGTCCCCCATGATCTGCGGGAGCGACGGGGTGGCACCCGCGAACGTCGCGCCGTAGACGGGCTTGTAGCCGATCCGCTCGGCGGAGTTGAAGATCTTCGCCATGACCGACGGCACGTGGTTGATCATGACGAAGTCCGCATCGGACTCCTTGAGCTGCGCAGCCTGTGCATCGGCGTTCGTCGCCGACGCGCTGTACTCGACCTCTGCGACCGGCGCGAGGCCGAGTGCCTTGAGCTGTCGCTCGGCGCCCTCCTTGACCGGCAGACCGACGGCATCGGGGGTGTAGGCGATGGCAATCCTGGTCTTGCCGAGCGTCTTGACGGCGTAGTCGACCACACGGCCGGTCATCTCGTCGTAGCCCGGCTTGTCGAGCCGGAACGTCGTGGCGTCGCCCTGGATCAGGGCACTCGAGGCGCCGCCGGGGAGCGAGAGCACGTTGTTCTGCGCGAGGTAGGACTGGATCGCCGCACCGTCCGCCGACCCGTTGCCGATCGACGCGACCACTCCCTCGCCCTCCACGAGGGTTCGCATCGCCGCGGGGGCCTTGGCCGGATCGAGCGCGTCGTCCGCGGTCACCAGCTGGACCTGGTGGCCACCGATGCCACCCGCCTCGTTGATCTGCGCGAACCGCGCCTTCGCGCCGACCTCGAGGGCCGGCCCGCTGTTGCTGCCGTTCGCAGTGTAGGAGAGCATCGCGCCGACCTTGATCGGGTCACCCGAACCGCCCGTGCCGGACCCGGAGTCGCCGCCACCGCAGGCGGCGACGAGCAGCGATGCGGCGACGGCGACCGCCCCGAGGGCGGAAGCGCGACGAACGCGCGACCGAAGGTTCATGATCTCTCTTCTCTGAGTGTCGGACCAACGGCGCGACCGGAGAACGGATTATTCGACCGCCCGGTCGGTTGCCTCGCAACGCTAGGACCCGGATCACATGGAGTCAACAGCCATTCAGCCACGGACTGATCACGGACACCCCTCCGAGATGGCCGACTCCGCAGTGCAGCATGGTGAACACGGTGTGTATCCAACCGACTAGACGGTCGACAGACGACACAGACCCCGGTTCCCGCAGGCCGGCCGGGGACCCGGAGTCTCGTCGTCACTCGCCGGTATTCAGCCGACGGACGCGGCCTCCGGAAGGTCGTCGTCCAGCCCCGCGGACCGGGCGACCGCCTGCTGCGCACGCTTGGTGAAGACGGTCGCGAAGAGCGCGACGAGGCCGGCGCCACAGAGGATGCAGGCGAACGGCAACACGGTGCGGTAGCCCTCGCCCGCGATCGCCAGGGCGACGATCGGCAGGACGCCCCCGCCCACGAGCGCGGCGCCCGCGTAGGCGATGCCGATGCCGAGGTAGCGCAGCCGGACCGGCAGCGCCGAGGCCACGAAAGCCGCTGCCGGGCCGGAGACCAGGGCGTAACCGGGCGTGGCGAGCAGCATCCCCACGAACAACAGCACCGTGGAGCCCGACTGCAGCAACCAGATCACCGGGAAGGCCGCAACCGCTGTCCACACGGCCCCGATCCGGATGATCAGCTCGGGGCGGTACCGCGTGCCGAGCCAGCCGCCGTAGAGGCTGATGGGGATCGCGACGAGGCTGAGCATGACGAGCGCGATCTGGTAGGCGGTGACACTGATCCCAGGCAGGCCGCCCGCGTTGACCAACGGCAGCATCCCCGTCGACAGCGAGTAGGTGATGGATACGGTCGGTACGGTCATCACGATCCCGGCGAGCACCAGGACCGCGCGCTTCAGCACGGAGAGCCCGTCGACCGAGGAGTCCTTCGCCAGCTCCGGGGCGCTGTCCGCCGCGGCCTTCGCCTCGACGAACTCCGCCGACTCGTCGATCCGACGCGCGACGTAGGCGACCACGATCAACAGCACGCTGGCGATGAAGGGCACGCGCCAGCCCCACTCTCGGAACGTCTCCATCCCCATCGCCGAGGTGACCACCAGGACGACGATCGTCGCGAGCGCGACGCCCCCCATGGAGCCGACGCTCGCGAAGGTCCCGTAGAAGAAGCGCCGCTTGGGCGGCGCGTTCTCCATGGCCACCAGGGTGGCGCCGCCGAACTCACCACCCAGCGAGATCCCCTGGATCAGGCGCAGCACGACGAGCAGGACCGGAGCCCACACACCGATGGTCGCCGCCGTCGGGATGACCCCGATCGCGACCGTCGCGACGCCCGTGCCCAGGATGGACACCCGCAGTGCGAGGAGCCGGCTGTACTTGTCGCCGAACCATCCGAAGATGATCGCGCCGAGCGGACGCCCCACATAGGCGATGGCGGCGGCACCGAGCGCCGCGAGCGTGCCGATCCAGGGCGCGATGTCGGGAAAGAAGGCGTGGTTGAACACCAGTGACGCCACGAGCGCGGTCAGGATGATGTCGTAGGTCTCGACGACCGTCCCCGCGGCCGAGGCGGTCAGCAGCCGTGCCAGCGACGGCTGCCTGCGCCCGTGCGCAGCTGGCGGTTCGGTGGGTGTCGCATGCGTCATTGCACTGTCTCCTGGTCTGTCGGAAGGGTCGGCTTGGGGCGGACCCGTGTCAGAGGCCGAGCCGGGCCGCGAGGGTGTCCCGGTGGTGAGCAGGCCCACCGAACAGGTGCTTCGAGGACTGGGCGCGCTTGAAGTACAGCTGCACGTCGCACTCCCACGTGTAGCCGATGCCGCCGTGGATCTGCATCGCGTCCCCTGCGCACTGCAGGAACGCGTCCGAGCACCACGCCTTGGTCAGGCTTGCTGCGGCGCCCGCCTCCGCGGTCTCCTCGTCCAGCGCGCGAGAGGCGAACATGACCGCGGAGCGCGACGACTCGACCGCCAGGTACATGTCCGCGCAGAGGTGCTTGATCGCCTGAAAGCGACCGATGGGCTCACCGAACTGGTGCCTGACCTTCGCGTACTCCACGGCGAGCTCGAGACAGCGCGCCGCCCCGCCGAGCTGCTCCGCCCCGAGGGCGACGGCGGCGCGGTCCAGCACCGCGGCCAGGACCCGGTCGCCGTCCCCCGGGGTGCCCGCACACTCGGCGGCCGCACCCCGCAGCTCCACCCGCGAGAATCTCCGCGTCTGGTCGAGTGCGGAGAGATCCGCCACGGACAGTCCGGGCGATCCGGCGGGTAGCACGAAGAGGCCACGACCCTGCTCGGTGTCCGCGAGGACGAGGAGCACGTCCGCGACGGTCGCGTCCGGAACGTGGGTGCAGGAACCGTCGAGCACCCACCCCCCCTCCCGTTCGCGGGCGACGACGCCGGTCGGTCCACCGACCCGCCACTCGCCGTCGACGCCGGCCGCCGCCAGTGTGGCGACGGTCTCCCCGGCGGCGATGCCCGGCAGCAGCTTCTCCTGGGCCGCCCGGTCGCCTGCGGCGAGCAGTGCGGCCGCGCCGAGCACGACGCTGGCGAGGTAGGGGCCGCCGTACAGCTCGCGTCCCAGCTCCTCGAGCACCACCGCCTGCTCGGTCAGCCCGAACCCCACCCCGCCGAACTCCTCGGGGATGCCCAAGCCCGTCACGCCGAGCTCGTCGGCGAGCCGGAGCCAGACGGCCCTGTCGAACTCCTCGCCCTCGGCATGGGCCCGGGCACGCGTCACGCTCGCCGCAGAGGTGAGGAAGCGTCGCAACGCACGGCGCAGATCCTCGTGCTCGGGGGCGGCGAGCAGGGGTGCTCTCGTGTCGATCGGCACGTCGCTCCTCTACCGGGGCAGACCGAGCACGCGCTCGGCGATGATGTTGCGCTGGATCTGGGACGTGCCCGCGTAGATCGTGGCCGCGCGGGCGGCGAGGAAGGAGTCCTGGATCGGGGTGGTCGGGTAGCCGTCGCCCGCCGGCCGCAGCATGCCCGCGGCCCCGTCGAGGTCGAGGTCCTCGGTGCTGACCCACCGGTGGTACTCGCTCCAGAACAGCTTGGTCGACGAGACCATGTCAGCGGTGCCCTCCTCGTCCGCCAGCAGCCGCTTGGCGAACATCCGCATGATCGCGACGTGGGACCAGGCCCGTGCCAGCGTCTGCCGGACCACCGGGTCGGAGTTCCGTCCCGACTCCCGGACGCGGTCGGCCATCCGCCCGAACTCGTGCAGGAAGTCCAGGGACAGGGTGGGCAGGTTGAAGTCGCGCTCCAGACCGAGCGTGGTCATGGCGACGCTCCAGCCCTCCCCCAGACCACCGATCACGTTGCTCAACGGGGTGCGGGCGCCGCTGATGAACTCCTCGGCGAAGTCGTAGGCACCGCTCATCTGACGGATCGGGCGGACGTCGAAGCCGTTGTGCGGCCCGAACTCCGCCACCGCGAAGGTGAGACCGCGGTGCTTCGCCGCGGCCGGGTCGGTCCGGCAGAGCAGGAAGATCATGTTCGCGTCGACCGCGCCGGAGGTCCAGATCTTCTGCCCGGTGACCACCAGCTCGTCACCGTCGACGGCCCCTCGGGTCTGCAGCCCCGCGAGGTCGGAGCCGTACTCCGGCTCCGAGAATCCCTGGCAGTAGCGGTGTTGCCCACTGATGATCGGCGGCAGCAGGCGCGCCTGCTGCTCCGCCGTGCCACGGGCGACGATCGTCGGGCCGACCAGGAACTCCCCCATCCCGCGGTCGATGCGGGGCACCCCGGCGGCGTGCAGCTCCTCTTCGAAGATCGCCTTCTGGACGCGGTTCCATCCCCGACCGCCTGCCGCGACGGGCCAGAGCGGGCACACGAACCCGCCCTCCACACACCGGCGCTCCCACTCGACGTGCGCCGGATGCCGCTTCGCCTCGACGATCTGTTCGACCCGGTACCCGGGGATCTCTCGGGTCCGCCAGTCGAAGACGCCCGTGAGCTCGGGCGGGGCGTTCTCGGTGATCCATTCGCGGACGCTGCCGCGGAACTCCTCCGCCGCGTCGTCGCCGTACTGCATCGTGTCGGTCACCCCGTCCTCCGGATCTCGGACCAGTACGGATCGCGCAGCTTGCGCTTGAACAGCTTCCCGGTCTCCTCACGGGGGAGCCGGTCGTGGAAGGTCACGTGCCGCGGTACCTTGTAGTCCGAGATGCGGCCGCGCAGGTACTCGCGAACCGCGTCGGCCGTGAGTCCGGACCCCGGCACAGCCTGGACGGCCACCATCACGGACTCGCCGAAGACGTCGTCCGGGACGCCGAAGACGGCGCAGTCGACCACCTGGTCGAATCCCAGCAACGCCGCCTCGATCTCGGCCGGGTAGATGTTCACCCCACCGGAGACGACCATGTCCCGGCTGCGGTCGGTCAGGTAGAGGAAGCCGTCGTCGTCCACATACCCCATGTCGCCCAGGGTGATCAGGTCACCGCGCGCGATCGCCTGTCGTTGGTCGTCCAGGCCCAGGTAGGTGAACTCCCCGTAGGCGGGGTTGCGGGCGTAGATCTCGCCCACCTGACCCGCCGGGACGGCCTCGCCGTCGGCACCGACGATCTCGAAGCGCAGCCCGGGCAGGGCGCGTCCCACCGTTCCCGGGTGCGCCAGCCACTCCGCGGAGTCGCAGAAGAACGCACAGCCCATCTCCGTGCCGCCGTAGAGCTCGTTGATGATCGGGCCCCACCAGTCGATCATGGCTCGCTTGACGTCCGGCGGGCACGGCCCGCCGGTGTGGGTGACCCACCGCAGCGAGCTGACGTCGTAGCGGTTGCGGACCTCCTCGGGCAGCCGCAGCATCCGGACGAACATGGTGGGCACTATCACGATATCGGTGATCCGGTGGCGCTCGATCGCCGCGAGCACGGCCTCGGGGTCGAATCTGCTCTGCAGGACGAGGAGCTCGGCCTCGGCGAGCGCGGCGCGGGCCTGCGCCTCCGGCGAGGCGTGGTAGATCGGACCGAGGACCAGCCCGCGGGCGCCGGTCGACATCCCCCAGACCCGCCGCTGCGTCTCGACGAACCGGGCGGCCACCTCGTCCGTCATCGGGAACTTGACGACGCCCTTGGGCCGGCCGGTGGTCCCGGAGGTGTAGATGATCGCGCCTCCGCTGGGCCGGGGCGGCTGCGCCCACGGTGCGTTCCCGGCCACGAACTCGTCCCAGGTTCGGGCGCCGGGCATCGCAGCGAGGGCCTCAGCGGTGGTCGCACAGTCGGTTGCCGCCGAACCCTCCAGCGGAACGACGAGCACCACCACCCCGGCGGGCAGCACCTCACGTGCCGCCAGCAGCAGGTCCGCGTGCCCGACCAGGACGGACGGGACGCTGTCGTTCAGGACATAGGCGAGCTCGTCCGGCTTGTTGTGCCAGTTCAACGGCACGTTGTACGCGCCGACGGTGCTCGCCGCGACGGACATCTCCAGTGCCGCGAAGTCGTTGCGCAGCAGGAGGGCGACGATGCTCTTCGGCCCCAGGCCGAGTCCGTCCAGGCCGGTGGCCGCCCTCGCGGCTCGATCCAGCACCTCCGCCCGGTCGCGGGTTCGGTCGTCCACGATGACGACCCCGGCGTCGCTCATCCGGCCGCCCCCGCCAGGTCGAGGACGAACTGAGGCGCCCCGCCGAGCTCGTCCTCGCGGAAGACCACCGACACCCTCGCCCCGATCCGCACCGCGTCCGGGTCCTCGGCAGCGATCCGGGTCAGGAGGGCCACACCCTCGTCGACCTCGACGAACGCCAGAACCGGTGGAGCAGCCTCGTCGGAGTTGCGCGTCACCGTGTAGCTGACGACCGTGCCTCCGCCGGTGGACTCGACGAGGTCGGTGGCCATGCTGCCGCACAGGGGACACACGGGCCTCGGGTAGTGGTGGACACCGTCGCAGGCGCGGCAGTGCCCGAGCAGCAGCCGACCGGCGGGTGAGCGCCAGAGGGCGTCCGTCGAAGCGGACTCGGGGTACGGCAACGCCATCTCAGATCCTCTCGAGCAGTACTGTGCCGCTCCCGTGCCGGGTGCTCAGGTAGCCGCCGGTGCCGTGGGCGAGCGCGATCGAACAGTTGGGGACCTGGACCGCGGGATGTGCCTCGCCACGAAGCTGGCGGACGGCCTCGATGACCTTGGTCATCCCACCTCGGTTGGCAGGATGGTTGTTGCAGAGCCCACCGCCGTCCGTGTTGACCGGCAGGCTCCCCACCCCCGAGATGAGGTTGCCGTCCGCGACGAACGCGCCACCCTTGCCCTTCTCACAGAACCCGAGGTCCTCGAGCTGCATCACGACCGTGATGGTGAAGCTGTCGTACAGGGAGGCGTACTGCACGTCGGCCGGCGTCAGTTTCGCCTCCTCGAACGCACGGGCGGACGACCGCCGACCGGCGGTGGACACCAGGTCGATCCGCCCACCGCCGCCGTTCTGCAACGCCTCGCCCGCTCCCCGCACCGCCACCACGGGCCGGTCCAGCTCACGAGCGATCTCGGGACGAGCCAGCACGACCGCGCCCCCGCCGTCGGAGATCACGCAGCAGTCGAGCCGGTGCAGCGGGTCCGAGATCATCGGCGAGGCCAGCACGTCGTCGACGGTGACCAGCTTCCGCAACATGGCGTTCTCGTTGTGCTGAGCGTGGTGGGACGCCGCGACCTTGACCCAGGCGAGCTGCTCGGCCGTGGTGCCGAACTCGTACATGTGCCGCATCGCGGACAGTGCGTAGAGATTGACGATGTTCCACCCGTAGGGCAGCTCGTACGGGGTGACCGGGTGCTCTGGGTCCTCGAGGAACGCCCCCTCCCCGGCGACGAAGGCCCCGGTCCGTGGCCGGCCCGCCAGGGTTATGAGTGCGACGTCACAACGCCCGGCAGCGATGGCCTGAGCGGCGTGGCTGACGGCGATCACGTACGACGAGCCACCGGTGTCCACCGCGGCCACGTGCCGCGGCCGGATGCCCAGGTACTCGGCCATGCCCATCGGTCCGTGGCCGGGGGTGTCCCCGGAGGTGAAGTAGCCGTCGACGTCGGCGAAGCCGAGCCCGGCGTCGGCGAGTGCGCCCGCGGCGACCTCGGCGTGCAGCCGCGCGAGGGTCTTGTCGGGCGCCTTGCGGGTCGGGTGCTCGTAGGCCCCGACGATGCATGCCCCGTCGTGCGCGCCCATCTCAGTCGTCCCAGCGCCCGATGGCGCGCAAGCGCTGCTCGGTGCGCCCGGCGATGCCCGGGGTGGTGGGCGTCGCGGTCTTGAGGTCGGCGATCTCCTCGTAGCGGTCCGCCACCATCTCCGGCGTCAGCGGCTCGGCCGGGTCGAACTGGACGCCCTCGGTCTCGAACATGTGCAGCCGTGCGTAGCCGCCCGCCACGGCCTGCAGGATCTGCCCGGTCGCCGTGCACTCCTCGCTGGCCAGGTACGCCACTCCGGCGGAAACCAGCTCGGCGTGCAGGTACTTGTCGAGAGCGGGCGGGTTGAGCCCGTCGGTCATCCGGGTCGCCGCGCCTGGGGAGATGGCGTTCACCAGGACGTTGTTGCGCGCGCCCTCGATCGCCAGCGAGTTCATCAGCCCGACCATGCCGAGCTTCGCGGTGCCGTAGGCGCTCTGCCCGAAGTTGCCCGAGGTCCCCGCGATGGACGTGGTGACGACGATCCGGCCGTACTTGGCGGCGTTCATCACCGGCCACGCCGCGTGGGTGCAGTACACGGTGCCCAGCAGGTGCACCTCGAGCACGGCGCGGAAGTCCGCCAGGTCGGTCTTGCCGAACGACTTGTCACGCAGGATGCCCGCGTTGTTGATCAGGATGTCCAGCGTGCCGAACGAGTCGACGGCGGTCTGCACGATCCGCGCGGCACCCGCCGGGTCGGAGACACTGTCGTAGTTCGCCACCGCCTCGCCGCCTGCGGCCCGGATCTCCTCGACAACCCGGTCGGCCGGGGTGGCGTCGGTGCCTGTCCCGCCCACGGCACCGCCGATGTCGTTCACCACGACCTTCGCGCCGCGTGCCGCGAGCAGCAGCGCGTGGGAACGACCGAGGCCGCCCCCCGCTCCGGTCACCACGGCCACCCGACCGGTGAAATCGATGCTCAACGTCTTGCACGTCCTCTCCGGAAGCACGAACCGGGCGCTTTTCGACCGCCCAGTCGGTTGGGACGACAGTAAGAGGCTCCTTCGTTCACCGTCAAGACCGTGGACCGACGTCCCACCACGCGCCGGGGTGCCCGAGCCGCTTGACGGCTCTCGCGCAGACGACAAGTATTCCGACCGACCAGCCGGTCGACACGATGACGTTCGGAGAGCAGATGAGCATCGCCACCACCTCACCCATCACGCTGATCACGGGAGCGGCGAGCGGCATCGGCGCGGCCGTGACCCGCTTGCTGGCCGGTCGCGGCCACCGTCTCGTGCTGGTCGACCTGGCCAAGGACCGCCTCGAGGCCGCCCATGGCGACCTGCCGGACGAGCAGGTCCTGCTGCTCGCCGCCGACGTGGCGGACGAGGACGCCGTGGCCGGCCTCTTCGACGCGGCGACCGCCCGATTCGGGCGCGTCGACAACCTGCACAACAACGCCGGCGTCCTCGACGGGATCGGGCCGTTCGAGACGACCGAGATCGCGGCGTTCGACCGGTCGATGAGGGTCAACACGCGCGGGGCCTTCCTGGTCCTGCGGGAGTTCGTGCGGCACGCCCTGCGGGCGGGTCTGCCGGCCGCCGCCGTGAACACCGCGTCCGGGGCCGGCCTCCAGGGCTCCGCCGGGTTGGTCTCCTACACGATGAGCAAGCACGCGGTGGTGGGACTCACCCGTGCCGTCGCCAAGGAGGTCGCCGGTCGTGGCATCCGGGTCAACGCCATCTGCCCGGGACGGATCGACACACCGATGGTCGGCCCGCTCGCCGCCCTGGGCTCGCAGGAGGAGGAGATCAGCTCGCGGCCGATCGATCGGATGGGCACTCCCGAGGAGGTGGCCAACCTCGTCGGGTGGCTTCTCAGCCCGGAGGCCTCGTTCGTGACCGGCAGCTGCTACACGATCGACGGCGGCCTGACCGCGTGAGTCGAGGCCGCCCGCCGCTCAGCGGCGGCGAGCGGTCACGCCGTTGAGGAACAGGTCGAAGAACTCCTCCGCGAACTGCTCGGCGCGCTTGGTGCCGCCAGGGCGATACCAGTGCGCCGCCCAGTTGGCCATGCCGAAGAAGGCGAACGCGGCCGACCGCGAGTTCACTGCTCGGAAGTACCCGTCTTCGATTGCCTGCTCGATGGTCTCCAGGACCAGCTGGTCGTACTCCCGCTCGCGCTTGCGGACGGGCTCGAGGAGGTCCGGGGGTAGCCGTCGGGCACTCTCGAAGAACACTCGGATGTGCCCCGGATGGGTCTCCATCAGCGAGAAGATGTCACCGAGGACCCCGCGGAGCACGACGTCCGGGCTCGCGTCGGTCGCGCGACGCCGGCGAATCCCGTCCAGCAAGAACTCGATGGTGTTGACATGGATGGAGTTCAGGATCTCGTCCTTGGACGAGAAGTAGTGGTAGAGGCTCGGCTTCGCGAGTCCCACGTCCTCCGCGATGTCGGACATGCTGACCTGGTCCGCGCCCTTGCGGTCGAACAGCAGCGCGGAGCGGTTGACGATGTTCAGGCGCCGCTCGTCCGCCTTCGACACCGCCGCCCCCTGCCTTCCGTTGGTCACGTCTCCACCCGTCGTCCTCGCCGACATCCCGCCGGTCGACACCGGGGACCGCAAGTCAACCTCACCGACCGTGATCTGTCCATCTCCCATGCCGAAACAGCAACCGACGAGGGAAGATTGACCGCTGCCGCGTCCCCGCCTAGGGTCAATTCGACCGACCGGCCGGACGGGGAATGGAAGAGGGCGATGGGGTCCGAAGAGTCCGACGAGCACACCAGCCGGGCGCGCGAGCTTCTCGAGATGGTCGAGGACGGCGCCCTCGTGGTCGCCGCCGCCCTCGGCACGCAGCCACGACACCTGCTGCGCGCGCTCGGCGTCCGCGCCCGCTCCCTGTCCCGGGTGGACCTCGCCGCCGGGATGTTCTTCTCCGACTACGCGGTGCTCGACGCGCCGTCGGTACGGTTCCGCACCTGGTTCCCCCCGGGCACGGCGCCCGGGCAGGAGGTGCCCGCGGACCGCGTCGAGTACCTGCCGATGAGCTGGGCACAAGTCGTCGACTGGCTGGCCCACCGGGCTGAGCCGGACGTCCTGCTCGTCCAGCTCTCCCCCGCCGATACGGACGGCTGGCACAGCTTCGGGGTGAGCTCGAGCTACAGCGCCGCGGCAGCCCGAGCGGCCCGGCTGGTGATTGCCGAGGTCAACGCCCAGATGCCGTGCACCCGCGGTGAGCGGATCCACGCGAGCGAGCTGGCGGGGGTTCTGCACGTCGACCATCCGGTGCCGGGCTACCCGCGCCGGCCGCCGGCCGAGGTCGACGCGGTCATCGCCGAGCATGTGGCGAGCCTGGTCACCGACGCCCGGACGCTGCAGGCGGGGGTCGGCTCGATCCCGGACGCCGTGTACGCACAGCTCGCCAAGGAGGGTCGCCGGGACCTGCGGGTCCACGGCTCGGCGACTTCCGGCCTGGTCGACCTGCACGCCGCGGGTTGCCTGGCCAACGGGCCGTCGCTCGTCGGCGAGGTGCTGGGCGACCAGCAGCTCTACGACTTCGTGGCGGACAACCCGAACGTCGAGATGGTCGGCGGCGAGAGCACCCACGCGGCGGCCGCCCTGCTCGGGGTCCCGAACCTGACCTGCATCAACTCGGCCCTCTCCGTGGACGTCTTCGGTCAGGTGAACACGGAGTACATCGGCGGGCGCCACGTCGGAGCCGTCGGTGGCGCGATCGACTACTCCCGAGCCGCGGTGTGGCCCGGGAACCAGGGGATCGTGGCGCTGCGGGCGACCGCCGCCCGGGGCACCGTGTCGCGCATCGTGCCGAACCTGGACGCGGCGACCGTCTCGTTGCCCCGGGACTCCACGCAGTTCGTCGTCACCGAGTTCGGCGTCGCGGACCTGCGGGACAAGACGGTCCCGGAGCGACGCCGCGAGCTGGCCCGCGTCGCCCACCCCTCCTTCCGCTCGTCCCTGGAGGACTGATGACAGTGCTTCCGCCCGACCCCACCCTGATCGACGCCGCGGAGGTCACCCTCTGTGAGGTCTGGCCCCGGGACGGGATCCAGGGTTGGTCGTCGACCGTATCCACCGACGACAAGCTCGCAGTAATCGCGGCTGCGCTGGCCTCGGGCGTGTCCGAGGTCGACGCGACCTCCTTCGTGTCCCCGAAGGCGACGACCCAGTTCGGCGACGCCGAGGAACTGCTCGTGCGCATGCACGAGGCGGGCCTCAAGGCCACCGTCCGGGTACTCACCGTGAACACGCGGAGCTTCGACCGGATTGCGGCGAACCCGCTGCTGCGCGAGACGATCGACATCTGCGGGTTCCCGATCTCGGCCAGCGAGGCGCACAACCTCGCCAACCTGCGCCGTTCCCACGCGGATCACCTCGAGGCTCTCGCGCGGATGATCGACCGGTGTGCCGACCTGGCGCTGACCCCGCTGTTCTGCGTGGCGACCGCCTACGGCTGTCCGCTGGAAGGGGTCGTCGCGCGGGAGCGGGTTCTGGAGCTCGCCCGCTGGGCCTACGACCGCGGGGTCCGCACGATCATGCTCGGTGACACCACCGGGATGGCCGACCCGCGACACGCCTGGGAGCTGTTCACGCTGCTGGGCCGCGAGCTGCCCGAAGCGCGTCTGGTGGGGCACTTCCACGACACCCGGGGCAGTGGTATCGCCAACACCCTCGCCGCGATCGCCGCGGGCGTGCGGGTCGTCGACGCCTCGCTCGGCGGACTCGGGGGCGAGCCGCCGTCGGTCGAGCAGAACCACTCCGGCGAGTCCGGCAACGTGTGCACCGAGGACCTCGTCGCCGTCCTCCAGCGCATGGGCTACCGCACCGGCATCGACCTGGACCTGCTGCTCGACGCGGGTCGGCTGGTCGAGCGGGTCTGCGGCACCACTCTGCGCAGCCAGGTGCTGCGCACCGGCCCGGCGGTGCCCGCCCGATGAACGTCTGGGTTCCCCCCGCGGACCGCGTCATGGGCTCTGAGATGTACCGGTTCGCCGAAGCCGTCGGGATGGCGGACCCCACCGAGTACGCCGCGCTGCACCGCTGGTCGGTGGCCGACCGACCAGCGTTCTGGTCGGCGTTGTGGGACTTCGCCGCGCTGCCCGCTCGACCCGCGGGTCCCGCGGTGGCCGACGACCGCATGCCCGGCGCCCGCTGGTTCCCGGGGGCAGAGCTGAGCTACGCCTCAGTGGCCCTCGCCCACGACGACGGCGCGCTCGCGCTGCTGTGCTGCGACGAGACCGGCACGACCGGCAGTACCACCTTCGGCGAGCTGAGGGCGGAGGTCGCGCGAGTGGCCGGCGGCCTCGCTGCCCTGGGCGTCGGCCGCGGCGACCGGGTCGCGGCGGTGCTGCCCACCCGCCGGGAGGCCGTCGTCGCGTTCCTCGCCACCGTCTCCCTCGGGGCGGTCTGGGTGCTCTGCTCGCCCGAGTTCGGCGCCGCGTCGATCGTCTCCCGGCTGGCCCAGACCGAGCCGACGGTGCTGCTCACCACGGACGCCTACCGCTACAACGGCCGGGTCCACGACGTCCGGGAAAAGCTCGTCGAGGCTGCAGCCCAACTGCCCACCCTCGCGGCGGTCGTCGAGGTGTCCTCGGGGCTGGTCGAGCCGCGCGGCGGGCAGCGCCCCTGGGCCGAGCTGCTCGACGGGTCCCCGGTCGACCCGGTCGACGTGCCCTTCGATCATCCGCTGTGGATCCTGTTCTCCAGCGGCACCACCGGCATCCCCAAGGCGATGGTCCAGGGCCACGGCGGGATCGTCCTGGAGCACCTCAAGTCATTGGTGCTGCACAACGACCTGCGGGCGGGCCAGCGGCTGTTCTGGTACACCTCGACGGCCTGGATGATGTGGAACTACCAGGTCGGCGCCCTGCTCGCGGGCGCCACCGCGGTGCTCTACGACGGGGTCGCCGACCCCGCCCGGCTCTGGTCCCTCGTCGACGACCACGGGGTGCACGTCTTCGGCGCCAGTCCCGGCTTCTACCAGAACGCCCTCGACGGCGGGCACGTGCGGGCCGGACGGAACCTGCACACCGTCGGGAGTACCGGGTCCCCGCTGCTAGAGCCCACCCAACGGGACCTCGGTGACGCGCTCGGGCACGCTGTGAAGATCGCCTCGGTCAGCGGCGGCACGGACGTCTGCTCCGCGTTCGTCGGGCCGAACCCGCTTCAGCCGGTCCGGATCGGGGAGATGCAGGGCCGGATGCTCGGGGTCGCCGCCGAGGCGTTCGACGCCGCGGGCAGGCCCCTGGTCGACGAGATCGGCGAGCTCGTGGTCACCGCCGCGATGCCGTCCATGCCGTTGGGCTTCTGGGGTGACGACAACGGCAGCCGGATGCACGAGACCTACTTCGCCACGTACCCCGGGGTGTGGCGGCACGGGGACTGGGTCCGGTTCACCGCCGAGGGCGGCGCCGTGATCACCGGCCGCTCGGACGCCACCCTGAACCGCGGGGGTGTGCGGATGGGCACCTCGGAGTTCTACCGCGTCCTCGCCGACGTCCCCGAGATCGAGGACGCGCTCGTCGTCGACACCGACGAGCTCACCCTGTTCGTCGTGCTCGCCGACGGCTCCGAGCTCGACGACGACCTCCGCACGAGGATCCGGACCCTGGTCCGCTCGGACATCTCCCCCCGCCACGTCCCGGACACCGTCGTCGCGGTCCCCGCGATCCCCTACACCCTGACCGGCAAGAAGTGCGAGATCCCGGTCAAGCGGCTCCTGCTCGGCGCCACGGCGGCCGAGGTCGCCGACCCCCAGTCCCTGCGCAACCCCGAGGCCCTGTTTGCGGTCGTCGAGGCGGCCGCGGCCGCCGTTGAACGGAGTGCCCCATGAGCGAGACCTTCACCTACGTCCTGCTGGAGCGCCGCGACGGTGCCTCCTTCGTCACCATCAACCGCCCCGAGCAGCGCAACGCGCTCAACAACGTCGTGCTCGCCGAGCTCGGTCGCGCGGTGGACATCGCGGCCGCGGACCCGGAGACCGCCTGCATCGTGATCACCGGCGCGGGTGACAAGGCGTTCTGCGCCGGCGGCGACCTCAAGGAGATGGGCGCGCCGAACGACCTGCTGGCGGAGCACCAGGGGCGCGGCGCCCTCGCCGCGTTCTTCGGCAAGCTGTGGGCGGCGGGCAAGCCGACGATCGCCCGGGTCGACGGCTACTGCTTGGCCGGGGGTTTCGGCGTCGCCCTGGCCTGCGACCTCGTCGTCGCCTCGGACCGCTCGACCTTCGGCGCCCCCGAGGTCAAGGTCGGGCTGTGGCCCTACATGATCAGCCTGCCGCTGATCCGGTCCATGCCGCCCAAGCAGGCCCTCAAGCTGATGATGACCGGCGAGCGGGTCGACGCCCGCCGGGGCGCCGAGATCGGCTTCCTCACCGATGTCGTGCCCGCCGACCAACTGGACAAGCAGGTCGCCGAGTACGTGCGCGCGTTCCGGTCGGTCTCCCCGCAGGCCATCGCCCTGGGCCGGTCGAGCTTCTACCAGATCGTCGACCACGAGCCGCAGGCCCGCCTGGCCCTGCTGCACGCGAACCTGGGCGTCGCGCTCACCATGCCCGACGCCGCGGAGGGCCTCGCCGCCTTCGCCGAGAAGCGCTCCCCGCGCTGGGCCGCCGAGAAGTGAGCAGCTCAGGAGTGAGCGGCGGAGCAGTGCGCACCCGCCCGCTCGACGACGTCACCGTCGTCGACTTCAGCCGCTACGCACCGGGTCTGTTCGGCACCCGCGTCCTCGCCGACCTCGGCGCCCGGGTGATCAGCGTCGAGCCGCCCGGCGGCGGCGGCGAGTCGCCGCTCTACCGGGCGGCGAGCGCACGGGCCAACGGCGACCACCCCTTCTGGCGGGGTCGTCGGTCCGTAGCGCTGGACCTGCGCACCGACGCGGGGCGCCGAGCAGCACAGGCCCTGATCGCCGGCGCGGACGTCGTGGTCGAGGGGTTCCGGCCGGGCGTGGCGGATCGCCTCGGCATCGGCTTCGAGACGGCCCGCGGGCTGCGGCCGAACGTCGTCTACTGCGCGGTCACCGGGTACGGCCAGGAGGGCCCGGACGCCCAGCGCCCCGGCCACGACAACAACTACCTCTCCGAGGCCGGGGTCCTCTCGCTGACCTCGTCCGGCGAGGACGAGCCCGGCATCCCGCTGAACCTGGTCGCCGACCTGGCGGGCGGCGGGCTCATCACCGCGATCGCGATCCTCGGCGCCCTGCACGGCGCCCGCCGGGGCTCCGAGGCCCAGTACCTCGACGTCGCGATGGTCCGCAGTGTGCTGGCCATGCTCGCCCCGGTCGAGGCGATGACGCGGGCGGGCACCCCCGACCCGTCGTGGCGCCACGGGATGCTCAACGGTGCCGCGCCCTACTACCGCAGCTACCGCACCCGAGACGGCGGCTGGGTCACGGTCGGCGCGATCGAGCCGAAGTTCTACGCCGAGCTGTGCCGCGGCACCGGGCTCACCGAGTACGCGGACACCCAGGCCGACCAGGAGACGTGGCCCGCGCTCGAGAAGGCACTCGCCGAGGTGTTCGCGACCCGCGAACGCGACGAATGGTGCACCCTCCTGGCCGGGGCGGCCGTCACCCCGGTCCTGACGGTGCCGGAGGCCTGGCAGCGGGCGCAGGCGTGGACCTCCGCCGGGCCGGCGTCGTTCGCCCTGGTCCCGGGCCTGGTCGAGCCTCACCCGGACGACGGCTACGCCGACCGCCCGGGCGCGGACACCGCCGCGGTGCTCGCCGAGTTCGGGCTCTCCGAGGTGGAGATCGCCGCGGCGACGAGTTGACCCGACCCGCGTCAGGCGCCGGCGGCGGGACACTCCGACTCGGCCCGGACGACGACGGCCTCCCACTCCCTCACGAGATGCTCCGGGACGTCCCCGAAGGCACAGTTGCTGTGCAGGACGGCCGACGTCGCCTCGTAGACGCTCGCGGCCTGCCTGGCGACGGCGTGCACCCCGGGCCACCGCTCGGCGGGTACCCCCGCCGAGAGCAGCAGAAGGCGCCGGCGCACCACCCGATGCTGCGCCGGACGCCGCCCGGTCGCCCGTTCGACGAGGGTGGCGGCGACCTCCTCCAGGCGTCGGCGCACGATGAGGACGCGTATGCGGCGGTCGACGGCCGGACGCACCGGCTCAGCCCTGCGCCCAGTCGTGATCGGCGAGCTCGCGGCACGCGGCCTCGGTGACATCGAGAACCGCGTCGAGGTCGACGGTCTCGTCGAGCTGACCGTGCGCTCCTTCGTTCCAGAACCGCAGGTGCCCCGCCCGCGCACGCTCGAGGGCGGGCAACTCGGTCTTGCCGCCCGCCGAGGCCGTCACGAGCTTGATCCTCGCTCCGGTCGTGAGCGCATCCGCCAGGTCCGTCAGAGCCTGCTCGACGTCCTCGGAACGCTGTACCGCGCGGGTGATCGTGGCCTGCCGGATGGCGCCGTCCACCGCTGTGCGACACAGACCGGCCACGACGGACATCAGGGGTTCCGTGTAGGCCCAGCCGTCCGTCGTGGCGCTCTTCCTGATTTCTCGGGCGTCGTCGAGAAGTGACTGCCAGGGCTCGGTGTGGCGGGTCCAGGACACCGTCCGGGCGACGGGATCGCGGTACAGCTCCACCACGGTGAGGTCGGCGTGGCGGGCGCGCAGGTGCTCCTCGAGCCTGGGATCGTGGGTCAACACGATCACCTGCCGTTCGCCGGCGAGCCGGCTGAACTCCTGGGCGAGGAGGTCCACGCGGGTGTCGTCCAGCGCGTGCACCGGGTCGTCGACGACGAGGAAGCCGAAGGGCGCGGCGCCGTCCAGGACGGTCAGCGGAGTCAGCAGGAGCGCGTTGCGCTGGCCGCTGCTCAACATCCCGAGCGTCGCCTCCTGCCCGCCGATGGTGAGAGTGACGTCGACACCCCGCTGTTGCTTGATGGTGCCCTGGTGCCGGATGGCGCTGAGCTCGACGGCGGCGTCCGGCAGCATCCTGGTCAACGCCGCGTGCATCTGCCGGGTGACCGCGTCCTGACGCCTCTGCCGAAGAGTGAGCTGGAGATCGTCGAGCGTGTCCTGCGCCTTCTTCCACACTCCGGCGTCGGCGGCGGCAGCCATGTTCTCCCGCATCACGTCCGCGCACGTTCGGGTGATCGTCACGAGCTCGTCTCGCCAAGCGACCGCGGCCTGCGACCACGACCGCATCGTCTCCAGCCAGTCGCGGTACGGCTGCGACGTCACCGCCGCGAGCAGTGGTCCGGCACACGCGTGAGCGGCTGAGCGGGCGTGACATCCCTGCGCCGTGGCCTCGCGGAACGCCGTGAGCTCGGCCTCGGGGCCACCCGTGATCTCGCTCGCCAGGAGCGGCTCCAGCTCCGCGGTGGCCCAGTCCCGCAGGTCCGTCAGAGCCCCCATGACGAGGCCTGCCGCCTCGGAGCGGTCGCGCAGGCCTGCGACGACCTCGCGGGCATGGTCACGCCACGCGGACGCGGCACCGCAGAGCGGGCAGACCGCGTCGTCGATAGCGTCGATGGCGAGGATCTGCTCGATGTGGTGGGCCGCACCGGCGATGCCAGGAGCATCGAGCGCCTGCTCGGCGAGGTCGAGCCGCGCCTCGGCGTCGATGAGCGCGCACCTGATGTCCGCGATCCGCTGTTCGTGGTCACCCGACACCCGTACCGATCCGTTGGACTCGGCGCCCAGGTCGAGGCTTCGCAGCCACGCATCGGCGTCGAGGCCCGCTTGAACCCGCGGCCAGAGGATCGACGGTGGCGGGTCCACAACTCCATGGGCGCTGATCCGCTCCCGAATCTCCCGCTCTCGCCGCTTCCCGGCTGTCAGGGCGTTCTCGACCGTGCGCTTCGCCTCGGTCGCCCGCTCGGCACGATCGCTCACGGCGGCCCTGACCTGTTCCCACGCGGGTCCGAGGAGCAGGAGCTCCTCGAGGAAGCCCTGGAGCGCACGGGACTCCACCAACCTGCTCTGCAGCGCGCCGTAGCTGTAGCTCGCCCGTGCCGCGGCGAGGGCGCGCTGCCAACCACTGCCGAGCACGACCGGTTCCGCTCCCGAGCCCTCGTCGAGGGCGGCGCGAATGCCCGCCTCACCGTCGCGCGGGAAGTCGACCGTCACGTCCAGCCGCGCCGATCCGCTGACCAGCCCGACAGAGACCGTCCCGACGGCACTGCCCTGGGTGAGCAGCGCGGCGTTCCACAGCTCTCCGGAGACCTCGTCGGCGAGGTCTCGGCGACCGCTCAGCGCGCACTCCAGGGCCCGAGCGAGACTGGTCTTTCCCTGCCCGTTCAGACCGCGGATGACGGTGATCCCTCGGACGGGCAGGAACGTCACGGGGGACGGGACGAGTCGGCTGATGCCACCGATCCCCGAGACCTCGATCTGGGCGACCCGCCAGGTTCGGCCCTGAACCGCGCGGGCATCCACGTCATCGCCCTCGTCGGCTGCCAAGCCATCGACGACACCGAGGAGGCGCCGACGGCCCTCCTGCTTCTCGGACTCGTACCCCCGCTCGACCTCCCGACGAACGAGATCGGCGATCTCCGCGAACGTGACTTCCGACAACACCCCACCGGCCCCCACTCCGTCGCGCCGCAGACACGAACAGCACACGCAGAGTGATATCAGACGACGCAGGCGATCTCCGCAGCGTGAGTGGACGGCGCAGCAGGACGACATGTCGATGCGCCAAGCGGACGCAGCGTCACCAGGTCGAGGTGTCCAGTCCGAGCGGAGAGATGTCGAGGTAGACGTGGTAGTGGGTGATCAGCCCGGCCTGGTCGAAGCGGAAGACCGCGGTCGCGGGGGCCTCAAGGACACGGTCGGGACCGCGGTAGGTCATGTCGATCTCCGCAACCGCGACGTCCGCCTCGGCGTCGACGAACACGGTGCGCAGGTCGTGGAGAACCTCCGGGGCCACGGCGCGCAGCCTGCGCCCGACGGCGAACAGCGCCTCGTCCCCGCGGCCCGGCTGTGAGTTGCCGAACCGGAACTCGACCTCACCGGTGAACAGGCGACCGACGGACGCTCGGTCCGAGGCGTCCAGCATCCGGTAGAGTTCGGTGATCGTTGCACGGTGATCGGCCATGGTTCCTCCTGGTGTGGACGGGTGGATCAGACGGCCCGGGAACGGCCCGCCCAGTAGGGGTCGCGCAGCTTCCGCTTGAAGATCTTCCCGGTCTCCTCGCGGGGCAGGCGGTCGTGGAACTCCACCCGGCGCGGGACCTTGTAGGCACTGAGCACGCGGCGGAGACGCTCTTGCACCTCACCCTCGGTCAGGACGACACCGGGCACGAGCTGGACGGCGGCCACGATGGACTCGCCGAACTCCTCGTCCGGAACGCCGAACACGGCACAGTCGGCGACGCCGTCGAGCAGGATCAGCGCGGCCTCGATCTCCGCGGGGTAGATGTTCACACCGCCCGAGATGATCATGTCCCGCTTGCGGTCGGTCAGGAACAGGTATCCGTCGGCGTCGACGTAGCCCATGTCGCCCAGGGTGATCAGCTCGCCGCGGGCCACCTCCGCCCGCTGGTCGTCGCGTCCCAGGTAGGTGAAGTCCCCGTAGAACCGGTTGCGCGCGTAGATCTCGCCGACCTCGCCCGGCGGCACAGGGGACCCGTCCGCTCCGACGAGCTCGAAGGTCAGCCCCTCCAGCGGGCGGCCCGCGGTTCCCGGCTTACGCAGCCACTCGTCGGACCGGCAGAAGAAGGCGCAGCCCATCTCCGTCCCGCCGTAGGTCTCGTTGATCACCGGGCCCCACCAGGTGATCATGCGGCGTTTGATCTCGACCGGGCACGGCCCGCCGGTGTGGGTCACCGATCGCAGCGTCGACACGTCGTAGCGGTCGCGGACCTCCTCGGGCAGCGCGAGCAGCCGCACGAACATCGTCGGCACCATGACGATGTCGGTGATCCCGTACTCCTCGATCGCCGCGAGGACCCCCTCGGGATCGAAGCGCGACTGCATCACCAGCAGGTCGGCGCGCGCGAGGGCACGACGTGCACTGGAGTCCGGCGAGGAGTGGTACAGGGGTCCGAGGACGAGGCCGCGGGCGCCCGGACCCATGCCGAAGATCATCTCCTGCGCGGCCGTGAACCCGTCGAGGATCGCCCCGTCCATGGGGTAGCGGTAGACGCCCTTGGGTCTCCCCGTGGTGCCCGAGGTGTAGATGATCGCGCCCAGGTTGCCGTCGAACGTGCCGTCGGCGGGCTCGTGGGCGTCGACCGTCGCCGCCCACGGCCGCGCGCCGGGGATCTCGGCGAGGGCCCGCCGCTCGTCGGGACACTCCCCCGGTGCCCGGCCCTCGACCGGGACCACGAGGACGGGCACCGGTGGCAGCACGGACGAGGCCGCGAGCAGCAGATCGGCGTGGCCGATGACCACCGCAGGCGCGCTGTCCCGCAGCAGGTGGTCGAGCTCTTGGGGGGTGTTGTGCCAGTTCATCGGCACGCTGAACCGCCCACTCAGGCCGGCTCCGATGGTGGCCTCGAGGAAGGCGAAGTCGTTGCGCAGCAGGAGTCCGACGGTCTGCTCGGGGCCGACACCGAGAGCGTCGAAGGTGGTCGCGGCGCGTGCGCCCCGCTCGCGGACCGAGTCGCGGGAACGCCGCCGCCCGTCGATCACGACGGCGTCGGTCAGGGTCCGGGACGGCTCCATCGCCGCGCTCCTTCGGTCGGCGGGGCGCTCAGGCGCCCCGGAACACCGGCGGGCGGCGCTCGCGGAAGGCCGCCACGCCCTCGGCATGGTCGGCCGTGCCGGTGAGCACGCCGACCGAGTCGATCTCACGTTCCATGGCCTCGGCGAGCAGTCCGCGGATGGCGTCGTCGACGGCCCGTTTGGTGAACCCGTGGGCCATGGTCGGCCCCTCGGCGACGCGCCGCGCGACGGTGTAGAGCACCTCGTCGAAGCGGCCGGCCTCGGCCACGCGGGTGACCATCCCCCACTCCTGTGCCGTCGCGGCGGGGACCCGTTCCCCGAGCAGGGACATCTCCAACGCCCGGGTGCGCCCGACGACCGCGGGCAGCAGGGCGGTGAGCCCGCCGTCGGGCATCAGGCCGACGTCCCGGAAGGCCAGCAGGAAGTAGGCCGACTCGTCCGCCACGACCAGATCGCACGCCAGCGTGAGCGCCACCCCGACACCGACGGCGGGCCCGTTCACCCCCGCGACGACGGGCTTGCGCAGCCTGCGCAGCGCCACCACCGCCCGGTGTGCCGCCTGGAGTGTGGCCTCACGGCCGGCGACGGGGCCCGCGGCGCGCCCGTCGGCGGTGTTGCCCGAGTCCGCCTGGAGGTCCGCTCCCGCGCAGAACGCACGGCCCGCACCGGTGAGGACGACGGCGCGCACGGCCGCGTCGGCCTCGGCCTCCTCCACCCGGTCGCACAACGCGTCGAGCATCGGGGCGGTCAGGGCGTTGAGCCGCTGCGGCCGGTCCAGGACCAGACGCAGCACCCCCTCGGTGAGCTCGGCCCGCAGCTCGGTCACGCGACATCGTCCCGGTAGAGGAAGACGATCTCCGCGACCATGGCCGGCTTCGGCGCTCCCTCGATCTCGATCGTGACGGACGACGTGACCCGAAGGCCCGCAGCCGTCTCCTGCCCGTCGACCACGCCCTCCCGCAGGCGGATCCGCGAGTCGACCGGTACCGGGCTGAGGAAGCGGAGCCGGTTGGCGCCGACATTCAGAATTGACTGGGCCGCGACCTGGTAGACGGAGGGTTGCAGGGTGCCCAGCAGGGAGAAGGTCAGCATCCCGTGGGCGATCGTGGTGCCGCCCGGCGCCTCCCGCGCCGCCCGCTCGGGATCGACGTGGATCCACTGGTGGTCACCCGTCGCATCCGCGAAGCGGTCGATCACGTCCTGCGTGACGGTGAACCAGTCTCCGGGGCCGAGTTCCTCTCCCGCGGTGGCGACGAGATCCGTCGCCGAAGCGAACATCCGCGGCCCGCCACCGTCACCCACGTGCACTCCTTCGTCGTCCGACGGCGCTGCTCCGCGCCGGCCCGCTTACGATAAGTACGGATCCATCTGAGATCAACCGACCAGTCGGACGGATCACCTGGCGGCCGGTGCCAGACGGACGAGTGCAGACGCCGACACGCCGGCGAGCAACAGCAGCACGCACACGCAGACCCCCAGCACCGCCTCGCCGACCGCCTCGTAGACCAGCGCGGCCAGGAACGGAGCGAAGCCTCCGACCAGGTTGCCGAGCTGGAAGCCGAGCGAGATCCCGGAGTAGCCGACCCGGCTGTCAAAGGCCTCGGCGAACATCGCAGGCGTGGGCCCTTGGGTGAGCGCGTACCCGATGCCGTACGGGACCAGGTACGCCACCAGTACAACCGGGAGCAGGCCGGTCGACACGGCCGGAAGGAAGCCGAGCGAGAGCAGCGCCCACACCGCGATCCCGGTCAGGAAGACCGCGCGCCGGCCGTACCGGTCGGACAGGGCCCCCGCGAGCGGCACCATGACCAGCTGCAGCACGTTGCTGACCAAGATCGCCAGGAGCACCTTCCAATGCTCCACACCCAGCCCGCCCGCGAAGCTGATGCTGTAGGTGATGGTCACGTAGGTGCCGACGGAGATGCCCGCCATGACCCCGGCCGCCAGCAGGATCTGCCGCGGATGGCTGCGGATCACGGCGCGCAGCGGTGCAGCCGGGACGTCGTCCGCCTCGACCGTCCGCCGGAACTCCGGGCTTTCCTCGACCCGACGCCGCACGACCAGCCCGATCACCACCAGGACGGCCCCGAGCCAGAACGGGATCCGCCAGCCCCACGACTGCAGCTGCGGATCGGGCAGTAGCGCCACCAGCAGGAACGCCAGGTTGCCGAGGATCGAGCCTGCGGAGAGCCCCGTCTGCGGCAGGCTGGCGAAGAACCCGCGCCGCTGCGGCGGCACGTGCTCGAACGACATCAGCACGGCACCGCCCCACTCGCCGCCGTAGGCGAGGCCCTGCGCCAGGCGCAGCAGGACGAGCAAGGTGGGCGCCCAGAAGCCGATCGTGCCGAAGGAGGGCAGGCACCCGATCAGCACCGTCGCCCCACCCATCATCAGCAGGGTCGCGACCAGAACCTTCTTGCGGCCGATCCGGTCCCCGAGGTGGCCGAACAGGATCCCGCCCAGCGGGCGCGCGAGGAAGCCGACGCCGAACGTGGCGAACGAGGAGAGCACCCCGACGCTCGGACTCACCGCAGGGAAGAACACGTCCCCGAAGACCAGCGCGGACGCCAGGCCGTAGATGGTGAAGTCGTAGAACTCCATCGTCGTCCCGACGATGCTCGCCACCGCGACCCGCCGGGCGGCACGCCGCACCGCGGGCACGGCTGCGCCTTCCGTATCGACCTCGGCCATTGCCAACCTCCTTGTGGACAACCGACCAGTCGGACGATAAGCAGTGGCGCCCGGATTGGCTACATTTCGCGAGGAAAACGCGACCTCCCGCACCGGTCCGCGATCGGACGGACGGCAGGGGAATCAGGTCGTCGCTCCTGCCGGCAGACCCAGCTGGGACGCAGCGCCGGCGATGACCGACGCGATCCTCTAGGAGGCCGAGCGCAGCGAGGTGCGTCCGCAGTCCCTCCTCGCCGCGCTCTCGGCGGCGGCGGCCCCTCGATGTCGTGGGTCCGGGACAAGGCGAGGACGCTACTGGGAGCACGGAGATTCTCACCGGCTACGGCATGACCGAGTCCGGCGCCGGTCTCACGATGAGCCGCCCGGAGGACGCGACCGAGCTGATGTCGACCACCGTCATGCAGCCGAAGATGGCTGGCCGGTCCGGGGTGGCGGACCTGTCAGTGCTCGCCGTGTTCACGACGATCGACCTGGCCACAGCCGAGGACCTCCCCGGGGGGGCGAGGGCGAGCCCGTCGTGTGTCGCCCCACGCTGCTGCCCGGTTTCCGGGAGAAGCCCGACGCGACCGCCGCGGTGTTCGACGGGGCGTGGCTGCGCAGGTGCCCCTCCGCGCCCGCCCTACCCCGCCCGGGTCAGGCGGGCGCTCTGCGTACCGTCGCGGCGGGCACCCCGTTCGACGCAGCGCGTCGCGCAGGGGCCGATGGCCCAGACCCTCGCCCTCGGGCTCAGCACCCGCACGCCGATCATGGACCCGACGCGAACGGTAGCGTGGCCGGGGGCCCGCGGCGTGCGGACCCTCGCCCCGGTCCGTCCGGGCGACACCATCCACGTCGCCGGCATCCGCACCCTCCGCGCCCCTTCGCCCTGCCGGGCGAGCTTGTGGTCGAGCTGGACTACGCCGTGTGCAACCAGCGGGGACGAGCTTGTGACGACAATCGTGAACGTGCTGTGGGAGAAGGAGGAGCCGTGACCGTCGTGCTCGTTCACGGAGTACCGGAGACCACCGAGATCTGGGACGGCGTCCGGGAGCGGCTGGACCGCGACTCGGCCGTGGTCGCCCTGCCGGGCTTCGGGACCGAGCGGCCGTCGGGCTTCGACGGGTCGAAGGACGCGCACATCGCCTGGATCGGCGATCGCCTGGCCGAGTTCGACGAGCCGGTCGACCTCGTGGGCCACGACTGGGGCTCGATACTGGTCCTGCGGGCGGCGACGGCCTTCCCGCAGCGGGTCCGCAGCTGGGCGGTCGACATCGCGGCGGCTTCCCACCCGACGTACGAGTGGCACCGCTTCGCCCGGCTCTGGCAGACGCCGGGAACGGGCGAGGACTGGGTGCGGGACACCCTCGCCGAGTCGACTGCGGGCCGGGTGCCGGCGTTCGTCGACTCGTTGACGCAGCTCGGCGCCACCGCCTCGGACGCGCGTCTGATGGCCGAGCACTTCGATGCCCGGATGGGTGCGGCGATCCTGGACCTGTACCGCTCGGCCGTGCCGAACGTCCACGCCCACTGGGGTATCGCGGACCCGGGCGGGACGGCCAGGCCGGGTCTCGTGCTGGCGGCGACCGCGGATCCCTTCGACGATCGGGCCCGCGCCGACGAGGTCGCCGCCGCGCTGGGCGCGGAGCTGCGCGAGCTGCCCGGGCTGAGCCATTTCTGGATGTCCGAGGACCCGGCGGCGTCGGCTGCGATGATCGACGACTGGGTACGGACGAGGGAGCTGTCCTGACCGGACCGGGCGGGAAGGTCGCGCCGGTCACCGGCGATGAGGGCGCAGCACGCCTCGGGCCGGCCGGCCCGAGGTGATCGCCCTCGTCGTATCCTCCGGCCTCCCCCGCCCGTGGCCGGCTCGGACCAACTCGTGGACGGTGGCTTCGCCGCGCGACAGCCCTATCGCCAGTTTTGTATCCATGTTAAATTCGGGCCCCCGCGCAGTACTCACCCGGAGGTCCCGACGATGTCGTCGCCGCACGCCCCCACGTCCGCAGGCCCCGCCCTCGCGGAGCTGCCCGCCGACACGTCGGTTCCGCTGGTCGACCTGACCGTCGGCAGCCTGCTCGGTCTGCGCGCCGAAGCCCACCCCGACCGGATCGCACTGATCGGCACCCGGCACGGGTCGGGCGAACCGCGTCGGCTGACCTACGCCGAGCTCCACGCGGAGGCCTGCCGGGTCGCCACCGCGCTGTCCCGTCTCGCCGCACCCGGAGACTTCGTCGCGATGTGGGCGCCGAACGTGGTCGAGTGGCCGCTCGTGCAGTACGGGGCAGCGCTGGCGGGGGTCACGCTCGTGGCACTGAACCCCGTGCTGCGCGGTGCGGAGCTGGAGTACTGCTTGCGGCACTCCGGCGCGACGGTGCTGCTGCACGCCGACCTCAGCCGGGACTACGACATGGCGTCGGTCGCCAAGCAGATGGGCGCCACCGTCCCGGGCCTCACGGTCGTCAGCCTCGGCGAGACGCCGCGGTGGCGCGCGGATGACGCCGATCCCGCGGTGCTGGCGGCCGCCCCGACCGATCCGGACCGGCCGGTGATGTTGCAGTACACGTCCGGGACCACCGGTCGTCCGAAGGGTGTGCTGCTGCGCCACCGTTCGCTGGTGAACGTCGCCCGGCTCACCCTCGAGAACGTCGGCGTCGAGCCGGGCGCGGTCTGTGTCAACCCGTTGCCGATGTTCCACACCGCCGCCTGTGTGATCGGAACGTTGGGTCCGCTGTGGGTGGGCGGCACCGAGATCCTGATCGAGCAGTTCGCCCCGGGCCCCGTGCTGGAGGCGATGCGGCGCGAGTCCGCCACCGTGCTGTTCTACGTTCCCGCGGTGCTGGGCGCCCTGCTGGAGGTCCAGCGCACGTCGGGCGTACCCGCGCCGCGACTGACCACGGTGCTGGGGGGCGCCTCCAACGTCCCGCCCTCGATGATCGAGGCTGCGGAGCAGGTGTTCGGCGCTTCCGTGATCAACCTGTTCGGTCAGACGGAGTTGGCTCCGGTGCTGACCGCGACCCGCCCCGGGGACTCCCGGGCAGACCAGCTGCAAACCGTCGGCCACCCGCTTCCGCAGGTCGCCGTGAAGATCACCGACCCGACGACCGGCGAGATCGTCCCGCTGGGGGTGTCGGGCGAGATCTGCGCCCGCGGCTACCAGCAGATGATCGAGTACCTGCACGATCCGGCCGCCACCGCCGCGACAGTCGACGCGCAGGGGTTCGTCCACACCGGTGACCTCGGTGCGATGGACGAGCGCGGTTACATCCGGCTGACGGGCAGGCTCAAGGAGCTGATCATCCGCAAGGGCGAGAACATCGCGCCCGCGGAGATCGAGTCCTGTCTCGTCGAGCACGAGGCGGTGCTCGAGGCGGCGGTGTTCGGCATTCCGGACGAGCGCAGCGGCGAGATCGTCGGCGCCGCTGTCCGGGTGCGGGGCGAGCGCCCCGGCGACCTGAGGGCCGCGCTGGTGGCACACTGCCGCGAGCGGCTGTCGCCCTTCAAGGTGCCCGAGCGGTGGTTCGTCACCGAGGAGTTCCCGCTGACCCCCACCCAGAAGGTACAGAAGTTCCGGATCGTCGAGCAGGCGACCGGGGGCCGACTGGAGGAGCTGGCATGACCCTGCATCCGAGCGCGTCGGATTTCGCGACGGCGTACTCCAAAGCCTGGTTCGGGACGCCGGGATAGCTGCTCGCGTTCTTCGCGGCGGACGGTGTCTGCACGGACGTGGCGATAGGCACGGTCTACACCGGGCACCAGGAGATCGCGCGGTTCCACCGCTTCATGTCGCGCATCGCCCCCGACTCGGTGATCGAGTTCGGCCACGCACGCCGCGGCCGGAAGGCTCTACTCCGAGTGGGTGTGGTCCGGCACGGTCGGCGGCCCGTTGCGGCTGCGCTCCGGTGCCCTGGTGGATGTCGGCTCGGCCTCCTTCTCGGTGCCCGGTGTGGTGGTGTGCCGCTACCGCGGAGACGGTCTGTTGACCGCTCACCAGGACTTCTGGGACCTTGCAACCGTCCTGGACCAGGCGGGTGTACCGGTGGGCTGACCTCGCGCTTCCTATGATGTCGGCGTGGGGAGGGAGACAGCGGGCTCGGCGAGACCGCACCGGGAACGAACCAAGTCCGTCGTGACCCGCGCCCGCATCCTCGACGCCGCGGCCACGATCCTGACTGAACGGGGTTACGCGGAGACCAGGATCGGGGACGTCGCCGATCTCGCGCAGATGCAGGGCCCCGCGCTCTACTACCACTTCGCGTCCCGGGACGACATGATCGAGGAGGTCATCGCCACCGGACAGCGTGCCGTGCTGGCGCACGTCCAGGAGGCGCTCGCGCGGGTGGGCCCGGACCCCGAGCAGCGGCTGCGAGCGGCGGTGGCCGCCCACCTCGACTACGTGCTCACGACGTCGTCCTACGCGGCCGCCTCCATCCGCAACTTCGCCCAGCTGCCGCCGGACGTGCAGGAACGGCAGGTGGCCCTGCGCCGGGAGTACGGCGCGGTGTGGCGGGAGCTCTTCGCCACCGCCGCGACCGCGGGATTCCTCAACCCGGCGCTGGACGTGCACGCCGCACGGATGTTGGTCATCGGCGCACTCAACTGGACGTGTGAATGGTGGGATCCGTCGCGCGGCAACCCCCGGGACCTGGTGGCCGCGGCGCAGGCGTTCGTTCACGACGCACTGACCGGCCGTACCGACGTGGCGCCGGGCGAGTTCCCACCGATCGCGCCTCCCGCGGCGGCGACTGCGGTCGGCGAACGGAAGTCGGTGCGCAGCAGACGGCGGGTGCTCGAGGCCGCCGCGGCGGTCCTCCGACGGCGGGGATACGCAGGCACGCGATTGACGGACGTCGCGCGGGAGGCCGGCATGCGTGCCGCGTCGTTGTACTACCACTTCCCGTCACGCGAGGACCTGATCGAGGAGGTCGTGCGGACCGGGGTCGTGATCACCCAAGCCCACGTGCTGACCGCGCTCGAGACGTTGCCGGCGACGGCGTCGCCGCTGGACCGGATCGACCGCGCCGTCGAGGCCCATCTTTCCTTCTGCCTGTCGTCGCCGGACTTCACCGTGGCCACGATCCGCAACACGGGTCAGCTCCCGGTCGAGATGCGCACACGACAGCGTGCCGCCGAGGCCGAGTACGGCGCGGTCTGGCGAGACCTGCTCGACGCCGCGACCCCGTCCGGCAGCCTGGGTGGCTCCCCCGACCTGCACATGGTGCGGATGTTCGTGCTCGGCGCGCTGAACCAGACCGCGGAGTGGTCCGACGCGCGCCGCGACCCGGGAGTGGTGGTGCGGACGGCGCGTGCCATGGTGCGCAACGCCCTCGCGCCGCGCTCCCGGGCGCTGCAGGACGGAGTCGAGATGCGCCCGACGTTCCTCCCACCGAGCGCCTGACGGGCGGGGCCGACACGGTCGACCATGCCTCCGCCGTGCAGGCCGCCAAGCCTTCCTTCGTCGACCTCCCGGCAGCGGGCGGCACGGCGGGTGTTCGCTGAGGACCTCGGTGCCGAGACTCGCCGCGGTCACGTGTTCGCCCCGTCACATGGCTTTTGACCCTCCCGCACACTGCCGGTTAGAGTCCCCGGAGTCGACCGACTGGGCGGTCGAAAATCGCAGGCGATGGCCTTAGGAGCCCGTGCTCCGGACCGGACACCGGCCTCGACCGGTTCAGCCGCGGTCGCCTCCGTGGGGTCGACTGCTCGGCGCCGTCGTGCTCGGCGCCGGGTTCCGCCGCGCCACCTGACACCCGGAGGACCTCGTGCCCGACGCCGTGATCGTCGCCGCCGCTCGCTCGCCCATCGGCCGCGCCCGCAAGGGTTCGCTGAAGGACATGCGCCCCGACGACCTCACCACCCAGATCGTCCGGGCCGCCCTCGACCAGGTCCCCGGCCTGGACCCCTCGGAGATCGACGACCTGCTGCTGGGCTGCGGGCTGCCCGGCGGCGAGCAGGGCCACAACCTCGCCCGGGTCGTCGCCGTCCAGCTCGGCCTGGACACCGTTCCCGGCGCCACCGTCACGCGCTACTGCTCCTCGTCAGTGCAGACGACCCGGATGGCGTTCCACGCCATCCGGGCGGGCGAGGGCGACGTGTTCGTCTCCGCGGGCGTGGAGACGGTGTCGCGCTTGGACAGGGGCAGCTCCGACGACCTGCCCGGCACCCACAACCCCCTCTTCGCCGAGGCGGAGGCCCGCACCTCCGCCATCGCCGAGTCCGGCGCCGAAACCTGGACCGACCCCCGTGCCGACGGGGAGCTCCCCGACGTCTACATCGCAATGGGCCAGACGGCGGAGAACGTCGCGCGCATCCTCGGCGTGACCCGCGAGGACATGGACCGCTACGCCGTCCGGTCCCAGAACCTCGCCGAGCATGCCATCGCCGACGGCTTCTACGCCCGCGAGATCACCCCCGTCATCCTGCCCGACGGCACCGTCGCGAGCACCGACGACGGCCCGCGCGCCGGCGTCACCTACGACGCGGTCTCCCAGCTCAAGCCGGTCTTCCGCCCCGACGGGTCCGTCACCGCCGGCAACTGCTGCCCACTCAACGACGGCGCCGCCGCCCTGATCGTCATGTCCGACACCAAGGCCCGGGACCTGGGCTTGACCCCGCTGGCCCGGGTGATCTCCACCGGCGTCACCGGCCTGTCCCCGGAGATCATGGGCTACGGCCCGGTCGAGGCGTCCAAGCAGGCCCTCGCCCGGGCCGGCATGACCATCGACGACGTCGACCTCGTCGAGATCAACGAGGCCTTCGCCGCGCAGGTCATCCCCTCCGCGCGGGACCTGGGCATCGACCCGTTCGGCGACAAGCTCAACGTCCACGGTGGAGCCATCGCCGTCGGCCACCCGTTCGGCATGACCGGCGTCCGCATCACCACCACGCTGCTCAACGGCCTGCGCGCGAAGGACAAGAGCATCGGTCTGGAGACCATGTGCGTCGGTGGTGGGCAGGGCATGGCGATCCTCTACGAGCGGCTCAGCTGACGCGATGCAGGGCGACGTGACGAAGGAAGGGGTGGGGTCATGACCGGCGGCGGAATGGACGACCAGCTGCAGGAGAGCTTCCTCGAGGTCATGGCCGGGGTCTGCACACCGGTCACGGTCATCACCGCGCTCGACGGGGAGCGTCCGCACGGCACGACGGTCAGCGCCTTCGCGTCCCTGTCGCTGCAGCCTGCGATGGTGATGATCGCGCTCGACGAGCGGTCCGACCTGCTGGCGATCGTCAGGCGCGAGGGCAGGTTCGGCGTGAACGTGCTCGCGAGCGAGCAGGCCGGGCTCGCCTCCCGCTTCGCGGCCAAAGGTGTCGAGAAGTTCGACGGCGTCGAGTGGACGGCCCGGGCCGGACTGCCGAGTCTCGAGGCGGCGTCGGGGTGGTTGGCGTGCGAGACCAGCGACTTCGTCGCCGGTGGTGACCACACGGTCGTTCTGGGGCGGGTCGTCAACGCCGCAGCCTCGATGGCCAGTCCCTTGATCTATCACCGGCGGGTCTTCGGCACTCACAGCGCCCTGGGCGCCTGACCGAGAGCCGCCGCCGGAAACCCGCCGGCATCGATCGAAGAGTGTCCATGGAAACCCAATCGAGCCCGGCGACGATCGGGAACGCCCTCCATCCGTGCGCCGACGTCGTGCTCGACGGTTCTTCGCCGGCGCTCTGGGTCTCAAACCGAAGTTCGTCGACGCGGAGCGCTACGCGCTCTGCATGCCGGCGGAGTGACTCTGGCGATCGCCGGCGCGGAGGAGCAGATCTGTGCCGGCCCGGTGGCGTCGTTCAAGGTCGCGGACGTCCGGCGGGCCTCGACGAGGCCGTCGCGCTCGGCGGCGAGGTTGTGCCGGAACCCGAGGAGGGCCCGCACGAGGTGCGGGCGGTGGCTCGAGACCCGTGGCAGACAGCTTCATCCTGTATGGTCCACGCTGACTCCCTCCGCCAGGCTCCGTCGGGATCTCCGCCGCGGCCGAGGGCGCCCCGAGGTCAGCTCGCGGTCGGGATCGGCGTGGCGATGTCGCGGAAAGTGTCCACCACCCGCAGCTTCGGCAGCACCTGCTCGGTGTACACGTCGAGGTTCCGACGCGCCACCTCCGGCGGCATCCCGCCGAAACCGAGCACGTTGACCACACCGCCGGCGTCGAGCATGCGCACCCGCTCGACGGTCTCTTCCACCAGGGACTCCGGCGTCCCGCTCATCTGCAGGTCGGCGAGGAACCGGTTGAACTGCGACAGGCCGTGCCTCTCGATGTTGCGGCGCAGCCCGGCGTAGTACTCGTAGCCGTTCACCTGCTCGAGCCGCGGGTTGGTGAACTCGTAGTGGTCGATCGTGGAGCGGGCGTAGGCCACGGCGTACTCGTCGTGTAGCTCGCGGGCCCGACCCGCGTCCGGGTCGACGGTGGTGAAGTTGACCAGCACCGGCTGCGGGGGTTCGTGCCCGTTGATCTCACGGAAGAGCTCACGGTACTCGGCGGTCTCGGTGACCGTGGTCTTCCAGGGCTTCTGCGCGATGAGCATGAGCCCGAAGCCGAGGCACGCCATGATCTTCGCGGACTCGGGCGAGACCGCCGACGCATAGGTGCGCCCGCGGAAGGTGGTGAACGCCGGGGGGTGCAGCTCAGCGCGAGGCTGCCGGTAGAACTCGCCGTCGTACTCGATCGCGCCGGTCTCCAGCGACTCGGAGACGGCGGTCGCGTACTCGACGAAGCGCTGCCGTGACTCCCCCATGTCCAGCCTGAAGTTGTCGAACTCGATCGAGCCGAGACCCCGGCCGAGCCCCATCACCACGCGGCCCCCGGACACCGAGTCCAGCCAGGCGATCTCCTCGGCGACCCGGACGGGATCGTGCCACGGCAGCACCATGACCATCGTCCCGAGCCGGGCGCGACGGGTGCGTCCCGCCATCCAGGTCAGGAACTGGGCCGGGTTCGGCATCATGTGGTAGCGGGTGAAGTGGTGCTCGGCGGTCCAGATGGACTCGAAGCCGCGATCCTCGGCCTCGTCCGCCATGGCCAGCTGGTCCCGCAGGACCGCATGGTCGTCCCGTTCCGGCTCGAGCCCCTGGAAGAACACACCCATTCCGACGTGCACGACTGACCTCCCCGATTTTCGATCCTTCGTTTCTATCATGGGATCGAAAAGACGGGAAGGTTGTCGACACCGCCGCGCAGGCCGGTCAGGGCACGAGGACCGCCCGGCCCGCGACCTCCCCCGCCTCTAGCCGCGCCAGGGCGGCGGGCCCCTCGGTCAACGGGTACCGCTCCACGTCGACCGAGATCCGGCCGCGCTGCGCCAGTGCCACCGTCGCGATGAGGTCCGATCGCGTGCCCCCGTAGGTGCGCCGCAGCGACGCGCCCCACGGCCAGCCCGTGCCCAGCGACGGCGCGGCGACGATGCGCGGCGCCCCACCGAGGATGCCGACCAGGCGATACGCCCCGTTCGGCGCCACCGCCTCGACGGCGAGGTCGACCGACGACTGGCTGCCCGCGAAGTCGAGGACGGTGTCGGCGCCGCGCCCGGCGGTCAGCCCGAGGACCGCCTCGAGGGCTTCGTCGGCGAGGAGCGCGATGTCCGCCCCGTGCCGCACGGCCGCCTCGAGCCGGTCCTCGCGGACGTCTACCGCGACGATCCGCGCCGCGGTGGTGGCCCGCAGAATCTGCACGGCGACGTGCCCGAGGCCGCCGACGCCGATCACCAGGGCGGTCGCGTCCGAGCCGAGCCGGTCCTGCGCGCTGCGGATCGCGTGCATCGGGGTCATCCCGGCGTCGGCCAGCGGGGCCGCCAGCACGGGGTCGAGGTCGCCGATCGGCACGACGTGCCTCGCCGGCACCCGGACGTACTCGGCCATGCCGCCGTCCGGGCCGAGCCCGGGACAGAGCGGCTGAGCCATCCGCCCCGCCGCCTCGCAGACGTTGTCCTCACCCGCCGCACAGGCGCGGCACACCCCGCAGGACCAGCACAGGTGCACCACGACCGCGGTGCCCTCGCCGATCCCCGCCGCCGGGTCGACGCCCGAACCGAGCGCGGCGACGGTGCCCGCGATCTCGTGGCCCAGGGTCAGCGGCGTCGGGAAGGGCAGCTCCGGCATGTGGGCCGCATGGACGTCGGAGTGACAGAGCCCGGCCCCGCCGACCCGCACGAGGACGTCGCCGGGCCCGATCTCGGGTACCGGGACGTCGGTGACCTCGACGACGGTCGGTGCGACCAGCCGCACGGCCTTCACCCCGCCACCACCTTCCGGTAGGCGTCGACGACCGGAGCGAGCTCGTCCGGTGTCGCGCCGTGCATGATCACGCCGGTCGCCCCGTGGTCGAGCTGCGCCCGGACCGCACGAGCGCACTGCTCGGGCGTGCCGTACGCGGCGGGGGCGGTCCACTCCTCCGGGAGCAGCCCGGCGATGTGCTCCAGCTGCTCGGCCGTGGCGACCTGGTCGATGACCTGGTGGCCGAAACCGCTAACGACGGGGTCGGTCCGGAACCGGGCCAACACCGCCGGGTCCCACTCGTTCGCGGCGACCAGGCCCTCGCCGTACCCGGGGGCCTGCAGGTAGGTGGCCAGTCGGGCGGTCACCTTCTTCAGCAGCACCTCGGGGGCGACGTCGCCGCAGATCGTCGCGTAGACCGACCAGATCTCGATGGCGTCCGGGTCCCGCCCGGCCTGTTCGGCCGCCCGCCGGACGTCCGCGGCGCAGCGCTCGACGGCGGCGTCGGTGAAGAAGGTGTGCAGCACGACCTGGTCGAAGGCCCGACCCGCCAACGCGCACGTCTTCGGCCCCCACGCGGTAATTCCGAGCGGGATGTCCTCGTCGAAGCTCGAGTCGAGCAGCCGCAGCATGTCGTAATGACCGGCGGGGCCGTCGTGGCCGAGGATCGTCTCGCCCTTCCACAACCGGCGCATGATGCCGGCGAAGTCCTCCATCTCGGCGATGGTGGCGGGCGCGAGGCCGAGCATGCCCATCAGCGGCTTGATCCCTCGCCCGAGGCCGAGGGTGAACCGGCCGCCGGTCATCCGGTGCATCGTCGTGGCGTAGCTGCCCGTGATGACCGGGTGGCGCGTCGAGTGGTTGGTGGCCGCGGTGGCGATCTTGATGTGCTCGGACACCGCGCCCGCCGCGCCCGAGAGCACGGCGGCCTCCTTGACGTTCCACCGTTCGGAGATGAACGCGGCACCGAGGCCGATCTCCTCGGCCCGGCGCACCTCGTGCACGAGATCGCGGGGGGACTCGGCGTGCCCGGCCAGGGTGTAGAAGCCCAGCTCGGCGAGCATGGGCTGGTTCGCGGTGACCATCAACCCTCCAGCAGCGCGACCGCGCCGCAGTCCTTGATGTGCGCGGCGTGCCGTGCGGCCATCGTGGTGAACAACGCGTCGCCCTCCGGGGAGCGCTCGGTGCCGATCGACACCACGACCGAGATGACGAACCCGGCGAGCGAGTTCACGCGGTACTCGGCGAGGCACTGCTCCCACGAGTAGTCCGTGACCCCTCCGCGGACAAGCGCGTCGTGGTAGCCGCGGAGCAGCTCCTCCTCGTGCTCGCGCCGGACCTCGGTGGGCAGGCCCGCCCCGATGAAGTAGCTCGCGTCCACCGGCCCGGACGCCAGCGCCACGCTCTGCCAGTCGACGACGGCGACCGGGACCCGGCCACCGGAGGCGTCGAAGAGCAGGTTGTCCAGCCGGAAGTCGCTGTGCCACAGGCAACGGGGCTCGGTCAGCTGCTCGACCCAGCGCGCGGCGGCTCCTCCGGCCACCGACTCCGCGACCTCGATCGTCGTGTCGTCGAGCAGGCCGGCGTAGCGCTCGCGGAAGGCCACCTGCGCCTGCGGGAGCGCCGCGGACATCTGCTGCCAGACGGGCAGCGCGCTCAGCAGCCACTCCTGCTCGGCCAGCGCGGGGTCCCTCCAGGACCCGGCGTGCAGCGCGGCCGCCTGCTCCAGTGCGGCCCGGGCGTGGGCGAGGTCGCAGCCCTCGACCTGGGTCACCTCCGCGGCGGGCGTGAGATCTTCGAGCAGCAGGCAGAAGTCCTGCCCGTCGGCGGACACCGACGCGTGGTAGCACTCCGGGGTCCGGATGGGGAGCGTGCCCGCGAGGTTCGAGTAGAAGGCGACCTCGCGGCTGTAGCAGGCCAACGACGCCGCGAGCGCGCGGTTCGCCGGGTCGAGTGCCGGCAGCTTCGCGACCATCCGGGCAGGCTTGCCGACACCACCGTCCGCGTAGGTCACCTCCAGCAGGTAGGTGGTGCCGAGCTGCCCGGTCCCGATGCGCGTCGCGACGACATCGGCGACCCTAGCGTCGCCCGTGATCCGGGGCGAGTCACCGAGCACCTGGGTGAGCCAGGCCGGCGTGATGTCGGCCGCGGTGGCGATGACGGTGGTGGATGCGGACATGGTTCTCCTTCGTCGGCGGTGACGGGGAACGTCGGTCAGGCGGTGACGGCGTCCCGCACGGCGAGATGACGGCGCAGGAAGCCGAGCTGGTGGGCCACGGCCGCGGCGTGCCAGGGGCGGCCCGGGTAGATGTCGAAGTGGTCGCACGGGTAGTGCCGGACCTCGGACCGCGGGGCCCGCGCGGCCGCGGCCGCCGCCGCCGCGGGTGGGGCGCTCTGGTCGAGATCGGCGATCTGGACCAGGATCGGGCCGTCGATCCGCCGGGCTGCCCGACCGGGCCGGTACAGCGGCAGCTGCAGGAAGGCGCGGGCCGCGACCTCGTTGCGCCAGGTCTCGCCCGCGATCCCCGTGTAGGCCTCGTAAGCGCCGGGAGCGTTCAGGGCGGCGAGCTCGCCGGGCATCGCGGCAAGCGGAACCAGGACCGGCCCGCGCCCGAGCCGGGTGGACAGGACGTCCCTCAGCCCGGCCACCGTGCTGCGCAACGCCCCCGGCACGCCCTCACGCTTGACGATGGCCAGCGCGGCGGCGGCGCCGTCGGAGGCAGGGGTCATGGCGACCGTTGCCGCGATCCGCGAGTCCTCGGCGGCGAGCGCGAACACGTGGCCGCCGGAGAAGGAGACGCCCCAGAGCACGATCCGGTCCGGGTCGACGCCGTCGAGCCCTCGGGCGAACGCGACGGCGGCGCGGTAGTCGTGGAGCTGCCCCGGCACGTCCGCGACCTGACGTCGGTCGCCCCCGCTGGCGCCGAACCCGCGATAGTCGAACACCAGGGCGTCCAGGCCCGCCGCGGCCAGTTCCTCGGCGAAGCCCTCCAGGCCGGCGTCCCGGGTCGCCCCGAAGCCGTGCGCCATGACGACGCACGGGCGCCCGGCCGGGCCGGCGAACCCGTCGTCGTCCGCGGTGTAGCGCCACGCCGCGACGGGGGAGCCGTGGGAGGTGAAGGTGAGGTCGGTGCGTGTCACGAGATCGGTCCCGTCGTCGGGCCGTACAGCGCGGCGGTCCACACGGCGACGAGCGCCTCCAGGGCGTCGTCGATGAGGGTGGGACTCGCGCCGGAGCGGCTGAGTCGTTCGAAGGTGCGTTCGTTGGCCGCCAGCAGCACGGCCACGAGATCCGCGGCGGCCACCCCCGCGGGGGCCATCCCGGCCTGCCGGTGGCCCTCCACGAGCACCGCGACCGGCGCCACGAAGCGATCGATCCAGGCGTCCCACAGCTCGCGGACGGCCGGATCGGTGCCGCGCGCGTCGAGCATCGCGAGCACGAGGCCCTGGTGGTCCCGCCAGGACTCCCAGGTGTGGCGCAACGCCTGCCGCACGGCTTCGCGGGGGTCCTCCGCGGCCGCGAGCAGGTCGATCGCACCCGCGGCCATCTCGCCGAAGACGTCGGCGAGCAGCGCCGTGACCACGGCGCCCTTGCTGGCGAAGTAGAAGTAGAAGCCGGAACGGGCCACCCCGGCGGCGGAGGCGATGTCGCCGACCGAGATCTCCGCAAGCGACCGCTCACGCAGCAGCTCCTCGGTGGCACCGAGGATCAGCGCCCGGCGCTCCTCGCCCACGGAGCGGCGGCGTCGCTCCGGCAGGCGCGGGAGCGGGCTGACGTCACCCACCGCTATGCGTCCTGGAGTGCGCTCGCCCGCCCGGCGAGCCGGACCGGTCCTTCGCGGCGGACGCGGTCGAGCCCCGCCGCGAGTTCCTTCGTCCGCATGTCGTGCTCGTAGACGAAGTAGTCGACCTGCTGGGTGTGGCGCGGCCGGTCGGCGAAGTGCCCGGTGTAGCGGCGCTCCTCCTCGACGATGACCCGCTCCATCTCCGCGGGCGCTGGGGGCCGGTAGGTGCCCGCGAAGTAGGCCGCCACCAAGCGGGCCTGGCACTCCACGAACGGGAACAGCGTGGGCAGGGCTTGGGCGAATCCGACGAAGGCGAGGTCGTCGAGGTCCGGACGGAGGATCCGCTTGTAGAGCGAGAGCCGGTTGTCGGGCGCGGAGAGGAACTCCGGATCGAAGAACGGGAAGCTGATGTTGTACCCGGTGGCGTAGACGATCGCGTCGAAGTCCGCCGAGGTGCCGTCGACAAAGTGCACCGTCCGCCCGTCGAGCCGCTCGACGTTCGGCTTCACGGTGGCGTCCCCCGATCCGAGGCGCAGCAGCAGCTCGCTCGACATCGTCGGGTGGGCCTCGAGGAAGTTGTGGTTCGGCCGTGGCAGGCCGTAGTGCTCCGGCTTGCCCGATATGAGGATCGGGAGCTTGCGGACGAGTGCCCGCTGGAAGCGACCGGGGATCTGCGGGATGGTGCGGGCGAGCCGGTCTCCCGGCATCCCGAACATGTACTTGGGCACCACCCAGGCACCGGAGCGGGTGGACATCACCACGGTGTTGCGGTGCGAACGCTGCGACAGCTCGCTGACCACGTCCGCGGCCGAGTTGCCGATCCCGACGACCAGGATCCGCTTGTCGTGCAGGTCCAGCGGGTGGCTCGGGTCGACGTAGTGGTGCGAGTGGATCGACTCGCCGGTGAACTCGCCCGGGAAGTCCGGGAACCGGGGGTCCCAGTGGTGACCGTTGGCCACGACGAGCGCGTCGTAGCGGCAGAGCTCGCCGTCCTGCGTCCGCAGCTCCCACCCGCCGCCCGGCAGTCGCTCGGCGTGCTCGACACCGTTGCGGAAGTGGATCCTCTCGAGCAGGCCGAACGCCTCGGCGTAGCTGTCGAGGTAGCGCTTGATGTGGCTGTGGTGCGGGAAGTCCGGGTACGACGCCGGCATCGGGAAGTCCTTGAAGGACAACCGCTCCTTCGACGTGTCGATGTGTAGGGACCGGTAGGCGCTGGAGTGGCCGTTCGGGTTGCCGAAGGCCCAGTTGCCACCGATGCGGTCCGAGCTCTCGAAGCAGTCGTACTCGACGCCGTAGTCGCCGAGCATCTTGCCGGTGGTGAGCCCGCTGATGCCGGCGCCGATCACGGCGACGTGCGGGGTGGAATGCGTCATGAGTACTCCGTGCGACAGTGCGCGAAAGTGTGACCTGGCTGACGTGTCGAAGCGACATTAGAAGCTTGACTCGACAGGTGTCAAACCGCTCCGACAGGCGTCGAGTCGGTCCGCGACAGCGAGTCGTCCGGGAGACCGGTCCGCGTTTGACCACTCGGCGTGTTTAATCTACTTTCAATTGCGAGAGTCATGGACGACATCGAGAGGACCCACATGGACGTTCAGGGACTGCGCTGCCTGGTCACGGGCACCGCGTCGGGCATCGGGGACGCCGTCGCGCGGCAGCTCGTCGCCGCGGGCGCCACCGTGGTGAGCCTCGACCGCAACACGCCCACGGCACCGGTCGAGCAGCACGTGAAGGTGGACCTCGCCGACCCTGCGAGCATCGACGCGGCGCTGGAGCAGATCGACGGGAACTTCGATGCCCTGCTCAACGTCGCGGGCATCCCCGGCACCGCCCCGGCGGACCTCGTGTTCAAGGTGAACTTCCTCGGCATGCGCCACCTCACCGAGTCGCTGTTCGAGCGGCTGAACGAGGGCGGCTCCATCGTCGTGGTCTCCTCCACCGCGGGCTTCGGCTGGCCGCAGCGTCTCGACGTCCTCAAGGAGGTCGTGGCGACCGAGTCCTTCGCCGAGGGGGAGAAGTGGTTCGCCGAGCACCCTCAGCAGGGCAACGCCTACAACTTCTCCAAGGAGGCGGCCACGGTGTACACCCTGGCCATGGGCGGAGCCGTGCGAGAGATGAACGAGCTGCGGATCAACGCGGTGCTCCCGGGACCCGTCGAGACGCCGATCCTGGCGGACTTCGAGGAGAGCATGGGCAAGGAGACGCTCGACGGTGTGAAGGCGTTCCTCGGCAGGCACGCCACGGCCGCGGACATCGCCTCGGCCGTCGTCTTCCTCGCCTCGCGCGACTCGCGGTGGATCAACGGCACCACCCTCATCGCTGACGGTGGCATCACCGGAGCGGTGCTGGCCGGGCTGGTGCCCGCCCCCACCATCTGACGCGACCGCCCCACGACCCCGCCTCCTCGCCCGGGGGCGGGGTCCTCGCATGCGGCCACCCGATCGACGGACGATACCGCGGAACCGAATCTTCGTTAAACCCAGACGACACGGTTCACCGTCGAACGGAGCCTCATGCCCTTCCCCCGACGTGCCAGGCTGGTCGCCGGACTCGCCGCCGCAGCGGCCGCCGTCGCGGCGACTGCGCTGCTCGCGCCCGCGGCGGCCGCGGACCAGACCGACCACCCCGCCGCCTGCAGGACGGTCCGGGTGCCGGTCACGATCCTCGGCGGCGCGGGCGACGTCGCGGGTACCCTCTGCGGCCCGCTGGACGCCTCCGTGGTGCAGGTACTGGTCCACGGTTACACCTACGGCCAGTACTACTGGGACCTGCCGTACGAGCCGGATACCTACTCCTACGTGCGGCACGCGAGCGAGGCCGGACAGGCCACCCTCAACATCGACCGGATCGGCACGGGCGACTCGTCACACCCGCTCAGCGCCACGCTCACCTACGACAACCACGCCGACGCCGTCCACCAGGTGATCCAGGCCGTCCGCCGCGGTGACCTGGGAGGACACTTCGAGAAGGTCGTCCTGGTCGGGCACAGCTACGGCTCCGTGACCGCCTACCTCGAGGCCGGTCGCTACCAGGACGTCGACGGGGTGATCGCGACTGGCGGGGGCCACAAGCTCAACGCCGTCACACTCGCCACGGACGTCGCCGCCAACACCGTCCCCGTCGCGCTCGACCCGAAGTACCGCGACGCCGGGCTGGACCCCGGCTACATGACGACCCGGCCGGGCAGCCGAGGGGTTTTCTATCACCTGCCCAACGCGGACCCGGCGGTGGTCGCGCTGGACGAGGAGTTGAAGGGCACCGGCAACGACCTGGAGCTGGCGACCGCCGCCACCTTCCTCACCCGCACGGAGTCCACGGCGATCAACGTCCCGGTCCTCACCGTGAACGGTTCGGAGGACAGCATCTTCTGCTCCGCGGGAGCGTCGGACTGCTCGTCGGCCGACGCGCTGGCGACACAGGAGGCGGGCTACTTCGGCCCCGGGGCGACCTCCGAAGCGTTCGTGGTGCCCGGCGGCGGGCACGACGTCAACCTCGAGCGAACCGCGCCGCTCGCCTACGACGCCATGACGGCGTTCGTGCTGCGACACTTCGGCCGCTGAATCGCCGTCGCGAAGTCGGCCCGAGGGCCGACTTCGCGACGGTCACGGGTGCCGCATCGGGGGCGCCCCCATCCGGGCGCCCCCTCCGGTCGCACGCTCGGCGGCCGCCGCATGACCGAGGACGGTCGCAGCGACGAGGGCCGGGTCGTCGTCCATGGGCCGGTGCCCGACGCCGGGCAGCCGGCGCAGCTCGGCGGCTGGGAGCAGACTCAACAGCGGCCTGCCGTGGGCCTCGAACGGCGAGAGCCGGTCGGCGCTCCCCCAGCACACCATGACGGGGCACACGGGAAGCAGGCACGGCACGGGACCGGTGGAACGCACCGCGTCCAGAAGGACGTCGAGCCCGGTGCATCCGACGGCATCGTAAACGACGGTGGCGACGGCTTCAGCGGACAGCAGGTCGGGGCGCGCGACCCACCGGCCGAGGACGAGCCGGCGGACTCCTCCGGCTACCGGCAGGCGGGGCACCGCGGTCCACGACCGGTTCGCCCGCCGGATCCCCCGCAGCAGACGTTCGAGGTCACCCGGTTCCCGCCACGCACCCATCGGCGACAGCGCCGTGACGGACCGGGCGCGGCCGCGCCGGGCCAGCTCGAGGCCGACCCATCCGCCCAGCCCGTTCCCGACGATGTGGGCGCGACCCAGCCGCGTGGCGTCCATGGCCCGTTCGACGCCGTCGACGAGGGAGGAGAGCACTCGCCGCGGGTCCGCAGCCAGGGGTCCGCCACCGTTATGTCCTCGAAGGGTCGGAGCAAGCACCGTGTGGTGTGACTCGAGAGCGGCCAACAGCGGACGCCAAGCCCGCCAGGACGAGAGCACATCATGCAGCAGCACCATCGTGCTGCCCGCACCGCCCACGTGGGCGGCTGCGAGGTCGTTCATCCGTTCCACCTCCGGGTGTCGTCTCTGACCCCCCGACCGGTCCTGTTCAGGCGCGCGGACCGCCCGCGACGTAGAGGACCTGACCGGACACGAAACCGGCTCGCTCGTCGACGAAGAACGAGACCGCGTTGGCGATGTCCTCGGGCTCACCCGCCCGTGCGACCGGGATCGCCGCCGCGCGCTGGGCGACGTAGGCCTCCCAGTCCTGGCCGATCCGCTCGGCCGTCGCCCTCGTCATGTCGCTGGCGATGAAGCCGGGCGCGATGCAGTTCGCCGTGACGCCGAACCTGCCGAGCTCGATCGCCAGGGTCTTGGTGAAACCCTGCAGCCCGGCCTTGGCGGTCGAGTAGTTGGCCTGGCCGCGGTTGCCCAGCGCCGACGTCGACGACAGGTTCACGATCCGACCCCAGCCGGCCGCGACCATGTGCTTCTGCACGGCCTTCGTCATCAGGAACGACCCGCGGAGGTGGACGCCGAGCACCGCGTCCCAATCCGACTCGGACATCTTGAACAACAGGTTGTCCCGGGTGATGCCCGCGTTGTTGACCAGCACCGTGGGGGCGCCGAGCTCCTCCGTCACACGCGCTACCGCCGCCTCGACCGCCGCTGGGTCCGAGACGTCCGCGCCGACCGCGACGGCGGACCCCCCGACTCCGGCGACGGCGTCCACCGTGGCCTTGGCGCTCGCCTCGTCCAGGTCCAGCACCGCGACGGCCAGGCCGTCCTGCGCGAGCCGGACCGCCGTGGCCGACCCGAGCCCGCGCGCGGCCCCGGTGACGATCGCGACCCTGCTGCTCATCTCGTCCTCCTCGTCTCGTTCTCGTGGCGCACCACCACGGTGCCCACCTGCGACAATGTGCAGACCAGCCCGTTGGCGTCGAGCCGCTTGAGAGCCGACCGCACGACCGCCCGACCGACGCCGAGCTGCGCGGCGAGCACGCGCTCGGCGGGCAGCCGAGCCCCCGTCGCGGTGCAGCGGACCTGGGTCCGGAGGGCGGCGTCGGCCGCCGCGTGCGGATCAGACACCGGAGATGACCTTCCGGTCCCGCAGGCCACCGATCTCCGCACCGGTCAGGCCGAGCACGTCCGCGAGGATCCTCTCGGTGTCCGCGCCCAGGGCGGACGGCGTGCCCGCCTCCCCGTGCTCGCCCGCCCAGCGCAGCGGCGACCGTGCAGTGATCAGTAGCTCGCCGTGCGGCATAGGGACGTCCGCGAGCACCGGGTGGGCACCGGTCCGGTGCGCGGTCACGACGTCCGGCATGCCCTGGTAGCGGCCCCAGAGCACTCTCGCGGCCTCCAACTCGTCCCGGACCTGCTTGACGTCCCGCGCGGCGAACCACGGCCGGAGCACGGCCGCGATCGTCTCCCGGAGCCGGTAGCGCTCGGCCTCCTGGGTCAGGTCAGCCGCCAGGGCCGACTCCAGCGCGGTGAACACCTCCGCGGTTCCCGTCACCGCCATGAGCGCAGACCACTGCCCGGGGGTGAGCGCGACGACCATCACCCGCTCGCCGTCCGAGCAGGCGAAGTCCACGCCGAACGAGCCGTACACGTGGTTCCCGTGGCGGGGCCGCTCCCGGCCGCGGTCGACAGCCTCCGAGAGCCAGCCGAGGTTCGCGACGCCGGCGAGGGCCACGTCCGACAGCGCGATCTCGACGAACGAGCCCTCGCCCGTCCGGAAGCGGTGGTGCAGTCCGGCGAGCACCGCGGTGGACACGCTGAGTCCGGTGACCAGGTCCCAGGCGGGCAGGACGTGGTTGACCGGAGCGCCGCCGTCCTCCGACCCGGTGATCTGCGGGATTCCGACCTCGGCGTTGACGGTGTAGTCCACCGCCGGCCGTCCGTCCGGATAGCCCTGGACGCGCACGTGAACCAGGTCCGGCCTGCGCTCGGCGAGCACGGGATGGGCCATCCAGCGCCGGCCGACCACGTTGTCCACCAGGACCCCGATGGCGGCGACCAGCCCGACGACCAGCTCACGGCCCTCGTCCGACCGCAGGTCCACCGCGACCGAGCTCTTGCCCTTGTTCAGCGACGCCCAGTAATAGCTCTCGCCGTCCGGCGCAAGCGGCCAGCGCAGGTGGTCCGAGCCGCCGCCGACCGGATCGACACGGATAACGTCGGCTCCGAGCTGGGCGAGCGTCATGCCGCCGGTGGGCCCGGCGACGAAGCTCGCGCACTCGACGACACCGAGCCCGGCCAGCGGACGCTGCGCGCTCACGCGACCTTCTCGAACACCGCGGCCAGTCCCTGCCCGCCGCCGATGCACATGGTCTCGACGCCGTATCGGACGTCCCGACGCACCATCTCTCGGCTCAACGTGGCCAGGATCCGCCCGCCGGTGGCGCCCACCGGGTGGCCGAGCGAGATGCCCGAGCCGTGCACGTTGAACCGGTCGAAGTCCGACGGGGTGAAACCCCACTCGCGGGTGCACGCCAGCACCTGCGCGGCGAACGCCTCGTTCAGCTCGACCAGATCGACGTCCTTGAGCGCCAGCTCGGCGTTGTCCAGCGCGCGGGCCACGGCGGGCACGGGCCCGATTCCCATCGTCCGCGGCGGCACCCCGCCGACGCCCCACGAGACGAGGCGAACGAGCGGACGCAACCCGAGCTCGGCGGCCTTCTCCGGGCTGGTGACGACGCAGACGGCGGCACCGTCGTTCTGCCCGGACGCGTTGCCGGCCGTGACGGTGGCCTCCGGATCGTCGCGGCTCAGCACCGGGCGCAGACCCGCGAGCTTCTCGGCGGTCGAGTCCGGCCGGATGTGCTCGTCGGTGTCGACGACGACCTCGCCCTTCCGGGTCCGGACGGTCACCGGGACGATCTCCTCGGCGAACAGCCCGGACTGGCGGGCCGCCGCGGCGCGCTGATGGCTCCGTGCCGCGTACTCGTCCTGTTCCTCTCGCGCGATCGAGTACTCGCGGCGCAGGTTCTCCGCGGTCTCGAGCATCCCTCCGGGGACGGGGTAGCGGTCCCCGCCCGCGCGCATTCGGCCGGTGGACAGCGAGTCGTGCAGCATGACCCCGGGCCCGGCCTTCGCACCCCAGCGCATCGAAGTGCTGTAGAACGGCGCGTTGCTCATCGACTCCGCGCCCCCGGCGAGCACCACCTGCGACGCACCCGCCTGGACCTGCATCGCCGCATAGATCACGGCTTGCAGGCCCGAGCCGCAGCGGCGGTCGATCTGCAGGCCCGACGCGGTCACGGGCAGTCCGGCGTCGAGCGCGGCGACCCGACCGAGCGCGGGCGCGTCCATGGTGGGGTAGCAGTTCCCGAGCAGCACGTCGTCGACCGAGTCGGGCGGCAGTCCCGTCCGCTCCATGAGCGCGGCGATCACGGTCGAGGCGAGCTCGTGGGCGCGCAGGTCGCGCAGCGAGCCGCCGAACCCGCCGACGGGGGTACGCAGCGGTTCGCAGATCACGGCGTCGGGCACGGTTGGTCCTCCTCGTTCCCGGGTCCGCGGGCGGCCGGGCGGTGGTGTGGCCGCCCGCGGAGGCTCCGGACTACATGAAGCGGCGCAGCAGCTTCATCTTCTTGTCGGTGTACGGCGGGTACATCAGGGCCGGGTCCGGCTTGGCCGGCTTGGCCAGCACCGCTTTGCGGTGGCTGAGCGCCTGGAAGCCCCACTCACCGTGGTAGGCGCCCATCCCGCTGTTCCCGACGCCGCCGAAGGGGAGCTGCGGGACCAGGCAGTGCATGGCCAGGTGGTTGATCACGACTCCGCCGGAGCTGGTCTCGGCCAGGACCCGCTCCTTGATTCCTTTGGAACCGGTGAACAGGTAGAGCCCGAGGGGCTTGGGCCGCGCGGTGACGAAGGACAGTGCGGCGTCGATTGAGTCGACCGTCAGCACGGGCAGGATCGGACCGAAGATCTCCTCCGCCATGAGTGCCGAGTCGGGCGAGGGGTCGACGACGACGGTGGGCTCGATCGCCACGGCGGCCTCGTCCCGGCCTCCGCCGAGCACGACCTCGCCTCCGTGATCTGTGAGCAGACCGGACAGCCGGTCGAACTGGCGGCGGTTCACGATCCGCTGCGCGGCAGGCTCGCCCCGCTGGAACTCCTCGACGGTGCGTCGGATCGCCGCGACCAGCCGGTCCTTCACCGCCGCGTCGACGAGCACGTAGTCCGGGGCGATGCACGTCTGCCCGGAGTTCATCAGCTTCACCCACGCGATCCGCCGGGCGGCGACCTCGACGTCGGCGTCCGCGGTGATGATGACCGGGCTCTTGCCGCCGAGCTCGAGGACCACGGGCGTGAGGTGCGCGGACGCCGCCTCCATGACCCTTTTGCCGATCTCCGGTCCGCCGGTGAAGAACGCCAGGTCCACGCCCCGGGCGAGGATGGCCTGGGTGACCGACGCGTCCCCCTCCAGGACCGCGACTGCGTCAGGGTCGAGGTACTCCGGGATCAGCCGGGCAATGAGCGCCGATGTCGCAGGGGCGTGCTCCGATGGCTTGACCACGGCCGCGTTGCCCGCCGCGACGGCGGCGATGAGCGGCCCGAGAGTCAGGTAGACCGGGTAGTTCCAGGGCCCGATCACGAGCACGACGCCCAACGGCTCGTACTGGTAGAAGCCCTTGCCCGGCAGCATCGACAGCGGCAGCCGGGTGCCACGACGGCGCATCCACCGCTTCACGTGCTTGCGGGCGTAGGCCGCTTCGGCGGCGGTGGAGGCGATGTCCCCCAGCCAGGAGTAGGGCGCAGGACGCCCCAGGTCCTCGGCCAGGGCCGCCGCGATGTCGGGCTCCCGCTCGGCAAGCAGACGCTCGATTCCCGCCAGCTGGCGGATGCGCCACTCGGCGGGCCGGGTACGCCCAGAAGCGAACACGGTTCTCAGTCGCGCGACAGTGGCCGCCACCTCCGGCTGCTCCGCCGCCTCGGCGACCCGGGGTGCCACTGAGGTCATGTCGTCTCCCAACTTCCCGGCGGCCGCGTCGCCGCCTTATTAATCTAGATTAAAACAGGTGCACGGTCCAGTCCTCGACGCGACGGGACGCCCCCGACGGAGGTCGGGGGCGTCCAGGCGGGGGCGGTGCGGATCAGGCGACGGGATTGGACCCCGGCACCGCGCCGTCCAGGTCGACGATCTCCGACCACCGGTCTCCCACCTGCGCGATGGACGGCACCTCGGCGAAGGTCACGCCCTTCGTCTGGAACCAGCACACCCGGTGGACCATCCCGCCGCCCGCCACGAGCACTCCGGCGGTCTCGGTGCACTCGTCCGTCATCAGGTATCCCACAACGGGGGCGACGTGTGCCGGGTTCAGACGTTCGAAGACCTCGGCGGGCACCAGGTCCTCAGTCATCCGGGTGCCTGCCATCGGCGCGATGGCGTTGGCGATGATGCCGCTCTTGGCCCCCTCGATGGCCAGTGTGTTGATCAGCCCGATGAGCCCGCCCTTGGCGGCGCCGTAATTGGCTTGGCCGAAGTTGCCGTAAATGCCCGAGGTCGAGGTGGCCACGACGATCCGGCCGTGCTTCTGCTCGCGGAAGTGCGGCCACGCAGCATGGATCACGTTGAACCCGCCGTACAGGTGCACCTGCTGAACGGCGTCCCAGTCGTCGGCCGACATCTTGTGGAACGACTTGTCCCGCAGGATGCCGGCGTTGGACACCACGCCGTCGATGCGGCCGTAGGCGTCCAACGCGGTCTGCACCACCGCGGCGCCCCCGGCCTCCGTGGCCACGCTGTCGTGGTTCGCGACGGCCTCGCCGCCCGCAGCCGTGATCTCCTCGACGACAGCGTCGGCGGCGGCTACGCCGCCCCCACTGCCGTCCCGGGCACCCCCCAGGTCGTTGACGACGACCTTTGCGCCGCCCGCGGCCAGCAGCCGAGCGTACTCCCTGCCCAGGCCGTTGCCTGCCCCGGTGACGGCGATGACGCGACCTTCGACTCCTGCCATGACGTACGGACTCCTCTTCGTCGAGTGGATGCGGCGATCAGTTGCCGGTGAAGACGGGCCTGCGGCGTTCCAACACCGCAGCCAGACCTTCCCGGGCGTCGGCGGTGCCCGAGAGCTCGGACACGGTGCGGGCCTCCTCGGGGAGCTGCGCCTCGACCCGGTTGCCCAGACCCGACCACACGAGGCGCTTGATCGCGCCGTGGGCCCTCGGTGCGCCGGCCGCGATGGACCTGGCGACCGCGAGGGCCTCGGCGTGCAGGTCCTCGTCCGGGACGACCTTGGTGATCAACCCGATCTCCAGCGCCTCAGACGCGGAGAGGGTGGGATTGAGCAAGAGGATCTCCATGGCCTTGCGCACCCCGACCAGCTGAGGGAGCGTGGCCGAGGATCCCGCGTCCGGTGCCATGCCGACCCGGGCGGCTCCGGACATGAACTTCGCGGACTCCGCCGCGACCACGATGTCCGACGCGCACACCAGGCCCAGGCCGCCGCCGCCCGCGGCGAACCCGTGCACCGCGGTCACCACCGGCACCGGCAGGGCGAGCAGACCGGCGGCGACGTTCTGCAGCCAGGCGGTGGCCTCGCGCAGATAGTCCGGGAGCGCCTCCCCCTTGCTCGCGAACGTCTTGACGTCCCCGCCCGCGCAGAAGTTCGGGCCCTCGCCGCTGAGCACCAGTACACGCAACCCGGGTTGCCCGGTCGCGACCATGATGCCGTCGTAGAGGGCACGCAAGAACGGGACGTTCATGCCGTTGGCGGCCTCGGGCCGGTTGAGCCGCAGGTGGCCCACGCCGTCCTCGTCGAGGTCCAGCAGGACCATGCCGGTGTCGATCAGCTTCACGCGCGTTCTCTCCCCATGAACCGGCCGATCCCGACGCCGGCCTTCTCCCCACCCAGGTGGGCGAGGGTCGTCTCGACCTCAGCAGCGAGGCCGTCTGTCAGCGAGCCGCGCAACCCGGCCCGGACGAGGTGCTTGATGCGGGCCAGTGCGTCCCTGTCCTTGCCCGCGAGGTTCGCGACGACCTGGTCAAGAACGGCGTCGAACTCCGACGCGGGCGCGGCGCGATAGACCAGGCCCCACTCGGCGGCCTGCGCCCCGCTGAGCCGGTTCCCCAGCAGGATGTGCCCCAACGCCCGCGGCACGCCGACGATCCGCGGCAGCCGTTGCGAGCCGCCGCCGCCGGGGATCATCCCGAAGTTGGCGTGGTTGTCAGCGAGGACCGCGTCCTCGCGCACGACGGCGATGTCGACGGACTGGATCAGCTCGAAGCCGCCCGCCATCGCATAGCCCTCGACGGCGGCCACCACCGGCACCGGCAGCTCGGCGATGAGCTCGCAGGCCCCGATGAACGTCTCGAACAGCGGCCGGAGCGCTTCGGCGCCTTCCGCGCGGAGCCGGGACACCTCGTGGAAGTCCCCGCCCGCGCAGAAGTGTCCACCCGAACCGCGGATGACGATCACGTCCGCGCGCTCCGCCGCCTCCGCCAGCCGCTCCCGCAGAGCCGCGGCCAGATCCACGGTGATGGCGTTGCGGGCTTCCGGGCGGTTCAGCGTGACCCTCGCGACCCGGCCGTCGGCCTGGTCCTCGACCTCGAGGAGGACGGGGTCCGCCTCGACACTCACGCGTCCTCCTCGCGCCAGCGGTCCGCGGAGGGGTCCAACAGCTTGGCGAGGTTGCCCTCGGGCAGCCAGACCAGCGTCTCCAGCTCCAGCGCATCGAGGTACCGGACCTTGCCGGTCTTCAAGTCCTCCAGCCGCAGCCTGCGACTGTTGGCCTCCTCGTCGATGGTCAACGAGACCTCGGCGAACTCGTTGCCGACGATGTCGGGTCGGATGTACATCAGCTCGGGAACCTCGTCGGATCGGGTGGGCAGGTCAGATCAGGAACGACAGCGTGGCGATCGCCCGTGCGTTGTCGACGAGGGCGACCTTCTTGTAAGACATGGCGATCGCCCCGTCGACCACGCGAAGGCGGTAGGTGTAGCGGCCCGCCCACAGCTCGTTGCTCCGCTCCCGGGACTCGACCAGGACGAAGTTCGCCCCGACCTCCAGGTCCCCGTTCTCGGCGTTGCCGAGGATCTCCACGTTGGACACGACGCGTCGCAGCCGCGAGTGCGGCACCTGTGAGTGCCTACGTCCGGTCTGGAACTGCCGAATCCGGGTGGCGATCCGACTGCGGTTGTCGTGGATGATCGACATCTTCGCCATGCGGTCGGCGTCGTCGTCGTTGGCGGGAACCCAGTACAGACCGTCCTGGGTCCAGAGCGCCTCCCAGTCGTCGTAGCGGTGCTCGTCGGCGAACCGGGCCTCGCGGTAGAGGAACTGCTCGACGTCCCGGACGTCGAGCTGGGTGGGCTCGGCGTCGGTCGGGATCGCCGTGGCTGCGGCGGTCACTGGGCCCGTCCTTCGGTCATCAGGTGCTTGTAGTGCTTCCAGAACCCACGCATGCCGGTCTCGTCCGTGGCGCCGCCGACGGTCAGCCCACGCTCGTCGATCTCCTCGCGGTGCACGCCGCGCCGCACGTCCAGCCACTCGGGGCGCAACTCGGCGACACCGGCCTGGTTGCGCTCGTACATCTCGGTGTCGTCCGCGAGCAGCATGCCCGCGGGCCCGACGGAGCCGATGCACTGCTGCAACATCCGCTTGTTCATCTCGGGAGCACCCTTGAACTGCACCGCCGTGACGTGCTGCACGGTCAGGTTCGCCGCCAACGGCTGGATGGTGAACATCTGGATCTCGGCGATGAACAGGTTCGGGAAGATCATCACGTGCGGAGCGCCCTCGATGAGGATCTCCTCCGCGGCGTCGCCGTATCGGGCGCGCATCGCGGCGGAGTACTCCGGGACCTTCTCCTCGGTCGTGCCGAACCAGCCGAGCGGGGCGCCGATCCGGCGGAACTCGGGCCGCAGGTCGTTCTCGCTGTGCCCGTTGCCCAGCGCACGGGTGACCGCCGTGGACTTCTCGCCGTAGAGCGCACCGATGCCGCTCTGCGCCACGCTGAAGATCGATGCGTGCACGAATTGCGGGTGGTAACCGTCCGTCTCGTTCTCCGCGAGCAACTTCCAGTTCGCGCGCGCCTTGTGCTTGAGGAAGCCCGCGGTGATCTCGACCTCGCCCTCCGGCGACAGCCGCACCAGTCGGTCGATCTCCCCCTTCGCCTCACCAAGGTGCTCCTCGAGCGTAGGCCCGTCGGGCGCGAAGCTGCCGAAAACGAAGCCCTGGTAGATCCCGACGCGCGGCACCCGGCCGAGCCCGAGGTCGAGCTTGCCGCGGCCGCCGTAGCCCCCGTGGAACGGGTAGCCGAGCATGTCGCCGGTGTTGCGGTAGGTCCAGCCGTGGTAGGGGCAACGGAACGAGCTCGAATTGCCCGCGTCCGCCTCACAGACCAGGTTGCCGCGGTGCGCGCAGCGGTTGAGGAGCAGGTGCACCTCGCCGTCCGCGCTGCGCGTCATGATCACGTCCTGCGGGCCGATGTTCTTGCGCACGTAATCGTTCGGCTCTGCGATCTCGCTCACGTGGCCGACGTAGACCCACGTGCGGTACCAGATCTGCTCGAGCTCGTCGGCAAAGATCGCGGGCGACGTATATAGCGACCCGTGCACACGCTGTGCCTCGATCAGCTCGTCGTACGGCGCCGCGGGCCCCCGCGCGCCGGACGAGGAGGTGGGGATGTCCGTCAGCGTCACGGTCGGCTCCTCTCGTTGACCGGTGACCAGCGCCGACGCCGGCCACTTGCTTAATGCCGATTAAATAGTACGCCCACGACACCGCCCCTGCAATCCGGGCGGTCTGTGGTTCAGCCGTAGAGGCGGGCGATGCTCTCGATCACGCAGGCGGGCTTGCCGCCGCCCTCCACCTCGATCGCCGAGCTCAGGGTGATGTCCACGAACCTCTCCCCCGGCACCGAGTCGGCGATCGTGGTGGTCAGGCGCACCCGCGCACCCACGGGGACGGGCGAGGGGAACCGGACCTTGTTCAGCCCGTAGTTGATCCCCATCGCCACGTTCTCCACGGTGTAGAGCCGCCCGAGCAGCTCGGGCAGCAGCGACAGCGTCAGAAACCCATGGGCGATCGTGCCGCCGAACGGCCCCGACTTCGCCCGCTCCGGGTCGACGTGGATCCACTGGTGGTCCCCGGTCGCCTCGGCGAACGTGTCGACTCGCACCTGGTCGATCTCCACCCAGTCGGTGGGGCCGAGTGTCTCCCCCTTGGCGGCGGCGAACTCGTTCGGGTCGGCGAAGGTCCTCATTCGACTTCCTCCCTGTCGTCCGGTCAGCCCTCGAGGCTCAGCGCCTCGGTGGGGCAGGCGCGCACGGCCTCCTCGAGCTCGGCACGCTGGCTCTCCGCGCCCTCGGTCTGCAGCAGCTCGAGCGAGCCGTCGTCCTGGACCTCGAAGAACTCCGGGGCCAGCGACTCACAGAGTCCCAGCCCGGTGCACTTGTCATAGTCGACGCAGACCTTCATATGGTCCTCCTTCGTCTGTCGAATGGTCAGAGATTGAGCGTGCAGGGCATCGACTTGACGCCGTCCACGAAATTGCCGACGACCTGCACCGGCTCGCCCCCCTGGAGGTCCGGCACCCGGTGCAGGAGCTGGTCGAAGAGGGCCCGCAGCTGCGTCTTGGCGAGGACGTTGCCCATGCAGAAGTGCGGCCCCCCGCCGCCGAAGCCGACGTGCTGGTTCGGCGTGCGGCGCACGTCGAACGTGTACGGGTCTGCGAAGGCGCGCTCGTCCCGGTTCCCGGAGGCGTAGTACATGACGACCCAGTCGCCCTCGCGGATCTGCTGCCCCTGCAGCTCGACGTCCCGCGTTGCGACGCGCTTGAACGTCATCACCGGACTGGCCCAGCGGACGAACTCCTCGATCGCGACACCGATCGTGCCCTCGTAGTCCGCCTGCAGGATCTTGCGCTGGTCCGGGAACCGGGTCAGCGCCTCCAGGGTGCGGGTGATGGTGTTGCGCGTCGTGTCGTTGCCCGCCACGGACAGCAACACGAAGAACGCGGCGATGTCCTCGTCCGTGAGCTTGACGCCGTCCACCTCAGCCTGGACGAGGTTCGTCATCAGGTCGTCGCGCGGGTGGGCCCGACGGTCCTCCGCCAGGTCGATGCCGATGTTGATCAACGTGATGAGCGAGTCGTTGAGCAGCTCGGCCGGCTCCTTGCCCTGCCGGACGTCCTCGTCGGACCAGGAGACCATTCCGTCAGCGGCGTGCGCGGCGTCGGAGCGGCGCTCGGCCGGGAGCCCGCACATCTCGTAGATGGTCCACATCGGGAGCTTGCGGGCGACCTGGTCGACGAAGTCGCAGTCCCCGACCTCGATGAGCTCGTCGGTGATGCGGCGAGCCTGGTCCTTGATCTGCTCGTCGATCCTCTTGACCTGCTTCGGCGTGAACGCCGCGCTGACCAGCTTGCGCAACTGGGTGTGCCGTGGGGCGTCCATCGCGAGGAACGACGACGCCGCCTCCAGGATGTCCGGCGGGACGTCCTCGATCATGACGCCCTGGCCGGAACAGAAGTCCTTGGGGTTCTTGCTGACCGTCTGGATGTCGGCATGTCGGGTCACCGCCCAGAACCCCGCGCCGTCCTCCTGCGGCAGCATGGAGCCCTCGGCGGGGCGCTGCCAGCTGACCGGCCGCTCGTCACGCAGGATCCGGAAGCGCTCCTCCCGCTCCTCGGGAGTCTTCGCCCAGAACTCGAGCGAACCGACGGACACAGTGTCGTATGCGGGGCGAGTCTGCACCATTGCCACTCCCTGGCGGGTCGTTCGGGACCAACGTTTTTAACCTGCGTTAACCGCAGAACACCACGCCCGCCCGCTACTGTCAAGGCGGGCAGGCTGGCTTAATCTGGCGTCGAAACCGAGTCGATGATCGCATGCGAGGGAGCACGATGGACCTGGGACACACGGACGCGCGCGTCGTCGTCACCGGAGCGGGTGCCAACATCGGTCGCGGCATCGCCCACGTCTTTGCCCGCGAGGGTGCCCGTGTGCTCGTCGTGGACGTCGATCGCGAGCAGGCTGAACAGGTAGCCCGAGAGGCGACAGCGCTCGGCGCGAAGGATGCGGCAGCCCTGCCGATCGACCTGACGTCCGACGGCGCGGGCGGGCAGGTCGTTGCGCGCTGCGTAGAGCTGTGGGGCGGCATCGACGTGCTGGTCAATAACGCGGGTTGGAGCAGCCCAGGCTGGTTCACCGAGCAGACCGACCGCGAGCTGTGGCACCGCACGGTCGATCTCAACCTGCTCGCAGCCGTCGACTGCAGCCAGGCCGCCCTCGTGACCATGCAGGAGGCCGGGCGCGGCGCGATCGTGTTCCTCTCCAGCGATGCGGCTTTCGGCGCGGTGCGACAGGGCATCTACGGCAGCACCAAAGCCGCCCTGATCTCGCTCGCACGCACGATCGCCCGCGAGAACGGGCGCTATGGCATCCGCGCGAACGTTGTCGCGCCGGGGATCGTGCTGCCGCCGGAGGACGCCGAGGTCGGCGCGCACAGCGTGTGGGCCGTGGGCCGGGACAACCTGTTCTCCCCCGAACAGGTGCAGTCGATCCTGAAGACTCAGGCCCTCCGCAGGCTCACCACCCCCAAGGACGTCGGCAATGCCGTCGCGTGGCTCGCATCGGAGACCGTGGCCCGCCAGGTCACCGGCCAGGTGGTCGCGGTCGGCGGGGGCTCCTCGATGCCGTGACGTTCCCTGACCCGGCGGGCGGCAGATTGACTCCCCGGCACACTGATCCTATTCTCGATTAGAAAAGAGAGGGCGGTGCGAGCTGTGGACAACGGTGTGACTACGACGGCGGGCCCGGCGGAGGTCGCTCGCCGCCTCTACTCAGCGCTGGCCGGCGGCGACCGGGACACCCTGGACGAGATCCTCCATCCGGACTTCGTCGGCCACCTCGCCGACGGCATGCCGTTCGGCATCGGCGGCGAGCACCGCGGGGCCGAGGCCATGCGCCGGTCCGGCTGGGGTGGCATCGCCAAGCACTTCGCCGCGAGCGCCGAGGCCGAGCAGTTCGCCCTTCTGGAGGACGGCAGGCTGCTCGTCACCGGCCGCTACCGAGGTCACGGCCGCCGCGGTGGCGGCGCGGTCGACGCCACGTTCGCGCACGTCGTCACCGTGCAGGACGGACGGATCACGGCGCTTGACCAGTACACGGACACGGCTCGCTGGGCGCGGGGCGCACCGCCCTACAGCGCGATCGAGTTCGAGGTGGCGGGCGGCCTGGCCACGATCACGCTGAACCGCCCGAAGGAGGGCAACGCGATCGACCAGGTCATCTGCGAGGACCTGGCGCGCGCGGCGACGCGGCTCGCCGAGGACCCGGGCGTCCGCGCGGTGCTGCTCAAGGCGAACGGGCCGATGTTCACCGCGGGCGGTGACATCCGGGTCTTCACGGCCACCCCGCCCGAGCGGCTGCCCGCCCAGCTGCGGTTGATGATCGACCCCTACCACTTCGCCATCGAACGGCTGACCGCACTCGATGCGCCGTTGGTCGCCGCAGTCAAGGGTGCCGCCGCGGGCGGTGGCCTAGGCCTGGTCGGCATGGCGGACATCGTCGTTGCGGCGGAGGACGCCGTCTTCACAACGGGCTACGGCGCGATCGGCATGACCTCCGACGGCGGCAACTCCTGGTTCCTCCCCCGGCTGATCGGGATGCGCCGCACCCAGGAGCTGTATTACACCAACCGCAGACTCACCGCCGCCGAGGCGCTGGATTGGGGCCTGGTCACCTCGGTCGTCCCCGCGGACGAGGTCGACGCCGAGGGCGAGCGCATTGCCGCCGGGATCGCCCAGGGGCCGACACGATCGTTCGGCGCCATCCGACGGCTTCTGCGGCAGAGCTTCGACACCGGCCTACGCGACCAGCTCGCCGACGAGGAGCAGACCATCGTCGACGCCTGCGGCACCGCGGACACGCTGGAAGGCGTGACCGCATTCGCGGAACGCCGCCGCCCCACCTACACCGGCACCTGACCGACCGGCAGGAGTGATCATGAACCCCTCGTCCATCGTCGCGGACACCGAGGAACGCGCCGCCCTCCGCGAGGCCGTCGGCAAGCTCGTCGGCAAGTACGGCCACGACTACTTCATGGCCAAGTCGGCCGCCCACGAGGAGCCGACCGAGCTCTGGCAGGACCTCGGCGCGGCGGGCTTCCTCGGGGTGCACCTGTCCGAGGAGTACGGCGGTGGCGGCGGCACCATGTCCGATCTCGCCGTCGTCGTCGAGGAGGCCTCCAGCCAGGGCTGCCCACTGCTGATGATGGTCATCTCCCCCGCGATCTGCGGGTCGATCATCGATGCGCACGGCAGCCACGAGCTCAAGCAGCGTTGGCTGCCCGGCATCGCGAACGGCACGCTGAAGATGGCGTTCGCCATCACCGAACCGGACGCCGGTTCCAACAGCCACGAGATCACCACGACCGCCCACCCGGACGGCGACGGCTGGCGGATCAGCGGCACGAAGTACTGGACCTCGGGCATCGACGAGGCCGACGCGGTGCTCGTCGTGACCCGTACCCCGCAAGCCGGGCCGAAGGGTCGCCACCCGCTGTCGCTCTTCGTGGTGCCGACGGACGCCGAGGGCGTGAGCTGGCAGCACATCCCGGCCGCGCTGCAGCAGCCGGAGCATCAGTTCACGGTGTACTTCGACGACGTCCGCGTCGGCCGCGACGCGTTGATCGGCGACGAGGGCAACGGGCTCCGGCAGGTGTTCGCCGGGCTCAATCCGGAGCGGATCACGGCCGCGTGCATCAGCAACGGCATCGCCCGCTACGCGCTCGGCAAGGCCGCGCAGTACGCCAAGGACCGTCAGGTGTGGCGCGTGCCCATCGGCAGCCACCAGGGTGTGGCCCACCCGCTGGCCGAGTCCTACATCGGGACGCAGCTCTCCCGGCTCATGGCCTACCGGGCCGCCGAGCTGTTCGACGCCGGCGCCGACGCCGCCGAGGCGTCCAACATCGCCAAGTTCGCGGCTGCGGACTCGTCGCTGCGCACGCTGGACCAGGCGATGCAGACCCACGGCGGGAACGGGATGGCGCTCGAGTACGGCCTCGCAGACCTGTGGTTCGTCGCCCGGATGCTCAAGACTGCACCGGTCAGCCGCGAGATGGTGCTCAACTTCGTCGCGCAGCGCAGCCTCGGGCTGCCCGCGTCGTACTGATCGGGCGAGCGTGACCACGGAGCAGGCCGTCGAGTCCAAGTCGACACACACACGGCGGCGGATCCTCGACGCTGCCGCGTCCCTGCTCGCTCGCCGTGGGTACGCCGGGACCCGGCTGTCCGACGTCGCCGAGATCGCCGGGATCCGAGCCCCTGCGATTTACTACTACTTCGACTCACGGGAGGACCTCGTCGAGGAGGTCGTCACCACGGGGATGGTCCGCAACCTGGAGCACGTGCGGGCCGCCCTCGCCGACCTGCCCGCCGAGTCCTCGGCCCTCGACCGGATCTGCCGAGCGGTCGAGGCTCACCTGCAGGTGGTGCTGCGGACGTCGGACTACACCATCGCCGCCGTCCGGAGCACATCGCAGCTGCCCCCCGATCTGCGGGAGCGCCAGATCCGTGAGCAGCAGCGCTACGCCGAGATCTGGCGAGAGCTGATCGACGCGGGTCGGGTGGCAGGCGAGATCCATCCGGGCCTGGACCCCCGTGCCGCCCGCATGCTGATCCTGGGTGCGCTGAACTGGGCGTGCGAGTGGTGGAGCCCGGGACGTGGGTCTCTCCGGTCAGTGGTCTTTACGGCACAGGCCCTCGTCCGCCGGGGTCTCGCTCCGCCCGCCACCGTCGACCAGCGTCCCGCTTGAAGGAGTCCCGTGCCTCTGCCCCCCGCCGTGGACGAGCTCCTCGCCGCTGTAGCGCGGCGGGACGCTGACGCCGTCGCCGCGTGCTTCACCGTCGACGCTGTGTACCACGTCGCCGTGCCCTACGAGCCGCTCACCGGCAGGGACGCCATCCGTGCTGCCTTCGCCGCGATCCTCGCCGAGACAGACGCAGCGCAGTGGGACGTGGTTTCCAGTGCGGTCGCCGGCGACCTGGTGTTCCTGGAGCGCGTCGACCACTTCCAGTTCGCCGGCGGGGACGCCCCGATCGAATGCCTGGGCGTGATCCGGATGTCCGGGGATCTGATCGCCGAGGTGCGGGACTACTGCGACATCGGCCTCTGGAATTACCGGCGGGCCGAGGCGCGGGGGGTGAGCCCGCGCATCGTGCCCGCTCAGACCTGAAGTCCGACGGGGCGGCCGTCTCGAATCTGGTCGAGATACTCCGCCATGCCATGGAGCGCCCGGCCGTCGTCGAGTGACCAGATCATCAGGCTCTCCACGATCCGGGTGACGTCGTGCCCGCCGGCACCGTCGGGGCGGCGGTTGCGCAGCGGGACCGTGGCGAGTGCTCGACCCCGTACCGTCCAGTCCCGGTCACCGGCCCGCAGGAACAGGTTCACGGCGGACTGCTCCTCCCTACCGTCCCGGCGCGTGGCGATCCGGATCTCGTCGATCGAAACGAGCGCGTCGCCGTCCCAGACGAATCCGCCGCATACCGCCGACCCGTCTGGGTTGCCGAACCATGCCCCCATGAAGCCGAACCCGTCCGTGCACCCGTGGACCCAGCGGTAGAACCACGGCGTCTGCCAGTAGCGCGGCCCCCAAGAGTGGTCCCGCAGCCCGTGACCGTGGATCTCGACCACGGCGTCCCCCAGCGCGATCCGCCCTACGGTCACGTGCAGCTGCTCGTAGTGGTTAGGGGCGAAGGAGCCCTCGCCGGTGTCGAAGCTGTGGGCGAACTCGGGCGCGAGGGCGCGTACGGCGAGGTCGATGGTGCACGGGACCCGAGGGCTCCCGCCCAGCGCCGCGCGCGGCTCGTCCATCATGGTCGGGTCGGCGAGCCGGGCGACGGTGCCGCTGAAGCTCACGTCGAGATGCTTCATCGGTTCGCGGACGCGCAGCGCCATCCCGGCGGCGGCGAGCCGCTCGTTGGTGCGCACCTCGGGCCGCGCGTAGGAGAACGCCAGCCCACCGTCGGGGAGGAAGAGGCACACCGTCACCTCCCCGCGTCCCTCGTTGGGACGGTTCGCGATCCGCACAAATCCACCGAGCCCGACCGCGGGGTCGTGGAAGTGCACGTACATCGACTCGTTGAAGTTCGGCTCGGGGCCGACGGGATGGGTGTAGTCGTCCTCCGGACGCACCGGCGCGGCTCCTGAGGTGGGGTCAGCCGCCCACGAGGTGGAGTGCCCCGTCGAGCAGGTAACGGATGCTGTGTTCGAGGTCGAGCAGGTCCAGCGCGCCGTGCACGCCGAGGCTGCCGGCCCGGCGCCGCTGGGCGACGCCCTGCAGCAGCGTGGCGGCCCGCCAGTGCGTGAAGGCCCGGTAGTAGCCGAGATGCTCCACGTTCAATCCGGTGCGCCCGGCATAGTCGGCGACGATCTCGGCCCGGTCGGCGAAGCCGCCCACCCTGGTCGGCGAAGGGATGGTGATGGAGGGATCCTCCGGACCGCGCCAGTCGTCGACCAGCCAGGCCAGGTCCGCCAGCGGATCGCCGAGGGTGCAGAGCTCCCAGTCGAGCACCGAGGAGAGGCGACCGTCCGCCACGAGGATGTTGGACAGGCGGTAGTCGCCGTGGACGATCACGCACCGTTGCTGCGTCGGGACCGCTCGGGACAGCCGATCGAACCCCTCCCGCCATACTGCGTCCGCGGCCGACTCCGTCCCCCAGGCCGCCCAGTTGGCGGCGGACCGCGCCAACTGCCGGGTGAGGTATCCGTCCCGCCTGCCGAGATCGCCGAGCCCGACCGATTCGGGGTCGAGCGCGTGCAGCGTGGCGAGCAGCTCCACCGCCTCGTCCCCGACCGCCCGGCGCTCCGGCGGTGACAGTCGGCCGGCGTCGGCCTCGTCCTCCAGCGGCCGTCCCGGCATCCGCTCCATCACGAGGAACCCGCCCTCGATGCCGGCGGCGTCGCGTCCCTCGGCGACGACAGCAGGCACCGGCACCGAGGTCGCCGCGAGCGCCCGCAGGATCCGTGCCTCTCGGCGGACGTCGGCTCGCCCCCCGGCCGGATACCGCAGGATCCACTCGCGCCCCTCGGCGTCGCTGATGACCGACGTGAGGTTGGACTGTCCGGTACCCACGCGTTCGACCCGCACGGGTGGGACGAGGTGCTCGACTCGCTCGCCGAGCCACTCGGCCAGGGCGAACGTGACTCCCGGGCGCGGACCACCGTCGATGTCGGCTCGCACTCCGTGAGCCCTCCCTCCGCAAGCCGTGCCGCACTCAGCCGAGGAGCTCGGCCGCACGCTGCGACAGCTTGAACTTCTGGACCTTGCCCGTCGGCGTCGTCGGCAGCTCGGCGGCCGTGGTGACCAGGATGTGCTTGGGCACCTTGAACCGGGCCAGCTTCTCCTTGCACAGAGCGAGCAGTGCCTCGGTGTCGACGGTGGCGCCGGGCTCGGGAACGACCCAGGCGCAGCCCGCCTCGCCCCAGCGCTCGTCCGGCACACCGACGGCGTAGACCTGGCTGACCCCGGGGAACTCGTTCAGCAGCTCCTCGATCTCCTTAGGCATCACCAGCTCGCCCCCGCTCTTGTACAGCTCTTTGCTGCGACCGGTGATCTGGATGTAGCCGTCGTCGTCCACCCGTCCGAGATCCCCGGAGAACACCCAGCCGTCGCGCAGCGCGGCCGCGGTCTCGACGGGCTTGTCCCAGAACCCCAGCATGTGGGTCGGGCCGGTGGAGACGATCTCTCCCTCGGCGCCGTCGGGGAGCATCGCGCCGGACTCGGGGTCCGCGGTGCGGTACCAGCAGATGTCGTGGCCGTGGTCCGGCATACCCGCCGCGCCCGCCATCTTGACCCGGCCGACCGTCAGGGAGTGTCGTTCCAGCGGGTCCTCCGGCAGCGACATGGTCATCGCGCCGCCACATTCGGTCATTCCGTAGCCGGTGGTGATCTCGGTGATCCCCAGGTCCCGCTGCGCCTTCTCCCACACCCACACTGGCGCCGGGGCCGCGCCACAGAGCACCGCGAACAATGACGAGACGTCCCTCGAGTGCCGGTCCGGATGCTCCAGCAGAGCCACCATCATCGTCGGCACACAGAGGATCTCCGTCGCGCGGTGCCGTTCGATCCCCTCGAAGTAGTCCGCAGGAGAGAACGAGGTCCGCGGCACGATGGCCCCGCCGACGAACATCGCGGCCAACAGTCCCTCGACGTAGCCGAACATGTGGTAGCAGGGCAGCGAGAAGAGAATCCGTCTGCCGTCCTCGAACGCCCTGGTCAGGGCGGATGCGTAGCCGGTGCGCTGCACTGCGTCGTGCGTCACCATGACACCCTTGGGCGAGCCGGTGGTACCCGAGGTGTACAGGATGTCGCCGAGGTCGCCCGGCTCGGCCTCCTGGCCGATCGCCGCACGCGGGTTCTCGTCGCCGAGGGTGGCGAGTTCGTCGATCGTGCGGACGCCCTCGCGGGTACGGCCGTCCGTGGGCAGCTGCACCACCGCGCGCAGGTCCGGCAGCGCCTCGGCGGCACCGGTCTCCCAGCCCGGGGCGATGCCGTCCAGCATGGCCGGATAGTCCAGACCGGCGAAGCCGGTCATGGTGATCAAGACGTTGCAGCGCGACTGGCGGAGTACATAGGCGAGCTCCTCCGCCCGGTACAGGTAGTTGAACGGGATCGCGACCGCACCCGCCCTGGCGATGGCGAACTTCAGCGGAGTGAACTCGAGATAGTTCGCCATCAGCATGCCGACGCGGTCGCCCCGTCGCACACCCAGAGTCGCGAGCCCGTCCGCCAGCCTGCGCGACCACGAAGCCGTCTCCGCGTAGGACAGGGTCCGGTCGTTCGTGATCACCAGCGGCCGATCCGGGAACTCGGCCGCACACCGGTCGAGGAACCCGTCCAACGTCGTTGGGGTCCAGGTCGGGTGGCGCGCGTCGAGCGCGACACGCCTCTGCTCGATCGTGTCCACCACAGCGTCCTCCTCGACGTCTTTAATCGTTCGTAGATTAGTGAGTCACCCCTGGGGCTGACAAGGGCTCACTCCGCCTGCAGAGCGACGCCCTCCGCGAGCAGCGCGTCGGCGTCGAGACCCGCCGCGGCGAGGACCGCGCGGGTGTCCCGACCCGGGGCCGGGGCTGGTGCGGGCGGTGTGGCGGCGTGGCCGGAGAACCGGGGAGCCGCACCGGGCTGGAGCACGCCCTCCACCTCGACGAGGCTGCCGCGGGCCGCGACGTGAGGGTGCGTGGCGGCCGCACGCAGGCCCAGGACGGGGGCGACGCACGCGTCGGTGCCGTCAAACAGCTCGGACCACTCCGCCTGGGTCCGCCCGGCGAACCGGTCGGCGAGGATCGCGCGCAGCTCGGGCCACCGGGACCGGTCGGCCCGGTCCCGAGGAGCGAAGGTCGACTCGGGCACATCCAGGAGCCGCAGCAGCTCGGCGAAGAACTTGGGCTCGAGCGCGCCGACCGCCATGTGCCTGCCGTCGGAGGTCTCGTACACCGCGTAGTACGGGGTGCCGCCGTCGAGCATGTTGACGCCGCGCCGGTCCTCCCAGCGGCCGGCCCCCAGCAGGGCATGGATGACGGCCATGAGGTGGGCCGCACCGTCGACGATCGCTGCGTCGACGACCTGGCCTCGGCCCGTCCGTTCTGCCTCCAGCAGAGCCGCCAGCACGCCCATGACCAGGTACGTCGAGCCTCCGCCGAAGTCCCCGACGAGGTTTAGCGGGATTTGCGGCGGCCCGTCGGCCTCACCGATGGCGTGCAGGGCTCCGGTCAGCGCGATGTAGCCGATGTCGTGGCCCGCGGAGTGGGCCAGCGGGCCCTCCTGGCCCCAGCCGGTCATCCGGCCGTAGACCAGCTTCGGTTTGCGGGCCCACACTGCGTCGGGGCCGATCCCGAGCCGCTCGGCTACCCCGGGCCGGTAGCCCTCGACCAGCACGTCGGCTCGCTCGACGAGCCCGAGGATCGCGTCGACGGCCTCCGGACGCTTCAGGTCCAGGACGATGGATCGCTTGTTCCGGTTCAGGACGTCCGCCGTCGTCGCCGCGGGGACGGCGCCGCCGATGGGCCGGTCGACCCGGATGACGTCGGCCCCCATGTCCGCCAGCACCATGCAGGCGAAGGGGCCCGGCCCTATCCCCGCGAGCTCGATCACCGTGCGCCCCGCGAGCGGTCCGCGCGCAGCCTCGTCCACCATCCGTGCCTCCGTCCTTTTTCTTACGAAGATTAGATCGTAGGCTATTCCCATGGCGGAAGCGCAGCGCTGGGCTCTCGTGGCGGGCGGATCGGGTGGTATCGGGTCTGCGGTGACCGCCGCACTGGCCTCGGACGGATGGGACGTCGTGGTCACCTACCGGTCGAACGCGGAGGCCGCCGAGGCCGCCGCGGCACGGGTGGAAGCCGCGGGCCGACGGGCGATCGTGGCGCAGGTCGACCTCACCGACGCCGGAGCCGTGGCCGAGGCCGTGCGCTCCTCCGCGCCCGACGCACTCTCCGGCGTGGTCTACGCAGCGGGGCCCTACATCCCGATGAAGTACATCTCCGCGATCTCACCGGAGCGCTACCGCGAGCAGATCCTCGGCGACACCCTCCCCGCCTACAACCTGTTGCACGCGGCCATCGAGCCGCTCCGCAGCACCGCGGGCACTATGGTCGCCCTGGTCACACCCGCGATCCAGCGGTACTCGAAGAAGGATGTGCTGTCCTCGTCCCCGAAGGCCGCGGTGGCCGCGCTGGTGCGCGGGCTGGCGTCCGAGGAGGGCCGGTTCGGGGTCCGGGTCAACTGCGTGGGCGTCGGCCTGATCGAGGGCGACGGCCTCTGGCAGGAGCTGGTCGCGCGCGGCGACTACACCGACGAGCTCCTGGCCACGGCGAAGCGCAACCTCGCGCTGCGCCGGTTCGGCGAGGTCGCCGACATCGCCGAGGCCGTGGCGTTCCTGATGTCCGACCGCGCGAAGTGGATCACCGGCCAGACCTTGGACGTGGACGGCGGGTATGCACTCTGAGCCGGACGTCGCCGCATCGCGACCGGTGGCGCGACGGGGGCGCGAGTCCGAGACGTCGAAATCCGCCCTGACTCGCGAGCGCATCCTCAACGCCGCGGCGATCGTGCTGAACCGTAATGGCTACGCGGGGACCCGGCTGTCGGACATCGCCGCAATCGCCGAGCTGCAGGCGCCCGCTATCTACTACCACTTCGCCTCCCGGGACGAGCTGATCCAGGAGGTCGTCCAGGTGGGCCTGCGGCGCACCATGAACCACGTCCGGAAGTCCCTCGATGCACTGGGCCCCGGCGCCCGTCCCATGGAGCGCATCCTCACCGCGGTGGGGGCGCACCTGGAGATCGTGTTGCGGGAATCCGAGTTCGCCGCCGCCGCCATCCGAAACGCCGCCCAGTTGCCCCCCGCGATCCGCGACGTCCAACTGCTCGACCAACGCCGCTATGGCGCGCTGTGGCGCACCCTGGTCACGGAGGGCATCGCCGAGGGCGAAGTGAGCGGCGACCTGGACCCGTGGGCCGCGCGGATGCTCGTGATCGGCGCCCTGAACTGGGCGCCAGAGTGGTGGCGGGAGGAACGCGGCACCCTCGAGGACATCGTGCACACGGCCCGGCTGCTCGTCCGGCAGGGCTTGTCCCCCGGCTGACCGGCGGGCGACACGTCGGTTATTCTAGTCTATATTAGACGAACTCCACACGGAAGGACTGACCGCGATGCAGCGGACGCTCTACACCGACACCCATGAGCAGTACCGAGAGTCGGTACGAGAGTTCCTGGCCCGTGAGGTGGAGCCGCACTTCCTCCGGTGGGAGGACGAGCACGAGATCGACCGGACGGTCTTCCGCGCCGCCGCCGAGCAGGGAGTTTACGGCCTCCCCATCCCCGAGGAGTACGGCGGATCCGGCGAGACCGACTACCGCTTCCGACTGGTCGTGTGCGAGGAGGTGGCCCGAGTCGGTGCCACGTCGTTCGGCATGACGCTCGGTCTGCAGGACGACCTGGTGTTGTCCTACCTTCTCGACCTCACCGACGACGAGCAGAAGAAGCGCTGGTTGGCGCCGATGGCGCGCGGGGAGAAGCTCGGCGCGCTGGCCATGACCGAGCCCGGCACCGGCAGCGACCTGCAGGGCATCAGGACCGTCGCCCGTCGGGACGGGGACGGCCCGGACGCCGACTGGATCCTGAACGGCCAGAAGACCTTCATCTCCAGCGCCCTCAGCGCGGACTTCGTGATCGTCGCAGTCCGGACGGACCCAGAGGCGGGCTCTCGGGGGTTCAGCCTCCTCGTCGTCGAGGACGGAATGGAGGGCTTCGAGCGCGGCCGCAAGCTGGCCAAGGTCGGTCTACACGGCCAGGACACCGGCGAGCTGTTCTTCACCGACGTCCGAGTCCCCGCGGCGAACCTCATCGGCGTCGAGGGACACGGCATGATGCACCTGATGAGCCACCTGCCGCAGGAGCGGCTCGGGCTGGTCGCGACCGGCTACACCGCCGCGCGCGCGGTCTACGAGCACACGGCGCGATACTGCTTCGAGCGCAAGGCCTTCGGCCAGGACATCGGGGACTTCCAGAACACTCGGTTCGTCCTCGCGGAGATGGAGACCGAGCTGGACGTCGCCGAGGCCTTCGTGGACAAGAGCGTCCTCGCATTCAACGCAGGCGAGCTCTCCCCCACCGACGCGGCAAAGGGCAAGTGGTTCCTCACCGAGCTGCAGAAGCGCGTGGTCGACCGGTGCGTCCAGTTGCACGGTGGCTACGGCTACATGCTCGAGTACCCAGTGGCGCGGGCGTTCGTCGACAGTCGGATCCAGACGATCTACGGCGGCACCACCGAGATTATGAAGGAGCTGATCGGCCGGGACATCGCCAAGCGCAACCGGCCCTGACAGGTTGCTCCTGCATCGTTACATAATTTACTATCGATTAAAAGTCTGATTGAAGGAGACGCCGTGCCCGAGCACACCGTGGATGCACTCGTGGTCGGCGCGGGCGCGGGTGGCCTGTTCGCCGCCGCGCGGCTCGCGCACGCCGGTTACCGCACGCTCGTGGTGGAGCGTCTGGACAAGGTCGGCGGACGCGCGTCCACGACCGACATCGACGGCTTCAAGGTCAACGACGGCGCCATCGTGATCGAGGTCGGCGGCATCACCGAGGAGACCTTCGCCGAGGTCGGCGCCGAGTTCGACATCCGCACGCCCGAGGTCCCGGTGCTCTATCGGGTCGGCGACAGGAACCTCGACGTCACCCGCGGGGGCTGGGGCCTGCTTCTGTCGAAGCTGACCCGTCAGGGCGCGAAGCTGCTCAACGGGATCGGCGCCGCCCGCAAGGACGACGACGCACTTCCAGGCAGTGAGCTGTCCACCGCGGACTGGGTGGCGAAGTACACGAAGAACGAGGCGGTGCAGGGCGTGTTCCGCAACATGTGCGCTTCGGTGTTCGCCGTCGGCTCCGAGGAGCTCCCCGCGCGCGTGTTCCTCACCTACTTCACCCGCAAGTCGGCGTTCAAGCGCTTCGGGTTCTGTCCGGCCGGCACGATCGGGATCTGGGAGGCCCTGGCTGCCACAGTCACCGCCCGCGGTGGCGAGATCTGGCTGTCATCCGAGGTCGAGACGCTGCAGGTCACCAACGGCCGAGTCACCGGAGCCACCGTGCTGCACGCTGGCGAGCGGGTGGAGGTCACCTGCGGGGTCGCGGTGAGCGACGCCGGACCCGCGGCCACGATGGCCCTGGCCGGCGAGGAGCACCTACCCGAGGAGTACTGCGAGCAGGTCAGGGCCAAGGATCGACCGTGCTCCATGCTCGCCGTGAACTTCGCGAGCCGCGAACCGCTGACCGAAGTGCCCGGCCTGCTGCTGTTCTCCAAGAGCGAGCGGCTCTGCTACATCGCGAACTTCACCGAGACCTGCCCCGAGATGGCGCCTCCCGGCTGGCACCTGTACGTCGGCGCCTCGGTTCCGAATCCCTCGGTCGGAGACTTCGACGAGGATGCGGAGATCGCCCTGCTGAAGAAGGACCTCGCCACCCAGCTGCCCGGCTTCGATGACGCTCGCATCCTCTCGACCGCCGTGATGCGGGACGGATGGCCGCCGCAGCGGGCCGTCGCGGGATACGACCTGCCGTCCGACACCCCGATTCCGAACCTGTGGAACGTGGGTGACGGCGTCAAGGAGTACGCCAACGGCGGCACGACCGCGTGCGCGGAGACGGCGAAGCTCGTCGTGGAGAGGATCAAGGCCGAGCACCCGCTCGGCGCCGCGGTCTGACCCGAGCCCCGCCGCCGCCCGATGCCCTCGGACGGCGGCGGTGTCGTCTGCGCTCAGGCGAGCGCGTACCGGCGGACGCCGTCCGTCTCGTCGGCCACCAGATGACCAGCGGTGACCAGCACGTCCAGGTGCGCCGCGATCTCCAGCACCGCGAGTGCCGCGTGCTCGGTCTCCAGCTCGTCGATGCGCTTCTGCCGACGCGTCCACGGCAGCTTGCTCGCGACCCCGTAGGCAGTGTCCGCACCTGCCCGCACCTGGTCCAAGGCGGCGGCGAGGCGCTGGGCATGGTGTTCGAGGAGCTCGTCCACCCGGGTGTGCACGCTCGGGGTGACCGGTCCGTGCGCCGGCAGCTGAAGCGTGTCGGGGAGGTCGCGGACCAGCCGCAGCGAGTCCAGGTAGCTCCGCAGCGGTGCCGGCTCGGGCGCCCGCTCATAACCGATCGACGGTGTGATGTGCGGCAGCACGTGGTCCCCGGAGAACAGGGCGCCGAGCGCGGCGTCCCGCAGCACGATGTGGCCACGAGTGTGTCCGGGCGTCGCTCGGACCTCCAGGTCACGACCACCCGCCCGGACGATCTCGCCGTCGTCCAGCCAGCGGTCCGGCTCGCCCCACGGGGCGTCGTCCGCCGCGTCCTCGGCTTTCTGGTGCATCCCCATGGCCACGGCCAGCTCCCGGGCTCCGGCCCGCCGCAGCAGACCCTCTTGTGGCGCGGCGACCTCGCCGCGACTACGCATCGCGGCGACCGACGGGGCCTCGCCCCGCCCAAGAAGCACCTGGACCGGGTGGTCGAGGCGAAGGGCGAGCGCTTGCGTGTAGTGGTCGTGGTGGGCATGCGTGACCACGATTCGGGAGATGTCGGCCGGTGCCAGCCCGAGCTCACGCAGCCTGGTGGTCAGAGTCTCCCGACCCGTCCCGCCGGCCCAGCCCGAGTCGACCAGCGTCGGGCCCTCGGGGTCGTCGAGCACGTAGACGTTGACGGCACGCAGGCCGCTGAGCGGCAACGGGAGCGGAATCCGGTGCACTCCGGGGACCACCGGGTGCGCGCCCGGCTCGGTCCAGTCCTCCGGCTGTGCGGCCAGTTCCGTCATCGCGTCGTCCTCCAGGTGGCGGGTTATTTTGTAACAAATTTTAGGCGGTTTGGTCGTCGGCACCGTGTGACCGAGCCTGCTCTTTTGAACACAGATTCAGGGCGGTACCGTCACGGCGTGTCCACGACGACGTACACCGACGTGCGCTACCGGGTCGAAGATGCGGTCGCGCACATCCAGCTCCATCGCCCCGAGGCGCTCAACGCCTGGACCCCCGCGATGGGGGCCGAGCTGCTCGACGCGGTCCGCCGCGCCGCGACGGACGACGCTGTCCGGGCCGTCCTCATCACCGGCGCCGGGCGGGCATTCTGCGCGGGTGCGGACGTGAAGAACCAGCGCGAGCTGACCCCGGACGGCGATCCGGACCTGACCTCCCGCCTCCGCGAGGTTTACAACCCGATCATCTTGGAGATCCGCGGAGCACGGAAGCCCTTTGTGGCGGCCGTGCAGGGTGCCTGCGCGGGTCTCGGGGTGTCCCTCGCCCTGTCCTGCGACCTGTTGCTCGCTGCCGAGGACGCGTACCTCCTGCTCGCGTTCGTGCGGATCGGTGTGATGCCCGACGCCGGCGCCACCGCGTTCCTGGCGGAACGGGTCGGGCTGGCCAGGGCTGCCGAGCTCTGCATGCTCGGGGAGAAGCTGCCCGCTGCGAAGGCCGAGCGGTGGGGCCTGGTCAACGCCGTACACCCCGCGGAGGAGCTCCAGTCGGCTGCCGAAGGGCTGGCGCGACGCCTCGCATCGGCGCCGACCGTCGCCCTCGGGAACATGAAGCGCGCCTTGAGCACGGCGGCCCAGCGGGGCCTCGCCGACCAGCTGGAGCTCGAGGCGACCCTGCAGCAGGAGCACGGTGCCACCGCGGATTACCACGAGGGCCGGTCCGCGTTCGCCGAGAAGCGCAAGGCCGTCTTCCAGGGCCGATGAGTGCCGGCCCGCCCGGAACGGCCGGGCGGGCCGACACGTCAGAGCCGCTCGATGATGGTGGCGTTCGCCATGCCGCCCGCCTCGCACATCGTCTGCAGGCCGTACCGGCCGCCGGTCTGCTCGAGATGGTTGAGCAGCGTGACGAGCAGCCGGGTGCCGGACGAGCCGAGGGCGTGCCCGAGCGCGATCGCTCCGCCGCGCGGGTTCAGCCGCGCGAGGTCAGCGCCGAACTCGCGTGCCCACGCAAGCGGAACCGGCGCGAAGGCCTCGTTGACCTCGTACGCGTCGATCTCGTCGAGACTCAGGCCGCTGCGCGCGAGGACCCGGTGCGTCGCCGGGATCGGCCCGGTGAGCATGAACAGCGGGTCGTCGCCGACGACGGCGAAGGAGTGGAACCGCGCCCGGGGACGCAGTCCGAGCTCGTTCGCCCGCCGCTCGCTCATGATCAGCACAGCGGAGGCGCCGTCCGTGATCGGGGACGAGTTGCCCGGAGTGATCTTCCACTCGATGTCCGGGAAACGCGCGGCCATCTCTTCGGTGCGGAAGGACGGCTTGAGCCCGGCCAGCCCCGCGGCAGTGGTGCCGCCGCGAATCGTCTCGTCCACGGAGAGGCCCGAAGCCTCGGGGACCTCGACCACCTCGGCGTCGAACCCGCCTTCGGCCCATGTGCGCGCGGCCCGCTGGTGCGACTCGGCCGAGTAGGCGTCCAGCTCGTCGCGCTCGAGCTTCCAACGCTGAGCGACGAGCTCGGCGGAAACGCCCTGGTTGACCAGCCCCTCGGGGTAGCGGGCCTCCACCCGGGCCCCGGGGCTCTTCGGCCGCGAGCTTCCGATCGGTACCGCGCTCATCGACTCGATGCCCGCGGCTATGACGATGTCGTGCACCCCCGCCATGACCGCCTGGGCCCCGAAGGACGCCGCCTGCTGGCTCGACCCGCACTGCCGGTTCAGCGTCGTACTGGGAACGGACTCGGGAAATCCGGCGCCCAGAACAGCGTTGCGTCCGATGTTGCCAGACTGCTCACCCACCTGCTGGGCACAGCCGGTGATCACGTCTTCTACCAGCGCCGGGTCGATGCCGGTGCGGTCGACGAGGGCACGAAGCTGGCCTGCGAGCAGGTCGCTCGGGTGGACTCCGGAGAGGCCTCCCCCAGCCTTGCCCTTCCCGACGGGTGTTCGGACGGCATCGACGATGACGGCGTGCTCCACGGCGGACTCCACTCCTCACGGCACTGTTTCTAACTTCGAGTAAAACACGCCGAAGAGCCGTCGGGCAACGCAGCGCAACGGTGTCGAATATCCTTCCGCCGTGCCCAGGAAGACCATCGCCAACACAGACGCCACGGAGAGCGCTGACACGAAGTCGGCCCGCACCCGCGCGCGCCTGCTCGACGCGACGGCGAAGGTCCTGGCACGGAAGGGCTTCGCCGGTACACGACTCTCGGACATCGCCGAGGAGGCCCACGTCCAGGCCCCGGCGATCTACTACTACTATCCCTCGCGCGAGGACCTGATCGAGGCGGTGCTGTTCGCAGGTGCTCAGGCGATGCACGAGTTCTTGACAGCGCGCCTGGCCGAATTGCCCGATGGGACCTCGCCTTCCAAGCGGATCGAGGTCGCGGTCGAGGCCCACCTGCGTCACGAGTTGGAACTATCCGACTACGCCCGGGCCGTCATCCGCAATGCGAACCAGATGCCCGAGCAGTTCAGCAGGCGCGCGCTGGAGACCATCACCGAGTACAACGACATATGGCGCGACCTCGTCGCGGACCTTGCCGACGCGGGACTTCTCCGCGAGGACGTCGATCCCTCCATCGGCCGCATGATCGTGCTCGGCGCACTCAACTGGAGCGTCGAGTGGTGGGACCCAGCGCGAGGCTCGATCGAGCACGTCATCGCCGTTACCCAGTCCATGGTGCTACACGCCCTTCGGCCGTGACGTGTGCGGACCGCTGCTGCAGACATCATGAGCTGCGGTCAACCGAGGTGGTGTTTGCCACCAGGCTGAACACGCGGTAGCACCTGGGTCGGTGCGTCCGCAGGAGTACCCGTTCTCGTGCCCTGTTCGGCCTCGGCCCGGCGGATGGCCTCCTGCGCGGCGGCCGGCAGGGTGTGCAGCATCTCCGCCACCCGCTGCTGCCGGCGGGCCACGGCCTTGCGCTCGGGCAGGCCCGCGGTCGCCTCCAGCTGGGGCTTGATCGGGGGCAGCCCGGACAGCTCGTCGACCTCGGCCATCTCCCGGGCGGCCTGGGCGGTGTCCTTCTCCTCCGACATGCCGATCGGGCCCTGCCGGCGGCCGTTGAGGAACTGCGCCACCACCGGGTCCTCGCTGGTCAGCAGCACCTCTCGCGGCCCGAACATCGCCAGGTGCTTGCGGTAGAGCATCCCGATGTTGTCCGGCACCGTCTGCGCGGTGTTGATGTCGTGGGTGACGATCAGTTGTCGTAGAGGTTCATCGAGCCGAACAGCGCGCCGTCCTGGAACAGCACCCCGAACAGCTTGCGGATCTCGTAGAGCCGGTTCTCGCTGCACCGCACCAGGTCGGTGTCGTGGATGACGATCGAGCCCTTCTCCGGCTTGAGCAGCCCGATCAGCGACTTCAGGAACACCGACTTACCCGTGCCGGACGGGCCCAGCAACACACTGACCTCCCCCGGCGGGAGCGTCAGCGTGACGTCCGACCAGATGTTCGCGCGCCCGAAGGACTTCGTCAGTCCCTCGACCCGCACCTCGACTCCGGGCACTGTTCTCCTAGATCGGCTTGAGGTCGGACACAAGCCAGCGTCCGTCCACGCGGTCGAGCGTCACCCGTACACGGCTCCCCGATTGGGCGGGCGCGGGCACGTTCGGCGACTGGGTGGTCTGGTTGACGAACAGCAATACGACGTTCTCGTCCGCGGCTTGGGCGTCGAGCACGACGGAGCTGCCCTTGATCTCGGTGTTCGTCGTGATCTGCTGGTTCTTCGCGGCGGGCGCCACGACCTGCGTGACCAGCGCGCCGTAGTCCTGGCGGAACGAGTCGGTCAGACCCGGCCCGGCCCGGTCGATCAGCGAGTCGACAGAGTTCGGATCGTAGCTGAGCAGCGCAGGCACCGCCGCTATCGCCGCGTCCCGTGCGGCCTGCCGGTCTGACTCGGCGGAGGCAGCCGCGCGCCAGAACCACACGCCCGCGCCGGCCAGCAGCACCAGCACCAGTGCCGCGATCCCTGCGACGAGGAGAACCGAGCGGGGATTGCGGTCCAACCGCGTGCGGTAGGCCCGGCCGACCCGGCCGGGCACGGCGCCTGCGGCGCGCAGGCCGGTCGCGACAACGCGCAGCGCCCGTCCGACGATCCTCGGTGTCCGCCGACGACGGCCGGAAGCAGCCGTGTCGGCAGACCCCGCGGCATTGAATTCCGCATCCTCGGCAACGGTGTCGACCGCAACGGTGTCCTCGAGGCCGGCGCCCTCGGGATCGGGTCGTGTGTGAACGGCGTGGAGCATTTGTGTGGGGGCTTCGCCACGCGGACCGCCACGGTCCGCGCGGTCCGGCGCGCCGTCCGTCGCGCTCTCCGCGTCGTCGACGACCCCGTCGAGGAGGTCGTGGTCGGTGAACCCACTGCTGCGTGTCGCCATGGTCCTCTCCCTCCCGCTCAGGCCACGAACTCGACGGACGAGGCGAGCCAGCGCCCGTCGACGCGATCGAGGGTCACCGCGAGCCGGTAGTCGCGGTTCTCCGGCTGCGTGGCGGCGGAGTTCGTCACCGTCGAGTGCACGGCCACCAGGGTCCGCGCCGTGTCACCGTCAAGGCTGTCCAGCCCCGCCTCGACGACCTGTCCCTCGGTCGAGACCTTCGCCTGCTGCACGATCTGGACGAACGGGCCGCGGCGCTGCTCGAACTCCGCCTTGAAGTCGCCCGTCGTCCCGTCCAACAGCCGCTGCAGGTCCGCGTCCGCGGTGTCCTGCTTGATCGTCGTCAGGTTGGTCGCGACCTGCCGGGCCGCGTCCACCGCGGCCCGTCCGTCGGCCGCGGAGCGCTGAGCGATGCCGGCGTAGACCCCGGCGACAGCCGCGGCGACGAGGGCCACCAGGGCCAGCACGGTCACCGCCCGCGCGGGACCGCGTCGGCGGTCACCGGATGCGGGTGCGTCGGCGGCCGTCTCGGGACGCTCGGCGTCGGGCTCGACGACCGTGGTGGATCCGCTCATCGGCCGACCGGCCGGAGCAGGAGCCTCTGCCATGTCATCTCCTCCTCGGGCGCCGTCGGCTCACCGACGGCCCTCAGGTAGTAGGGCGTTCCATCCGGCCCGATCGCGCGACCGCCCAACGGGTCGGTCCGGGGCCGGCTGCCGTCACCCAACAGGCTGCCGAGCGCGGTGCCCGGCGCGAACGGCGGGTTGTTCGGCGCCACGGGCCTGGTTCCGCCGCCCCGGCAGTCCATCGGGGTCCCCGCGCGGGTGCCCGGCGCCTCGGCGCACGGGGTGTTCCGTGCGCCGCGGACGCCGCTCACGTCGTCCGCCGGAAGCCGGCAGAAGGCGCTGATCGGCGGGGCGACCGAGGTGTCGGCCGGGTCGCGCCACTGGTCCGCGGGGACGAAGCCCTGTGTACACGCGGGTGGCGAGTTGAGGGCGAGGTCGAGGTCGACGTTCGCTCGATGGTCCTCCCCGTTCGGCAGGACGATCGTCTGACCGTTCGTCGCAAGGGCCGGGTAGACGGACAGCGCCTGGGCCAGGTTCGGCTCGTAGGTGTCGAGCACCCCGCCGACGGTGACGAGGTTGGCGAGCAGAGTCGGCACGGTCCCGCGCACGTCGCCGAGCAGGCCGTTCACCTCGCGGGCGAACGGACGGCCGTCGGTGAGCAGGCCGCGGATGTCCCCGTCGCTCTCCCGCAGCTGGTCGGTCACCGAGGCGAGGTCCGCGCTCAGCGACCGCAGCTCCGGGGAGATCTCGTCGACCGAGCCGAGCACCGGCCGCAGGTCGTCGAGGAGCTGCGCCGTCGGGGCGTAGTTCGCGTCCGCGGCGTCGAGGAGGGTGCCCCCGCTGTCGATGATCCGCTGCAGGTCGCCGCCCGACCCGCGGAAGGCGTCGAACGCCTCGTTCACGACGACGTTGAGATCGTCGGCGGGAAGCTTGGCCACCAGCGCGTTGACCTGGTCCAGCACCGGTCCGATCTGGACGGGCGTCGACGTCTGGCTCACCGGGATGGTGTCCCCGGAGGCCAGGAAGGGACCGTCGAGGTTGTCCGGCACGAGGTCGACGTACTGCTCGCCGACCGCGGAGAGGCTGTGCACCTCGGCACGCGTCGTCGTGGGCACGTCGTGGCCGCTGTCGATCCGCAGGTCGGCCTCGACGCCGGTGTCGCTGAGCCGGACGGCGGTGACCCGACCGACCGAGCTGCCGCGGTAGTTGACCTCGGCGCCCTCGTACAGCCTGCCCGCCTCGGCGAAGTTCGCAGTGACCGTGTAGTTGCCGATTCCGAGCTGGTCCGGCACCCGGAGGTAGACGATGCCGAGGATCAGGCTGCCGACGACCGTCGCGATGACGAGCGCGGTGAGCTGGCCCCGGATGAACCTGGTGAGGATCACCGGCCACCTCCCAGGAGCGAGCCGAGCAGGCCGCCGGATCCCCCGCCCGAGTCCGCGGGCGCCGCGGGCGCCGGCGACGGGGCGGGGGTGGCGGGGGGAGCGGACGGGTTCGTGGTGGGAGCGGCCCCCGTGAAGGCGTCCAGCGGATCGCGCAGGGGGTCGCCTGCACCCCCGGCGGAACCCGGGGCGGCGCCGCCGAGCAGGTTCTGGATGCCGAACAGGCTGCCCTCGAGCGGGGTGCCGCTGAGCAGGTTGGCGTCGATCTTCGACAGCTGCAGGTCGACCATCAGGCTCAGGTTGCAGTAGTCGCCGCGGCACGCGTTCGGGGTGGTCGCAGCCGGGAACGGGAAGGTCAGGACCAGCCCCAACGCACCGACCAGGTGGTCCTGCGTGTCGCCCAGCGACTTCAGGACCGGCTGCAGGTCGCGCAGGTTCGCGGTGAGGTTGTCCCCGCTCTCGGCCACGATCTGGGAACCTGTCGCGCTGAGGGCCTTGAGCTTGTCCAGGGCGGTGACCAGGTCGTCGCGCTCACGGTCGAGCACCTGCAGGGCCGGGCCGAGCTGGTCGAGGGCACCGGTGATGGTGTCGGTCTGCCCCGCAAGCTGTCCCGAGAGCCGGTCGAGGCCGTCGATCGCCGTTGTGATGTCGTTGCGCTGTGCGTCGAGTCCGGTGACGAACGTGTCGAGCTGCGGGAGCAGCCGTCCGACGGCGCCGTCATCGCCGCCCAGGGCGCGGTCCAGCTCCCGGGTCACGGTGCTGAGCTGGTTGAGCCCGCCGCCGTTGAGCACCAGCGAGGTCGCCGCCAGCACCTCCTCGGTGGTCGGGTACGCCCGCGTGTTGGCGAGCGGTACGACGTCACCCTCCACCAGCCGCCCGGTCGGGGCGGGCTCGGTCGGGGCGCTCATCTCCAGGTAGGACGCGCCCAGCAAGCTGTTCTGCCCGACCGCAGCGACCGCGTTCTGGGGCAGCTGGACGTCTCGTCCCAGCCGGACGTTCGCCACGGCGTGCCAGTCCCGGGTGGCCAACGAGGTGATCGTACCGACGGCGATGTCCCCGACCTTGACCTGGGCGTTCGGCTTGAGCGTGCCGACGTCGGGGAGCTCGACCTGCACCGTGTAGGAGCCGTCTCCCCCGCCCACGCCACCGGGCAGTGGGAGGGCGTTGACGCCCTCGAAGCGACAGCCGGTCAGCCCGAGGGCGACCGTGGTCGCCAGGACGGCGAACGGTAGCGCCCGTCGGAGCCCGCCGGTTCGCGACGACCGGGTCATCGGGTGCCTCCCTGGGGGGTGAGGAGCTCGGAGAGACCGCCCTGTCCGGTGACCGGCGGGAGGATCGCGGACGGGCCGTCCGCGGGCAGCGGCGCCCGCGGGCTGGCCTCGGTAGGGAGGCTGCCCGGGCGGCTCAGGGGGTTGGCTGCCACTGGCGGGTAATTGACCTTCAGCAGGTCCAGCAGCGGACCGAGGGCCGCCGCGCACTGCTTGGCCGCCTCCTGGGGGTCCAGGTTGCCCGCCGCGGCGATGCCGGAGCAGACGAACAAGGAGGGGTTCTGGAGGTTGGCCAGAGCCAGCTGTCCGTGCAGCGAGGCGGTGCCGGGCTGGATGGCGTTGTAAAGGTTCGTCAGCGGCAGCGGCGCCGCATGCAGCACCCCGGCCAGGTCCTCCTGCTGAGCGGCCAAGATGCCGGTGACGCCGGCGAGCCGGTCGACCGAGGTGCCGAGCCGGTCGCGGTTGTCCGCGACGAACTGCTGCACGGTGCCCACCGTGGTGCGCAGGTCCGCCAGCGCGGCGCCGAGCTGGTCGCGGTTCTCGTCCAGGATCCCGGAGACCGACGCCAGTCGGGTGCCGAACTCCTCGATCTGCTTGTCGCTGGTGGCGAGCGCGGCCGTGAACACCTGCAGGTTGTTGACCGTGCCGAACAGGTCGTCGCTGCCGTCGGCGAGGGTCGTCGTGGCCGCCGCAAGCCGCTTGAGCGTGTCGTTGAGCCCCGCACCCTGCCCCTGCAGGGTGTCCGCGCCGACCGACAGCGCACGCGCGAGCGACCCGTCGGGGTCGTCGGCGACCGGACCGAGGTCGGTCGACAGCCGGGAGAGCTGGTCCTTGATGGAGTCCCACTCGACGGGGACGGCCGTTCGCTCGAGCGGGATGATCGCGCCCTCCGCCAGCGTCGGTCCCCCTGTGTAGCGGGGCGCCAGCTGCAGGTACCGAGTGGTGACCAGACTGGGTGCGACGATCGCGGCCTGCGCGTCCGCCGGGACCTCCTGGTCGGAGTCGTAGTGGAAGTCGACCTTGACCTGGTTGCCCTCGGGGGTGATGGCGTCGATCTTGCCGACGGGGACGCCGAGGATCCGGACCTCGTCGCCCGGGTACATACCCGTCGTCGAGGTGAAGTAGGCGGAGGCCTTCCGGGTGCCGCTCACGCTCACGGCGACGAGCACTCCCGCGACGAGGACCGCGACGACGACGGCGGCCAGCACGCGGAGGATAAGGATGCGGCTCACCGGTTACCTCCCTGCTGGGCGGGCGCGATGGACGCCCCCTGGTTCGAGCCCAGCTCCGGCAGGTAGTCCGAGAGCGGGATCAGGTTGCCGGGGATCAGGTTCTGCACGTAGGCGTTGAAGAACGGGCCGTTGCTCACGGCCTCCCCGACGCCGGTCGCGTAGCCGACGGCGCCCTTGAGGATCTTCGCGATGTTGTCCTCGTTCTGCTGCAGGGTCGCGAGCACCGAGTTCAGCCGGTCCAGCGCGGGCTCGATCTGCTCGCGGTTGTCGGCGACCAGCCCGTTCAACTCCTGGGCGAGCGCCGAGGCGTTCCGCAGCAGCTCACCGATGTCCTTGCGCCGCTGTTCGAGCTCACCGAGCAGCAGGTTGCCGTCGGTGATTAAGAGCTTGACCTGGTCGGAGCGCTGGGCCAGCACCCCGGTGACCCCCTGAGCGTGGGCCAGCAGCTCGCGCAGCTCGGCATCCCGGGAGGCGATGGTCGTGGAAAGCCGTCCGACCCCGTCCACGGCCGAGCGCAGCTGCGGCCCCTTGCCGTCCAGCGTCTCCGACACGGTGTCGAGCGCCTTGGACAGCTGCTGGGTGTCGATCTGCTGCGCCGTCGTGGTGAGCGTCGAGAGCGCCTCGGGCAGGTCGTACGGGGCGACCGTGCGGTCCCGGGGGATGGGGGTCCCCGGGTCCTGGTCGGTGGTCCCGGAGGGCTCCAGCTTGAGGAACTTGTCGCCCAGCACGGTCGCCACCGAGACCGAGGCCCTGGTCCGGTCGCCGACCTCTGCCTTCGAGTCCGTGACCCGGAAGTCGACACGGACGTTCGGGCCGTCGAGGCTCACGCCGGTCACCCGGCCGATCTCGAAGCCGCCCACCTTCACGGGGTCGCCCTCGCGGAGGCCTCCGGCCTCGGAGAACAGGGCGCTGTACGCGGTTCCGCGCAGGTCGAGCAGGGACGTCGTGTTGAGCGCCGCGGCGAGCACCAGGAGGATGGCGACGAGACCGATCGCCCCGACGACCACGGGGTTCTTGTCGCGGAAGCGGATCATGGGAGTCGGCACCTCGGGGTGTTCTGGTTCGAACCGAAGACCGGCGAGGAGATGGGCTGGCCGTCGGGCCCGGTGACCTTGACCTGGACGCTGCAGAGATAGAAGTTGAAGAAGGTGCCGTAGGAGCCGACCCGGTCGAGGCTCTCGTAGGCCCTCGGGATCTGCGCCAGGACGGCGTTGAGCCGGTCGGTGTTGTCGTCGAGGTTCGTCGCCACCCTGCCCAGCTCGGCGATCGAGCCCTGCAGCGGCGGTCGGACCTGGCCCAGGAGGGACGCGAGGTCCCCGGCGAAGCCGTTGACCCGCGTGATCGACTCACCGATGGTCTGCCGGTCCGCGGCGAGCCCCGAGACGACCTTCTGCAGCTGGTCCAGCGTCGTGCTGAGCTGCGAGTCGCGGGTGTCGACCGCACCGAGGACGGTGTTGAGGTTCTGCACCGTCCGGCCGATCACCTCGTCGCGGTCGGCCAGCGTGCTGGTCAGCGAGGCGGTGTGGCGCAACAGCGAGTCGACCGTGCCGCTCTGTCCCTGCAGCGTTCCGATGAGGTCGGTCGCCAGCGAGTTGACCTGGTCCGGCTGCAGGCCCTGGAACAGCGGCTTGAAGCCGTTGAGCAGAACGTCGAGGTCCAGAGCCGGCACCGTCCGCGTGTCGGGGATCGTGGCGTCGGGGTCCTGACGACTGCCGTCGCCCGGACCCGGCGCCAGCTCCAGGTACCGGTCGCCGATCAGGTTCTCGTAGCGGGCCAGCACCTTCGTCGAGGCGGTGACGGGCTGGTCGTCCCGCACGTCGAAGTCGACCTTGACTCGGTCGCCGTCGCCGAGCTCGACACCGGTCACCTGCCCCACGTCGACGCCGGCCACCTTGACCAGGTCACCGTCGGAGAGTCCGCTGACGTCGGCGAACTCCGCCGAGTACGAGGTGTGGGCGACACCCACGGTCGACCGGCCCAGGGTCACCCAGAGCAGGCCACCGAAGAACACGCCGACCACGAGGAAGGCAATGACCTTGATCAGTTCGGAGCGGACCTTCACCGCTGCTCCTCCCTTGCCGCGTTGCCCAGGGGCGCCGTGAGCAGCGGCGCGAACGACTGCCGGCCCAGCTGGACCCGGTTGCTGTTCTCGCGGTCCACCTGGACGTCGGTCGGGACCCGCTTGATCGGACGCTCGGACTCGTCGACCTGTGGCAGCCCGTAGCAGCCGGGGCCGTTGTCGACGTTGATTTTCGGCAGGTCCCGCGGGTTGGTGTAGGGGTCCTGGCCGATGGAGATGGTGGTGTTGAGCCGCAGCTCCGGCGAGTCCCCACCGATGGCCGGCTCCAGCACCTTGCGGGACTCGTCCAGGCCTTCGATGAAGCAGGTGAGCATGGGGTCATAGCGGTGCAACAAGGCAGCCGGGCTGCGCAGCAGGTCGAGGGAGGTCGCGAGGTTCTCGCGGTTCTCCGCCAACACCGTCTGCGCGTTGCCCGCCAGGACCGAGACGTCCATCAGGAACGCGTCGAGCTGGTCGGCCTGGTCGACCAGGGTGGCGCCGGTGACCGTGGTGTTGTCGAGGATGCGCAGGACGTCCGGACTGATGTCGGCGAAGGTCTGCGTCACCGGGCTGAGCCTGCGAAGGTCCTCCTGCAGGACCGGCAGCTTGTCGTTGAGCTTGCCGAGGTAGCCGTCGGCGGCGCCGGCGAGCTGGGCGATTCGGTCGCCGCGCCCGCCGAGGGCGTGGGCCAGCTCACCGAGGGTGGCGTTCAGCTTGGCCGGGTCCACGGTGCGGAGCACGGTGGCGAGGTTGTCGAACACGGTGTTGACCTCGACCGTGACCTGACGGGTGTCGAGCACCGCGCCCCGGGCGAGCGGGGTCGCGCTGGGCGCGTCCGGAAGGCTCAGGCTCACGTTTTTCGCCCCGAAGATCGTGCTCGGCTCGATCTTCGCGAGGACGTTCGCCGGGATCCGGTCGATCTCGTCGGGGTCCAGTCCGAGGGTGAGCCTGGCGCCACCGTCCGTTGCCTCGACGTCGGTGATCGTGCCGACCTGCACGCCGCGCAGGGTGACGGTGTTGCCCGCGTCCATCACCAGCCCGGAGCGGTCGACCTGCAGGGTCACCGGCACCCGGATGACGAAGACCTGCGCGTAGAAGGCAGCGGCGAGACCGAACAGGCCGGCCATCACCACCACCATGACGAGCCCGACGACGCGGACCTTGACTGTGCGGGGCATCGACTCAGCCCGCCAGGTGGAAGGTGTTGAAGTTCGCGTAGAGCGCCATCGCGACGAGCAGGTTCACGATCATGACTCCGGACAGGGAGGAACGGACCGAGCGCCCGACGGCCTCGCCGACACCCGCGGGCCCGCCGCCTGCGGTGTACCCGTAGTAGGTGTGGATGGACATGACCACGATGACCATGGCGATGACCTGGATGTAGGCGAAGACGATGTCGAGGGGGCTCAGGTACAGGAAGAAGTAGTGACTGAAGTTGCCCGCCCCGGTGTCGTAGAAGAACACCAGGATCAGGTAGTCGGCCAGGAAGCCCGCGAGCGATGCGAAGATGTAGAGCGGGGTGATCACGATCAGCCCGGCGAGCACCCGGGTCGTCACGAGGTACCGCATGGAGGGGACGGACATGACCTCCAGCGCGTCGATCTCCTCGGAGATCCGCATGGAGCCGATCTGCGAGGTGGTCGCCGCGCCGATCGTCACGGCCAGCGCGACGCCCGCGAGCAGCGGAGTGGACAGCCGCGCGGTGAAGTAGGCGGCGAGGAGCGGGGCTAGCGAGCCGACCCCGATGTTGGACGACGACTCGAAGCCCTGCGCCGCGGCCACCGCGCCTGCGAAGAAGGTGATCGACCCGACGATGACAGCGGACCCACCGACCAGGGCGAGCGCGCCCGCGCCCATGCCCATCTCGGCGATGAGCCGAAGGAGCTCCTTCTTGTAGCGGCGCAGCGTGGCCGGCACCGAGCCGACCACGCGGCCGTAGAACAGGCCCTGTTCGCCCAGGGCATCCAGCGTCTTGAGCGGACTGGTGACGACGCGCAGCAGCGTCGCGGACGCACTTCTGTCTGCCATGGCGGTGCGCCTCCTACAGGACCGCGAACTGAACGATGGTGATGGTCAGACTCACCGGCACGAGGACGGTGATGGTGATGACGACCGCCTGGTTTACGGCGTCCCCGACCCCCTTCGAGCCGCCCGAGACCGTGAGTCCCCGGTAGCACGCGATGAGGGCGGCGATGATGCCGAAGACCAGCGCCTTGACCATGCTGAAGATCAGCTCCGCGGGGCCTGTGAACAACGGGATGCTGTCGACGTAGGCGCCTGGGGTGGCGCCCTGCAGGTAGACGCTGAAGAAGTAGCCGCCGATCAGGCCGCCTGCTCCGATGATGAAGTTCAGCACCTGGGCCACGACGACCATGGCGATCACTCGCGGCACGACGAGGCGCTGGATGGGGTCGATGCCCAGCACCATCATCGCGTCGATCTCCTCGCGGATGGTCCGGGCGCCGAGGTCGGCGCAGATCGCCGTGCCGCCCGCGCCCGCCACCACGACCACCGTGACGAAGGGCCCGATCTGTTGAATGGAGGCGATGCCCGCGATCCCGCCGGACAGGTCGAGCGCTCCGAGGTCCTTCAGCAGCAGGTTGACCTCGAAGATCACAAGCAGCGTGAAGCCGAGCATGACCAGCAGGGTGGGCACGATCGAGACGCGGATGATGAACCACATCTGCAGGATCGCCTCGCGCCACTGGAAGGGACGCTTGAACATCGCCTGCAGCGTGTCCAGCGACATCGCGAAGAGCCCGCCGAGCGGCTTCAACGGTCGTGCGAGCACCGAGGTGGTTCCGGTCGCCATCGTCGGAGCACTCTCCTGTCCGGCGGACCCCCACTGGTCCGCGCTCGCAACCTTTAACGACGGTTCGAGAACGAGGTGACGGACAGAGTGTCCGGGAGTTCGACGAGCGCCGCCCTTTCACTCGTTCAGGGCAGCAGAGCCCCGCGTCGACCTGCCGAAACGGGCTCATGCGTGACTCCTGCACCGTTCGCGCGTTGAATCCAGCATCGAAATCGGACGCAGTCGAGGGGGATGGGTGCCGGGACCACAGGCGAGGCCCATGGCCGAGCGCCGGACGGAGATGGCTGTGCGCCTCGCGCCCACAGTGCACGAGCTGCTCTGCGCGGGACTGCGCTACCGCGACCTGAGCGTGGAGCAGATCATGGCAAAGGCCGGCATGGCCCGCTCGACCTTCTACGCCCACTTCGAGGACAAAGGCCATCTGCTAGCCCTGCTGGGCCGGGACATCGTGGACGAGATGGCCGGCTGCGCGCTCCCCTGGACCACCTTCCCGGGAGACGGCACCGAGGACGACCTTCGGGCCCTGCTGGCGCCCATGCTCGACTGCTACCGGAGGCACTCCCGGCTCATGGGGGCCCTCACCGAGGAGGCGGTCTCCGACCCGAGGGTGAAGCTCGAGTTCGAGCGGCTGTACCGGATCGGGAGGGAGCTGCTCGCGGTCCACGTGGCGGACGGTCGACGCAAGGGCACCGTGGACCCGGCAGTCGACCCCGGGCCGACCATCGACTGGCTGCTGGCGATGCTCGACCGGGGGATGTACCTCCTGGTCAGAAACTCCGCAGAGGACGACCCGGGTCGTTGTGCCACGATGGCGCGGATCGTCTGGCTGACCCTGTACGCGGGCGCACCGAGCAGGTCGGCCAGCCCGGCCGCCGCCGGGTCGGGCCACCGGGGCGGCCCGACCCTGTAGCGAGCCTCAGCTCGTCGCGTACTTCTTCTTCAACTCGCCCTTGACCAGCTTGCCGGTCTCGGTGCGGGGCAGGTCGTCGACGAACTGCACGCTACGCGGGGCCTTGAAGCCGGCGATCTTCGACTTCACGAACGCGATGATCTCCTCACCCAGGGCTTCGTCCGGCGAGACCCCGACGGCCGGCTGCACGAAGGCCTTGACGGACTCGCCCATCTCCGGGTCCGGAACTCCGATCACCGCGACGTCGTGAATCGCGGGGTGCAGGGCGAGCACGTTCTCGATCTCCTGCGGGTAGATGTTGACCCCACCGGAGATGATCGTGAAGGACTTGCGGTCGGTCAGGAAGAGGAAGCCGTCCTCGTCGAGGTAGCCGATGTCCCCGAGAGTCGTCCACGTCTCGTGCTGCGGATGCTGCGACTCCCGGGTCTTCTCCGGGTCGTTGTGGTAGGTGAACGGCACCTGCTCGCGCTCGACGAACACGGTGCCGACCTTTCCTGACGGCAGCTCGATGCCGTCGTCCGCGCACACGTGCGGGGTGCCCAGCACGAACCGCCCGACCGAGCCCGGCTTGGTCAGCCACGTCTTCGCGTCGATCATCGTCATGCCGTTGCCTTCGGTGCCCGCGTAGTACTCGACCAGGATCGGCCCCCACCAGTCCAGCATCTTCTGCTTGACCTCGACGGGACACGGCGCCGCGGCGTGGATCGCGAGCCGCAGCGTGGACACGTCGTAGGCGCTGCGCACCTCGTCCGGCAGCTGCAGCATCCGGACGAACATCGTCGGCACGAACTGAGCATGGGTCACGCCGTGCTCGGCGATGGCCTTGAGCGCACCCTCGGCGTCGAACTTGCGCAACATGATCACCGTGCCGCCGTACGCGTGCACGGCGCCGCACCAGCGCAGGGGGGCCGCGTGATAAAGGGGCGCGGGCGAGAGGTAGACAGTCCCCCTGCCGAAGCCGAAGTGCTGGCCCGCGAGCCCGACGACCGGGTCTCCGATCTGGTCGACCTGCACCGGCGGCAGCGGCAGCCGAACGCCCTTCGGCCTGCCGGTGGTACCGGACGAGTAGAGCATCGGCGCCCCGTGGGGCTGCTCTGCGAACGGCTCGGCCGAGACCGCGGCCAGCGCGTCCTCGTAGGACTCGAACCCCTCCACCGGGCCGTCGAACGCGAAGCGGGACTTCGCCCCCACGCCGTCCTCGACGACACCTGCGGCGAGCTCCGCCTTGCCGTGCGACGCGATCAGGGCCGTGGCCCCGGAGTCGTTGACGATGTACGCCACCTCGGCCGGCGCCAGGTTGTGGTTCACCGCGGTGATGTAGAGACCGGACCGCAATGCCGCCCAGTAGACCTCGAAGGCACGCAGATTGTTCTCGGTCAGCAGGGCGACGGTGTCACCCTTGCGCAGGCCGGCGTCGTACAACACATGGGCGAGGCGGGCCGAACGTTCCTCCAGCTCGCCGTAGGTGAGCACCTCGCCGGTGTCCGCGAGCAGGGCGGCGACGGTCTGCGGGGCCTCAGCGGCGTAGGTGCCGGGATACATGGATCGTGCCTCCACGTCGGTGTGCTGCAAGTCTGAATTTAATCCAGATAAGATTACCGGTCAGAGTCGCCTGCGACAAGTCGTTGGAGGTTCTCGTGCCGACACGATCACGGAGAGCGACCAAATTATTGACTGCAGGATAGAAAACTGCGAGCCTGGGACCCACCACCGCACCAGGAAAGGGAGGGCAGCATGCCCGGCTTCGCCAACGAGGACGAGCTGTACAAGTACGTCGGCGGCATCTTCGAGAAGGCCTTCGCGGACCCCGAGCTGGCCCCGAAGATGGAGGCCACCGGAATGGTCTTCGCCACGCGGTGCACCGACCCGGACTCCGTGGTCGTCATCGACATGGTGAACCGCAAGGTCTACAAGGGCAGCGAGGGCGGCCCGGAGCCAGACGCGTCACTGATCATGTCGACCGAGACCGCCAACGCGTACTGGCAGGGCAAGGTCAACCTCCCGTTCGCCATGGCGCGCAACAAGGTCAGGGTGGAGGGCAACGTCGCCAAGCTGCTGGCACTCTCGCCGCTGGGCAAGAAGCTCTACCCCCAGTACGTCGAGACCCTGAAGGCCGACGGGCGAGACGATCTGCTCGTCTGATCCGGCGCGACGTGAGGAGGGGGCGGCCCGCCGGGCCGCCCCCTCCTCACTTTCGTCGCGGGATCAGAGCCGCTCGATGATGGTGACGTTGGCCTGGCCGCCGCCCTCGCACATCGTCTGCAGGCCGTAGCGACCGCCGGTGCGCTCCAGCTCGTGCAGCATGGTTGTCATCAGCCGGGCGCCCGTGGCACCGAGCGGGTGACCCAGGGCGATCGCGCCGCCGTTGGGGTTCACGATCGCAGGGTCCGCGCCGGTCTCCTTGAGCCAGGCCTGCACCACTGAGGCGAACGCCTCGTTGATCTCCACGGTGTCGATGTCACCGATGGACAGGCCCGTCTTCTTCAGCGCGTGCTCCGTCGCCGGGATGGGCGCGGTGAGCATCGACACCGGGTCCGCACCGCGCACCGATACATGGTGCACGCGGGCTCGCGGGGTGAGACCGTGGGTCTTCACCGCGGACTCCGAGGCGATCAGCAGGGCCGCGGCGCCGTCGGAGATCTGGCTGGACACTCCCGCCGTCAGCCGACCGCCCTCGCGCAGGGTCTTGAGCGCGGCCAGCTTCTCCAGCGAGGTGTCGCGGCGCGGGCCCTCGTCCGTGGTGACCTCGCCGAGGGGGACAATCTCGCGCTCGAAGCGACCCTCGTCGATCGCGCGCAGGGCCCGGTGGTGGGACTCGAGGGCGAAGACCTCCATGTCCTCCCGCGAGATCTCCCACTTCTCCGCGATCATCTCCGCGCTGCGGAACTGGGAGATCTCCTGGTCCCCGTAGCGAGCAGCCCATCCCGGGCTGGTGTTCCACGGGTCGACGGCGCCGTAGGGCTCGCCCGCCCCGAACGACGACAGGATCGGGTACTGGCTCATGTTCTGCACGCCACCGGCGATCACCAGGTCCTGGGTACCGGACATGACCGCCTGCGCCGCGAACGACACGGCCTGCTGACTGGAGCCGCACTGGCGGTCGACCGTGGTGCCTGGGACGGACTCCGGCAGGCCCGCGACAAGCGCCGCGGTCCGCGCGATGTCACCGGCCTGGGCGCCGATCGCGTCGATGCAGCCGTAGATCACGTCCTCGATGGCTGCCGGGTCCACACCCGTGCGCTCCACGAGGGCCTTGATGGGGTGCGCCCCCAGGTCCGCCGGGTGCACCCCGGCGAGTCCGCCCTTGCGTCGCCCCACCGGGGCCCGGACGGCGTCGACGATGTAGGCCTCGCCCATGAGTTCCTCTTCCTCGATCTGTGTCGGACCGCGCACGGGAGCCCGGCGCGGTCAACCCTTCGCGGCCGCGGCCGCGTTCCGCTTCTCGGCGAACGCGAGAGCGTCGGACCAGCTCGTCCGGCGTCCGATCTGGACCCGGTACTTCATGACTTCCGCCCGCCGGTCCAGCGTGAGGCAGCCGGTCAACCGGTCCCCGGTCCGGTAGAGCGCCACGAACCGCTGCTCGTCCACCGACCCGGACACCACGCGGATCTCGTCCGCGCTGGGCACACCGACGAACTGAATACGGCTGTCGTACCAATCCGACCAGAAGTACGGAACCGTCTCGTACGGCTTCGCGTTCTCCGGGTCCAGCGCGTTGCGCGCTGCCTGGGCGCCCTGCTCGGCGGCGCTGGTCCAGTGCTCGATTCGCATGAGACCACCCGTCGGCGACTCGGCGAACAGCGGATTGCGCCAGCGCACCACGTCGCCCGCGGCGTAGACCCCGGTCAGATCGGTCCGCAGCGTCTCGTCCGCGACGATGCCGTTGTCCAGCTTGACCCCGGAGCCCTCGAGCCACTCCGTCTCGGGGATCGCGCCAATGCCGGCCACGACGAGGTCGGCGGGGAGCACCGTGCCGTCGGCCAGACGCACCCCCGTGACGTGGTCGGTGCCCTCCAGGGCGTCGACGCCGACACCGCACCGCAGGTCCGTGCCGTGCGCGGCGTGCAGCGCGGACAGCGCGGTGCCCATCTCCTCGCCGATCGCGCGCACGAGGGGGGTCGGCAGCGCCTCGACGATGGTGACCGGCAGCCCGCGCTTGCGAGCACCGGAGGCCACCTCGGAGCCGATGAAGCCCGCGCCGATCACGACCGTGCGCGACCCGGCCTCCAACGCCGAACGGACGGCGATAGCGTCGTCGAGGGTACGCAGGGCGTACACACCGGCGAGATGGTCCGTGCCCGGCAACAGCCGAGCGCGGGCCCCGGTCGCCAGGACCAGCGCGTCGTAGCCGATCCGTCGATCCCCGACCACCACCTCCCGGCCGTCGGCGTCCAGGGCCGACGCCGGCGTGCCGAGGACCAGGTCGACCCCCAGTTCGCGCAGGTGCTCCTCCTCCCGGAACCGCACCTGGGGCACCTCCTCGCCGTCGAGGTAGGCCTTGGACAGCGGAGGCCGGTCGTACGGCAGGTGCGGCTCGGCCCCCACCAGGGTGACAGGCCCCTCGTGCCCGGCGTCTCGCGCCGCCTCGACGGCGCGGAGTCCGGCCAGAGACGCCCCGACGACCACGAGACGGGCACTGCTGGGGGTCGTCATCCTCGGCACCTCCGACGTTCCGGCTTTTGAATCGAGAGTAAACTTCACCCGGTCGTCCGTCAACGTGACGGGCCGCAACGACGAGGAGCCACGGGGTGCGCATCGGGATCCAGTTCGAGCACAGCGGCGACTTCGCAGCGGCGGTGGACCGCCTCGTGGAGTTCGAGAAGGCCGGTGTCGACAGCGTCAGCGTGCCGGAGGCGTACTCGTTCGACGCCGTCAGCCAGCTCGGCTACCTCGCGGCCCGGACCACCTCGGCGGAGCTCAGCTCCGGCATCCTCCAGCTCTACGCCCGCACGCCCGCACTCACCGCCGCCACCGCCGCTGGACTGGACATGGTGTCCGGCGGCCGCTTCGCCCTCGGTGTCGGAGCCTCGGGCCCACAGGTGGTCGAGGGCTTCCACGGCGTCCCGTACGACGCGCCACTGGGCCGGACGCGCGAGCTCGTGGAGATCTGCAGGCAGGTCTGGCGACGCGAGCCGCTGGTCCACGAGGGGACGCACTTCCGGATCCCGCTGCCCGCGGACCGGGGCACGGGACTGGGGAAGCCGCTTAAGCTGATCGACCACCCCGTTCGACCCCGGATCCCGATCACGATCGCGGCGATCGGACCGCGCAACGTAGCGCTCGCCGCCGAGGTCGCCGAGGGCTGGGAGCCCATCTTCTTCCACCCCGAGCGGGCCGAGCGCGCGTGGGGTGCCGCACTCGCGGAGGGGCGGTCGAAGCGGGACCCTCGGCTCGGGCCCCTGCAGATCGCCGTCTGGGCGCCGCTCGCCGTCACCGACGATCCCGGCCCGGTCCGAGACCTCCACCGTCCCGTGCTGGCCCGCTACATCGGCGGCATGGGCTCGCGGGGCCGCAACTTCTACAACGACCTGGCGGCCCGCTTCGGCTACGAGGACGCCGCCAGGGAGATCCAGGACCTGTTCCTGAACGGCAGGCGCGACGCGGCCACCGCGGCCGTCCCGGACGACCTGGTCGACGCGGTGTCGCTGATCGGCTCGGCCGGCCACCTGGCCGAGCGGATCGCGGCGCTGGCCGCCGCCGGGGTCACGACCGTGCGGGTCAAGCCGATGGCGAGAGGCCACCGCGCGAGGCTCGCCGACGTCGAGGTGCTCCGCGGTCTGACGTGAGCACGGCCAGGGCGGGCGACGGCCTCGGGGTCACTCGAGACCGACCTTCGTCGTCCGACTCCCGAAGACGCCGACGACGACAGCCAGGATGGCGCACACCACGGCGACGTAGACGTAGATCGCCGAGAAGCCGAACCCCGCGTAGATGGCCGGCACCAGAAGCGACCCGCCGATGCCCGCGAGCCGCCCGGCGGCCTGGGCCGCCCCGACCCCCGCACCCCGCACCCCCGTCGGGAACAGCTCCGGAAGGTAGGCATAGACCGTCGACATCACGGCATTCACCGCCGCCATGGCCAGCAGACCGATCCCCAGGAACAGGGGCATCGACCCGGTGAAGCCGAAGACGAGGACGCACGCCGCGACGATCATCGCGATGGTCGCGATCACGTTCTTCCGCTGCCACCGGTCGATGTAGAGGTAAGTCGAGAACGCTCCGATGGCCCCGGCGACCGCCATCGCGGTGGAGTACTGCAGCGACTCGACCTGGCTGTAGCCGCGCTCGACGAGCAGTACGGGAATCCATGACGAGAACCCGTACTGAATCATGATCACGCCCATCGCGGCCAACATCCCGATCAGCAGCCTGCCCACCAGCCGGCCCGAGAGGAGGTCGCGGAGCGGGAGCGGTCGCACCGCCGGTGCCGGAACCGGCTCGGGCAGCGGGCCGTCGAAGCGTCGCTGCACGTCCGCCTCGAGGTCGGCCACGATGCGCACGGCCTCGTCCTCGCGGCCGCGGGCGAGCAGCCAGCGGACGGACTCGGGGAGTCGGCGGCCGAACAGCAACGCGACCACCGCGCCGAGGGCGCCGATCACGAACATCCACCGCCATGCGCCCGTGGAGAGCGGCACGATCAACGTCGAGAGCACCGCGGAGAGCGGGACCGCCAGGAAGCCGAGGGCCACCACGAGTGCGGTGCATCGGCCTCGCTGTCGGGTGGGCAGCATCTCGCTCGCGTACACGAGGACGGTGCCCGCCATGGCCTGGATCCCGATGCCGGTGACGACGCGCAGCAGGGCGACCGTCTCGTAGTTCTGGGCGAATGCCGTCGCCAGGGACCCTGCCGACATCAGGAGGACGCCGCCGAGGATCAAAGGCCTGCGTCCGAACCGGTCGGCGAGCCTGCCCCCGAAAAGGCCGCCGATCATCATCCCCGCGAACGTCGCCGAGGTGATGATCCCGAACTGTCCGACGGTGGTGCCCCACTCCACGCGCCACGCCGGCGAGGAGTACGAGCCGAGCGAGAGGTCGATCATGTCGAACACGTAGAAGGCGCCCAACATCGCCACCCACACACGTTGCTTTCGGGCGAGCACGGGAAGGCGTTCCAGGCGCGCGGTGATCAAGCCGTCCGCTGCCCTGTTCTTCTCCGTGCCTTGTATCTCGGACATGAACACTCCAGTGTGTCGTCGGGCCATGTGAGGTACGTGGGGTCGGCCGCCGAGCGGGGCGAGGGCATGTCTCGGCTGGGCTTCTCGGACGGGGCCGCACGAGTCCACTCGCTGGAACCGGGATCCGGCGGGTAGGCGTCGGTTCTTGCGCGAATCCCCCGACAGGCCCTCTCGACCGTAAGGGTGGCCCCAACCGAGCGTCAAGTCGTTGACGACCAGATGGTCGGCTTCTAATGTCGACTCCGGCACTGCTGGACGTCGTGACCTCCGATTGATGCTCGAGGCCCTTTCGCGCACGCTTGAACACGCCTCCAGCGGCTGATCGACGGCCTCGCGCGCCGGCCCGCCCCGTGAAGAAGGACCTGGCGATCGAGGGAGACCACCTGTGCGGAGCCAGACGTAGGGCCACCGACCATGCGCTATATTGTTCGACCGGTCGGTCGGTCGGTCTTAGTCGCCGATGACTCGTCACCCGCCCTGTCGTCCAGGGGCAGGGACCGGGACCGATCGGGCGGGATCGCGACCATGCCGGAAACCCGCCCGATCACTCCGACCGATGAGGCTCTGAATGGATCAGCTCGCCCCGCCCCCCGTCGCCGCGATCGACCGCGACTCCGTCCCCGAGACCAGCCGCGCCCTGACCCTGGACGCCCTCCTCACCCGCGCCGCGCGTAAGGCGCCGGACAACCTCGCGATCCGACACCGCGAGGAGCACGTCGGCTACGCCGAGCTCGACGAGCGGGTGGACAGGCTCGCCGGGGTCCTCGCCCGCGGGGCGTGGTCCCGGGCGAGCGCGTCCTGACCCTCCTGCAGAACGGGATCGGCACGGTCGAGACCTACTTCGCCACGCTGAAGGCCGGCGGGATCGTCGTCCCGGTCAACACCAGGCTGGCGGCGGACGAGATCGCCTACATGATCGCCGACTCGGACCCACGCCTGGTGGTCGTCGACCCGACGCTCGCCGAGGAGGCGCGCGAGGGCGCACGACTGGCGGGAAGCGAGGCGCCGCTGCTGACGGTCGACGAGCTGCGCGCGGAGGTCTCGGACGATCTAGGCGACCCCCGCAGCGAGGAGTCGGACACCGCCTTTCTGATGTACACCTCGGGCACGACCGGACGCCCCAAGGGTGCGATGATCACCCACCGCGGACTCGTGGTCCATACGTTCAACCTCGTCGCCACCTTCGGCATGACCGAGCCGACCGAACGCGTCCTGTCCGGCATGCCGCTGTTCCACATCGGTGGGGTCGACATCCTCCTGTACCCCCTGATGGGGTGCGGGGGGACGATCATGCTCGACTCCACGAACTTCAGCGCCGAGGACGTCGTGGGGATCATCGAGCGGGAGCGGGTCACCGCGTGCTTCTTCGTCCCGACACAAGCGGACGAGCTGTGCGACGTCCCGGATGCCGCCCGACGGGCGGCGAGCCTGCGGCGCATCTGCTGGGGCGCCTCCAACGCACCGGCGTCGGTCGTCCAGAAGCTGCTGCGGACCTTCCCGGAGATCTCGGTCTTCGCCAGCTTCGGGCAAACCGAGATGAGCGCAGCCACCTGCGTGCTGGACGTCCGCACCGCGATGGACCGGCTCGGCTCGGTGGGCAGACCGCTCATCAACGTCGAGGCGAGGATCGTCGACGAGGACATGGAGGACGTCGGCGTCGGGCAGGTGGGCGAGATCGTCTACAACGGACCGACAGTCATGAAGGGCTTCTGGCGCAAACCCGCTGAAACGGCCGCGGCGTTCGCGGGCGGCTGGTTCCACTCCGGTGACCTTTGCCGTCGCGACGAGCAGGGCTACGTCTACGTCGTCGACCGCAAGAAGGACATGATCATCTCGGGTGGCGAGAACATCTACTGCGCCGAGGTCGAGGCCGCCATCGCTACCCACCCGAAGGTTCGCGACGTCGCCGTGATCGGCGTACCACACGAGCGCTGGGTCGAGACCCCGCTGGCCGTCGTCACCGTGATGGACCCGAGCGACCCCCCGACGTTGACCGAGATCGTCGACCACACCAGGGCACGGCTCGCGCGGTTCAAGGCCCCGACCCAGCTCGAGGTGGTGGAGGACCTGCCGCGCAACGCGATGGGCAAGGTCCAGAAGTTCGCCCTGCGCAAGGACCGCTCTGCCGGAGGGGCGACCAGCTGAGGCTCCGCCGCGCAAGCCCGACCTCGCTCTCGGGCCGGCGCGATCAGCCCAGGCCGAGACCACCGGCGAGGGCTCGCAGCGCCGCCCGGTACTCCTCGTCCGGGGCGCCGGGGGCGGTGAAGACCTGGGCGCAGACGTGGTCGGCGCCTGCCGCGAGGTGGGCGTCGAGGCCCGCGGCGACGGTGTCGGCGTCGCCATGCAGGACGAGGGCGTCGATCAGCTGGTCCGACTCGGTGTCGATGTCGGTCTCGGTGAAACCGGTCCGCAGCAGGTTGCGCCGGTAGTTCACCAGCTCCAGGTAGGGCCTGCGCACCCGGGACCTGCCCAACTCGCGGGCATGAGCGGCATCCGTGGACACGACGACCTTGTGCTCCGGGGCGAGCAGGGGACCCGTACCGAGGATCTCCCGCGCCTCCCGGGCGTGTTCGGGGACCGTGAGATACGGGGCCGCGCCGGCGGTCCGCTCCCCGGCGACGCGCATGACCTTGGGCCCCAGCGCGGCCAGGGCGCGGTCCTCGACCGGCACACCGGCCGCGTCGAGGTCGTCGAGGTAGGTCTGGATCGTGTCGAACGGGGACCGGTACTCCTTCTGCCCCTCCGGGTGACCGATCCCGACGCCGAGCAGGAAGCGCCCCGGGTGCCGGGCCACGATGCGATGGTAGGACTCGGCGGTCTCCTTGGCCGCGGCCTGCCACATGTTGACGATCCCGGTGGCGACGACGACGTGCTCGGTCGCGTCGAGCAGGGACTCGGCGAGCGCGAGGTCGGCGGGCGGTGAGCCGCCGATCCAGATCGTGCCGTAGCCGAGCCGCTCGATCTCAGTCGCGAGTCCGGGGGTGAGCATGCCCGCCAACTGCCAGATCCCGTACCGCCCCAGATCCACCGCCATGCGGGCGACTGTAGCCTGTTCCGTTTTTCTCACGCTCGTTCTAATTTCGGACCTGTCCCGGCTCGACGACGAGGGGAACGACAGTGACGGATAGGTTCAGGGGCAAAGTCGCGATCGTCACAGGTGCGAGCGCGGGCATCGGGCGAGCGGTGGCTCTGGCCCTCGCGGCCGAGGGCGCCCGGGTCGTCGTGAACGCACTCGACCCCGTCGGCCTGGAGAAGCTCGGCACCGAGGCCGACCTCGTCGCGGTGGTCGGCGACACCGCGGAGGAGGACACCGCCGACCGGCTGGTCGCCGCGGCCCTGGACACGGGCGGCCGGGTGGACCTGCTGGTGAACAACGCCGGCGTGCATCGCAGCGTTCCCACGGCGGAGTTCTCGTCCGCCGAGTGGCGACGGGTGATCGACATCAACCTCAACGGCTACTTCTACCTGGCCCGGGCCGCTGGTGCGGTGATGATCCGGCAGCGTGCCGGCGTGATCCTCAATGTGGCGTCCACAGCGGGCGTCGCAGCGGCGCTGAACAGCGCGGCGTACGTCGCGTCGAAGCACGGCGTCGTCGGGTTGACCAAGGCCTTGGCGGTCGACTGGGCGCGCTACGGCATCCGGGTCAACGCACTCGGCCCCGGGCTGACCACGACCGGCATGGTGCAGGCCTTCGCCGAGTCCGCACCGGATCTGTACGCGGCCCGCGAGCGGAGGGTTCCGCTCGGGCGCGCCGCCTCGCCCGAGGAGCAGGCCGCCACCGCGCTGTTCCTGCTGTCCGACGAGTCCGCCTACACAAGCGGTCAGATCCTCGTCGTGGACGGCGGCGGCGCCGCCCTCTACTCCGGGTACGAGGCCCCTGCGCAGGAGCGCTGATGTCCCGCGGGGTGTCGTACGCGACGGCGGACGCCGACGAGGCACGGGAGCTGGCCAGCCGCACGTTCAGCGAACACGACCTGCGCCTGGTCGACGGACACCCGCTGGAGTTCCGGCTCGACCTCGTGCCCTCGGCCAGGCTGACAGTAGGACGGATGTCCTACGGGGCCGACGCCACGCTGGCCGGACCGTCGATGCGCACCTGCTACCACGTCAACCTCGCCACCGTGGGCGAGTCGCAGGTCTCCCAGCATGGCCGCCGGGAGACAGCGGGCGTCGGTCGGGCCGGCGTCGCGTTCCTGCCGGACGGCCCGTTGGAGGTCCGCTGGAGTCCGGACGCGGTGCAGTACGCGCTGAAGTTCCCCAAGGAGCTGCTCGAGTCGCACGCCGCCAAGCTGGCGGGCACCCCGCCCGGTGAACCTATCCGGTTCGACCTGACTTTCGACCTGTCCTCGCCCACGGGCCGGTCGCTGGTCGCGACGGCCGCCTTCCTGCACGCCCAGCTCGCCCGACCGGGCGGTCTCGCCGAGATGCCGGTGGCCTGCCACGAGCTCGAGGCGGCGCTGATGACGCAGTTGCTCATGGTCGTGCCCAGCCAGTTCAGCGCCCGCCTGCGCCGCCGCGAACCGAACCGGCGCGCGCGGGTCCGACTGGTCGTCGACCATCTCGACGCCCATCCCGAGAAGGAGACGACGACCGCCGAGCTGGCCGAGCTGGCGGGCATCGGCCCACGCGCGCTGCAGGCGGGGTTCCAGGAGCTCGTCGGCCTGCCGCCGCTGGCCTACCTGCGCGCTGTGCGGCTCGACCGGGTGCACGCCGAGCTCGCCGCGGGCGGCCGCTCCGTCACGGAGGTCGCGGCGGCGTGGGGCTTCTACCAGCCCGGTCGCTTCGCCCGGCTCTATCGCGAGCGGTTCGGGGAGCTCCCCTCGCAGACCGCGGGCGGGCCGGTCACCTCGCGCTGAGCCGCGCCTCTACCCTGGACGCGGCGGCGCGCGCGCCCGCCCGGGGCGCTGTCGCCGGAGCGCGCAGGCGACCGACCTCGTGGCCGTCTCCCAGCGGGTCGCGCGGTCACGAGAGCCCTGTGCCTGCGCGACCACCGCTGCTTCCGAGGGGGTCGGTCCTCGAGCCGGTTCCCGAGGGTGCTGCCGAGCCGGCGGTCAGCGGACCGCCAGGTCGCCCTGGGTGGCGGTATGGGCGCGCGCGAGAGCTCGGGCACCTCGCAGCCCAGACGATCGACCTCTGCGGGCTCCGCACCGGAGGCGAGATGACGCTGATGGAAGCCTTCCAGCCCGATCGTCACCCGCCAGGACACGAACGCTGTGTACCAGTGAGGTCGTGCACGGCGTGCACGCTCCGCGCGGCGTACCTCTGGACCAGGTGTCGTCGGCCTGGGAACAGGGGCGGTCGCACCACTCCGGCGAAGTCGAGCAGCACCCCGGCGTCGCTCGCCGGGCTCGGGCCACGTGGACAGCAGATAGCCCAGGTCGGCCATGGGGTCGCTCAGCGCCGCCACCTCCCAGTCCAGGACGGCGGCGACCCGCGGCTTCCGGCCGGCGACGGTCACGTTGCCGAGCCGGTAGTCGCCGTGCGTGAGGGCGACGGCCCGCTGGTTCGGGACGTGGGCGCGTAGCCAGGCCGCCGTGGCATCGGCCTCGGGATGTCGCGGTGCGGGGAGGAGTCCCAGATGCGACCGAACGAGTCGACGCGGCGCTGCCGCATCGTGTCCGGCCTGCCGAAGTCTGCGAGGTCGGTGTCCAGCCACGGCAGCTCGTGCAGCGCGACGAGAGTGTCGACCAGCTCGTCGGCCAGAGCGGTGGCCGCCTGCGTGGACTGCCAGAACGCCGGCAGCGTGTCGGTGAGCACCTCGCCCTCGACGTGTTCCATCACGTAGAACGGCGCCCCGATCGGCCCCGGGTCCTCGCACGTCGCCAGAACTCTCGGCGGCCACGGGACGGCACGGAGCGCGGTCAGCAGCCTGGCTTCCCGGAGCACGTCGTGGGCGCGTTGGTGGTACGGCGGACGAGGTGGCCGCCGGAGGGCCATGCGTCGGTCGTCGCGCTCCAGCAGGAACGTGACGTTGCTGATCCCCTCCCCGATCCGCCGGGCGCGGACCGGTCCCCGACTCAGGCCGTGCCAGTCGAGCAACTCCAGGACCGGCTCCAGCACGAGCAGCGGGGACTCCCCCTCGCCCGAGCCTCCACCACCGAGCCCACGACGTCGTCGGGACTCATCAGACCTCCGTTCCCCGGGCACAGACCTACCAGGTGCGTTCCGCGCACCCCGAGGCGCGCTGCGCGCATGGTGACAGGGGATACGCCGCTCCTAGCGTGGTCGCGCACCCGCACGAGGTGCGCGACTCGCGAGGAGGACGCCGATGTCCGAGGAACCGACCACGCGGACGAGCCCACCGCTGACGCTCCAGCGTGAGCCGGTCGAAGGCAACTGCCCGCGCTGTGCCGCCACGGAGCTGGCGCGCTATCCGGTTCTCTCCGAGGGCGGCTGGTTCCAGGTCGTGAAGTGCGGCAACTGCCTGAACTCGGTCAGCCGCGAGCGCTGGAACCTGCTCGGCCCCATCCAGCTGCTGTCGGACATGGTCTGAGGGAGGCACACACATGATCGCAGTCGATGTCGGCGGAACCTTCACGGACGTCGTTGCCCTGCAGGACGGCGTCATCCGAACCGCCAAGGTCTCCACGAACGTCACCGACGTCCACCAGGCCGTGCTCGCAGGTGCCGCGGAGCTCGGCGTCGAGGGTTCGCAGGTGTTCAACCACGCCAGCACCCACGGGCTCAACGCGGTGATCATCCGGCGGCTGCCCAAGATCGGGTTCCTGACCACCGAGGGCCACCGCGACATCCTCGACATGGGCCGGGTCTGGCGCCCCGCCCACGCCATCATGGACCCGCGCTGGCGGCGCAGCTTCGGCGACGCCGCCCGGCCCCTGGTCCCCCGCTACCTGCGCCGCGGCATCCGCGAGCGGATCACCGCGGACGGCGGGGTGCTTTTCGGTCTCGACGAGTTGCAGGCCCGCGAGGAGCTGGAGGTCCTGCGCCGCTGCGGGGTCACCGGGGTGGCGATCTGCCTGCTCAACGCCTACGTCGAGCGCCGCCACGAGGAGCGGCTGCGCGAGCTCGTCCGCGAGGTCCTCGGCGACGTGCCGTGCTCGATCTCAAGCGAGGTCTCCCCGCTGGCCAAGGAGTACGCGCGGGCGTCCACCACCGTCGTGGACACCTTCATGAAGATCATCTACTCGGACTACACGGGCAAGCTGCAGAAGGGCCTCGCCGATCTCGGCTTCACCGGGGCCCTGAACTTCGCCGACTGCGCGGCCACCCTGGTCCCGGCCGAGCGGGCGATGGAGCAGCCCTTCCGGGTCGTGTTCTCCGGACCGGCAGCGGGCACCGTGGCCAGCGCCCACTTCGGCGAGCTGATCGGCGAGGCGAACCTGCTGTGTGCGGACGTCGGTGGCACGTCGTGCGACATCTCCGTGGTGACCGACGGCGCCCCCTTCGTCAACACGACCTTCGAGCTCGAGCACGACCTCGTCGTCAACGCGCTGGCCAACGACATCTCGAGCATCGGGGCGGGCGGCGGATCGCTCGTGTCCATCGGTCCGTCCGGGGAGATCGAGGTCGGCCCCGGCAGCGCGGGCGCAGACCCTGGTCCCGCCTGCTACGGCCGCGGCGGCACCCAGCCGACCACGACCGACACCTGCCTGATGATCGGCATCATCGACCCGCAGTCCTTCGCGGGCGGTCGGGTCGCGCTGAACATCGAGGCGTCGCAGCGGGCCTTCGAGTCCCTCGAGACGGACTTCGACCTCGGCCGGCGGGTGCGCTACGCCTACGAGATGGGCGTGAACAACATCGCTCAGGGCGTGCTGAACGTCGCGATCAAGAACGGCGTGGACCCCCGCGACTACAGCCTGGTCGCCTACGGTGCCGCCGGACCGATGCTGCTGCCGGCCGTGCTCGACACCGTGCAGTGCAAGCAGGTCGTGGTCCCGCCACACCCCGGCCTGTTCTCGGCGCTGGGCCTGCTGTCGACCGACCAGGTCTTCACCGCCGACCGCAGCCTCTACACGATCCTCACCGCCGAGGCCGCCCCCGCGATCGATGACATCTTCACGGCGCTCGAGGCGCGGCTGCGCGAGCGGCTCGTCGTCCACGCCTCGGTGACCTTCCACCGCAGCTTCGACGCCCGACTCGTCGGGCAGAGCTGGGAGACCCCGTTCGTCCCCGCGCCCGACGGCACGATCGACGGCGCCGCGATCGAGGGCATGGTCACCGGCTTCCACGAGACCTACGAGACGCGCTCGGGCAACCGCTTCGACATGGTCCCGGTCGAGGGCGTCACGTTCCGGGTCCGCGCGGTCGTGGACACCCCCAAGGTGACCTATCCCGAGCTACCGACCCGCTCCACGGACGACCCGCTCACCCCGGTGCGGCGGGTGGAGCTGCGCTACATCGACTGCGACGAGGCCGCCGTCTACGACCGGGAGTCCCTGCGGGCGGGCGACGAGTTCGCCGGGCCCGCGATCGTGAACGAGCAGCTGTCCACCACGCACGTCGGCGTGGGACAGCGCGTGACCGTCGGCCGCCACGGCGAGCTGCTGATCCGGAGGGCCTGAGCGATGACCCTGCTGAAGGACCTGCCCGAGGCCGAGTTCCGGCAGACCTACCACTGCGACCGGTTCACCGCGTCGGTGATCACCAACCGGCTCCGACACGCCGTCGAGCACATGTCCACGGGCTTCCTGCGTGAGGCCTTCTCCCCCATCATCCGCGACTGGTACGACTTCGCCTGCACCATCTCCGGCCCACCCGAGCAGGACTACCCGATGTCGGTGGTCAGCAACAGCCTCGTGGTGTTCCTCGGAACGATGGCCGACGCCGTGCGTAACAGCGTCGAGGAGTACGGCCCGGACAACCTGCGGCCCGGAGACGTGCTGATCTGCAACGACCCCTACCGGGCGGGCACCCATGTCAACGACGTCTGCTTCATCCACCCCGTCTTCGCCGACGACCGCCTGGTCTCCTTCGTCAACCTGCGCGCCCACCAGCTTGACATCGGCGGCACGGTGCCCGGCGGCTTCTCCGGCACGAAGACCAACGTCTACGAGAACGGCCTGGTCATCCCGCCCGTGCTGTTGTACTCGCAGGGCAGGCCGGTCCGGTCCACGTTCAGCCTGATCTTCGACAACTCGCGGTTCGGCGGGCTGCTGCTCCCGGATTTCAAGTCCATCCACCAGCAGCTGCAGCTCGGCGCGCGGCTGGTGCTCGACAATATCGAGCGATACGGCCTAGACGCCTACCTCGGCACGCTGCGGTACGCCTGCGACACCTCCGCCGAGCGGATGCGGGCGGCCATCGCCCGCATCCCGGACGGCGACTACACCGGCACCGGCCTGATCGACGCCGACGGGCTCGACGACACCGTCGACTACGCGGTGCACGTCACGCTGCGCAAGCGCGGCCACGACATCGAGGCGGACCTGTCCGGCACCTCGACCCAGGCCCGGACCTGCATCAACGCGAGCATGCTGGATTCCAAGACCGCCGTTGCCGTCGGGTTGACCATGCTGCTGGACCCCCAGATCCCCTTCACGTCCGGCACGTGGCGTTCGGTCGACCTCGTCGGTCCGATGGGCTCGCTGCTGTCGTCGCTACCGCCCGACGGCGGGATCTTCCTGTTCTGGGAGAGCACCGGCGCCCTGGTCTCGGCGATCTTCGACGCGTTGAACCCGGTCCTGGGCGAGAACGCGGTGGCGGGTGACTACGGCTCGACCAACACCCACAACGCCAACGGGCTGCTCCCGGACGGCACCCCGTGGGCCAACATCGCCCAGTGCGGCGGCGAGCACGGGCCGTGGGGCGCCACGAAGGAGGGCGACGGGGACAGCTACACCGTGCTGTTCACCCTCAACAACCTCGACCCGCCCACCGAGGCCATCGAGCACGACGCCCCGGTCGTCGTGCTGCGTAAGGAGCACGCGATCGACACCGGCGGCCCGGGGACCCACCGCGGGGGCGCGGCCAACCTCAAGGACACCCTCTGGCTCACCGACGCCGAGCATTACAGCTCGCCCTTCCACACGAAGGTGTCCTCGGGCGTCGGCGCGGCGGGCGGCGAGGCCGGGCCGTGCGGCGGGGTCTGGATCTTCCCTGCCGACCACCACGACCCCCGCGAGACGGGCGCCCTCGTGGGGACGGAGGCACAGACCTACCGGACCAGCGACCCGGTCGCGGGCGTGCTCGATCCGCAAAGCCGCGTGCTCGATCCCGCCAACGGCACCTACCACTACTTCGCCAGCACACCGGTGTGGCGGACGAAGGCGGGCTCGGTGTTCCGCTACCTCACCAACGGGGGCGGCGGCTGGGGCTCGCCGTTCGCCCGGGACGCGGAGGCGGTGCTGCGGGACGTGCGGGACGAGTACGTCAGCATCGAGGGTGCCGCACGGGACTACGGCGTGGTCGTGGTCGGCGACCCGCACCACGATCCCGAGGGCCTGACGATCGACCGGGAGGCCACCGCCGAACTGCGTACCGGCTAGCTTCGGATCATGCAGATCGGTCTGTCCACCGCAGACCTCCCTCGGCCGCCCGTGACACGCGGGCGGCCGAGGCGGCCGGTTCGACCTCCTGGTCAGCGGCGAGCACCTGTTCTTCCACGGGCCCACTCCCAACGCGTTTCGTGCACCTGGTGCAGGCCGGAGCCACGAGCACGATCCGGCTGCTCAGCACGATCGCGCTGCTCCCGCTCTACCCCGTCGCGCTGGCGGCGAAGCTCGCCGCGCCGCTCGAGGTGGCCGCAAGCGGGCAGGTTCGAGTTCGGCGTCGGCGGCGAGTTCCCGCGGGAGTTCGAGGCCACGGACGTCCACCCCACGGACCGGTTCCGCAGGCTCGACGAAGGGCTGCGGGTGCTGCGGGCGCTGTTCACCGGCAATCGGGTCACGCTCCACTGCGAGTTCACGACCCTGCGCGATCTCGTCCGGGACCCGCCGCCCGTACAGCCTGGCGGTCCACCGATCTGGCTCGGCGGCGCACGGAGGGCGCGATGTGCCGCGCCCGGCGCTACGCCGACGTTTGGACGCCCTCCATGGTCGAGCCGGCGCAGCTCGCCGGCTCGATCGCCCGGGTCCGCGAGCACGCCCACGACGCGCGGCACGACCCCGCCGCCCTGTCCGGTGCCGTCTTCGTCTGGACGTGCGTGGACGCCCGACGGCGCGTGGGCCCGCGAGACGGGGATCGCCGCGGTGAGCCGCACCTACGCGCACGACTTCGGCCGGCTGGCCGACCGGTATCTCGTCCTCGGCGGACCCGCCCGCGTGGGTCGAGCGGCCGCGCGAGTTCGCGGGGGCCGGAGCCGACCGGGTGGTCCTCGCGTGCGCGTGTCCGCCCGCCGATCGCGCGCGGGTACCGCGACCGACATCGACGCGACGTGGCTGAGCGCCGGAACTTCCAGGACCACCTGGTCTCCGCCCAGTACCGGAGGTCGATGGTCCCCACCATCAACACGGTGGGACCCGTCGCGGCGACCAAGGCGCTCGGCTCCCTGCTCACGAACGGCACAGGGGCGATGACGACCACGCCCTTCGAGGCCCAATTGGTCACCGAGGACTTCCAGATCGCACTCACGCCGGTGCACTCCAGCCTCGATCGCATCAGCGGCCGGGCCGCTCTCGAGCGCACGGACGCGTTCACCGTCTACACCGTTCTGCTGCACCCCCGAGGACGCGGCCGGGTCCGGCTGCTTGCCGGTCGCCCGCTCGTCGAGTTCGAGCGGTTGGGCGACCGGGACGACGTGCGCGCTCTGCTCAAGGGGTCCGAGCTGGCCCGCGAGCTCGTGGCCCAGCCCGCCACGAGAGGCATCGCCGGCGCCTGCCTGAGCGGTGACGGCGCGGCGGTGGTCGATTGGCTGGCCGACCAGGAGGACACGATCTTCCATGCTGCCGGAACCTGCCGGATGGGAACCGACGACCTCGCCGTCGTGGACCCCCACTGCGGGTGCACGGAATCAAGGCGCTACGGGTCGTCGACGCCTCGGTGATGCCGACCATGCCGTCCGGCAACACCAATGCGCCAACGGCGATGATCGCCCACCGGGCTGCCGACCTGGTTCTGCACGTCCGGGCCTGACCCGGGGACGCCTCGGACGAGCAGGCCGACCAGCCTGCGGTCGCGGATCTGGTCGAGGTACTCGGCCACATCGCCCCGCGGTGAACGAGGTCGTCGTGTTCGGCGTCGCGCCCCCCGAGTGGATCGAGACGGTCGTCGATGAGGGCGACGACGAGGCGCGCGGGCGGCTCGGGTAGGTGCGGTCGACCGGGGCGGGGACTGCGAGAGCGCCGATGCGGCGGCCGCCGACGGTGTTCTCGGGCAACCAGAAGTGGATCGGGGCGGCTGGGGCGGTCCGCTGACCAGTGCTGAACGATACGCCTGAACTCCTTCAGCGCTGCTCGCATCTCTGAAAGAGCGTTCACGAACAGAGCGGGAGCGGTCAGGACGGATCTTCGGCGGCACAGCTCGCCGTCAGGAGATCCTCATGTCAGCAGATGTCCTTGCCCAGTCCCCAGACGCACCGCTTGTAGCGGGCGTGTCCGGTGGTGTCGGGACCACCAGCCTCGCCACCGCGCTTCGCGCCCAAGACGGCGGTGTGCACCGCGGAGAACGCGTTCAGGTTCTCGTGTGTCGAGCGACCACCGAGTCGTTGCTCCGCGCCGCCACGGCGATCGGACGAATGCCCGGTCAGCCCATCCTGGCGGTCAACGCCGTCGATGGCGCTCGGCCGGGCCGGGCGGTCACGGCTCGGATGACCTTGATCGCGCCCTACACCGCGCGCACGGTCCTGCTCCCCCATGTCGCCCGTTGGCGCGAGCTTCCCCGCCCGATCGACGACATCCGAGCCCTCACGACCGCGGCACGGCGCGATCTCGACCGCAGCAGCCGTCGCTGGCTTGATGCCGTCGACCAGATCGCCGGCACCGCCCCGACCGCGCCGCGTGCCGCGAGCACGCTCGTGCCGATGGTCGGGCACGTCCTGCGCCCGGAGCGTGCACGGTGAGGACGGTCGTCGTGGCCCAGCCACCCAACCCGGCTCCCACCCGTCCTCCCGGGCTGGACGGCATGGCCGACATGATCTTGGGCTGGCTCAAATGGGGTGTGCTGGCCGCGGGGGTCGCCGGTCTCTTGATCTGCGCTGTCATGATCATCGTCGGACGGCGTAATCGCTCGGCCACCGCCTACGATGGCCTGATCGGGTCCGCCTGGATCCTCGGCGGCCTCGCGCTGGCCTCGGTCGCTGCGGTCATCGTCGGCGCGTTCCAGGTGTAGCCGATGTATCGACAAGACAAGAGCCCTTGGCAGATCGACCTTCCGGCGCCCACGACCCCTCTCCCGATCGAGCGGCACCTGATAGCGGGGCCGTCGTCATGAGGGCACTGGCGCAGGCACCAGCTGACTGTGGGGTCTTCGATCTCGAGTGCAAGTCGGGCCAGGTCGTCCAGAACGCCTTCGACGAGGTCGTCGTCCGCGTCACGCAGGGCGCGGCCGACCTCGTCGTAGCGGCAACCTCGTGGTGGGCGCAGACCGACAGCGTCAACCCTCTCGACCCGGCAGTGCTCGCGGCGCAGGGCGAGCTGCGCTACCTCGTCCTGGTCATCCTGACCGTCTCGGTGGTCGTGCAGGCCGGACGTCTCGTCCTGTCCCGCAAGGCCGAGCCGCTGATCACCGTCGCGACAGGGCTACTTCGCTTCGTCGCGGTGTCAGCCCTCGGCCTCATCGTTCTGCAGGCCGGGCTACGGGCCGGTGACCAACTCAGCCGCGACGTCCTCGATGACGCCGCGAACAACTTCGCCGTGCTCATGGTGGACAACCTGCGCAGCCAGGAGGGCATGAAGAACAACTTCGTGCTGCTGCTCGTCGGGCTGGTGGCGGCGGTCTTGTCTCTGCTGCAGTGGGTGCTCATGCTCGTCCGGCAGGCTGGGCTGCTGGTCCTCGCGGCGATGCTTCCGCTCGCTGCCTCCGGCTCCCTGACCCGGACGACGCGGGGTTGGCTCACGCGGCTGCTGCCCTGGCTGATCGCCATTGTCGTCTACAAGCCCGCGGCGGCCTTCGTCTATTTCATCGGCTTCACCTACCTGTCCACCCGGTCGTCGAACCAGCCCGGCGAGGTCAGCACCCTGCTGGCGGGGCTGGTCGTGCTCCTTCTCGCGCTCGTCGCCATGCCGGCCCTGATGAAGTTCTTCTCCTGGTCCGGCACCCAGGTCGGCGGGCAGAGCATGGGGGGCTCCGGGCTGGTGTCCGCGGCAGGTGCGATAGCCATGTCGAGTCGCTCCCCCGGCCAGCGGGCCTCGGCCCAGGAAGCCACCGGTCCTGGATCCGCCGGAGCCGGACCACGAGGTGCGGGCCCGGCTGCGGGAGCTGCGGGATCTGTTGCGACGGCGGCCGTGGCGGTCGGGTCCGCGGCCGTGAAGAAGGCGCGGGACACCGCGACCGGAGGTAGCGGTGAGGAGCCGGGGGCGAGGAAGTGACCCCGCCCAGCGATTCCCTGCCCCGCCTCTATGGGAACTGGCGTGCAGAACGCGGCTGGGGCATCGGTTCGTTGAGCACCGGTTCCACCGTCGTTCTCTTCCTGGCCGTCCTCGTCCCGCTTCTGGCCTTCTCGACCGTTCCGCGCGCCGCAATCCCTTTGACGGGCACGGCGGTAGTCGTGGTCGCGGCGGTGGTGGTCCGTGTCGGCGGCGTCACGCTCGCCGACGTCCTCACGCGTGTGCTGCGGTTTCGCCGGGCTCGGGCGGCCGGGTGGACCGACTGGGCGGGCGGCATCCTCACCACCCACCCTCGCGGCGTCGACCTTCCGGGCGTCCTCGCCCCGGTCGTGCCGGTCGACGCCGACGACGGGCGCGGCGGTCGGCAGTGCTGGCTGTGGGACCGGCGCACAGGCCGCTTGTCTGCGGTCCTGCGCGTCTCCCCGGTCGGCCTCGATCTTGCCGACAACGATCAGATGGACCGTTGGGTGGCCGGCTGGGCCGCGCTCCTGGCCGACCTCGGGTATCAGCGCCTCGTCACCCATCTCTCGGTCACCGTCGACACCGCGCCGACCGGCGGGACAACGACCCGCGACCACGTCACGGCCTCGCTCGATCCGGAGGCTCCCGCTCTGGCCCGGCGCGTCCTCGAGGAGCTGATCGCGGCCAATCCGGAGGCCACCGCCGAAATCGACGCCCGCGTCACCGTCACCATGGACCCGCAGCACGCCTCACCACGCCCGGGCGACCTCGTCGAGGCGACCATCACCGCCGGGCGCGGGCTGCCCGGGATCGAGCAGGCCCTCGCCGCCGCGGGTGTCGCGGTGCTCGGCCGAGCCGGAACCGCATGGCTCGCCGGCCGGCTGCGAGCCGCCTTCGATCCGTCGACCCGCCGCGACCTGACCACCGATCGCGTCCTGCTCGAGGAGTGGTCGGATGCGGGCCCCGTCGCAGCCACCGAGACCTGGGACGACTATCGCCACGACTCCGGTGTGTCCGTCACCTGGGGTATGCGTGAGGCACCGCGCCAGTCCGTCAGCCCGCACATCCTGACCCCGCTCCTCGCCCCCGGGCCGTTCCCCCGACGGGTCACCCTGCTCTACGAGCCCTACGACGCCGAACACGCCGCGGCCAAGGTCGAGGCAGAGATCACCAGCGGCCAGATACGGCGCGCCTGGGCCGAACGCACCCGACGCGACGAGACCCAGCGTGACCGCGACGATCGCAACCGCGCTCTCCAGTCCGCCCGCGAGGAGGCCGAGGGAGCCGGGGTCGGCCGCTTCAGCCTCTACGTCACCACAACCGTGCTGGATCCCGCGGACCTTCCTGCCGCGGTCGGCGACGTCGAGACCCGCGCCGGCCAAGCCAAGCTCAGGCTCCGTCGGCTACGCGGAAGCCAAGCCTCCGGGTTCGCCGTCGCCCTCGGCGTCGGTCTCGATCCCGTCGACCTCACTCGTCGCCGCGGCGGACGCTGACTCGGAGGACAACATGACTACTTCGCCGGTACCGCGCAGGTGGGGCTGGCCCGCACGCGATGGCGGCCGCGCCGCCAACGTCGAGGCCGCGGCCCGCTACACCGCAACGACCAGCCAGGCCTGCGGCCTCTACCCGTTCGCCGTGTCCTCCGGTGCCGTCGTCCAGGGAGTACCGATCGGGAGGCACCTCCATACCTCGGAGCCCATCGGCCTCGACCCCGCCGAATGGCTTCGCACAGGGCTCGTCTCGAACACCGGAGTCTGGGTGCAAGGTCAGCCCGGCATCGGCAAGTCCTCCATCACCAAACGGCTACTGGTCGGCCTCGTCGGATTCGGCATGACCGCAGTGGTGCCGGGTGACGTGAAGGGCGAGTACAGCGAGCTGATCGCTGCCCTCGGCGGTGCGGTCTGGGAGGTAGGACGCGGTGCCCACTCCCTGAACCCACTCGACGCCGGCCCACTCGCCGCCGCCCTCGACGCGGCGAAGGGCTCCGAACGGGAACGACTCGCGGAGACCATCCGCGCCCGCAGGCTGTCGCTGCTCGAGGCGCTCACCACGATCGTGCGGCGAGCAGAGATCACCGTCACCGAACGGCGACTGCTCGGCGCCGCCCTCGATCTCGTCGTCGGCGTGCGCGAGACCAGCCAACCCCTCATCCCCGACGTCCTTCACGTCCTCAACACTGCTGCCGACGACCTCGTCGCCATCACCGCCGCCGGCGACGAGCATGAGTACCGCCGAGCTGCCCGCGAACTGATCAACACCCTCGGCCTGCTCTGCGACGGAGCCCTGCGGGGCATCTTCGATCGCCGATCCAGCGTCCGCGCCGACACCGGCACCACCGCCCTGTCCCTCGACCTGTCCGCGCTCGACGAGGAGGACGACGACGCCGTGGCAGCTGCGATGCTCTGTTCCTGGGCCTGGGCGGCGGGCGTCATCGACGCGAACACCGCCGCCGGCCGCCGACGCAACGTGGTCCAGGTTCAGGACGAGCTCTGGCGAGCCCTCCGCGTCGCCCCCGGACTCGTCGAGCGGTCCGACAGGATCACGCGACTCAACCGCCATCGCGGCGTCGTCTCCATCCAGGTCACCCACTCCCTCGACGACCTCGAGGCCCTGCCCACCGAGTCCGACCGGGCGAAAGCCCGCGGTATGGCCAGTCGCAACGGCGTTCTCATTCTCGGCGGCATGGCGGAGAAGGAACTGGACGGCCTCCGCCGGATCACCTCGCTCACCAGCGGCGAGGCGGCCCTCGTAACCTCGTGGGCGGCCCCGCCCACCTGGCACTCCGGGCGCGCGCACCCGGGCCGGGGCAAGTACCTGATCAAGTCCGGTGAACGGATGGGGCTCCCCGTCGCGTTGACCCTGACACCGAGCGAGCGCCGCCTCTACGACACCGATGGCGCCTTCCGGACGGCGTCATGATCAGGCCAGGGCTGGGAGAGGCCGCCGCCCCCCTCGCGTTGATCGGCGCGATCGCTCTCGGAGCCGGCACCACCACTGCGGTATGGCTCGCTTCCGGGGTGTCCCGGCTGGCGGCCACCGGCCGCTGGACCCCGCCGGTCTGGTCACCCGGCCTGCTCGTCCACACCGACACCCCGGAACGCGGGTGGTTCGCGGCCGTTCTCGGCTGTTTGCTGGTCGTGCTCGTGCTCGCCGTCGTGCTCATCGGCTGGGGAATCCGCCGGCTGCTTCGACAGGCCAGCCCGCGCACGCTCCTGCGCGCGACCGAGCTCGGTGACCTCACCGGAACCGCGCAGGAGAAACGAGCCCGCTCACTTCGTCGCCTGCCGGATGATCGCGCGCTCACCAGCGCGGACCGCGGCATCCGGCTCGGCGTTCTCGGCGGGCACGAGGTGTGGATGTCCTGGGAGGACGTGGCGCTCGTGATCATGGGCCCCAGGTCGAACAAGACCAGTGCCGTAGCGGTGCCGGCTGTCCTCAGCGCCCCCGGCCTCGTCGTCGCCACCTCGAACAAATCCGACCTCTGGGCCCTCACCTCCGGCCCCCGCGCCGAGGTCGGGCCCGTCTGGACCTTCGACCCGCAGCAGATCGCCTACGCCCCCCAGACGTGGTGGTGGGATCCGCTCCGCTCGATCCGCGACGCCCCCGACGACCATCGCTACGAGGCCGCTGCACGACTGGCCGGCCACTTCATGGGCACCATCGGTGGACAGCGCCGGGACCCGTTCTTCCACGCCGCAGGCGAGCAGGTACTCACGGGCACGTTGCTGGCTGCCGCGATCGGTCGTCGGACGATGCGCGAGGTCGTGATCTGGCTGCAGCACGGCCGCCGCGACGCCGTCGCCGCTCTCGATGGCGTCGGCGCGGTCGTCGAGGCCGCCGATCTGGACGCAGCATTGCGGGGAGCCGACGTCACGGCGAAGGGCATCTATCAGACCGCTCGGACCGCGACGAAAGCCCTCACCTCCGAACGGATCCTGCGCTGGATCACGCCGCCGCACACCTGGCGAACCGGCCCCGACGACATGCAGGTCGAGCTCGACCCCTGGCAGCTGTTGACCACAGCATCCGAACAGCCGGTCACGGCCCACCTGCTGTCGAAGGAAGGCGCCGGGACGGCGGCCCCCGTAGTCGCCGCGCTCGTCGATCGTCTGCTCGAGGTCGCCGAGCTGCAGGCTCAAGCCGCAGGTGGCCGACTCGATCCACCCGTCGTCGCCGTTCTGGACGAAGCCGCCAACATCTGCCCGATCCAGCAACTCCCCCAGCTGTACAGCCACTACGGCTCCCGCGGCATCCAGGTCCTGACGATGCTTCAGAGCTACCAGCAGGGCGTCGGCGTTTGGGGCGCGCAGGGCATGGACTCTCTCTGGTCCGCCGCGACCATCAAACTGGTCGGTGCCGGCGTCGACGACCACGCCTTCCTCCAGCGCCTGTCCGGCCTGATCGGCGATCACGACGTCGAAAAGAGATCGACCAGCTACGGACGAGGAAACGGCCGCACCTGGCAGACCAGCACCACACGCCAACCGATCCTGCCGCCGGATGCGCTGCGATCACTCAAACGTACCCACGCCGTACTGCTCACCTCCGGTCGACGAGCCGGACTCGCGCAATTGCTGCCGTGGTACCGCGAGAGACACGCCGCGGACATCACCGCCTACGCCGACTCCGCGCTCAACGAACTCCGCGAGACCGCTCAACGGGTCCTCGGCGCCTTGTACGAGTCACCACAGGAGAAGACACCGTGACGGACGATCCAGAGACCGAGGCCCGCCTGGCCGCGCTCGAAACGTGGCGCGAACACCAGAGCGCCCTGCTCGACGACCTTCTCGACCGAACCGGGCCGGACGAGGATGACCTCCCCACTGCAGGTCTGGACCCGAACCGTCTCGTCCGCTGGGTTCACGGCCATGTCACCTCGGTCATTGCACGCCCGCTGCGGGGCGAGCTGCACTGGTGCCCAGTGTGGTGGGAACACCCCGAAGCAGTCTTCCGGCTCGAGGCACTCCGCCGGGCCTGGACCGAACTCGCTCCCGATCCCGGCACCGCCATGTCGAGTTGGATCCGAGACCACCTCGATCCGTGCCTGCGCGCGCTGCTCGCCGCGGACGGGCCATTCGTGGACTGCGGTCACGACGACCGGTTCGGCGCTCGAGCCGGTCACACCCCGCTTCCCACGCTGCCCACCGCGCCATACCCGGACGCCTGAGCCGTGCGAATGATCGCGATGGGGGCAGCCGGCCTGAGTGCCGTCCTGCTCGCCATCGCCCTCATGCTCTCCATCGTCCTCGGCACGATCGGCCCGGTCCTGTCCGATCAGAACGGCTCGGGCTTAGAAGGGCCGGCTCCCGCGCAGCCGTTCCGCGGATCGAGCGCGGGCTGCACCGAGGACGATCCGACGACGAGGGGCTGTCTGACGCCTGCAACGTTGAACGCGCTGAACGCGGTGTTGGCAACCTTCGGGCCTACTGGCCGAGCGATCCGGGCCGTGTCGTGCTGGGATCCTCACCTGCAGAACCCCAGCAGCGATCATCCAAAGGGCCGAGCCTGCGACATCTTCCCCACCACGGCCGGCACCTTCCCCGTCGGAGACCAGCTCGCGCACGGCTGGCAGATCGCGAACTGGCTTCGGACCAACGCCGCCTCCCTGCATGTGCACTATCTGATCTGGCAGGGGCGCTACTGGGACATCACGACGGCGGACGAGAACGGTTGGGGAGTGCCCTACAACGGAGGCGGAATCTACAACGTCAGCGACCCCACCGGCGGGCACTACGACCACATCCACCTCAGCGTCGCCGACTGAAGACCAACGCAGGACAAAGGGTCGCCGTCCGGGTAGAACGCAGCAGGCGGGCGACGACGAGCAGCGCGACCACGCTCGCCAACGCGGGAACTGTCGTCTCGGCGACAGCCGTCACACGGGTGGCGGGCCCAACCCGGCTCTCGGCCCGGGGAAGTCCGTCCAAGCTCGTGCCGGTGGCCGCCCTCAGCTCGTTGGCGCGCAGAACGAGGCTCATTGCACGTCCGCTCACGGTGCGAGACACGGTCGCGGAAACGGCATCGACGGGGTACGGCGAGGCCGTCCAGCCGGCCAGGGCCATCCGTCTCACCGCCTCCTCTGCAGGTATGCCCGGGCAGGAGTCCGCCTCGACCGACAGGACTTGGACGCCGGCCGCCTGCTGAACCTCGAAGGCCGGATGGTCGGTGCAGCCGACTTCCGCGAGCGCACGCAGGAGCGGGCTGCTTGGGAACGCAGTGGCAAGGGCGAGCCAGAGCGCCAGTCCTACCGCCCACAGTGCGAGTGCTCGTCGGAGAAGCGACATGACGACACCATGACGTTGTGCTTCACCACGCGGGATCTCGCTGCCAGCCCTGTGGACCAATTCAAGGAGGCGGCCATTGCTGTGGATAGCGTTCTCACGCAGCCACTCGAGGCCGCCGTCGATCCGACGCCCGCTCATTCGACCGGGCCATGTCCGGGCGGGTGAGCACGAGAGAGGGGCCGAGGCAGCGGCCTCGGCCCCTTCCGCTGACGAATCAGGCTGCGTCGGCAGCCTTCCTGCGCGCACGACGCTTCGGCTTCTCCTCGGCCACGGCCGGAGCGGGCGTGTCGTCGCGGTCGGCGTAGGCATGCAACACCTCGGACGGAATCCGTCCGCGCTCGGAGACCTTGTATCCGTTCTGCTGCGCCCACTGGCGGACAGCCGCGTTCTCCTCGCGGTTCGACTTGGGCGGTGTCGACACAACGCGGGCAAGGCTGCGACGTCCACCGCCAGTCGTCGTGCGCCGTGCCGCATCGATGTACGAGGCCATCGCATCGCGAAGTTGCGAGGCGTGCGCAGCGCTCAGATCGATCTCGAACGCCTTACCGTCCAAGGAGAACGCGACGGTCTCGTCCGCCTTGCCGCCATCCAGGTCGTCAACCAGCGTCACTTCAGTGACCTGGGCCATATTCTTCCACTTCCGTTCGATGGTTCTGAGGGGTCGTCTCGCAGTATGCGGGTTCAGCAGAAAAAGTCCAGCCGAATCACCGAGCAGCATACGATGACCGCATTCTCTTAGCGAATTCACAGCTTACGAGTTTTCCGCGTGCGCCGGTATCCACGCGGCTACGGCTGGGGCACCTAGCGGGAACGATGGCGCTCGGCTGAGGTCGGCGACGGAGTGCCGCTTGTGGCCGACCCGTATCGACGAAGCCCGGATGCAATAGTCCGGGTGATCTCTCCGTCGGTCAGTCCGCCCGGCCCTCGATGCCGATCGACCGCGCGCAGGAGCGCGTCCCGAGCGACGCCCTCTTCGAGACGTCCGGCGTGGACGAAGCGGCCCAGGCGTACGGCGGCAACGAACAGTGAGTGGTTGCGGTTGCCGGCCGTTGCCTCGGCGACTCGCCGGACCTCGCCGCGAAGCGCGGCGGCGATGTATGCGCTGCTGGCGGTATGAACGCTCGCGGGTGTCGGCGTGGGCGGAGTCATGGCGAGACGATCAGCGATCCAGCCGGGTAGAGCGGCCGGATCCAGGTCGCAAGCGAGGCGATAGCGGCGCCCCGCCACGGCCGAGCCGGCCCCCACGACGTAGCCCCCCGATCCGCGCGTGTCGATCTTCGCGCCGAGGCGACCGGCGGTGTTTCGATAGCCGCCGTCGCCCGCCAAGAAGTAGAGGTGCTCGCCCCCGGGCGTGAGAACGGTGTAGGTGTCGGCCGGGATCACCTGGCCCGCGCCTGCAGCCAGGGCAGCCAAGCGCTGCCGCCCGTGGTCGCCGCGATCCCCTGCATCCAGGTCGACGACGAGCAGGGCCGCCGGCCCACAGGCGACGCCAATATTCCATGGGGCGACCTCCCAGGTACGGCGGATCAGATCGGGGTCCGTCGTGGCCCGGCGTTCCCAGTTGCGAATTGCCGGTTCCTTACGACCCGGACGGAGCGGGAACACCGGCCACCCCCGCCCAGCAATCTCGAGCGCCGAGCGGACCAAACCACTCCCCCGCTGTCCTTTGTTGCCCGCCACACCTTCCTCCAGCTCATCGGCGGATTTCACCGTGGCCGGCGCCTGCTCGGTCGCTGGTTCGTCGACGCTCTCGCCGAGCGAGCAGCTTGCTCGTCGGCCGCTCGCGCTCGCTCGAGTCAACTACTCCATATGGGCGATCGCTGGTCGTTCCGCTCCGCGCACGGACATGACCTGTCACCTTGATCGCGTCGGGAAGGTGATCAGCAAGGACCGGCCTCGTCGACAGGAGCAGCGAGTGCGAAGCGAGCAGCGAACGAACGCGAACGAGAGGCGAGCCGCCCTGGCCAGGCTCGGAGCCGTGCTCCACTACTGCCGTCCGCGCGCCTACCCGCTCGCTGCCGCCACCGCGATCTGCGTGGCGTCCATCGCCGGCTGCTCGCAGACGTCCCCCAACGACCCGCCGCCTCCGCCCACTTCGACCGCATCGTCGTCAGACGCCCTGGCGGTGTACGCCGAGTTCTGGCGGCTCAGTCAGTTGGCGATGCAGGCGCCGCGCAGCCAGGACTGGTCGGTTCCGCTGGCCACCGTCGCTCGGAGCCAGGCCCTCGACGACCTGCTTCTCGAGGTTCGGAACTACGCCTCGTTGTCCGCGCACGTGGACGGCTCCGTCACCGTCGCGCCCCAACTCGATCCAACCATCGCGCCCACCATGGACCGGGTAGCGGTCCTCGACTGCATCGACCTCAGCGGTTCGCGCTTGGTGTCGGACACGGGCAGCGGCGTCCTCGACGACGAGCAGAACCAGAGCACCCGATACCGCTACCGTGCCGAGCTCGCGCGCGAGGGCGAGCGGTGGTTCGTGGAGCGAACGGCGCCCGCCCTGGCGGAGCCATGCTGAGCGAGGCGGCACAGCGCGTCGCGGTCTCGATGGTCCTTATGCTTCCGGCCGCCGGGCCGCTACCCGCGCTGCAACAGCCTGCCCAGTGCAAGGTCATCATGAGTTCGGGGCGATGCGTCATCACAGCAGCGGACCCGGGACGCCCGGGCGGCCCGGCTGGCCCACCCGCCGTGCAGCCCGGGCCGCCGACAAGCCCACACGCCCGCATGGCCACTTCGGGCCCGACCACCGCCGTGGTCCGTGAAGAGGCAGACGACGTCGTCGAGGAGCTACAGCGCGTCTTCGGCTTCTCGCCACAGCTCGCCCCGGCTGCAGCGAGTACAGCGCCCAGGCCGACTGGCAGAGCAGCGCCGGTCGACGACCCCGGCATCCCCGTTCGCTCGGCAATCTCCCAGCTTCAGCTCGCTGAGCCCACCATCCGCCTGGCCGGCGGCGCACCGGCCGTGGTCGGCGTTCCGGTGTGGCTCTGGCTCGACGACGTCCCCGACTCCGCGCCCACGGCAACCGCTGCCGTCGGCGACGCACAGGTCACCGCCACGGCGCGACTCACCTCGGTCGAGTGGACCCTGGGACCCAGCGGAGCGACGGTGAGTTGCGCAGGACCTGGCACTCCGTGGAACGGACAAGTTGGCGCCTCACCGGACTGCGGCTACGTCTATCGCGAGCGCTCCCTTCCCGAGCGCACCGGAGGCACCGGGCGGTGGCCAATTACAGCCACTGCGGTCTGGCAGGTCGGCTGGCGCGGAATTTCGGGCGGTGCACCCGTGGCCGGCGGCCAGGAGCTGCGCCTGACATCGGAAACGTCGATCGCCGTGGACGAGATCCAGGTGCTGGTCGTGGGAGGTGGCGAATGACCACGCGCACAGATCCGGCGCCTGTCGATGACTTCGTGCCCGGTCGTCCCCGGCGGCTACACCGACGACGCACGCTCGCGATCTCGGCGGCCCTCACGATCCTTGGGGCTCTGGGCGGAGTCGCGGTACTGAACACGGTCGCGCAGCGGGTACAGATCGTCGCCGTTGCTCGCACAGTTCCCGTCGGCTCCCAAATCCACGCTGATGACCTCGTCGCCGCGCAGGTTCCCGCCGATTCCGGACTCACGGCGCTGCCCTGGGCAGAGTTCGACCAGATTGTGGGGCAGACCGCGGCGGTCACCCTGATGCCCGGGCAGATCGTGGTGCCCGGATCAGCCGGAGCTTCGCCGCTGCCCGGGCCGGGGCAAGCGATCGTGGGCATCGCGGTCGAGATCGGGCAAGCGCCGGCGAGTGTCCTGACCGCCCAGGATCGCATCGCGGTGATCGACACCGAGGACTCGACGAGCGCCGGCATCACCGCCGAGGTCGTGCGGGACCTGGGTGCGGACGGCAGGAGGACCGTCGACGTGCTGGTGGATGCCGCCGACGCGGCGGCCGTCGCTAGGCTCGCTCTGACCGGTCATGCAGCTCTCGTGTTGCTCGAAGATCGGTGACCGATGCTGATCACCTTCGTGTCGATCAAAGGCAGCCCGGGTGTCACCACGCTCACTCTGGCCGCGGCAGCAACGTGGCCGCGACCGGCCATAGCGCTCGATCTCGATCCGCAGGGTGGGGATCTGCTCGCCGGACTCACCGGCGGCGCCGTCCCCGCCGAGCACACCATCGTCGACGTCCTGCTCGAGGCCCGGCTCACCGGACCCGAGGCAGCACTTCGTCAACATGTATGCCGACCAGTCGAGCATGGGCCGCATCTCCTCGCGGGGTTCGGCACAGCCGGGCAATCCAATGCAGTCCCGTGGCAGAGCTTCGCTGCGACAGTGACCGAGATCGTGGACGCCGATGTCCTGGTCGACCTCGGCCGCTTCGTGATCTCACATCCCGCCAACGCGATGCTGCGATGCAGCGATCTGGTCGCGGTCGTCACCGGAACCTCGCTGCGAGCGCTCCGGGCAACGGCCAGGACACTCCCAGCGCTGCAGAGCGAGACCGATGGTGCGCCGACGGGGCTCGTGATCGTTGATCCGGGCCGTCCCTACTCCGCCACCGACGTCTCGCGTGCGTGCGGAATACCCGTGCTCGGTGAGATCCCGTTCGACCGGCGAGCTGCGATCGTCTGGACCGAGGCGGCCCCACCCGCCCCCCGGCACATCCGATCGCCACTCACACAAGCGGCTCGTGCCTTCGCTACACGAGTGCTCTCCGGACCTCAGACATGGGCAAGGACGGCGAGCTCATGACCGCCGATCTGATCGAACGGCTACGCGTCGCCGTCATCGGCCGGCTGGAGCGACACGAAGGCCAGGAGCGGCTCACAGCAGCGGATCAGCGGCAACTCGTCAGGTCGTGGGTGGAGCAGGAGCTCGCCGTCGAGGCGCGTCGACGACTCGACTCGGGCAAGGCCCTGCTGTCGCCGGAGGCAGAGGCCGCAGTCGTCCGGCAGGTCGACAACGCGATCTGGGGACTCGGCCGCCTGCAGGAGCTCCTCGACGACCCCGACATCGAAGACGTGCACATCACCGGCTGCGACCGCCCGTACCTGCGGCTGCGGGGTGGTGCGCTGCGCGTGGCACCCGACCCGATCGCCGAGTCCGACGCCGCGCTCGTGGAGCAGATCCAGTACATCGCTGCTCACCACGGCTCGTCGGAGCGCTCCTTCTCCCCCGCCCAGCCCTTCCTCAACATGCGGCTTCCCGACGGCTCCCGTCTCGCCGCCATGCGAGAGGTCGTGCCACGGCCCACCGTCACCATCCGGCGGCACCGCCTGCAGAGCATCACGCTGCAAGACCTCGTGCGCATGGGGACGCTGTCCACACAGGCAGCCGGATTCCTTCGAGCGATCGTCGCGGCCAAGGCGAACGTCGTCGTGACAGGAGCACCGTCGTCGGGCAAGACGACCTTGCTGAGGTGTCTCGCCCGGGAGATCCCAGCAACCGAACGCATCGCCACGCTCGAGACCGAGTTCGAGCTGGGCCTGCACGAACTGCCCGGCTCCTCACCGCTGGTCCTGGCGCTCGAAGCCCGACCAGGCTCGACGGAGAGCATGGGCGGCCAACGAGCCGGCGAGATCACGCTCGCGGACCTGGTTCACCAGACCCTGCGAATGTCCGTCACACGAGTCGTGGTCGGCGAGGTCCGAGGCGCCGAAGCCCTGCCGATGCTCGAGGCGATGAACTCGGGCATGCCCGGCTCGATGTGCACCCTGCATGCGGGCTCCGCCGGCGACGCGTTCGAGCGGCTGGTGACGGCGGCGATGAAGGGAGCAGGCAACGGCTGGACGGACTCCTTCGTGACGAGGCTCGCGGCCCAAGGCATCGACTACGTCGTCCATCTCCGGCAGCTCGACCATCCGGCGCTCAGAGGCCGGGGTCGAGTGGTATCGGAGATCGCCGAGGTCACCGGCGTCGTCGAGACCGGCGCAGTCTCCATGAACCGGATCTTCTGCCCGGACTCTTCTGGCGATGATCCGCGTGCACGCTTCCACATGTTGCCGCAGGTCCGGTGGCGATTCGACGAGGCGGGGATCGATCTCGGGTTTCTCGTCGGGGCGCAGTCTCGAAACGGGCAGGTGCGGAAAGGATGATCTCCACAGTGCTGCTCGCCGCTGCGTCGGGCGCCGCTCTGGGCTTGGCGGTGGCCCGGCTGGCAAGCCCGCTCAACCAGCGCTCCTCTGAACACTCCACACGGCTCAAGGCCCAAGCCCGTCACCTCGCCCACGCACTCCGGAAGGTTCACCCCACGTCGCCGACGGAGCGTCTCCGCATCCTCGCCTGGGTCATCGGCGGCATCGGCGCCGCGGCGCTGACAGGGTGGCCCGTCATTGGGCTCGCCCTCGTCTGCACCGGAACCTGGTTGCCCTGGTTGCTCGGGTCGGCGCGCGTGGCCCGCGAGCAGATCGAGGTCCTGGCCAACCTGGCAACGTGGTGTCGACGGATGGCTGATGTGCTCGTCGGTGGAGGCGCCGCCGGGCTCACCGAAGCGATCATCGCGTCCGGCAACTCGGCTCCGGAGCAGATCGCCGGACCGGTCCGACGCCTCGCCGCAGCCCTGAGGCACGGGCGGCAGGACAGAGTGACCGCCCTCGCCTCGTTCGCGGACGAGATCGACGACCGCGTTGCCGACAGCATCTCGGCCGCTCTCACGCTCGCGCTTCTTCACCAGACGCCCGGGGTGGGCATGATCCTCCGGCAGCTTGCGACATCCGTCGAGCGCGAGGTCCGTAGCCGGCGAGAGATCGAGGCCGACCGCGCGGAGTCCCGACAGTCGATCGTGATGCTCCTCGTTATCCAGGCCGGAGTGTTCGTCCTCCTTGCACTCGCCCCTGGGTTCGCCGACGCGTATCGGACTCTGGGGGGCCAGCTCGTCATGGCGGCGCTCCTGATGGGCACCGCCGCTCTCCTGATCTGGATGCGCCGGCTCGCCCTCGGCTCGGCTGCTCCTCGCTTCCTTGGTCGCCTCCGATGACCACGACCGTCGTCGGCGCCATCGCGGGCGCACTTCTCGGTCTCGGCTTGGCCATCGCCATCGACTTCTTCCGCCCTTGGCATCCCGCCCTCGTCGACGGGCTGCGGATGCTGGACGAGCGTCACCGGCCCGGCCGGCCCCGCCAACGGCGGGCGCTGTCGGTGCGGGCTGCCCAGCTACTTCGTCATCTGCCCGACGCTGTCGACGCGAAGGATCTGCGGCTTGTCGGCGTGGCGCGGGACCAGGTCTTCGCCCGCCGGGCGGTGGAGACCCTCGGCGGTGCGGCGTCCGGTCCGCTCCTGCTGCTGCTGACGGAGCTGCTGAGCATCGAGCTACCCGGCGTTGTCGCCCTTGCCTTCACCGTTGTGGGCGGAGCGGCCGGCTGGACAGGAGCGGCGCGGCGGATCCAACGGCACGCCGATTCTCGTCGCGAGGAGATGCGATACGCCCTGGTCGCCTACCTCCAACAGGTCAGTCTCCTGCGCCGCGGTGGCGCCGGGGTGGCCACTGCGCTGCGCGCCCCGGCGAGCCTGCTTGGAGGAAGCTGGGCGATGGGGCAGATCGCGCGTCAGCTTGATCTAGCGGAGCGCAGCGGTCAAATGCCCTGGGAGGGCCTGCGCCAGCTGAGCGAAACGATCGACCTGCCCGAGCTCGACGATCTCGCGGCCATCACGCGGACCGCGGGAACGGACGGCGGCGCTGTGATCGACACACTCCTGGCCCGGGCGGAAACCCTGGAGGACGAGCTGCGCGAGGACGCCCGCGCCGAGGCGAATCGAGCCAGCGGCCAGATGAGCACGCCGGGCGCCCTGCAGGTCCTTCTCATCGCCGCATGGGTCCTCTATCCCGCCACGACGGTCCTGCTGTCCCTGTGAATCCCTCTGGAGGTCTCCACCATGCGTGCAGCGTCAACACGTCTCCGGCTGGCCGTCACCGAACTCTACGTCGCCCTGATACAGCGGACGGGCCCGATCGACGAGCGCGGTGGCGGGCGCAACTCCGACGAAGGATTCCACATCGGGGCCGGCGCGGTGATCGGGGGCGTCATCGCGACGGCGGTCGGCGCGTTCGTCGCCAAGAAGCTCGGAGCGCTCGAGTGAGCGACTCCGAGCGCGGCGGCGCCACCAGCGTTGAGCTCGCGCTGCTCTGGTCCGGAACCCTCGCTCTCGTCCTGGTCGGCGTTCAGGCCGCCATACTCGCAATGGCTTCACAGCTCGCCTTATCCGCAGCCGAAGACGGCCTTCGCGCCGGCCGATATCGAGGGATCGAGTCTCCGGACGTTGCCCGGCAGGCTGCCGCGGCCTTTGCCAACCGCACCACAGGCAACCTGCTCCGCGAGGTCGAGGCAGAGGCCCACGAGGAACCTGGCGGACGGCTCACCGTCACGGTCAGCGCGAGCGTCGCGGCGGTGCTTCCGGGGCTACCGCTGACCGTGACTCGACGGGCGACGGGTGCGCTGGAAAGGCCGGCGGCGTGATCCCACGGATAGACGAGCGTGGAGGCGCACCGGCCGTCGAGGCGGCCATCGTGGCCGGGATCTTGGGGCTGCTGGTGGCGTTCACAGTCGCCGGCGTCCGAGTCGCCGCAGCAGAGTCCGCGACCGAGCAGGCGGCCCGAGCCGCCGCGCGCCTCGCGTCGATCCAACGACAACCGGCAGGCGCCGCGATGGTGGCCGCACCGGCGGCTCGCGAGGCCCTCAGCACGCGCGGTGTCCGGTGCACCGCATTGGACGTCGGGGTGGAGGTGAGCGGCACGCTCGCACTCGGCGCAGCGGCGGAAGTGCGCGCTGAGGTCGTGTGCGACGTGCCGTGGTCCGATCTGGGCATCCCCGGCGTCCTCGGAACGCACCGAAGCCGGGCCACCGCCACGAGCAGCATCGATCCGCTGCGGGAGCGCTGATGGACGAGAGCGGAGGCGGGTCCCTGACCGTCCCCGGCGCGCTGCTCGCGCTCGTGCTGGTGCTTGCCGCCGGGCTCGGAGTCGACGGTGTGCGGAAGGCTCAGCAGATTGCGACAGCAGACTCGATCGCCGAGGAGGCTGCGCGCGTCGGCGCTCAGCAACTCGACATCGCCGCGCTCCGCGCAGGCGCGGTCCGTCTGGACCCGGCGCGAGCCGCCGTCGCGGCGCAGAGATACCTCGACCGGTCCGGAGCGACGGGCTCCATCGCGGTCGTGGGCAACGACCGGGTGCGGGTACGGGCAGTCGTTCGGCGCTCCACGGTGCTGCTCGGCCTCATCGGCATCAATGAGCTCGACACACGCGGCTCCGCGGAGTCCGAACCGCTGCTCATGCCGTCAGGAGGCGTCGCATGATGGGTCTGGGCCGGGCGAGCCGTGTGCTCGTCGCACTCGTCGGTCTGGCTGCGGTCCTCATCGGCCTTCCGCTCGCGCTCTTCCGGCTCGGCGCACGCCATCTACCCGATTCACTACCGCGGCTCGACGAGGCATCCGCTGCGCTCCTGCACCCGCAGGACGGGAGGTTGTTGCTCGGCCTGATCGTGGTGGCCGGCTGGCTGTTCTGGGCCTACCTGGCCTTCGGATGCGTCGTGGACACGGCAACGATGGTCCGCCACGGCGCGCGCGCCGTCTCGCTGCGGCGGACCGGCCCGCGTGCGATCACCGGTCTGCTCATTTTCTGGCTCGCGTCGGCTCTTGCGGCGAACCAGGCCCCTGCGACCCCGGCAGCACCGATGCTCGTCGCGGCAGCGCTTGAGCGGAATCCCGCGCCAGTCGAACCGGCACACCTCTATGTCGTCAAGGAGCGCGACACCCTGTGGGACATCGCCTCCCGGGAACTCGGAGATCCGCTTCGCTGGCGGGAGATCCTCGATCTCAACCGGAGCAGAACACAACCGGACGGGAACCGGCTCACCGACGCGGCCCGCCTCATCCCGGGTTGGCGGCTTACGCTGCCGACGAAGACCGTCGACGACGGCGTCGTGGTTGTCCATGTCGGCGAGTCTCTGGCGTCGATCGCGAGAGACCAGCTCGGCGACGCGAGACGCTACGGCGAGATCTATGAGGCCTCCCAGGGCCTCGCTCAGCCCGGCGGCGAAGTACTGCGAGATCCCGACGTCATCAAGCCGGGCTGGCTTCTCCACATCCCTAAGGACGGCGCCAGTACGACAACGCCGCCCACCGAGGGTCAGGGAAGCCCGTCCCAGGCGCGAGAACCAGCGCCCACACCATCCCGTCCGTTGCCAGGGCCTCCTGCCGACCCGGCGCCGATAACGGTGTCGCCCCCGGTTGCACCAGACCCAGCGCCCGAGCCCTCGGTGGATGACAGCACAGACACAGCCCCCTTTGATGTCGTCGGGGGAGTTGCTGTCGGCGGCGGTGTCGCGGCAGGCGTCCTCGGCCTTCTCGCACACCTACGCCGTCGCCAGCGCCGCCTGCGCCGCTACCGCCGACAGATCGCGCTGCCAGATCCGATCGACGCCGCCGCGGAAGTGGTAGCCATGCACGCCGACGAGCGCAACCCTGACCTCGCGCTGCTCGAGAGCGCCCTTCGCCTAGCCTCGGCCACCACACCGCTCCCCGACATCACCGGCGCGGTAGTCGGGACCGACAGCGTCGAACTCCTGGGCACGCACGAGACGGATCTCGGCGATGGCTTCTCGCGTGGCCCGGACGGCAACTGGCGGCTCACCGCCGACCAGACCGCACACATCGACGTCGGTAACGGCTACCCCGCGCTGACGTCGATCGGCCGCCTCAACGACGGCCGGACAGTCTTCGTCGATCTGGAAGCCGACGGCGTTCTGCACCTCGTCGGCCACCGGACACGCGCGTGCGACCTGCTTCGCAACATGACACTCGAACTGGCAACAGCAACCTGGGCGGAAAACACCGAGCTGATGGTCGTGGGACTCGAGGACGAGTTCGAGGTCCTTCCTCGCCACCGGATCCGCTGCTTCAGGAACCTGCGCCAGGCGCTACCCCCGTTCACATCGGCAGTAGACGCCGCCGAACGCAGCCTGGAATCGGCGCACCGGACAGCATCGGAGCTCCGCGCAGCCGGCGAGATCGGCGACGAACTCGTCGTCACGATCCTCGTGGTCGCCGGCGTCGACCTCGAGGACCAGCCCAGCCTCACGAGCATCTGCAGCCGACTCCTCGAGGGCCCCCGCACCTGCGCAGCCGTGGTGACCTCAAGTACCGCTACGTCCCTGCCGGGTCCCCGACTGACGGTCCAGGAGGACCAGACCATGGCCGACGTGGACCTGCCCGGCGCCCCGATCATCGCCGAGCAGATGCCGAGCGACGTCGCGGTGTCCCTGCTCGCTGCGATCCGCACCGCGGCCAGGAACGAGGACGAGCCCGTACCGGCGGTGGACGGCACTCAGACCTGGTCTTCGGAGATGACGATCGACGGCTCCTGGGCCTCGCCGACCTCCGAGCAACCCGCCGACCAGCCAAGCGAGGACGATCCACCGCCGAGCCCCTCCACTGCTGACGGAGCCCCCGACACCGCTGCCCACACTGCAACGCTGACCCGCGAACACAGGCACCTGAGGCGCGTCGAGCACGACGACCCGCATCTGGACGACGACCTGGCGGAATGGCTCAGTCCTGGCCCACCGAAACGCCCGCTCATCAGCATCCTCGGCGAGCCGGCGCTGCGTGCACCGGGCACACCTCCGACCGGACGGGCGGCCTGGCAGTGCGAGGTCGTGGTCTATCTCGCGCTCCATGAACGCGGCGTCACCCGCGACAAGCTCGCCACGGACCTGTGGCCCGACGGGAAGGCCGTGAGTTCATCGAGCGTGCGACGCACTATCGCCGAAATCCGCCCCTGGGTCGGCAGGCATCCCGACCAGCCCGAGATGGAGTTCATCCCGACCATCAGCACGAGCGGAGACGACCGCTACCGCATCGTCGGGCACCTCCTCGACTGGGACCTCTTCCGACGACTCCGCAAGCGCGCCCAGGCCCGAGCAGCCGCTGGACGTCCTGCTGAGGCCAGAGCCGACTACGTCAGCGCCCTCGGCCTCGTGCGGGGCCCGATCCTGCGACCGGTGCGCGACCGCGGCTACGCATGGCTACGCGATGCCGACCAACACCACGACATCCTCATCCCGGGATTCGTGATCGACACCGCCCACGAACTCGTCGACCTCGCACTCGCCCGCGACGAGCTCGACCTGGCTCACTGGGCCGCCGGTCTCGGCCGGCTGGTCGACCCCGACTCCACCCACGACCGCCCCTTCCTCGACCTCATGCGCATCGCACACGCCGAGGGCAACACCGGCGCCATGCGCCAGTACGCCGAACTGCTACTCGCCGAGCGCGACTTCGAGATAGGCGAGGACCTCCCGCCCGAAAGCTTCGCTGTCTTCCACGAGCTCTTCCCCAATGGCCTCAGCCGAACGGTCGACGACCAATGAACCCGTCACTCCCCTGCCTGCTCGGCACGTCCTGCGGGCTGCTCCTCACGCCTGTCGTTGCTCGACTGGTACGAGCGACAGCGCGAGCGAACGTGCTGCCACGCCGCCACGTCGCGGTCATAGGCGGTTGGATGGGGACTGTGGGCGCAGCGGCCGGAGCGAGACCGCTCGGCGTCACTACCGCAATGCTGGCCGCCGTAGCTGTCCTCGGGACCGCAGCGGCGGAGGTGGACGTCCTCGAGCGCCGCCTTCCGGACCGATTGACCGGTCCCCTTGCGCTCGCGGTTGCCGGCGTTGGGTTACTGACCATATCTCAGAGTTCAGAGGCACTCCAGCGCATGGCCGTCGCTGCGACGATCACCATCGGCACAGCCGGTTTGCTCCTTCTTGTCGCGCCGGCCGCCATGGGATGGGGTGATCTCAAGCTGGCACCGAGCCTAGCCGCGGCGACGGCAACCATCAGTTGGACATGCTTCATGAGTGCGGTCGGGCTAGGCGCCGTCCTACTCCTTTCGACCGCAAGCGCGGAGTTTCTGAGGCGCCGCAATGCGTCGCTCGTGCCTTACGGACCTTCCCTCGTGGGAGCCGCGTCTTTTGCCATCGGTCTCAGCACGACCGGGTAACAAATCGCCCGTAGAAGGCCCCCTCGCGCGAGTACTCCCCCCATGGTCGCGGTCCCGCAGCGGCGCGGACGCAAGGACCCCGACACCGACCGGTACCGCAAGCTGTCGCAGAACCAGAAAGACGTCAACACCGCCCACGCCCGCCGTCGCGGACCGGGCGAGCGGGTCAACGCCGAGCTGAAAACTGGCGCGTGCTGCGCAAGATCCGCTCCAGCCCCAGCAACGCTGCAACGCTCATCGCCGCAGTTCAGACCCTCATGATTGCCAACACATCATCAGGTTGACAAAGGCTCAGTCACGGGCCATGAATACCTTCCGCGCCTCGGCCTGGTCCGGCGTCGACACGTAGGCCTCGCCCACACCGAGCTTCTCGAGGGCGACGGACATGTTCTGCCCCTCCCGTCCCCTCAGGAACCCGGCCACGGTCTTGCTCTGCGGGAAGTTGCAGCGGAAGGAGACCTTCGTGCCGGCGTTGCTGAGGACGTCCTTGTGGAAGTCGTCCACGCCCTGGCTCGCGACGACCACGGCGACGCCGTACTTGCGGCCTTCCTTCATGATCTTCGGGAGCGTGACGTCCCGGGCGAGCCGATGTGCCTCGTCGAGCACGACCGCCAGGCGGAGACGGCCCGTGGCCCCCCACCGGAACATCTCCCGGTAGACCTTGCGGAGGACGAAGGCGCCCGCGGCGAGCTGGACCTGCTCCATCAAGCCGTGCACGTCGAGGACGAGGCCACGACGCAGTAGGTCCGCGAAGCTGGGGCCACTCCCCTGCTCCTCGACGAAGAGCCCGAAGTCGGTCAGCGGGCGAAGCCGGGCGACGGTGTTCTTGCTCCGACCCGTCGCCTCCAGCTCGCTCATGATCTCTCCGAGCTCGGTCATGGACGGCAGCCCGGTAGGCCCGCCCGCGGAACCGAACCCGTGGCGTTCGTACAGCTCCCGGGCACCCTCGTAGACGCCGTTGCGCTGGATCTCCCCCATCCCGCACACGTAGGCAATGACCTCGGAAAGCTCCCACGCGGCCTGCGCATAGCGACGGTGGTTGTCGTCGCGCATCTCGAACGGCCTGATGACGAGGCCCTCCGACGCGTCGAGGACGGCGGCCCCGCCCGCTGGCTCGGCGGCCATGTCGCCGTGGAAGTCCAGGACCAACGCCGGCAGGCCCTGCTCGGCGAAGGAGTTCAGCACGTGACGGGTCGTCACCGACTTGCCCTGCCCGGGGATGCCGAGCACGAACATGTGCGGGCTACCGGCCGTGCTGATCCGCCACCGAGCCGCCGCGCCGTGTGCGTCCTGACCAAGCACGACCTCCACCTGCTGGGGTGCACGACGATCGACGCTGCTCGCCCCAAGAGTCGTCGGGGGAAGTTCTTCGAGCGGTGACGGCGAAGCCGGCACTTCCTCCGGCGGTACAGCCTCGACAGGCATGAGGTAGGGAGCGTGTTCGGTCGCCGGGGCGACTTCGGGTGCCGGTGCCGGTGGGGGTGGCGCATCATCCGGCACCCGAGGACGCGGAGACGGACGTGGCCGAGGCGACGGACGCGACGGCGCCACGGCTTCGGCCGACGACCCCGGATGCAGCCAAGGCCCCGTTTCCGTCGTCTGCCCGGACGCAGCTGAACGCTTGGACACTGGGGTGCCCTCGGCTGTCGACGCCGGCACCGCAGGGGACGAAGCGGGCGCCCGATGACTGCTGCGCAGGCCGGTCGGCGCGAGGTGCTCGGCGGTGAGCACCTCTATCCGGACGCCCCGGTGCTCTCGGGGGAAGGCCTCCGCCGCCCCCAGACTCACCACGTAGCCCCGCCGCCCGATCTCGGGCACGAGCGAGCCGTCCTCGACCTTCTCGAACATCCGCTCCGCGTCCGCTCGCCGCTTAGCGTCGAGCAGGCCGGTGGCCAGCGCACGGTCGGCGTGGTGGCGCAGGATGCCGACGAGCCGCGCGCGCTGGAGCTCCGCGTCGATCCGCGGCGGGTCTGACCGGAAGAACGTGTCCAGCAGCATCGAGCGGGTGGAGTCGACCTGCTCGACGATATCGTCCACCAGCGCCGCCGGGAGGGCGGCTGCCTTGCGCGACTTCACCTCCACGCACTCCATGCGGAGGCTGCGAGTGGTCGCCCGGACAAGGATCAGGTCGCAGCGCCGGGACCCGGTGGCGTCGCCGGCGTCGCCGAACATCTCCTGGTGGGCGTCTACCGGCACGATCACCGTGTTGTCCAACTCTCCGCGGTGGCGGAGGTAGGCGACGAGAGCAGCCAGGCTGACGGCCTCGGTGGCGAGACTCGACTTGCCCACCAGCCGCAGGGCCAGGCGCCCGGAGACGATCTGGAGGTTGCCGAGGATGTCGCGGATCGAGTCGTCCACGGCGGCGAGGTCGAGCTCGGTCATCGCGTCCGCGAGCAATCGGGTCACCTCGCCCCGATGACTCGTGGTCACGGTGAGTCGCGGGCCGAGTCCCTCGATGAAGTCCGGGGCGTAGTCGAGGATGTACGGCCGCTCGCGTCCCTCGGCCGCGACGGCCTCGGCGAACAGGTCGATGCCGACGTTGCGGTCGAGCGTGAGCACCCAGTCCGAGCGCTCGTGGACCGCGTGCAGCGCCGCGACCTCGTCGGTGCCGAGCCGCGCGGTGACGGCCATCCCGGCACCGGGGTAACCGAGCTGGGTCGCCAACCTGCGCTGGTAGGCACGGTGGCAGTCGACGACGTCTGCCGCACCGTCACGGCCTCGGGCGCGGACTGCGGGTGCGGTCCGCCAGGCGATGCCCTGCCCGTCAGCGACCCGGACCGTCGTCGCAGGCGTCAGCAGGTTCCGGAACGAGGCAGCGACGTCCTGGGCCTTGTCCGACCCGGAAGCGGAGACCTGGGCGAGGTCGGCAACCACGCTCAGCTGGGCTGCGGCCGACTGCTCCGACAGCTCGTGATGCGGCCGAACGCTCAGACCGAGAGCCGGGGTGAGGTAGCTGCGGCTGCCGCGGACCTGCAGGGTGGCGACCTGCTTCTGGAGGTCGGTGAGAGCTGCCAGCGGGTCGGTGAACGACGGCCTTCGGCTGTACGCGATCACCTCGACACGTGGCGGGGGTGCGACATCATCGTCGTCCTCGGCGTTCTGGCGCAGCGCCGATGCTGCGAGGGCTTGGGCGACGAGCTCACCGGATCCGGGGTTGTAGGCGAGCATCCGCAGCGCGTCCTGTCCCGGATGGACGGTCCGGTACGCCTCGACCCGTTCGGCGACGACGGAGGGCGGCAGATCCGGCGGAACGTCTCGGCGGTCCAGCCCCACCATGTCGAAGACGGCCTGGACGGCAGCCCCAGGCTCGGCCTCGCCGGGATCGAGGTACAGCCCGGTGCCTAGGGTCGCCTCGCGGAGGTAGACCAGGGGCGAGCCCTCCACCGCGAGCACCGTGTACGGAAGGTTCGCGGGCGTAATTCGGGAAGCGAGCCGGGAGTCAACGGTCTGCCGGCGGCGGGCCTTCGGCATCCCGGAGTCGATTATCTCGCGGGCCCACGTGCGCAGGACCGCGTCATGCTCGGCGAACCACGCCAGCCGCATAGGGTGCAGCGGGAGGACCGCGACGGCTGCGATGGGGCGATGCCCGGCCGTGTCGATGCTGATCGACACCGTGTCCATGGTCAGCAGCGCGAGCCGCGTGTCCTCGTCCGCCGCGGCGTCGAGGGCGCGCCGGTAGGTCTGGCAGTAGGCGACCACCTCGTCGCGCAGGTCGGTGTCCCAGTCGAGGGTCTCGACGACGTCGCGCGGGGCGCGGCTCGCCAAGGTGGCGAAGAGCTTCCGCCGCCGCTCGGCGAGGGTCGGTGGGAGAGCGAGCACGTGCCCCTCGATGTCCCGCTGGTCCAGCAGCTCCCCTTGCCGACCCTCGGTCGTCCACAGGGTCCGACGGCCCTGTTCGGCCAACGCCCGACGCTGTAGGTCGACGAGGACTGGGCTCAGTCCGAGCAGGACGGTCCTGCGCCCGCCGAGACGCAGCGAGAAACCGCCTCCGCTCCAGCTCGGAGCGTCCTCGGTGAGGTCGTTCTGCCCGTCCAGCGCGGCGTCCAGGCGAGCCTGTGCCAGCGACAGCGCCGTCGAGCGGCGGCCGCCGGTGCTGAGGACCTCCGCCTCCCACCGCAGAGCGAACTGCTCGCCGTCCGCGACGGCCTCGGACCGGTCGGTCAGCAGCACCGGCTGCCCGTCGGCATCGAGGCCGGTGACGCGGAGGTAGAGGAGGGCCGCGCCGGCGAGCTCGTCCTCGTCGAGCTCGATCTTCACCGTCGCCTTGCGCTTGTCGCCCTTGACCGCGGTCCGGACCACGGGCTCGGCGTCCGCCTCGCGGAGGTCCTCCGGCGGCAGCGCCTCCACCAGCCAACGGTGGACATCGGCCGACTTGTCCGGGTCCGTCTTCCAAGTCACTGTGACCGACGCCGGCGTCGACTCACCGATCTCCGCGTACGGGAGCGTCCCGGGGCCATCCTGCTTGAGCCGCGTACCCGCCCGCAGCACGCCGTCACCCTTGAGGAACGGCACGACGGTGAGGCTGTCGATCGGCACCGACACCGGCGTCGTCAACGGCCAGAGCTCGAAGGTCAGCTCCTCGTCGGCCAGTCCTGCGGCCCAGACGGGTGCGTTCGAGAGGTCCACATCCGGACGGCCGAGATAGCGGGCGATCCGGTCCCGGACGGCGCCCTCCTGCAGCCCCGCGGTGGTAACCCGGTCCGCGACCGAGGCGACAGCGCGCAGCGGGCGGGAGATCTCCTTGACGCACCGGGCGTTGCGGTCGAGCCGATCCACGAGGTCCTCACCGCCGAGGTCGGGGATGAGGCCGACTTCCGGGAGCATGCGCCCCACCGTCGCCCAGTCCGGATCCGCGGCGATCGCGGCCACGTACCGCGCCCAGGCCTCGACCGGACGGTTCCGTCCCAGAGCCCGTGCGACTCGCAGGACCGCCCGGCGGACGTCGTCGTCCAGATCCTGGACCATCGCCTCCGCGGCCGCGCGCAGCAGTCCCGAGAGGTCGGTCCGCTCGAAGCTGTTGTCCAGCGAGCTTGCCGCCGAGCCGGAGCCCACCGGGACCATGAGCAGGAGCTGGCGTTCCTTGCGGTTGCGCAGCTCGACGGCGCGCTCCGCGGCGATCGCCACCCGGCCGTCCGCTGCGGACGGGTCGTCCGCGAGCACGTGGACGTCGGCGACGTCGTGCGGCAGGGCGCCTTGCACCGCGTGCACGAGCAGTGGTGCGTCGTCGGAGCGAATCGAGTCGATCCGCATGCAGTGGCCGGGCGCGTGGGCGTCCGTCTGCTCGACGAGTTGCTCGGCGATCTTCTGGACGACCAGCGTGGGCAGCGGCGGGAACGTCACCGACATCAGGCGGCTCCGAGGGGATGGTGGACGACCTGCACGGAGAAGTCGTCGGAGAGGCTGTCGAAGCAGCCGAGCAACTGGAGGCGGACCTTGAAGGCCTCGAGGTTGGCGTCCGCCGCAGCGCGCGCCTCCGCACCGTCGAGGAACGCGGGCGGCCGGTCCACGAGGATGCCGAAGCGCTCGTGGAGGATATCGAGGACCGCCCGCAACGAGAGCCGGTTACGCACGGTCCGGGTGTCCGGGTCGACGAACACTGCGAGTAGCAGTGCTTGCAGCAGTTCGTCGCTCGGGGCGTAGCGCCAGCTCCGGCGGTTCGCGTTGCTGCCCTGGAGGACGCCGTACGGCTTGGTGATACCGCCGACACTGGAGTACCACTTCACCGAGTTCTTCGTGGCCTTGTCCTGGTTCACATCGGCGAGCACGTCCAGGAGCTTGTCCAGCTCCGAGCTGTCGGACGCCTGAATCCGCCGGAGGAACTCGATCTCCGCCTCGGTCGCGCCCTCGTCCGGGGCTCCGTCGATGAGGTCGTCCAGCCGAGCACCCGCGAAGTTCTCGACCCGTCGGTGGTCCTTGAGGGCGGCAAGGGCGACGAGCTGGTCCGCAGGCGGGAGCGCGCGGATGCGCGCCATCTCCTCCGGGCCTCGGGAAAGAGCGTTCTCCACTACGACGAAGGTCATACGGTCGCGGAAGGCTTGCCGGACCCGGTCAAGATCGCGCTCCACGCACCGCCGACACATCCGGTCGGACTCCGACCAGAGGTCCCCGGTGAAGTCGCAGTAGAGCTCTAGCCCGGACGCGGGCGCAAGATCCGCCATATCGGCGGGTCGCTCCCCGGCCAGGATCAGCTCGCGAGCCGCTCGGTCGGTCCGCAGGGTGTAGGTGAATAATCCGACCGCGAGCAGCGCGGCGAACGACGACATCAGAGCGGGGGTCGGGAGACGGTCGCCGTACGACTCCACGTGGGTGAGGAGCGTGGCAGCGAGATCGGCCGCTACGCCCGGTAGGGGGCTCGGGAACACGCCGCCAGCAACCGGTCGGGCGTCGCCCATCTCGATCGCCTCAAGGAAGCGGAACTCCAGCAACGCACCAATGTCGAGTCGGTCGGGGTCCACGAGCTGCGGCTCCCACCGAGGCTCGGGGCCCAGGGCGAGTCCCTTCCCAGTCGCGGCCGCGACGATCCCCCGGAGTTCAGCGCGTGGGTTTCCCGAGCCTCGCCGCTCCAGCTCGTCGAGCAGCAGGCGGTAGACGATGTCGTCGACGCCTCGATGCCGGACTCGCTCAGTGGGCAGACCGGCGCGGTACGACGCCAGACTGAGCGGCGCCGCCGCGACCATCTGCTCCCCCGTACGGCTGCGGCTGACCGCCCCCATCTCAATCACGCAGGAGCGGAGCCACCCGTCGAGCAGCGCCCGGTCCGCCTTGTCCTCGAAGCCGATCACGGCACCGGAGGCCAGCATCCGGTCCCGATAACCCGCGAAGTCCTCGGCGTCCGTCGTCGGGGGGCTGGACCGGCCACCTTTGACGCACAGCTCGAGCAGCCGCGGCAGCACCCGGTCGGTATCCACGTCGAGCAGGGAGAACACCGTCAGCGGACGGTACTGGTAGGTCCGCAGCGCCTTGGGCAGGGTGATCGTCACTGCCGCCTCCCCACGATCCGGCCGTCGATCGCCTCCGCGGTCAATCTGTTCCCGGCCCCGTCCACGACGAGGACGGAGCGTGCGGGCTCCAGGCGCAGCCGCTGTCCGAAGCCCTCGATCTCCTGGCGCAGCGCCGCCGAGGCCGGGTCGCCGAGCACCTCGCCGTCCGCCGCGCGCAGGATCAGTTCCGCGGCGTCGAGGGCAATCGCCAACCGTTGGCCGCGCTCGTGGCGCAGCTCGAGCCGGTCCGCGAACGACTCGACATAGCCGGACCCGGAACCGACCGCAGCCAGCTCGAAGGTCGTCACCGGCAGTTCCTTGACCACGACGATCGCGCGGACTGCGGGATCCTCATAGGTGCGGTCCTGCAGCGCGAGCCCTTTCCCTTCGTAGCGCGGGAACGCCAGGATCCGGGACAGGCCGAGGAGGACCCGCGCCAGGGCGGGGCCGGGCTTGTCCAGCGCGTCGAGGTACTCCTCGAAGTACCGGTAGCTGCGCACCTCGGCACGCCCGCTGGGCGCGGTCCACTCCCCGAAGTAGAGCGCTCGCTTCAGCCGACCGAGCGACTCGGCGGTCACGGCGGCGAGATCCGGCACGAGGTCGCGTGAGGCCCGGGCCGCGCGCGCCGCGGCAGGTGCCGCCTGATGAGCGGGGTCGAGCTCGCGCCACTCCTCGACGAGGTAGTCACCGGTGTCCGCCGCGAAGGCCAGGTCGGGAGCACGACGACCCGCGCCTGCGCGCGGATCCTGTCCGGTGCGGTTCTCCGCGTGGACCGCCTCGCAGGACAGGTCGCCGGTGATCAACCATCCGAAGGCCGAGCGGACGTCGCGCATCGTGGCCCGACGACGTCGTCGGAGATGGCTGGTCAGGAGCAGCTCCGACACGGCCTCCCGGGCCCCAGGCGTGCGCAGTCGCTCCGCGTTGTCCCGGATCGGGCAGACGTCTCGCGCCGTGCAGGCCTCGCAGTCCGCCCATCGCTCGTCCGCGGTGAAGAGCGACAGGACAGCGGTGCCGAGGCCTGAGGCCCCACGATCCGGCGTCGCGAGCGCCCGGCGTTTGAGGTCCACCAGCACGATCCGCCCCTCGGCAGGCTCCCCCGCCCGCTCCCGGTCGACCTCCGCGGCCAGCTCCGGGTAGCGGTCGCCGAAGTCACCGAGGAACTGAGCGATTCGGCCGTCGTTGGCTGCGAGCAGGGCCGTGTGGGGCCCGCCCGAGGGCGCGAGGACGGCGTGAATCAGGTCGTCCGAGCTGAGGTCGCCGTGTGACTCCGAGGCGTCGTACACGGCGCTGAACGTGCGACCGCCGAGCTCCTTGGTCCAACCCGCGGCGTCGGAGCGACGGGTGGTCGCCCCCGCGCCGTCGAGAGCGGCACCGACCTGGACGAGGAACGAGGTCTTCCCGTCGCCCGGGTTGCCGCTTAGCACGACGACGTCGAGCTCGCCCCCGATCACCGCGGGGAGGAGCGCGGTGTCGAGCAGGGTGTCGGTGTAGGTGCTGCGGGCAAAGTCGTCGTCCATCCCGCGATTGCCCGCGTTGCCGATCCCGCTGCGCCGGTACAGTCCACGGAGCGCCGCGACCGTGGGGTTCACCATCGGACGGCCACTGCGGACGGACGTGTCGCGGGCGCGCAGGATCCGGTCCGCGTACGTCGCGGCGTCCTGCGGACGCTTGCCGGGGTCGGCCGTGACACCTTCGTAGAGCGCCCCGAGCAGCGCTCGGCCGAACCGGGCGAAGTGCGCCTCGGTAGGCGGGACGAGGACCTCGCGCTCCTCGACGCCCGGGCCCGAGTACGGGTATCGCCCGAGCATCACGCGCAGCAGGGAGGCACAGGCGCTGTAGATGTCGGCCGCCGGTGTCCAGTGCCGCCGCGCCCACACTTCGGGGGCGGTGAACGGCGGGGATCCGACCGCGGACTGGGCTGCGTCCGCCTTCGCGGCCAGGCCGAAGTCGATGAGCGCGGCGCTGCCGTCGTCGCGGACGATGATGTTCGTCGGGCTCACGTCCCGATGGAAGACAAGCTGCTCGTGGGCGTCCGCGAGGCCACGCAGGACGTCCACCGCGATCCGGCGGAACTGCTCGGCGTCGAGGTCTCGACCCGCCGTCAGCTCCAGGAGGGTCTGTCCGGGGATGTACTCCTGGACCAGGACTCCGGGTTCAGGCGCGTCGAGCACGTCGTAGGGCCGGGCGCACCGTGAGCTGCGCAGCGCGTTGCCATGCCGGTACTCGTCGAGGACCTGCGCGTAGTCGACGCGACCGGGTCGCATGTGCTTGAGCGTGCGCGGCTCGCCGAGCTTCTCGTCGAACGCCAGCCAGGTGACCGCCCACGCACCCTCGCCGAGCTTCCGGTCGATCCGATACCGACCAGCGAGGAGCGCCCCCGGCTCGAGGACCGCGGGCGGAGGGGGACTCACGGGCGGGACGACGAGCGGCGGGACCGGTTTCTCGATCGGCTGGGGCGCCGATTCGGCGGCGGCAGCGGAGGCGTCCGGGCGGTCGTCGTAGCGCGGAGCCAGGCAGCGGGCCAGCAGCGACCCGACGACCGGGTAGGAGGCCACCCACTCCCGCGCCTCGGCGTGATCCGGTTGGTCCGACGCGTCACCGCGAAGCCACTGCGCGAGACAGAGCGCGAGGCTGTAGACGTCGTCGCGGGCGGTCAGGAACTCGAGCGGGGTGCCGGGTGCCTGGAACGCCGCCGACGGGTGGTCGTTGTCGAGCGACGGGGCGATGGTCTGGGTGCGTGGCAGCTTGGAGCGGCTGAAGTCCCGGAACCGCACCCGGTTCGCCGGTGTCACCTCGACGGTTCGCAGCTGCAGGGCGCGATGCAGCACACCCGCTCGATGTACCTCGGCCAGGGCGGTGAACGCGTCGTGGACGACGGCCACCCCGACCTCTACGGGTACGCGGCCGTCGACGTGTGCCGGCAACTTGTCGGACGCCAACTTGCCCAGGCTCGACCCGTCCAACGCGACGACGACGGGCGTGACGCGATAGCCCTCCCAGTCGAACCACTGCTGGACCCGCCAGGTCCGCCGGGCAACCGCGAGGGCGTCGAGTGCGTCGTGGTCCCGCACGGCGAGACGGGCGGCCTCGGCCGGGTTCTCCGAGTTGGCCACTGGAACGCAGTACAACATGACCGGCTCACCGGCCGGGCTCTGCGCGGGGAAGGTCAGGGTGTTGCCCTGCACCCCGGGCTTGCCCATCACCCGGTACATCATGATCGTTGGAGGGAACTCCGCGGTCCGACGCTGGGGCAGGCCGACCAGGTAATCCATTAGCGCTGAACGCAGTGGCGCCATCGTCGGCGGGAGCGCCGCATCCTCCGCCACCAGCACGGACGCCGCGTCGGCCAGCCGCACGACGACGTTCGCGCCCAGCTCAGCCGCCCCCTCCAGCCGCAGGGCGTCATGCGACATGACGACGTGCCCGGCGACGGGATGGACACCGCGGGGAAGCTGCTTCTGCGCGCCCGCCCACCCGCCGACCTTCTCCCGCAGCCGCCCCGCGAGCACCTTCGTGGCGTGGGCGAGCTGGTTGCCGGGATTCGGCCGGTGCTCACCGTTGGAGTACCACCCGACCTCCCCGACGACGACGTGCGGACCCCACGCCTTCTCCTCGCAGACGTAGACGCCCCGCTCCCCCACCACGACCAGGTCGAGGTCCACGGCACTCATGTTGTGCGGGACCTGGCGTCCAGCGATCACGTCCCACGACGCCGGCAGGTCACCCGCCAGCCGACGGGCCGCCTTCTCCTCGCCGGGCCCGTGCCAGTCCCCCAGAACGTGCAGCCGCGCCATCAGCGACAATGCCCGGCCGGTCCAGCCGCCACAGTCGTCGACAACTCCCCCGGAACCACGTTCGGCATCAGCCATCCCCCTCGTGCGCTAACCGCTCATCGCCATGAGATCACCCGCTGTTACCGCTATGCCCTCCGGGTGACCACTTCCGACGGTCGTCGCATCGTCTCGCCGGCAGCGAGTCCGCGCGGGCCCAGTCACTCGATCGAACGAGGGCACCACGGTCGACGCTCGCGGCCGACATCCTGCTCGTCACCTGCGTGAAGGCGACGCGCTCGACGCCGTCTGCGGCGAAGGACCTCTACACCTCACCGTTGCTCCGCAAGCAGCGGGCGTACGCGGAGTCCCAGTCGGCCCTCTGGTTCAGCCTCTCCGCAGAGCACGGTCTCGGGCGGACTCGGGCACCTCGAAACCGAAGTCCTCGACCGCTGGTCCCTCCGTTGAACCTGCGGGGGCGGCCTGCCTCACCGGTCCGTCAGCGACTGAGCGAACTTCGCCGCCCTCACCGCTGATCATCGCCCGGCGCCCACGTCGCCGCCCATCGCGTCGGGATGGCAAGGGCCGCCAGCCTGTTGATCTGCCCGCCCGGCGAGGGCTGGTGTCTGCACTTAAATCGATCGCTCTCTGCGACACGCACCCATTCTCACGAGCGATCTTCACCCTCCTGAACGCAAGCGACCGCTACTCTCCAACTCGCAGTAGTCGATCAGTGTCGTTAGGGAGCCCCGTGAGCTTGCTATGGAAGCTGGAGCCTGCCACCGAGGCCAAGCACCGGCTCAACCGGAGTTACCTTGACGCATGGTGGCCGATCATGCTGCAACCGAGCGGACAGTACGGATACGAACGCCCTCGGGTGACCTACGTCGATGCGTTCGCGGGCCCCGGCAAATACCTCGACGGTGAAGATGGCTCGCCCGTTTTCGCATTGGATCGACTCCTCAATCACACCGCCAGAGACCGAATGAACCTTCGCAGGGACAGGGTCTACCTGATCTTCATCGAGAAGGACAAGGATCGGTGTGCCCACCTTCGCACCCTCCTCATCGAGCGCTTCGGCCAGCTAGAGCAGCTTCCCGTCACAGTGATCGTCAGGGAGGGCGAGGCTGCTACGGCGACTCCGGAACTGCTGACGCAGACCAGGGCCTGGGACCATCCAATTCTGGCCATCTTCGACAGCTGGGGAAACGTCAATATTCCGTTCGAGTTAGTCGGCAGGATTGCTGGCGTTCGCTCCGGCGAAGTGATCACTACATTCGGTCCCAACTGGTTCAGCCGCCGCGAATCTCAAGATCCGAGTGAGCTTGATCGAGTCTTCGGCGGCAATCAGTATTGGCAACCGGCTGAACGGGAAGCTCGACCCGACGAACGTTGGCGAGCATGGCTTGAGACCTACAGGGACTCGCTTAAACGAGCAGGCTTTCCCTATCAGCTCCAATTTCGCGTGACGCCACGGACCGGACAGCCACTCCATCTGGTATTCGGCACGAGCAGCGACAAGGGCGTCGAGGTGATGAAGGACGCCATGTGGAAGGTCGACGGCGAAGAGGGCATGAGCTTCCATGATCCGCGAACTCGGGAGGCTGTGCCTGCGGGCCAAATGGATCTCTTCCGAGAGCATGACCACCATGCTGAACTAAGCGAACTAATCTGCCAATGCCTCGCTCCAGGCGAGAAATCGGTCGAGGATGTGAGGGAGTGGCTCCTGAGAGAGACGGCGCGTTGGCGCAGGAAAGACGCGATCAGCGCCCTGTCGAAGATGCGCGAGAGGAACGTGGTGCAGACAGAACCCAATGGGCGTATCGTGAGGAGCAGTAAGGTCAGGCTGCTGTAACTCCTGATCGACGAGGCATCTCGTCCCACGTTCGACCATCAAGTAGGCGCCCCCCAGCCTTCGGCGTTCGCCCACCCCACTGCTTGAAGAAGAAGGGTACACCCGCAGCTACGCATGCGTCACGAATGGCCCTTACCCAATCTTCCCGTATCGGCCTGCTGCGATGTCCGGACTCTCCGCCTACAATTACCCAGCCAATTCCCGTGAGGTCGATGTTGGCTAGCGGACCCAGTAGGGGCTCGAGAGATAGAAATTTGACCGTTGCGCGAATATCGCGAATCTCATCGATCCTTGCTGCTTCGTCCGCCGACTCGACCGATGTTCCAAGCCACACGTTTGACGGCCAATCAATTCCTTCTGAGATCAGACGCATTCGCTTCGGTCGCTTCGTCAGCACTTGGTAAGTGTGCTGCGGCGTACGGCGCATCGTGTCAGCGACATCGGCGACGAACGTACGCGGGACGCGTGCGTGGAATAGGTCTGACATAGAGTTGACGAAGATGAGGCGAGGCTCTCGCCAGCGCAGGGGAATCTGCAGCGAATCAGGATGAACGGTAAGCGCAAACCCCGGTCCGCTGGTGCGCGGGTCGCCGTCCAGCTGATATTTAGCGGATCCCATCGCTTTGAGTCGCTTGGCCAGGGCCAAGGCGTAGCAGTTGTCGCAGCCAGCAGAGATGCGGTCGCACCCGGTGGTGGGGTTCCAGGTCGCTTCCGTCCACTCGATCGCGCTCTGGTCCGCCATCCGTGCAGCCTATCCAGCCGGTAGAGGAAGCCTCGGATGCACACTCGGCCTGTCGCCGATTCCTCCGCGGCGCCGGGGACCGGCCGGAGGCCGCAGCCCCCGCGCCCGGCGGCGAAGCCGTCGCCTTGATCAGGTAGAGAAAGTCTGAACCCGTGCGCGAGCGCCGCGAGCGCCGCGGCGCCGGCTGGAGGTTGGCGTCCGATGTCGTCCGGTGAGCGGCGAGACCCGAGCTTCACTGACTCGAACTAACGTTCGATCTTTGCTATCGTAGAGCTTCGTGCGGTGGCCCGTCGTAGGGGAAGTACGTCGGGTCCCCGCACGCCCTACTCGATCGCGGCGGAGGCAGGCGATGGGCAGTCAGAGCAGGTACGACCGAGACCCCTCAGTCGGCGACTCGATCCTGGCTGAGGCACAGGCCTACTCGACCATCGCTGAGCTGCTTGACGACTACCGTGACGAGATCGTCGGAGACCGCGCTGTCGCCCTACAGATCGGCAACGTCCTCCACAGCGCTGCCATCGAGCTGCGGGGCGGACGCGCCCTTCCGATCGGTGTCCGTCGCGCCGTCCGGGGCCTCGCCAACGCCCTCCGCGAGATCATGGACCCGGGCGCGGTGAACGTCCCTAAAGATCACGATGCCTAGGCCGCGGTCTCCCTGATCTTGGAAGCGGATGATCTGCCTAGGCAACTTCCTGCGCCCCCTCCCTGTGCAGCGGGCTCAGCGGGTCTAAATTTGAGGTGTCGGCTTCGGGACCGCCAGCCCGGCGTTGGCCTGGAGTCGCTCGGTTGTGGTGGGGGTCGTTCGTTTCTTCGGTGCGCGGAGGTCGTCGATGTCGCTGGTCGGGTAGAAGGCGTCGCCGGCGACTTCGAAGGCTCCGTGCACGATGAGGTTCTTCCCCGGTTGCACGAAGGCCAGGGCGGCTTGTTTGCGGGCGTAGGCGAAGGAGTTCGCGCAGGTGTTGAAGGCGTCGCGGTCCCGGACCTCGTAGGCGATCCGGCCGAGCTGGACCCGGATGTAGGGCTTGGGCGGGTCGCCCTTGGTCTTGCCGGTAGTCACGGCGCAGGCCGGCATGCCGACCGCGTTCGCCGCGATGGCCGGCTCCGGCATACCGCGCAGGGCCCGGGTGAGTCGCTGGTCGGCCGAGGCGGGGAGGGCCTCGACGGCGTCCTTGGCTTCCTCCCAGACCCGCTGAAAGTGCTCGGCGGTGCTCTCCTGGTGGAGGTAGAGCAAGACCTTCCCGATGCGGACGCTGACCGCGGCGTCGTCGGTGCCGGCGTGCAGGATCTGCACCTCGGTGCGCTGCGGCCCGACCAGCCGTGCCACAGCCATTACCGCCTGCTCGGCTCGCCGACCGACTGGGCTCACCGCAGATCCTCAGGACGGCGCGAGACAGCACCCCAGAACATGCTCATAGCGGCGAGCGTCAACGGGTCCGGCTCCGGGCTTGTTCGCGGGTGATCGCGTCCGGGGCTTGGGCCGAGCGGGCTGAGGGTTCGAGCGAGCGGACGATCTTTGCCGCGGTCTCGATCGCCGTTCGGGCATGTGGACGTTGGCGATGATGTTCAGCGACGACGAGGGCGAGGCGAGCGAGCGCGAGCGTCAGCTCGACCCCGGCCCGCTCGCGGTCGCTCTGCAATCGGCGGGCGAGCATCAACCGGCGGGCAAGCTGCGTCAACTCTCCGCCTCCCTGCGGGCGCGGCGGTGTCGACATGGCAGCGCGGATCTGCTCCGCGGCAGCGCTAAAACGATAACGGTTGCCCACGGTCGCAACGGCGGACATCGCGGTCAGCACGTCGCACAGGCCCTGCCCCGCGGCGACGACATCTCCTTCGCCCGCGCTAAACGAACCGGCGATCAGGCCGACGCGTTTCGCCACGGTGGAGCAAGCTACGCGGGAGCGCGGGGCCGGTGGCTGGGCGTCCCAGCGCTGCTGGAGCCGGGGCAAGGACAGGTCCGGAGCGAGCTTGCTGCCCGAGTAGAAGATCGGCGCCCCTGTCGCCAGCAGGTCCGGGGGCAGCGCGATCGCGTAGCCCAGCGCGTCCCCGGACGGGCCGCGCCGGATCGTGACCAAGAGCCCCTCGCGCTGCAGGGCCTGCTCGAACTCCGCCACCGACGCCGACCGCAACGCCGCCTGGCGTGCTGCCGCCCGCAGCACCTCCCGCGCCGGGGGCCGTGATTCCCGCTCGGCCTTGGCCAACTCGCCCCGCTGCGGGCGCTTCGCGGCGACATTCTCCGCCGGCGCGGTCGCTCGCAGCCCGAGGCGGGCTTCGATCCGCTGCGCGCTGGCGCGCAGCTTCGGGTAGTCGTGGCGCGGCCAGAACCGGCGGCCGGTGTCCTGGCGCACCAGCACCACGGCGATGTGGATGTGGTCATCGGCATGCCGGATCGCCACCCACCGCGGTCCGCCCCGATCATCACGGGTGGCGACGCCGGCGTCGTGCAGCAACTCGCGGGCGATCGACGCCCACTCCGCGTCCGGGAGTACCCGGTCCGACTCGGCCAGCCGCACCGAGCAGTGCCACACATAGCCCCGGCCAGCGTCCTTCGGCGCTCGTAGCGGCAGCCCGGCCGCGACCGCGGGCGCCTGCAACGCCCGGATCAGCGGGCCGAGCTCCAGATCATGCTCCCCCGCCCCACGCCGGGCGGGCTGCCAGGTTGTGTCTCGGCCGTCCCAGCTCGCAACCACCCGCGGATTCCGGTGTTCATCGGCCACGCCCGGGCCGAACAGATAGGCGAGCAGCCCGCCGGCCCGCCATCCGTGCACGACCTTCGCGATCACCGGACTCGCCCTGCCGCCGTGACGAGAAGGTCGAGCAGCTCGTCGAGCCGGTCGGTCAGCCGGGTCAGCTCACCGCGGTCGACCAGCTCGGCGGCCGCGATCAACTCGAGACGCAGCCGCAGCAGCTCGGCCACCACTCCACGCAGGCTGTCTGGCACGCCGTCGGGCGCGGCGGCTCGAAGCGCCTGCTCCCCCAGCCACGCCCCGACCGCGACGCCCGCGTGCAGCGCGGCCTCGGCCACCAGAGCGTGCTCCTGCGCAGTGAACGCGACCCGCACCGACCGCGTCCGCCGCACAGCAGATCGTGGACGACGAGCTGCGCGCGGCTTCACCCCCGCAGGCTTGCTACAGACGGATCCTCGATTCGTTCGGGGCCGCTCAGCTCACTGCCGCGTGTAGCTGCAGCCTGGGCCGACACATCAGCTCACCAGGACGCGGCCCACAGCCCGAGAGCAAAGCCTGCGATCAGCATCCCCGCTGCCACGACCAGGAGGAGCATCCATCGGTGCGGCCGGGCGGGGCTGGTCGGCGGCGGCCATGTCTGTCCAGTCCGTCGATGCCGGCGGGTTCTTCCGATTCGACTTCTGCCGGGCGGAGGCATGGAAGGGTTGCGCACAGCCGTCTCCTGTCGCTGCAGGGCCGGTCAGGCCCCGGTGCCGGCGCTGCAACGCCGGCCCGGGGCCGCCCACGTGGTCGTTCACGAACAGCACGCCCGCAGGACGCGAGCGCACGTCCGTCGAGACCACCACTGACCCGCCCGCTCCGCGACAAGCGCGAGTGCCCTGGGGAAGAACGCCCGGCCGCACGCCCGACTGTGGACCACCAAGCAGTGCGAACGCCCCCGTTCGCACCCCACTCGATCGCGCCCCCGCGATCGCAGAAGGTTCACTTCTGCATATCTTGCTCCGCCCAGGAAACACAGGGCGAGCGACCGGATTGGTCCGGCTCTCGACCGTGCCGACGGGACGCCCGGCGCTTCACCCCAGTCGTCCGAAGCTCGCCGAGGAGCGATTCGTCTCGCCATGAGCAGCTGCCCGCCCGTCTGACAGAACGACCGCGTACGACGACGACCACGATCAGCCACAACCCTCCAGAGCTGTCACCGAGCCCGACGCGTGAGAGGCGGACTGCCATGAAGGATCGACTGTGGGGCGTGAGGGACGTCGCCGAGTTCCTCGGAGTGCCCGTCGCGACGCTGTACCAGTGGCGTCAGCGCGGCTACGGCCCGAAGTCCCGCCGGGTGGGGCGCTACGTCCGCTACGAGCAGGCGGAGGTCCGAGCCTGGTTCGCGGCGCAGGAGTGAGGTGCCGCATGTGCGGACCTAAGGTCCGCAGACGCGGACAGGACGCAAGATCACATCACGAAGTGAATCATGTGACTATCCTGTGACTAGATCTTCGCAAGATCCGACGAGACCCGCTCTGACCTGGGGAGAAAGCTCCTCCGACTGGACTCGAACCAGTAACCCTGCGATTAACAGTCGCATGCTCTGCCAATTGAGCTACGGAGGACCGCCGGCCTGCGAGCGGAACCCGCTCGCTGACAGGGGAAACCCTACAACACCGGTTCCGGCGCCCCCGCACCCCCCTCCCCCGCCCTGGGCGAGCGTCGGTCCGGGGCTCTGGGGCAGGATGGCGGGGCAGGCGATCACGACCGTCCCCCGTGGAGGCGACATGCTCAAGTTCCTGCTGGGTGCCGCGGTCGGCTACGTGCTGGGCGCGAAGGCCGGCCACGAGCGCTACGAACAGCTGCACCGCACCTACCAGCGCGTCGCCGACCACCCGGCGGTCCAGGGCGCGGCCGGGGTGGTCCGGGCCCGCGTCGAGCAGGTCGTGAAGGGCGGCACGCACGACCCCGGCTCGAACGGGTCGGCGCGCTGAGCCGAGCCCGTCCCCCGCGCGGGGCAGGGCTGTACCTGCGGCGCGTCGAGGTCGACGCGCCCGAGGCGGGCCGAGGCCACTACCCGTTCGCCCTGCCCGTGGTCGCCGCCCTGCGCGGACGACGGCTGGAGTTCGGCCCGGGCGTCACGTTCCTGGTGGGCGAGAACGGGTCCGGCAAGTCGACGCTCGTCGAGGCCATCGCCGTCGCCGCCGGGTTCAACGCCGAGGGCGGCTCGCGGAACTTCGCCTTCGCCACCCGGGCGAGCGAGTCCTCGCTGGGTGGGTCGCTGCGCATCGGGCGGGCGCCGGGCAAGGAGCGCTCGTCGTTCTTCCTGCGCGCCGAGTCGTACGACAACGTCGCCCGCCCGCATCCAGGACCTGACCACGCAGGGTTCGCAGTTCCTGATCGCCACCCACTCACCGATCCTGCTCGCGCTCCCCGGCGCGCGGATCCTCGAGATCGGCGACGACGGCGACCTGCGCCCCGTTCCCTACGACGACGCCCTCCCCGTCCGCACCACCCGGGACTTCCTCGCCGACCCCGCGCGGACCCTGCGTCACCTGCTCGGCTGAGCCGCCCGGCAGCGGAAGGTGCGCCGGTACGCCGTCGGCGAGACGCCCAGCTCCGCCTGCAGGTGCAGGCGCATCGAGCCGGCCGTGCCGAACCCGGCCCGCTCCGCGACGTCGTCGACGGACAGATCGCTCTCCTCCAGCAGCGTGCACGCCCGCTCGATGCGCTGCCGCGTGAGCCACTGCCCCGGTGAGGTGCCCATCTCGTCCCGGAAGCGGCGGGTGAAGGTGCGGGTGCTGGTGGCCTCGCGGGCCGCGAGCTCCCGCAGCGTGACGGGCCGGTGCAGGTTGTCCAACGCCCACGCCCGCGCCCGGGCCGTCGACGACACCACGGGCTCGGGCACCGGGCGTCGGAGGTACTGGGCCTGCCCGCCGTCCCGGTGTGGCGGCACGACGGTGCCGCGCGCGACCTCGTTGGCCACCGCGGCGCCGTGGTCGGTGCGGATCATGTGCAGGCAGAGGTCGATCCCGGCCGCCTCGCCCGCCGACGTGAGCACGCCGTCCGCGTCGGTGTAGAGCACGTCGGGATCGAGGTCGACCTCGGGGTACAGCTCGCGGAACCGGGCAGCGCACTTCCAATGGGTGGTGGCCGGGCGCCCGTCGAGCAGCCCGGCCGCGGCCAGCACGAACGAGCCCGTGCAGATCGACGCGATCCGCGTGCCGGGCCGGATCCGGGCCAGCGCCTCGGCGAGCCCCGGGGGCGGCGGCGCGGGCTCGTAGTCGAGGTCCGACGCCGGAACGATCACGGTGTCGGCGGTGTCGAGCACCTCGGGCCCGTGCTTCACCAGGACCGGGAAGTCGGCGTCCGTGCGGACCGGGCCGGGCACGAGTGTGCAGGTCAGGACCTCGTAGAGCGGCCGGCCGGCGGTGTCGCGGGCCTGCCCGAACAACCGGTGGACGATGCCGAGCTCCATGGGCAGCAGACCGTCGCGCACGAGGACCGCGACCCTGTGCCGCTCGTCAGCCATGGCCGGATCCTCGCACATACTGTCCATCGAGCCACTCGTCCGACGGGCACGCGCGGCCGACGATCGGGACATGGACGTTCTGTGGGTGGTCGCGCATCCGGAGCCACGCTCGTTGACCGGCGTGCTGGCCGCGGAGGGCCGCGCGGCGCTGGAGGAGCAGGGACACCGGGTCGCGGTGTCGAACCTGTACGCGATGCGCTGGGACCCGGTGCTGACCCGGGAGGACTACGGGCTCGACGCGAACGAGCGGCTGTTCGTCTCCCACGGGTCCCGGCGGGCGTACGACGCCGGGACGCTGCCGCCGGAGATCCGCGCCGAGCAGGAGAAGCTGCGCCGGGCCGACGCGCTGGTGCTGCAGTTCCCGCTGTGGTGGTTCGGGATGCCCGCGATCCTCAAGGGCTGGGTGGACCGGGTGTTCGTCGACGGCTTCGCCTACGGGGTGCGCGGCCCCGACGGACGCACGCGCCGCTACGGCGACGGGGTGCTCGCCGGGAAACGCGCCCTCGTCGTCACGACGACCGGGGGTCCGGACTCGGCGTTCGGGCCGCGCGGGATCAACGGGCACGTCGAGGAGCTGCTGTTCCCGCTGCTGCACGGCACGCTCTTCTACGCCGGCGCCACGGTCCTGCCGCCGTTGCTCGTCCCCGGTGCGGATCGCTTCACCGAGGAAGACCGGCTCCGCGCCGGCGCGGCTCTGCGCGGGCGGCTCGCCGGGCTCGGGACCGACGCCCCGCTCCCGTTCCGCCCGCAGCGCGGCGGGGACTACGACGAGCACCTGGTGCTGCGCCCGCACCTCACGCCCGGGCAGGCGGGGCTGTCGGTGCACATGGCCGACAGCCCCGAGGTCCGGGCGGCGAGCTAACCCGCGAGCGGGCGCGGGGCCTCCCCCGCCGCGGCGGACACCGCGGCGTCCGGGCCGAGCCGACGGGCCTGCTCGCGGAGTCGGCCGAGCTCCCGCGCGACGTCGGCCGCCCCGGTCGGCAGGCCGGGCGGCTGACGTAGCCAGGCCGTCGCGACCCGCGGCGCCCGGTGCGCGGCGAGCGCGGCGCGCAGGGCGGCGTCGAGCGCGGGCGGCGCGCCGAGATCGGTGACGATCACGAGGTCGTCGCCCGTCCCGTGCGCGGCGCTGCTCCCGGCGAACCGGGGCAGGACGTCGGTCACCGCGCGGGCCACCCGCCGCAGCCCGTCGACGACGGCGTCGAACCCGCCGCGCAGGGTCAGCGCGCCCAGGTCGGCGGTGACCAGCCCGATCCCGGCGCCCTGCCCCGCGAGCAGCCGCTGCTCGAGCGCCTCGGTCAGCGCGGGCACGCCGGGTAGGCCCGTGACCGGGTGCAGGGCCAGCGCCCGGTCGTACTCGAGCGCCGCGACCGCGCGGAGCAGGTCGCCGATCCGCGCGACGCCGCGGCAGCGCCCGTACCCGTCGACGAGCGCGATGTCGTCATGGGCGCGGCGGGGGTCGCCGAGCTGCAGCGCCTCGCGCGGTTCCGCGTCGAGCGGCAGCACCCTCGCGGGGTCGGCGAGGTCGCGGACCGGCCGCTCGGCGTGCAGGGCGTAGCCGAACCGGGCGGAGACGGCGAGCAGGAAGCGGGTGCGTTCCAGCATCGCGACCGGCCGCTCCGACGCCGTGGTCAGCACGATGCCGGCGAGCTCCGGCGAGTCCTGGAACAGGGCACGGGCCTCGGCGCCGGTCGCGGTGTCGCGCAGCATCACGGCCGGGCGGGCGAAGTCGCCCAGCACGGGCCCGACGGGATCGGCGCGGTCCGGGCGCACGTGCGGCGTCGGGGCGGGCAGCGGGGCCGCGAGCCGGTCGACCGGCCGGCGGCCAGGCGCGCCCAGGAGCGGACCGCAGCCGCGGCGGACACCGTGCCGGCGGAAGGCCTCCAGGTCGGCCGCGGTCGCGATCCCGGCGGCGACCAGCTCGGCGCCGGTGCGCCGGCACAGCCGCGCCACGGCGTCGAGCACGACCTGGCCGCCGGGGTCGGCGTCGAGTGCGCCGGCGAGCTCCGGGTCGAGGGCGACGACGTCGGGCGCGAGCCGGGCGATCAGCGCGAGCGGGTGGTCGGCCGGCCCGACCTCCCCCACCCCGATGCGGTGGCCGCGGGACCGCAGCACGCGGAGGCCGGCCTCCACGTCCGCGTCGGCCGGGTCGCCGATCGGGGCGGCGATCCGGATCACGACGTCGCGCGGGGCGAAGCCCGCGTCGCGGACGGCGGCGTGCAGCTCGGCGAGCGCACCGCCGTCGTCGGCCACGGTGTCCGCCAGCAGCGTGACGTGCAGGGGGACACCGAGGCCGTAGCCGCCGGCCCGCCGGATCCCGGCGGCCGCGGCGCCGACGTCGAGGGCGGCCCGGCGGTTCGTGCGGGCGGCCGCCGCGACCACCCCGGCCATCGCCCCGTCCCGCGGCTGCGGCACCGCCTCGACGGCCACCACCGCGCCGGTGGCCAGGTCCGCGATCGGCGCGAACAGGGGCCGGATGCCGTCCGCCCGGCTGTACGAGGCGGCCCACGCCGCGGGGCCGTCCGGCCCGTCCTGCGCGATCGTCACGCCGTCCCTCCACCGCTCGGGCGACCGGTCACGCTGCCGCCCCGGTCGCGGGCGCCGCGACCGTCCCCGATGGACGGAACGGGGGCCGGGCCGTCCCCCTCCCGGCGGGTGGCCGGGAGGTGAACGGACGGAGATCACATCAGGCGGGCGGGATGTTCTGGTTCACCCGGAACAGGTTGCCGGGGTCGTACCGGCGCTTGACCTCCTGCAGCCGCGGGAAGTTCTCGCGGTACGACGCGCGGACCCGGTCGGCGCCCTCGTCCATCATGAAGTTGACGTACGCGCCGCCCTCGGTCAACGGATGCAGCGCGTCCCAGTACTCCCGCGTCCAGTTCGTGATCAGCTCGGCGTTCGCGGGGTCGGGGTCGACGCCCACGATCACCCCGTTCCACCCGCCCTCGCGGTAGGCGAAGGCCGTCTCCTCCGGGCCGACCCGGGCCGCGGCGCCGTCGATCGGGTAGAGGTGCATGGTCGACTGGCCGGTGGGCAGGCGTGCGCCGAAGCGGCGGTGCACCTCGATCGCCTCGTCGGAGATCTCGCGCACGAAGTCGGCCCGCCAGTACCACTGGTGCCCGGGCGGGAAGAGGTCGTCGAAGGCACTCTGCAGGGCCGCGAACGGCATCGTGTCCAGGCCGACGAGCAGGGGCGACCCGAACTCCCGCACCGGCGCGAGGACGCGGTCGGCATCGGCCTGGGGGCCGCTGTAGCACCAGAGGATCGCGCAGACCGTGCGGTTCCACAGCTCCTCGGGGAACAGTGGTACCGGCGGGACGGCGAGGACGCCGATCCAGCCGTTGAGCTCCTCGGGCAGCGTCGGGAGCACGTCGCGGTACCAGCGCATGACCTCGCCGATGTCGTCGAGGTCGTAGAACACCGGACCGGCGACCACGTTCCCGTTCTCGCCGATCTCGTGGCAGCGGAACACGAACGAGGTGACGACGCCGAAGTTCCCGCCGCCCCCGCGCAGCGCCCAGAACAGGTCCGGGTGCTCGTCCGCACTCGCCCGCACGAACGAGCCGTCGGCGAGGACGACGTCGGCGGACAGCAGGTTGTCGATCGTCAGGCCGAACGGCCGGGTCAGGTTGCCCGTTCCGCCGCCGAGGGTCAGCCCGGCGACGCCCGTGGTGCCGATGATCCCGGACGGCGTCGCCATACCGAAGGCGGCGGTGGCGTGGTCGACGTCGCCCCAGGTGCAGCCCCCGTCGACGCGGACGGTGCGGGCGACCGGGTCGACCGTCGTGCTGCGCAGGCCGGACAGGTCGACGACGAGTGCTCCGTCGGCCACGCCGAGCCCCGCGGCGTTGTGCCCGCCCCCGCGGACCGACAGCAGCAGCCCGTGCTCGCGGGCAGCCCGCACGCAGGCGATGACGTCGGCGACGTCGGCGACCCGCGCGATCGCAGCCGGCTTGCGATCGATCATGGCGTTGTACACGGCCCTGGCCTCGTCGTAGCCCGGATCGCCGGGCCCGATCAACGGGCCGCGGAGGGTGGCGGCGAGTTCCGGGCCCCACGCGGGGCCGGCGGTGTCGGTGTTGGTCATGGTTCCCTCCCGAGCGTCGGGGGTGCGGCCCGTGCATTGGCCGCACCCGGCGGTGACGCCAGGAGCCCAACGTTCGCGCAGCTTTCGTGACAGGGCCTTCAGGCCTTGTGCGCCACGGCGAAGAGGCGGCGGAAGGGGAACCAGGTAGTGCCGTCGGCGGAGGCCGGGTAGGCCGCGCGCAGGCGCGGGGCCAGCCGGTCCGTGAACCGGGCGTACTCGGCCTCCCCCAGCGCGTCGCGCACGGGACGCAGGGCGGTGCCGCTGATCCAGTGCAGCACCGGGTCCTCGCCGGTGAGGCGCTGGAGGTAGGTCGTCTCCCAGACGTCGGCGGTCGCGCCGGTCGCCGCGAGGAGCTCGGCGTACTCCGCCGGCTCCGCCACGGCGGCCTCACCGCGCAGGACGATCGGCTGCTCCCACTCCGCGGCGAGCTCCCGCACCAGGGCGTGGGAGGGGGCCTCGAAGTTGCCCGGGACCTGCATCGCGAACGTGGCCCCCGCCGGCAGCGCCTCGATCCACCGCGGGATCAGCGCGGTGTGGGTCGGCACCCACTGCAGCACTGCGTTGGTGACCACGAGGTCCGTGTCCGGGGCGGGCGTCCAGTCCTCGGCGGCCTGCAGCCGGGCGTCGACACCCGAGGCGCGGGCCGCCTCCACCATGTCCGGCGAGGAGTCGAGGGCCTCGACGACGGCGCCCGGCCACCGCGCGGCCAGCACCGGGGTGAGGTGGCCGGGGCCGCAGCCGAGGTCGACGACCCGCCGCGGGTCGGTCGTGCGCACCCGGGCCAGCAGGTCGTGGAAGGGGCGGGCGCGGTGGTCGTCGAAGTCGAGGTAGAGGGCGGGGTCCCAGGTCGTCGCCATGCGTCCTCCCAGGTCGGCGGGGGTCGTGAGTGCGAACGGCCGCTCTAGGGGCAGTAGGCACTCACGGGTCGGGGTGGATCTGCCGGATCGTGCCGTCGCGACCGGGGACGTGACGTTCGAGCACCCAGGCCTCGCGGCCGTCGGGCATCGTGGCGCGCTCGCGGGACACGATCGAACCGGTGACGCGCTGGTGCACCGCCTGCGGCACCTTGCCCGGCTCGCCGAGCCGGAAGCGCCGGGGCGGCCCGTCGTGCAGCAGGAACGCCTTGCCGAGATCCTCGTGCGTGGCCACGACGAAGGTCATCGCGCCGTCCGCCCAGGTCGCCTTGCTGACCAGGTGCCAGCCGACCCGCTCCGGCTCGCCGGGGAACCACACGCCCAGGTTGGAGACGACGAGGTGCCCGCCGCCGCGCACGACGTCGGCCACCGCGACCACGTGCTCCTCCGGGTCGAGCGTGCCGGCGAACCCCTCGGGCAGGTCCTCCTTGCCGAGCAGCCGCCGGAGCAGGTTCACCGGTGCGCCCCGGACGCCTGCTCGCGCAGCGCGATCTTGTACTGCTCGAGCGGCACGAGGTCGCCGAACAGCTCGTTGTAGAGCTCCGGGTCCTCGGTCGGGTTGGTGCGCTGCAGCCGGGACTTCACCTCGGCGATCTGCGCCTCGACCAGCGCGAGCTTGACGCCGGCGAGCACGCTGCCCACGTAGCGGGCCTCGTCGCCGAGCTTGCGCGGCAGCTCCAGCGGCTCCACCGCCAGCTCGCTCAGCAGCTTCCGCTCCTCGGGACCGCACTCGGCCGTGACCGCCTCGATCCACGCCGGACCCTCGATACCCGCGCACACCCCGCCCGCCTTCTGGATCGCGACGTGCACCGCGGCGAACGCGGGATGGGTGAAGACCTGCTCGGGCAGCTCGTCGTAGGCCGGGCCGGCGACCGCCGGGATCTGCAGCGCCGCCTTGACCGCCTCGCGCTGCAGGTGCAGGCGCGGATCGTCCCGGCGCGGGGCCGCGACCGGCTCCGGACGACGCCCGCGCGGCCGCTCGGGGGCGACCCCGGCCTCCTCGCGCACCCGCCGCACGACCATCGCGATGTCGTCCCAGCCGGTCCAGCCCGCGAGCCGGCGCGCGTACTCGTCCCGCAGGTCCTCGCGCTTGATCTTGGCGACGACCGGGACCGCCCGCTGCAGCGCCTGGATGCGGCCCTCGGCCTTGTCCAGGTCGTGCTCGCGCAGGATCTGGCGGATCGCGAACTCGAACAGCGGCTCGCGGCGGGCGACGAGATCGCGGACGGCGGTGTCGCCGTGCGCCTGGCGCAGCTCGCAGGGGTCCTGCCCGTCCGGCGCGATGCAGACGAAGGTCTGCGCGGCGAAGGACTGGTCGCCGTCGAAGGCCTTCAGCGCGGCGGCCTGGCCCGCCGCGTCGCCGTCGAACGTGTAGATGACCTCGCCGCGGTCGAACGAGTCGTCCCCCATCAGCCGGCGCAGCACGGTGATGTGCTCGGTGCCGAAGGCGGTGCCGCAGGAGGCGACGGCGGTGGGCACGCCCGCCAGGTGCATCGCCATCACGTCCGTGTAGCCCTCGACCACCACGACCTGCCGGCGCTTGGCGATCTCGCGCTTGGCGAGGTCGAGCCCGAAGAGCACGTGCGTCTTGCGGTACACCGGGGTCTCGGAGGTGTTGAGGTACTTGGCCTCGATGCCGTCGTCGTCGAACAGGCGGCGGGCCCCGAAGCCCACGACGTCGCCACCCAGGTCCCGGATCGGCCACAGCAGCCGGCGGTGGAACCGGTCGATCGGGCCGCGCCGGCCCTCCTTCGACAGGCCCGCCTTCATCAGCTCGTCGAGCGAGAAGCCCTGGGCCAGCAGGTGCTTCGTGAGCGTGTCCCAGCCCGCGGGCGCGTAGCCGCAGCCGAACTGCTCGGCGGCGGTCGCGCCGAACCCGCGGGTGGTGAGGAACTGCATGGCCTGCGCGCCCTCGGGGGTGCGCAGCTGGGCCGCGTAGAACTCGGCGGCCTTCTTGTTCGCCTCGAGCAGCCGGGTGCGGGTGCCGCGGTCGCGCTGGACGCTCGAGCCGCCGCCCTCGTAGGTGAGCCGCACGCCCACCTTGTCCGCCAGCCGCTCGACGGCCTCGACGAACCCGATGTGCTCCATCTTCATGACGAAGTCGATCGCGCTGCCGCCCTCGCCGCAGCCGAAGCAGTGGAACGTGCCGTGGGTGGGCCGGACGTTGAACGACGGCGTCTTCTCGTCGTGGAAGGGGCACAGGCCCTTCAGCGAGCCCGCGCCGGCCCGGCGGAGTGCGACGTACTCGCCGACGACCTCCTCGATCCGGGTGCGGTCGCGGACCTCCGCGATGTCGCTGTCCCGGATGCGGCCTGCCACGCCCCCGAGTCTAGGCGCGCGCCCGCCCCGCGGTCCCGCAGGTCGCCGGACGGGCGCGGGGAGCCGCGGTGCGGGCGGCGGCAGGCTCGGCGGGTGGGCTCAGCTGAAGCGGGAGACCGGGCGCTGGAGCGGGATGACCGGGGCGAGGGCGGTGCGCTGGAACGGCAGGCTGATCTCGCGTGCGGCGCCGCGGAGGGTCAGCGTGCCCCGGGCCTGCTCGGGGGCCTCGGCGGACTCGGCGTCGGCCGGGCCGCCCTGGGCGGGCACCTCCACCCGCGCCGGGGCACCGCCGCTCTCCTCGGACGCCACGACCGGCTCGACCGGAGCGGTACCGACGGATGCGGCGACCGGGGCGGCGGCGGGCAGCGTGCCCACCGCACCGCCGGGCAGCCGCCGCTTCCGCGGGCCGACCAGGTCGACCAGGAGCGGCGCGCCGGCGACCAGGAGCAGCACGGCGATCGCGGCGGCGGCACCGAGCGCGGTCAGCATGTCGGCGAGGGGTCCGGCGGAGAAGCTCATGCCTACGAATCTCCGCCCGGACCCTGGGCGTTACATCACTCGGCCCTGAGAATTCGTGAAGAACGCTCGTGCATTCGGACTAGTGCACGACACGCCGTCGCGATACGCCCACCAGCACCGCCACGCCCACGCCGACCTGCAGCACGAAGCCGACCGTCTGGGCCACGGCGTCGACGGTCGGGAAGCCGTGCAGGTGCAGGCTGTGGAACACCGCGTGCGGCACGGTCGCGGTGAGGAACGCCAGCAGCACGACGACCGTGAGCCGCCGCTCCGGCCGCAGGGCCGCCCCGACCAGGGCGACGGTGAGGGCCAGGCTCAGCGCCCCGACGTCGCGCACCAGATGCTCGTTGTAGGGCGGGAGCATCGCCACCCACGGATGCCCCGGCGCCGGGAAGCCGGCGTAGAACCCTGCGGGCGCGAGCAGCGCCCACGCCCCCACGACCACCTCGGTGAACGCGAGGAACCACAGCCCGGCGCGCACGGCAGCCCCTCCGACCGCTGCGACCCGAGGCTCGCTCACCGTGCCACCCCCACACCCTGCAGGTACTGCGGGAAGGTGATCCGGCCGTCGGCGTGCTCCGGAACCAGGTTCGCCCCGGTCCGCACCGCGGCCGCGAGCCGTCCGGGCACGGGGACGGTCACGACCCGGTGCCTCCGGCCGCGGGCGTCGAGCCAGGCCCGCGCGAGGTCGTCGAACGTCCGTACCTCCGGCCCGCCGAGGTCCGCGACCCGTCCGGCCGGTTCCCCCATGGCGAGCACGCAGAGCCGGTCGGCGACGTCCCGCACGTCGACCGGCTGGAACGCCACCCCGCGCGGCACCGGCAGCACCCCCGGCACCCGGCCGAGCACGCCCAGCATCGCCGCGACGAGGTCGTGGAACTGCGTGGCCCGCAGGATCGTGTACGGCAGGCTCGACCCGGCGAGCAACCGCTCCACCGCGAGCTTCTCCCGGTAGTAGCCGAGCGGGATGCGGTCGATCCCCACGATCGAGATGAAGACGAGGTGCGGCGCCCCGTTCCGCAGCGCCGCCTCGACCAGCCGCGCCGAGGTCTCGCCGTCCTTGCGCCCGGTCGCGCAGTGCACCACCACGTCGCAGCCGCGGACGGCCGCGTCGATCCCCTCGCCCGTCGCGAGGTCGCCCACCACGTGCCCCTCACCGGCCCTGCGGCTGAGCACCCGCGTCGGTCGCCCGGCCGCCTGCAGCCGCTCCACCAGGACCCTGCCGAGGGTGCCCGTCCCCCCGGTCACCAGCGTGTCCGCCATGTCGGACTCCTTCCGTCAGGAGGAGTGACCGGGCAGCGCCTCGGAACGTGACAGCTGCGCGGCGAGGAAGGCGAGCTTCTCGGGGTTCAGCACGAACCGCAGCCCCGTGACCTGCGCTCCGTTCCGCTCGACCGCCAGCACGGAGGTGAGCTCGCCGTCGCGGAGGGCGAGCAGCGCGGGCTCCCCGTTGACCTCGGCGACCCGCCCGACCAGCCCGGTGGTGAACCTCGCGAACACCCCGGCCAGGAACCGCGCGACCTCGGCCCGGCCGCGCACCGGCCGGCGGGCGGCGCTGACCCGGCCCCCGCCGTCCGACCAGGCGGCGACGTCGGCGGCGAGCAGGGCCTCCAGCTCGGCGATCTCGCCCTCGCGGGCCGCCGCGAGGAACCGCTCGACGAGCGCGCCCCACGCCGCCGGGTCGGCCTCGAGCGGGTCCGCGGGCGCCTCGGCGAGGTGCCGCCGGGCGCGGGTGTGCAGCTGGCGGGAATGTGCCTCGGAGACGTCGAGGATCGCCGCGACCTCCGCGTGCGTGTGCCCGAAGGCCTCCCGCAGGACGTACACCGCGCGCTCCAGCGGGGACAGCCGCTCCAGCGTCACCAAGAGGGCGAGCGACACCGACTCCCGCTGGGCCGCGGTCTCCGCCGGCCCGACGGGCGGGTCGGTCGTGAGGATCGGCTCCGGCAGCCAGGGCCCGACGTAGGTCTCGCGACGGGCCCGCGCCGAGGTCAGCCGGGTCAGGCAGAGGCGGGTCAGCGCCGTGGTCAACCAGGCGCCGGGGCTCGCGATCTCCCCGTGGTCGGCGCCCGACCAGCGCAGCCACGCGTCCTGGACCGCGTCCTCGGCGTCCTGCGCGGAGCCGAGCAGGCGGTACGCGAGCCCGAACAGGCGCGGCCGGTGATCCTCGAAGGCCGCCACCGGGTCCGTCGCCGTGCTCATGTCGAGAAGACTGCCATCGCTCCGACCGATGACCGAGCGGGGCGGGATCGGTCCTCCCCTGGAGCCGAGAGGAGCGGACATGACCGACGTGCAGGAGATCGTGGCGGAGCAGGCGGCCGAGCTGGTGCGGTCCGGCGGCGAGCGCGGGCTGCAGGTGGCCGCGTACGTCGACGGGCGGCCGGTGGTCGACGTGGCCGCGGGCATCGCGGACCCCGCGACCGGACGGGTGGTCGGGCCCGGGACGCTGTTCTACAACTGGTCCGTCGGCAAGGGCGCCACCGCCACGCTGGTCCACCGCCTGGTCGACGCCGGCGTCCTCGGCTACGACACCCGGGTCGCCGAGGTGTGGCCGGAGTTCGCGGCCCACGGCAAGGACGGGATCACCGTGCGGCAGGCGCTCGACCACAGCGCCGGCGTGCCCGGTCTGCCCGCGGGCGTGACCGTCGACGACGTCTGCGACTGGTCCCGCATGGTCACCGCGCTGGAGGAGGCGGAGCCGTGGTGGGAGCCGGGCACCGCCGTCGGCTACCACGCCTACACCTTCGGCTTCCTGAACGGCGAGATCGCCCGGCGGGCGAGCGGGCGCGAGCTGTCCGACCTGCTCGCGGACCTCACGGACGTCCTCGGCTTCCCCGGCGAGATCCGGTTCGGCATGCCGGACCCGTCCGGGCTGGCCGTGCTCGAGGACGCGCCGATGCCGGAGACGGGCGGGTTCACCCTGCCCGAGGAGATGCTCCGGGCGGTGCCGACGGCGCTGTTCCCCACCGCGGCGCTCGGCTCCGACCCGCGGGTCCTCGCGGCCGACATCCCGGCCGGGGCCAAGGTGTCCGCGCGGGGGCTCGCCCGGATGTACGCGGGCTGGCTCGACGGCACCGTGGTCTCCCGCGACCGGGCCCCGGCGGCGTACACCGAGTCGTCGTCGGGGACGGACCAGGTCTACGGCAACCCGAGCCGGTGGGGCCTGGGCTTCGGCCTGGGCCTGCCGTGGGACCAGGAGGGCGCGCCGCGGGTGTTCGGCATGGCGGGCGCGGGCGGCACCTGGGCCGGCGCCGACCCGGACCGCGGCGTCGCCGTGGCCGTCACGCGGAACGTGATGAGCATGGACTTCGAGACCGTCCGGGTACTGGTCACGGCGGTGCTCGACACGGTCCGATAGGCGGGTGGACTTCGAGGAGCTGCGGCCACACCTCCTGCGCGTCGGGTACCGGATCACCGGCAGCCTGGCCGACGCCGAGGACGCCGTGCAGGAGGCCTGGCTGCGCTGGTCCGCCCACGAGGCGGAGGTGCGGGACCCGCGGGCCTGGCTGACGACCGTCGTCGGCCGGATCTGCCTGGACCGGCTGACCTCGGCGGCGGCCCGGCGGGAGACCTACGTCGGGCCGTGGCTGCCCGAGCCGCTGGTGACCGCACCCGACGACGAGGGCCCGCTCGCGGCCGTCGTCCGCGGGGAGGACGTGCGGCTGGCCGCCCTGCTGCTCCTCGAGCGGCTCACCCCGGCCCAGCGGGTCGCGCTCGTCCTGCGCGACGCGCTGGGCGAGGCCCACGCGGAGATCGCTGCCGTGCTGGGCTGCAGCGAGGCGGCGGCGCGGCAGCACGCGGCGCGGGCCCGGCGGATCGTGGCCGCGGCAGACCCGCTCCCACCCCGGGTGCCGGCCGCGGCCGAGGAGAAGGTGCTCGCCGCGTTCGCCGACGCCCTGGCCCGCGCGGACCGCCAGGCGCTGCTCGGGGTCCTGCACCCGGACGTCGTGCTCACCAGCGACGGCGGCGGCGCGGTGCGGACGGCGCTGCGGCCGGTCGTCGGGGCCGAGCCGATGGTCCGGCTCCTGGCCGGCCTGCTGCGGCAGTACGGCGCCGACCTCGACCCGGCCGGCTGGATCCCGGTGCGGGTCAACGGCGAGCCCGGCTTCGCGACCCCCGGCTCGCCGCGCGTGGCGGCCTCGGCGACGGCGATCACCGTCGTCCTCGACGAGACGGGCGAGCCCCGCATCGCGGCGGCCCGGCAGGTGATGAACCCGGCGAAGCTGCGCGTGTGGTGGTGACACGTGTAGCAGTGATGCGGTCGTCACGGCGTGTCACCGCGGCTCCCCGGCCGCGGGACGGCAGGATCGTCCGGTGCACGGCGCCCGGATCCTCACCGCAGTCCTTCTCGTCCTCCTGACGGCGTCCGGGTGTGCCACCCTCGCCGACCGGTACACGCCCTTCACCGCCCCGGCCGCGGCCCCGACCGGCACCGCCGCACAGGCCCTGGAGAAGCTCGCCGTGAAGGGGCGGGCCCCGAAGACCGGGTACGCCCGCGACCAGTTCGGCCCGAGCTGGTCCGACGTCGACCGCAACGGCTGCGACCAGCGAAACGACGTCCTCGCCCGGGACATGACCGGCGAGACCTTCAAGCCCGGCACGCACGACTGCATCGTGCTCACGGGCACGCTCGCGGACCCGTACACGGGGAAGACGATCTCCTTCACCCGCGGCCAGGGCACGAGCGAGGCCGTGCAGATCGACCACGTCGTCGCGCTGTCCGACGCCTGGCAGAAGGGCGCGCAGCAGCTCGACGCCGACACCCGCAAGCGGCTCGGGAACGACCCGCTCAACCTCCTCGCCGTCGACGGGCCCACCAACAACCGCAAGAGCGACGGCGACGCCGCGACCTGGCTGCCGCCGAACCGCGCCTACCGCTGCGACTACGTCGCCCGGCAGATCGCGGTGAAGGCCAAGTACGACCTGTGGGTCACCCAGGCCGAGCACGACGCCATCTCCGGCATCCTCGCGGGGTGCCCCGGTCAGCCGATCCCGGTGGACGACACCGTGCCCGGCACGGTTCACTCCTCCGGGGCGTAAGGCCCGGCCCCCCGGAGTGCGATGAACCGGGAGACGGGGCGTCACGGCAGTCGGGGGGAACAGTGTCCGATCGGGGGGCCGGGTACGGGGACGGGCAGGGGCACACGGTGCCGCGGCAGCGCGGGCCGGGGGGTGCCCCGCCGGGATCCCCCGTGCCCGCGGGCGCCCCGGGGCGCCACGCCGCCGCCGGTCCCCGGCACGCCGTGCCGCAGGTCCCCGCGCCCCGCGACCCCTCGGCCGGCCACCGGGTCGGCCCCTCCGCCCCGCCGCCCGGGTACGGGGTGCCGGGGTACGGGCCACAGCCCTACACCCCGCCGCTCCCGCCCGCGCCGGCCTCCCGCGTGCCGCGCTGGGTGCTGCCGGCCGCGCTGGTCGCCGTGATCCTCGGCGCCGGGGCCGCGATCGGCGGCATCTCCGCGGCCGCCCTCGCGGCGGGCGTCGGCGAGACGTCGACCGTCGCCGCCGGCACCGGGGACCGCGCCTTCCTGGCCGCCGTGTCGACCCGGCCCGCGCTGGCCGAGGTCCCGCCGGACACCCTGATCGAGCTGGGCCACGGCGTCTGCTCGTCCCTCGAGGGCGGGGCGAGCCGGGGCGACCTGGTGTCCGCCGCCGTGTCGGCCGGCTTCGGCACCCGGGACGCCCAGGTACTGGTCGACGCCGCCCGCACGAGCTACTGTCCCGGCGCCTGAGCCACCCGCGGCCCACCGAGCCGCACCCGGCACGCCGCGTCGAACCCCTGGTCGACGATGCCCAGCGCGTGGTTCCCCCGCGCCCGCTGGTTCTCGACGGCGATCGCCTGGGTCAGCTCGAGCAGCCCGGCCCGGCCGAACTCCCGTTCCAGCTCCGCGACCTGCGCGTCGGTGACGGTGGGCGGGGTGGCCGTCATCGCGTCGGCGTAGGCCACCGCGAGGCGCTCGGCCGGGCTGTAGAGCGGGTCGGTGGCGTAGTCGTCGATGCGGGCGAGGCGGTCGACGTCGAGCCCGTCGAGTCGCTGCAGCATGGTGCCGAAGTCGACGCACCACGAGCAGCCGACGACCGTCGCCGTCCGGTACACCGCGAGCTCGCGGACCCGCGCGGGCAGCACCCGGGCGGCGCGCTCGTAGGCCAGCTCGGACACCAGCGCCGACCAGAACAGCCCGCGGTGGTGCCGGGCCACCGCGAACGGCTCCGGGACCGCGCCGAACCTCCGGCGCGCCAGGCGGTAGACCAGCCGGCCGAACACACCGGCGTCGGCCTCGGGAACGGCGGGGATGCGTGCCATGTCGTCCTCCTCGGGTCGGATACCTCGGGGTACGAGGGAGCTCGGGGTACGAGGGAGCTCGGGGTACGAGGGAGACGACGGCGACACGATCGATGTGAGGCGCTGTGTCCCAGGTCACGCTTTCCCGTGAGCGGCAACTGCCCCTAGAGCGGCACCTCCCGCTCACGACCCCCGATGACCAGGCCGGACGAGCCGGTCAGCGCTCGCACAACCGGCGGTGCCAGGCGAGCGCGCCGGCGTCCGTCAGCACCGCGATCTGGTCGACGACGACCCGCAGCCGGGCGGCGTCGTCGCCGGCCGCGGCCCACTCCCCCGCCCGCACCGGGTCGAGGGTCCCGGGGGCGCCGGCCAGCAGCGCCTCGCCCAGCTCCTTCAGCAGCTCCCGCTGCCGCGCCTGCATCCGCAGCCGGTCGGGGTCGCTCATCACGTACCGCAACGCGACGGCCTTGAGCAGCGCCACCTCCGCGGCCGCCTCGGGGGGCACCACGAGGTCGGCGGTGTAGCGGAGCACCGGCCCGTCGCCGTGGGCGTCGAGCGTGGCGTCCGTCGCCGCGCGGACGAACCGCCCGACGAGCTCGCTGGTCAGCCGCTTGAGCGCGGCGTGCGCGACGGCGGGTGCGGTCGCGGTGTCGAAGCCCTTCACCGCGTCGACGACGGGCAGCCGGGCGAGCTCCGCGGCCGCGACCTCGCACGCGGCCGGATCGGCGCCGAAGTGCGTGCTCGCCAGGAGCGCGAGCACGGCCCGCTCCTCGGGCGCGGCCAGCGCGGCCAGGTCGATCCGGCCGGAGAGGATCCCGTCCTCGACGTCGTGCACCGAGTAGGCGACGTCGTCGGACCAGTCCATGACCTGGGCCTCGACGCAGCGCCGGGGCCTGGGGACGGAGCCGCCCGTCTGCTCCGGGGCACCCTCGCGCACCCAGTCGAACACCGCGCCGTCCTCGTCGTAGGCGCCGAACTTCCGCTCCGCGCCGCGCCGCCGCCAGGGGTACTTGCAGCTGGCGTCGAGGGTCGCGCGGGTGAGGTTGAGGCCGCCGGGGTGCTCGCCGGTGTCGTCGACGAGGGCGACCTTGGGCTCGAGCCGGGTGAGGATCCGCAGGGTCTGGGCGTTGCCCTCGAACCCGCCGCAGGCCGCGCCGAACTCGTCGAGCGCGCGTTCGCCGTTGTGCCCGAAGGGCGGGTGCCCGATGTCGTGCGCGAGCCCGGCGGTGTCGACGACGTCCGGGTCGCAGCCGAGCTCCTCGGCGATCCCGCGGCCGATCTGCGCGACCTCCAGCGAGTGGGTCAGCCGGGTGCGCGGGATGCCGGTGATCTCGGCGGCCTCGCCCGGCCCCACCACCTGTGTCTTCCCCGCGAGCCGGCGCAGCGCCGCGGAGTGCAACACCCGGGCGCGGTCGCGGGAGAAGGGCGAGCGCTTCTCCGGGCGGTGGTGCTCGCCGAGCCCGGACCCCTTGGGCGGCTCGGGAAGCAGGCGGGCGCGGTCGTGGTCGTCGTACCCCTCCCGGGCCGGCGCCGGGACCGTCGCGGTCATGGTCGGCGCCCTCAGCCGAGCCCGGTGTTCTCGGTCTCGGCCGAGGCGTGGGTGAGCCGGTAGTACAGCAGCGCAGCGGTCTCGCGGAGGATGTAGCGCGCCTGCGTCTCCCGCGTCTGCACGACGGGCCCGCTGCGGGTCGGCGAGGTCCAGGCCTCCAGCCCCGAGTCGCGGGCCATGGTGCGGGCGCGCAGCGAGTGCCACGGGTCGCTGACGATCAGTGCGCTGCTCCACCCGTCCCGGCTCGCCCGCGCCGCGACGGCCTTGAGGCTGCCCAGCGTGTCCGCGCCCTCGGCGACCGTGGTGATCGCGCCGGCCGGGACCCCGTTGCGCTCCAGGTACCGCGTGCCGGCCTCGGCCTCGGTGTACTCGTCCCCGGCGCGGTTGCCGCCGACCGTGACGATCCGCGGGGCGAGCCCCTCCTGGTACAGCGCGACCGCGTGCCGCAGCCGGGCGGCCAGGATCGGGCTCGGCTCGCCGTCGTACTGCGCCGCCCCGAGGACGACGACGGCGTCGACCGGCCGGTCCCCGTCCACCCGGGCGGTCTGCCAGACCCGGAACATGGTGCCGCCCAGGATGATCGCGGCGGTGAGCAGCGTTCCGACCACCAGCCGGGCGGCCCAGGTCAGCCCGGTGCGGGTGCGGGGCGTCGGGGTGGTGGGCGGGTCGTCCGTGTCGCCCGCGCCGGGGCGCGCGGGGCCGCGCACGTGCCGGAGCCGGACGGTCTCCGGCTCGCGGCCACCCCGGCCGGCACCCCGGACAGCACCGCGCCGGTGCCCGCTCGGTGCGCTCACCCCCCGATCTTCCCCTCCGACGTGCCCAACGCGCGGGCGGCGCGCCCGGAGCGGGCCGCGATGACCTCGGCGACGATCGAGACGGCGGTCTCGGCCGGGGTGCGGGCGCCGAGGTCCAGCCCGACCGGGCCGTGGATCGCGGCCAGCTCCTCCTCGGTGACGCCCGCGCGCAGCAGCCGCTCGCGGCGGGCGGCCTGGGTGCGGCGGGAACCGAGCGCGCCGAGGAAGCCCCGGCCGCGGCGGATGCCGTCGATCAGCATGGCGTCGAAGCGCGGGGCGTGGTCGAGCAGCACGACGACGTCGGCCTCGGTGAAGGCCGACACCGCGGCCCGGGCCTCGTCGAGCCCGGTGACGGTGCGGCCGGCCCAGCCGAGCAGCGCGGCCTGCGCGAGCAGCGCCTCGCCGATCGCGCCCGAACCCACGACCAGCACGGACGGCACGGGGACCCACAGGTCGAGGAGGATCTCGGTGTCGCCGACGGTGCGGCGGTCGGTCACGGTGGCGCCGCGGCGCAGCAGCTCCCGCGCGGCCGCCGTGGCCTCGGCGTCGAGCCCCGGGGTGCCGTCCTCGAGGGTGCCGTGCACCTCCTCCAGGTCCGGACCGGTGAGCACGAGCGCGGCCTCACCGTCGATCGTCGAGACCAGCGCGGCCGGGCGGGCGTCCTCGAGCGCGGCGCCCAGAGGATCGGCGAGGGCTGCGGGCAGCGGGTGGCCGAGCAGCGTCGCGCCGCCCGCGCACGCCAGCCCCGCCCGCAGCGCCGCGCTCTCCGCGACGTGCGCGGTACGGGTCTGCGGGAGCCCGGCCGCGGCGCCGGCGAGCGGGACCGCCGAGTCGTCGAGCGCGCCGAGGTAGAGCAGCCCGGCGGTCTCGCCGTCCGCGGTGCCGGCCAGCAGCTGGCCGGACTCGACGGTGCCGAACCCGTGCCGGTCCAGGACCCGCACGACGCCGACCGTCCCGGTGCCGCCCGCGGCCCAGCGACGCAGCGCGGCCCCCAGCTCGCGACGGGGATCGATGGACGGGGCGGGAGCGGTCACGAGCGCCAGGGTAGCCATCGCGGCCGCCCGCCGAGGGCCGGGCCGGGGCCCGATCGGGGGTGCGGGGCTGCGCTCCGGGAACCGGCACGGGATCATCGCCGTTGTCCGGGAAACGGACTTACCTCCTACCGACTCGTCACGGAGCCATGGACCCCTCCTGCAGTACCGGCACCGTCCCCCACGGACGGACGTTCCCCTCCCCCGCCGGAGCGATCGCATGACGATCCTCGGCATCCTCCTCGGCGTGCTGGTCGTCGTGGGCATCACCGCCCTGACCGGCTTCTTCGTCGCCCAGGAGTTCGCGTACATGGCCGTCGACCGGTCGCGGCTCAAGGCCCGCGCGGCCGAGGGCGGGCCCGACGCAGCGGGCGCCGAGCGCGCCCTCACGGTCACCCGGCGCACCTCCTTCATGCTCTCCGGCGCGCAGCTGGGCATCACCGTCACCGGCCTGCTGGTCGGTTACGTCGCCGAGCCGCTGATCGGCGAGGGCATCGGCGAACTGCTCGGCGGCGCAGGCTGGGCCGTCGCGCTCGGCACGGTCGTCGCCCTGCTGCTCTCGACCGTCGTGCAGATGGTCTTCGGCGAGCTGTTCCCGAAGAACCTCGCGATCGCCCGGCCCGAGCCCGTCGCCCGCCGGCTGGCGCTGCCCACCACGATGTACCTGGCCGCGTTCGGCTGGATCGTGCGGGTGTTCGACGCCGCCTCGAACCTGCTGCTCAAGGCGTTGCGCATCGAGCCGGTGCACGACGTCGAGCACGCGGCCACGCCGCGGGACCTCGAGGCGATCATCGACGAGTCCCGCGACAGCGGCGACCTGCGCCCCGACCTGTCGACGATGCTCGACCGCGTCCTCGACTTCACCGACCGGCCCGCGCGGGCGGCGATGATCCCGCGGCCGCGCGTCACGTCGGTGCAGGCCGACCTGCTGGTGCCCGAGCTCGCCGAGGCCATGGCGGCGGGGCACTCCCGCTACCCGGTGCTCGACGAGACCGGCGAGGAGGTCGTCGGCGTCGTCTGCCTGCGGGACCTGCTCGCCCTCGAGGGGCGCGACACCTCGGCCCTGCGGGTCGCGGAGGTCATGCGCCCGGCCGTCGTGGTCCCGGCGTCCCTGCCGCTGCCCGCGGTCGTCGCCGCGCTGCGCGAGGCGGGCGACGAGTTCGCCTCCGTCGTCGACGAGTACGGCGGCCTGGCCGGCGTGATCACGCTGGAGGACATCGCCGAGGAGCTCGTCGGCGAGATCACGGACGAGCACGACCCCGCGCTCGCCGACCGCCCGGTCGGCGCGCCCGACGGCTGGGTCGTCCCCGGCACCATGCACGTCGACGAGGTCGGCCGGCTGATCGACGCCGACCTGCCCGAGGGCGACTACCAGACCGTCGGCGGCCTGGTGATCGCCGAGCTGCAGCGGCTGCCCGAGCCCGGCGACGTCGTCAGCGTGCGGCTGTCGCGCGGTGCGGACTCCGACGAGCCCGAGCGGGACCTGCGGATCGAGGTCCGCGAGGTCGCCCGCCGGGTGCCCGAGCAGGTCCGGGTGCGGGTCGTGGAGACCGCTCCGGTGGAGGTGGAGCGATGAGCGCCGTGTCGATCGTCGTGTCGATCGCGCTGGTGGCCCTGTCGGCCTTCTTCGTGGCCGTCGAGTTCGCGCTGGTCGCGGCTCGGCGGTACCGGCTGGAGGAGCAGGCGGGACACAGCGCGTCGGCCCGCGCCGCGCTCCGCAGCGCGCGCGACATCTCACTGCTCCTCGCGGGCTCCCAGCTCGGCATCACCCTCTGCACGTTGGGCCTCGGTGCGGTCGCCAAACCGGCGGTCGACCACGCGCTCGAGCCCGTGTTCGTCGGGTGGGGGCTGCCCGCGGGCGCCGCGGGGATCGTGTCGTTCGTGCTGTCGCTGGTCGTGGTGACCTTCGTGCACCTCGTCGTCGGCGAGATGGCGCCGAAGTCCTGGGCGATCTCGCACCCGGAGCGCTCGGCCACGCTGCTCGCGCTGCCGATGCGGGCGTTCATGGTCGTCACCCGGCCGCTGCTGGTGGCGCTCAACGGGATGGCGAACTGGTGCCTGCACCGGGTCGGCGTCGAACCCGTCGACGAGATGGCCTCCGGCCGGAACGCCGACGACCTCCGCCAGCTCGTCGACCACTCCGCCCGGGCCGGCGCGCTCGACGAGGAGCGCCGCGACCAGCTCGTCACCACCCTCGAGCTGGACCGGGCGCCGGTGCGCTCGCTGGTCCACCCCGACCCCGCGGGTGTGACCTGCGACGACACCGTGGCCCGCATCCGCGAGGTCTCCCGGGACAGCGGGCACCTGCGGCTCGTGGTCCGGGACGGCGACCGCGTGACCGGCTTCGTGCACGTCCGGGACACCCTGGGCAGGCCGGAGACGGTGCGGGCACGCGACCTCGTGCGCGACATCCTCACCTTCCCCGCCGACACCCCGGTCCACCAGGCGCTGTCGACCATGCGGGAGAAGCGGGGGCAGCTGGCGCTGGTCACGGAGAACGGGACGCTCCTCGGCATCGTCACCATGCAGGACGTCGTCGACCGCCTCCTCCCCGCCTGACGCTTGCGCCGGCGCTCGGGCCGTCTCGGGCCGTGATCGCCGGCTGGGACCGTTGTCGGCCGCAGGTGGCCGTCATCGGTCCGGTTCGGTGATCACGCCCCGAGGCACGGCTCCCCTCGACCGTGATCGCCGGCCTGGCCCTAACACGGCCACATATGGCTGTGAACGGTCCGGCTCGGCGATCACGCTCGCAGGCTCAGAAGGCTCCGCCGTGATCGCCCCCGACGACTGCTTCCGGCCATCAGCGGCCGTGAATGGTCCGGTTCACTCATCACCCCCGGCCCGCGGCTCCACCTCGGCCGTGATCGTCGGTTGGGACCGCTCGCTGCCGCATACGGCCTGCAGCGATCCCATCCGGTGATCACGCGAAGCCGAGCGCCGGCCGCGGGACCGTGCACACCTGCAAACACCTGCTCCGATCCGGCCTGCCGACGCCCCGTCGCGCGGCATCGTCGAGCGATGGATCTCGACTCCCTGCTGCGCAACCAGGCCGGAGTGCTGTCCCACGCCCAGGCGGTGGCCTGCGGGGTACCGCCGCGGACCGTGTCGCGCCGGGTCGCCGAGGGACAGTGGGTGCGCGTCCTTCCCCGGGTGTACCGCGCGGCGAGCCACCGCTACGGCGACGAGGCACGCATCCGGGCGGCCTGGCTCTGGCTGGGTGACGACGCGCTCGTCTCAGGCCCGGCGGCGGCGTACTGGCACGGCATGCTCGGTGCTGCACCGCCGATCATCCAGGTCACGGTGCCGCGCACCGAGCATCGCGGACCCCGGCCCGGCGTCAGCATCCGACGGCGCACACTCGACGCCGCGGACCGCACCCGGATCCGTGGCGTCGGCATCACCGCGCCGCCGCTCACGGTCCTCGAGACCGCGGTCGCGCTCGACGCCGGTTCCGCGTTCCTCGACCGCGCCCTGCAACGGCACGTCCGCTTCGCCGAGGTGCACCGTGCCTACTCGTGCATGCTCGGCAGCCGCGGCTCCCGGCGCGCCGGCCGACTGTTGGCCGCCGCCGCGGACACAGCGGGATCGGACGCGGAACGTCTGCTGGTCGCGCTGCTCCGCGAGGCCGGGATCGGGGGCTGGGTGCTCGGCCACCCCTTCGGACCATGGACGATCGATCTCGCGTTCGTCGATGCCCGGGTCGCCGTCGAGTTCGACGGGTGGGCCTGGCACGTCGACCAGGTGCGGTTCGCCAACGACCGCCGCAAGGGCAACGCGCTGGTCGGCGCCGGCTGGACCCTGCTGCGCTTCACGTGGCACGACCTCACCAGGACACCCACACTCGTCGTCGGCCAGATCAGAAGGGCCGTGTCGACGGCGGCATGACAGCGAAGATCACCGATGCGGACTGCTCCGCGCCGCATCCGGCCGTCGACGGTCCCGAACGACGATCAGTGCACCGGAGCCGCGACGCCCGCACACCGTGATCGTCGGACGGGACCGGACGCGGCCACATGCGGCCGGGAACGGTCTCGTCCGACGATCACGCCGGAGGCCCCGACACGGAGCCGAACCGGAAGACCTCAGGTCAGCAGCCCACCAGGCACTGGGCCAGGTAGCCCTCGACCTGGTCGAGCGGGATGCGCTCCTGCGCCATGGTGTCCCGCTCCCGGATGGTGACGGCCTCGTCCTGGAGGGTGTCGAAGTCGACCGTGATGCAGAACGGGGTGCCGATCTCGTCCTGGCGGCGGTAGCGGCGGCCGATGGCGCCGGCGTCGTCGAACTCGACGTTCCAGTTCTTCCGCAGCCGCGCGGCCAGGTCACGTGCCTTGGGCGAGAGGTCGGCGTTGCGGGACAACGGCAGCACGGCGGCCTTGACCGGGGCGAGCCGACGGTCGAGGCGCAGCACGACGCGCTTGTCGGTACCGCCCTTGGCGTTGGGCGCCTCCTCCTCGTGGTACGCGTCGATGAGGAAGGCCATCATCGAGCGCCCCACGCCGGCGGCCGGCTCGATGACGTACGGCCGGTACCGCTCCTTCGTGTTCTGGTCGTAGAAGGAGAGGTCGACCCCCGAATGGTTCGAGTGCGTGGTGAGGTCGAAGTCCGTGCGGTTCGCGACGCCCTCGAGCTCGCCCCACTCCTGCCCGACGAACTCGAAGCGGTACTCGATGTCGACGGTGCGCTTCGAGTAGTGGGAGAGCTTCTCCTTGGGGTGCTCGTAGTGCCGCAGGTTCTCCCGCGCGATGCCGAGGTCGACGTACCAGTTCGTGCGCTCGTCGATCCAGTACTGGTGGAGCTCCTCGTCCGTGCCCGGCTCGACGAAGTACTCCATCTCCATCTGCTCGAACTCGCGCGTGCGGAAGATGAAGTTGCCCGGCGTGATCTCGTTGCGGAAGCTCTTGCCGACCTGGCCGATGCCGAACGGCGGCTTCTTGCGCGAGGTGGTCTGCACGTTGAGGAAGTTCACGAAGATGCCCTGGGCGGTCTCCGGGCGCAGGTAGTGCAGGCCCTCCTCGGACTCCACCGGGCCGAGGTAGGTCTTGAGCATCATGTTGAAGTCGCGCGGCTCGGTGTACTGGCCGCGGGTGCCGCAGTTGGGGCACGGGACGTCGGACAGGTCCTCCTCCGACGCCTCCTTGCCGGTGCGCTCGGTGTACTCCTCGGCCAGCTGGTCGGCGCGGAAGCGCTTGTGGCAGTGCTGGCACTCGACGAGCGGGTCGGTGAACACGCCGACGTGCCCGGAGGCGACCCACACCTGGCGCGGCAGGATCACCGACGAGTCGAGGCCCACGACGTCCTCGCGGCCGGTGACCATCGACTTCCACCACTGCCGCTTGATGTTCTCCTTGAGCTCCACGCCGAGGGGCCCGTAGTCCCACGCCGACCGGGTACCGCCGTAGATCTCACCCGACGCGAAGACGAATCCGCGGCGCTTGGCGAGCGCGACGATGGTCTCGATCTTGGCGGAACTGGGCTTGCTGGCCACGGAGGATCTCCCGGGAACGGTGTGGGGCGACCCCGCCGGATGCGGGGGCGGAGTCTCCAGGGTATCGACCGGCACGAACGGGTTCCCCTAGTCCCCCGCCCGCAACGAGGCCCGCCGCTCGACGGCGCCGCCGGCGGCCCCGAGCAGCGTCTCGTACGTGGCGGGCGAGTCGGCCAGCGCTTCGGACAGCAGCGGGACGACGTGTTCGCGGACCGGGAAGGGCGACAGGGCCCGGCGGTAGGCGTCGACCCCCGTGAAGCGCACGGTGAGCACCCAGTGCGCCGGGTCGTCGACGGCCCGGCCAGCCTCCCCACCCAGGCAGCCGGGCTGCGCGGTGAGCAGCTCCAGGGCGTGCACGAGCCGGTCGGCGAAGGCGGCCGGATCGGCAGGTGTGAAGCGGCACACGAGCAGCACGCGGCGGACCCTACCGGCCGCCTTCCCGCCTTGTTGAAAACGCCTATCATGGCCGATGCGGCCCGGCGAGGCTCACGACGCGACCGAGGGTGCGGCCGCCGCCCCCGGGGACTGGACGGTCATGTCGATCACGCACGAGCACGAGGGCACACTCTGCCCGGCCGCCGAGCCCGCCCCCGTCCACCCGCCGCGCACCCTCGCCGCCGCGGGCGACCTGCTCCGCGCCCTCGCCGCGCCGGTCCGGATCGCGATCGTGCTGCAGCTGCTCGACTCCCCGCGCTGCGTGCACGACCTGGTCGACACCCTCGGCGTCACCCAGCCCCTGATCAGCCAGCACCTGCGCGTGCTCAAGTCGGCCGGGGTGGTCGAGGGCGAGCGCAGGGGCCGCGAGGTGCTGTACTCACTGGTCGACGACCACCTCGCGCACATCGTCGTCGACGCGGTGGCGCACGTTCAGGAGGACGCATGACCACAGGCGGCACCCGGGTGCTGCGCGCGACGAAGCAGCGCGCCGCCGTCTCCGCCCTGCTCGACCGGCTCCCCGACTTCCGCTCGGCCCAGGAGATCCACGAGGAGCTGCGCCGCTCCGGCGAGGGCATCGGCCTGACGACCGTCTACCGAACCCTGCAGACCATGGCCGACGGCGGCGAGGTCGACGTCCTGCGCAACGCCGGCGGCGAGGCCGTCTACCGCCGCTGCGCGTCCGACGAGCACCACCACCACCTGGTGTGCCGGCGCTGCGGCGCGGCGGAGGAGATCGACGCCCCCGCCGTCGAGGAGTGGACGCAGCGGGTCGCGCGGGAGCACGGCTTCACCGAGATCTCGCACACCGTGGAGATCTTCGGGGTGTGCCGGTCCTGCGCCTGAGCGCGCGACGGCGCTCCCGCTCATTCGTGGTGAGCGAGAGCGCCGTTCGCGCGACGAGGGTCAGGACTTCGGGGGCATCCGGATCGCGCCGTCGAGCCGGATCGTCTCGCCGTTCATGTAGTCGTTGGTGAGCACCTCGACCGCCATGGAGGCGTACTCCTCGGCCTTCCCGAGCCGGTTCGGGTAGACCACGCTCTGGCCGAGCGCGGCCTTGAAGGCCTCGGCCTTCTCGCCCTCGCCGTAGATCGGGGTGTCGATCAGGCCGGGGGCGATGGTGTTGACGCGGATGCCGTGCCGGGCCAGGTCGCGGGCCATCGGCAGGGTCAGGCCGACCACGCCGCCCTTCGACGCCGAGTACGGGGTCTGGCCGATCTGGCCGTCGAACGCGGCCGCGGAGGCCGTGTTGAGGATCGCGCCGCGCGAGGTGCCGTCCTCGAGCGGGTCGGTCTTGGCCATCGCCGACGCCGCGAGCCGGGCGCAGTTGTAGGTGCCGGTCAGGTTGACCCGCACCACGAACTCGAAGGTCTCGAGCGGGACCGGCTCGAGGTCGCGGCCGATGATCCGGGCGGCACGGCCGAGGCCGGCGCTGTTGACCAGGATCCGCAGCGGGCCGAGCTCCGAGGCCGCCTCGACGGCCGCCTTGACCTGGGCCTCGTCGGCGACGTCGGCCTTGGCGAACACGCCCCCGATCTCGGCGGCGACCTTCTCGCCCCGGTCCTCGTTCAGGTCGAGCACGACGACCTTCGCCCCGCGCTGGGCCAGCAGCCGCGCGGTCGCCTCCCCGAGACCGGACGCACCGCCGGTGACGATGGCCGAGGCTCCCGTGATGTCCATCAACGCTCTCCTCTCCGCGGCGGCGTCGGTGCCGCCGTGATGCACGTGCATTGTCTGCCCACTCTGCTGTGCCGGGAGCGTGCTGTCGACCACATCGGCAGCCCCGGCGGAGTGGCCGGCGTCTCATATCGAGATCCACCCGGCGCCGGCACGGGGATACCGTGCGCCGACGCGACGAAGCGGGAGGCGTGCCCATGACCGACGGCGGGACCCCAGGGGCATCGGGCCCGGACGCACCGAGCACGGTGCGCAGGCTCGACACACCGGAGTCCGGCGAGCTGGCCCAGCTCTCCGCGGTGTTCGAGGACCTGCAGTACGTGCTGCGCTGCTGCGAGCACCTGGTCGCGGCGCTCGCCGTGCCCCGGCCCGACCCCGTGCTGGTCGAGGCGCTGTGGACCGGCGCGCTCGTCGGGTACGTGCGCTGCTTCTCGGGCCGCACCAAGATCCTCACCGACGGGGACGTCGAGTCCCTCGAGCTCGACGACGAGGTGGTGAAGTTCCACAAGACCTTCCCGACCCTGCGGGACCACTACGCCTCGCGGCACGTCAACCCGCGCGAGGCCTTCACGATCGGCATCGCGCAGGCCAACGACGGGCACCCGACCGGCGTCGCCGTCGTCTCCGCGCCGCGGCCCCCGGTCGACGACACCACGGTCCGGCTGCTCGGCCGGATCTCCTACGGCCTGTCCGGGCTGGTCGACGGCCGGATGCAGGAGGCGCAGGCGCGCGTCCTGGAGAACGCCCGGCAGATGAGCGCGGCCCAGCTCGCCGAGCTGCCGCTGGTGCACCTGTCCGAGTCCCCCGTGGGCTGACCCCGTGAGTGGCGATAGTCGCTATGGCGACTATCGCCACTCACGAGGGTCACGAGCCGACGAGCTCGGCGCGCATGGCCGAGGCGCTGCCCACCACCAGCATCAGCAGGGTCCCCATCGGACCCTCCGCCAGGCCGGCCGCGGGAAAGGCGTAGCGGAGCGTGACGTCCCAGCCGTTCTCGCCGCGCACGACCCGCGGCGTGCCGAACAGCCCCTCGCCCACGCCGAGGGCGACGCGGGTGGGGACGTCCGTCGCCGGGTCCGCGGACACCGGCAGGTCCCATGCCACGACGCAGGTCAGGTTGAGGACGGGCAGCCCCTCCTCCAGCTCGGTGCCCTGCACCACGCACAGCACGCCGCCGTGGGCGAAGGTGAGCGCGCCGTCCTCGCCGACCTCGACGTCGTGGTAGCGCTCCAGTGCCCTGCGGGCGATCTCCAGGCTCACGAGGACCCCGCCTTGTCGATCGCCCCGCCGAACCGGCGGTCCCGCCTCGCGTAGATCTCGATCGCCTCCCAGATGTGCCGGCGGTCGAAGTCGGGGAAGAGCGTGTCGAGGAAGACCATCTCGGCGTAGGCGCTCTGCCACAACAGGAAGTTCGACGTCCGCTGCTCGCCGCTCGACCGCACGAACAGGTCGACGTCGGGCATGTCCGGCTCGTCGAGGTACTTCGCGATCGTCCGCTCGTCGATCTTGTCCGGCCTGATCTTCCCGGCCTGGACCTGCCGCGCGATCTGCTGCACCGCGTCGGCGATCTCCGCCCGCCCCCCGTAGTTCACGCACATGGTCAGCGTCAGCACGTCGTTGTGCCTCGTCTTCTCCTCGGCGACCTCGAGCTCCCTGATCACCGACCGCCACAGCCGCGGCCGCCGCCCGGCCCACCGGACCCGGACGCCCATGCCGTGCATCTCGTCCACCCGGCGGCGGATGACGTCCCGGTTGAAGCCCATGAGGAACCGCACCTCGTCCGGGCTGCGCTTCCAGTTCTCGGTGGAGAAGGCGTAGGCGGACAGCCACTTCACGCCGATGTCGATGCAACCCCGCGCGACGTCCATGAGCGAGGCCTCGCCGCGGCGGTGCCCCTCGATCCGGGGCAGGCCGCGGGCGTTGGCCCAGCGGCCGTTGCCGTCCATGACCAGGGCGACGTGGTTCGGGACCAGCTCCGGCGGGATCGCCGGCGGCCGGGCTCCCGACGGGTGCGGCGGCGGGGGCTGGAAGGGCCCAGGAGTCGGCACGGCCACGGAGCCTACGTCCGCCGTCCCTGGACGCCGGGGCCCGGTCTGGAGTAGGCACTGCACATGGGGGCCTGGTTCACGAACACGATCGTCGCGACCGGGCGCCTGCCCTTGTTCTGCTTCCTCTGCGCGTTCCTCGTCGCGTTCCTCTTCATCCGGTTCAGCGTGCGGATGATCCGTGCCCAGGTGTCGTGGTGGCCGGGCAACGTGACGCCGGGTGGGCTGCACATCCACCACGTGATGTTCGGGATGGTCATGATGCTGGTCGCGGGCTTCGGCCTGATCGCGCTGGCCGAGGTGAGCACGCCCGTCCCGAACGTCGTCCTGGCGAGCCTGTTCGGGATCGGCTCGGCACTGGTGCTCGACGAGTTCGCGCTGATCCTGCACCTGTCCGACGTCTACTGGAGCACCCAGGGCCGCAGCTCGATCGACGCCGTGTTCGTCGCCGTCACGATCACCGGGCTGTTCCTGTGCGGGCTGCACCCCCTCGGGTTCGACGACGACCTCGTCGGAGTGACCTCGACCGACGCCGTCGAGGTCGTCCTCACGCTCGTCTTCTTCGCGCTGCAGCTGGTCCTGGTGGTGATCACCCTGGCCAAGGGCAAGCTGTGGACGGGTCTGCTCGGCCTGTTCCTCACGCCGCTGCTGCTCTTCACCGCCGTCCGGCTGGCCCGGCCGGGCTCGCCCTGGGCACGCTGGCGGTACCTGTCGCGGCCGAAGAAGATGGAGCGCGCGGTGCGCCGCGAGAAGAAGTACCGGGTGCCGGTCGTCCGGGCCAAGATCGCGGTCCAGGAGGCGATCGCGGGCCGCTTCGACGCCGACCCGGAGCAGCGCCACGCCGTGACCGAGGCCGCGCACCGGGAGGCGGAGCGGGCGGCGCTCGACGCGGCCGAGGCGGTCCGGCGCGCGGGCCCGATCGGGGCGCCGCGCACCGCCGATCAGCCGGAGCCCGTCTGACGCCGGTCAGCCGGCCACGCGGGGCAGGTTCCACCCCTGCCACACCGCGACCAGCCGCAGCACGACCGTGACGACGGCGCCGAGGGCCAGCACCAGCACCCGCGGTGCCCCGTAGCGCAGCCCCACCGCCGTCACGCCGGCACCGGCCAGGGCGGCGACCGCGTAGACGTCCGAGCGCAGGACCAGCGGCACCCCGCCCAGCAGGACGTCCCGGATCACGCCGCCGCCGACCCCGGACACCGTCCCGAGCAGTGCCGCGAGCAGCGGGGACATCCGGTGGTCGATCGCCTTCGCCGCCCCGACCACCGCGAACAACGCGAGTGCGGCCGCGTCGAGCGGGATGAGGACGTCGCGCGGGACGTCCCGCACGGTGGTGTAGAGCAGCACCACCACGGCCCCGCCGGCGAACGCGGTGATCGGGTAGGCGAGGTCGCAGAACACCGCCGGCGGGGTGTCGCCGAGCAGCAGGTCACGGATGATCCCGCCGCCCACCGCCGTCACGAAGGCGATGACGAGGACGCCGAAGACGTCCAGCCCCGCCGCGGCGGCGGTGAGCCCGCCCTGCAACGCGAACAGCGCGGTCCCGGCCAGGTCGACCGTGCGGAGCAGGTGGGCGGGGCGGAGGCGGCGCACGATCGTCTCCGTCCTTCGACGAACGAGCAGAGCAACGGACTGAGGCGGATCACCCTAGCCGTGAGCTCTGTCAGCACGCGGAGCGACCGCTCGGCGTCGGCGCGTGTACGTAGTTCCCGCCCCTTCGGGCTCCCCCGGGTAGCACCCGAGTGCCCGATACCGAGCGTCATCACATGGCTACACGGCTGGCGAACTCACAGAAGATCGATCTCGGTGCTCCGGCCGCGGAGCGGGACATCACCCGAGGACTCGAGCACTACTTCGTCGAGTCGGGCGTCTTCCGACGGGTCCTGTCCGGCGAGACGACCGTCATTCTCGGAAATCGCGGAGCCGGAAAGAGCGCGATCTTCCAGATGCTGGCGCGGCGGAGCAGGGCCGCCGGCCACAAAGTGATCGAACTGTCGCCCGATGACTATTCGTACGAGATGCTCGGCGAAGCCATGCATTCCGAGAAGGCGGGGTCGTGGGCCAAGCACGGAGCATATGCAGCCGCGTGGAAGTACATGCTGTACGTGCAGGTGATGAAGGAGATCTGCACGAAGCAGGTGCGGTCGAAGAACGCGTCCGAGGCGGCCATCCGCAAGTACATCCGGGACAACCACCATCACCCGGGCATGGGGAAGCTCTGGGCCCTGATCTCCTACCTCAAGCGACTCGAGGGGATCAAGATCGGCAACGTCGAGGGCTCGATCAAGATGCGGGAGCTCGAGAAGCTGTACAAGGTGGACGAGCTGCGCCCCCTCCTCCCGCACCTCAGGAACGCCCTCACCGAACAGCGGGTGATCGTCATCATCGACGAGCTCGACAAGGGCTGGGACGCGTCGGAGGATGCGCGGGCGTTCATATCCGGCCTGTTCCAGGCCTGCATCACGCTGAACCAGCTCTCACCGAACCTGCGCACCTACGTCTCGCTGCGCCAGGAACTCTACGAGAACACGCCGGCCCTGTACGAGGACGCCCAGAAGTACCGCGACCTGGTCGAGACGGTGTCCTGGAACGAGCAGGGCCTGCAGAGCCTCATCGCCCGGAGGATCAGACACAGCCTGCCGAGGCTCGCGACCGCCTCGGACCAGGAATGCTGGAACGTACTGTTCGACGAGAACCTCCACTACCGTCGCGGCAACTCCTTCGGCTACATGGTGAGCCGCACCCTCCACCGCCCCCGCGAGATGATCCTCTTCTGCGCCCAGGCGTTGCAGACGGCCGAAGAGACCAGCGCGGCGCTGCCGCTCAACTACAGGACCATCGCGGCCGCGGAGTCGGACTACTCCCATGGCAGAACCCATGACGTCGCCGCCGAACAGCGCTTCCAGTACCGCGACATCCTCAGCGTGTTCGAGGCGTTCCGCGGAAGGACCACCAGCTTCGACCGCGAGGCTCTCGAGTGGCTCATGCTCGAGATCATCTCTGGCGAGGTGTCCGTACGACCGGCCGCACGAGCATGGCTCTCCGGCTACGACGAGAACTCCCTGATCGAGGTCCTGTGGAGAGTCGGCTTCCTCCAGGCCCAGATGGTCGGCGGAATCCGAGCGGGACGGCGTAGTGGCAGCTCCTACGTCGCGTTTCACGAGAGTCCCGCCCTCGACCTGCGCAACGTCCGCCGTTTCCAGGTGCACCCCATGTTCCGCGCCTACCTCGGCATGAAGGAGGGCCGCGGGCGAAGCCGGGGGCAGGACCCGCAGACCGACACCGACGTCGAGCCGGAGGCGGTCGGAGCCGCGGAGTGACGGACCCGACGGATCCCGCCGTGGGCCCGAGCACCACTCCTGATCCGACCCGACGTCAGGTCGGCGGATTCAGGCGATCGGGGTCGCCCCCGGCGCGGCGGCGGCGGTGGGGTCGCCGCGGCGCTCGACGAAGGGCAGGGAGCGGAGCTGGCGCTCGAGGTGCCACTGCAGGTGCGCGGCGACCAGGCCGGAGGTGTCGCGGCGGGTAGGGGCCTCGGCGGCGTCGGTGACCTCCCAGTCGCCGTGCAGCAGGGCGTCGAGCAGGTCGAACACGGCCGGGCCGGGGAGGACCGAGCCGGGCGGGCGGCACACCTCGCACACCGCGCCGCCGCCCGCGACGCTGAACGCCCGGTGCGGCCCCGGCGAGGCGCACTTTGCGCACTCGGTGATCGCCGGCGCCCAGCCGGCGTGGCTCATCGCGCGGAGCAGGAAGGCGTCGAGGATCAGCGAGGCGTCCCGTTCGCGCCCTGCGAGCGCCCGGATCGCCCCCACGAGCAGCAGGTAGACGCGCAGGGTCTCGCCACTCTGCCCACTGCCCTCCTCGGACACGAGCCGGTCGGCCGTCTCGAGCATCGCGCAGCCCGCGGTGTAGCGGGAGTAGTCGGAGACGACGCCGGTGCCGAAGGCGTCGAGCGTCTGGCACTGTGTGATCACGTCGAGGCTGCGGCCGGTGTAGCACTGCACGTCGACGTGGTTGAACGGCTCGAGCCGCGCGCCCCACCGCGACCGGGTGCGGCGCACGCCCTTCGCGACCGCCCGGATCTTGCCGTAGCGCCGGGTCAGCAGCGTGACGATCCGGTCAGCCTCACCCAGCTTCTGCACGCGCAGCACCACACCGGTGTCGCGGTACAGGGTGCTCACCGGGGAAGCCTACGACCTCCGCCGCGCACCCACGCCGCGACCGGCCGATTGACCACCCTGCGCCGCACGAGGATCATCGAGGTCCCCGGTGGGCGGTCCGGGCGAGCGGCACGGCCCGACGCGGCCGGACGAGGGGGACCCATGACCGTCATCGTCATCACCACCCTGCACGGCGTGACCGCCGACGGGCTCCGCGAGGCCAACCGCACCCAGGACGCCACGATGCAGCGGATCGTCGAGGACGCGAGGTCCAAGGGCTGCCGGCACCACGTGTTCGCCGAGGCGGAGGACGGCAGCGTCGTGGTGTTCGACGAGTGGACCAGCCGTGAGGACTTCGAGTCGTTCTTCGGCGGGCAACGGGAGATCCCGGACGTCATGCGCGCCGCCGGTGCCAGCGCGACACCGACGGCCGCCAGCTACACGATCATCGAGACCACCGACAGCTACTGAGCCGGCCCGACGGGTCGACCGCGAGGGGCCGATGGACCCTGGACCGCCCCTCCCGCCGCGAGGACCGTGTGCGCCCCGCCGCCCCGGCTGCACGACGGTGGAGCGACGGGAGACACGGACAGATCCCGATCGGGAGGGCAGCATGAGCGTCGTCGTCATGATCACGTTGCCGGGCGTCCGCGAGGACCGGCTCCTGGAGGTGAACCGCTCCCACGAGGCCGCGATGAAGCGGATCATCGAGGACGCGCAGGCGAAGGGGGCGGTCCACCACGCGTTCTCCGTCACGGAGGACGGCGCGTGCGTCGTGATCGACGAGTGGAGCTCCCGCGAGGCGTTCGACGAGTTCTTCGCCGCGCAGCAGGAGATCCCGGAGATCATGCGCGAGTCGGGGGCCACGGGATCGCCGGCGATCACGAGCTACCGGCTCCTGGAGACCTCCGACCGGTTCTGATCCCTGCTCCGACCCCTACGACGGGGGTTGCGGCCGGAAGGGCTGCTCGACGTCCGGTCCCTTTTGCAGCACGAGCGCCGTCGACGGCGGCACCTCGTGCCACAGGCCCGGCAGGTCGGTCAGCGGCTCGGAGACGACCGCCCGGGAGTCCTCGGAGAAGTGCTGCCAGCGCTCGTCCTCGGGGTAGAGCCGGCGCAGCGCGTCGACCTCGCTGCTCACGTACAGGGTGTTGACGACGGGGCCGCTGGCGTACCGGACGGCGTAGAGCCGCTCGCCGTCGGCGACCCCGACCGTCATCTGCAGCGGGTGCTCGGAGCCGGCGGCGTGGCCCGCGGCCTCGACGTAGCCGGCCATCCGCTCGAGCGCGGGCAGCGGCTCCTCCTCCAGCCCGAACGTGAGCGCGAGGTGGAAGAGGACCTCCGAGTCCGTGCTGCCCTGGACGTTGTCGAAGAGATCGGGCCGGACGGCGAAGAGCAGGTCCCGGCGCAGCTGGGCCCACCGGTCGACGAAGCCGTTGTGGACGAAGATCCAGTTGCGGTACCGGAAGGGATGGCAGTTGGTCTGCTGCACGGGTGTGCCGGTGGCCGCGCGGACGTGCGCGAGGAACAGCCCGGACTGCACGACGCCCGCGATCTCGCGCAGGTTCCGGTCGCCCCAGGCCGGCGACTCGCTGCGGTACAGCGCGGCGTCCCGTCCCTTCCCGTACCAGCCGAGCCCGAAGCCGTCGCCGTTCGCGATGGCGCTGTCCGGGGCGGCGCGCCGGCTCTGCTCGATCAGCGAGTGCCGGGTGTCGTAGATCAGTTCCTTCGGCTCGATGGGGTTGCCGTAGTAGCCCAGCCACCGGCACATCGGCGCCTCCCTGGTCGCGTCCGCGTCAGGCTGACGTACCCGGTGCGCCCGGGACCTCACCCCGGCGGGACGACCTTGACAGTCGCCGGCGCAGAAGTAAGGGTCACCTCAGTTCCTGCGGAGGTGACGGGTGGGCGAGCTGGAGGAGGTCCGGGCGCTGCTGTCCGGGCAACGGTCGGGGACGCTGGCGACGATCGGGTCCGCCCCGGGCCCGACGAGCACGTCGGCCGGCGCTGCGGCCGCGGGCCACCCGTTCGGGTCGGTGGTCGCCTACGCGCTCGACCACGACGGGTCACCGCTGCTGTGCCTGTCCGACCTCGCCGAGCACAGCCGGAATCTGGCGGCCGACCCGCGGGCGTCGCTGCTGGTGGCGGGGCCGGTCTCGACCGACGCGGACCCGCTGGCCGCGCCGCGGGTCACCCTCGTGGGCCGGGTGTGGGTGCTCCACGGCGACGAGCGCACCCGCGGCCTCGCCGCCTACCGCCGCGCCTTCCCCGACGCCGGGTACGTCGACTTCGCCGACTTCCAGCTCTACCGGCTCGAGGTCCGCACCATCCGCTACGTGGCCGGGTTCGGCCGGATGGCGTGGCTGGAACCGGATGAGCTCGAACCGGGTCAGAAGCCGAGCTTGCGCAGCTGACGAGGGTCGCGCTGCCAGTCCTTCGCGACCGTGACGTGCAGGTCCAGGTAGATCTTGGTGCCGAGCAGCGCCTCGATCTGCTTCCGGGCGGCCGTGCCGACGTGCCGCAGCCGCTCGCCGCCGCGGCCGATCACGATGCCCTTCTGGCTCTGCCGCTCCACGAAGATCGTGGCGTGCACGTCGAGCATGGGGTCGTCGGCGGGCCGGTCCTCGCGCTCGATCATCTCCTCGACCACGACGGCGATCGAGTGCGGCAGCTCGTCCCGGACGCCCTCCAGGGCGGCCTCGCGGACCAGCTCGGCGACGAGGGTCTCCTCCGGCTCGTCCGTCAGCTCGCCGTCCGGGTACAGCGGCGGGCCCTCCGGCAGCTTCCCGACCAGCAGGTCCGCGAGCAGCTGCACCTGGTAGCCGCTCTTCGCCGAGCAGGGCACCACCTCGGCGAACTCCATCAGCTCGGTCAGCTGGGTGAGCCGCTCGGCGATCTGCTCGGGCTGTGCCTTGTCCGTCTTCGTGACGACGCCGACGACCGGCGTGCGGCCCGCGACGGACTTGAGCTCGTTGGCGATGAACTCGTCGCCCCGGCCGACCGGCTGGTCCGCCGGCACGCAGAACCCGACGACGTCGACCTCGGCCCAGGTTTCGCGCACGACGTCGTTGAGCCGGGAGCCGAGCAGGGTCCGCGGCTTGTGCAGGCCGGGGGTGTCGACCACGACGAGCTGGGCATCGGGCCGGTGCACGATGCCGCGGATCGCGTGCCGCGTGGTCTGCGGGCGCGACGACGTGATCGCGATCTTCTGTCCGATCAGCGCGTTCGTCAGCGTGGACTTGCCCGCGTTGGGCCGGCCCACGAAGCAGGCGAAGCCGGACCGGAAGTCCTCCGGCCAGGACCCGAATGCGGTCATGATGCCTCGCTTCGCTCGGGCCGTGAGTGGCAATAGTCGCTATAGCGACCATCGCCACTCACAGGGGGCCCGGGTTGTCGCCGGTGAGCCGCTCGAGGATCTCGCGGCCGATGGGCAGGGCGGCGGTGGCCGCCGGGGAGGGCGCATTGAGCACGTGCAGGATCGAGCCCGCCCCCGTGCCTTGCTCAACGAAGAGGAAGTCGTCGACCAGCGTGCCGTCGGGCTTCACGGCCTGGGCCCGCACCCCCGCGCCCGCGGGCGTGAGGTGGCGCGCCTCGACCTCGGGCAGCATCCGCTGGATCTGGGTGACCATCGCCGCCTTGGACAGCGACCGGTGCACCTCGCCCAGGCCGTAGCGCCAGTGCCGCTTCGCGACCCGCAGCATCCCCGGGTACACCAGCGAGCCCAGCAGCTCCTTCGGCTTGACCGTGCCCCACGAGTAGCCCTCGCGGGCCAGCGCGAGGACGGCGTTGGGCCCGGCGTGGACGTGCCCGTCGATCCCGCGGGTGGCGTGCACCCCGAGGAACGGGAAGGCCGGGTCCGGCACCGGGTAGATCAGGCCCTTGACCAGCTCCGCGGCGTCGGCGGTGAAGCCCGAGTACTCCCCTCGGAACGGGATGATCCGCACGCCCGGGTCGGCGCCGGCGGCGCGGGCGAGCTCGTCGCAGCGCAGCCCGCCGCAGACCACGACCCGCTCCCCCAGCAGGTCGCCTTGCTCGGTCCGGACCACGACGTCGGGCCGGGCGGACGTCTCGCGGCGGACCATCCCGGTGACCGCGCGGCCGAGGTGGATCTCGCCGCCCTCCTTGGCCACCAGCTCGCCGAGCTTCTCGGCGATCGCCCGGTAGTCGCAGATGCCGGTCGAGGGCACCCACAGCGCCTCGAGCCCGCGGACGTGCGGCTCCCGCTCGCGGATGCCCGCCGCGTCGAGCCGCTGCGTCTCGACGCCGTTGGCCGCCCCGCGCCGCTCCAGCTCCGCCATCCGCGGCAGCTCCTCCGGCTCGGTGGCCACGACGAGCTTCCCGCACACCTGGTGCGGCAGGTCGTGCTCGCGGCAGAAGGCGACGGTCTCGGCGCACCCGGCCACCGCGAGCCGGGCCTTCAGCCCGCCCGGGGCGTAGTAGAGCCCGGAGTGGATGACGTTGGAGTTGTTGCCGGTCTGGTGGTTCGCCAGCCGCGGCTCCCGCTCGACGACGGCGACGCTCAGCCCGCTGCGGACCGCCGCGTGCGCCGTGGCCAGGCCGACGATCCCGCCGCCGACGACGACCAGGTCGTACCGGGGGGTGCTCATGCGGGCGTCAGCACGCTCACGACGGCGCCGGACGCGTCGGCCACGATCACCGGCGCGGCCGCGGTCAGGTCGCGCACCGCGGCGACCGAGGCCTCGTCCGCCTCGCCGCTCTCGGTGACGACGGCCGCGGCCTCCAGCCCCGGCGCACCGCTCGACACGGCGGCGGCCACGGCCGCCTGCAGGGCCGTGAGCCGCAGGGACGGCAGCGCGACGGAAGCGGCGGCGTAGGTGCGGCCGTCCGTGTCGCGGACCGCGGCCCCCTCGGCGGCGCCGGTGCGGGCGCGCGAGGACCGCGCCAGCGTGACGATCTTGGCGTCCTCGGCGTCGAGCTCGGGCGGGTTACTGCCGGACATCGGTCTCCTCCCGGACGTCGGCCTGCTCGGCGGCGTCCTCCTTCTGGTCGCCGGCTTCGGCGGCGCCGACGAGTTCGGGCACGGCCAGCGGCGTGACCAGCACCGACGTGATGCGGATGCGGCCGCGGGCGTCCTTGCCGCCCTCGCCGCGCAGGTGCAGCAGGCCCTCGACCTCGGCCTCGGCGCCGGGCAGCGGCACCTTGCCGAGCCGTTGCGCGAGCAGCCCGCCCACGGTGTCGACGTCCGCCTGCGCCAGGGCCTCGCGCAGCAGCTCCTCGCGCTCGGTGCCGCTGAACTCGCCGGCGAACAGCTCGCTGAGGTCCTCGACGGGCAGCCGGGCGGCCAGCCGGAGGGTGCCGCCGTCGAGCCGCTGGACCTCGGGCACCTCGTCGGTGTCGTACTCGTCGGAGATGTCGCCGACGATCTCCTCGAGGATGTCCTCGATCGTGACGACGCCGGCGGTGCCGCCGTACTCGTCGACCACGATCGCCATGTGGTTGCGGGTGCGCTGCATGTCCTTGAGCAGCTCGTCGATCCGCTTGGAGTCGGGCACGAACACCGGCGGCCGCACGACCTCGACCAGCCGGGCGTCGGGCCGGTCCCAGCCCGCGCCGACCAGGTCCTTCAGGTACGCGACGCCGATGACGTCGTCGATGCCCTCGCCGAGCACCGGGACCCGGGAGTAGCCGCTCTTCAGCGCCAGCCGGACCACCTTCTGCACCGGGGTGTCCTGCTCGGCCCACACGACGTCGGGCCGGGGCTGCATGACGTCCCGGACGATCGTGTCACCCAGCTCGAACACCGAGTGGATCATCTTCCGCTCGCCCTCCTCGACCACGCCGCTGGTGCTGGCCATGTCCACCAGCTCGCGCAGCTCGACCTCGGAGGAGAACGGGCCCTCGCGGAAGCCGCGGCCCGGGGTGATCGCGTTGCCGACCAGGATCAGCAGCTTGGTCAGGGGGCTGAGCAGGGTCGCGATGATCCGCACGGGCGCCGCGACGGCCAGCCCCAGCGCGTACGGGTGCTGGCGGCCGAGCGTGCGCGGGCCGACCCCGATCAGGACGTAGCTGACCACGACCATGATCACCGCGGCGAGCAGGACGCCGAGCCAGGCCGGGTCGAACCAGCTCGCGAGCGCGACCGTGAGGAGCACCGTCGCGACGGTCTCGCCCATCAGCCGCAGCAGGATCAGCAGGTTGACGTACCGGGCGCGGTCGTCGACGACCTTCGACAACGCGCGCGACCCGGGCCGGTTCGCCCGCACCAGGTCCGTGACGCGCGCCCGGGAGATCGAGGTGAGCGCGGCGTCGGCCGCCGCGCACAGCCCGGCGAAGGGGATCAGGACGATCGCGACGGCGAGCAGGCCAGCGGCGTTCATCGGTCTCCTGCGGTCGGTGTCCGGGCGGTCAGCGCGGTTCGGCGGGGCCGGCCGGGTCGTCGAGCCCGACGGTGCCCAGCACGCGCGAGTCGCTGCGCCGCTGGGCCTCGCGGGCCGCGACCTGCGCCCGCCGGGTGCGCCAGTCGTGGAGCAGCTTGTTCTGCAGCGCGAACATCTCGCGCTCCTCGTCCGGCTCGGCGTGGTCGTAGCCGAGGAGGTGCAGCACGCCGTGCACGGTCAGCAGGTGCAGCTCGTCGGACAGCGCGTGGCCTGCCTTGACCGCCTGGTCCTTGGCGAACGCCGGGCAGAGCACGATGTCGCCGAGCAGCGCCGGGCCGATCTCGGGGGCGTCGGGGCGGCGGGTGTCGTCGACCAGCTCGTCCATCGGGAAGGACATGACGTCCGTGGGGCCGGGCTCGTCCATCCACCGTTCGTGCAGCTCGGACATGGTGTCGAGGGTGACCGCGGTGATCGCCAGCTCGACGGCCGGGCTGACCCGCATGGCGTCGAGCGCGTACCGGGCGACGGACACGATGAGCGACTCGTCGACGGCGACGCCGGACTCGTTGACGACCTCGATGCTCACGGCAGTTCTCGGACCAACCTTCTCGGGCGAACTCGGCGGACGGGACCGGTGACGAGGGTAGTCGCACCCCGGTCGGGGCCGTTCGGTCGGCCGTGGTGGGAGGAGGCGGTCAGTCGGCGGCCGTGAGCAGGGCGCGGACGGCGGCGGGGTCCGGCGCGTCGAGGGCCCGGGCGGCGAGCGCGGCCGCCTCCCCGGCGTCGGCCTCCCGGACGGCCTGCTTGACGAGCGCGACCGCGGGCGGCGCGACCGAGAGCTCCCGGACCCCGAGCCCGACGAGCAGCGGGGCGGCGACCGGGTCGGCGGCCAGCTCCCCGCAGACCGCGACCATCGCGGTGCCCGCACCCCGGCAGGTGGCGTCGACCAGCCGCAGGACCGCCGGCGAGAGCGGGTCCGCGAGGGCCGCGACCTCGGCCGAGCCCCGCTCGGCGGCGAGCGTGTACTGGGTGAGGTCGTTGGTGCCGATGCTGAGGAAGTCGACCGCCGGGGCGAACGCGGCCGCGGTCAGCGCGACGGCCGGGACCTCCACCATGATCCCGACCTCGAGGCCCGGCGGCCGGCCGCGGCCCTCGGCGGCGACCGCCTCGTCGAGGGCGGCGCGCGCGGCGTGCAGCTCGGCGGGGACGGTGACCATGGGGAACATCACGCTCACCGGCGTCGCGTGGGCGGTGCGCACGATCGCGCGCAGCTGCTCGGCGAGCAGGTCCGGGCGGCGCAGGGCCAGCCGCAGCCCGCGGACCCCGAGGAACGGGTTGCCCTCGGCGGGCATCGGGACGTAGGGCAGGGGCTTGTCGCCGCCGACGTCGAGGGTGCGCAGGACGATCCGGCGCCCGCCCAGCGCCTCGGCGACGGCCCGGTAGGCCGCCTCCTGCTCGTCGACGTCCGGCGGTGCGGCCCGGTCGAGGAAGAGGAACTCGGTCCGGACCAGGCCCGCGAGGTCGGCGCCGGTGCCGGCGGCGCTCGCGGCTTCGGCGCCGACGTTCACGCCGACCAGGACGTCGGTGCCGTCCCGGGTGCGGGCGGGCTCGTCCGCCCGGGCCCGGGCCGCCGCCTCCTGCTCGGCGCGTTGGGCGAGCCGGGCGCCGAACACGGCCCTGACCTCGGCGGACGGGTCGACGACGAGCCTGCCGGCCGTGCCGTCGAGCGCGACCGGGGTGCCGGGGTCCAGGTCCAGGACGGCGGGTCCGGCGCCCATGACGGCCGGGATGCCGCGGGCGCGCAGCAGGATCGCGGCGTGCCCGGTGGCGCTGCCGCCGGCCAGGACCACCCCGACCACCGCCTCCGGGTCGAGCACCGCGACCTCGGCCGGGGTGAGGTCGGCGGCGACGAGGACCGCGGGAGCCGTGGGTGGGTCTTCGTGGATCTGGTCGGTCGGTGCCCCCGACGGTGCCAGTGGGGTCGGCGCCGGGGAGGGGGTCGGCGGTTCGTCCCCGGAACTCGCGACTCGCGGTGCGGAATCTCCCGACTCGAGGGGGGTTGCGTCCGTTCCGCGAGTCGGGACGTCCGGCACCGCGAGTCGGGAGCTGCTCGTCAACAGCGCGCGGAGCACCTCGTCGCCGACGGCGCGGACGTCGGCGGCGCGGGCGCGGAGGTACTCGCCCGGCAGTGCGGCGAGGGTGCGCTCCGCCGCGTCGACGCTGGCGGCCCAGGCCGCGGGGGCCGCGGACCCGGCGGCGATCCCGTCGCGCGCGGCGTCGACCAGCGCAGGGTCGTCGAGCATCGTCAGGTGGGCGTCGAAGATCGCGGCCTCCGACGCGGGTGTGGCGTCGCGGACGGTCGTGATCGTGCGGCGTGCCTCGTCCAGGGCGCGGTCCAGGCGCTCCCGCTCGACGGTGGGATCCTCCGCCTTCTCGTCGGGAACCCGCAGGTCCACGGCCCGGTGCAGGCGTGCCGGGCCGATCGCGATGCCGGGTGAGGCGGGCAGCGGACCGGTCTCCTGCCCGAACGCCGCGGCCCTGGGCGCCTGCCCCGCGGCCGCTTCGGCGGTCGACGTGGTGGATGGAGTCGGCGCAGCGGTCGGCGCGGCCGTCGGTGGTGCCTCGCCGAACCCCGTGGCGGCGAGGGCGAGGAGGGCATCGACGGCCTCGCGCGCCTCGGGCCCCCGGGCACGCACCTCGATCTCGGCTCCCGCACCCGCGCCGAGCGAGGCCACGCCGGTGAGGCTCGCGGCGGGGACCGGGCCACGGCCGGTGCGGGGATCGCGCAGCTCCACCCGCGCGTCCAGCCCGCGCAGGGCCTGGACCAGCAGGGCCGCGGGGCGGGCGTGCAGGCCGTGCGGCGGGGTCACCACGAACGTCCCGATCGCCTCGGCTCCCCCCGCGCCGACGGCAGGCTCGACGGCCGGCGCCGGTGCGACCGGTCCCAGCTGCGCGGCCTTCGCGTCCGCTCCCGATGCCGCCTCCGCCGCGACACCGGCCCGGTCCGCCCCGCCCGCGGCCGCGACCGCCGCCGCCACCAGCCCCTCCACCAACGGCGCCGGGCAGAGCAGGACCTGGTCCCTGGCGGACGGGTCGTCGAGCAGCTCCAGCGCCAGCTCCGCGGACAGCACCGCGCTGCCGAGGTCCATCAGCACCACGACCCCGGCGCCCGTGTCGGCCGCGGTGATCGCCTCGGCGACCGCGGTCGCGTCCGTGCCGAAGGTGGTGGCGTCGAGCCCGGCCGCCACCTCGATCCGGACCGCCTCCCCCGCCGGCCCGTGCAGCATCTCGCGGGCCAGCGCCACGGCCGCCTCGCCGAGGGCACGGCTGTGCGACACGGCGACCAGGCCGACCGCCGCCTCGGTCACGCGCTCACCCCAACGTCGCGGCCGCGGCGGCGACGAGCAGGGCCACCGACGTCGCCCCCGGGTCCTGGTGCCCCACGCTGCGCTCGCCGAGGTAGCTGGCCCGGCCCTTGCGAGCGAGCATCGGGATGGTGGCATCGCGGCCGGCGTCGGCGGCCGCCGAGGCGGCCCGCAGCGCGTCGCCGAGGGAGGCGCCGCCGGCGAGGGACTCGTCGAGGGCGTCGAGGGCCGGGGCCAGGGCGTCGTACATCGTCTTGTCCCCGGCCTCGGGGCGCCCGCGCGCCACGACACCCTCCAGCCCGGCGCGGAACGCCTTGGCGAAGCCTGCCGGGTCGAGCTCGGTGACCTCGCCCGCCGCCGTGCCGAAGCGCAGGAAGAGCGTCCCGTAGAGCGGGCCGCTCGCGCCGCCGACCTTGCTGACCAGCGTCATCCCGACCTTCTTGAACACCCCGCCCGCGGTCGTCTGCGGGTCCGCGTGGAGGGCCTCGACCGCCGCCCCCATCCCGCGCGCCATGTTGGCGCCGTGGTCGGCGTCGCCGATGGCCGAGTCCAGCGCGGTCAGCTCGTCGCGGTGCTCGGTCACCTGACGGGCGAACTCGCGGACCCAGGCCAGCAGCTCCTGCTGTGTGGTCATGCGCCCCACCGCAGTCCCGGGGTGTCGACCGGGGCGTCCCAGAGCCCGAGCAGGTCGTCGTCCGCGCGCAGCAGCGTGACCGAGCAGCCGGCCATGTCCAGGCTGGTGATGTACGAGCCGACCAGCGACCGCGCGATCCGGACCCCGGCCTTCTCGAGCAGGCCCGCGACCTCGCCGTACATGAGGTACAGCTCCAGCAGCGGGCTCGCACCCATGCCGTTGACGAAGCAGATCACGGGCTCGGCGGTGAAGTCGGCGTCGGCCAGGATCGGCTCGACCAGCATCTCCGCGATGTCCTTCGCGGGCGCGATCGGCACCCGGCGACGGCCCGGTTCGCCGTGGATGCCGATGCCGATCTCCATCTCGTCGTCCGGGAGGTCGAAGGTCGGGCGGCCCGCGGCGGGCACGGTGCACGAGGTCAGCGCCATGCCCATGCTGCGGCCGCGCTCGTTGACCTTGCGCGCCACACCGGCGACCTCGGCGAGGCTGCGGCCCTGCTCGGCCGCGGCACCGACGATCTTCTCCAGCAGCACGGTGGTGCCCACGCCGCGGCGGCCGGCGGTGTAGAGGCTGTCCTGGACGGCCACGTCGTCGTCGACCACCACGGCCTGGACCTCGACGCCCGTCTTCGCGCTGGTCAGCTCGGCCGCCATGTCGAAGTTCATGACGTCGCCCGTGTAGTTCTTCACGATGTGCAGCACGCCGGCACCGCCGTCGACGCCCTCCGTCGCGGCGACCATCTGGTCCGGCACGGGCGAGGTGAAGACCTCGCCGGCGCAGGCGGCGTCGAGCATCCCGCGGCCGACGAACCCGCCGTGCATCGGCTCGTGGCCCGAGCCGCCGCCCGAGACCAGCCCGACCTTCCCCCGGACGGGGGCGTCGCCGCGGAAGACGACCCGGTTCTCGAGGTCGACTCGCAGGCCCGGATGCGCCGCGGCCATCCCGCGCAGCGCCTCGACGACGACGTCGGCCGGGTCGTTGATCAGCTTCTTCATGGGGTCCTCCGTCGCACCCGAAGCCTGTTCGGCTATGCCGAAGACCTGTCGGACGCTACTGTGACCTGGCCCACGAACACAAGGAGCGAACGGTGATCCAGTCCGTGGACCGGGCCCTGCGGGTGCTGGCGGTGCTGCAGGGCGCACGGCGGCGGAGCCTGGGCGAGATCGCGTCGGGCTGCGGGCTCGCACCGTCGACGGTGCACGGCCTCGTCCGGACGCTGCTCGCGCACGGCATGGTGGTGCAGGAGCGCGACTCGGGCCTCTACCGGCTCGGCCCCGCCACGCTCCGGCTGGGCAACGTCTACCTCGACAACCTCGAGCTGCGCGCCCGCGCCCAGCCGTGGGCGGAGGACCTGGCGCGCCGCACGGGGTGCGCGGTGCGGGTGGCCGTGGCCCTGCAGCGCGACGCGATCGTGGTCGGCCACGAACCCCGGCCCGACGGGAGCCGGCAGATGACCGAGGTCGGCATCGTGGTGCCGGCGCACGCGTGCGCGGTGGGCAAGGCGCTGCTGGCCTACGGCGCCTGCGAGCCCGCGGACCGGCCGCACCGGATGACCGGGGAGACCGTGACCGAGCCGCGGGAGCTCGAGGCGCAGCTGGCCGCGGTGCGCCGCACCGGCCTCGCCACCGAGGTGGAGGAGGCGGTGCTCGGCGAGTGCGGGCTCGCCGCCCCGGTCGCCGCGGCCGACGGCGTAATCGCGGGCGCGATCGGGCTCGTGGTACCGGCCGGCGAGTGGCCGCTTCCCCCCGGCGCGCCCGACGCCCTGCGGCACGCCGCCCGCGCGGTCTCCCGCGAGCTCGGCGCCGCCTCCTGGCCGCCCCTCGCCGAGGGGCGGGACGAGGCGGCCTCCTGATCGCTGGTGCGGCCCGTCGCAGCCGGCGATCACGGCGACGGAGACGTGAGCGGATAGGGGCGACCCCGTCCATGATCACCGAGCCGGCCTCATTCCGGCCACATACGGCCGTGAACGGTCCCGACCGGCGATCATGGACAGGCGGCCGCGTCGACCCGCGACCGCCTGCCTCTGATCACCGCGACGCCGGCGCCACGACCCGCTCAGCGGCGGCGGGAGCGGCGGTCCTGGGGCGGGCCGGTGCGGGGGGCGGCACTGCGCAGCTGCCCCCGGCCCTGGTCGGCGTCGAAGCGGGCGTAGGCGTCGACGATGTCGCTGACCAACCGGTGCCGCACGACGTCGCTGCTGGTCAGCTCGGGGAAGGCCACGTCGTCCACCCCGAACAGGATGTCCTGGACGACCTGCAGCCCCGACCGGGTGCTCCCCGGCAGGTCGATCTGCGTGACGTCGCCCGTGACCACGATCTTCGAGCCGAAGCCGAGCCGGGTCAGGAACATCTTCATCTGCTCGGGCGTGGTGTTCTGCGCCTCGTCGAGGATGATGAACGCGTCGTTCAGTGTGCGGCCGCGCATGTACGCCAGCGGCGCGATCTCGATCGTCCCGGCGGCGATGAGCTTCGGGATCGACTCGGGGTCGACCATGTCGTGCAGCGCGTCGTACAGCGGGCGCAGGTACGGGTCGATCTTCTCGTAGAGCGTGCCCGGCAGGTAGCCGAGCCGCTCCCCTGCCTCGACGGCCGGCCGGGTGAGGATGATCCGGTTGACCTGCTTGGCCTGCAGCGCCTGCACGGCCTTGGCCATCGCCAGGTACGTCTTGCCGGTACCGGCGGGGCCGATCCCGAAGACGATGGTGTTCGCGTCGATCGCGTCGACGTAGCGCTTCTGGTTCAGCGTCTTCGGCCGGATGGTCCTGCCCCGGCGGGAGACGATGTCGAGGCTCAGCACCTCCGCGGGCGACTCGCCGCGCACGGCGGCGACCGCGGGGTCGGCCTCGCCGAGCATCTCGACGGTGCGGCGCACGGTGTCCGACCCGACCTGTTGCCCCCGCTCGGCGAGGGTGATGAGCTCGGCGAACACACGCTCGGCGAACGCCACGTCGGCGGGCTCGCCCGAGAGGGTCAGCTCGTTGCCCCGGACGTGCACGTCCGCGGCCAGCAGCTCCTCGGCGGTGCGCAAGGACTCGTCTCTCGAGCCGAGCAGCGCGAGCAGCGCGGTGTCCGGGACTGCGATGCGGGACTGGACGGGGTCCGGCTGCGTCACGTGGTCTTGTCGCCTGCTTCCTGCTGCTCTGTGGTCCCCGTGACGGGGGTGCCCTGCGATGTCGGCGGTTCGATGTTACCGCCGGGCACCGACACTCCGCCCCGCCATTCGGCCGTCGCGGGGCCCACCCCGAGCGGCCGGGCGCCCCCAGGAAGTGTCTGGCGGATCATGGAAGCCAGGTGAGCAGGGCGGCGAGGTGTAGGGCGCCGAGGTAGTTGCGGGCGTGTCGGTCGTAGCGGGTGGCCAGGCCGCGCCAGTGTTTGAGCTGGCAGAAGCCGCGCTCGACGACGTTGCGCCGCTTGTAGCGGGCCTTGTCGAAGCCGACCGGCCGGCCGCCGGCCGAGCCGACCGGCCGGCCGCCGGCCGAGCCCCGTCGGCGCCGGTTGGCCTGCTGGTCACGCGGCTCGGGGATGGTGTGGGCGATCCCGCGCCGGCGCAGCAGCTCCCGGTTCGCCCGCGAGCTGTAGCCCCTGTCGGCGAGCAGGTGATCGGGCCGGGTGCGCGGGCGCCCGCGGCCCGGCCGGGCCACCCGCAGATCGGCCAGGAGCGGGGCGAACTGGGTGGTGTCGTTGACGTTGCCGGCGGTCAGCTGCAGCACCAGCGGGCGGCAGCGCCCGTCGATCAGCGCATGAATCTTGGTGGTCAACCCGCCCCGGGAACGCCCGATCGCATGATCTGCCGGCTCGGCCACCACCGGACCGCTCGCCCCGACCGCGAGATCAGCTCGACAATTCCTGTAATTTGGCTCAGCCCCCTGTGAGCGGGGCCGGCGGCGGCTCGGGGCCGGCCGCGCTCGCGGCGTTCCCGCCGAACCGCCGCGCCGCCGCACCGTGCTGGTGCACCCGCACCAGCGACGAGTCCACGGACACCAACCAGTCCAACTCGCCACCGGCGTCCGCCCGGGCCTGCGCCGCGGCCAACAGCCGCGCCCAGGTCCCGTCCGCGCTCCACCGGCTGTGCCGCTCGTAGGCGGTCTGCCAGGGCCCGAACCGCTCCTCGGGGATCTCCCGCCAGGCCACCCCGTTGCGGTACTTCCACACGATCGCCTCAATCACCTGCCGGTGATCACGCCACCGCCCGCCGCGACGCGGCGTACGGTCCGGCAACAACGGCTCCACCCACGCCCACGCCTCGTCCGACAACACTCGCCGACCACCCACACCCAGCATCCTGACCCCAACAGAGATCAAGATCCGTCAGACACTCCCTAGTGCCCGCGGAACGCCTCCTGCAGCCACCAGGACCCGCCGTCGGACGCGATCTTCGCGTTGACCAGCAGCGCCCGGCTCCGCGGCCCGGCCAGCCAGTCCTCGACGCCCTTGAGGTCCTCCGGGGTCCGGACCGTCACCGCGTCGAGCCCGTGGCCCCGCCCGACCGCGGCGATGTCGGTCTCCGGGAACCGCACCGTGGCGTGGTCGGCCCCGGTGAAGTGGTGCACCTCGGCGCCGTAGGCCCGGTCGTCGTAGACCACGATCACCATCGGGATGCCGAGCCGGGCGACCGTGTCGAGCTCGGCCGCGCCCATGAGCGCCCCGCCGTCGCCGAGCGCGGCGACGGCGAGCCGGTCCGGGCGGGCCAGCGCCGCGCCGAGCGCCGTGGCCAGGCCGAGCCCGACGGACTGGAAGCCCTGGGTGAAGCAGAACCCGAACTCGTCGGGAACCTGCAGGTAGGCCGCCGGGTATCCCATGAAGTTGCCGGAGTCGACGGCGACCACCCGCTCGGCCGGGAGCAGGTCGTCGAGCGCGACGGTGAGGGTGCGCGGGTCGATGCCCTCGGGCCCGGTGAGGTCGGTGTACGGGACGTCCCGCAGGCGCCCGCGGTCCGCGATCGCGGACCGGACCTCCGGCGTGCGGTAACCCCTGCGTCGCGCGACGGCGCCGAGCAGGTCCGCGGCCGTGGCGGCCACGTCCCCCACCACCCCGAGGTCGACGGGCCGGTGGGCGCCGAGCGCGTCGACGTCCAGGTCGACCTGGGCCACCCGCGCCCCCTCGCCGATCAGCCGGCCGTGCCGGGTGGTCCACATCGTCAGCGCGCACCCCCACGCGACGACGAGGTCGGCGCCGGTGATCAGCTCGGCGGTCAGCGGCGAGGCGAACCCGCCGGAGATGCCGAGCGACCACGGGTCGTCGTGGAACAGCCCCGAGGCGACCGCCGAGGTCGCGAGCAGGGCACCCGACTCCTCGGCCAGCGCGCGCAGCTCCTCCCGGGCCCCGCGGGCGCCGCGGCCGGCGACGAAGACCGGATGCTCCGCGCCGTCGAGCAGGGCGGCCAGGGCGGCGATCCCCTCGGCGGACGCCCGCGGCGGGGCGACGGGCGGGAGCGCGGGCAGCGGGGCCGGCTCGGCAGGGGCGGCCTGGACGTCGAGCGGCAGGTTGAGCACCACCGTGCGGCGCTGCTCGACCGCGGTCCGGTAGGCGCGGACGGTGTCGGCGAGCGCGGTGTCCGGCGAGTGCACCCGCTCGGCGACCGCCCCGACGGCCGTGACCAGCGCGTCCTGGTCGATCCGGAAGTTGGAACGCACGGCGGAGCCGGCGGTGTCGGCGGCGAGGACGATCAGCGGGGTGCGGCTCTTCGCGGCCTCCGTGACGCCGGTCAGGGCGTTGGTCAGGCCGCAGCCCTGGTGGACGCTCAGCACCGCCGGCCGCCCGGACATGCGGGCGAAGGCGTCCGCCATGGTCGCCGCGCCGCCCTCGTGGCGGGTCGCGGTGAACGGGACCCCGGCCTCCCGCAGCGCGTTCGTGACGTGGAAGTTCCCGCTCCCGACGACCCCGAACGCGTGCCCGACGCCCAGCTCCGCGAGCGTGCGCCCGACCAGCTCGGAGACGATCACTTCTCGACCAGTGCCAGCACCCGCGCCGGCGATCCGGAGCCGCCGACGATCGGCAGCGGCGAGGTGAGCAGCACGGCCCCGGTCGGCGGGAGCGTCGCGAGGTTCTGCAGCTGGGTGAGCCCGTACCTGCCCGCGCCGAGCAGGAACGAGTGGCACGGGAAGGGCGGGTCGAAGGAGTGCGCGGCGCCGGCGTCCGTCCCGACGGTCTCGGTGCCGAACCCGATGATCGGCGCCTCCTCCGCCAGCCAGGTCGCGCACTCGACCGAGACGCCGGGGGTGTGCGGGCCCTTCTCGTCGGCGTTGAGGAAGGCCTCGGCGTCGGCGGAGCGGGCGTCCCAGCCGGTGCGGTAGAGCAGCCAGCCGCCCTCGGGCAGCGGGCCGTGCTCGGCCTCCCAGGTCTTGACGTGGTCGATCTCGAGCAGGAAGTCCGGGTCCGCGGCGGACTCGGCCGAGAAGTCCAGTACGGCGGCCGGGGCGAGCAGCCGCGCCGCGGGCACCTGCGAGACGTCCTCGCCGTCCCGGCCGGTCACCCAGTGCACCGGGGCGTCGAAGTGGGTGCCGCTGTGCTCGCCGGTGTGGATGTCGTTCCAGTACCAGGCCGGGCCGCGCTCGTCGTACCGGCTGATCTCCGACAGCGAGAACGGGATCGTGTTCGCGAACGGCGGCGGCAGCTGCAGGATCGGCGTGCCGGAGTGCAACGGGGCGGTGAGGTCGACGACCTCGACGCGCCGGGAGGACAAGGCGGAGAGCAGCTCCTGCAGGACACCCATGGCCGGAACCTACGGCCTTCCGGAGGCGCGCCGCGACGACCGGGGGGAGGATCGTCGCGGCGCGGCCGCCGGGACGGCGGCTCCCGCAGCGCCGTGAACGGGCTGCGGGACCGGGTGCTCACCAGGGGGGTGGGTGAGCGCCACGAGACTAGACCAGTTCGTTGCGGGGTCACGCAGTCGGTGCGGTGTGCGCCACGTGGTGCCGGTCACCCCATCGTCCGGTCAGCACGCCGATCGCCCCCAGTGCGACCGCCGCGGCGGTCGACGCGCGCAGCACCTCCGGCCCCAGCCGGACCGGCCGGGCACCGGCGGCGGTGAGCGCGGCGAGCTCCTCGTCCGAGACCCCGCCCTCCGGCCCGACGACGAGCAGCACCTCGCCGTCCGCCGGCAGGTCGGCGACGGACAGCACCGCCTCGGCGCTCTCGTGCAGCACGAGGGCCGGGCCGCCCCGTGCGACCAGGTCGGCGGTGGTGACGGGCCCGCCCACCTCGGGGATCCACGGCCGGCGGGCCTGCTTGGCGGCCTCGCGGACCGTCGAGCGCCAGCGGGCCAGCGCCTTCTCGCCGCGCGGGCCCTGCTCCCAGCGCACGACGCAGCGCGCCGCCCGCCACGGCAGGATCACGTCGACGCCCGCCTCGGTGGCCAGCTCGACGGCCAGCTCGCCGCGGTCGCCCTTCACCAGCGCCTGCGCGAGCACGACCCGCGGCGCGGGCGCGGGATGGTGCACCACCTCGTCGAGCGCGAACTCGACCGAGTCCTTGGCGACGGCGACCGCGTGCGCCCGGGCGACGGCGCCGCGGCCGTCGCCGAGCTGCACGACCTCGCCGACCCGGATCCGCTTGACCGCGGCAGCGTGCCGGCCCTCCGGCCCGTCGAGCACGACGGTCCCGGCCGCCGGCAGCTCCCCGACCAGGAACAGCGGGGCGGTGCTCACGCCGGCTACCGGAAGGAGTCGCGGAGCCGGGCGAACAGGCCGTGCCCGTTGCGGGCGCCGACGGCCAGGTCCGGCTGCTCCTCGCCGCGTAGCTTCGCGAGCTGGCGCAGCAGCTCGGTCTGCTCCTTGTCCAGCTTGGTGGGGACGGTGACGTCGACGTGCACGACCAGGTCGCCGTGGCCGTCGACCCGGCCGGTGGAGCGCAGCCGCGGCATGCCCTTCCCGCGCAGCGTGCGGAGCGTGCCGCCCTGCGTGCCCGGCTCGACGTGCAGGTCCTCGGTGGACCCGTCGAGCATCGGCAGCGGGAGCGTGGCCCCGAGCGCGGCCGCGGTCATCGGCAGCGGCAGCCGGACGTGCAGGTCGGCGCCGTCGCGCTGGAAGACCTCGTGCGGGATCTCCTCGACCTCGACGTACAGGTCGCCGGCCGGGCCGCCGCCCGCGCCGACCTCGCCCTGGCCGGCCAGCCGCACGCGCATCCCGTCCGCCACGCCGGCCGGGATCCGGACGCCGACGCTGCGCCGCGAGCGCACCCGCCCGTCGCCCGCGCACTGCCGGCACGGCTCCGGGATGACCTCGCCGAGGCCCCGGCACGTCGGGCAGGGGCGGGAGGTGACGACCTGGCCGAGGAACGAGCGCTGGACGCTCTGCACCTCGCCGCGACCGCCGCAGGTGTCGCAGGTGTGCGGGCGGGTGCCCGGCGCGCAGCCGTCGCCGCCGCACTCCGAGCAGAGCACCGCGGTGTCGACGGTCAGCTCGCGCTGCACGCCCGTGGCGCACTCCTCCAGCGTGAGCTGCATGCGGATGAGCGCATCGGCCCCGGGCTGCACCCGGCTGCGCGGCCCCCGCGAGCGGCCGCCCGCGGCACCGCCGAAGAACGCGTCCATGATGTCGCCGAAGCCGAAGGCGCTGAACGGGTCGCCCCCGCCCGCGCCGGCCCCGCCGCGGCCGTTGTCCAGCGGGTCGCCGCCCAGGTCGACGATCCGCCGCTTCTCCGGGTCCGTGAGGACCTCGTAGGCCGTGCTGACCTCGCGGAAGCGCTCCTGCGCCCCCGGTTCCGGGTTGACGTCCGGGTGCAGCTCCCGGGCCAGTTTGCGGTAGGCCCGCTTCAGTTCGGCGGCATCCGCGCCGGGCTCCACGCCCAGGATGCCGTAGTAGTCCCGTGCCACCCTCGAAGTCCCCATGATCCTTCTGTGCTCGACAGCTCAGCTCGGTGGGAGTCCCGCGACTCCTAGCGCCCCGCCAGGATCTCACCCACGTACCGGGCGACGGCGTGCACCGCCGCCATCGTGCCCGGGTAGTCCATCCGGGTCGGTCCGACGACGCCCATTCCGCCCACGACCGTGCCCGGCCCGTAGCCGATCGACACGACCGAGGCCGTGTGCAGGTCGGCCGACTCGTTCTCCTCGCCGATGCGCACCGTGACCAGGCCCGGGTCCTGCGCCGCGGCCAGCAGCTTCAGCACCACGACCTGCTCCTCGAGCGCCTCGAGGACCTGCCGCAGCGACCCCGGGAAGTCCGCGGAGTTGCGCGTGAGGTTCGCGGTGCCGCCCAGCACCAGCCGCTCCTCGGGGTGCTCCACCAGCGTCTCGATCAGCACCGTGGACACCGTGAGCACCACGTCGCGCAGCTCCTTCGGCGCGGAGTGCGGCAGCTCGGCGACCCGCGCCGACGCGTCCGCCAGCCGCCGGCCGGCCAGCGCCTGGTTGAGCAGGGCGCGCAGCCGGGAGGCGTCCTCCTCGGTGACGACCTGGCCCAGGTCGACCATGCGCTGGTCCACCCGGCCGGAGTCGGTGATCAGCACCAGCATCAGCCGCGCGGGCGTGAGCTGGACGACCTCGAGGTGCCGCACCGTGGAGCGGGTCAGCGTCGGGTACTGGACGACGGCGACCTGCCGGGTCAGTTGCGCGAGCAGCCGGACGCTGCGGCGGAGCACGTCGTCCAGGTCGAGCGCGCCCTCGAGGAAGGTCTGGACGGCCTTGCGCTCGGCGGCCGACAGCGGCTTGACCTGCGCCAGCCGGTCGACGAACAGCCGGTAGCCCTTGTCGGTCGGGATGCGGCCCGCGCTGGTGTGGGGCTGGGCGATGAGCCCGTCCTCCTCCAGCGCGGCCATGTCGTTGCGCACCGTGGCACTGGAGACCCCGAGGTTGTGACGCTCCACGATCGCCTTGGAGCCCACGGGTTCCTGGGTCGACACGTAGTCCGCCACGATCGCCTGGAGGACCGCGAAGCGGCGTTCGTCGGCGTTCACCGCACACACCTCCCTGCTGACCCGCACACGTCACCGGACGTTCGTCCAGTCTATGCGGAAGCGACCCTCCGCCGCCCGGACGCGAGGTGTGACCCGGCTCAGGATTCTGCGTCTGCCCCGCTCAACCCTTCCCGTGAGCGGCAACTGCCCCTAGAACGGCAGTCGGCGCTCACGACCATCGCCGACCAGGGGGTTCGCCGTGCTGCTCCGCCGCCCCACGCTCGACGGCATCGCCGCCGGCGAGATCACCTGCGCGTTCCGCCGCTGGGAACGGCCGCGGGTCAGGCCGGGGACGCGCCTGCGGACCGCGGTCGGCGTGCTCGCGGTGACGGCCGTCGACGAGGTCGAGCCGGACGCGCTGACGACCGACGACGCCGCGGCCGCCGGCCAGACCCTCGACGACCTGCGCACGATGCTCGCCCGCGGCTCCGGCCCCGTCTGGCGGGTCGCGCTGCACCTCGACGGGCCGGACCCGCGGATCGCCCTGCGCTCGGCGGACGTGAGGCCGGAGGAGCGCACCGAGCTCGACGCCCGCCTGGCCCGCTTCGACCGGGACCACCCGTGGACCGCGGAGACCCTGGCCCTGATCGCGGACAACCCCGGCGTCCGGGCCCCCGACCTGGCCGCACGCGTCGGGCGGGAGACCGCGCCGTTCAAGCGGGACGTCCGCAAGCTCAAGGAGCTGGGGCTCACCGAGAGCCTGGAGGTGGGGTACCGGCTCAGCGCCCGCGGGCAGAGCTACCTGAGGGGCTGACGTACGCGGGTCTCACCCGCGGCTGGCAGTCTGGAGAGGGATGACTGCTGCCCGGGTGACGCGACGCTGGGTGCTGGTCGCCGCCGGCACCGCGGCGGTCGTCGGCGCGGCCGCGATCACGCTGCCGGCGAGCGGGTCGGACGAGCCCGCCGAGGCCCTGCGTGGCCGGGTGCTGGCCGGGAGCCCGCCGCACGTCGGGTACGCCGAGAGCACCGGACGGCTCGGGCTCCCCGAGATCCCGGCGCTGGAACGGGTCACCGCACTGTTCACCGGCGTCACGCAGCTGCGGGCGTACGTGGCCGGCCCGGACCGCTGGCGGGTCGACGAGCTGACCCCGGCCGGCGAGCGGGACACCTACCGCCGGGACGGCCGCGAGTACCTCTGGGACTTCGGCGCGAACCAGCTGACGACGGTCACCGGCGAGACCCCGGTCCGGCTCCCCCGCGCCGCCGACCTCGTCCCGTCCGAGCTGGCCCACCGGCTCGTCGGGCTCACCCGGGCCGACCCCGTCACGTCCTTGGAGCCGCGCCGGGTCGCGGGCTGGTCCGCGGCCGGGTTCCGGGTCACGCCCGCCGACCCGGACACCACCGTCGGGCGGATCGACGTCTGGTGCGACCCGGCGTCGGGCCTCCCGCTGCGCGTCGAGGTGGCCGCGCGGTCGGACGACCGTCCCCTGCTGTTCACCGAGTTCCTGGAGGTCGCGCTGACCACCCCCGACGACCGCACCCTCACCCCGGCCGTGCCGCCCGGCGCCGGGTCGGTCACCGCCGAGGCCGCCGACCTCGCCGGGGCCCTCCGCCAGCTCGACGCCGCCGAGCCGCCCGCGCGCCTGGCCGGCCGCGAGCGGGTTCCGCTCGGGTCCGGGCTGCCCGGCGTCGGGGTCTACGGCGCGGGCGTCGCCGGGTTCGTGCTGGTCCCGGCCTCGCGCGGGATCGCCGACCGGGTGATCGACGGCGCCGCCTCGGCCGGCGGTGTCACCGTCGAGGTCCCGGTCGGGCGGGCGGCGCGGCTCAGCACGCCGCTGCTGTCGGTCGTCGCGCGCGGCGGGATCCGGCGCGGCGGGGTGCTGCTCGCCGGGACCGTCGCGCCCGAGGTGCTGGAGCAGGCCGTGCGCGAGCTGCCGGGGCGGCGCGCGTGATCGTCGCGACGAGCGGGCTCACCAAGCGGTTCGGCCGGGTCACCGCGGTCGACGGGGTGTCCCTGCAGGTCCAGGAAGGCGTCCGGTTCGGGCTGCTGGGCCCCAACGGCTCCGGCAAGACCACGCTGGTCCGGATGCTGCTCGGGCTGGTCCACGCGACGTCGGGCTCGATCGAGGTGCTCGGCGAGCCGATGCCGCGGCGGGCCCGCACCGTGCTGCCGCGGGTCGGCGCGCTCGTGGAGGGCCCGGCCGCGTGGGACCACCTGTCCGGGCGGGCCAACCTCCGGCTGCTCGACGCCGCGGGGCCGGGCCGGGCGCGCCACCGCCGGCGGCGGGTCGACGCGGTGCTGGAGCAGGTCGGGCTCGGCGGCGTCGACCGGCGCCCGGTGAAGGCCTACTCGCTCGGCATGCGCCAGCGCCTGGGCATCGCCGCCGCCCTGCTCCGCGAACCCGAGCTGCTGCTGCTCGACGAGCCCACCAACGGCCTCGACCCCCGCGGCATCCAGGAGATGCGCGCGCTCCTGACCTCGCTGAACGAGGCCGGGACCACGGTCGTGCTCTCCTCGCACCTGCTCACCGAGGTCGAGGCGCTGTGCACCCACGTCGGCGTGATGGACAGGGGCCGGCTGGCGCTCTCGTCGGAGCTGGGCGCCCTGCGCACACCCACCGGGCGGGTGCTGGTGCGCAGTCCGGAGCCCGACGCCGTCGTCGGGCTGCTCGACGGGCAGGTCGTCGACCGGCGCGGGGACACTCTGACGGTCCGCGGGGCGGAGCCCGCCGCGCTCAACGCCCGGCTGGTCTCCGGCGGCGTGCGGGTGACCGGGCTGACCGAGGAGCGGCGGACGCTGGAGCAGGTGGTGCTGGAGCTGACCGGGACGGGGAACGACCGGGTGGACCGGAGGCCGCGCGAGGCCGTGGTGCCGGGGCGGTCCCGCGGAGCGGGGGGACCGCGGTGATCGGGGTCGAGCTGCGGCTGATGCTCCGCCGACGCCGGGTGTGGCTCTGCTGGGTGCTGCTCTGCGCGCTGCCGACGCTCGTCGCGATCCTGCTCGCGACCACCCGGCTCGCGCCGCCTCCCGGCCGCGGCGGCGCGTTCCTGTCGGCCGTGGTGAGCAACGGCCAGATCTTCCCGGCGGCGGCGCTCGCGCTCGTCATCCCGATCTTCCTGCCGATCACGGTGGCGATCGTCGCGGGCGACACCGTGGCGGGCGAGGCCTCGGCCGGCACGCTGCGGTACCTGCTCGTGCGGCCGGTCGGGCGGGTGCGACTGCTGTGGGCGAAGCTGATCTCCGTGGCCGCGTTCGTGCTGCTCGCCGTGCTGTTCGTGACCCTGGTGTCGTACGTCGTCGGCGTCCTGGCCTTCGGCTTCGGGCCCGACGCCTCGATCGGCGGCGCGGGCGCGATCCCGTCGCTGTCGGGCGTCGAGCTGACCCCGCTCGACGTGGTGGGCCGGACCGCCGCGACCGTCGGTTACCTGGCCCTGTGCATGCTCGCGCTCGGCGCGGTCGGGCTGTTCTTCTCGACGCTCACGGACTCGCCGCTCGCCGCCACGCTGGGGGTGCTGGCCTTCGTCGTGGCGAGCGCGGCGCTGCAGCCGCTCGACGCCGCCGCGGCGATCGAGCCCTATCTGCCGACCTCGCACTGGCTGGCGTGGATCGACCTGTACCGCGACCCGATCCTCTGGACCAACCTGCGGGAGGGGGTGCTGGTGCAGCTCGGGTACGTCGTCATCGCCTTCGGTGCCGCCTGGGCCAACTTCAGCACCAAGGACGTGACGACGTGAGATCGCCTCACCGGCCCGGCGCGGCGGCGGTGCCGCAGCCGGCGCCGGTGAGGTCGATGGGCCGGGGCGCGATCCCCCGCAGGACCAGGCCGGTCGCGGTCGCGTCGGTCGGCAGGCCCGAGTGCGTGACGCGCGCGCCCGGGCACACCTGCTGCACCGGCACGTTGACCGCGCCGGGGAGGTTCGCGGTGTCGGGCGGGGTGGAGGTCTCGTCGTTCCCGGTCCAGACCGAGAGCCAGGGCAGGGCGCTGCCGACCCTCGCCCGCGCCAGCTCGGTGAGCTCCGCGGACCCGGGGGCGAGCTGGCGGCAGGCGGTGGGGCAGGCGTCGGGGGCCCGGGCGATGGCGAGCGCGGCGAGCGACGTGCCGTTCAGCGGTGAGCCCAGGGTGACGATGCGGCGGGCCTTGGCGGCGCCGTCGTCCCGGGCGACCCACAGGCCGGCGACCACACCGCCGGCGCTGTAGCCGACGACGTCGACCGACGGGGCGCCGGCGGCCAGGGCGGCCGTGACGGCGTCGTCGAGCAGGCGGACCTGCGCGGAGAGGTCGCCCGTGCCGTCGCCGACGAGGGTGAGCACCCGGGCGTCGCGGCCCGTCGCCTGGATCTGCGCCGCCAGCCGGAGCAGGGAGTCGCGGCCGCCGCCGTAGCCGGGAACGAGCAGCACCGGGCCGGGGCGGTCCTGGGCGGGGCGGGCGTCGGTGTCGACCGACGGCCGGGTCGAGCTCGCCACCCGTACCCCGACGACCACCGCCGCGACCAGCACGAGCGCGGTCAGGACCGCGACCAGCACCCGGCGCCGGGGGCTCACGCCGGGGTGCTCTCGCTCGCGAGCAGCAGGTCCTGGACCACGCGGTCGGCGAGCAGGCGGCCGAGGCGGGTGAGGATCGCCCGGCCGCGGTCGAGGGCGGCGGCGTCGAGCAGGCCGTCCGCGGCCGCGCGCCCGGCCTCGCGGCGGGCGGGGTCGTCGAGCAGCGCGAGGTCCAGGCCCTCGGCGAGGCGCAGCCGCAGCATCACGCGCTCGGTGTGCCGGTCCGCGGCCGTCAGCACCTCGTGGTCCGCCTCCGGTGAGCCCTCCGCGACGGCCGCGGCGTAGCGGGCGGGGTGCTTCACGTTCCACCAGCGCCGGCCCGCGAGGTGCGAGTGGGCGCCGGGCCCGACGCCCCACCAGTCGCCGTCGAGCCAGTAGCCGAGGTTGTGCCGGCACTCGGCCTCGGGCGTGCGGGCCCAGTTGGACACCTCGTACCAGTGCAGGCCGGCGGCGGTGAGGAGGTCGTCGATGAGCTCGTAGCGCTCGGCGGCGACGTCGTCGTCCGGCGCGGGCAGCTCGCCGCGCGCGACCCGGCGGGCCAGGGCCGTGCCGTCCTCGACGATCAGCGAGTACGCCGACACGTGGTCGACGCCCGCGGCGAGCACCGCCTCGACCGACGCGCGGAGGTCGTCCGTGGTCTCGCCGGGGGTCGCGTAGATCAGGTCCAGGTTGACGTGGGCGATCCCGGCGGCCGCGGCCTCGCGGGCGGCCTCGACGGCCCGGCCCGGCGTGTGCCGGCGCTCAAGCACGCGCAGGACGTGCGGCGCCGCGGACTGCATGCCGAGCGAGACGCGGGTGAACCCGGCCCCGACGAGCCCGGCGAAGAACTCCGGGGACGTCGACTCCGGGTTCGACTCGGTGGTGACCTCGGCGCCCGGGGCGAGGCCGAACTCGTCGCGGATCGCGTCGAGCACGGTGCCGAGGCGGGCGGCGCCGATCAGGGACGGCGTGCCCCCGCCCACGAAGACCGTGTCGACGGCCCGGTCGCCGACGGTCCGGCGGGCCAGCGCGAGCTCGCGGCGGACGGCCTCGAGCCAGCCGTCGGGCGAGGAGCCGGAGCCCGCGAGCTCGGAGGCGGTGTAGGTGTTGAAGTCGCAGTAGCCGCAGCGCGACGCGCAGAAGGGCACGTGCACGTAGATCCCGAACGGCGTCCTGCTCACGACTCCACGGTACGGACTCGTGGTGCGGAGCCGGCGTCCGCGGCGGGGTCGTTGGTCAAGGTCGGCCGTCCATGATCACGGCGAATGGAGCGGGATCCGCGCTCAGCGCGGAGAGCGTTCCCTATCCGACGATCATGCAGGGCCTGCGCTGCCGGCTCGGGCGAGTTGCGGTGCAGGGGCCGCTGTCGCGCGGCTCGTGCACCGCAGAGGTGGGACCAGCGCGGACTGCTGCCGGCCGCGACCGCGTCTGTCGCTTCCTCCGCGCCGCGAGCTCGGCGTCTCAGTCGGCGCGATGCCGGCCGCCGACGGTTCGATCCCGATCGGCGCCGTCCCACCACCCGGTGCCCCAGGAATCCTCGGAGTCGGTGAGGTCGGCCGCCGGGTCCTCCTCGACGGCGGGCAGCTCGGCCTGCTGTCCTTCCTGGTCGGCGTGGCGTTCCTCCTGGTCGATCCGGAGTTCGCTCCGGCGCTCGGCGTCCTCCACCGCCAGCTCCGCGCGGCGCTCGGCCTCGTCGGCGGCCTCCTCGGCGCGGCGCTCCGCGTCGTCGGCTCGGCGCTCCGCCTCATTCGCGCGGCGTTCGGCGCGGTCCGAGGCGAGGTCGTCGTCCGGGTCCTCCGACGGGTCGGGGACGACGCGCCGGGAGCCCGGGTTCGTGGGTTCCGGAGTCGGGGCGACGACACCCGGCGGCGGGGCGGCGACGGCCGGAGGCGGTGCGGCGACGGCCGGGGGCGGTGTGATCGCCGGTCCGGCAGGAGCAGGGGCCGCGGGAGCAGGGGCCGCAGGAGCAGGGGCCGCAGGAGCGGGAGCACCCGGAGCAGGGGCGCCGGAGCCGGCTCCCGGTACGGTCGAGCCCGCTCCACCACCCGCCGGACCGGAGGAGACGCCCCCACCGCCGCCCGAGCCGACCGAGCCGCCGGCGCCCGAGCCCGACCCACCCGCACCGCCGGAGCCCGGACCCCCGGACCCTGCGGACCCGGAGCCACCGGCTCCGCCCGAGCCGCCGGACCCTCCCGCGCTGCCTGAGCCGGCCGAGTCCCCCGAACTGCCGGAACCTCCCGCGCCGCCGGAGCCGGCCGAACCAGGACCCGCCGGACCAGAACCCGCCGCCCCGGACCCGTCCGACCCACCCGCCCCAGGGCTCGTCGACCCCGTCCCACCCGACCCGGGCACGTCCGTCGCGGAACCCCCGGGCGCAGGAGCGGACGACATGGTCGGCAGCGCCACCCGGGGCTGCTCGGAACCTCCGTCCGAGGTGACCGCGGCCCAGGTCGCGGCGCCGCCCACCCCGAGCACCCCGACGGCCGCGAGCGCCGCCAGCAGCCCGCGTCGCCCCGGTCGCGTGGGCCGGCGGTCCCCGCGCAGCAGGTCCGCCGCGGGGATGCGCCCGCGCGCCCGTCCGTGCCGCGGAGCCATGGTCCTCCTTCCGCCCGCGCCCGGGTGCCCGTTTCGGGGTGTCCCGAACCCCGTGGATCATTCCGCCGCGGGCGCCCGCGCGCGACCCCGAACCGGAACCCTGAGAGATCGTCTCCGCCGTTCGGCCGCCGCCGATCTTCCCCGCGGGCGCGTGGCGGTCGGGCCGACCCGGATGGGGTACCAAGGACCCCACCGCGCGGCCGCCGCCGCGACGGCGGAAGACGGAGGTCCCACAGGGCATGGAGATCGGGACGGGCACCGGGGCGGACCCCGGCTCGGACGCGGAGTACGACGTGCTCGGCGAGCGGTACCGGCTCGACGAGCTGATCGGCGTGGGCGGCACCGCGCACGTCCACCGCGCCACGGACCTGCGGACCGGCCGGGCGGTCGCGGTCAAGGTGCTGCACCCCGGGATCGACGTCCGCAGGCTCGGCGTCCGCGGGCTCGACCAGGTCCCGCGCCATCCCGCCCTGGTCGAGGTCCTGGACAGCGGGGTCGACGGCGGCGGGGCCGACGGCGGCCGCGGCTTCGTCGTCATGCAGCTGGTCGACGGCGGGTCGCTGGCCGACCTGGTCGAGCTCGGCCCGGTCCCGGACGGGCGCGTGACCGCGATCGGCACCGTGATCGCCGGCGCCCTCGCCCACCTGCACGCGCTCGGTGTGGTGCACCGCGACGTCAAGCCCGCGAACGTGTTGCTCGACCGCACCGGCCGGGCGTTCCTCGCGGACCTCGGCGTCGCCCGGCTGCTCGACGCCACCCGCGTCACGACCACCGGCCTGGCCGTCGGGACCCCCGCCTACATGGCCCCCGAGCAGGTGAAGGGTCGCGAGGTCGGGCCGCCCGCGGACGTCTACTCCCTCGGCCTGGTCCTGCTGGAGGCACTGACCGGCCGGCGCGAGTACGCCGGCGCCGCCCTGGAGTCGGCGGTCGCGCGCATCCACCGCCGCCCCGACGTGCCGCCGCACCTCGATCCCCCGCTGCGCACCCTGCTGATCGCGATGACCGCCGACGAGGTCGCGGCCCGGCCGAGCGCCGCCGAGGTCGGCGAGCGGCTGGGGGAGATCGCGGTCCCCCGCCCGCGCACCACGCCGCTGCCCGTCCCCGCACAGGCCCGGCACCGCTCCCCCGCCCGGCCCGCGCCGCGCCGACGGCTGGCGACCGTCGTCGCCGGAGGAGTGGTCGCGGCCGGTGGTGTCGTCGTCCTCGGCACGAGCCTGCTCTCCGGTCCGACGGAGACGGCGCCGGCCGTCGTCCCCACCCCGGCGCCGACCGCACCCGCCGAGCCGGCGGCGCCGACGACCCAGCCGGTGCCGCACCTCGCGACCGCTGCCGGCGCCGCGCTCGAGCAGGCCACGCCCACCCCGAAGCCCGTACCGACCCGCGCGCCCCGCGTCGTCCTGCGCGACGACGAGGAGGACGAGGAGTTCGACCTCCGCGACTACCTCGACCAGCTCGGCGACGAGGACGGCGACGACGGCGACCGGGGCAACGGGAACGGCAACGGGAACGGGAACGGCCGCAACCGGGACTGACGCCCGGCGCCTGTGAATCCCCTCCCAGCATCCGGGCGCCCGGTGGCCTTTGGTCCGGACAGCGTGGCACCCTGTGGTGCGTGACTGCGCTGACTCTGCGCCTCGTGGCACGACGCCACGTGGACCTGCACCGGGTGAACAGCGCGCTCTGTCGACGGTAGCGCCACGCCGCGCCCTCGACCCCGTCAGACCAGGCCCCGGTCCGCGCCGGAATCCCGAACGCCCCGGCATGCCCCGACGCCGCCCCCGCAGAGCTCAGGAGCTCCCACCACCATGCCCACGGAAACCCCTGCCAAGCGCAAGCGCGGCGAAGGCCAGTGGAAGCTCGGCCACCGCGAGCCGCTGAACCCGAACGAGCGCAGCAAGCGCGACGACGACGGGCTCAACGTCCGCACCCGGATCGAGAACATCTACGCCAAGCGCGGCTTCGACTCGATCGACCCCGCCGACCTGCGGGGCCGTTTCCGCTGGTGGGGCCTCTACACCCAGCGCAAGCCGGGGATCGAGGGCGGGCGCACGGCCGCCCTGGAGCCCGAGGAGCTCGACGACCGCTACTTCATGCTGCGGATCCGGTGCGACGGCGGCGCCCTCACCACCGAGCAGCTGCGGGTCCTGGGTGAGGTCAGCCAGCAGTACGCGCGCAACACCGCGGACATCACCGACCGGCAGAACATCCAGTACCACTGGATCCAGGTCGAGGACATGCCGGCGATCTGGGAGAAGGTCGAGGGTGTCGGCCTGCTGACCACGGAGGCGTGCGGCGACACCCCGCGCGTGATCCTCGGCTCGCCCGTCGCGGGGATCGCCGCCGCGGACCCGGTCGACCCGGAGCCCGCGATCCGCACGATCCTGGACCGCTACATCGGGTCCAAGGAGTTCTCGAACCTGCCCCGCAAGTTCAAGACGGCCATCTCCTGGCAGCAGGACACCGCGCACGAGGTCAACGACATCTCGTTCGTCGGCGTCGAGCACCCCGAGCACGGGCCCGGCTTCGACCTCTGGGTCGGCGGCGGCCTGTCCACCAACCCCAAGATCGCGCAGCGGCTGGGCGCGTGGGTCCCCCTCGACGAGATCCCCGAGGTCTGGGCCGGGGTCGTGTCGGTCTTCCGGGACTACGGCTACCGGCGGCTGCGCAACCGTGCCCGCCTCAAGTTCCTGATCTCCGACTGGGGCGCGGAGGAGTTCCGCCGCGTGCTCGAGGAGGAGTACCTGGGCCGCACGCTGGTCGACGGGCCCGCCCCGGCGATCCCGGAGCGCCCGATCGACCACGTGGGCGTGCACAAGCAGAAGGACGGCGCCAACTACATCGGCCTCGCCCCGGCGTCCGGCCGCGTCTCCGGGGACACCCTGGTCGCGCTGGCCAAGGCCGCCGAGTCCGCGGGGTCGCGCCGGGTCCGGCTGACCCCCCAGCAGAAGGTCGTCGTGCTCGACGTGCCCGACGCCGCCGTCGACGCCCTGGTCGCCGAGGCCGAGGGGCTCGGTCTGCAGGCGAACCCCTCGCCGTGGCGGCGCGCGACCATGGCGTGCACCGGCATCGAGTTCTGCAAGCTCGCGATCGTCGAGACCAAGGAGCGGGCGATCCGCCTGGTCACGGATCTGGAGGAGCGGCTCGCCGACATCCAGGGCGACATCGACACGCCGGTGTCGATCCACCTCAACGGCTGCCCGAACTCCTGCGCGCGCACCCAGGTCGCCGACATCGGCCTCAAGGGCATGATCGTGCGCGACGCCGAGGGCAACCAGGTCGAGGGCTTCCAGGTGCACCTGGGTGGCGGGCTGGGCCTCGACGCCGGCTTCGGCCGCAAGCTGCGCGGGCTCAAGGTCACGAGCAAGGAGCTCGGCGAGTACGTCGAGCGCGTGGTGCGGAAGTACGTCGCGCAGCGCGAGCAGGGTGAGCGCTTCGCCCAGTGGGTGCTGCGGGCCGACGAGGACGACCTCAAGTGACCTCGCGGGTCGTTCCGTACCACTGCCCGTACTGCGGCGAGGAAGATCTCGCCCCCGCCGAGCGTTCGGAGAAGGTGCCCGGTGCCGCCTGGTGGTGCGCGTCCTGCCTGCGCACCTTCGTCGTGACGTTCGTGGGCATCGGGATCCCGGAGGGAGTCGAGTCATGAGCGCTGCTGTCCGAACCGCCACGGAGACCGACCTGCGCGCCGTCGCCGAGCAGGGCGCGGAGCAGCTGGGCCCGGACGCGACCGCCGAGCAGGTGCTCGCCTGGGCCGCGGAGACCTTCGGCGACCGCCTGATCGTCGCCTCGAACATGCAGGACGCCGTCCTGGTCGACCTGGCCGCGAAGGCCCGGCCCGGCGTGGAGATCCTCTTCCTGGAGACCGGCTACCACTTCGCCGAGACGATCGGCACGCGCGACGCCGTCGAACAGGTCTACGACGTGCGGATGGTCAACGCGCAGGCCGCGCAGTCCGTCGCCGAGCAGGACGCCGCCGAGGGCAAGGACCTCTGGTCGCGCGACCCGAACCGGTGTTGCGCGCTGCGGAAGGTCGCGCCGCTGCAGGACACCCTCGCGAAGTACGACGCCTGGGTCACCGGCGTCCGCCGCGTCGAGGCCCCCACCCGAGCGAACACCCCCCTGGTCACCTACGACGAGAAGTTCGGGCTGGTCAAGATCAACCCGATCGCGGCGTGGAGCGACGAGGAGATGGAGCAGTACATCGCCGACCACGGGATCCTGGTGAACCCGCTGGTCGGGGCGGGGTACCCGAGCATCGGCTGCGCCCCCTGCACCGCCAAGCCCCTCCCCGGGGCCGACCCGCGCAGCGGCCGCTGGGCGGGCACGTCGAAGATCGAATGCGGGCTGCACACGTGACCGAGCTTGCGAGGGCACCGAGGGATCGAGCATGACCACTCTGGAGAAGAAGGCGACGCTCGACGCGCTGGACGCGCTCGAGTCCGAGTCCATCCACATCTTCCGCGAGGTCGCCGGCGAGTTCGACCGGCCGGTGATCCTGTTCTCCGGCGGCAAGGACTCCACGCTGCTGGTGCACCTCGCGGTCAAGGCGTTCGCACCGGCGCCGGTGCCGTTCCCGCTGCTGCACGTGGACACCGGGCACAACTTCGACGAGGTCATCGACTTCCGGGACTCGATCGTCGAGCGCCTGGGCCTGCGGCTCGAGGTCGCGAAGGTGCAGGACTACATCGACGACGGCCGGCTGGTCGAGCGGGCGGACGGCACCCGCAACCCGCTGCAGACCCAGCCGCTGCTCGACGCGATCGTCGAGAACAGGTTCGACGCCGTGTTCGGCGGCGGGCGCCGGGACGAGGAGCGGGCGCGGGCCAAGGAGCGGATCATGTCGCTCCGGGACGCGTTCGGCCGCTGGGACCCGCGCAAGCAGCGCCCCGAGCTGTGGAACCTCTACAACGGACGGCACGCCCCCGGCGAGCACGTCCGGGTGTTCCCGATCTCCAACTGGACCGAGCTCGACGTCTGGCGCTACATCCAGCGCGAGGAGATCGAGCTGCCGTCGATCTACTACGCGCACCGGCGCGAGGTGTACAAGCGGGACGGCATGTGGCTGGCCGAGGGCCCGTGGGGCGGGCCGCGGTCGACCGAGACGGTCGAGAACCTCTCGGTCCGCTACCGAACGGTCGGCGACGGGTCGTGCACCGGCGCCGTCGAGAGCACGGCCACCACGCTCGACGAGATCATCGCCGAGGTCACCGCCTCCCGGCTCACCGAGCGCGGCGCCACCCGCGCCGACGACCGCCTCTCCGAGGCCGCCATGGAGGACCGCAAGCGCGAGGGGTACTTCTGATCATGGGCTCTGCTGGATCTCACAGGGACCTTCTGCGGTTCGCGACGGCGGGCTCCGTCGACGACGGCAAGTCCACGCTGGTCGGGCGGCTGCTCTACGACACCAAGTCGGTGCTCGCGGACCAGATCGAGGCCGTGCAGCGTGCGTCCGTCGACAAGGGACTGTCCACGCCCGACCTGTCGCTGCTGGTCGACGGTCTGCGCGCCGAGCGCGAGCAGGGCATCACGATCGACGTCGCGTACCGGTACTTCGGCACCCCGACCCGCGAGTTCGTGCTCGCGGACACCCCGGGGCACGTCCAGTACACGCGCAACACGGTCACCGGCGCGTCCACGGCGGAGCTCGGCGTCCTGCTCGTCGACGCCCGCAACGGGATCGTCGAGCAGACCCGCCGGCACGCCACCGTGCTCGCGATGCTGCGCGTCCCGCGGCTCGTCCTGGCGATCAACAAGATCGACCTCGTCGGGTACGACGAGGAGACGCTGCGGGCGATCGAGAAGGAGTTCACCGGGCTGGCGAGGTCGCTCGGGTTCGCCGACGACGCCGTGCAGACCATCCCGGTGTCCGCGCTCGTCGGGGACAACGTGGTGGAGCGCTCGGAGCACACCCCCTGGTACGACGGGCCGACGCTGCTCGGGCACCTCGAGTCCGTCCCCGTCGTCGGGCCGGAGGTGGCCAAGCCCTTCCGGATGCCGGTGCAGTACGTGATCCGCCCCCGCACCGAGGAGCTGCACGACTACCGGGGCTACGCCGGGCAGATCGCCGCCGGCACCGTCGCGCCCGGCGACACCGTGGTGGTGCTCCCGGAGGGCCGCGAGACCACGGTGACCCACGTCGACACCGCCGACGGGCCGCTCGACGAGGGCACCGCCGGCCGCTCGGTCACGATCCGGCTCGCCGACGACATCGACATCTCCCGCGGGGACATGCTCGTCGCGGCGGACGCGCAGCCCGCCGTGACCTCGGAGATCGACGCGACCCTGTGCTGGCTGAGCGACAAGCCGTTGCGGCCGAACGCCCGCCTGCTCCTCAAGCACGGCACGCGGACCACCCAGGTCATGGTGGGGGCCCCGGAGTCGCGGATCGACACGGACACGCTCACCGAGGTCGAGGCGGACGCCCTGTCGCTCAACGACATCGGCCGGGTCACGGTCCGCACCGCGGACCCGCTTCCGGTCGACGAGTACGCCGACATCCGCGCCACCGGCAGCTTCCTGCTGATCGACCCGCCGACGGGCAACACGCTCGCCGCCGGCCTGGTCGGCACGCCGCTGGCCCTGAGCCCCGCCGAGTGACCACTCGCGGGACGGGAGCGGCGGCGTGATCGGAACCGACCTCTGATGGCGTTGCCCACCCTCGTCGCCGTCGCGCACGGCAGCCGGGACCCGCGGTCCTCGACGACCGTCCGGGATCTCGTCGACGTCGTGCGCGCACGGGCCCCGGAGCTCGACGTCCGGCCCGCCTTCCTCGACTTCCACGAGCCCGGGTTCGGCGAGGTGCTGGCCGACCTGGACGGACCCGCGGTCGTGGTGCCGCTGCTGCTCGGCTCGGCGTACCACGCGCGCGTCGACATCCCGGCCGTCGTGGAGGAGTCGGGGGCGCCGCACGTCCAGGTCGCCGACGTCCTCGGCCCCGACCCCGCCCTGCTCGACGTCGCCGCCGAGCGGCTCGCCGCGCTCGGCCTGGCCCCCGGCGACCCCGGTCTGGGCCTCGTGCTCGCCGGCACGGGCTCCTCGCACCAGGCCGCCAACGCCGTCGTGCAGCGGCTGGCGGAGCGCTGGCCGCACACGGTCGCCGCCTTCGCCACCGCCTCGCCCGGGATCGCCGAGGCGGTCGCGGAGCTGCGGGAACGCGGCGTCCGCCGCATCGCCGTCGCGTCCTGGTTCCTCGCCCCCGGTCGCCTGCTCGACCGGGTGCACGAGCAGGCCGCCGGCGCACCCGTCGCCGAGGCGCTCGGCGCCCACCCCGCGATCGCCGACGTGGTGCTGGCGCGCTACCGCGCCACCGCAGCGACCCTTCTCCCCGCCGCAGCCTGATCCGGCCGCCGCGCCGCGTGCCGGCGCGGGCGGCGCGCTGTCACCTCGGACCGACCTTGATCGTCAGTGGCGTGTAGTGCGGCCACGGAGGACAGTCGAAATGTCCGGTCCCGCACGGCTGCCTCTGAGACAGGAACCGGACAGGGCGACGGACAGGTCTGAGAGGCTGACCACGCCGATCGGCGGAAGCGATCATCAACCTGCGCGTCCCCGCACGTCAGAACCCCGCCTCGACCAGCACCGTTTCGTCCGGACATTTCCCGCTGCTCCCGCATCACGGACGCCCGGTTGAGCCTCCGCGCCCGTGATCGCACGATGGGGTCATGCCCGCCGACGACCTGCGCCCGCTCTCCCCGGGCGCCTTCGCCGTGCGGCCCCTCCGGGTCTCGGACCTGGAGCTGTTCTGGCCGTCGCGCCGCGGCCACGCCTTCGACGAGCTCTGTCGCTGAACCTCGTCGTCGCTCCCCTGCTCGACCGCGCCGCGCCCAGGCCCGCTCGCCGTGCCCGCGCGCGCCCACCATCGCGAGAGAACCACCGCAATGCGCACCCTGATCGTCTTCGCCCTGGTCGGCCTCGGCGCCCAGCTCGTCGACGGCGCCCTGGGCATGGCCTACGGCGTCACGTCCTCGTCGCTGCTGCTGATCGCCGGCGTGAACCCGGCCGCCGCCAGCGCCTCCGTGCACCTCGCCGAGGTCGGCACCACCCTCGCCGCCGGCGCCTCGCACTGGCGCTTCGGCAACGTCGACTGGAAGCTCGTGCTCCGTCTCGGCGTGCCGGGCGCGATCGGCGCCTTCATCGGCGCGACGGTGCTCTCGGCGCTGTCGACCGAGGACGCCGCCCCGATCATGGCCGGCATCCTGCTGGCGCTGGGCGTCTACATCCTGCTGCGCTTCTCGGTCCGCCCGCCCCGCGAGGCCACGGCCCGGCGCTCCCCGCACCGCTCCAAGTTCCTGTCGCCGCTGGGCCTGGTCGCCGGATTCGTCGACGCCACCGGGGGCGGCGGCTGGGGTCCCGTCGCGACGCCCGCGCTGCTGACCGCGGGCAAGACGGCGCCGCGCACCGTGATCGGGTCCGTGGACACCTCGGAGTTCCTGGTCGCGCTGTTCGCCAGCATCGGGTTCCTGCTCGGGCTGGGCAGCGCCGTCCTCGACCCGTGGACGATCGGCGGCCTGCTGCTCGGCGGCCTGGTCGCCGCGCCGATCGCGGCCTGGCTGGTCACGAAGATCCCCGCGCCGGTGCTGGGCACCGCGGTCGGCGGCATCATCGTGTTCACCAACGCCCGCACGATCCTCGACGCGCTCGACGCGTCCGGCCCCGTGCTCGCCGTGGCCTACACGCTGATCGTCGCGGCCTGGGTCGCCGCGGTCGCCGTCTCGGTGCAGCGGCTCCGCCGGACCCGCGCCGCCGCGGCCGCGCAGCCGGCATCCGAGGGCCGGGAGCTGGCCGGTGCGACGGCCGGCGGGTCGACCGAGCGCATCCCCTCCGACTCCACCCCGCGCCCCCTCCCCGACGAGGACTGACCAACCCGGAGCGAACGGCGCTCTCGCTCACCGGATGCGAGCGAGAGCGCCGTTCGTCCGTGTGGGGGCGGGGCTAGGCGGCGGCGCTGCGCGCGCCCGGCAGGGACAGCAGGACGGCGCGAGCGACGGCGTCGTTGTAGCGCAGGCTCTGCGCGTTCATCCCGGGCCGCGTGAAGGCCCCCGCCACCTTGACGGTGGTGTGCGGCCCGACCGCGAACCGCTGCGCGTGGGCGTGACCGGCCGCGTCGATGAGCGCCCCGTCGGCCGGCCGCACCCGGACCAGCCCGGTGTGCCGCAGGACCGCGCCCGAGTCGTCCCGCAGTACCTCCTCGGACACCTCGCCGGTGGCGCGCAGGCCGGCCAGCAGCGGGTCGGCTGTGCGCTCGACGCTGGGTTCGGGCAGCCGGGCGTCGACGAGGATCGTGGACCGGACCGGCGGCGCCCCGGCCAGCGTGGTGCTGCCCGCGCGGAAGCCGTCGTCGTCGAGGTCGACCCACATGCCCGGGCCCAGGAACTGCACGAACCCGGCCTCGGAGAGCGCCAGCAGCTGCCGGACCCGGAACCCGGGCGGGCCGCTCGCGACCGAGTTGAAGAAGCTCTGCCACCACGGGACGTCGCGGGCCCGCGAGACGGCCGAGAGCAGCCCGGCGCCCTGCACCCGGGTGATCTCCCCGTAGACGGCGAGCATGGCCGTGAAGGCGCCGAGGTGCGGCGTGTGCCGCTCGTCGGTGTGCTGGCGCAGGTCCTCGGCGATCCTGGCCCGGACCAGCGGCTGCAGCTCCTCCAGCGACCCGGCCGCGAGCCCGTCGAACGGCCGGTCCAGGGCCGCGAAGTCGAGCCGGTCGATCGGGTCGGGGACCGCCGACGCCAGCAGCTCGGTCATCTCCGGGGAGTCCCAGTCGAGCGCGGCGTAGCGCGGCTCGAACTCCTCCCAAGGCAGCGCGACGAGCTCGGGGTGGCCCAGGAACAGCTCGTGGTACCAGCCGAACGCGATCTCCTTGGCCATCAGCGGCCAGAGGTCGCGGCGCAGCTCCAGCGGCCGCGGCAGCGCGTCGACCACGTCCGGGGTGAGGAACCGCGGCACCGGCGGGCGGCCCGCGCGCAGCTGGTAGTGCGTCTTGGAGTGGTACGGGGCACCGCGCGGCGACCCGGCGACCAGCCGCGGCTCCCGGCCCGACGGAACGTAGGTCAACCCGCCGGGGCCCTCCTCGAACCGGCCGCCGCGCCCCTCGAACAGCAGCACCATCAGGTCGACGAACGCGAGCCCGAGCCCGCGCGCGATCACCGTCTCCCCCGGCTCGACGACCGAGAGGTCCGAGTCCGTGGTCTGCTCCGGCGGGAGGTAGCGCAGCCCGCGCGCGGTGGCGGCGTCGAGCAGGGCCTGCTCGTCCGGCGCCGGGGTGGCGTCGAGGTGCCCCGACGCGAGCACCACGGCGTCGACCGTCAGCGCGGGCTCCCCCTCGACGGCCAGCACCTGCCGGCCGGCCCGCTCGGTCAGCCCGGTGGCGCGGGCGGCGTGCACGTGCACGCGGATGTTGCCCGGCAGGTCGGCGACGACCGCACGCAGCACCGCGGCGAGGTAGCGGCTCTGCAGCCGGCGGCTCGGGAACGTCGAGGCGGTGACGGCGCGCAGCTCGGCGGCCAGCTCCGGCGGCCAGTCGGCGAGGTCGGCCTCGGACAGCCCCTGCGCCCACTCCCAGAACGACGGCCCGGGGATGATCGGCCCGTCGCACACCACCGAGTCGTCCGTGTACATCGTGACGTCGGCGGCCATCGAGTTCATGGCCAGCAGCGGCGACTGCGCGTCGCGCCAGATGCGCCCGGCGCCCGCCGGGTACGGGTCGACGAGGTGGACGTCCAGGGCGTCGCCGAACAGCTCGGGCGCGCTGGCCGAGATCCGCTCCAGGATCCCCACGCCGCGCGGACCGGCCCCCACGATCGCGATGGCGGTGCTCATCGTCCTCCCGGCAGTCGACCTTCGGACTGTGCAGCGCATCGACCCACCGCCGGTATTCCCGGGGACCCTGCCCCCGCGCCGGGGTGGGGTCCACCCCACGCCCGGAACGGGGGCCGACGACCGGTGTGCGGGGGTTGACTCGGTCGTTCCGTCCGGCGCGGATCGGCACAGTTCTCGGCATCGGAGGCCCGGACGGGGCCTCCACAACCCGAGGAGCACACCATGCCGTGGCAGAGCACCTACAGCGAGGACTACGACTACGAGGAGAGCTGGGACGAGGAGGAGTTCGAGGAGACGGGCGAGGACGAGGACGGCGGCGACGACTTCGAGGAGACCGCCAGCTTCGACGAGGACGACTCCGCCGAGGAGGTCTCCGACGACGACGGCGGCGACGACGAGGGCGACGACGACTACGACGACTTCGCCGCATGACCGGACCCGGCCGGCCCGCACCGCGGGCCGGCCGGAGCCGTCCCCCGACCCCACCACCCGAGGAGCCGGAGATGCCCGAGACGATCACCGCCCCCACCCGCAGCACCGCCGCCGAGGCGGCCGAGCTCCTCGACGAGACCCTGGCCGGCGCGGAGGCCAACGACCGCGCGGACCTCATCCGCCGGGTGCGCCGCGCCCGGGAGACCCTGCGCTCGGCCCGCAACACCGAGCACGAGGCCGCCGCGATCCGCGCCGCGGGCGAGGAGACCGACCGCGCGCTCGCCTCCCTGGGCGCCGACCTGCGCTACCGCCGCGCCTCCCTCACCGACCCCACCCGCGCCAACCGGCTGCGCGCCGAGCTCGCCCGCACCCGCACCCGGTCCGACCACGAGCGCGCCCTGGCCCGGGAGTGGCCCCAGCTCCTCGCCGACGGCTTCGCCACCCTCGTCTCCGACGCCGAGTTCGCCGTCCGCACCGCCTCCCGCAGCGTGCTCGCCGAGGCCGAGGCCGCCCTCGCCGCGACGGACCCGCGCAAGGACCGCGCCCGGCTCGACGAGCAGCTCCGCACGCGCCTGGTCGTCGAGGCCGACCGGACCCGCGAGCAGGCCCGCGACACCGTCGCCGCGCTCGCCGCCCGCCTCGACCGGCACCTCGAGCTCGACACCCCGCTCGAGGTCCCGGCGCTGCCGATGGTCACGCCGGCCTCGCTCGTCGAGAACCTGGCGCCGCCCACGGCGACGCACGACGGCGGCCGCATGCCGGTACCCGCCCGGATGGCCAGGATCGTCATGCCCTCCTACGCCGGCATCATGATGTCCCTCGTGCTCACGCGGGTCTTCCACGTCACGATGCCGCTCTGGATCCTGATCACCGGGGCCGTGGTGGCCGCGCTCGCCCTCGGCGGGTCGGCGGTGGCCGCCGAGCGCAAGCGGTCCCTCGACCGGCGCCGGCAGGAGGCGCGCACGCGGAACCGCGCCGTCGTCGACGAGTTCCAGATCGTGCTCGTCAAGCAGCTGCGCGACGCCTCCCGCACCGCCCAGACCACGCTGCGCCGCGCGGCCGGCACCGCCGTCACCGCCCGCGAGAGGGAGACGACGGCGCAGCTCGAGGAGGTGCGCCGCACCGTCGAGGAGCTGCGCGACACGAGCCGGGCGATCAAGGCCGTGGACGCCGACCTGACCTCCGTCGCCGACCTCCGGGCCCGCGCCCGCCGGCTCGCCGAGGGCACCTGAGGGGAACACGCCGGGCCTCGGCGTGCTTGTGCGAGGGGAGAGCCGACTCCCGTCCGCGAAGGAGCACGCCAATGCCCGTGGAGTTCCTCGGCATCGGAGCGACCAACGACGGCACCGAGACCCGTCCGCGCTCCGGCCCCGCCTTCGACCCCGAGTTCACCCTCGCCCTGGCCCGGGCGCACGAGGACAGCGGCTGGGACCGCGTCCTCACGGCGTACTCGTCGGGCAGCCCGGACCCCGCGCAGGCCGCCGCCTACATCGCCGACCACACCGAGCGGCTGCAGCTGCTGCTCGCCCACCGGCCCAACGTCTCCTACCCGACGTTCACGGCGAAGACCGTCGCCACGCTCGACGCGATGTCCGGCGGCCGGCTCACCCTGCACGTGATCACCGGCGGCAACGACCACGAGCAGCAGCGCGAGGGCGACGTCCTGCCGAAGGACCGTCGCTACGACCGGACCCGCGAGGCCATCCAGATCCTCAAGCGGGCGTGGACCGAGCGCGAGCCGTGGGACTTCCACGGCGAGCACTACGACTTCTCCGACTTCGTGCTCGACGTCGAGCCCGCCCAGCAGCCGCGGCCCCGCATCTCGTTCGGCGGCTCCTCCCCCGCCGCCTACAAGGTGGGCGCCGAGGAGGCCGACATCTACGCGCTGTGGGGCGAGCCGCTGGCCGGCACCGCCGAGCAGATCGCGACGATCACCCAGCTCGCCAAGGAGGCCGGCCGCCCTGCGCCGACCTTCCAGGTGGCCTTCCGTCCGATCCTCGGCCGTACCGAGGAAGAGGCCTGGGAGAAGGCGCACGCCACCGTCGCCCGGATCCGCGAGCGCACCGCGGGCGGGCAGCAGCTCACCCGGCGGCACAAGCTGACCGACCCGGAGAACGCCGGTTCGCAGCGGCTGCTCGCCAGCGCCGCCGAGGGCGAGCGGCACGACCGCGCGCTCTGGACCGTGACGGCGGCGGCCACCGGCGGCGCGGGCAACTCGACCGCGCTGGTGGGCACGCCGGAGACGGTCGCCGCGGCGCTGATGGACTACTACGACCTCGGCGTCCGGATCCTGTCCGCCCGCGGCTACGACCTGCTCGAGGACGCGAAGGAGTTCGGCCGCGAGGTGATCCCGCTGGTCCGCCAGGAGGTCGCACGCCGCGACGCCGCCGCCTGAGGTCGTGAGTGGCGATAGCTGCTATAGCGACTATCGGCACTCACAGGGGCTTGAAACGGGACAACTTGCCGGTCGAGGCGTGCCGCGGAATCCGGTCGACGGTGCGAACGGTGATTGCCGCGTCGGAGAGGCCGTAGGGCCGCAGCGCCTCCACCAGCGCGGTGGTCACCGCCGGGAGGTCCGGGGAGCCGACCACCAGCACGTCCGCCCCGCCCGGGGTCTGGTGCACCTGGTACTCGGAGATCCGCGGGTCGGTGCCCAGGACGTAGCGGAACGCGCTGGCCGGGACGAGCAGCCCGCCGTAGCGGAAGTCGTCGTCCCGGCGCCCGGCCACGGCGGCCACCCGCGGCATCGCGCTGCCGCAGGGGCAGGTCCCGGGCAGCAGGGTGACCTCGTCGCCCAGGTCGTAGCGGACGAACGGGAACGTGCGGCCCGCCAGCCCGGTCGCGAGGGTGCGGGCGGCCGGCTCGTCCGGGCCGACGGGGCGGCCGTCGGCGTCGACCCGCTCGAGGATCACCTCGTCGTCCGAGATGTGCAGGCCGTCGCCGACCCCGCACCCGACGGCCTGGACGCCGATCTCGGTCGAGCCCCAGAGGTTGTGCACCGGGGCACCCCAGGCCGCGCCGATCGCGGTCCGGTCCTCCTCGGTCAGCGGCTCGGAGTTGGTGCTCACCCGCAGCGGCCGGACGTCCAGCTCCCCGGCGAGCGAGGCCCGGGCGAGCCGGCCGATCACCGACGCGTACCCGACCAGCGCGGTCGGGCGGGCGTCGGCGACGGCCTTGACGACGTCGTCGAACGGCGCCGCGGCCGGGATCACGACGGTCTGCGTGGACGCGTCGGTGGCGACGTCGAACAACGGGGTGCTGGCGTGCGGCGGCCCGCCGGCCGAGAGCACGGCCAGCCGGGCGGGCCCGTCGACGCCCGTGGCGCGGTCGGCCCGGACCTGCCAGCGCCACGCCAGACAGGCCAACGTGACGTACTGCTCCCAGTCCCACACGTACACGCCGCGCACCCCGCTCGACCCGCCCGAGCTGAACACCTGGTGCCCCTGCGGGGTGTAGGAGAACCAGCGCTGCTCGGCGAGCACCCGTTCGGCCCCGGCGCGGTCCAGGCCCGGGATGGTGACGATCGCGTCCCACTCCTCCTGGGCCTGCGCCTTGGTCATCACGGGCAGCCGCGCGAGGTCCGCGACGCTCGCCGTGGCCGGGTCCACCTCGCCCATCCGGGCGGCGTGGAAGGGCGAGCGCTCGCGCGCCCACCCGAGCAGCGCCCGGAGCCGCTCGGTGCGGTGCCGCTCGATCGCCGCGCGTGGTCGGTCGAGCCGTGCCACGTGGTCGTCGAGCGCGGCCCGCACCGCGCTGAGGTGCGCGGCGCGGAGCCGCTGGTAGGCCGTGCGGTCCTCGTCCGGCATGCGGACAGTGTGGGACCTCCCCGCGCCGCGGGGAACGGGTCAGAGGTCCGCGACCGCCGGGACGACCTCGCGCCCCAGCTCCCGCAGGGGCTCGAGCTCGGACACGTCCGGCATCAGGCCGTGGTACTCCTGGACGCCGAGCTTCGCGAGCTCCTCCAGGTGTGCGACCAGCTCCTTCGGGTCGCTCCCGTAGCCCCGGCCCATGACCGTCTTCTCGATGTCGTCGTAGTCGCGGCCGACCTCCTCGCACCGCTGCCGCAGCACGTCGAGCTTGTGCGGCAGCTCCGGCCCGTCGAACAGGTTGCACGCGTTCGCGTACTGCGCGACCAGCCGCAACGTCTTCTTCTCACCCCCGCCGCCGATGAGGATCGGCGGGTGCGGGCGGGTCAGCGACTGCGGCACGTTCAACGTCCGCTCGAGCCGGTAGTGGGTGCCCTCGAACGAGCCCTCGTCCGCGCTCCACATCTGCAGGCAGATGCGCAGCGTCTCCTCCAGCCGCTCGAACCGCTCCGCGGTCGACGGGAAGAACAGGCCGAGTCCGCGGGCCTCCTCGTCGTTCCAGGCGGCGCCGATGCCGAGCCACGCCCGCCCCTTCGACAGCACGTCGAGGGTGGTGACGAGCTTGGCGAGCAGCCCCGGGTCGCGGTAGCTGACCGCGGTGACCCAGGCCAGCAGCTCGACGCGCTCGGTGCGCGCGGCCAGGTAGCCCAGCGTCGTGTACGCCTCCAGCATGTCGTTCTCGATCGGTCCCACGGGCCGGATCTGCCAGACGTGGTCCATCACGCTGACCCGCGCGATCCCGGCCTCCTCGGCCGTGACGGCGATCCGGGTGAGGTCGTCGGCGAGGCCCTGCGGGCCGCTCGGGTAGGTGAAGTCCGCGATGTGCAGGCCGAGTTTCACGCGCTCTCCTCACAGGTGGATGGTCCTCCGGTTACGACGCTAGCCCTGCCCGGCGCGTCGCGCCCGGCGCGAGCCTGGTCCCGTCGGTACCACCCTGAGCGCCTACAACACCGCCTGTGACTGGGTCACCCGCGCGGTGAGCCGGCCGCGGTCGTCGGTCACGTCGACGACCACCACGATCGCGGTGCGTCCCGCGTGCAGCACCCGGGCGGAGGCCTCGACCGCGCCGCCGGTCACCGGCCGGAGGAAGTGGGTCGACGACGACGTGGTCGCCGTCCCCGAGGACCCCTCCGGCAGGTTGAGGAACCCGGCCCAGCCGCCGGCGGCGTCGGCGAGTGCGAGGGTGGCGCCGCCGTGCAGCAGGCCGCCGCTGGTGCAGCGCTCGGGGGTCCACTCCAGCCGCAGCCGCACCTCGTCGCGGTCGGCCCGCACCGCCGTCGCCCCGAGGACCTGGGTGAACGGCATGGCGGCGTACATCTGCTCGGTCGAGTCCATGTCCGGGACTCTCGCGCGCGGGCGTGCGGTCGCGCCATTACCTCGGAGGTCATCGCCCGGCCCCGGTCGGCTTTGTACCGTTCGGGACATGACAGCGGTGACGGTCCCGGTCGAGACGGCCTTCGGCGGGCTGCTGCGGGAGTGGCGGCAGCGCCGCCGGCTCACCCAGCTCGACCTCGGCAACAAGGCGGAGGTGTCGGCGCGGCACCTGTCGTTCCTGGAGACGGGGCGGTCGCGGCCGAGCCGCGAGATGGTGCTGCACCTGTCCGAGGAGCTCGACCTGCCGCTGCGCGCCCGCAACGAGCTGCTGGTGTCGGCGGGGTTCGCGCCGGCCTACTCGCAGCACTCGCTGCACTCGTCGGAGATGGCGGAGGTGCACAGCTCGCTGAACCGGCTGCTGGCGGCGCACGACCCGTTCCCCGCGGTACTGGTCGACGGGCAGTGGGACATGATCGACACCAACCGGGCCGTCGCGGTGTTCGTCGAGCTCGTCGACCCGGGGCTGCTCGAGCCGCCGGCCAACGTGCTGCGGCTCGCCCTGCACCCGCGCGGCCTCGCCCGGTACGTCGAGGGCCTCGACGAGTACGCCGCCCACCTCGTCTCGCGGCTGCGCCGGCAGGCCGACCGTTCGGCCGATCCCGCCCTCGGTGCGCTGCTCGACGAGCTGGTCGGGCACTGCCGCACCCTCGGCCTCGACCCCGACGCCCACCCGCGCAACCGGGTCGTGCTGCCGCTGCGGCTGCGCCACCCCGACGGCCTGCTCACCTTCTTCTCGACGGTCTCGGTGCTGGGTGCGCCGCTGGACATCACCCTGGAGGAGGTGGCGGTGGAGTCCTTCTTCCCCGCCGACGCCCCCACCGCCGACTACCTGCGCAGGCGCTTCGGGTAGGCGGCGGCGGGGACCTCGGTTCAGGCCAGGGCGGTGCGCAGGGCGTCACCCGCCTGGTCCAGCGTCTCCCGCGCCTTGTCGATCACCCCGGCCATCTGGAAGAAGCCGTGGATCATGCCGTCGACCGGCAGCAGCTGCGCGTCGACGCCGGCCTCCCGCAGCTTCCCGACGTACGCGGCGCCCTGGTCGCGCAGCGGGTCGAACTCGGCGGTGACCACCAGCGCCGGCGGCAGGCCGGACAGGTCGTCCGCCCGGCCGGGCGAGACGCGCGGGTCGAGGCCGTCGTCGGGGCTGGTCAGGTAGCAGCCGAGGAACCACTCGATCCACGCCCGGGACAGCAGCGGGCCGAGCGCGTTCTCCCGCATCGACGGGCTGTCGTCGAAGCGGTCGGTCGCCGGGTAGATCAGCAGCTGGAAGGCGATCCGCGGCCCGCCCTGCTGCTTCGCCAGCTGCGCCACGACGGCCGAGAGGTTGCCGCCCGCGCTGTCCCCGCCGACGGCCAGCCGGGCCGGGTCGCCCCCGTGGTCGCCGATCTTCTCGGCGGCCCAGACGAGGGCGGCGTAGGCGTCGTCGACCGCGGCCGGGAAGCGGTGCTCGGGCGCGAGCCGGTAGTCCACCGCCGCGACGAGGCAGCCCGCGCGGGCCGCCAGCGCCCGGCAGACGGCGTCGTGGCTCTCCAGGTCGCCGATCACCCAGCCGCCGCCGTGGTAGTAGACGAGCACGGGCAGCGGCCCGTCGCCCGGCGGCACGTAGATCCGGACCGGGATGTCGCCGGCGGGTCCCGGCGCGGCGGTGTCCTCCACGCGCGCGAGCTCGGCGGGCGGCCCGGCCAGGCCGGCCAGGTCCGCGATCATCGCCCGGCTCTCGGCGACGGTCATGCTCTCCGGCGACTTCGCGCCCTGCTCGGCCATCTGCGCGAGCAGGGCCTCGATCTGCGGGTCGAGCGGCATGGTCAGGACCGTCCTTCCAGGAACGGGAGCACCTGCGCCAGCACGGCGCCGGTCTGCTCGAGCTGCGGGAGGTGCCCCGCGTCGGGCACCCGGGCCAGCCGGGAGTCGCGCAACCGGGAGGTGAACTCCTCGGCGTACGCGGGATCGACGAGCCGGTCCTGCTCACCCCACACGAGCAGGGTCGGCGCGCTCACCCGGTGGATGCGCCCGGCCAGGCCCTTCTCCGGCAGCGGCCAGATGAAGTGCAGGATGCTGGCCATCCGCATGGCGGCCTCGAAGAGCGCCTGCGGGTCGTCGGCCGGCGGGGTGAGCATCGCCGCGAGCGGGCTCTCCGGGTCGGCGAGCACCAGCCCGGGCAGCGTCTCCGGCGGGATGCCCGCGATGTCCGGGATCGGGTGGTCGTCGCGCCAGAACCCGACGGGGCACAGCAGGACCAGCCGGGAGACCCGGCGCGGCGAGTTGGCGGCCAGCTCCGCGGCGACCATCCCGCCGAACGAGTGTCCGACGACCCGGACGGAGTCCAGCCCGAGGGCGTCGAGCAGCTCGTCGTAGAACAGGACGAGCTCCCACAGCCCCGGCAGGTGCTCCAGGTCCTCGGAGACGTTCGCGCCGGGGTGCTCGACGGCGTAGACGGTGTGGTGGCGGGCCAGCTCCTCGAGGAACGGGTCCCACCAGAGCCCGCCGGCGCCGTGCAGGAATAGCAGCGGCTCGCCGGTGCCCGCGACCAGCACGCGCGCGGCGATGGGTCCGACCTGGACGATCCGCTCGTCGACCGGGGATTCCGTCGTCGTCATGCCTGGGCTCCCGTCACCGCTCGGCTGGCCGCACCGGACGGCCACCACTCGTGGGTCCAGCCCTCCGCGTCCCAGATGTGCCGGATCCGCGGCATGACCTCCTCGGCGAACAGCGTGATGTTCTTCTTCGTCAGCTCGTGCGGCATCGATCCGATCTGCAGCAGGGCGTGGAGGTTGCCCACCCGCAGGGTCTTCGCGACCTCGATCAGCCGGTCCGCCACCGTCGACGGGCTGCCGGCGATGATGAAGCCCTCCTCGTTGAGGGTCTTCCAGTTCTTCTCCAGCGCGGCGGCCGCGGCGATCGCCCCGGGCTGGTTGGTCCTGATCGCGAACTCGGTGGACTTGCGGGTGCGGTAGCCCGGCGCCTCGAAGAAGTACGACGGGATGTGCAGGCACTTGTTGAAGAAGTACGTGACGTGCTCGAGGTACTCCTGCTCCGCCCGCTCGTCCGTCTCGGACACGCAGATCTGCTGGGCGAACCCGGCGCGGAACGGGTTGCGGTCGACCCCGAGCTCGTCCATCTTCGCCCAGAAGCCGTCCATCAGCTTCTTGCCGAACTTGGCCCCGAAGAAGGACAGGTAGCTGTAGGTGTAGTTCTTCGCCGCCGCGAGCTCCCAGGTCTCCACCGAGCCGCCGCCGGCGAGCCAGACGGGCGGGTGCGGCTTCTGCAGCGGCTGCGGCCAGGGGTTGACGTAGCGGAGCTGGTTGTAGCGGCCGTTGAAGGTGAACGGGCCGGGCCTGGTCCAGGCCTGGGTGATCAGGTCCTCCGCCTCGCGGAACCGCGGCCGGGTCTGGGTGGGCGGGATGCCGTAGCAGAAGTTGACGTCCATCGAGGTGCCGACGGGGAAGCCCGCGGCCAGCCGGCCGTTGGACAGGACGTCGAGCATCGCGAACTCCTCCGCCACCCGGGTGGCGGGCGAGTACAGGGCGAGCGTGTTGCCCAGCACCATGATCGCGGAGTTGTTGGGCGTGCGCCGGGCCAGCGCCGCGGCCATGAGGTTCGGCGAGGCCATGAAGCCGTAGCCGTTCTGGTGGTGCTCGTTCACGCCGACCCCGTCGAAGCCGAGCCGGTCGGCCAGCTCCAGCTCGTCGAGGTTCCACTGGTAGTACTGCGCGACCTTCCGCGGGTCGCACAGCTCGCTGTTGGGCGGGGTGATCCAGATGCTCTCGTAGCGCTGCTCGAAGTCGGCCGGGAGGTCCCGGTAGGGCATCAGGTGGAAGAAGATCGACCGCATCGGCTCTCCACTCCGTCGGGGTGATCCGGGTCACCTCGATCCTGCGGAGCGCGGCGGGCCGAGTCATGCACCTGCCTGCCGGAAACCGGCCGATCCCTGCCAGCCGGCGCCTATCGGGGCCGCAGGGTGGCCCGGTAGGCGCTCGGCGACGTGCCGAAGCGGGCGCGGAAGGCCCGCGAGAAGTGACTGGAGTCGCTGAAACCCCAGTTCCGGGCGATCAGCGCGACGGGCACGGAGCCGGCGGCCAGCTCGGCGCGCGCCCGCAGCAGTCGCCGGCCGCGGACGTGCGCGCCGACCGTGTCGCCCGAGGACTCGAAGGCCCGGTACACCGTGCGCACCGACACCCCGTGGGCGGCCGCGATCGCCGCGGGCGTGATCTCCTCGCCGAGGTGCCGGTCGATCCAGGCCTCCATCGCCGCGCGCAGCCCGGTTCCGTGCGGCGCGTCGCCGCCGGCCCGGACCAGGCCGGCGACCAGCTCCAACGTGGCGTTGCGGGCCGCCGCGACGGCCGACGGCGGCAGCTCCCCCGACCCGGCCAGCAGGTCGAGGTAGGCGACGAGCAGGCGCGCGGCCGGCTCCGCCCCGTCGAGCGGCCGGTCCCCGACCGACCAGCCGCGGCCCAGGACCTCGTCGAGCGCCGACCGGCGCGTGATCAGGGTGCGCTTGGCGAAGCGGCCCCGCACCGAGAAGCGGGCGGGCAGCCGCCCCTCCCACACCAGCAGGTCCCCCGGGCGCAGCCGGCGTCCGTTCTCGCCCTGCATCATGAGCTCGCCGCCCGACCGCGTGACGAGCACACCGACCAGGTCGTCGTCCGCGCTGCCGATGCGGGAGCGCGGCCGCACGCCGTCGCAGGGGTCGGACTCGCAGTCGACGAGCTCGAGGTCGCCGATCCGCCGTCGCCGGACGACGCCGTGGAAGGGCCGCGGCGGCCGGCCGGTCGCGAACCGCAACCGCATCGGCGCGTGCGACTCCGAGACGACCTGCTCCCAGAGCTCCTCGCGGTCCCCCTCGGCCACCCCCGCGAGGGAGTACTCCTCGGTGCCGGACTCCCCCGGGCCGGACTCCTCGGTCCCCGACGCGGTGCACACGGCGGTCACGGGCGCCTCCCCTCCGCCGGCCGACCTCGGCGTCGGCGGGCGTCGGCTCCATCATGGCCGCCGGTCGAGTGTCCGTGAATCCTCCGGTCGCGCCCCACCGCTGGCATGCTCGGATGCATGGCACGGCGATTCGAGTACAAGGTGATCCAACTCCGCGAGGGCCTGATCGGCGGGAAGCTGTCCGGGGACAAGCTGGAGAAGATCCTCAACGGCGAGGCCGGCGACGGCTGGCAGCTCAAGACCATCACCAGCGCGGACGTGAAGGGGCGGCTCGGCCCCGGCGGCGTCGAGGGCCTGCTGGTCACCTTCGAGCGGCCGGTGGCATGACGGGCACGACCGTTCGCCCGCCCTTCCACCTCGCGATCCCGGTCGACGACATCGACGCCGCCCGGCGCTTCTACGGCGAGCTCCTCGGCTTCCCGCGCGGCCGCTCCGCCGAGGCCTGGACGGACTGGGACGTGCACGGCCACCAGGTCGTCACGCACCTCGTCCCGGGACACCGCGGCGTCGCCGGCCGCAACCCCGTCGACGGGCACGAGGTCCCGGTCCCGCACTTCGGCGTGGTCCTGCCGGTGCCCGAGTTCACCGCCCTGGCCGAGCGGGTGCGGGCCGCGGGCGTGGAGTTCGTGATCGAGCCGTACGTCCGGTTCGCCGGCGAGCCGGGCGAGCAGCACACGATGTTCTTCCTCGACCCGGCCGGCAACGCCCTGGAGTTCAAGGCGTTCGCGGACCTGGACCAGCTGTTCGCGGTCTGACAGCATCTCCGGCCGTGGTCGACGACCGGCCGGCACGGGTCGAGGACGTGCACGCGCTCGCCGCCGGGATGCCGCACGTCACGCGCGTCGCCGGCACCGGCGGCAACGCGGTGTACCAGGTGGGCGGCAAGTCGTTCGTCTTCTTCCGCACACCGCGGCCCGACGCCGTCGACCCGGACACCGGCGAACGCTACGACGACGTGATCGTCTTCTGGGTCCTCGGCGACGAGGACAAGGCCGCGATGGTCCAGGACCCGGGCTCGCCCTTCTTCACCACGCCACACTTCAACGGCCACCCGTCGGTGCTCATCCGCGCCTCGCGCCTGCACGAGATCGGCCGCGACGAGCTCGCCGAGGTGGTGCAGGACGCGTGGCTGTCCCGCGCCTCGGCGAAGCGCGCGCGGGACTGGCTCGCCGCCCACGGGACCGCCGACGCCTGAACCGGTGTGCACGCGGGCGCCTCCGCCGACGAGATGCCGGACGAGGAGTGCGCCCGACCGGTGCGGGCTCGGTAGGGTCCGTGACCGTGAGCGAACTCGTCCACCGCGACACCGCCGACGGCGTCGCGACGATCACCCTCGACTCCCCCGCCAACCGCAACGCGCTCTCCGCGCAGCTGCGCCGCGAGCTGATCGCCCAGCTCGACGCCGCGATCGGCGACGACGAGGCGCGGGTGATCGTGCTGACCCACACCGGCACCGTGTTCTGCGCCGGCATGGACCTCAAGGAGTCCCGGGGGCGCAGCGCCGAGCAGCAGGGGGTCACCGAGGTCCCGCGGATCCTCGAGACGATCTGGACCTCGCCCACCCCCGTCGTCGCCCGGCTCACCGGCCCGGCCCGCGCCGGCGGGGTCGGCCTGGTCGCCGCCTGCGACATCGCCGTGGCCGCGGACACCGCCACCTTCGCCTTCACCGAGGTCCGGCTCGGCGTGGTGCCCGCGGTCATCTCGGTGACCGTGCTCCCCCGGCTGCTGCCGCGCGCCGCCCACGAGCTCTTCCTCACCGGGGAGACCTTCGACGCCGCCCGCGCCGCCTCGATCGGGCTGCTCAACCGCGCGGTGCCCGCCGACGAGGTCGACGCCGAGGTCGCCCGGTACGTCGACATGCTCCGGCTCGGCGCTCCCGGTGCGCTCGCGGGTGTGAAGGAGCTGCTGCGCCGCGAGCGCCCGAGCTCCATGTCCGCGGAATTCGCGCAGATGAACGCGCTGTCCGCGGACTACTTCGCGGGTGAGGAGGGCCAGGAGGGCATCCGCGCCTTCGGCGAGAAGCGCAGGCCCAGCTGGGTCACCCCCGGCTGAGGGTCACGGCCGCCAGGCCGGGTCCCTCCCGCTCACCCCGAGCGCCCGGTCCAGTGCGGGCGCCGCGGGGTCGACGGGCACCTCGGCGCCGATCCACCCGGCCTCGCGACCCATCGACGCCATGCCGCTCATCGCCTCCAGCGCGGCGTCGCCGAGTGCTGGGGACACGCTGAACGGCTGCCCGGTGGCCACGGCGAGGTCCCACGCGTGCACCACGAACTCGCCGGTCATCATCGCGCCGATCGCGGCGGCGGGCATCGGCCCGCCGCCCAGGTGCGACTCGCCCTCCCACACGCGCGGGTCGGCCCAGGCCGCGGCGGCCGCGGCGCCCTCCTTCTCCGCCGCGGCGGCCCACTCCGGCTCGGGCAGGTCGCGCAGGAACGGCGCCCGCGAGTCGGCCGTCCACGACTCCGGCCAGGGCTCGCGGGTCGCCGAGTGGTGGGCCAGCAGGAAGCCGAACGCGAGGTGGTTCACCAGGTCGGCGACGGTGTAGTCGGAGCATGGGGTCGGGTCGGCGTACCGGCCGGCCGCGGCGCCGCGGATCGTCGCGACGGCGAGGTCGACGGCGTCGGTGAACAGCGTCTGATCGGTCATGACCCCCAGCCTCGTCGGCCCCGAGCGCCGCGCATTGCACATTCGCGCCACGTACCCTGGAGATCGTGCAGAACGCCCTGGCCGCGCCCCTCGACGAGGCGCTCGACCTGCTCGCCGGGCGCCCGCTCGTCGCCCTGACCGGGGCCGGGCTCTCCACCGACTCCGGCATCCCGGACTACCGCGGACCGGGCTCGCCGCTGCGCCGCCCGATGACCTACGGCGAGTTCGTGTCGGGCCCCGCGGCGCAGCGCCGGTACTGGGCGCGCAGCCACGTCGGGTGGGCCCGGATGCGCCGGGCCGTGCCGAACCCCGGGCACCTCGCCCTCGCCGACCTGGAGCGCCGCGGCGTGCTCCGCGGCCTGATCACGCAGAACGTCGACGGCCTGCACGGCGAGGCCGGCCACCGCGAGCTGATCGACCTGCACGGCCGGATCGCGGACGTCGTCTGCCTGGCCTGCCGGGAGATCAGCTCGCGCGCCGTGCTGCAGGAGCGGTTCGAGGCGGCCAACCCCGGCTTCGCCGACTCGGTCGGCCCCGAGATCGAGACCGCGCCCGACGGCGACGTCCTCCTCGAGCGGACCGAGGGATTCCGGCTGGTCGGCTGCGCCACGTGCGGCGGGCCGCTCAAGCCCGACGTCGTGTTCTTCGGGGAGAACGTGCCGAAGGAGCGGGTGGTCCGCGCCTACGCGATGGTCGACGCGCTGCGGACCGCGGGCGGCGCGCTCCTGGTCGCCGGCTCCTCGCTGACCGTCATGTCCGGCCTGCGGTTCGTGAAGCACGCCGCGAAGCACGACGTGCCGGTGGTCATCGTGAACCGGGGCGAGACCCGCGGCGACCCGCTCGCCGCCCTGCGCGTCGACGCGGGCTGTTCCGAGGTGCTCTCCGCGCTGGCCGGCGCGTGCGGCGCCGCGGGGGTGGAGGTGCGGGACACCCCGATCCCGGAGTGGCGGGACCTGGCCCCCTGATCAGGGTCGTCTGCGGCGCGCCAGGGCGTCGGTCACCACACCGGCGGCCCGGTCCAGCAGCCCCGCGACGGCCCAGCACAGCGGCAGCACCACCACGATCGCCAGCCCGACCTGCAGCGGGAACGCGAGCTGCGTCAGCCACAGCTCCACTGCGTCCCACCAGTCCGCGATCGCCCTCGCCACGGTTCACACGGTAGCGCCGGGTCCGGCGGGTTAGGTTCTGGGCATGTTCGCCGTCTACGCCGCTGAGCCCAACGCCGACGCTCCGCTCGACTCGCTGACCGTCGGCGAGCGCCCCGACCCCGAGGTCCCCGAGGGCTGGGTGAAGGTGCGGGTCACCGCCGCCAGCCTCAACATGCACGACCTCTGGACGCTCCGGGGCGTCGGCATCAAGCCCGAGCAGTTCCCGATGATCCTCGGCTGCGACGGCGCCGGCACCCTCGAGGACGGCACCGAGGTCGTCCTGCACTCGATCATCGGCGACCCGACGTGGAGCGGCGACGAGACGCTCGACCCCAAGCGCACGCTCCTCACCGAGAAGCACCAGGGCGCGATGGCCGACTACATCGCGGTCCCGAAGCGCAACGCCGTCCCCAAGCCCGACGGCATCACCGCGAGCCAGGCCGCCGTCATGGGCACCGCGTGGCTGACCGCCTACCGGATGCTGTTCACGAAGTCCGGCCTGCACCCCGGGCAGACGATGCTCGTGCAGGGCGCGTCCGGCGGCGTCTCGACGGCGCTCGTCCAGCTCGGTCGCGCGGCCGGGATGACGGTCTGGGTGACCGGACGCACGGAGGACAAGCGCAACCTCGCCGAGAAGCTCGGGGCGCACGCCGTCTTCGAGTCCGGCGCGAAGCTGCCCGGGAAGGTCGACGCCGTGTTCGAGTCGGTCGGCGAGGCCACCTGGAAGCACTCCATGCGCGCCCTGCGGCCCGGCGGCGCGATCATCTGCTGCGGGTCGACGAGCGGGCCCAACCCGGGCGCCGACCTGCAGCGCCTGTTCTTCCTCCAGCTCCGCGTGGAGGGCTCGACGATGGGCACGCGGCAGGAGCTGGCGGACCTGCTGAGCTTCGTCGCCAACGCCGGCATCACCCCGGAGATCGGCCTCGAACTGCCCCTCGACCGGGCCGAGGAAGGCTTCCGCGCCATGCTGGACGGGGACACAGCGGGCAAGATCGTGTTCACGCACTGACACCGGCAACGTTGCTGTCGCGGTCTTCTCCTCGCGAACTGCGGCAATCGGGCCGCACAGCAAGTACAGTCGGTCATCGTGCCTGAGCCACTTAGTCCCACGGCGCCGGGGCACGGTCGGACCATGACCGTCCCGGCGCCGCGCGTCCCCGGTCTCGTCGAGCTCCTCGACCGGGTCGAGCGCGCCGTCGCGGCGTCGCTCACCCCGGCCACCTCGGCGCAGGGCGTCAGCCGCGACGGCTGGCGGGTCCTGCTGATGCTCGCCCGCGGCGGAGGCCGCAGCATGGGTGAGATCGCCTCGCACACCGCGCTCCCGGCCCCCACCGCGACCCGCGTCGTCGACCGCCTCGTCGCCGACGGGCACGCCTACCGGCAGAACGACCCGGTGGACCGAAGACGGGTGCTGGTGCATCTCGCCGCGGGCGGCCGCGAGGTCGTGGAGCGCGTGTGCGGGAGCATCGAGCGTCGGGTGGGCACCGCACTCGGCGCCGTCCGGACCCCGGAACGCGTGCAGCTCGCCCGCCTCCTCGACGACCTGGCGAACCCCGACCCCGAGTAGAGCTCCCCCAGCGACCTCGAGCTCCCCGGCTCCCCCCGTACCCGGCTCAGCAGCGCCGCCGGGCCCCCTCGGTCCCTGCGCCGAGACCTGCTTGCGGCTACTTCTTCGCCTTGTCCGCGGTGGACTCGGTGGACAGCGCCGCCACGAAGGCCTCCTGCGGCACGTCGACCCGACCGATGGTCTTCATGCGCTTCTTGCCCTCCTTCTGCTTCTCCAGCAGCTTGCGCTTGCGGCTGATGTCACCGCCGTAGCACTTCGCGAGGACGTCCTTGCGGATCGCGCGGATCGTCTCGCGCGCGATGATGCGCGACCCCACCGCCGCCTGGATCGGCACCTCGAACTGCTGGCGCGGGATCAGCTCGCGCAGCTTCGTGGCCATCGTGGTGCCGTAGGAGTACGCCGCGTCCTTGTGCACGATCGCGGAGAAGGCGTCGACCGGCTCGCCCTGCAGCAGGATGTCCACCTTGACCAGGTCGGAGACCTGCTCGCCCGCCTCCTCGTAGTCGAGGCTGGCGTAGCCGCGGGTGCGGGACTTCAGCGCGTCGAAGAAGTCGAAGATGATCTCGGCGAGCGGCATCGTGTACCGCAGCTCGACGCGGGTCTCGGACAGGTAGTCCATGCCACCGAGCTGGCCGCGCCGGCTCTGGCAGAGCTCCATGATCGCGCCGATGAACTCCGACGGCGCCAGGATCGTGACCTTGACGATCGGCTCGTGGATCTCGGCGACCTTGCCCGTGGGCCAGTCCGACGGGTTGGTCACGGTCATCTCGGTGCCGTCGTCCGTGAACACCTGGTACACGACGTTCGGTGCGGTGGAGATGAGGTCCAGGTCGAACTCGCGCTCCAGCCGCTCCCGGGTGATCTCGAGGTGCAGCAGGCCGAGGAAGCCGCAGCGGAAGCCGAAGCCCAGCGCGGCCGAGGTCTCCGGCTCGTAGGTGAGCGCGGCGTCGTTGAGCTGCAGCTTGTCCAGCGCCTCGCGGAGGTCCGGGTACTGCGAGCCGTCCACCGGGTAGAGGCCGGAGTAGACCATCGGGCGGGGCTCGCGGTAGCCGGTGAGCGGCTCGGTGGCGCCGCGCCGCTGGGAGGTGACGGTGTCGCCGACCTTCGACTGCCGGACGTCCTTCACCCCGGTGATCAGGTAGCCCACCTCGCCGACGCCGAGGCCCTCGGTGGCCTTGGGCTCCGGGGAGACGATCCCGACCTCGAGCAGCTCGTGGGTGGCGCCGGTGGACATCATCTTGATCCGCTCGCGCGGGACGATCTTCCCGTCGACGACCCGGATGTAGGTGACGACGCCGCGGTAGGTGTCGTACACGGAGTCGAAGATCATCGCGCGGGCCGGGGCGTCGGAGTCGCCGACGGGCGCGGGGATCTGCTTCACGCACTCGTCGAGCAGCGCCTCGACGCCCATGCCCGTCTTCGCGCTGACCCGCAGCACGTCCTCCGGCTCGCAGCCGACGATGTGCGCGATCTCGGCCGCGTAGCGGTCCGGGTCCGCCGCGGGCAGGTCGATCTTGTTGAGGACCGGGATGATCGTCAGGTCCTTCTCGAGCGCCAGGTAGAGGTTCGCCAGCGTCTGCGCCTCGATGCCCTGCGCGGCGTCGACCAGCAGGATCGCGCCCTCGCACGCCTCCAGCGCCCGCGAGACCTCGTAGGTGAAGTCGACGTGGCCGGGGGTGTCGATCAGGTGCAGGACGTGGTCGGTGCCGTCGACGGTCCACGGCAGCCGGACGTTCTGCGCCTTGATCGTGATGCCGCGCTCGCGCTCGATGTCCATGCGGTCCAGGTACTGCGCCCGCATGGCGCGCTCCTCGACCACACCCGTGATCTGCAGCATCCGGTCGGCCAGCGTCGACTTGCCGTGGTCGATGTGGGCGATGATGCAGAAGTTCCGGATGCGCTCCGGCGGGGTGAACGTGCGGTCGGCGTACGTCGTCACTCAGACATCCATTCCGGTACGGGGTCACCTCCATCGTCCCACGTCGTCCGATCGGGCCGCGCAGGCCCGCGCACGTGTGGGACGGACCACCGTCGGGTATCCGCCGCCATGGATTCCGTGAGCACCGGTACCCCCTCGTCGTCCGGCGCCCCGGCCGGCTCCGCCCCGACCGGGCCCGGACCGGACCCCGCCGCCGACCCCACGACCCGGGAGTTCCCGCGGACCCACGGGACGGCCGGGCCGGGCGAGTGGGTCGGACGGACCGTGCGCGGGCGGTCGGGTAACACGGTCGGGAAGCTCACGAGCGTCGTCGACGGGCCGGACGGCACTCCGTGGGGCGTCGTGCAGCCCCGGCTCGGCGGCGCCCGCACCATCCCCCTGAGCGGCGCCGCACCCGACGACCGCGGGATCACCGTGCCGATCGACCGGCGCACGTTGCGCAGCGCCCCCGCGCGCCGCGAACCCGACGCCGACCTGGCCCAGCACTACACCAGCCGCGGTGCGCTCACCGCCGCCCACGAGTACCAGCACGAGCGGTTCGGCGGGCTGAAGATCGGGTCGGCCTTCTTCGGCTGGCTCGTCGCCGTGGGCCTGACCGTGCTCCTCGGCGCGCTCGCCTCGCTCGTCGTCCGGCTCGCCGGGGTGTCGCCGGACATGAGCGGCGGGCCCGGGCAAGACCCGCGGATGCTCGGCGTCGCCGGCGGGATCGTCGCGGTCGTGGTGATGCTGCTGGCCTACTACGCGGGCGGCTACGTCGCCGGCCGCCTCGCCCGGTTCGACGGCGCCCGCAACGGCGTCGCGGTGTGGGCGATGGGCCTGGTCGTCACGGTCGCCCTGTCGATCGCCTCGGCGGTCACCGGCACCACGGACAGCCTGTTCGCCGCGCTGCGCGTGCCCGGCGTCGCGATCTCCGGCGAGTCGCTGACCCTGTCCGGCGTGATCGCGCTGCTGATCGCGGCGGTCGTCGCACTCATCGGCGCGGTCGTCGGCGGTAAGGCCGGCGAGCGCTACCACCGCCGGGTGGACCGCGCGGCCGAGACCGCGCTCACCCCCTGAAAGACCTGCTCAGCAGGGGTCGTGGGTGGCCGGTGACCCTCTAGGGGCAGTCGGCACTCACGGGGTCGTGGGGCTGTTGCCGTCCCACTCCTCGAGCGGGGCGCAGTGCCACCGCCAGTTCTCCAGCCGCGGCCGCGCGCCCAGGGGCGCGCGGCCGTTGGCCCAGCGCAGGGTGGGCCAGGAGCGTTCGTCGTGCGGCGCCCACGGGAACAGCCGGCGGACGACGCGGGCGGCGAGGTGCGCGTCGGGCTCGAAGGCGAGGCCCAGCCCGCGGGCGGCGTCGTCGGTGTGCACCAGCAGCTCGTCGCAGGCCATCGCGGCGAACCCCGACGGATCGGCGGCACCGTCCGGGTGGAAGCCGCGGACGTCGTCGTCGCAGGCGTCGATCGTCGCGGCCAGCACGAACGCCCCCGTCCGCACGGCCGCCACCAGGGTCGTCGGGGGCCGGTCGGCGTGCACCCGCAGCTCCACGACGTCGACCTCGGCCGGCCCGCCCGCCAGGTCCACCGCGTAGAAGTGCAGCACCCGCGCGACGTGCGCGACGACCTCGGACACCGTCATGTCCAGCGTGCCCGCCCGCGCCGACCAGTCCCGCTGCAGCGCGCCGCCGAGCAGGCCGGTGCAGGCGGCGGCCGCGGTCCGCACGTCGTCGCTGCGCACCCGTCCACGGTAGGAGGCCCGACGCCCCCGCGACACCCGCGCCACCCGGGCGGGGGTGTGTGCCGGCCGCGGGAGCGGGCATCCCTCCGCCGTGCCCGATCATGGTCTGCTCCCCGGGGTGCGGCGGATCGCCGTGCTCCGCGCCAACGGCCTCGGTGACTCCCTCGTCGCCCAGCCCGCGCTCGCGGCCCTGCGCGCCGCCTACCCCGACGCCTCGATCACGCTCGCGACCTCCGCGCCGGTCGTCGAGCTGCTGCGCGGGCGTCCGTTCCCGGTCGACGAGGTGCTGGAGGCCCCGCGGGTCTCCGGTGTGCGCGGGGAGGTCGGCGGGCCGCCCGACGACGCACCCGAGGTCGTCGAGGAGTTCTGCGCGGCGATGCGGGCCCGGGAGTTCGACCTCGCGGTGCAGCTGCACGGCGGCGGCGGCAACGCCAACCCGCTGCTGCTGCGCTTCGGCGCCCGGGTGACGGCGGGCAGCCGCGCGGAGGACGCCCTCGCGCTGACCCGGACCATTCCCTGGACCTCCTTCCAGCACGACGTGATGCGCTGGCTCGAGGTCGTCGACCTCGTCGGGGCGCGGCCCGTCACGCTGCGCCCGGAGCTCGCGGTCACCGACGCGGACCGCGCCGCCGCCGACGCCGCCCTGCCGGCCCTCCACGGCCCGCTGGTCGTGCTGCACCCGGGCGCGACCGACATCAGCCGCCGGTGGCCGCCCGAGCGGCTCGGCGAGGTCGGCCGCGCGCTCGCGGAGCAGCGCGGCGCCTGCGTCGCCGTGATCGGCGGGAAGTCCGACCTGGAGCTCGGCGAGCAGGTCCGGGCCGGGCTCGGCGACGCGCCCGTCGTGGACCTCGTCGGCACGCTCGACCTGAACGGGCTGGTGGGTGTGCTCGAGCGGGCGGACCTGGTGGTGGGCAACGACTCCGGGCCGCGGCACATCGCCGAGGCCGTCGGCACCCCGACCGTCGGCGTGTTCACCCGGGCCAACCTCGTCGACGTCAGCCCGCTGTTCCGTGCGCGGCACCGGGTGGTCGTCGACTGGGAGAGCCGCTGCGCGGTGTGCGGCGACCCGTACCTCGGCCGCAGCTGCGGGCACGAGGCCACGGTGCTCGCGGGGGTCGAGGTCCCCGAGGTCCTCGACGCCGCGCTCGCCCTGCTGCCGGCTTAGTTCTCAGGCCTCCAGCGGTTCTCAGGCCTCCAGCGCCCTGCAGGGCGAGGCCGTCGACCAGCGCCGCGACGCGCGTGGTGCTCAGACCTCCGCCCAGAACCGGTTCAGCACTGCGGCACCACGCTCGGGGTCCTGCGTCATCCACCAGTGCCCGAGCCCGGCGAGCACCTCGACGCGGGCACCGGCGCGGGCGGCCGACCGGTGCCGCTGCTCCTCGGTGCCGACCATGTGGTCCTCGCTCGGCACGAGCGCGAGCCCGGGCCGCGCGGCCGCCTCCTCCAGGTCCTTGCCCAGCTCCGCCATGACCGGCTGCGCCGCGGAGCGGTAGAGGCGCAGGATCGAGTCGGCCATCGGCTCGTCGAACGCGGCCGCGATCCGCTCGGCCACGGGCGCCGCCATCCCGAACCCGGTCAGCCGCTCGGCGCGCGCGAGCGGACCGGCGGCGAGCATGCCCGCGACCGTCTGCTCACCCACGCCCGGCTGCTGCCACGCCTGCGCAAGCTCGTGCCACACGTAGTCCGGGTCGAAGATGCCGACGACATCGGACACCCAGCTGCGCAGCAGGTCCGGCCGGGCCGTCGCGACGTTCACCACGTGGCCGCCGCCCCAGTCGTGCCCCACGAGGTCGACCGGGCCCTCGGCCGCCGTGATCGGCTCGAGCTCCCGGATCAGCCAGTCCCGGTACTCGAGCACGGTCGCGCCGAAGCCCTCCGGGACGGGCGCGCCGAACCCGGGCGGGGCGAGCCGGACCACGGGCCCGCGATCCAGGTGCGGGACGAGCAGGTCCCACACCTCGGGCGTCTCGGGGTTGCCGTGCACCAGGACGACGGTCATGGGGGCACCCTACGAGCCCCCACCGACAGTTGCGGGGCAATCGGCCGCCCAGGTGTCCGTACGGGTGTCCGCGCACCGCGAAACCGCGTGGCCGATGACCTTCGGGCCCGGATAGCGTCAGTACGTACGTGAGATCCACGTACGCCGTCCCCCGATCGGAGAACCCCGCATGACCGCGCCCGACGCACCCCCCAGTTCCGTCGAGGTGCCCCGGTCGGCGTCGACGGTCGTCTGGCTGCTGGTGGGCTCCGCCTTCGTCATGATCCTCAACGAGACGATCATGAGCGTCGCGCTGCCCGTCCTGGTCACCGACCTCGGGATCACGGTCGGCACGGCCCAGTGGCTGACCTCGGGCTTCCTGCTCACGATGTCGGTGGTCATCCCGATCACCGGCTTCCTCCTGCAGCGCCTCACCCCGCGCACCGTCTTCCTCGCCTCGATGTCGCTCTTCAGCCTGGGGACCCTGATCTCGGCGCTCGCGCCCGGCTTCGGCGTGCTCATGACGGGGCGGGTCGTCCAGGCGCTCGGCACCGCCGTGATGATCCCGCTGTTGATGACCACGGTGATCCGGCTCGTCCCGGCGGAGCGCCGCGGCGCGACGATGGGCACGATCACGGTGGTCATCGCCGTCGCGCCGGCCGTCGGCCCGACGATCTCCGGCGTGATCCTGTCCACACTGGGCTGGCGGTGGATGTTCATCGTCATCCTGCCGATCGCGCTGCTGGCGCTGGCCGCCGGCGCCACCTGGCTGCGGCTCGACAGCGAGACCCGGAGGATCCCGCTGGACTGGCCGTCCGTCGTGCTGTCGGCGCTGGCCTTCGGCGGGCTCGTGTTCGGGCTCTCCAGCATCGGTGAGTCCGCGCGCGGCGAGGCGCTGCTGCCGCCGTGGGCGCCCACGCTGATCGGGCTGGTCGCGCTCGCCGTGTTCGTGTTCCGGCAGCTCCGGCTGCAGCGGGAGGGGCGCGCGCTGCTCGACCTGCGCCCGCTCGGCTTCCGGCCGTTCGCGGTGTCGCTGGTGCTGGTCGTGCTCGGCATGATGGCGCTGTTCGGCGTGCTGATCCTGCTGCCGCTCTACCTGCAGGACGTGCTCGGCGTCTCCGCGTTCGTGACCGGGCTGGCGGTGCTGCCCGGCGGCCTGGTGATGGGTCTGCTCGGCCCCTTCGTCGGCCGGCTCTACGACCGCGTCGGCGCCCGCCCGCTCGTCATCCCCGGCACCGCGGTGCTGGCGCTGTCGCTGTGGGGCTTCACGACCGTGGGTGCCTCGACCCCGGTCCCGATCCTGATCGGCATGCACGTCCTGCTCGTGATCGGGCTGTCGTTCATGTTCACCCCGCTCATGACGGACGCGCTGGGCCGGCTGCCGGGCGAGCTCGACTCGCACGGCAGCGCGATCCTCGCCACGCTGCAGCAGGTCGCGGGCGCGGCGGGCACGGCGCTGTTCGTCACGCTCATGGTCGTGTTCGCGGCCACGCCGGGCGTCGCGGCCGACGTCCCCGGCGCCCGCGCGGCGTTCCTCTGCGCCGCGGTGATCGCGACGGTCGCCCTGCCGGTCTCGCTGCTCGTCGGCGGGAAGAAGCAGGTCGCGGAGGCCCCCGCGGCCGCCTGACGCGTCCCGGCGAACGGCGCTCCCGCTCATGGCTGATGAGAGCGAGGGCGCCGTTCGTGCGTCTCAGGCCAGGCGCGTCATGTGCACCGAGACGTCGAGCGCCTCGGCGGTACCGCCGGAGTAGATGCCCTTGAGCGGGGAGACGTCGGCGTAGTCGCGGCCGACGGCGACCCACACGTGCCGGTGCCCGATCGGGATGCCGTTGGTCGGGTCGAAGCCCCACCAGCCGCCGGTGCGCGCCTCGATCCACGCGTGCGACTGCCCGGACACCGTCTCGCCCACCGCGACCTCCTGGCGCGGCAGCAGGTACCCCGAGACGTACCGGGCCGGGATCCCCATCTCGCGCAACAGGACCAGGGTGAGGTGCGCGTAGTCCTGGCAGACCCCCTTGCCCGCCTGCCAGGCCTCGGTGGCCGAGGTGTGCACGCCCGTCGTCCCCGCCTGGTAGGTCATGGTGTCGCGGACCCGCTCGCAGGCGGCGAGCACGGCGTCGACGGGGTCCTTGCCGCGCTTGAGGTTCTTCGCGATCCGGGCCAGCTCCGCGTCCCGCCCGACGTACTCGGTGAACTCGAGCATCTCGGTGTACCGGTCGCGCACGGCCTCCGATGCCAGGTCCTCCCAGCTCGCCTCGCGGACCGGCTCGCCGGCGTCGCCCGTCTCGACCACCGAGGTGCCGGTGACCAGCAGCTCCTTGTGCGGCGCGTGCAGGTCGAACGCCGTGACCTGGGTGCCCCAGTAGTCCTCGTACCGGTACGCGCGGGTCGCCGGCACCGTCTCGACGCGGCTGACGATCACGTTCTGGTGGGTGTCGCTGCGCGGGGTCAGCCGCACCTCGTTGTAGGTCTCGTGCACCGGCGAGCTGTACTTGTAGCCCGTCTCGTGCACCACGCGGATGCGCCAGCCCATCCTCAGACCACCTCCGGCGCGGTCCACGCGACCCAGGGGGCGGCGTGGAAGAACTGCAGCGAGACGGCCTCGCCGACCTTCTGGATCGTCTCCTGCAGGGACAGGAGCTGGGCGGGCAGGTCGTCGAGCAGCTCCTCGGGGCGGAGGAACTCCAGCTCGCTGCGCGCCCGGCCGAGCAGCCGCAGCGCCTCGGCCTTCGCCCCGACCCGTGCCGTCGGCCGCTGGTCCAGCTGCTGCAGGCAGGTCTCGGCCTCGCGCAGCGAGTAGAAGACCGACCGCGGGAAGAGCCGGTCCATCAGCATGAACTGCGCGACCCGCACGGCGTCGACGGCGCCGCGGTAGGTGCGCAGGTAGGTGTCCTGGGCGCCCGCCGAGCGCAGCACCGACAGCCAGCCCGGCGAGCTCATCCGGTCCGACACGCGGGACAGCAGCAGCCGCACCACCATGTCGACCCGCTCGACCGAGCGGCCGAGCAGGTAGAAGCGCCACGAGTCGTCCCGGCTCATCGTGGAGGCGGCCAGCCCGGAGAACATCGCCGCCCGGTCCTCGATGTAGCTGAAGAAGGCGTGCGGCCCCACCCAGCGCGCGTACCGCTGCCGCTCGGGCAGGGCGTTCCAGGTGGCGTTGAGGCACTCGAACATCTCCGACGACACGACCTCGCGCGCGCCGCGGGCGTTCTCCCGGGCGCTGGAGATCGACGAGACGATCGAGCCGAGGGTCGCGGTGGAGTAGGCGAGCACCTCGGTGAGCGAGAAGGCGTCGAGCGGCTCGTCCGTGCCGGGGTCGACGCCCATGACACCGAGAAGCCGGCGGGCGACCGCGTCGACGTCGATCGTGGCGTCCTCGAGAAGCTGGTGGACCGAGACGTCGAGGATTCGCGCGGTGTCGTCGGCGCGCTCGACGTAGCGGCCGATCCAGTACAGCGACTCGGCGTTGCGGGCGAGCATCAGCCCATCACCTGCTCCTGGCGCATCCCGCCGAGCTCCTGGACCTGGCGGCCCTGCTGCTGTCGCTGCTGCTGCTGCTGCTGTTGCTGTTGTTGCTGCTGGCCGAGGGTCAGCTCGGGGCCCTGCTCGGCGGCGGGACCGCGGGCCGGGGCGGACGACGCGATCCCGCGCTCCCCCAGCTCCCGTTCGGCCTCGCTCGACCGACTCGCCGCCAGCACCCAGGTGTCCTTCGAGCCGCCGCCCTGGCTGGAGTTCACCACGAGGCTGCCCTTCGGCAGGGCGACCCGGGTGAGGCCGCCGGGCAGCACGAAGACGTCCTCGCCGTCGTTGACCGCGAAGGGCCGCAGGTCGACGTGCCGCGGCACCAGCCGGTCGTCGACCTTCGTCGGGACCGTGGACAGCTGCACGACGGGCTGGGCGATCCAGCCGCGGGGGTCGTCCCGGATCGCCTTGCGCGCCTTCTGCAGCTCCTTGGCCGTGGCGTTCGGGCCGAAGAGGATGCCGTAGCCGCCCGAGCCCTCGACCGGCTTGAGCACCAGCTCGTCGAGCCGGTCGAGGACGTGCCCGCGCTCCTCGTCCAGCCAGCACCGGAAGGTCGTGACGTTCGGGATGACGGGCTTCTCGTCGAGGTAGTACTTGATCATCTGCGGGACGTAGGTGTAGACGAGCTTGTCGTCGCCCACGCCGTTGCCCACCGCATTGGCGATCACCACGTTGCCCGCGCGGGCGGCGTTCATGATCCCCGCGACGCCCAGCACGCTCGTCGGCGTGAACTGAAGGGGGTCGAGGAAGTCGTCGTCGATCCGGCGGTACACGACGTCGACCTGCTGCTCACCCTCGGTGGTGCGCATGTAGAGGACGTTGTCGCGGCAGAACAGGTCCCGGCCCTCGACGAGCTCGACGCCCATCTGCCGGGCCAGCAGCGAGTGCTCGAAGTAGGCGGAGTTGTAGACGCCCGGGGTCAGCACGACGACCGTCGGGTCGGCGACGTTGGGCGCCGCGGCCGCGCGCAGCGCGTGCAGCAGATGGGTCGAGTAGTCGGCGACCGCGCGGACCCGCTGGCGCGTGAACAGGTCGGGGAAGACCCGCGCCATGGTGCGCCGGTTCTCCATCACGTAGGACACGCCGGAGGGGTTGCGGAGGTTGTCCTCCAGCACCCGGAACGTGCCCTCCTGGTCGCGGACGAGGTCGATGCCGGCGACGTGGATGCGCACCCCGTTGGGCGGGTTGAGCAGGTGCGCGGCCCGCTTGAAGTGCTCGCAGCTGGTGATCAGCCGGCGCGGGAGCACGCCGTCGCGGACGATCTGGGCGTCGTTGTAGACGTCGGCGAGGAAGGCCTCGAGGGCCTTCACCCGCTGCACGATCCCGCGCTGCAGCCGGCTCCACTCGCTCGCACTGATCACCCGCGGCACGATGTCCAGCGGGAACGGGCGCTCCTTGCCCGAGAGGCTGAACGTGATGCCCTGGTCCATGTACGCCCGGTCGAGCGCCTCCGAGCGCGCCGCCAGGTCGGCGGCGGCCGTCGGCGCGATCGCGTCGTGCAGGTGCCGGTACGGGGCGCGGACGCTGCCGTCGGCGTTGAACATCTCGTCGAACGCGTCGGGGTGGGGCCGGTCCGGCTCCAGGTACCCGTCGAACAGCGCGGAGCCGGTCACCCGGCCGGCCCCGTTCGTCCCCGCACCGGCTGCGGCAGCGGTCCCGTCGTCCTGTGCGGGTTTCCCGCCCGCCCGTGCTGGTCTGCGGTCCACTGCTCGGCTCACGGGGGTCATCTTGACCGTTTCGCCTGGCCGGAGCCAGACGGAGCGATGCTACGTCCGCGTTACGGACACGACCGGCCGGGTCCGTCGCGGAGCGCCGCGTTCCGCCCGCCGAGAGGGTCCTCGCTGTGCGATCCTGGCTCCGTGGGCCCGCGGAGCGCGGGCCCGTGCAGGGCCGTCCGCGCCGGGTTGTAGCATGGACGACCGAGTGCTCGGCGTGCTCGCTCGCATCGGTGGAGAACCGGTCGGGGTCGCCAGAGCCCCCCGATACGTACCCAGCACCAGGAAGACTCGAGGCACACCAGCGTGGCGAACATCAAGTCCCAGATCAAGCGGGTCAAGACCAACGAGAAGCGCCGTCAGCGCAACAAGTCGGTCAAGTCGTCGGTCAAGACCGCGATCCGCAAGTTCCGCGAGGCCGCCGAGGCCGGCGAGACCGAGAAGGCCGTCGAGCTGCAGCGCGCCGCCGCTCGCGCCCTGGACAAGGCCGCCAGCAAGGGCGTCATCCACAAGAACCAGGCCGCCAACCGCAAGTCGGCCATCGCCAAGCGCATCACCAAGATCGGCGCGTGAGTCCTCGGGCGCGGTCGCGCGCCCGGTGAAGCTCCCGGGTCTTTCCGGTCGAGCGTTCCGTCGACGGCACTGCCCTTTCCCGTGGGGCAGTGCCGTCGACGCGTTCTCAGGTGGTGGCGCGGCCGGTTCGTACTCCTGGTGCGTCAGGACTCCATCACGCGGTGGAGGGCGTACCTGTGGGCGTTGTGGCTCCGTGACGCGTCGGAGAGGCGCTGCTCGGCGCTTTCTGGCTCGCTGCCGCGGGTCAGCCGGTGCCGCGGGCGTCGACGACCGCGAGGACCGCGCGCTCCAGGGCGTAGGCGGGGTCGGCGGCCGCACCCTTGACGTCCGCGTTGACCTGCGCGGTCGCGGCGATGGCGGTCGCGAGGCCCGCCGGTCGCCAGGCCCGCACCTGCCCCTGCGCCTTGCGGATCTTCCAGGGCGGCATGCCGAGACTGCCCGCCAGGCGGTTGGGGTCGCCCCGGCCGGCCGCGCCGACCTTGGCGAGGGTGCGCACGGCGTCGGCCAGCGCGTCGGCCACCAGGACCGGCGCGACGCCCAGCACGAGCGCCCAGCGCAACGCCTCCAGCGCACCCGCCCGGTCCCCCGCGACCGCCTTGTCCGCCACCGCGAAGCCCGACGACTCGGCGCGTCCGCGGTGGTACCGGCGCACGGCCTGGCCGTCGACCTGCCCGCCCGTGTCGGAGACCAGCTGGTTCGTGGCCGAGGCCAGCTCCCGCAGGTCCGACCCGACCGCCTCGAGCAGCACGCTCACGGCCTCGGCGGTGATCGACCCGCCGGCCCGCCGCACTTCGGCGCGCACGAAGTCGGCGCGCTCCTCGGCCCGGGTCAGCCGGTCGCACTTGGTGACCGCCGCGCCGGCCTTCCGCAGGTCGTCGGCCAGCTGCTTGCCGCGGGCCCCGCCTGCGTGCACCGCGACCAGCACGATCCCGTCGGCCGGCTCGGCCACGTAGGCCATGATCGCGGCGACCAGGTCCTTGCCCGCCTCGTGGGCCCCCTGGATCACCACGACCCGGCCCTCCGCGAACAGCGAGGGGCTCAGGTACCCGACCAGCTCGCCCGGGGTGAGCTCGGCAGGACGGAACCGGCGGATGTCGGCCTCGGGGTCGACCGCCCGGGCGGCGCGGAGGATCTCGCTCACGGCCCGCTCGACCAGCAGCTCCTCCTCGCCGACGATGAGCTGCACGGGAGCGGGCGGCTTCGTGGCCGGCATGGGCCGGGCTCCTCTCGCACGCGTCGCGCGGTGCCGCGCACCGGGGCCCGGGCGTGCCGGGCCCGCGGGTCATCGTCGCGCACGGCACCGACAGTCCGTGACACGGCTCCCAGATGGTGAGTGCGGCTGGCCGGGACCGGGGCCGGTGCCGTAACGTGCATGTCATCCGGATCAATCCGGACGCCGCGCTCGCTCCGCGCACGAAGCCCGCTCGGCACAATCGCATATGGCTCATCCAGAGGGGCAGAGGGAACGGCCCGACGAAGCCCCGGCAACCGGCGTCGAACGACGATCCGCGCAGCGCACCGCTCGGTGCGCGCACGTCGACGGACCAGGTGCCAATTCCGGCCCGCGCCAGCGGGACAGATGAGGAGATCTGATGACTCTCACTGCAGACACGCCTGCCAGCACCACCCTCGACCTCGGCTCCGCGCGCGCCCTGTCCTGTCGCGAGTGTGGCCACCAGACGCCGCTCGCCGCGGAGTTCGCGTGTCCGCAGTGCTTCGGCCCGCTCGAGATCGCCTACGACTTCCCGCAGGTCACGCGGGAGTCGATCGAGTCCGGCCCCAAGTCGATCTGGCGCTACAAGGACCTCCTCCCCGTCCCGGCGGACGTTCAGTCCTTCCCGAACACCGAGCCCGGCTTCACCCGCCTGATCCAGGCCGACCGGCTCGCCGCCGAGCTCGGGGTCCGCAAGCTCTGGGTGAAGGACGACACCGGCAACCCCACCCACTCCTTCAAGGACCGGGTCGTGGCCGTCGCCCTCGCCGCCGCCCGCGAGCTGGGCTTCTCCGTCCTCTGCTGCCCGTCCACCGGCAACCTGGCCAACGCCGTCGCCGCGGCGGCCGCCCGCGCCGGCTGGGACTCGGTCGTGCTGATCCCCTCCTCGCTCGAGCAGGCGAAGATCACCACCACCGCGGTCTACGGCGGCACCCTGCTCGCCGTCGACGGCAACTACGACGACGTGAACCGCCTCGCCACCGAGCTCGCCGCGGAGCACGAGGAGTGGGCGTTCGTGAACGTGAACGTCCGCCCGTACTACGCCGAGGGCTCGAAGACCCTGGGCTACGAGGTCGCCGAGCAGCTCGGCTGGCGCCTGCCCGACCAGATCGTCGTCCCGGTCGCCTCCGGCTCGCAGCTGACCAAGGTCGACAAGGGCTTTGGCGAGTTCGTCAAGCTCGGGCTCGTCGACGAGAAGCCCTACAAGATCTTCGGTGCCCAGGCCACCGGCTGCTCGCCCGTCGCCTCGGCGTTCGAGGAGGGCCACGACTTCATCCAGCCCGTCCGACCGGACACCATCGCCCGCTCGCTGGCGATCGGCAACCCCGCCGACGGCCCCTACGTCCTCGACTCCGTGCGCCGCACCGGCGGTGCCGTCGGCCACGTCACCGACGAGGAGGTCGTCGAGGGCATCCGGCTGCTCGCCCGCACCGAGGGTGTGTTCGCCGAGACCGCCGGCGGCGTCACCGTGGCGACCGCGAAGAAGCTGATCGAGGCCGGCAAGATCGACCCCGACGCCGAAACCGTCCTGCTGATCACCGGCGACGGGCTCAAGACCCTCGACGCCGTGTCCGCCCACGCCCGTCCGACCGCGACGGTTCCGTCGACCAGCAAGGCCGTCCGCGAGGCGCTCGAGGGCCGCTGACCCGACACGCCAGGACCCCGACCGGGCCCGGAGGAAGCGTTCCTCCGGGCCCGTCGTCGTCCCCGATGCCCGGCGCCGGGTGCGGCGACCCGCACGGGAGCGACGCGGGGCCGGGAGCGGGTCCCCGCGGGCGACCAGCTGGTCGTCGCGCGTGAAGGCCACGTCGCCCGACTGGTCCGTGCGCCGCACGACGGCCCCCGACGCCTCCAGGAGGTCCAGCAGGCCCGGGTTCGGGTGCCGGTAGGAGTTGCCCGCACCCACGCTGACCAGGGCGACCCGAGGCGCGACGGCCCGCAGGAAGTCCGGATTGGTCGAGCGGGAGCCGTGGTGGGGCACCTTGAGCACCTCCGCCCGCAGGTCCGCGCCGCTGTGCAGGAGGTCGGCCTGGGCGTCGAGCTCGACGTCGCCGGTCAGCAGGATCCGGCCGGCCGGTGTGGTCGCCCGGAGGACGACGGACGTGTTGTTCACGGCGGTTCCGTCCTCGCCGTCGACGTACTCCGGCGCGCGGTCCGGTGCCAGGACGTCGAGCGTGAGGGCGGGCCATGCGAGGCGACGACCCGCGGTCAGCTCGAGCACCGGCGCGCCGGCGCCCGCCGCCTGCTGCGCGATCCGCCGCAGGGCCCCGGCCGGCTCGTGCGCCGGCCCCAGGGCGACCCCGCCGGCCGCCCGGCCGCGCAGCGCCCCCGCGAGGCCGCCCATGTGGTCGGCGTGCAGGTGCGTGACCACCACGAGCGCCAGCGCGTCGACGCCGAGTCGGCGCAGACAGGCATCCGTGGGGCCGTCGTCCGGACCGACGTCGACGAGGACCGCCTGGCCCGGAACGCCCGTGGCGAGGACGAGCGCATCGCCCTGGCCGACGTCGCAGGCGACCACGACCCAGTCCGGGGGCGGCCAGCCGGGGCGGATCACGCGGGTGGGCACCAGGACCAGCGCCAGCCCGACCACGACCGCGAGGACGAGCAGCCGGGAGCGGCGGAACCGGAGGAGCACCACCAGCACCAGCAGCACACCGGTCAGCAGGAGCGCGCCACCCACGCCGGCCGGCCAGGGCAGGACTGCTCCGGGGATCGCCGCGGCGCGGTCGGCCACCAGCACGAGCCACGCCACCGCCGGCCCGGCGAGCCATGCGCATACGGTGGCCAGGCCGGGTGCCAGCGGGGAGACCACGGCGGCGAGCACGCCCAGGACCGTCGCCGGCGCGACCGCCGGCACCACGAGCAGGTTCGCCAGCACGGTCACGAGGCTGAGCTGGCCGCTCAGACCGGCGATCAGCGGAGCCGTGGCGACGCACGCGGCCGCCGGGACCGCGAGCATCTCGGCGGCACCCTGCGGCACACCACGCCGCTGCAGTGCCGCGGACCAGCCCGGCGCGACCAGGACGAGGGCTGCCGTCGCGAGGACGGACAGGGCGAAGCCGAGGTCGACCGCGAGCGCCGGATCGACGACCAGCAGCACCAGCACGGCCGCGGCCACGGCCGGAACCGCTGAGCGGCCCCGTCCGAGCGCGAGCGCCAGCAGCACGATGCCGCCCATGACCGCGGCCCGTACGACACTGGGTGAGGGCCGGGCGAGCACCACGAAGCCGACCACGGCGGCCCCGGCCAGCACCGCGGATAGGCGGGGATCGGCCCGGAACAGGCGGAGCAGGCCGAGCACGGCCCCGCCGACGATCGCGAGGTTCGCACCGGAGACCGCGGTGAGGTGGGTGAGACCCGCGGCCCGGAAGTCCTCCTCCACCTCGGTCGACTGCTCGCGGGTGTCGCCGACCGCGAGGCCGGGCAGCAGGCCCGCCGAGTCCTCCGGCAGCACGTCGGCGGCCCGCCGCAGGCCGTCGCGGAGTGCTCCGGCCGCGGTCTGCCACCACGGCGGCGGGCCAACGGCCGTCGGGGATCCGCGCACCCGCAGCACCGCGATGGTGAGGTCGGCCCGCTGAGCAGGGAGGAGCAGGCCCTCGGCAGTGACCGTCTGGCCCGGGAGGAGGCCGCTCCACCCCTCGGCGGGCGCCAGCAGCAGGACGCGACCGCCCGACCGCCACTCCCCCGCACCGACCGTCGCGGTCTCCAGCTCGGCCTCGACCAGCATCCGGTCCGCTCCGAAGTCCGCGCCGTAGGCGGGGCCGCGCAGGGGCCGTGGGTCGTCGGTCAGCGTGACCCGCAGGACGGCGGCCGATCCGCGCTCGGCGGCGGCGCGCAGCGGGTGGTCGTGGACGTGGAGGGCGTGCAGGCCTGCGAGCAGCCCCACGGCCAGGGCGCACCCGGAGGCGGCGAGCATGGCGTGCCGGGTGCGGCCCGGTGCTCGACGAGTCGTCGTGATGAGCGTGGCCAGGGCGACAGTGGAGGCGACCAGCGCGGCGAGCGGTCCTGCGAGTACCGCGCAGAGCACGGCCGCCCATGCGGCGAGGGCCGCCGGGACCAGGCGCAGGTCCGGCCGGGCCCGTGGTTCCTCGGCGACCGCCCGGCGCTCCTCGGGGGTCCTCATACGGTCACCAGCTCCCGGAGCTGGGCGAAGCGGCGCTCGCCGATGCCCTCCACCTCGCGCAGCTGGTCGACGCGGGCGAAGCGGCCGTTGCGGGTGCGCCAGTCGACGATGCGTTGCGCGGTCACCGGCCCGACGCCCGGCAGCGCGTCCAGCTGCTCGACGGTCGCGTGGTTGAGGTCGATCTTCCCGGCGGGCCCCACACTGGCGGCGTCACCGCCGGTCGGTGCGGGACCGGACGCGGCACCGCCGGCGTCCGCTGCGGCCGGGACGCCGACCGCCACCTGCTCGCCGTCGGCGACACGGCGCGCGAGGTTGAGAGTCGCGAGGTCGGTACCGGGCACCGCACCACCGGCGGCCTCGAGCACGTCGGCCACGCGAGAGCCGTCCGGAACACGGACGAGACCCGGACGACGGACCTTCCCCGACACACTGACGACGAGCTCGGTCGGCGCTGCCGTGGGCGGAGCGGAGGTGACGGGGCTCGACTCGACCGCAGTGTTCAGCGAGACCGCGGGCAGCGGGGGCACCTGCTCCGCGCGGGGTCGTGCGCTCCAGACCCCGACGGCCGCCACCACGGCCGCCACGGCCGCGACCAGGACCAACGCGAGTGCTCCCGCGCGGCCGGGGTCGAGTCGGGAGCTGCGCCACGCAGCGGGTACCCAGCGCGAGGCGACGCGGGTGAGCCGGCTCGGCCGGCTGCCGGGATTCCGCGACCCCTGCTCCTCGTCGGCGTAGTCGTCGGAGTACTCGTCGGCCGACTCGTGGTGGTCGTCCGCCGGCTCGTCGACCTCGGCGAGCAGGGCGGCGAAGTGCGGGTTGCCGGACGCGTAGCGGAATGGCTCGTCGCGAATCTGGTCGGCTGTCCCGCCGGGAGTCAGGGGCAGCGGGAGGGTGGGTGGATCGTCGGCGACGAGGTCGGGGTTCAGAGGCATGGCCGGCCGGAAGACCTGAGGAAGTGGGCGGTGGCGAGGGACCTGCGCAGGCGGGGTTCTCGGTGCCGGGATCTCCTCGCCGCCCCGCTCCGTCGCCGGGTAGGGGCGGCCCACGGGTGTCCCGAGCACCGCGGACAGCCGCGCCGCGGATCGGGTGTTCGGGGAGCTCCGTGCCACGCCCGCGACGCTAGGGCCGCCGACACCCCTTTCCCGGACGACTGCGTCAGCTGTGGACGGAGAGGGCGGGGTGGGGACAACGCCATCCACACGGACCTCAGGAGCGCCGCCTCTGTCGGGGGTGTCGGGCAGGATGGGGCGGGATGCGTCGGCGCCGAGGTCGGGTCTGGTGAGGTACGGCTCAGGCAGACGAGCCCGGGTGCAGTGCCTGGGCACAACATCGCCGGCTGCGTTCCGCACCGAAGATCGCTGGTGGCGGTACTTGACGGCCGCCCGTGGCCGTCAGGCGTCACAGGTCATGATCATGTTGAATTGCGCGGCCGTCACGGGCGGTCCTTGGCGCCGGCCGTCACACGAGATCGCCGGTCGCGGCACATCCCGGCCACTCCTGGCCGCCAGGCACCGCAGGAGGTGATCATGCACGCGGGCGGCACAGCGACTCGGATCTCGGTGCTCCGAGCCGCTCCCCCGAGATCGCCAGTCCGTCATGTCCCGGCACTATTGGCGGCCAGACACCGCAAGTGGTGATCATGATGGTGACCGGCGCGACAGCCCGGATCTCGGTGCTCTGGGCCGCTCCCTAGATCGCCGGTCGCGTCACATCCCGGCCACCACCAGCCTCCAAGTACCGCAGACGGTGATCATGGTGGCTCGGCGGAAGCGCGAGCGGGCTTCCACGCCGGATGTCGCACAAGATCGGCAGTGCCGACCCGTCGCGGCTGCCGGAGCCGCGGTCATGGTCCACGAGTGGCGATCATGTTCCGTCGCAGCCAGGAGCCCGACATCGGGCAAGGGCAGGGCTCAAGATCGGCGATAGCGCTATTACACGGCTGCCGGAGCCGCCGTCATGGTCCGCAAGCAGCGATCATGCGCCGTCGCGGTGAGGGAGCCCGGGCTTCGGGCACGGAGAGTGCTCAAGATCGGCATTAGCGCTACTACACGGCCGCGGGAGCCGCCGTCATGGTCCACAAACAACGATCATGCTGTGTCGCCGCGTCTGCAAGATCGGCGTCAGCGCTACTACACGGCTGCGGGAGGCACCGCCATGGTCCGCAAAGGGCGATCATGCTGCGTCGCGGCGTCATGGAGACCCAGCTTCGGGGCGGAGCCTCGCCCAAGATCGCCGGTAGTGGTTCATGGCTCTGCCCGTCGCGCCTGATGCGCCGCTGACGGTGATCATGCGGCAGCGCCGTCACCCGCAGTGGCGTCGCCGCAGACCGGATCAATCGGCCGCCTGCACATGATCGGCGGTTGCGGTGCGACGCGGCCACCCCTGGCCGCCATGCACCGCGGGCAAATGACCATGTGACCGCGGAGGGCACGGACCGGCCTACGCATGGTCGCTCGAATCAGCAGCTGCGGTCCGCCGCAGCCGCCAGGTACCGCGACCGGCGATCGTGGACGCGGAGCCGCCTACGCTCGTGGCACCACCACGACCCCCAGGGCGCCGTTGCCGACGTGGGCGCCGATGACGGCGCTGATCTCGGAGACCACGGGGCGGGGGGAGGCGGGGAGGCGTTCGGCGAGGCGGTCCGCGAGCTCCTCGGCACGCTCGGGGACGCCGAGGTGGTGCACCGCGAGATCGGCCTCGGCGCCGGCGGCGGCGACCGCGTGCTCGACGAGCCGCTGGGTGGCGCGGGCGGAGGTGCGGACCTTCTCCAGGGCGGTGATGCGGCCGTCGACCAGGTGGAGCAGCGGCTTGACGGCGAGGACGGTGCCCAGCACCGCGGCCGCCGTCCCGATCCGGCCGCCGCGGCGGAGCCGGTCGAGCTCGTCCACGCAGAAGATCACCCGGCACCGGGCGGCCACGGCCGCGGCGGCGGCCTCGACGTCGGCCGGGTCCGCGCCCTCGGCGGCGGCGCGGTCGGCGGCGAGGACCGCGAACCCCAGGCCCATGCCCAACGCCCGCGAGTCGACGACCCGGACCCGGCCCGGGTCGACCTCCTCGGCGGCGAGCCGCGCCGCGTCCCACGTGCCCGACAGCTCACGGGACAGGTGCACGGAGACGACCGCGGACGCCCCCGCCGCGAGCAGGTCGCGGTAGGTCTCGGCGAACGCCTCCGGGGTGGGGCGCGAGGTCTGGACGTCCAGCCTGCGGTCGGCGATCGCCGCGCTCAGCTCGCCCGGGCCGATGTCGACGCCGTCGCGCACCACGCGGTCGCCCAGCCGCACCTCGAGGGGCACGACGCGCACGGCTCCGGCCAGCGAGGACGGCAGGTCGGCGGTCGAGTCGGTCACCACCGCGACGCGGCCCGCCACCTCCTCGGCGCCGGCCCGGCCCGCTGCGTCCGCAGGCGCCTCGGCGCCGTCGGGCGCGGTGTCCTCCGCGCCCTCGGGGTCGGTCGCGCGGTCGGCTCGCTCGGTCACCGCTGCGGACCGCGGGTCGAGTGCGGAATCGGGCACGGGGCCGAACCTAGAACCTCTCCAGTCGATCTCCAACCGGCTGCGCCGGTCGACGTCGCCGGCCGCTCACGACCCGCCGGGCCGCTCGCCGCCCACAGGATCGATCGCCCCTCGCGAAGCCGACCGCACCTGCGACGCCGATCGCCCGCAGGGCCGACCGCCGTCTGCGGAGCCGATCGCCGCCCGCAGAGTCGATCGCCACATGCACAGTCGATCGTCGCTGACGGGGCGGATCACGTTACACAGCAGAGCACGCTCGGCGGAGCCGATCGTCGAGCCCGCTCGCGCCCGCAGACCCGATCACGAGCGGAGAAGCGAAAAACGAGGACGGAAGCCGATTACGAGACAGAAGCCGACCACGAGCACAGAAGCCGACCACGAGCGGAACGGCCGAGTTCCCGCTCACGGGCGGCAGGCCGCCTTCCCCGCCGATCACGCCTCCACAGACGCAGGACCAGGCGCGCCGACGACGGTCTCCCCCAGCTCACGAGATCCCACGGAACCGTGTACCCGAGCGAGCTCTCCCCGCACCAGCTCGGCGAGCGTCTCCCCCACCCGCCGGTGCGCCTCCCAGCCCCAGTGCATCCCGTCGGGGTTGCCGCGTCCGCCCAGGACGTGCCCGGCGACCAGGGTGGGCGCGTCGAGCACCCGCACCCCGTGCGCGTCGGCCCAGATCCGGGTGGCCCGCTCGGCCGCCGCCCGCCCGGCGTGCACCCCGCCGTAGACCGCGGCCCGGTGCACCGAGGGCAGCATCGCGACGACCGGGAGCCCGGGCCGCAGCGCCGTCACGGCGGCACGGCACCGTTCCAGGTACGACACCGTGAGCCGCGGGGGCAACGCCACCGGCCCACCGCCGGGCAGCGCCGCGAACGCGCGCGACAGCCACGGCTGGGCGCGTAGGTATCCGTCCCGCACCCGCGCGCGGACGGAGGCGGGCCGCAGGACCGGGATCAGTTCCCGCAGCGACGTGGGCAGGGGCGAGGGCAGTGCGTCCATCCCGCCCACCCCGAGCACCAGCGCATCGATCCGCGGCATCGCCGCCCACACCCGCGGGTCGTGGGTCAGCGCGTGCCAGGCGTGCCGCGCCGTCCAGCCGATCCCGGCGACGAGCTCGACCCGCCCGCCGAGCGCGGCCGCGGCGACCTGCGGCCAGATCCGCGGGTGGTCGGCGGGTTCGGCCCGCTCGGGGCCGTGGAAGGCGAGCGAGTCGCCGAGGACCAGCAGCGTCGAACGGGATGGGCGGATCACCCCGTGTCCGGAGGCGCTCCGGCTCGGGGCCAATGGGTCCTCAGGAGGTGACACCGATGTTGTACCCGGACAGCCGCCAGCGCGGGTGGTCCGCGCGCCGCGCGACGACCGCCCACTTGCAGTTGCCCATGCCGCCGATGATCGGCCAGACGGTCTCGGGCAGGTCCAGCAGCCCGGAGACCAGGCCGCCGATCATCCCGCCGTGCGCCACGATCAGCAGGGACTGCGAGCCGGGCTCCTCGGCCAGGTCGACGTCGATCTCCTCGACGACCGGCAGCGACCGCCGGACGACGTCGACGCGGGACTCCCCGCCCGGCGGCGTCCAGCGCGGATCGCCGCGCCATTCCGCGATCTGCCCCGGGTAGTCGACCTCGACCTCGTCGACGCGGCGGCCCTGCCACTCCCCCAGGTGCGTCTCACGCAGCCGCTTGTCGAGCTTGACCGGCAGCCCGAGGACGTCGGCGATGGTGTTCGCGGTGTCGACGGCGCGGGTCAGGTCTGAGCTGACGACACGGTCGAAGGGCATGGCGCCGAGCACCGGGGCGGCCCGCAGCGCCTGCTCGCGGCCCTCCTCGGTGAGCTGGGAGTCGATGTGGCCCTGCATGCGGCCGGCGACGTTGTAGTCCGTCTGCCCGTGCCGCAGCAGCACGACCCGCCGGAGAGTCACTCCGACTCCTCGGCCGGGGTGGTGCGGGCCTCGGGGAAGTCGAGGGCCGGGCAGTCCTTCCACAGCCGGTCCAGCCCGTAGAACCCGCGCTCGTCCGTGTGCTGGACGTGCACGACGACGTCCGTGTAGTCCAGCAGGACCCACCGGCCCTCGCGGGTGCCCTCGCGGCGGGTCGGCTTCACGCCGTGCTCGCGGAGCTTCTCCTCCACCCCGTCGACGATTGCCTGGACCTGCCGCTCGTTGGGCGCCGAGGCGAGGACGAAGCAGTCGGTGATCACGAGCTGCCCCGACACGTCGAGCACGACGATGTCCTGGGCGAGCTTGTCCGCGGCGGCGGCCACCGCCACCCGGGCGATCTCCACCGCCTCTGCCGTTGCCGCCACGCGGCCTCCCTCCGCGACGGCCGGACCTCGGCCTCGCAGCCCCAGTGTCGCAGGCCGCGCCGGGTGGGTCCGGTTCAGGCCGGGATACCGGTTCCCGCGGGCGCGTCCGGGGTGTAGAGCCGGCGCTTCGAGATGTACTGGACCACCCCGTCGGGCACGAGATACCAGACCGGCCGGCCGGCGGCGACGCGGTCGCGGCAGTCCGTCGACGAGATGGCCATGGCCGGCACCTCGACGAGCGTGACGGCTCCCTTGGGCAGGTGCGCGTCGGCCAGCTCGTAGCCGGGACGGGTCACGCCGACGAAGTGCGCCAGCGTGAACAGCTCCTCGACCTTGTGCCAGGACAGGATCTGGGAGAGGGCGTCGGCACCGGTGATGAAGTACAGCTCGGCGTCGGGCACCGCGGCGTGGATGTCCGCCAGGGTGTCGGCGGTGTAGGTCGGGCCGCCGCGGTCGATGTCCACCCGGCTCGTCATGAACCGCGGGTTCGACGCCGTGGCGATCACCGTCATCAGGTACCGGTCCTCGGGCGGGCTCACCGCCCTCGCCGACTTCTGCCACGGCTGCCCCGTCGGCACGAACAGGACCTCGTCGAGCGCGAACCGGTCGGCGACCTCGCTGGCCGCCACCAGGTGGCCGTGGTGGACGGGGTCGAACGTCCCGCCCATCACCCCGATCTTGCGCTGCATCGCGGCAGGATATCCCGCCCCGGAGGCCCGGAACGGACACACCGCCGTCTCACCCGGCGGGCTGAGCAGCGGCGACCCGGCCGCGGGCCCGCTCGCACCGCTCTGCGAAGGCGGCGGCCGAGGCGGAGTGGGCTTCGGCGACCTCCGCCCCGTCACCCGTGCTGAGCAGGTCGAACTGCAGGCCGCGCCAGAGGGCGACGATCTCGCGCGCGATCGTGCCGGCCTCCGGGTCCGGCACGCCCTCGGCCCGCAGCCGCCCCGCGACGAGGTTGGTCCAGTCGTGCCCGACCCGCGCCAGGAAGTCGTCGAACCGGCCCGGCTGGTGCAGCGCCACGCCGTAGACCTCGAAGAACAGCCGGTGGAACGGGTGGTTCTCGCGGGCGGCGATCCCGGTCCACACGGCGTCGAGGCGCTCGCGGAGCGGGCCGGTGCCGTCGAGCGCGGAGAGGGCGGCCGCGAAGGTCGGGAACCGCAGCGAGGCCGCCATCAGCGCCTGCGCGATCAGCTGTTCCTTGGACGCGAAGTAGTACAGCAGCATCCGGTTGTTGGTGCCGATGGCCGCGCCGAGCCGGCGCAGCGTCAGCTCCGCGATGCCGTGCTCGAGGACGTAGTCCGCGATCAGGCCGAGCAGCCGGTCCCGCTCGGACTCCGGTGCCGCCATGGCGTCACCGTACCGACCGAGGGGCGGCCCGGACCCGCCAGCAGGGAAGGCCTCGGCACGGCCGAGGACGTACGGACGGATCAGGGGCGCCCCTCGTAGGCGTGGCGGAACTGCACGCTGATCCGGGCGGAGGCCGACCGCACCTTCGGCACGCTGTGCTGCCACGTGCGCTGGCAGGTCCCGCCCATCACCAGCAGGTCGCCGGGCCCGGGGAGGAACCCGACGGACGCGCCGCCGCCGTGCGGCCGCAGCCGGAAGGGCCGCACCCCGCCCAACGAGACCAACCCGACGAGCGCGGTGTCCATCTCCCTGGCCACCCGGTCCCCGTGCCACGCCACGCTGTCCGCCCCGTCGCGGTACAGGTTGGCCCCGACCTGCGTGAACTCCTCGCCGTAGCGCTCGCTCAACAGGCGCGCGGCCTCGGCGAACACCGGTTCCGGGAGACCCTGGTCGACGGTCCACCGGTGCGTGAGCCGCGGTTCGGGCAGTACCCGTTCGTACATCCGGATGTCCCGCTGTGCCCACGGCGTGCTCCGCAGCAAACGCGCGAACAGCTCGTCCGCCCCGCGCAGCCACCCGGGGACGAGGTCCACCCAGGCGCCGGAGCCCAGCTCGTGCCGGACCAGCCCGTGGAAGTCCGGGTCGACCTCGACGGCCGGGGCGCCCTCGTCGAACAACGACGGCTGCCACACCAGGTCCACTCCCATGAGTGCGACGCTACCCCTTCTCGAACATCAGTTCGAGATTTTCGATCGGAGTCCCCGCAGCCGGCAGCCGTCTTCGACCTGGCGGTTTCGGGCCCACGTCACATTCCGGACGCCGAGAGACAGGTTAGCCTTCCCTCTGCTCGCCGCCGAGAACTTGGAGCCCCGATGCCCCCACGCCGTGCCCGCCGCCTGCTCCCGACCGCCGTCGCGGTCGTCGGGGTGCTCCTCCTGTCGGCCTGCGGCGGCGACGCCGGCGGCGGCGAGCCGACGGCGGCGCCGCGCATCGTGGCGCACGCGCACGGCGAGACGCAGGTGCCGGCCGACCCGCAGCGGATCGTCGTGCTGGAGCCCGTGCAGCTCGACACCGCCGTCGCTCTCGGGCGCGTGCCGGTCGGGGCCGCCGTCCTGAGCACCGCCGCCGGCGTCCCGGCCTATCTGGGTGAGGAGGCGAAGGCGGTCGATCCGGTCGGGACCGTCGCCGAGCCGTCCCTCGAGAAGATCGCGGCGCTGGAGCCGGACCTGATCCTCGGCACCGAGTCCCGGCACCGCGAGCTCTACCCGCAGCTCGCCACGATCGCTCCCACCGTGTTCATGGCCAGCCAGGCCGACCCGTGGCAGGACAACGTCCGGTTCGTCGGGCGGGCGCTCGGCGCGGAGGACGCGGCGCAGGGCCTGCTCGACCGGTACCACCAGCGGTGCGACGAGGTGGCGGCCACGCACCGCACGGCCGGCCGGACCGCCCAGCTCATCCGGCCCCGCGAGGGGGTGCTCACCCTCTACGGCCCCACCTCCTTCGCCGGCAGCACGCTCGAGTGCGCCGGCTTCACGACGCCGCCGCGGGACTGGGAGAACTCGATCTCGGTGGACCTGTCCCCGGAGCTCGTCCTGGAGGCCCGGGCCGATCTCGTGCTGGTCACCGCGACCAGGGCCGGCGACGAGACGGTCGTCCCGCCCGCGGTGGCGGCGGTGCGGACCGAGTCCTTCCCGAACCTGCACGTGGTGGACCAGTCCTTCTGGATCACCGGCGTCGGGCCCCGGGGCGGACTGGCCGTGCTCGACGACCTCGAGCGCATCCTGGCCGGACGCGCCGCATGACGCGGTCGTTCGACACCTCGCCGAACGTCCTGTTCGACACCCGGGTCGCCGGCGTCGACCGGCTCTCGCCGGGCTTCGTGCGCCTCACTCTGCACGGTCCCCAGCTGGCCCACTTCGTCGCGCACGGTCCCGACCAGCGGATCAAGCTCCTCGTCCCGCAGGGCGACTACCCCGCCGCGTTCGGGCCCCGGACCGAGCCGCTGCCGGAGCGGGACTGGCGTGCGATCTGGCGGAGCCTGCCCGACGCCGGGCGGCCCGCGCTGCGCAGCTACACGCCCACCGCGGTGCGGTGGGCGCAGCGCGAGATCGACGTCGACGTCTTCGTGCACGCCCGGCCGGGCCCCGCCAGCCGGTGGGCCGGCGCGGCCCGGCCCGGCGAACGCCTGCTGGTCTCCGGTCCGGACGTGCGGCGGGGCCGGCCCGGCCACGGCGTCCAGTGGCAGCCGGGCGCGGCCACCTCCGTGCTGGTCGCCGCCGACGAGGCCGCACTGCCCGCCCTCCGCGGCATCCTCGCCTCCCTCGGCGCGGGAGTCGGCGGCACGACGCTCGTCGAGGTGGGTGATCCGGCCGACGCCGCCGGCCTGCCCGCGCCACCCGGTGTCGTGACCACCCTGTGCGCGCGCGGGGGCCTGCTCGCCGCCGTCGAGGAGTGGGTAAGCGTCCGGGGCGCCGCCGCCGCAGCGCTGGGCGGGGAGTTCTACGCCTGGGCCGCGACCGAGAGCTCCCGCGTCGCCCGGGTCCGCACCCTGCTCGCCGGGGCCGGGATCGCGGCGAACCGGATCCACACCCAGGGCTACTGGCACGACCGCCGCCGCGCGGGGTAGTCCGAAGGCAGTCCAGCACCCGAACGGGAAGCACGGTGCGGTTCCATCCCATGATCCGGGATCACTTTCTCATCTTCTGATACCGCGGCGTACGGTCCACCCATGCCCACCACCGCCTCCCGCCGCCGCTGGGTGGTGCTCGCGATCGGCGTCCTCGCCCAGACCTCGGCCTGCGCGTTCGTCTACGGGGTCCCGTTCCTGGTGCCGGGGCTGCGCGACGCGATGGGCCTGTCGCTGGCCGCCGCGGGCACCTACGTCGCCGCGCCGACCACCGGGCTCCTGCTCACGCTGATCGCGTGGGGCGCGGCCGCGGACCGGTTCGGCGAGCGGAAGGTGATGGCCTCGGGGCTGCTGCTGGCGGGGCTCGTGATCGGCACGGTCGCGCTGCTGCCCCACCCCGGGCACGCCACCGTGCTGGGCCTGCTGGCCGTGGGCGGGGCGGCGTCGGCCAGCGTGTTCGCCGCGAGCGGCCGGATGATCATGGGCTGGTTCCCGCGCACCGAGCGCGGCCTGGCGATGGGGATCCGGCAGACCGCGCAACCGCTCGGCGTCGCACTGGCCGGGCTGGTCCTGCCGAGCCTGGCGGAGCGGACCGGCGCGATCGGCGCGCTGGTCGTCCCCGCCGCGCTCTGCCTGCTCTCGGCCGTGCTGGTCGTCGGGTTCGCGCCCGACCCGGCGCGGCCGCCGCGGACCGAGGGTGCGCGCGAGGGCTCGCCGTACGGGACGCCGGTGCTGTGGCGGGTGCACGCGGCGAGCGCCATGCTGGTCGTCCCCCAGTTCGCGATCAGCGCCTTCGCCACGGAGTACCTGGTGCGCCAGCAGGGCTGGAGCGCCACCGGGGCCGGCGCGTTCGTCGCGGTGATCCAGATCGCGGGCGCGCTCTCGCGGATCGGCTCCGGCGTGTGGTCGGACCGGGTCGGGTCGCGGCTGCGGCCGATGCGGCAGCTCGCGGTGGGCGCGACGCTCGTCCTGCTCGTCTTCGCCCTGGGCGACGCGGTCGCCCCGTGGCTGGCCGTCGCCGCGCTGGCCGTCGGCGGGATCGTCACCGTGGCCGACAACGGGCTGGCCTTCACCGCGGTCGCCGAGATCGCCGGGGCGACGTGGTCCGGGCGGGCCCTCGGCATCCAGAACACCGGGCAGAACGTCGTGTCGTCGCTGACCCCGGTCGCGCTGGGCGCGGTCGTCGGGGCGGCGGGCTACGCGCTGGGGTTCGTGGTGGCCGCGGCGGCGCCGCTGGCCGCGATCGCCCTCACCCCGGTGCGGGACGAGCCCGAACCCAGCTGGTGAGTCAGCCGACGCCGGCGTCGAGGGCCGCGGCGAGGAAGCGCAGCTCGGGCCGCAGGTCGAGCCGGGCCGGCGACTCCTCGTCGGCGTGCCGGTAGACCGAGTGCCGGTAGCTCAGCGTCGACGCCAGCAGCAGCGCCGCGCTGTCGACGCCGGTCCCGGCGCCCTCCCGGGCCGCGAGCAGCACGGCCCGGATCTCCTCGACGAACCGGTCGAACCGGCCGTGCAGGGCGTCGCGCACCGCGGGGTGCGTGTCGGCCTCGCGCCACAGCAGGTGGGAGAGCACGGCGGAGGACCCGAGCCGCTCGTCGAGCACGGCGACGAGCCGGCAGAGGCTCTCCGTGACGTCGCCGGGCACGACCACCGCCGCCCGGTCGACGGTCTCCTCCGGCAGCCGCCCGACCAGCGCGGTGAGCAGGTCGACCTTCTTCGCGAAGTAGTAGTGCACCAGGCCCTTCGGCACGTCGGCGCGCTCGGCGATCTTCGAGGTGGGCGTCGCGTCGAACCCCCGCTCGGCGAAGAGCTCCTCCGCCGCGGCGAGGATGCGCTCGCGCGCCGGTTCCGGTGCGGTCATCGCGTCCCATCCTGCACGCACGAGGGGCCGCGACCCCCGCGGGTCGCGGCCCCTCGTCCCTCGATCGGTCAGTGGGTTCCGGCCAGCCCGCGGTGGGCGCTGGTGGCCGCCGGCAGGGCGCTCGCGGCGACCAGCACCGCGAGGACACCGGCGACCCACGAGGTCCACGCGGCCCCGGTGAGGTCGCTGTAACCCATCACCCACGGGGCGATGAACAGCAGCACACCGAGCACACCGTGCCCGTACTCGCTCGCCACCGAACCCGGTGCGGCGAGCGACCACAGAGCGGTCAGGGCGAGCACCACGCCGAGGACGACGAGCGGCCACGCCGCGGCCGCGTCCGTGGCCACCACGACGGGCGACAGGGCGGCCAGGACGCCGATCACCAGGGCGACCCAGTCCTGCCACCGTGTCCACGCCTTCGCGGTCATCACGATCACTTCCCTCCAGGAGACTTCCCGACGCCTCCGGTCTACGCCTTGACTGGCCGCCCGGTCAACTTCGTCGCCGAGTGATCCACGACTCGCCGGCCGGGCACGTCCCGACCGGCGAGCGCGCAGGTCAGCGGCGGCTTCGGGTGGCCGCCTCGGCGAGGACCGGCAGGTAGGCGTCGAGCACCCACGGGATCGACAGGACCGACGGCGACGAGCTGGCCGCCACCCGGTCCGCCCCGATGATCGGCGCGTAGCCCCCGGCCTTCACGGCGGGCATCTCCTGCACGGCAGGGTCGGCGCGGAACGCGGCGTCGAGGTCCGGCGTGCCGAAGAACCCGACGAGCAGGTCGGACTGCAGCCGCGGGACCAGCTCGGCGCTGACCGTGTAGTAGACCGCCTCGCCTCCGGGGGCGTTCTGCTCGACGAAGGGCGCCGACGTCATCCCGAGGTCTTCCAGCAGCCGGACCCGGACGTCCGTCGGCCGGAAGATGCCGAGCTGCCCGCCGTCCATCCCGCCGGTGTAGGCGAACGTGGCCCCCGCGAGCTGCGGGTACTCCGACGTGGCCGCGGCCAGCCGGGACTGCGTGGCCACGACGAGCTCCTCGGCCCGGGTGCTGCGGGCCAGCGCGCGGCCGGCGATCCGGGTCTGCTCCTGCCAGCTCGTGGAGTACGGCGCGTCCGGGTAGGCGACGACGGGCGCGGTCCGGGAGAGCGTGTCGTACTCGTCCTGGGTGAGCCCGGAGTAGGTGGCGAGGATCAGGTCGGGCTGCGCGGCGGCGATCGCCTCGAACGCGATCGGCTCCAGCGACCGCCCGACGACCTGCGGCATCGGCTTGCCGGCCAGCGCGTCCCGGACCCACGGGAGCACACCCTCGGCGTCGCCGCCGTAGTCGAAGAACGGCATCGCGACGGGCACCACGCCGAGCGCGATCGCCACGTCCTGGTTGGCGGCGCTCACCGTCGCGACGCGGGTGGGCTCGGCCTCGATCGTCGTGGTGCCGAGCTTGTGCGTGATCGTGACGGGGAAGCCGTCGCCGCCGCCCGCGGAGGAGGGCGTGTCCCCGCCGGACGCACACCCGGCGAGGGTCAGCGCGGCAAGGCCCGACGCGGACAGGACGAAGGAACGGCGGGACAGGGTCGGCACGTGCATGGCTCCCGGGACGTCGTGGCAGTACGTCGGTGAGCCTAACCTCAGTACTGCGGGGATCCTGCACGAATCGGACACACCCCGCGCAGGCCATACTGGGCCGGTGATCGGGCGCGGCAGGCGGGAGCGGAAGGCCAGGGAGAGCTCGGAGAGGGCGGTGAGCGCGGCGCTCGACCTCATGGAGGGCCGGGCCCTGCACGCCGACCGGGTCGACTGGTCCGCCGCCCGGACGGACGTCCTCGGCGCGCTCGACGACCCGGAGCAGCTCGAGCTGAAGCTGTTCCACCTCGTCAGGCAGGCGGGTGGGCCGCACGGCGGCGTCCGCCGCGCCCGGCCGGCGACCGGGGCTCCGGAGCTGCCGGGGATCGAGGAGCAGGGCGACGCGGTCGTCGTCGGCCTGCCCTCCTGTGCCGAGCACGACGCCCGGACCTACGTCGACGCCGCCCGCGCGGCACTCGGCGGCCGCACCCCGGAGCGGTGGATCGTGGACCTGCGCGGCACCGGCGGCGGGTCGCCGTGGCCGCTGCTCGCCGCCGTGGCGCCGCTCCTCGGCGAGGGCGAGGTCGGCGCGTTCGTGGACCGGAAGGGCGGCCGCACCCCGTGGACCGTGCGCGACGGCGTGGTCTCGCTGGGCGGGACCCCGCAGCTCCAGGGCCCGCCCGGCCGCTTCGACGGGCCCGTCTCCGTGCTGACGGACGGGAACACGGCGAACTCGGGCGAGGCCGTGGCCGTCGCCTTCCGCGGCCGGCCCGACGCCCGCTCCTACGGCGCCCCCACCCTCGGCTTCAGCACCGGCGTCGAGTCCGCGCCGCTGCCCGGCGGGCTGGTGCTCACGGTCGCGACCAGCCGCTTCGCCGACCGCACCGGCCAGGTGTACGGCGGCCCCGTCGCCCCCGACGTCCCCAGCGACGACCCGCTCAGCATGGCCCTCTGGGACCTGTGAGTGGCGATGGTCGCCAGAACGACCATCGCCACTCACGAGCGGGCGTCAGACGGGCAGGAGGGCCTCGACGACGTCGGCGAGCTGGCCCGCGGTGCGGCACTCGTGCATCGGCAGGACGTCGGCGTAGCGATGCGCGGCGGAGTCGCCGGTCCCCCACTGCCGCTCGGGCTCCGGGTTGAGCCAGTGCGCGTGCCGGGCCTGCCCGGCGAGCCGGCGCAGCACGGCGAGGTTCGGGTCGCGGTAGTTCGTGCGGGCGTCGCCGAGGATCAGCAGCGAGGTCTTCGAGGTGATCGCCTCGCCCCAGAACTCGCCGAAGCTGCCCAGCGCGTGCCCGTAGTCGGAGTGCCCGTCGAAGGCGGTGAGGTCCGCCTCGCGCAGCACCCGCTGCATGACCCCGGAGAGCTCGGCGCCGGGCTCGAACAGGTGCGTGACCTCGTCCGTCTTCTCGACGAACGCGAACACCCGTACCTTCGAGAACTGCTCGCGCAGCGCCTGGACCAGCAGCAGCGTGAAGTGCGAGAACCCGGCGACCGAGCCGGAGACGTCGCAGAGGATCACCAGCTCCGGGCGCCCCGGGCGGCGGGTCTTGTAGGCGGGCTTCATCGGCACCCCGCCGGTCGACATGGACCGCCGCAGCGTGCGGCGCATGTCCAGGGTGCCGCGCTTGGCGTGCTTGCGACGCACCGCGAGCCGGCTCGCCAACCGCCGGGCCAGCGGGTGCACGGTGCGGCGGAGCTGGGCGAGCTGCTCGGCGTAGGCGGAGAGGAACTCGACCTGCTCGGCCTGCTTGGGCACGGCCGTCTTCGCGACCTGGTCCCGGCCGCGCTGTTCCGCGGTCCGGCGCCGCACCTCGTCCTGCACCATCTTGCGGAACCGGGCGATGCGGTCGCGGATCTCGCGGCGGCGGACCTCGTCGGTGAAGTCGTCCGTCGGGTCGCCGTCCTGGCGCATCCCGTCGAGGATCCGGGCGAGCAGCGTCTCCGGCGACATCAGCCGCAGGGCCTGGTAGGCCGACCAACTGGGCCGGCCGTTGACGCCCTGCACGCCGGTGCCGCTGGCCCCGGCGGTGCCGAGGGCGTCGACGGCCGCGCGGGCCAGCTCGCGCAGTGCCTCCTCGTCGCCGGCGAGCAGCAGGTCGGCGAGCAGATCGCGCAGGGCGTCGACGTCGACCGGGCCCTCCGACCCGTCGTCCGTCTCCGTGCGCGGCACCTCCACGTCCTGGGCGCCGACCCCGAGGGCGGGCGGGAAGTACAGGTCGAAGAGGGTGTCGAAGACCTCGCGCTGGCCGGAGCGGCGCAGCAGCGCGGACGCGAGCCCCTCGCGCAGCTCGCGCCGGCGCAGCAGGTCGAGCGCGCCGACGACCTCGGCCGCGTCGACCGTCTCGCCCGGCCCGACGGCCACGCCGTGCCGGCGCAGCGCGCCGACGAAGTCGACGAGGTGACCGGGCAGCCCGTGCTCGGGGGTCGTGACGGCCATCGGGGCCTCCTCGGTTGGACGGCTCAGTTCAGCCGGAGTTCCGCACTCGCCTTGACCTGGTCGGACTGGTGCTTGAGGACGACGCCGAGGGTCTGCCGGACGGCGTCGTCGTCGAGGGTGTCGAGGCCGAGGGCCAGCAGCGTGCGGCCCCAGTCGATGGTCTCGGCGACCGACGGGACCTTGCGCAGCTCCATGGCCCGCAGCACCCGCACGGTCCGCACCAGCGCGTCGGCCAGCGCCTGGGGCAGCTCCGGGACGCGGGTCAGCACGATCCGGCGCTCGAGGTCCGGGTCGGGGAAGTCCAGGTGCAGGAACAGGCAGCGGCGCTTGAGCGCCTCGGACAGCTCGCGCGTGGAGTTCGAGGTCAGCAGCGCGAACGGCTTGCGGGTCGCGGTGACCGTGCCCATCTCCGGGATGGAGACCTGGTAGTCCGACAGGACCTCCAGCAGCAGGCCCTCGACCTCGACGTCCGCCTTGTCCATCTCGTCGATGAGCAGGACCGTCGGGTCGTCCCGGCGGATCGCGGTGAGCAGCGGGCGCGGCAGGAGGAACTCCTCGGAGAACACGTCGTCCCGGGTGGCGTCCCAGCTCTCGTGCCCCTGCCCGGCGGTGATCCGCAGCAGCTGCTTGGCGTGGTTCCACTCGTAGAGCGCGCGGGCCTCGTCGATGCCCTCGTAGCACTGCAGGCGCACCAGCCCGGAGCCGGTCGCGGCGGCGACCGCCTTCGCGAGCTCGGTCTTGCCGACGCCGGCGGGGCCCTCCACGAGGAGCGGCTTGCCGAGCCGGTCGGCGAGGTACACGGTCGTCGCGACGGCGGTCGACGCGAGGTAGCCGACGCCCTCGAGGCGCTCGGTGACCTCGTCGACCGAACCGAACAGCGGTGACTGGGTGGCCTTCACCCGGATCATCCTGCCTTGTGGGTACCGGCCCCGCCCAGCCGTGTTGCCGATCGGACGTTCAGTCGGGGGTGAGTGGTGCGTCACACCGCGATCGTCAGCGGAGCAGCCGCAGGGCCGTGGAGATCGGGTCGAGGAGCCGCGGCAGGGCCGGATCGAGCCCTTCTTCGACGTCGACGGCCGAGCAACCGTTGAGCACGACGTCGGCGCCGGCGGCCCCGGCCCGCTCCAGCGCGGGCCGCACCGCCCGCACCCAGCGGTCGCCGTCCTCGATGTCCTCGACGGCGAGGTCCAGCACGGTGACCCCGAGGAAGGCGCCGGACCAGCCGTAGGCGGCGATCCGCGCCTCGAGCTCCGCGGCGATGGCCCGGTTGCGGGCGACGGCGGCGACCCTGGCCCCGGCGAGCACGGCGGCCCCGACCCCGAGCCGCAGCAGGCCGAGCGTCGGCGGAAACGGCTGCTCACCCCCGGGGGCCGGTACCGCCGGGTCGAGCACGCAGTCCGGCAGGGTCGCGTCCACCCCGGGCCGCGCCGCGGCGAGGGCCTTCCCGACCAGTTCCTCCGACGCCCGGACGTCGGCCTCGGTCTCCAGTGCGCGGGGCGCCTCCGGCCCGATGTCGTGCAGCTCGACCCGGACGCCCCGCGGCGCCAGTGCGTCGTAGCGGGCCTGGCGGCGGGCGACCTCGGCCTCGTCGACGTGGATCGGGGTCACGGCGTGGATACGCACGACCGGTCCTCCTTCAGCCCGGCGAGACCGCGCAGCGCGTCCCCGACGGCGGGCAGGCCGGGCAACGCCGCGCACACGGCCTGGATCGCGTCCACCGGCTCGCTGCCGCCGAGCAGGTCCGCGAGCAGCGTCGGCAACGTCTGCGTGGTGAACGGGTGATGGTCGGCGTCGCCCACCGGGTTCGGGGCCTCCGCGGTGACCGTCCCGGCCACCGACCGGACGGTGACGCGCGCGGGGCGCTCCGCGGGCAGCCGGGCGTCGAGGTCGGGGGCGGCCCGGACCGTCACGCGGGCGGCCAGCGCCGCGGTCGCGGGATCGGCGAGGGCCTCGGCCGACAGTGCCGCCGGGTCCATCCGGCCGCGCCGCAGCGCCGTCGCGACCGTGAACGGCACCGAGAACATCGCGGCCAGCGGGCCGGTCCAGGTGCGGCGGTCGAGGCCGGCGGCGAGCGAGTGCGTCTCGACCAGCACCTCCTCCACCTCCCCGTCGAGGCGGCCGCGCAGCTCCAGCGCGGCGTCGACGGCGGCGTGGGTGAACGAGCACGAGGCGTGCCGCTTGACGTATCCGCCCTCGACCTCCCAGCGGCTGCCCGGATCCGCGTCGAGCTCCGCCGGATCGAGCTCGCCCAGCAACTCCCCGAGCGACCCGGCCGCGGTCCCGGTCGACCGGGCGAGCCCGGCCGCGGCCATCCGCGCCGCGGCGAGGCCGGAGACGTTCGCCGACCCCATCCACGCGTCGCGGACCCGGTTGCCGTCGAGCGCGCTGGCGAAGTGCCCGGCGATCGGCATGCCGCTGCCGGCGTCGATCGCCCCGGCGGTGGCCCCGGCGTCGAGCCCGAGCAGGCGCGCACAGCCCGCCGCCGCCCCGGTCACGCCCCAGTTGCCGTGCGGGTGCGTGCCGGGCCGCAGCCGGGTGGCCCGGCCGAAGCGGGCCCCGACCTCGTAGGCCGCGAGCAGGGCGGCGAGCGTGTCCGGCCCGGACGCGTCCCGCTCGGCGGCCAGGGCCAGCACCGCCGGGAAGGCGTGCGCGGCGGGGTGGCCCTTGGCCCGCTTGTGGCCCTCGTCGAGCTCGAGCCGGACGAGCGCGGTCGCGTTGAGCCACGCGGCCGCCTCGACCATCGTCGTGCACCCGGCCCCGACGAGCGGCGCCGGGCCGGGTCCCGGCGTCCAGGCCTCGACGAGCCGGCGCTGCTCGGGCTCGCGGGCGCCGAGCGCCGTCACACCGAGGACGTCGAGGAGGACCAGGCCGAGCCGCTCCCGCGGCCCGGCCGGCACGTCGGCCCAGCGCAGCCCCGCGACCCAGGCCCCGAGCCGGTCGACGGCCGCGCGGACCTCGCGCTGCCGCACCTCAGGCGGTGGTGGCGGTCGAGCGGGTCGCGGCGCCCTCGGCCGTGCGGGCGGGCTCGCGCGGCACCAGCAGCATGAGCAGCGCACCGCCGACGGCGAGCACCGCCATCACGATGAACCCGCTGGTGAACGTGCCGGTGCCGGCGACGATGAACCCCATGACCGACGGGGCCACGATGCCCGACGACGCGAAGGCGGCGTCGGCGAACCCGGCGGCGCTGCCCGGCTGGTCCGGGGCGGCGTCGATCGAGGCCACCCACCAGATGCCGCCCGTGACGAACCCGAAGCCCACGCCGCAGGAGATCGAGATGATCGCGACGGCCAGGCTGGGCACGAGCAGCATCGGGATCAGCGAGCACCCGGCGAGCAGCAGGGCCACGCCCATGACCGCGAACCGGCTGCGGATCCGCGGGCTGCGCCGGTACACCCGGTCGACCACGACGCCGCCGACGAGCGCACCGACCACGCCGGCCGCCCACGGGGCGACCGAGAACGCGCCGGCCTGCTTGAGGCTGAGCCCGTACGCGCTGGAGAAGAACGTCGGCAGCCAGTACATGAAGGCCCAGAACATGAAGCCCCAGGCGAAGTACCCGCCGGCGACGACCCACAGGTTGCGGTTGGTGAGCAGCGGCCGCCAGCGCACGGGGGCGCGCTCCGGCCGGGCGTCGGCCTCCTGGCCCGCGGCGATGTAGGCGCGCTCGGCGGCACTCACCCGCGGCGACTCGTCCGGCAGGTCGCGCAGCAGCGCGAGCGCGACCAGCGCCCAGACGCCGCCGAGGATCGCCATCGTCCAGAACATCCCCTTCCAGCCCAGCGCCCCGATGAGCCAGGTGAGCAGCGGGCCGGAGATGAGCAGACTGCCGGAGACCGCGACGCCGCCGCACAGCGCGAGGGCGACGCCGCGCTCGCGCACCGGCAGCCAGCGGCTCACGGCACGGGTGGCCGCCGGGAAGGCCGGGGACTCCCCGATCCCGAGCAGCAGCCGCACGATCAGCAGGCCGGCGAAGGAGCCCGCCACCGGGATCAGTGCGACGGAGACGGAGAACAGCATCACCGCGGCCAGCAGGACCTTGCGCGTGCCGAACCGGTCGACCAACGGCCCCGACACGAAGGCGAAGACCATGTACCCGACCGAGAAGACGCTGCTGATGATCCCGTACTGCGCGGTCGTGATCCCGAACGCCTGCTCCAGCGGTTGGACCGCGTAGGAGATGGCGCTCCGGTCCACGTAGTTGATGACGATCAGGGCGATGACCACCCCGATCGTCACGAAGCGGAAGCGACTGTGCATCTCGTGTTCCTCGGATTCCCCGGCCCGGTCCGGCGACCGGCCGATGTCCGCGTCATTGCGTTCCTGCCAGCGGAACAATCCTGACGCTCCTTTGCGCGGAAATACTCCTCTTATTGCTGCCTTACGTCAACGAACAGGTGAGTCGATAACAAGATCTCCTCAGGAATTCGTTCCGTTCAGAGGAACAATTCGGAGCGGCGCAGAATCGCGAGGGCGTCGCGGACGGGCCGGCCGTCGCGCAGGGCCCACACGGCGGCCACGACGTCCGCGGCGGCACCCGGCACCAGGGCGCGGTCGGCGTTCCCGGTGAACTTCGTCGACAGCTCGTCGGCGGAGAGCGGGTTGGCCGGACCGCCGCGGTTCGCCCGGACCCGTTCGGTGACCGTGCGGCCGTCGGCGAGCTCGGCGGTCAGGACCGCCGGGAACTGGCGCGGGAACAGCGCCGTCGACTCCTCGTCGGCGACCACCCGCACGCGGCCGGCCAGGTCGAGCCGCCGCGGGTCGGCGGCGGCCGCGTCGGTGAAGTCCTCGTGGAACACCCCGAGCCCGCCGCCGCCCAGCAGCGCGGCGGCCACGGTGTAGGGCCCGCTGAACGCCGCGTGGTACCCCGACCGCGGTCGCGCCTTCTCCTCGGGCGGCTCGGCGATGGTGCGCAGTACGGGGGCCGGGACGCCGAGGGTGAGGGCCCGCACGTCGTCCGGCTCCACCCCGTGGGCGCGCAGCGCGAGCGCCGCGTCGATCCCGGCGTGGGTGAAGTGGTTGCAGGGGTAGGGCTTGAAGAAGATCCCCGGCGTCTCCCACTCCTCGCCGAACCCGTCGGTGACACGCTCGACGTGCACCCGGTCGCCGCAGAAGGCCTGCAGGAACCCGAACCGCCCCTCGATCACGGTCGGCGGCCCGGTCAGGCCGTGCCGGGCCAGGTCCGCGGCGGCGACGCCGGCGTGCGCGGCCCAGCCGCAGTGCACCCGCTTGATCGTGCCGCCGGTCCGGTTCGCCTCGATGACCCCGGCGCCCATGCTGGCGGCGATCCCGACGACCGAGGTCAGCTGCTCGGCGTCGAGCCCGGACAGCATGCCCGCCGCGACGGCGGCGCCGACCGCGCCGCAGATCGCCGTGGCGTGCTGGCCGCGCTCGAAGAACACGGAGTTGCCCAGCTCCTCGTCGTAGCCGGCCATGCCGAGCCGGCAGGTCACCTCGATGCCGACGGCGGCCGCGGCCAGCATCGCCGGGCCGGACGCGCCGACCCGCTCGGCCGTTGCGAGCGCCGCCGGGATCACCGACGACGACGGGTGCAGCACGGACGGCAGGTGCGTGTCGTCGAAGTCGAGGGAGTGCGCGAGGGTGCCGTTGACCAGCGCGGCCGACGGGGCGGGCAGCGGCTCGGCGCGGCCGACGGCGGTGGCCGTGCCGCCCCCGCCCCACTCCCCCACGACCGCGCCGACGATCCGGGCCGGCTCCTCGCGGGTGGCCGCCAGGCAGTTGCCGAGGACGTCGACGGTGCGGGCGACGACGTCGTCCGCCACGTCGGTGGGGATGCCGTCGGCGGCGATCCGCGCGGCGACCTCGCCGATCCGCTGGGCCGGGGTGCGGGTGGCGGTCGGGGCGCTCACGCGGCCACCACCGCGAGCGGGCGGACCGGCGCACCCGTGCCACCGACGATGCGCAGCGGGGCGAACACGGCCAGGAACTCCCCGAGCCCGGCCGCGGCGGCGTCCTCGAGCGCGAGGTGCTCCACGATGTGGATGCCGTGCTCGACCAGCAGCACCCGGTGCACCGGCAGGACGCGGTGCCCGGCGCCAGCGGGGATCTGCTCGAAGGCGGTGGTGTCGGAGCCGGTCGCGACCACGCCGCGCTCGGCGAGCCAGCGCGCCCCGTCGACGGTCACGCCGGGCACCCCGGACTCCTTGCCGAGGTAGGCGGTCGTGTCGCCGAACAGGCGGCCCCACCCGGTCCGGACCAGCGCGATGTCGCCCCGCCCCGGCTCGGCGCCCACCCGCGCGGCCGCGGCCTCGAGGTCCCCGGCCGTGACGCCGTAGCCGCCCTCGAGGGTGTCGACCCCATGCACCGCGGCCACGTCGAGCAGCACCCCGCGGGTGACCATCGGCGGGATGGTCTCGGCCCCGTGCGCGGTGTGCTTCCCGCCGCGCTGCGCCTCGGCGGCGTCGATCCCGCCGTGCAGCAGGCCCTCGTGGCTGACGTGGGACAACGCGTCGACGTGGGTGCCGACGTGCCCGCCGGTCACGATGATCTCGTTCGAGGCCGAGCCGCCGTCGGGCCGGACGGCGTCGCCGTGCCGGCGCTCGAGCGTCATCCGGAAGCCGGGGTGGTTGGGCGAGCTGGGCATGCCGGTGTAGAGCGGGTGCCCCAGCTCGATCACGCGGGCGCCGGCGCGGACCGCGTCCAGCAGCGCGGAACCCGTGGTCGTGGCGGTCATGGGAGCTCCTTCCCGGCGCGCGGGCGGTGCTGCGCCGGTTCGTGGGGGTCGGGGAGGGTGTCCGCGAGCTCGACGACCCAGCGCGCCCCGGACACCACCGCGGGGTCGACGAACCGGCCCCGCGGGTCGACCCAGGCGGACTCGCCGGCCGACTCCAGCGACCGGAGCAGCTCGCGCGCCCGGGCGACCTCGTCCGGGTCGGGGGTGAAGGCCCGGTGCACCGGGCCGATCTGGGCGGGGTGGATCACCGAGCGGCCGAAGAAGCCGGCGTCGCGGGCGGCGGCGGAGTCGGCCGCGAGGCCCTCCGGATCGCCCAGGTCGGTCCAGACGCTGGCCACCGGGCTCGGCAGGCCGGCGGCCCGGGCGGCGACGACCACCCGGCCGCGGGCCCACTCCAGCCCGGACCCGCGGACCCGCAGGTCGGCGGCGAGGTCGGCCTCGCCGAGCGAGAGGCCGGCGACCAGCGGGTGGCAGGTGGCGAGCCCGAAGGCCCGTTCCACGCCCAGGGCGTTCTCGACCAGCAGGTGCAGCGGTCGGCCCAGCCGCTCGGCCAGTGCGGCGACGGCCGCGGGATCGTCCGCCTTGGGCACCCGGACCCCGTCGATGTCCGCCCCGGCGAGGGCGGCGAGGTCGTCGGCGGCCCAGGGCGTGCCGATGCCGTTCATCCGCACCCACACCGGGAGCCGGCCCCGCGAGACGGACGCGGCGGCCTCGCGCGCGGCGGCCTTGGCGTCGGCGGGGACGGCGTCCTCGAGGTCGAGCACCACGGCGTCGGCCGCCCCCGCCAGCGCCTTCGCGACGACGTCGGTCCGGTGGGCGGGTACGTAGAGCCAGCTCCGCGCGCGGCCGAGGGCGGTGCGCGGGGCAGTGGGCGCGACCGTCACACGACCCCCTCCGTGCGCAGCCGCTCCAGCTCGGCGGCGTCGACGCCGTAGCGGCCCAGGACCTCCGCCGTGTCGCGGCCCAGCCGCGGACCGGCGCTGCGGACCCGGCCGGGCGTCTCCGACAGCCGGAACGGCACGTTCTGGAAGCGGATCGGGCCGAGCTCCTCGTCGTCGACCCGGACGATGCTGCCGAGCGCGGCGTACTGCGGGTCGGCCAGCACGTCGGCGGCGGTGTAGATCGGGGCGACGGCGGCCTCGGCCTTCTCGAAGGCCTCGATCACGTCGTCGCGGTCCCGCGCCGCGATCCAGGCGCCCACCGCCGCGTCGAGCTCCTCGACGTGCTCGGCACGCGAGGCGCCGGAGGCGAACCACGGCTCGTCGATCAGCTCGGGCGCCCCGACCAGCCGCATCACGCGCTCGGCGATCGACTGGGCGCTGGTGGACACGGCGACCCAGCGGCCGTCCGCGCAGCGGTAGGTGTTGCGCGGCGCGTTGTTGGTGGACCGGTTGCCGGTGCGCGGCTGCAGGACGCCGAGCTGGTCGTACCCGATGACCTGCGGGCCGAGCAGGTGCAGCAGCGGCTCGATGATGGCCATGTCGAGCACCTGCCCGCGGCCGGTGGTCTCCCGCGCCCGCAGCGCCGTCATGATCCCGAACGCCGTGGTCAGGGCCGCGACGCCGTCGGCGAGGCCGAAGGGCGGCAGGGTGGGCGGGCCGTCCGGCTCGCCGGTGATCGCGGCGAAGCCGCTCATGGCCTCGGCGAGCGTGCCGAACCCCGGGCGCGACGCGTAGGGCCCGAACTGCCCGAACCCGGTGACCCGGGCGAGGACCAGCCGCGGGTTGCGGGCCGAGAGCTCCTCCCAGCCCAGCCCCCAGCGCTCCAGGGTCCCCGGGCGGAAGTTCTCGATCACCACGTCCGCGTCGGCGGCGAGCTCGCGGAACAGCTCCTGCCCGCGCGGTGTGGACAGCACGAGCGTGACGGACTTCTTGTTGCGCGCCAGCATCTTCCACCAGAGGCCGACGCCGTCGCGCTGCACGCCGTGGGTCCGTGCGGGGTCCCCGCGCGGGTGCTCGATCTTGATCACCTCGGCGCCGTGGTCGCCGAGCAGGGTCGCCGCGAGGGGCCCGGCGAACAGCGTGGACGCGTCGAGGACCCGCAGGCCCTCCAGCGCGTCCGGGCCGGCTCCGGGCAGGGTGCCTGGTGCGGTCATGACGTCCTTCCGGCTACGACGGGCGCAGCGTTGCGTGCGGGCGTGCGGGGCGGTCGGGCGGGAGCGCGGTCGGCGAGCCGTGCGGAGACCCGGGCTGCGGCCGCGACGACCTCGGGCGCGGTGGCCGCGACGAACTCGTCCGTGACCCGGAACCGGGGTCCGCAGACCGAGACCGCGCCGACGACGTCGCCCGACGGGCCGAAGACCGGGGCCGCGACGGACCCGGCGTCGGCCTGCCGCTCGCCGGCGGAGGCCGCGTAGCCGCACTCCCGGATCCGGTCGAGCTCGGCGTGCAGCACGTCCGGCTCGGTCAGGGTGGCGGCCGTCAGCGACGGGAGGGCACCGGCGAGCACCGCGTCGATCTCGTCGGCCGGGGCGAACGCGAGCATGCACTTGCCGGACGAGCCGGCGTGCAGCGGGAACCGGCGGCCGAGCTCGACGGACATGGTGATCTCGTGCGTCCCCACGACCTGGTCGAGGTAGACGCGGCCGCCGTGCACCTTCGCGCTCACCGTGGCGGTCTCCCGCAACCGGTCGCGCAGGTCGACCAGGTGGGGCAGCGCCGCCGAACGCAGGTCCGAGTCGCGCAGGGCGCGGCCGCCGAGGGCCACGGCGGCGGGCCCGAGACGGTACTCGCGGGTCGCCGGGTCGTAGGCGATCAGCCCGCGCCCGGTGAGCGACTGCAGGATGCGGTGCACGACCGCCTTCGACAGGTCCAGCTCGCGGGCCACCCGGGTGACCCCGAGCGTCGGCGGCCCGTCGGTGAAGAGCAGCAGCACGTCCGCCACCCGCTCGGTGGCCCCGGTGCCGCCGGTCGTCTCGGCCATGCGCCCCTCCGGTTGTCCCGCTCGACGGAACAAAGACTGAGCCGCGGGTGCGCCAGATGTCAAGCGATCCGTGTCAGGGCCTTGCATAAGTCCAGGTCGAGTGGTCTCATCGCTACACCCTACGAGGTCCGATGCTGTTTCTCTCAGCGGAACGGAGGTCCGGGTGACGGAGGTCGACCTGGTGATCGCCGGGGCGGGCGGTGGTCTCGCCGGCGCGACCCACGCCGCGCAGCTGGGGCTCGACGTGCTGGTGGTCGAGGCCGACCCGCACTTCCTGCGCGGCAACAACACCTCGATGTCGACGGCGATGGTCCCGGGCCCCGGGTCGCGCTTCCAGGCCGCCGCGGGGATCGAGGACTCTCCCGCCCGGTTCCTGGCCGACGTCGAGGCCAAGACGCACGGCACGGCCGACCCCGTGGTCGCCCGAGCCCTCGCCGAGGTCGGCGCCGAGCTGGTCGAATGGCTCGCCGACCACGTCGGCATGCCGATCGAGCTACCCACGGACTTCGACTACCCCGGCCATTCCGTTCCACGCGTGCACACGGTTCCGGGCCGGCACGGCTCGGCCCTGCTCAGGTACCTGTCCGACGCCGTGGCGGCGTCGCGGCGCGTCGACGTGCTCGCCCCCTGCCGGCTCGTCGACGCCCCGCCCGGGCCGGACGGGACCAGGGTCGCCGTCGTCGAGCATCCGGACGGGACCCGCGAGGAGATCGCGGCCCGCGCGGTCCTCCTGGCCACCAACGGTTTCGGCGCCGACCCGGAGCTCGTCCGGACCCACCTGCCGGAGATCGCCGACGCCCACTACCACGGCAGCGAGCACTCGCGCGGCGACGCGCTGCGGATCGGCACCGCACACGGCGCGGCCACGGGATGCCTGGACGCCTACCAGGGGCACGCCGCCCTCTCGGCGAAGGCCCGGACCCTCCTGACCTGGACCGCGGTCATGCACGGCGGGGCGGTCGTCGACGGGTCGGGCCGCCGCTTCGGCGACGAGACCACCGGTTACTCCGAGTACGCCGCCACCCTCGCCGCGCAGCCCGGCGGACGCGGCTGGATGGTGTACGACGGGCGGATCGACGCCCTGTGCCGCACGTTCACCGACTACCTCGACGTCCGCTCCGCCGGGGCCGTCCGCACGGGCGCGACCGTCGCGGAGCTCGCCGCCGCCACGGGTCTGCCGGCCGGGCCCCTGGCCGAGGAGATCGACGCCCTCGCCGCCGTCGCCCGCGGTGCGGCCGCGGACCGCTTCGGCCGCACGGTCGAGGCGCCGCTCACGAGCCCGTTCCACGCGGTGGAGATCGTGCCCGCGCTCTTCCACACCCAGGGCGGCCTGCGTGTCGACGCCCACGCCCGGGTCGTCGACGCCGGCGGCGCGCCGCTGCCGGGCCTCTACGCCTCCGGCGGGGCCGCGGTCGGGATCTCCGGCCACGGCGCCGCCGGCTACCTCGCCGGGAACGGGCTGCTGCCCGCCCTCGGCCTCGCCTACCTGGCCGCCGGGCACGTCGCCCGCGCGGCCGTTCCCTCCGTCGAAGAAGGTGCAGCACGATGAGCCAGCCCGACCTGATCATCCGCGACGTCCGGGTCGTCCGGCCCGGCGGGAGCGAGCCGCAGCACGCCGACATCGCCGTGACCGACGGGCGGGTGTCCGAGGTGGCGGGCCGGATCGAGGTGCCCGGGGGCACCGCCGTGCACGAGGGCCGCGGCCGCCTGGCCTTCCCCGGCGTGGTCGACGCGCACCAGCACTGGGGCATCTACAACCCGCTCGCCGAGGACACCGCGACCGAGAGCCGCGCGTGCGCCCAGGGCGGCGTGACGACCTCGCTGACCTACATGCGCACCGGGCAGTACTACCTCAACCGGGGCGGCAGCTACGCCGAGGTCTTCCCCGAGGTGCTGGCCGCGGCGGAGGGCCGCTCGTACGTCGACTACGCCTTCCACCTCGCCCCGATGCAGCGCTCGCACATCGACGAGATCCCGGCACTGGTCCGGGACCACGGTGTGACCTCGTTCAAGATCTTCATGTTCTACGGCAGCCACGGCCTGCACGGTCGCTCGGCGGACCAGAACTCGTTCCTCATGATCCCCGAGGGCGAGCGGTACGACCTGGCGCACTTCGAGTTCGTCATGCGCGGCATCCAGGCGGCGCGCGAGGCGAACCCGGACATCGCCGACCAGATCTCGCTGTCGCTGCATTGCGAGACGGCCGAGATCATGACCGCCTACACGAAGCTCGTCGAGGAGGAGGGGCGGCTCACCGGGCTCGAGGCCTACAGCGCCTCCCGTCCGCCGCACTCCGAGGGCCTCGCGGTCACCATCGCCTCCTACCTCGCGCACGAGACGCAGCTGCCCACGATCAACCTGCTGCACCTGTCGTCGGCCAAGGCGATGGAGGCGGCGATGACCATGGCGCGCGCCTTCCCGCACGTCGACTTCCGCCGCGAGGTCACGATCGGGCACCTGCTCACGGACGTGACCACGGCGGACGGCATCGGCGCCAAGGTGAACCCGCCGATCCGGCCGCGCGAGGACGTCGAGGCGCTGTGGGGGCACCTGCTGGCCGGGGACGTGAGCTGGGTCGTCTCCGACCACGCGTGCTGCAAGGAGGAGCTGAAGTTCGGGAAGGACAAGAACGACGTGTTCGCCGCGAAGTCCGGCTTCGGCGGCACCGAGTACCTGCTGCCCGGGCTGGTCGGCGAGGGCCGCAAGCGGGGGCTGTCGATGTCCCGGGTCGCCGAGCTGACCGCCTGGAACCCGGCGCAGCGCCTCGGGCTGCCGACCAAGGGCGACATCGCGCCCGGCTTCGACGCCGACATCGCCCTCGTCGACCCGGACCGGTCGTACGTGGTCGACCCGGCGGACTCCGAGTCGACGCAGGAGTACACGCCCTTCCGCGGGCTGGAGATCGGGTCGACGGTCACCACGACCTTCCTGCGCGGGCGGCCGGTCTACGACGACGGGCAGGTCGTCGGCGAGCCGACCGGGCGCTACCTGCACCGGCCGACCGGCCGGGCCTGAGCGCCCCCGGCCCCGGGCCCGCGGTTCCGCGCGCCGGATCCGCGGGGCCGGTCGGTTCCTGTCGGGGGTTGCCGCCACCATGGGGGCGTGACCACCACGGAACAGGACCTGCGCTCGCGCGCCGAGGAGCTGCTGCAGACCCTCGCGGGCGAGGGCGCCCGGCTGCGCGAGGACCAGTGGCGGGCGATCCACGCCCTCGTTGCCGAGCACCGGCGCGCGCTGGTCGTGCAGCGCACCGGCTGGGGCAAGTCCGCGGTGTACTTCCTGGCCACGGCGCTACTACGGGAGCAGGGCGCGGGGCCCACGGTGATCGTGTCACCGCTGCTCGCGCTGATGCGCAACCAGATCGACGCGGCCACCCGCGCCGGGATCGTGGCCGTCACGGTCAACTCCGCGAACCTCGACGAGTGGGAGCAGACCTACGCCGAGATCGCCGCCGGCGAGGTCGACGTCCTGCTCGTGAGCCCGGAGCGGCTCAACAACCCGGACTTCCGGGACCGCGTGCTGCCCGAGCTGACCCGGACCGCGGGGATGCTGGTGGTCGACGAGGCGCACTGCGTGTCCGACTGGGGGCACGACTTCCGCCCCGACTACCGGCGGCTGCGCGCACTGATCGCCGAGCTCCCCGAGGGTATCCCGGTGCTGGCCACCACGGCCACGGCCAACGACCGCGTGGTCACGGACGTGACCGAGCAGCTGGGGTTGCAGTCCGGCGAGCCGCTGGTGCTGCGCGGCTCGCTCGACCGCGATTCCCTGCGGCTGTCCGTGGTGTCGATCGACTCGCCCGCCGACCGGCTGGCCTGGCTCGCCTCCCGGCTCGACGAGCTGCCCGGCGCCGGGATCGTCTACACGCTCACCGTGCAGGCGGCGGAGGAGGTCGCGGAGTTCCTGCGCGAGCGCGGCTTCGCCGTGCGCGCCTACACCGGTAGGACGGACGCCGAGGAGCGGCTCGACGCGGAGGCCGACCTGCTCGGCAACCGGGTGAAGGCGCTGGTCGCCACGTCGGCGCTCGGGATGGGCTTCGACAAGCCGGATCTCGGGTTCGTCGTCCACCTCGGTGCGCCCTCCTCCCCCGTGGCCTACTACCAGCAGATCGGCCGCGCCGGGCGCGCGCTGGACCGGGCCGAGGTGGTGCTCCTGCCCGGCCGCGAGGACCGGGAGATCTGGGCGTACTTCGCCTCGCTGGCGTTCCCGCCGGAGCCGCTGGTGCGGCAGACCCTCGCCGCGCTGTCGGACCAGCCGCTCTCCACGGCCGCGCTGGAGACCCGCGTCGACCTGTCGCGCACGCGGCTCGAGATGCTGCTCAAGGTCCTCGACTCGGACGGGGCGGCGAAGCGGGTCAAGGGTGGCTGGATCGGCACCGGCGCGGAGTGGGTGTACGACCGCGAGCGGCACCAGCGGGTCGCCGCCGCGCGCAAGGCCGAGCAGCAGGCGATGCTCGACTACCTCTCCACGGACGAGTGCCGGCTGGTCTTCCTGCGCCGCCAGCTCGACGATCCGGACCCCACGCCGTGCGGCCGGTGCGACGTCTGCAGCGGCACCGTCTGGTCCCAGGAGGTCTCCGCCGACGTGTCGGCGGCCGCGGCCGAACGGCTGCAGAAGCCGGGCGTGGAGCTCGCGCCCCGCAAGATGTGGCCGAGCGGCATGAAGGAGCTGGGGATCCCGGCGTCGGGCCGGCTGAAGGCCGACGAGCTGGCCGAGCCCGGGCGGGCCGTCGGGCGGCTGTCGGACATCGGCTGGGGCACGCGGCTGCGCGAGCTACTCGCCGGGCCGGACCAGCCCGTTCCCTCCGACCTGCTCGACGCCGTGGTGCGCGTGCTCGCGGGCTGGGACTGGGCGCAGCGGCCGGTCGGCGTCGTCGGGATCGGGTCGCGCACCCGCCCCCACCAGCTCGAGCACCTGGCCCGCCGGATCGCCGAGATCGGGCGGTTGCCGCTGCTCGGCACGCTCCCCCCGGCCGGCGAGCGCCCGGGCACGCACGAGAACTCGGCGCAGCGGCTGGCCGCGGTGTGGGAGGGGTTCGACACCGCCGCGCTCCCCGACCTCTCGGCCGTCGGCGGACCCGTGCTCCTGGTCGACGACCTGGTCGACTCGGGCTGGACGATGACCGTCGCCGCCCGGGCCGTCCGCCGCGCGGGCGCCCCCGCCGTCCTCCCCCTCGCCCTGGCCCTGGCGGGCTGACCGCCTACCGCACCCGCCGTCACCGCGCGCTCACGGGGCCCGTCAGGGTGAATCACACGCGTGTAATACCTTCCGGACTCGCCCGCACCGACTCCCCGTGAGAGAGGACGAGCCCCCGTGACGCAGAACCTCGAGACCATCCTCACCGACCCCGCGCGCCGGCCCGCCGTCGTCGCCGACCTGAACGAGCTCGTCGGGCAGGAGGTGAAGGACAAGGGCGGCATGTCCGGCGCCGCCGTCAAGCTCGGCTACCAGACCGTGTCGAAGATCCGGCCCGGCGTGGTGCCCGCGGCGGTCGACCGGATGCTGCCCCAGTTCGCCGGCGCCCTGCAGCCCTTCTACGCCGACTACCGGACCGCCGGGGCGGGCACCGACTTCGGTGCCTACCTGGCCGGCCGCCCCGAGGCCGCCGACGCGCTGCTCGGTGTCACCGACCGGCGCGCCGAGGGCTCCAGCTCGGAGGCGCTGAAGAAGGCCTACGCCAAGCTGCGCCCGAACGCCCGCAAGAACGTCGAGGAGGCCCTCCCCCGCCTCGGCACCCTCATCGGCAGGCACGCGGCCTCCGCCGGCGTCTGAGCCGACCCCGACGCCTGCCGCGGCAGGCCGACGAGGCCGGGGGCGCCGACGACGTCGCCCCGGCCCGTCCGGGCACACCCGCCCGGCGGAGCACGCGCCTCAGTTCGGCGGCGCCTCGCCGAGCAGGTCGGCGACCAGCCGCTCGGACAGCCCCTCGGCGTCCCCGCGCCAACCCTGGTCGGCGTAGTCGAGCAGCTCGGCCGCGATCAGCTGGCCCACGGGCCCGGGATACCGGTCGAGCGCCACACCCGCCGCCCGGCGGATCCGCAGGACGGCCTCCGTGTCCAGCGGCGCGGGCCGCGGGTTCCACGGTCGCCGGGCCCGGATCCGTCCGGACGTCCAGCGGCCCGCAGGCGGCTCCAGCAGTACGCCCCCCGGCCGGTCCCGCCCGCTGTCCCCGACATCCACGCCCTGCCGTTCGCCCCGCCCCCGGCCGCCGTTACCCCGCTGAACGCGGCCTAGGCTCGGGCCGTGCCTCATGATCTCGTGCTGAAGGGCATGAACGCCGCCCACCGCCTGCTGCTCAAGGCGACCGGCGGCCGCGTCGGCCACGACGCCGCGGGGATGCCCGTCCTCGAGCTGACGACGGTCGGCCGGCGCAGCGGCGAGCCCCGCTCGGTCCTGCTCACCGCGCCGCTGGTGGAGGGCGACACCCTCGTGGTCGTCGCCTCGCGCGGCGGCGACGACCACCACCCGGCCTGGTTCCTCAACCTCCGCGACCACCCGGACGTGCAGGTCTCGGTGCGCGGCGGGCCGCGCGAGCCGCGCCGCGCGGAGATCGTGGGACCCGACGAGCGGCCTGCGCTGTGGGAGCGCATCGCCTCCCGCTATCGCAACTACGCCGGTTACCAGCGCCGGACCGATCGGGAGATCCCGCTGGTCAGGCTGGTGCCGGTGCCACCACCAACCGGCTGAGCTCCTTCTCGACGACCGCGCCCTCGCCGGGCAGCGCCGCCCCCGCGGGCACGGCGAGGATCCGCAGGTCCGCGGCGTGCGGCCGGCCTGCGGCGTGCCAGGCGTCGACCCCGGCCCGCAGCAGGCGCACGGCCGTCTCGCCCTCGGGCCCGAAGGCGCGCACCCCGGCCGGCTCGGTGACCAGCGCGGCGAGCCCGCCGGGCACGGTGACCGCCACCGTCGCCCGCCCCTGCCCGGTCGGGACCAGCCAGTACCCGGGCGGGTCCTCGGCGTCGCCGGTCAGCAGCCGCAGCGCTCCGGGGACCGTGAGCATGAGCCACAACCCCAGCCCGTCCCACACGTCCGCGCGGTCGAGGCTCCCGGTCGACCGGTGCAGCTTCCGCGGCTCGTCGAGCAGCCCGGCGACCGCCTCCAGGTCGGGGGTGTCGCCCTCCGGCACCTGCGCCGCCCACCCGGGTCCGACCCGCTCGACCGCCTCCGGCCCCGCACCGGCCCCGCGCAGCCGGATGAACGCGCAGCTGCGGACCGACCGGCTCTCCAGCACCCCGTCGGGCCGCAGGTCGAAGGCCACGGACAGCTGGCTGCCCCGGACCGTGAGCGGCAGCAGCAGCCGCCCGCCCGGCACGAGCTGGGCCACCCACTCCGGCCGGAGGTCCCAGCTGCCGACGGTGAGCACGATGCGGTCGTACGGGGCGGCGTCGGGGACGCCGAGTGCGCCGTCGCCGACCCGCAGGTCCACGCCGGTGATCCCGGCCTGCGCGAGGTGCCGCGCGGCCAGCTCGACCAGCTCGCCGTCGATGTCCACGGACACCACCCGCCCCGCGGGGCCGACGAGCCGGGCGAGCAGCGCGGCGTTGTACCCCGTGCCCGCACCGACCTCGAGGACGCGGTGCCCGGGCGCCGGCGCGAGCTGCTCCAGCATGATCGCCATCATCGAGGGCTGCGATGCGGAGCTGGTCGCGATCCCGTCGACGACCTGGGTCGGGACGGCCTCGTCGGCGTAGGCCTCGCGGATCGGGATACCGGGCAGGAAGAGGTGCCGCGGCACGGCCAGGAAGGCCTCGACCACGGCGGGGGTGATCGCGCACCCGTGCGCGCGGAGGCCGTGCACCAGCCGCGCGCGCGCCTGCGCCGGATCCGTCGCCGGGTCGGTCATCCGCAGAGTCTGCCCCTGCCGGACCGTCGGCCGCATCTGCGTGGCCGCCCGGCCCGGCCGGCGTCAGAGGATCACGAGGTCGTCGGCGTGCACGATCTCCCGCCGGTAGTGGCGGGGCAGGTCCGTGGAGCGCCGCCCGATGATCCCCGGCAGCTCGGCGGCGTCGTAGTTCACCACGCCCCGGGCCACGACCGCGCCGTACGGCCCGACCAGGTCGACCACGTCCCCGGAGACGAAGTCGCCGTCGATGCCGTGCACGCCCGGGGCCAGCAGCGAGCGCCGCCGCTCGACCACCGCGGTCACCGCGCCCGCGTCGAGGTCCAGGCGCCCGCGGACGTCCGCCGCGTGCTTCATCCAGAACAGCCGTGCGGACATCCGCCGGCCGGACGCCCGGAACGCCGTGCCGACCTTCGGCCCGCCCGTGTCGAGGGCATCGGCCACCTCGTCCGCCGCGGCGAGCAGCACCGGGATGCCCGACGCCGACGCCATCGCCGCCGCCGTGATCTTCGTGGCCATCCCGCCGGTGCCGAGGCTGCCCTGACCGGGCTTGGCCACGGTGACGGCCTCGAGGTCGGAGGGGGCGTCGACCTCGGCGAGCAGGGTGGAGCCCGGGCGGCGGGGGTCGCCGTCGTAGAGGCCGTCGACGTCCGAGAGCAGGACCAGCGCGTCCGCACCCACGATGTGCGCCACCAGGGCGGCGAGCCGGTCGTTGTCGCCGACACGGATCTCGTCCGTGGCCACGGTGTCGTTCTCGTTGACGACCGGGATGACGTCGAGCCCCAGCAGCCGCTCGAGGGTGCGCTGCGCGTTGCGGTAGTGCGAGCGGCGGATCATGTCGTCCGCGGTCAGCAGGACCTGCCCGATCCGCTGGTCGTGCCGGAGGAACGAGGCCGAGTAGGCGTGCGCGAGCAGCAGCTGCCCGACGCTCGCGGCGGCCTGCTGGGTGGCCAGGTCCCGGGGCCGGCGGGCCAGCCCGAGCGGCGCCAGGCCGGCCGCGATCGCCCCGGAGCTGACCAGCACGACCTGCGACCCGGCCGCGCGACGGGCGGCGAGCGCGTCGACCAGCCGGTGCAGGCGGGCGGGATCGAGCCCGCCCGCGAGACTGGTCAACGACGACGATCCCACCTTGACGACCACCCGCCGGGCGTCGCCGAGCAGCCTGCGGGTGTCGGTCACCGGAAGATCGTCCCGCGAGCCGGCACCTCCGGGCGACCGAGTTGCACATCCCCGTCGGCGCCCGAGGCCCGAGGACCGGGACGCACGCCCCCGGTCATCGGGGGCCGTCCTCGTCCGACCAGACCTCGAGCTCGTCGTCCCCGAGTTCGAAGAGCTCGCCGCCGTCGTCGAGGTCGTCCTCGTCGGCCGCGTCGTTGGTCCAGCGGGCCTCGTTCGCGTAGCTCGCCCCGGCGGCCAGCTCGGCGTCGGTGAGGTGCCGCCGGCGCGCGAGCCTCGCGAGCTTGCGCTCCGCGGCCGAGACGCGGGCGGAGCCGCCCTCGATGCGGGCGTCCGTACCGCGGCCGGACATGACCCGGGCGATCCCGGCCGGGGTGCTGGGCTGCCAGTCGAAGGTGACGTCGCCGATCGTGACCGGGCAGCCCGGGACGGCCCCGGCCTCGGCCAGCGCGTCCTCCACGCCGAGCCGGGCGAGCCGGTCCCCGAGGTAGCCGACGGCCTCGTCGTTGTCGAAGTTCGTCTGCCGGATCCAGCGCTCGGGCCGCGCGCCGCGCACCAGGAAGCCGTCCTCGAGCTGCGGGTCGGGCTCGACGGTGAAGCCGGCGTCGTCGACCGCCTGCGGGCGCAGCACGATCCGGGTGGGCTCGACGACGGGCTGGGCGGCGCGGTAGGCCGCGACCTGCTCGCCCATCGCGAACGACAGCTCGCGCAGCCCCTTCCGGCTGGCGGTGGAGATCGGGAAGATCGGCCAGCCGAAGCGTTCCTGCAGGTCCGCGGTCACGATCTCGACCATGTCCGCGGCGTCCGGGACGTCGATCTTGTTCAGCGCGATCAGCCGGGGCCGGTCGGCGAGGTCGCCGCCGAGCGCCGGGGTGTAGCGGGCGAGCTCGTCCTCGAGGGCCTGGACGTCGGCCACGGGGTCGCGGCCGGGCTCGAAGGTGGCGCAGTCGACGACGTGCACCAGCACCGAGCAGCGCTCGATGTGCCGCAGGAAGTCGAGGCCCAGCCCGCGGCCCTCGGAGGCGCCGGGGATGAGGCCGGGGACGTCCGCGACGGTGAACACCTCGTCCCCCGCGGTGACCACGCCGAGCTGCGGGACCAGCGTGGTGAACGGGTAGTCCGCGATCTTCGGCCGCGCCGCGGACAGGGCCGCGACCAGTGACGACTTGCCGGCCGAGGGGAACCCGACCAGCCCGACGTCGGCCATCGACCGGAGCTCGAGGGTGAGGTCGCGGGACTCCCCCGGCTCGCCGAGCAGGGCGAAGCCGGGCGCCTTGCGCGCCGACGACGCGAGCGCCGCGTTGCCGAGCCCGCCGCGGCCGCCCTCGGCGGCGACGAACCGGGTGCCCGGCCCGACCAGGTCGGCGACGATCTCGCCGCGCCGGTCGAACACCACGGTGCCGTCCGGGACCCGCAGCTCCAGGTCCTCGGCGTTGGCGCCGGCCCGGAACCCGCCCTGGCCCTGCTTGCCGTTCTTCGCGACGGCGTGCGGGCGGTGGTGGAAGTCGAGCAGGGTGTGCACTCCCGGGTCGACGACGAGCACCACCGAGCCGCCGCGGCCGCCGTTGCCCCCGTCGGGGCCGCCGAGCGGCTTGAACTTCTCGCGATGGATCGACGCGCAGCCGTTGCCGCCCGCCCCCGCGGTGGCGTGCACGACGACCCGGTCGACGAACCGCGACATGTCTGACTACTCCTCTACACGCGCCCCGGCGGCGGAGCCGCCCAGACGAAACGAGCGGCGGACCCCAGCCCGGGGCCCGCCGCTCGCGAACTGCCTGTGGTGGTCGGGCCTCAGGCCTCGACCGGCACCACGTTGACGACCTTGCGGCCGCGCTTGTGGCCGAACTGGACGGCACCCTCGACGAGCGCGAACAGCGTGTCGTCGCCACCGCGGCCGACACCGTCGCCCGGGTGGAACTTGGTGCCGCGCTGGCGGATCAGGATCTCGCCGGCGTTGACGGTCTGACCGCCGAACCGCTTGACGCCCAGCCGCTGAGCGTTCGAGTCGCGCCCGTTGCGGGAGCTGGACGCACCCTTCTTGTGAGCCATGGCGCAGGTCTCCTTACGCGCTGATGCCGGTGACCTGGACCTTGGTCAGCGGCTGACGGTGGCCCTGACGCTTGTGGTACCCGGTCTTGTTCTTGAACTTGTGGATCCGGATCTTCGGGCCCTTGGTGTGCTCGACGACCGTGGCGGTCACCGAGGCCTTGGCCAGCGCATCCACATCCGTGGTCAGCTTGTCGCCGTCCACGAGCAGCACGGCGGGCAGGCTGATCTCGGCGCCGGGCTCACCGTCGATCTTCTCGACGGTCAGCACGTCGTCGACGGCCACCTTGTACTGCTTACCGCCGGTCTTGACGATCGCGTACATCGTTGACGCACGACTCCTGAAACTCTCGGGGGGACTCATGGGCGCCCAGCCCCGGCGAACGGGGCACGGCGCGCACGCCGGCTCCCTCAGCACAGGCCGAGGGCGCGGCTCCTTGACTCCCAGGGTACGGAAGGGGAAATCGCAGGGTCAAACCGGGTCCCCCCCGGCCGATCCGGCGGGGCCGTCCTGCGTGCCGGCCCCCACGGACGAGGTCACCGGGACGGTGACCGTACCAGCGGCGTCGCCCTCGCTCGGCGGGCCCGCCGGGCGCGAGGCCGCCCGCCGCGACCTGCGCGGACGGGAGGTGACGGCCGTGTCGTTCGCGGGCTCCGGCCGGTCCGGGGCCGCGGGGGCGGACCCGGTCTCCGGCAGCGGTGCCGTGACGACGACCGGCTCGGCCGCCGTGCTCGGCGCGCCGGCCGAGCGCGTGACCCGGCGGCGCTTCTCCGGCTTGGCCGGGGCGTCGGCCGCCCCGGCGGGCTCCGCCGGCTCGGCCTGCCCGGCGGAGTCGGTCGGCCCGGTCCCGGTGGGCCCGGTCACCTCGGGGGTGTCCGCGGTCGCCGGGACCGCCGGGGCGTGCCCGTTCGACGTGGCGACCGGAGCAGCGTCCCCGGCCGCGGCGGCCGGAGCCGACGCGTCCTCGGCCGGTGCCTCCGAAGCCGACGCCTCCGAAGCCGACGCCTCCGAAGCCTGCGCCTCCGGGGCCTGCGCCTCCGGGGCCGCTGCCGCGGTCTCCTCGGGCACCTCGGCCGTGACGACGACGGCCTCGGCGGTGCCGGAGCTGCCCGCCGGGCGCTCGGCCCGGCGCCGCCCGCGCCGCCGGGCGGGGCGCCCGGAGTCCGGCTCGTCCATGCCCGTCGGCGCCTCGGGGGCGTCGGCGACCGGGGCCGGGGTGGTCTCGACCACCTCGGTGACCGCGGCGGCACTGGCGACACCCGCCGGGGTGTCCGTGTCCTCCACGTCGACGGCATCGGCGACGTCGGCCGGGGCCGCCTCGCCCGTCGTGTGCCGCGCCGCCGCCACGATCTCGGCGACCGCCGCCGCGGCGCTGCGGAGGTTCGGCCCCTGCTGCTCGGCGTGCTCGGCGTGGCGTTCCTCGCCGCGGCGCCGGCCGCGCTTGCGGCCGCCGCTCTCACCGCCGCCACCGCCCGCGCTGCCGTTCACGGGGTGCACGTGGTCGCCGTCGGTGGAGACGATCACGCCCCGGCCGCGGCAGTGCTCGCACGGCGTGGAGAAGTGCTCCAGCAGCCCGCCGCCGACCCGCTTGCGGGTCATCTGGACCAGGCCCAGCGAGGTCACCTCGGCGACCTGGTGCCGGGTGCGGTCCCGGGCCAGGCACTCGGTCAGCCTCCGCAGCACCAGGTCCCGGTTGGCCTCGAGCACCATGTCGATGAAGTCGACCACGATGATGCCGCCGATGTCGCGGAGCCGGAGCTGGCGGACGATCTCCTCCGCCGCCTCCAGGTTGTTCCGCGTGACTGTCTCCTCGAGGTTGCCCCCGGAGCCGGTGAACTTGCCGGTGTTGACGTCGATGACCGTCATGGCCTCGGTCCGGTCGATCACCAGCGTGCCGCCGGAGGGCAGCCAGACCTTGCGGTCCAGCGCCTTGAGCAGCTGCTCGTCGATCCGGTACTCGGCGAAGACGTCCTTCGGCCCGACGTGCCGGTGCAGCCGGTCGGCCAGCTCGGGTGCGACGTGCGCCACGTAGTCCGAGACGGTCTCCCACGCGTCGTCGCCGGACACGATCAGCGAGGAGAAGTCCTCGTTGAACTGGTCCCGCACGACCTTGACCAGCAGGTCCGGCTCCTCGTAGAGCAGCGCGGGGGCCTTGGGCGCCTTGGGGCCGGTCTTCTCGGACTTCTCCTTGACGACCTCCCACTGCGCCTGCAGCCGGCGGACGTCCCGCTCCAGGGCCTCGTGGCTGACGCCCTCGGACGCCGTCCGGATGATCACGCCGGCGTCGGCCGGGACGATCTCCTTGAGCATGTCCTTGAGGCGCTTGCGCTCGACGTCCGGCAGCTTGCGGGAGATGCCCGCCGCCCCGCCGCTCGGCACGTAGACCAGGAACCGGCCGGCCAGGCTGATCTGGGTGGTGAGCCGGGCGCCCTTGTGCCCGACCGGGTCCTTCGTGACCTGGACGAGGACGCTGTCGCCGCTGCTCAGGGCCTGCTCGATGCGGCGGGCCTTGCCGTTGAGCCCGGCGGCGTCCCAGTCGACCTCGCCGGCGTAGAGCACGGCGTTGCGGCCGCGGCCGATGTCGACGAACGCGGCCTCCATGCTGGGCAGCACGTTCTGCACGCGGCCGAGGTAGATGTTGCCGACCATCGAGGCGGGTGCGGACCGGTCCGCGGACCCGTTGCCGCCACCGGCGACGAAGTGCTCCACGAGCACGCCGTCCTCGAGCACGCCGATCTCGGTGCGCGGCCCGCTCTGCCGGACCACCATCGACCGCTCGACGGACTCGCGGCGGGCCAGGAACTCGGCCTCGGACAGGATCGGCGGGCGCCGACGGCCGGCGTCGCGGCCGTCCCGGCGGCGCTGGCGCTTGGCCTCGAGCCGGGTGGAGCCGCGGACGGACTGCACCCCGTCGTCCCCGGAGTCGCGGGTGTCCCGGGCGTCCCGGGCGTCCTTGTCCCGGGCGTCCTTGTCCCGGCCCTGGCGCACCTTGGTGACGGTGTTCGGCGGGTCGTCGTCGCCGCGCTCGTCCGCCGTGTCGCCCGCGCCGCGGCGACGGCGGCGGCGACGGCGGCGCCGCGAGCCACCGGCCTCGCCCTCGTCGGTGTCCTCGTCGTCCGCGTCGGATTCCTCGGCCGAGTCGTCGGACTCGGCGTCGGCGGCCTCGCCCTCGGCGGTGTCCGCGGCGTCCGACGCGTCCTCGGCGCCCTCGCCGTCCTCGCCGTTGTCCCCGCGGCCGCGGCCCCGGCCACGCCGGCCCCGGCGCCGACGGCGGCGGCCCGCGCCGTCGTCGTCGCCCTCGTCGGAGGCGTCGGTCTCGTCGACGGTCTCGGCGTCCCCGGTCTCGTCCCCGGTCTCGTCCGCGGGCGTCTCGGGGGTCCCCTCGGCGGCCTCCGGCTCGGGCCTGCCCGAGCGGCGGCGGGTGCGGCGGGGCTTCGCGGGGCCCTCGTCCTCGGCGGGAGCGGCGGCCTCGGCGGGCGCCTCGGTCGCGGCCTCGGCGGGCTCCGCCGCGGCGGCCCTGCGGCGGCGACCGCGGGTGGGCGCGGCGTCGGGCTGGGGGGCCTGGAAGAGCGGGGCGGGCGGCGCGAAGACCGGCGAGAGGGGGCCCTCGGTCTGCGCGGCGGAGGTGTCCGCGGCGGGCTGCTCGGCGGCGGGGCGTCCGCCGGCGGCCGGTTCGGTGTCCTGCCCGGCGGCGGCCTCGGCGGCCGCGACCGTCTCCGGCGCCGCGGTCTCCTCGGTCGTGTCCGACTCCGGGGCGGTCGCCGGGGCCTCGGGGGCGGCCCCGGTGGCCTGCTCGCCCAGCAGGGCGGTGACGACCTGCTCGGCCGTCTTCCGGTCGACGCCGGCCTGCGCGCTCCGCGCGGCACTGCCGAGCTCGGCGAGCGCCGCGAGGACCTCCTTGCTGGTCCGCCCGATCAGCCGGGCGAGGGCGTGCACACGCAGCTTCTCCGGCAGTTCCGACACGGAGAACTGCCCGCCGGTACCCCCGGCGGGCGCATCGTTGATCGACATTCAACTCCTTCGCCCCCGGGCGCCCCTCGAGGGCGGCCGCACAGGGGCCTCACGCGTTCTCCCGTCCCGCGGTGCGGGCCGGGCAATCCTGGTCGCTCGGCGGTGCTCGACGCCGCGTCCGGCCGGCCCACCCCGGGCCGGCGGCGGCACCGCTCCGCGGCGGTCAGGCCCGGGCGGTGACCCGGCCCGCTCCGAGCGGATCGGCGAGGCGGCCCCGGTCGTCGAGCAGGCCCTGCGCCATCCGGGTCGCCTTCGCGGGCACCGGCGGTTTCAGACCTGCGACAACGTCGAGTGCGCCCAACACGTCGTCGGGTCGAACAGCGGGTGTCGTCTGCCGTACGACCGCCGTCAGTATCGCACAGTCCGACCCCGCGGCGTCCGGTTCCGGTGTGACTCCGCCCGGTGCGTCACCCACCGGCGGTCCCCCCGCGGGTGCATCGTCGCAGGTCGTGACGGCCGCCGACACGACCGCGGCCCGGACGTCGATCTCCCGTCGCCCGGCCGGCATGACCCGCTCGACCACGAGCGCGTCGCGCGCCAGGAGCGCCTCGACGGCCGCCCGCAGCGCCGCCTCGGGGACGCCGGGGAGGACGATCCGCCACAGGCTCGCGTCGATCCGGTCGGCGAGCGCCGGCGGCTCGGCGACCACGGCGTCGAGGATGTCCAGCCCCGCGGGCAGCGCCGCGTCGAGCGCGGTGCGGACGACCTCGGGCTCGACCTCGCGGGTCAGGCCGATCTCGAGGTACTCGGCCTCGCTGGCCGTGCCGGTCGGGGCCGCGCCGATCCACGAGATCCGCGGGTGCGGGCTGAAGCCGTGCGAGTGCGAGACGGGGATGCCGGCGCGGCGCACCGCGCGTTCGACGCTGCGGGCCACGTCGCGGTGCGACAGGAACCGCAGCCGCCCGCGCTTGGCGAAGCGCACGCGGATGCGCTGCACCGTCGGCGGGGCGGGGTTCGCGGCCTCCCCGGGTCGCACTCGAGCCATGGGAGCAGGGTAGGCCCCGCCCGCCGCCGACCCGGCGCCCGGCCTCACCCCGGTCCCGGCGGACCGACTCGCCAGGAGGCCCGATCCGGCGGTTGGGGCGCGCGTCTTCCGGGGACACACTCGTCGCGGTCGGCACGGGCGCCGGCCGCGGCGGACCGGGAGCGGGGTCGAGGGCGGGGTCGGGAACGTGGACGACAGGCTGGACGACAGGACCGACGAGCGGGTCGACGCGCAGGTCGGGGCGCAGGTCGGGGAACGGGCCGACGAGGGGCCCCGGGAGCGGGTCCCGCACGGGCCCGCACCACAGCCGGAGGACCCCGTCGTGACGGTTCCCCCCACCGGTCCGCGCTCCCTGCGGCGGTTCTCCGTCGGCCGCCGGCCCCGCGACGTCGTGCGGGTCGTGGTGGCGGCCGCGGTCGTCACGCTCTGCGCGCTCGCGGCCGACGGCGCGGTCAACCCGGTCGAGGCGGCGATCTTCGAGGAGATCGGGGCCCTCCCCGCCGGCTGGGCCCCGGTGGCCGCCGGACTGCTCTGGGTCGGCACGTGGGCCGGGATCGCCGGGGCGGCGGCCGTCGCGCTGTACCTCAAGCACGTCCGCGCGGCGGCGCAGCTCGTCGCCGCCGGCACGGTCGCCTGGCTGGTGACGACGGCGCTCGGCCATCTCCTCCCCGACCGGCCCGTCCCGCCCGAGCTCGCGGGCGAGACCGGCCTGCGGCTCCCGGGCCCCGAGGGGTTCGCCTTCGCCGCCACCCACACGGCCGTCGCGGCGGCGCTCGTCACCGCCGCGGCCCCGTACCTGCCACGCAAGGCGGCCTCCGCGGGCTGGATAGTGGCGGTCGCGGTCGCGCTCGCGGAGGTGTACCAGGGCGCCCTGCCGCTCGCGGTGTTCGCCGGCGCGGTCGTCGGCTGGGGCGCCGGGTCGGCGTCGCACCTCGTGGGCGGGGCCCCGGGCCGCCGGACCTCGGTCGAGGCGGTGCGCCGCACCCTCGAGGAGGCCGGGCTCCGCCCGGACGACATCCACGCGGAGCGCGCCCACCTGGTGGGCCCCCGCCGCTTCACCATCACCACCCGGGACGGCCGGGTGCTCCGGGCCCGCGCGGTGGCGCGGCTGCACCGGCGGGCCGGCCCCTGGTACCGCCTCCGGCGACTCCTCGCCACGATCGACGTCCAGGACGTGCCCCGGCTCTCGAGCACCCACCACGAGGTGGAGCACGAGGCGTACGTGTCGCGGCTGGCCGAGGCGGCCGGGGTGCGGACCCCGCACGTCGAGCTGGCGTGCGTGATCGAGCACGGCTCGCCGGTGCTGGTGCACGGCGTGGTCGAGGGGCGGCCGCTCTCGGAGCTGCCGGTCCGGGAGATCGACGACCGGCTCCTGGACGCGGTGTGCACCCAGGTCGCGGTCCTGGGCCGGGCCCACATCGCCCACCACGACCTGCAGGCCGACAACATCCTGGTCGACGCGGACGGGAACCCCTGGCTGCTCAACTTCACCTTCGGCCAGGTCGGGGCGAGCCCCGCGCTGCTGGCCCAGGACCTCGCCGACGTACTGATCACGCTGGTCTCCATCGTGGGCGTGGACCGGACCGTCGCGGCGGCCGACCGGACCCTGTCCGCGGACCGGCTGGAGGCGGCGCTGGCCTACCTGCAGCCCCTCGCGCTGCACCGCGGGGTCCGGGAGCAGATCGCCGAGGGCCACTACCTGTTCAGCGAGCTGCGGGAGGCCCTGGCGGACCGGATCGGGCGGCCGCTGCCGAGCTACCCGTCCCCCGTCCGGCCGCGCGCGCTGGTCACGATGCTGTTCCTCGGCGGCGCGATCTACCTCCTGCTGCCGCAGCTCGCCGACCTGCCGGAGACGGTGGGCCTGCTCCGTGACGCCAACTGGTGGTGGCTCGCCCTGGCCGTGTTCACCGGGATGCTGGCGATCGTGCTGTCCGCGGTGTCCCTGCTGGGCTCCTGCGACACCCACCTGCCCTTCCGCCGCACCGTGGAGGTGCAGGTCGCGGCCGCCTTCACCGGCCGCACCACCCCGGGCGGCGTCGGCTTCTTCGGGATCAACATCGCGTTCATGGAGAAGCTGGGGATGCGCCGTTCGCTCGCCGTGGGCGTGACGATGCTGAACCTCGCGGCGACCGGCGCGGTGTCGGCCGTCATCTGCGTGGTGGGGATCTTCGCGGTGGGCATCACGGGAACCCTGCGGTTCGTCCGCATCCCCACCGGCTGGCCGCTGCTGGGCGCCATCGCCGGGATCCTCGTCCTCGCCGGGCTCGTGCTCGGGTCGCCGCTGGGCCGGCGCCGGATCGTCCGGCCCGGCCTGCAGGTCGTCCGCGAGCTGTGGGGCGCGATCCGCCGCCCGCTGCGGGCCGCGCAGCTGTTCGGCGGCGCCGCCGCGTACCACCTGATGTCCGCGTTGGGCCTGGCCACCTGCCTGGCCGCGTTCGACCCGCACTTCCCGTGGCTGGAGGTGCTCGTGGTGTTCGTCGTCGGGCAGACGCTCGGGCACATCGCGCCGACACCGGGCGGTCTCGGCGCGGTGGAGGCGCTGCTCGTCGCCGGGCTCGTCGCCGTCGGCGTGGCCCCCGCGCCCGCGGTCGCCGCGACCCTCACCTCGCGGCTGCTGACCTACTGGCTGCCGGTGCTGCCCGGCATCGGGATGTTCCGCTACCTGCAGCACCGGGGTGTGGTCTGACCGGCTACTCCGGCCCGGGCTCGAGGACCAGCAGGGTCTCCCCCGCCGGCCGGAAGCCCGCGCGCCGGTAGAAGGTCGTGCTGCGGGCGGTCGGGGCGAGGATCAGCCGCCGGTAGCGGCGGTCCCGGGCGTGGTCGACGACGGCCTGCAGCAGGGCGCGCGGGACGCCGCGATCGGCGAAGGCCTCGAGCACGAAGGCGTTGCCGACCTGCCCGACCTTGCCCGCGCGCGTCCCGGGCCGGGGCATCGGGACGATCTCCACGACGTTGATCGAGCCGATCGGCGTCCAGCCGGCCCGGTCGCTGCCGATCTCGGCCAGCCAGAAGGTCCGCCGGGGCTGCTCGACGCGCGCCCACTGCGCGAACGCCGCCTCGAAGCCCGCGTCGGACACCGGCCGGCCGGCCCGTTCCTCGGTCCAGGCACGGCGCAGCCTCGCCAGGGCCTCGACGTCGCGCTCGTCCGCGACACGGACGGTGATCTGCCGGGTGCCCGCCGACTGCGACCCGGCCGGCTGCCCGGAGAGGTCCTCAGCCACCCAGCTCCCGTCCGACGGGGTTCACCACCGTCAGCGGGAGCAGCGTCGTGCCGCTCGGCCCGACCTCGATGTCGGTGCCCGTCGAGGGGCACACCCCGCAGTCGAAGCACGGGGTCCAGCGGCAGTCGTCCTGCTCCCGCCCGGACAGGGCGTCCTGCCAGTCCGCCCAGAGCCAGTCCCGCTCCAGCCCGGAGTCGAGGTGGTCCCAGGGCAGGATCTCGCCCTCCTCGCGCTCCCGGGTGGTGAACCACTCCAGCGAGACGCCGAGCGGCTCCAGCTCGGCCTTGGCGGCGGTGATCCAGCGCTCGTAGGAGAAGTGCTCGGACCAGCCGTCGAACCGGCCGCCCTCGCGCCACACCCGCTCGATCACGGCACCGACCCGGCGGTCGCCGCGGGCGAGCAGGCCCTCGATCAGCGAGGGCTGCCCGTCGTGGTAGCGCATGCCGATGTTGCGCCCGAGCTTCTTGTTGCTGTTCACGGCCTCGCGGAGCTTCCGCAGCCGGGCGTCGACGACCTCCGGGTGCGCCTGCGCCGCCCACTGGAACGGCGTGTGCGGCTTGGGGACGAAGCCGCCGATGGAGATCGTGCAGCGGACGTCGTTGCGGCCGGAGGCGGCGCGGCCGGCCTGGATGACCCGGTGCGCCATGCCCGCGATCTCCAGGACGTCCTCGTCCTCCTCGGTGGGCAGCCCGCACATGAAGTAGAGCTTGACCTGCCGCCAGCCCTGCGCGAACGCCTCGGAGACGGTGCGGATGAGGTCCTCCTCCGACACCATCTTGTTGATCACCCGGCGGATCCGCTCGGACCCGCCCTCGGGCGCGAAGGTGAGGCCGGAGCGGCGGCCGTTGCGGCTGATCTCGTTGGCGAGGTCGATGTTGAAGGCGTCGACGCGGGTCGACGGCAGCGAGAGCGACGTGTTGGTGCCCTCGTAGCGGTCCGCCAGGCCCTTGGTGATGTCGGCGATCTCGGAGTGGTCGGCGCTGCTCAGGGACAGCAGGCCGACCTCGTCGAACCCGGAGGCCCGCACCGCGGCGTCGACCATCTCGCCGATCCCCTGCAGCGACCGCTCGCGCACCGGGCGGGTGATCATGCCCGCCTGGCAGAAGCGGCAGCCGCGGGTGCAGCCGCGGAAGATCTCCACGCTCGCCCGCTCGTGCACGGTCTCGGCCAGCGGGACCAGCGGCGCCTTGGGGTAGGGCCACTCGTCGAGGTCCGACGTCGTGCGCTTCTGGACCGTGGCCGGGGCACCCTCCGCCGGGGTGACGGCGGTGATCGCGGTGTCGTACTCCACCTCGTAGAACGAGGGGACGTAGCAGCCGTCGGTGTTCGCCAGCCGGCGCAGCAGCTCGCGGCGGCCCCCCGGCCGCCCCTCGGCCTTCCACGCCTTGACGACGTCCGTGATGTCGCCGACGACCTCCTCGCCGTCCCCCAGCGCCGCGACGTCGACGAAGTCGGCGATCGGCTCCGGGTTGAAGGCGGCGTGCCCGCCGGCGACGACGACCGGGTGGCTCTCGTCCCGGTCCACCGCGTGCAGCGGGATGCCGGCGAGGTCGAGCGTGGTCAGCAGGTTCGTGTAGCCCAGCTCGGTGGAGAAGCTCACGCCGAGGAGGTCGAACGCGGCGATCGGACGGTGGGTGTCGACGGTGAAGGCGGGGACCTCGTGCTCGCGCATGAGCTTCTCGAGGTCCGGCCAGACGGCGTAGCAGCGTTCGGCGAGGGCGTCGGCGCGCTCGTTGAGGACCTCGTAGAGGATCATGACGCCCTGGTTGGGCAGGCCGACCTCGTACGCGTCCGGGTACAGCAGCGCCCACCGGACCTCGGCGGACTCCCACGGCCTGGTCTGCGCGTTCAGCTCGCCGCCGACGTACTGCACGGGCTTGGACACCCGCGGCAGCAACGGTTCGAGGGCAGGGAAGACGGACCCTGACAGCACGGCGCTCACGCGAACCCAGGGTAGCCCTGCGCCGATTCCTCCTCCGCACACGGTTCCGCACACGCTCCCCCGCCACGCTCCCCGTGACCGGCACCACCGACACGAGGAGCCACCATGAGCACCCCGACCACCGACCCGATCCACACCATCGGCCCCAAGCACCGCGCGCTGTGGGCCTCCGGCGACTACGGCACCGTCGCCTCCGACCTCATCCCCGGCCTGGGCGCGATCCTCGTCGAGGCCGCCGGCATCGGCCCCGGGCAGCGCGTGCTCGACGTCGGCGCCGGCACCGGCAACGCCTCCATCCCGGCCGCGGCGGCCGGCGCCGAGGTCGTCGCCTCCGACCTGACGCCCGAGCTGCTCGACCGGGGCCGGCGCATCGCCCGCTCCCGCGGCCTGGACCTGGAGTGGGTCGAGGCCGACGCCCAGTCGCTGCCCTTCGAGACCGGCGAGTTCGACGCCGTGATCTCCTGTGTGGGCTCGATGTTCGCACCGTTCCACGAGCGCACGGCAGCCGAGACGCTGCGCGTCTGCCGGTCCGGCGGCACCGTCGGAATGATCAACTGGACGCCCGAGGGCTTCGTCGGGCAGCTCTTCGCCACCATGAAGCCCTTCGCGCCGCCGCCCCCGCCGGGCGCCCGCCCCGCGCCGCTGTGGGGCAGCGAGGAGCACGTCCGCGAGCTGTTCGGCGACGGCGTCCGCACGCTCCGCGCCGCGAAGCGCACCTACACCCTCGACGTCACCGACTCCCCGCAGGACTTCCGCGAGTGGTGGAAGCGCAACTACGGCCCGACGATCGCCGTCTACGGATGCGTCGCCGACGACCCGGCGCGCACCGCCGAGCTCGACGCCGCCTTCCTCGACTTCCTCACCCGCACGCAGCAGGGCGGGGTCTGGGAGTCGGAGTACCTGCTCGTGACGGCCGAACGGGCCTAGCAGGCGGGCGGGAACCGGCCCCGTCACGGCCGAACGGGGCTACCGCAGACGGCGGAACCGGCCGAACGGGCGACGCCGGACGTATCGGGCGGTGCCATCCTGACCTCCTTCCCAGCGGACGGGAGAGCGGGATGGAGCCGGACGACACAGGACGGGGGGACGACGGCGGGGAGGGGCCCGCCGTCGTCGTCCGGCTCCTCGGGCCGCCGCGCGTCGAGACCCGGGGTCCCCGCCCTCCCGTCCCTCGGGGCCGCAAGCCGTGGGCGCTGCTCGCGCTGCTGCTGACCACGACCGGCCCGGTGCCCCGCGGACGCGTCCAGGAGCTGCTGTTCCCCGATGCGGAGGACCCGCAGGCCGCGCTGCGCTGGACGCTCAGCCAGGTGCGCCGCGCCGTGGGGGACGCGGTGCGCCTCGAGGGCGACCCGCTGACCTGCGAGATCGCCGAGGGCGTCCGGGTCGACGTCGTCGACGTCCTGGCCGGGCGGGCCCCGGCCGGCTGGCCCCTCGCCGAGGCCACGCTCCCGCTGCTGGAATGCGCCGAGCCGGACGTGCCGGAGTTCGCCGCGTGGCTGCACGGCCGCCGGCACGGCCTCGCCCGCGCGGGTGCTCGGCTGCAGCGGCGGCACCGGCCCCGCGGCAGCTCCCCCGCCAGCCGTTCGGCGGTGCGGGAGCTCGTCCGCGTCGGCGAACAGGTGATGGATTCGGGGGCGGCGCGCGACGGCACCGCGATTCTCGCCGGCGCGGTCCGGCGGGCCCGGGAGCTGGGCGACGACGTCGTGCTCGCCGAGACGCTGGCGCACTACGGGCGCGGGTACGTCCACGCCGTCGCCAGCACCGACCCCGGCGCGGCCGCCGCGCTGCGCGAGGCCGACCGGCTCGCGACGCGCGAGGGCCTGGCCGACATCGCCTCCCTCGCCCGCCGCGAGCTCGGCTTCGTCGCCACGGCCACCGGCGACCCCACCGCCGCGCTGCGGTGGCTCGACAGTGCCGGCGTCGCCGCCGGGGAGCGGCCCGAGCAGCGGGCCGGGGTGGCGCACGTGCGGGGGTTCGCGCTCATCGACACCGGGCTCTCCGAGTGGGCGGTGCGCGAGCTCGACGCCGCCGTGGCCCTCGCCGAGACCGCCGACCGGCCGCGCGCCTTCACCGCCGCGGTCGCCATGCGGGCCCGCGCCCGGCTGCAGCGCGGCGAGGACGAGGCGGCCGCCTCCGACGTGGCCGAGGCCCGCCGGATGGCCTCGGAACTGGGGTGGACGTCGATGCGGCCGTGGATCGACGTGCTGCACGGCGAGGTCCTGCTCCGGGAGGGCCGGGTGGCCGAGGCCGAGGCCGTGCTGGCCGACGCCCACACCCTCGCCGAGGTCCTCGACGACGCCTGCTGGATCGCGCTGACCAGCCGCGGCCTCGCCGTCGCCCGGGCACGGCTCGGGAACCCGGCCGCCGCCGCGACGGCCCTCGACGGCGCCTGCGCCACCCTCGTCGCCGACGCCGACGTCTGCTGCTGGATCGAGCTGCACCTGCGGGACACGCTCTGCGCGATCACCGCCGACCTCGACCGGGACACCGCGCTCCGCGAGGCCGCCCTGCTCGCCCGGCGCGCCGAACACACCGGGCTCGCGGAGTACGCGGTGCGCGCCGCCCGCCACCGCGCCCGCCTCGGCGACCCCGACGCCGCCGCCGACGCGCGGGCCCGCGCCCTCCCCCACGACAATCCCGCCCTCCTCCGCTGACCGCACGAGCGGCACTCTCGTGCAAGAGGTCCGCACGAGCGCGCCAACTCGCTCACAGGAGGGCGCTGCTGGAGGGGTTTCGTCGGCTCGCCAGGTGGCACCACTGATCCTCGACCCTCACGGCGTCCCACACCCACCCGAGCGCCCCACCCGGTCGACGGGGTGTGAAGCGCTCCTCCCGGGTGCGGCACCGGGTCCGGGCGGGTGCGCGGTGCCCCTCAGGGTGTGGGGGGCGAGTCAGTCGAGGAGGCCGGCGGCGCGGAGGGCGGCGCGGACGTCCTCGTGGTGCCACTCGTCGAGCGGGACCAGCGGCAGCCGAATGCCGCCGGGCATCAGCCCCATCTCCGCCAGCGCCCACTTCACCGGGATCGGGTTGGGCTCGGCGAAGAGGGCGCGGTGCAGGCCGGCGAGGTCCGCGTCGATGGTGGCGGCCTCCTCGTCGTCGCCGGCGATGGCGGCCTTGCACATCCGCGCCATCTGCTCGGGCGCGACGTTCGCGGTGACCGAGATGTCGCCGTGGAAGCCGGCGAGCATGCTGGCGCGGGCGGTGGCGTCGTCGCCGGAGTAGAGCGCGAAGTCGGTGAGCCCGAGCGCGACCAGGTCGCGAACCCGGTCCAGGTCGCCCTTGGCCTCCTTGAGCCCGACGATGTTCGGCACCTCGGCGAGCCGCTCGACGGTCGAGGGCAGCATGTCGCATGCCGTGCGGCCGGGGACGTTGTACAGGTACTGCGGGATGTCGACGGCCTCGGCGACCTTCTTGAAGTGCCGGTACAGGCCCTCCTGCGGGGGCTTGTTGTAGTACGGCGTGACGAGCAGCGCCCCGTCGGCGCCCGCCGCCGCGGCGGACTCGGTCAGGTGGATGGCCTCGTCGGTGTTGTTCGCGCCGGTGCCCGCGATGACCGGGACCCGCCCGGCGACGACGTCGATCGTGCGGCGGATGACGTCCGTGTGCTCCTCGACCGACAGCGTGGAGGACTCGCCGGTCGTGCCGACGGACACGATCGCCGCGGTCCCGGCCAGCACCTGCCGCTCGACGAGCCGGTCGAGCGCCTCGTGGTCGATCGAGCCGTCCTCCCGCATGGGAGTGACCAGCGCGACGAGACTTCCGGTGATCATGATCATGCCCTTCGTGACGCGAACGCGACGGCGACGGTAGCAAGCGCGGGCGGCGGGGGCCCAGGGCGATCCGGCCCGTGCGACCGGGCCCCCGGACCCGGTCCGGACAACGGCGGGGTGGTGCTGGCCCCACCCCGTGTCGGGGGTCGGCGCGCCCGGATCCGGGGGCTCGCACCGGCGACGGGCGGCCCGGTGCTCCCTAGCGTTCCGGGCAGCGTTCCGGGTCCGACGAAGGAGCTGCGATGAGTCCGGTGTCCTCCCCGGTCGCGCCGCTCGGCCGGCGGCCGTCGCCCCGCGAGCTGCCGCGGCTGCGCGAGGCCGGCACCGCCGCGGCCCTGCTCGCGGTGGCCGCGCTCGGGCTGCGATGGTGGGGGTCGCCGTGGCACGAGGTGCCCGTGACGCACGTGGCCGAGTGGCACATACGCACGCTGCTGGGCCTCGGGCGGGCGGGCCGGGTGCCGGTCCTGCTGCTGCTCGGCCTGGCGGTCCTCGCGCTGGTCACGGGCGGGCTCGCGCGCTCGGGCCGACTGCGCTGCTGGCCGCACCACCTGGCACTGGCGGCGGCCGGCGCCACTTCCGTGCTGGCGGCGGTGCAGACGCTGACCCGCTGCCCCCTCGCCCTCGGCGCCTGGCTCACCGGGCTGCTGGGCCTGGTGGCGCTGGCCGGATCGACGGCGCGCTCGGAGCGCCGACCGGACCTACCGCAGCAGCAGCGCCTCCAGCCGGCGGGCGGCGACGACGACGCCGACCGCGGCCATGACCACGAAGTAGGCGAGGTGGCCGAGCATGCCGAGGTGGACCGCACCCGTGGTGAGCCCGCGCATGAGCTCGACCGCATGGAACAGCGGTAGGCACTCGACGAGGATCTGCAGCGGGCGGGGGTAGACGCCGAGCGGGTAGAAGGTCGTGGCGAACAGGAACATCGGCAGCACGGCCAGCGTGACCAGGTCGAAGTCCTGCCAGGAGCGCATGAACGAGGTCGCCGCCATCCCGATCGCGGCGAACGCGAACGCGACCAGCAGCGCTGCCGGCAACGCCAGCAGCGCCCAGGGCGAGGTGATCAGGCCGGCGACCGCCATGACCGACAGGAAGCCGGTGGCGTAGAGCCCGCCGCGCAGCAACGCCCAGCCGATCTCGCCGAGCGCGATGTCGACCGGGCCGAGCGGGGTGGCCAGCATCGCGTCGTACAGCCGGTTGTACTTGAGCTTGAAGAACACGTTGAAGGTCGCGTCGAACACCGCGCCGTTCATGGCGGACGCGGCAAGCAGGCCCGGCGCGATGAACGCGGCGTAGGAGATCGGCCGCCCGTCCGGCCCGGGCAGCTCGCCGACCAGCGAGCCGAGGCCCGACCCCATCGCCAGCAGGTAGAACACCGGCTCGGCGAACCCGGACACGATCGCCGGCCAGGTGCGGCGCGCGGCCGTGGCGGAGCGCAGCAGCAGCATCCGCGAGCGACCGGCGTAGCTGCCGCCGGGCAGCACCCGGGTCCACCCCGGGGCGGGGCGCGCCGTGGCGTCGATCGTGGTCACGGCGCGAGCCTCCGGGTGAACGCCCGGACCGACAGCCCGGTGCCGACGGCGAGGAGCGCCGCCAGGTAGGCGAGGTGCCCCAGCACCGCCCCGGCCGTACCGGTGCCCAGCGCCGCGGCGCGGGCCAGCTCCGTGCCGTGCCACAGCGGCGACACCCACGCCAGCGGCTGCACCCAGGCGGGCAGCGCGGCGACCGGGAAGAACGTGCCGGAGAACAGGGTCATGGGCAGCACGACGAACCGGAACAGCGCGTTGAACGCCGCGCCCTCGTCCTCCCGGCTCGCCGAGAACGCCATGACCGGCGCGGCCACGGCGGCCCCGGTCAGCACCGCGGCGGCGAGCGAGCCCAGGACCCCGATCGACGCGGCGCCGCCGAACACGGCGATCAGCACCAGGTAGACCGCGCCCGTGAGCGTCATCTTGGCCGCGACCCACACGAGGTGGCCGACGGCGATCTGGGCCCCGGTGAGCGGCGTGGCCGCCATACCGAGGTAGACGCGCTGCCACTTGAACCCGGACAGCACCGGGTAGGTCATCTCGAACGCCGCGCTCTGCACCGTGGACATCGCCAGCAGCGCCGGGGCCAGCCAGACCAGGTACGGCACGCCGCCCGTGGCCGCCTCCGCCCCGGGCCGCGACGCGATCAGGCTGCCGAAGCCGAGCCCGAACGCGAGCAGGAACAGGAGCGGCTGGAGCACCGACGACACCGCCGTCGCCCGCCAGTTGCGCCGGTACCACCGCCAGAACGACTCGACGACCAGCAGCACCCCGTGCACCCACCCGGGCGCCGTCGCCGGTGCGAGCCGGGTCGCGGGTACGCGTTCCTCGATCGCCATCAGTCCACCAGCGTCCGGCCCGTGAGCCGGAGGAACACGTCCTCCAGCGTGGACCGCCGCACCAACGCCGACAGCGGCCGCAACCCGGCGGCGTGCAGCGCGACCTGGGAGCGCTCCCCGTCCGCGGTGTAGAGCAGCGCCCGGTCCGGGAGCAGCTCGACGCGCTCGGCGTACCGCTCGAGGTCGCCGGCCGCGGGCCGTTCCTCCGGGAGGAACCGCAGCTCCAGCACCTCCCGCGTGGACCACCGCTCGATGAGCTCCGCAGGAGAACCCTCGGCCACGATCACCCCGCCGTCCATGACGACGAGCCGGTCGCACAGCTGCTCGGCCTCGTCCATGTAGTGGGTGGTGATGATCTGGGTGACGCCCTCGCGCTTGAGCTGGTACAGCCGCTCCCACAGCAGGTGCCGGGCCTGCGGGTCCAGCCCCGTGGTCGGCTCGTCGAGCAGGAGCAGCTCGGGGTCGTTGACCAGCGAGCGGGCGATGGTGAGCCGGCGCTTCATCCCGCCGGACAGCGGCTCCACCCGGTCCTCGGCGCGCTCGGTGAGCCGCGCGAACTCCAGCAGCTCCGCCGCCTTGGCCCGCACGTGCCGGCGGGGCAGCCCGAAGTACCGGCCGTAGATCTCCAGGTTCTCCCGCACCGACAGCTCGGTGTCGAGGTTGTCCAGCTGCGGGACGACGCCGAGCCGGGCCCGGATCCGTGGCCCCTCCCGGTCCGGGTCCATCCCCAGGACCTGCAGCGATCCCGACGTGCGCGGCGAGACGCACGCGATCATCCGCATGGTCGACGACTTGCCCGCCCCGTTGGGCCCCAGGAAGCCGAAGACCTCGCCCTGCGCCACGTCCACGTCGATCCCGCGGACGGCCTCGAACCCCCCGAAGCGCTTGCGCAGGTCCCGCGCCTGGACCAGTCCGTCCCCCACGACCGGAACGCTAACGGGAGGGACCGACACTTTCCTGTCGATTCCGGGTCCGGTCCCGGACGGCCTCGTCGTCGGTGATCTCGCGCTGGAACCAGTGCTCGTCCCGGACGTCGCCCGGCCCGAGGCGCAGCGCCGCGGGGAAACGGCCGACCTCGGTCCAGCCGCGAGCCGCGTACCACTCCGGGAGCCCGGTGCCGCCCCGGGCCGAGAGGATCAGCTGGGCGAGACCCAGCCCCGCGGCGCGGTCGAGGGCCGCGTCGAGCAGCCGTCCGCCGAGGCCGCGGCCCTGCAGGTCCGGCCGCACCATCAGCCGGATCACGGTGGCCCGGTGTGCCACCACGGGCCCGCGCCCGGGCTGCAGGAACACCGTGCCGACGAGCTCGTCCCCGGGCCCGTGCAGGGCGAGCAGGTGCAGCGTGCCGGCCCGGACCTCGGCCACGGTCGCCTCGGCGAGGGCCCGGACGTCCGTCTCGGGGGCGTCGGGCGGGAAGCCGACCGCCCCGCCCGCGCGGGTCACCGCCGTCCAGAGCGTGCCGAGCGCCGTCGCGTCGGGCTCGGTCTCCGGCCGGGGTCCGGAGAGCCCGGCCGGGGTCGCCGGCACGCTCAGAGGTTCGGGAACCAGAGCTTGATCTCGCGCTCGGCAGACTCGGGCGAGTCCGAGCCGTGCACCAGGTTCGACTGGGTCTCCAGGGCGAAGTCGCCGCGGATGCTGCCCGGGGTCGCCTTCTCCACCGGGTCGGTGCCGCCGGCGACCTGCCGCCACGCCGCGATCGCGCGCGGGCCCTCGGCGACCGCCGCCACCAGCGGGCCGGAGGTGATGAACTCGAGCAGCGACTCGAAGAAGGGCTTGCCGTCGTGCTCGGCGTAGTGCTGGCTCGCCAGCTCGCGGTCGACGGTGCGCAGCTCGAGCGCCACCAGCGTGAGGCCCTTGCGCTCGATGCGCGCCAGGCACTCGCCGATCAGGTTCCGGGCGACGCCGTCGGGCTTCACGAGGACCAGGGTGCGTTCAGTCACGCGACGGAGCGTAGCGACGCCGCCGGACGGGTCGTCACGGGGCCAGCGTGGCCGCGCCGAACGAGACCGAGAACCGTTCGCACCAGATGCTGACGCTGCTCAACCCGGCGAGGTCCGCGCCGGCCGGCACGGGGTAGTTGGCGCTGCCGACGTTGCCCTTCAGCGGGCCGAGGTCGAGGTACCGGCCGTCGTCGAACACGTGCCAGCCGTCCCGCCCGGGCAGCACGGGCGCGTCGGTCAACCAGACCCGTAGCCGCGGTCCGTTGCTCGTGACCAGGTCCTGCAGCCGCAGCACCCGGGAACCGTCCGGCAGGCCGAGGAGCAGCGCCTCGCCCGTGGTCGCGTGCTCGTGCGCGACGAGCCGACCGGATGCGAGCACGACGGGCTCGGCCTCGGGGACCCCGGCCGGGGCCGCGGCCACCGGAGCGGGCTCCGCCACCGACTCGTCGACGACGAGCTTCCACGGCTCGAACCACACCAGCCCGGCCGCGACGACCAGCGCGAGGACGACGGCGGCGGGCAGGAGGACGGACCGGCGCCGCCATCGGCGGCGGGTCCCGGGGCGACCGGACACCCGCGCAGGATGCCGGTCCGGCGGGCCCGTGACCAGGGCCGGAGGGCAGCCGCTACTGCTGCTGGGACGGCAGCTGCCCGCGGGCCATCCGGCGGGCGACGTCCCGGCGCATCCACAGCACCATGCCCCACACCAGGACGAAGATCAGGCCCATGGCCAGCAGGGACACGTGGAAGAGGCCCGTGGCCACCAGCCCCACCTGCAGGACCAGCGCGAAGCCCAGCCCCCACGGCCGCCGCTGCAGGCCCGAGGCCACGATCATCAGCAGCCCGAGCACCAGCACCACGGTGATCGCGACCGGGTTCAGCGCGCCCTCGGTGAACCTCGCGACGACGAGCACCCCGAGCAGCACGACGATCGCCTCGAGCACCAGCAGCCCCGCGCACACGCCGCGGAAGCCCTTCATCGGGTCCGTGGCGGGCGGGCGTACCGGTTCGGTGCTCACGCCGGCACCCCGGCGGTCCCGCCGCCGGTCACGCCGCTGGTCGCCGTGCTCACGCGGGCTCCTTCCCGAAGATCGACCGGGCCTCGCCCGCGGTCACCACGGAGCCGGTGACGATCACGCCGACGCCCGAGTCCCCGGCCTCCTCGGCCAGCTCGACGCCCTGGTCGATCGCCGCCGCCAGCTGCGGCTCCACGCTCACCCGGTCCCGCCCGAACACCTCGACGGCCAGCGCCGCCAGCTCGTCCGGGTCCATGGCGCGCGGCGACGAGTTCATGGTCACCACGACCTCGTGCACCGCGGGCTCGAGCGACTCCAGCAGGCCCTTCGCGTCCTTGTCCCGCATCACGCCGATCACCGCGACCAGCCGCGTGAACCGGAACTCCGACATCAGCGCGGCGGCCAGCGCGCGGGCGCCGTGCGGGTTGTGCGCGGCGTCGATCAGCACCGTCGGCCGGCCCGGCCCGCCCTGCATTGGCTCCAGCCGCCCCGGCGAGGTGATCGACGCGAACGCCGCGCGGACCGCGTCGGGATCCAGCGGCTGCTGCGGGCCCGCCCCGACCAGCGCCTCCGCGGCGGCCAGCGCGATCGCCGCGTTGGACGCCTGGTGCTCGCCGTGCAGCGGCAGGAAGATCTCGTCGTACCGGCCGGACAGGCCCTGCAGCTCCAGCCGCTGCCCGCCCACGGCCAGCTCGCGCTCGCGCACCCCGAACTCGGCGCCCTCGCGGGCCACCTGGGCGTCGACCTCGGCGCAGCGCTCGAGGAGCACCTCCGCCACGGCCTTGTCCTGCGCGGCGAGCACCGCGACGGAGCCGGGCTTGATGATCCCGGCCTTCTCCCGCGCGATTCCCAGGAGGTCCGTGCCCAGGTACTCGGCGTGGTCGAGGCCGACCGGGGTGATCACCGAGACCCGGGCGTCGACGACGTTGGTCGCGTCCCACCGGCCGCCCAGCCCGACCTCGACGATCCCGGCCTCGACCGGCGCGTCGGCGAACGCCGAGTACGCCATGGCCGTGAGCACCTCGAACTTGCTGAGCCTGATCTCGTTCTTCGCGTCGAGCAGCTCGACGAAGGGCTCGACGTCCCGGTAGGCCTGCACGTACTGCGCGGGCGAGACGGGCCGGTTGTCGAGGTTGATCCGCTCGGTGGCCCGCTGCAGGTGCGGGCTGGTGTACCGGCCCGTGCGCAGCCCGATCTCGCTGAGGATCGCGTCGACCATGCGGGCCGTGGAGGTCTTGCCGTTCGTGCCGGTGAGGTGCACGACTGGGTAGCCGGTCTGCGGGTCGCCGAGGACCTCGACGAGCGCCCGGATCCGGTCCAGCGACGGCTCCATGACCGTCTCCGGCCAGCGCCGGTCCAGCTCGGCCTCGACCGCGAGGAACTCGGCGTACTCCGCCACCGTGGACTGCGCGGGCACGACGTCCGGGGTGTCCGAGCCGCGGATCTGGTCCAGGACGTGGGAGATCACCGCGTCCTGGGCCTGCTCCTCCGGAGCGCGGACCTCGCCCTCGCCCTCGGGGGGTTCCGGATCCGTCACCGCGGCACCTCCACGCCGGCCGGGCGGACCGTGCGCACGAGGCTCATGAGGCCGGCAGCCCCTCGAGCCGCGCCGTGACCCGCTCGATCTCGGCGACGGCGGCCTCCCGCCGCGCCCGGATCCCGTCGACGACCTGCGCCGGGGCCTTCTCGGTGAACTTGGGGTTCCCGAGCTTCTTCTCGGCCTGCTCCAGCTCCTTCTGCGCGGCCGCCAGGTCGCGCCCCAGCCGGGCCCGCTCGGCGGCGACGTCGATCGCCCCGGACGTGTCCAGCTCGACGTGGACGGTGTCGCCGTTGAGCGCGACCTCGACCGTGGCGGTCGGCGCGAAGTCCGCGCCCGCCGGGTCGAGGCGGGTGAGGAACCGGACGGCCCTCTCGTGCCGGGCCAGGCCCGCGGTCTCCAGCCCGACCAGCAGCGCGGCGACCGACTTGCGGTCCGGCAGGCCCTGCTCGGTGCGGAAGCGGCGGACCTCGGTGATCAGCTTCTGCAGCGCCTCGACGCGTGCGACCGCGGCGGCGTCGACCGGCAGCCCGGTGTCCTCGCCGGGCCAGGTCGCGGTCACGACCGTCTCGCCGCCGGTCAGCGACGTCCACAGCGCCTCGGTGACGAACGGGACGATCGGGTGCAGGATCCTCAGCAGCGCGTCGAACACGTGCCCCAGGACGGCGCGGGTGCCCTCGGCCGTGCCCGGGTCGTCGAGCTGGGGCTTGGCCAGCTCGAGGTACCAGTCGCACAGCTCGTCCCACGTGAAGTGGTAGAGGCCCTCGGTGGCCTTGGCGAACTGGAAGTCCTCGAGCAGCGCGTCCGTCTGCTCCCGGACCTCGCGCAGCCGCCCGAGGATCCAGCGGTCCGCGTCGGTCGGCTCGGTGGGCAGCGGCAGGGCCGGGTCGGCGCCGTTGGCCTCCGCGAACCGGACGGCGTTCCACAGCTTGGTGGTGAAGTTGCGGGAGCCCGCGACCCACTCCGTGGACAGCGACATGTCCGTGCCCGGGTTCGACCCGCGGGCGATGGTGAACCGCAGCGCGTCGGCCCCGTAGGCGTCGATCAGCTCGAGCGGGTCGATGACGTTGCCCTTGGACTTCGACATCTTCTTGCCGTGCTCGTCGCGGATGAGCCCGTGCAGGTAGACGTGCTCGAACGGCGAGCGGCCCATCGCGTAGGTGCCGAACATCATCATCCGGACGACCCAGAAGAACAGGATGTCGTAGCCGGTGACCAGGACGGAGTTCGGGTAGTACCGCTCCAGGTCCGGGGTCTCGTCCGGCCAGCCCAGCGTGGAGAACGGCCACAGGCCCGAGGAGAACCAGGTGTCGAGGACGTCCTCGTCCTGGCGCCAGCCCTCGCCGGTCGGGACCTCGTCGTCCGGCCCGACACAGACCGTCTCGCCGCCGGGCCCGTACCAGACCGGGATGCGGTGGCCCCACCACAGCTGCCGGGAGATGCACCAGTCGTGCATGTTGTCGACCCAGTCGAAGAACCGCGACGACATCTCCGGCGGGTGGATCTTCGTCTCGCCCGAGCGGACGGCGTCGCCCGACGCCTTGGCCAGGGACTCGACCCGGACGAACCACTGCAGCGACAGCCGCGGCTCGATCGGGACGCCGGTGCGCGAGTCGTGCCCGACGCTGTGGACGTACGGCCGCTTCTCCGCGACGATCCGGCCCTCGGCCCGCAGCTGCTCGCGGATGGCCTCGCGCGCCGCGAACCGGTCCATGCCGTCGTACGGGGTGCCCGAGTTCGCGATGACCCCGGACTCGTCCATGATCGTCGGCATCGGCAGGTCGTGCCGGCGGCCCATCTCGAAGTCGTTCGGGTCGTGCGCCGGGGTGATCTTGACGGCGCCGGAGCCGAACTCCGGGTCGACGTACGGGTCGGCGATGACCGGGATGTCCCGCCCGGTGACGGGCATGCGGACGGTCCGGCCGACGAGGTGGGTGTACCGCTCGTCGTCCGGGTGGACCGCGACGGCCGTGTCGCCCAGCATCGTCTCGACGCGGGTGGTGGCGACGACGATCGAGTCCTCGCCGTCCCCGTAGCGCATCGAGACGAGCTCGCCCTCGACCTCCTTGTGGTCGACCTCGATGTCCGAGATGGCGCTCTGCAGCGCGGGCGACCAGTTGACCAGGCGCTCGGCCCGGTAGATCAGCCCCTCGTCGAACATCTTCTTGAAGACGGTCTGGACGGCGCGGGACAGGCCCTCGTCGAGCGTGAACCGCTCGCGCGTCCAGTCCACCCCGTCCCCGAGGCGCTTCATCTGACCCAGGATCGAGCCGCCCGACTCGGCCTTCCACTCCCAGACGCGCCGGACGAACTCCTCGCGCCCCAGCTCGCGGCGCCCCGGCTCGCCGGCCTCGGCCAGCCGGCGCTCGACGACGCTCTGGGTGGCGATGCCCGCGTGGTCCATGCCCGGCAGCCACAGCGCGTCGTACCCCTGCATGCGGCGTCGCCGGGTGAGGACGTCGATCAGGGTGTGGTCCATGGCGTGCCCGAGGTGCAGGCTCCCCGTGACGTTCGGCGGCGGGATGACGATGCAGTACGGCGGCTCGCCCGACGCCGGGTCCGCCTCGAAGTAGCCGCGGTCGACCCAGCGCCGGTACAGGACGCCCTCTACCTCCGCCGGGTTCCACTTCGGCGGGAGGGAGGTGGTGCGCGCTGGGAGGGTCTCGGTCACGCAGTCAAGTCTACGAGCCGGGTACGACACGTTTCCGGGGGTGGGTCGCGCCCCGGCACGCCCGGTCGTCGCGCCGATCAGCGGCCCCGCAGCGGCAGGAACACGACGTGCAGGTGCGCGAACCCGAGCACCGGGGCGAGCGCGCGGGCGCGGACCAGGCCGGGGTCGAGCGCGCGGACGGTGCCGCTGGTGGGCTCGTAGACCCGCCAGGTGCCGTCGTCGGCGATCCGCAGGGCGAGGCAGTAGTGCCGCGGCACCAGCGACCCGACGAGCAGCGGGACGGGCCGGCGGGCGGCCAGGGCCGCCTCGACCTCCCGGATCGCCGTGTCGACGTCCGTCGCCGAGGCGTCGTCGACGAACCGGATGCGGTAGCGGCCCGCGCCCGGGGCGTGGGTGTGCAGCCAGCGCAGGAAGCCCCACGGCGTGGTGCCCAGCGCTCGCGGCCAGAGCCGGTTGGTCGCGGCGTGGATCTCGCGCTGGCGCGCGTCGTAGCGGGCGGCGAAGCCGCGGACGATGCCGCTCGCGTCCGTCTCCCGCAGCTCCAGCTTCTCCAGCTCGGCGGGATCGGCCCAGGTGGCGAGGGCGAGGAGCACGGCGCTGCCGCACGTGGTGCCGTCGACCTGGTCGAGCCGGGTGCCCGCGTGCCGCTGCTCCCCCAGCGCCTCGCCGATCAGCGGCCGGCGCTCGCCGGACAGGACCTTCACGGCAGCGACGGGCACCGGCACGGGCCGCGAGACCAGCCGTTGCGCCGCCCTCCCGATCGCCGACACCGTCCGCACGCGGTCACGGTAGCGCGCGGCGGCGGGCGGGCGGCTCACGCCGGGCGCCGGTCGGCCGCACCCGTCGCCGGCGCGCGCACCACCGTCCGGGCGGCCCCGAGCGGGGCGGGCGGTCGTCCGGTTCCCGATCTAGGTTGGCCGCATGAGCGCAGAGCTGACCCCGGAGATCGTCGAGTTCCTCAACCACGGCACCCGCACCGGGGTGCTCGCCTGGACGGCGGCGGACGGCCGCCCGCTGGCCGCCCCGGTCTGGTTCCTGGTCGAGGACGGCACGCTGATCTTCAACACCGGGCGGGACACGGCGAAGGGGCGGGCGCTCGCCCGCGACCCGCGGGTCGCGCTGGCGGTCGACCTGCCGGCGCCGCCGTACGCGTTCGTGCAGGTCCAGGGCGTGGCGGAGACGAGCGAGGACCCCGCCGAGCTGCTCCGGACCGCCACCGCGCTGGGCGGGCGCTACATGGGCGCCGACCGCGCGGAGGAGTTCGGGAAGCGCAACGGGGTCCCCGGGGAACTCCTGGTCCGGGTGCGCCCGACCAAGGTCCTGGCGCACCTGGACGTGTCGGGCTAACCGCGGTTGTCGGGGTCGTTCGACGGGACACCGCGCTCGGTGTCGGCGTCCCAGCCCTCGGCGAGGGCGGAGATCTTCTGCGCGTAGTCCGCGGCGGCGACCTGCGGCTCCTGCGCCCGGCCCGCGGCGACCCCGATCAGGAACGCCGTCACCGGCGCGGCCGGCCGGCTCACGCCGTGCGCGACGTCCGACGTCAGGTCGAGCACGGCGTCCACGCTCTTCTCGCTGTCCACCTGACCCTCGAGCCCCAGCTCGCGGGACACGGCGGTGATCCACTCCGACATGGCCTTCGCGTCGTCACTCACGGCGGGAAGGTACCCCGGCGCACCGCGGCCGAACCCCCGTGCGGGTCAGCCGGAGAACAAGGCGGGGATCTTCGTGAGCAGCGCGATCAGGCCGTACAGGAAGGGCGCCGCCACCCACACCCACGCCAGGACGACGAGGGCGACGGGCGGGCCACCCGTGCGGTCCGGTGTGCTCGCGCTCATGTGCGTGCCTCCTCCTCGCTCCGTGCCGCCCGCTCGGGCTCGTGCCACTTGTCGGCGACCGGCCGCACCAGCTCGTTCGCGACGAAGCCGAGGACCAGCAGCACGATCATCACCAGGAAGGCGGGCGTGTACTTCGACGGGCCGGCGACGTCCGAGCGGGCGTCGGCGATCGCGTTGACGATGATCGGCCCGAGGACGCCGGCCGTGGACCAGGCCGTGAGCAGCCGGCCGTGGATGGCGCCGACCTGGTAGGTGCCGAACAGGTCGCGCAGGTACGCCGGGATCGTCGAGAAGCCGGCGCCGTAGAACGACAGGATCAGCATCGTGCAGATCAGGAAGACGGCCTTGTTGCCCTCGCCGATGAACGTCAGCGCCAGGTAGAGCAGCGCGCCGACGCCCAGGTAGAGCCGGTAGATGTTCTTGCGGCCGATGAGGTCCGAGACCGTGGACCACACGAACCGGCCGAGCATGTTGGCCAGCGACAGGATCGACACGAACGCCGTGGCCGCGGCGGCGAGCGTCTGCGCCGGCGAGGCGTCGCGGAAGAAGTCCTGGTAGATCGGGTTCGCCTTCTCCAGGATGCCGATCCCAGCGGTCACGTTGAAGCAGAGCACGATCCACAGCAGCCAGAACTGCGGCGTCTTGATGGCGTTCGCGGCGGAGACGCTCGCGGTGCTGACCATCGCCCGCGCCTTCTGCTTCGCCGGGTCCCACCCCGCGGGCTTCCAGTCGGCGGCCGGGACGCGGATGAGCAGCCAGCCCATCGTCATGAAGACCGCGTAGACCACGCCGTGGATGAGGAAGGCCAGCGCGATGCCGTTCGGGTTCGGGTCGTTACCGGTGGCGCCGAAGGCCGACAGCATCGACGCGGTCCACGGGTTGGCGATCAGCGCGCCGCCGCCGAAGCCCATGATCGCGATGCCGGTCGCCAGGCCGGGCCGGTCCGGGAACCACTTGATCAGCGTGGACACGGGCGAGATGTAGCCGATGCCCAGCCCGATCCCGCCGATGCCGCCGTACCCCACGACGACCAGCCAGTACTGACCCAGCCAGATGCCGAGGGCCGAGACCAGGAAGCCGGTGGCGAAACAGGCCGACGCGACGGCCATCGCCCAGCGCGGGCCGTTCGTGTCGACCTTCGTGCCGAACACCGCCGCGGAGATGCCGAGCATGACGATGCCCAGGGTGAACGGCAGCGCGCTGAGCACGCCGCTGATGTCCAGGCCCTTCTCGAGGGAGCCCTTGAACGCGCTCCACGCGTAGACCTGGCCGATCGCGAGGTGGATCGACAGCGCAGCGGGCGGGACCAGCCAGCGGCTCCAGCCCGGTGGGGCGACGATCCGTTCCCGCGAGAGGAACCCCGGCGTTCCCGACATGCGACCACCTCCGTGCCTGTGCGGGCCGAACCGTATGTCGCGGTACTTGACGCGGCAATTCCAGGCATTCCCCCTCGGCACGGCGGCCAACCCTCGGGCCCGTGCCCCTCGTGTGGTGGAGTGGACGGGTGAGTGCACCGCTGACCGGGATCCGCGTGGTGTCCTTCGACCACGCCGTCTCCGTGCCCTACGCCGGGCGGCTGCTCGCCGACCTCGGCGCCGACGTCGTCAAGGTCGAGCGGCCGGGCGGCGGCGACTTCGCCCGCGGCTACGACGCGGCCTGCGGCGACGTCTCCTCGTACTTCGCGTGGATCAACCGTGGCAAGCGCTCCGTGGTGCTCGACCTCAAGTCGGCCGACGGGCTCGCCGCGGCGCACCGGCTCGTCGACACCGCCGACGTCGTGCTGGCCAACCTCGGTCCCGGCGCCACCGCCCGGCTCGGGCTCGACGGCGACAGCCTCCGCGGCCGTCGGCCCTCGCTGATCACCTGCGAGCTGTCCGGGTACGGCGAGGGCGGGCCCGCCGCCGGCCGCAAGGCCTACGACGCGCTCATCCAGTCCGAGGCCGGTCTGCTCGAGCTGACCGGTGACGGCGACGTGACCGCCCGGGCCGGCATCTCCGTCGCCGACATCGCGGCCGGGGTGCAGGTCCAGTCCGCGGTGCTGGCGGCGCTGTTCCACCGCGAGCGCACCGGCGAGGGCGCCACGCTGCGGATCTCGCTGCTCGAGGCGCTCACCGAGTGGATGCACCAGCCGATGCTGTACGCGCTCGGCACCGGGCGGGCGCCGGCGCGCTCCGGCGGCCACCACCCCTCGATCGCGCCGTACGGCCCCTTCCCGTGCGCCGACGGCGCCGTGCACCTCGCCGTGCAGAACGAGCGGGAGTGGCTGCGGCTCTGCACGACCGTGCTCGGCGACCCGGCGGTCGCGGTCGACGAGCGCTTCGCCTCGGTGCGGGCGCGGGTGGAGCACCGCGACGCGCTGCACGACCTCCTGCACGCCCGCTTCGCCGGGCTCACGCAGGAGCGGCTCGGCGCGCTGCTCGACGAGGCCGACATCGCCTGGTCCGCGGTCGGGCACGTCGCCGAGCTCCCCCGGCACCCGCAGCTCGTCGCCCGCGCCCGGTTCGTCGGCGTGCCGGTGCCCGGGGGCGAGGCGGTGCCCATGGCCGTGCCGCCCGTCGACTCCAGCGCCTGGCCCCCGCCGCTCGACGCCGAGGTCCCCGCCCTGGGCGCCCACACCGCCGAGGTCCTCGCCGAGCTCGGCTACACGCCCGAGGAGATCGAGAAGCTGAGCGCCTGAGCAGCGCACCATGATCGCCGAGAGTGTGCGGTGACGGCTGCCCCGGCAGCCCTCACTGCACGCAGAGACCGATCATGTGCCGGGCGGGCGGCCCGAGAACGCGGAACGCCCGCCCTCGGGGAGGGCGGGCGTTCCGCGGTAGGTGTCGCTCAGGCGGAGCGCTCGCCCCGCTCCCGGCGCTGCGGGCGCCGGGGCACGATCGTCGGGTTGACGTTCTCCTTCACCGTCTCCTCGGTCACGACCACCTTCGCCACGTCCGTGCGGCTCGGGATGTCGTACATGACGGGGAGGAGCACCTCCTCCATGATCGCGCGGAGGCCGCGGGCGCCGGTGCCCCGCAGGATCGCCTGGTCGGCGACCGCCTCGAGCGCGTCGTCCGTGAACTCGAGCTCGACGCCGTCCATCTCGAAGAGCTTGCGGTACTGCTTGACCAGCGCGTTGCGCGGCTCGGTCAGGATCTTGACCAGGGCGTCCTTGTCGAGCGACGTCACCGAGGCCACGACCGGGAGCCGGCCGATGAACTCGGGGATCAGCCCGAACTTGATGAGGTCCTCGGGCATGGTGTCCGCGAAGCTCTCGGAGTTGTCCAGGTCCGACTTCGAGCGGATCTCCGCGCCGAAGCCCAGCCCGCGCCGGCCGACCCGGTCCGAGATGATCTTCTCGAGGCCCGCGAACGCACCCGCCACGATGAACAGCACGTTCGTCGTGTCGATCTGGATGAACTCCTGGTGCGGGTGCTTGCGCCCGCCCTGCGGCGGCACCGAGGCGGTGGTGCCCTCGAGGATCTTCAGCAGCGCCTGCTGCACGCCCTCGCCGGAGACGTCCCGGGTGATCGACGGGTTCTCCGACTTGCGGGCGATCTTGTCGACCTCGTCGATGTAGATGATCCCGGTCTCGGCCCGCTTGACGTCGTAGTCCGCCGCCTGGATGAGCTTGAGCAGGATGTTCTCGACGTCCTCGCCGACGTACCCGGCCTCGGTCAGCGCCGTGGCGTCCGCGATCGCGAACGGCACGTTCAGCAGCTTGGCGAGGGTCTGCGCGAGGTAGGTCTTGCCGCAACCGGTCGGACCGAGCATGAGGATGTTCGACTTGGCCAGCTCGACGCCGTCGCCGTCGCCCCGGGCCCGGTCGCCCGCCTGGATGCGCTTGTAGTGGTTGTAGACCGCCACCGAGAGCGTGCGCTTGGTGGCCGACTGCCCGACGACGTACTGGTCGAGGAACTCGTGGATCTCGGCGGGCTTGGGCAGCTCGTCGAGCTTCACGTCGCCGGTCTCGGCGAGCTCCTCCTCGATGATCTCGTTGCAGAGATCGATGCACTCGTCGCAGATGTAGACGCCGGGCCCGGCGATGAGCTTCTTGACCTGCTTCTGACTCTTCCCGCAGAAAGAGCACTTCAGCAGGTCACCGCCGTCACCGATGCGTGCCATGAGTGCAGCCCCAGTCCCATCCGGCCCGCCCTCGTCCGGGCGTGCCCACGTCGTCATGACGGTACCTGCCGGAGCCCCTCGCTGCGAAGGATCGCGGCGACCTGTCGGAATCGGGTCGGCAGGCGGTCGTTATGCGTTCACCCCGCAACTGGTGCGGGAGGTGCGGGGTGCACCGGGGCCGTCCTGCGACGGCCCCGGTGCACCGACGGCGGTGCGGGTGCTCGCGTGGCGAGCACCGCTCAGCCGACCGCGGACAGCTTCCGGCTCTGGATGATCTCGTCGACGATCCCGTACTCCTTGGCCTCCTCGGCCGTGAGGATCCGGTCCCGCTCGATGTCGTCGTGCACCTGCTCGGGCGTGCGCCCGCTGTGCCGCGCGAGGGTGCTCTCCAGCAGCTTGCGCATGCGGGTGATCTCGGCGGCCTGGATCTCCAGGTCGGACACCTGGCCGTAGAAGCCCTCGGTGGCCGGCTGGTGGATCAGGATGCGCGCGTTCTGCACCGCGAGGCGCCGCCCCGGGGTGCCCGCCGCCAGCAGCACGGCCGCGGCCGACGCCGCCTGCCCGAGGCAGACGGTCTGGATGTCGGGGCGGATGAACTGCATGGTGTCGTAGATCGCCATCAGCGACGTGAACGAGCCGCCGGGCGAGTTGATGTACATCGAGATCTCGCGGTCCGGGTCCGCGGACTCGAGGCAGAGCAGCTGCGCCATGACGTCGTTCGCCGAGGCGTCGTCGATCTGCACCCCGAGGAAGATGATGCGCTCCTCGAAGAGCTTGTTGTACGGGTTCGACTCCTTGACCCCGTAGCTCGTGCGCTCCACGAAGGAGGGCAGCACGTACCGGCTCTCCGGCATCCGGAATCCACTCACGACGAGCTCCCGTTCTCGCTCGGCTGCGGGAGGTCGCCCGCCCGCGAGATGACGTGGTCGACGAAGCCGTACTCCAGGGCCTCCTGCGCGGAGAACCACCGGTCCCGGTCGAAGTCCTGGGTGATCCGCTCGACGGTCTGCCCGGTGTGCCCGGCGATCAGCTCCGCCATCTCCTGCTTGTGCCGGCGGAACAGCTCGGCCTGGATCCGGATGTCCGACTCCGAGCCGCCGACGCCGGCCGACGGCTGGTGCATCAGGATCTGGGTGTGCGGCAGCGCGAAGCGCTTGCCGGGCGTCCCCGCCGAGAGCAGGAACTGCCCCATCGACGCGGCCAGACCCATCGCCGTGGTGGCCACGTCGCAGGGGATGAACTCCATCGTGTCGAAGATGGCCATCCCCGCGGTGACCGAGCCGCCCGGCGAGTTGATGTAGAGGTTGATGTCCGCCTCCGGGTCCTCCGCGGCGAGCAGCAGCATCTGCGCGGCGATCCGGTTGGCGATCTCGTCGTCGACCTGCTGCCCGAGCACCACGATCCGCTGCTGCAGCAGCCGCTCGAACACCGAGTCGGACAGCGTCATGCTCGAGGGGGCCGAGCGCATCTGCAGCGCGCGGCGGTCCTCCACGAGGCGGTCCGCGGTCGACCGCGGGCCGGTGTCCTGCTGACTCACTTCACCCTGCCTTCTGCTGGCGTCACTCGGGGGTCGTCTTCTCCGGGGGGCCGCCGGGGGATCGTGTCCCGCCGGCGGCCCGTCCCGTTGCTTCGATCCCGACCCTACGCGGCCACGGCACGCCGCGTCCGCGGACACGGCGCGTGTTCGCCGACAGCGCAGCGACCACCCGTCCGCGCAGGTCAGGCGCGCGCGATCAGGCCTTGCCGGCTGCCGGGCCCGCAGCCTCGGTGCCCACCGCGGCGTCGGTCGAGTCGTCCGCGGCCGGGGCCTCGACGACCTCGGGGGCGGCCTCGTCCGCGGCGGCGTCGGTCGCGCCGGCGGCGCTGTCGGCGGCCTCGGCGGCTGCCTCCGGGGCCTCCTCCGCGTCGACGGCGACGGCGGCGCCCTCCTCCGGGCCGAGGAGGTCGGACAGGTCGACCGGCTCGCCCGCGGCATCGGTGACCGTGGCGGCGCGGACGGCGACGATCAGCGCCTTGCTCCGCCGGACGTCCGAGTAGATCGCGCCGAGCTGGCCCGCCTGCTGGATGCGCTGGACGAACTCCTCGGGCGCCATGCCGTACTGCTGGGCCTGGTAGATGATCCGCTCGGTGAGCTCCTGGTCGCCGACCTGGACCTCCTCGGCGTCGGCCAGCGCGTCGAGCACGAGGCGGGTCTTGACCGACTTCTCGGCCTCGGCCCGGGTCTCGGTGTCGAACTCCTCGCGGGTCTTGCCCTGCTTCTCGAGGAACTCGTCGAACTGCTCGTCGCTGTGGTCGAACGCGTGCACGGCGTCGTGGTGCCGGGACTCGACCTCGGCCTCGACGATGCTCTCCGGCAGCGGGACCTCGGTGTTGTCGACGATCTCGTCGAGCACCTTGTCGCGGGCCTGGGTGACCTGCTCCATGCGGCGCACCCGGCCGAGCCGCTCCCGCAGGTCCGCGGTGAGCTCGTCGAGGGTGTCGAACTCGCTGGCCAGCTGGGCGAACTCGTCGTCGGCGTCGGGGAGCTGGCGCTCCTTGACCGCGGTGACCTTGACGGTGACCTCGGCGTCCTGGTCCGCGTACTCGCCCGCGACGAGCTTCGAGGTGAAGGTCTTCTCCTCGCCGGCGGACAGGCCGGTGATGGCCTCGTCGATGCCGTCGATGAGGCCGCCCTGGCCGACCTGGTACGAGTACCCGGTCGTCGTGGCCTCCTCGATCTCCTTGCCGTCGACAGCGGCGGAGAGGTCGATCTGGACGAAGTCGTCCGCCTGGGCGGCGCGCTCGACGCCGGTCAGGGTGCCGAACCGGGCGCGCAGCTGGTCGAGCTGCTCGGTGACCTGCTCGTCGGTCACCTCGACGTCGTCGACCTGCACGGTGATGCCGTCCAGCTCCGGGAGCGTGATCTCCGGGCGGACGTCGACCTCCGCGGTGAACGCGACCTTGTCCCCGTCGGCGAGCTCGGTGACCTCGATGTTCGGCTGGCCGATCGGCTTCACGTCGTCCGCGGCCGCGACGGCCTCGGAGTACTTGGCCGGGACCGCGGCGTTGAGCACCTCGTCCAGCACGACGCCGCGGCCGAGCCGCGCGTCGAGGATGCGGGCCGGCGCCTTGCCCGGGCGGAAGCCGGGGATGCGGACCTGCTGCGCGATCTTCTTGTACGCGCGGTCGAAGTCGGGCTTGAGCTCGTCGAACGGCACCTCGACTGTGAGCTTGACGCGTGTCGGGCCGATGTGCTCGACGGTGCTCTTCACGGTGGAACTCCTCGGACTGCTGGTGGCTCTGCTGTGTGGCGGGGCCCTGCTCGGTTCGTACTCGGGCGACCGGCGGCACGACGCCGCATCAACCGGGTAGGGAGGGGCGGTCACGCGCGCCGGGCACGTGTCCGGGCGAGTCTAGGCGAGACGCGTGCCGGGCGTTCCGGCCGGTCCGGGCCCTGTGGCCGGACCGCCGCCGGCCGGCTCCGCGAGGGCCCCGGGGACCGGCGCGGGGGCCGGCGCGGTGATCGGGGCGGGGACGAGGTCCGCGACGGTCACGTCGACCGGCCGCTCCCCCGCGACGCCGCGCACCCGCGCGGCGATCTCCTCGGCCAGCTCCGGCAGCGGGGTCCCGGCGGGCCAGCGCACGACCACCGCGACCTCGACGGGTTCGCCCGCCGCGGCGCCCTCCCCCGCGCGCACCCCGACGACGCGGCGCCCGGGGAGGTAGGAGGCGACGCTGCCGAACGGTCCGCCGTCCAGCCGGACGACGGCGGGATGGCTCAGCACGGCGGCGGCGACCCGCTCGGGCAGCGGCCGCTCGGACGGCTGCCCCGGAAGCTGCGCGGACACGCCGGCCACGCTAGCGCCGCACGCGCGACGGCGGCGCCCCGGAAGCCCGGGACGCCGCCGTCGGCGGGTGGGTCAGCGCCTGAAGTGGTCAGCGCCTGAAGACGTCCTTGACCTTCTCGCCGGCCTGCTTGAGGTCGGCACCCATCTGGTCGGTGCGGCCCTCGGCCTCGAGGCGCTCGTCGTCCGTGGCGCGGCCGGTGGCCTCCTTGGCCTTGCCCGACAGCTCCTGGGTCTTGTTGTCCAGCTTGTCCTTCATGCTCATCTGGTGAACCTCCCGGACTCGTGCGCCCGCCGCGCGGCCGGTCCGTCCGGCCGCTAGCGTCGGGCTCGCGGAGCGGTTACCCCCGGCCCCCGCCCGACACACGACCCTCGTGACCGGCGTCACGAGAGGTCATACTGTCGGCGTCGTCGGGGGAACGGCTGTCGGACGGGACCGTGGTGCAGGCGATGCGGACGAGGGGGGCGCGGGAGGACGTGTGCCCGCCGCCCCGGGTCCCGGCCGTGCCCCGGGAGCCCGAGCCCACCCCCGCCGAGCGCGAGCTCGACGACACCACGCTCGTCGTCCGGGCCCGCGAGGGCGACGTCCGCGCCTTCTCCGCACTCGCGCAGCGGCACCAGGCCGCGCTGTACCGGCTGGCGCTGCGCCTGGTCGGGAACGCCGCCGACGCCGAGGACGCGCTGCAGGAGTCCCTGCTCGACGCCTGGCGCCGGCTCGACCGCTTCCGCGGCGACTCGGCCTTCACCACCTGGGCGTACCGGATCGTGACGAACCGGTGCCTCGACCTGCTGCGCCGCCGGCGGGCGACGGTGTCGGTGGAGCAGGTGGCCGAGGTGGCCCCGGAGCGGCTGGCCGCGCCGGAGGCCGGCGCGCCCGAGCACGCCGCCGAGGTCGACGCCGGGCTCGCGGCGCTGCGGGCGGCGCTGCGCACGTTGCCGGACGAGCAGCGGGCCTGCTTCGTGCTGCGCGAGCTGGAGGGCCTGGGCTACGCCGAGATCGCGGAGATCACCGGCGCGTCGGAGACCGCGGTCCGCGGGCGGATCCACCGCGCCCGCCGCGGGCTGGCGGAGGTGATGCGGTCGTGGAGGTAGGCAGGACCGTCCCCGGCGGCCCGGCCGGCGAGACGCTCGGGGCCGCCGGACCGGCGGACGAGCGGATCGAGCCGCTGGCCTGCGGCCGCGACGCCGCCGACGTCTGGGACCACGCGGTCGAGGGCACCCTCGACGCGCACGAGCGGGACTGCCCGCACTGCCGGGCCGCGGCCGCCGACGCCCTCGGGCTCGACGGCGTGGTCCACCGGATGGCGGCGGAGCGGCCGGTGCCGCCGCCCTCGGTGCTCGACGGCGTGATGCAGGCGGTGATCGACACCGTCACCGCCGAGCTCCGCCCGCAGGACCTGCTGGCGCTCGACTCCCCCGCGGGCCCCGCGCGGCTGAGCCGGGCCGCCGCGGCCCGGGTGCTGCGGCACGTCGTCGACGGGATGGACGGGATGCGGGCCCGCAGCTGCCGGATCGAGCCCGTCGGGTCGGGGTCCGGTCGCACCGGGACGAACGGCGCGGCGGGGGACGGGGCGGCGACGAACGGGGGCGGGGCGGACCCGTTCGGCGTGACCGTCGCGATCACCGTGACGGCCCGGTTCGGCGTCGACCTCGCGTCGGTCACGGCGCGGGTGCGGCAGATGGTCGTGGCGGCGGGCGAGCAGGCCCTGGGGGTGCCGGTGCGCAGCGTGGACATCGCGGTGGTCGACCTGTGGGACGAGCCGTGACCCCGCCGGTGCGGCTGACGGTGGGCGACGCCGTCGTCGCCCGGATCGCGGCGGCCACCGCCCGGGAGGTGCCGGGCGTGGTCGCGCTCCGGCCGGACCTGGCCCAGACGCTGCTCGGGCTGGCCGGCTCGCTGCTGGGCGACCGGTCGGCCGGCGACGCGTTGTCGGCGGCCGGGGCGTCGGCCGCGGTGCAGGACGGCCGCGCGGAGATCGCGCTGACCCTCGTCACCACCCTCGGGCACAACGCCCGCGACCTCTCCGCCGCGGTGCAGCGGGCGGTCGCGGCGCGGGTGCGCGCCGAGACCGGTCTCGACGCCGTCGTCAGGGTGACGGTCGCCGACGTCCTCCTCGACGTCCCTCAGGCGGAGCGGGAGAGCAAGCAGTCCCCGCAGGTGCCGCCGCCCGGCAGCCGGTAGTAGAGGCAGCAGGAGCGACGGCGGAAGGTCCAGCCGCGGTCGGGCGGCCCGGGCGGGCGCCGCTCCCCCGTCCCGGCGAGCAGCGGGTGGTCGAGGACCGCGGCCGCGAGCTCGGCGGCGCGGATCGCCGCCTCCGGCCGCTCCGTGCCGAGCACGCGCTTCGCGCCCGCGACGGACGACGCGACGTTGCCCCACAGCACCCTCGGCGACACCGGCACCAGCGCCCGCACGACCTCGACCAGCGGCTCCGCGATCTCCTCCGCCACGAGGGCCGGCAGCTCACCGGGGTCCCGGGCCGGGCGGTCCGGGTCCGTCCACAACGGCCAGGGCCCGGTGCGGGAGACCCGCCAGTGCAGGGCGTCGCGGCCGAGGTCGGGCAGGACGCCGTGCAGCGCGACGGCCGCGAGCGGCGCGGACACCAGCCGGGCGGCCAGGCCCTGCAGCGCGATCGACGCGGCCACCCGCTCCTCCACGGTGCCTCCGGCCTGCTCGGACAGCACCCGGCGGACGTGCGCGATCCGCTCCCCCAGCGCACCGGGTGTCGTGACCAGCTCCCGGAGGGGCCGCCACGTCGGGTCGGCCGACTCGGCGGGGTCGGTGGACACGGAGAAGAAGGGGCCGGCCCGCGCGACGTCGGCGAGCACGGTGCGCACCGGGGCCGTCACCGTCCGCCCACCGGCAGGTCGAGCCCCCGTTCAGGTGTCACCCCGGTCACGCCGGGAAGGCGGACCGGGTGAGGCGTGCACTGCATCACCCCAGTGTGGCCGCCCGCCCGCCGATCCGGGCGGGGCGGAGGGCCGTGACCTGCCCGGACGGGCAGGCCCCGATCGTCCGCCGGTCGTCCGCCCCGCCCGTCGGAGGTCGCTCCGACGCAGGTCACAGCGGTTCGGCCCGCTACATCTGGCGTATCAACGCGTCGGCGTGTCACTCTTTCCCCGGAGAGACCGCATCCGACGCCGCGTGCGGTCCCCAAGTGCAAGCCGCCGGCCGGGCCCGAAGTCGGGCACCGGCCGAGACACGTGCGTCCGAACACCAGCAGGAGACGACTGAGGCGCAGTCCGGACGGTGCACCCGAACGGACCAGCGTCAGCGTTCCGTCGGAGCATCGCTGTATTCTGGACCCCCTTGTGGAACCACCCACACGTCGTCCCGATGCGAAGTCGGGGTGCACCGAGACGACAGGAGGAGCTGTTGGCTGCGATCAGCAACCGCCCCGGCGCCACGGAGACCACTCCGGTGACGAGCGCGCCGGTGCCCGGCGGGCTCTACTCCCCCGAGCACGAGCACGACGCCTGCGGCGTCGCGATGGTCGCCGACCTGCAGGGCCGGCGCGACCACTCGATCGTCGAGAAGGCGCTGACCGCGCTGCTCCGGCTCGAACACCGCGGCGCCCGGGGCGCCGAGGAGAACACCGGCGACGGCGCGGGCATCCTGATCCAGGTCCCGGACGCCTTCTACCGGGAGGTCGTCGACTTCGACCTGCCCGAGGCGGGCGCGTACGCCACCGGCATCGCGTTCCTCCCGCGTGACGAGGCGAAGGCCGACGAGGCCGTCGCCCGGATCAACGATCTGGCCGCCGAGGAGAACCTCCGCGTGCTCGGCTGGCGCGAGCTGCCGACCGACCCGGAGAAGGCCGACCTCGGCCCCACCTCGCTGGCCGCCATGCCCGGCTTCCGCCAGCTGTTCGTGGCCGGTATCGAGACGGGCATCGTGAAGCCCCCGCCCACCGGCATCGAGCTGGAGCGGCGCACCTTCTGCCTGCGCAAGCGGGTGGAGCACGAGACCGGCGTCTACTTCCCGAGCCTGTCCCCGCGGACCGTGGTCTACAAGGGCATGCTCGCCGAGCCACAGGTCGAGGCCTTCTACCCCGACCTGTCGGACCCGCGCGTCACCACCGCCCTGGCCGTGGTGCACTCGCGCTTCTCCACCAACACCTTCCCGGCGTGGCCGCTGGCGCACCCGTACCGGTACGTCGCGCACAACGGCGAGATCAACACCCTGCGCGGCAACCGCAACTGGATGAAGGCGCGCGAGGCGCTGCTGGAGTCCTCGGTGCTGCCGGGCAACCTGGACCGGCTGGTCCCGATCGTCACGCCGGACGCGTCGGACTCGGCGACCTTCGACGAGGTGCTGGAGCTGCTGCACCTGTCGGGCCGCTCGCTGCCGCACGCCGTGCTGATGATGATCCCCGAGGCGTGGGAGAACCACGCCGAGATGGACCCGCTGCGCCGCGCCTTCTACGAGTTCCACTCGAACCTGATGGAGCCGTGGGACGGGCCCGCGCTCGTCGCCTTCACCGACGGTACGCAGATCGGCGCGGTGCTCGACCGCAACGGCCTGCGCCCGGCCCGCTACTGGGTCACCGAGGACGGGCTGGTCGTGCTGGCGTCCGAGGTCGGCGTGCTCGACGTCGACCCGGCGCAGGTCGTGCGCAAGGGCCGGCTGGAGCCGGGCCGCATGTTCCTGGTCGACACCGAGGCGGGCAAGATCGTCGCCGACGAGGAGATCAAGGGCGAGCTGGCCGCGTCGCTGCCGTACGGCGAGTGGCTGCACGCCGGCCGCATCGCCCTCGAGGACCTGCCCGAGCGGCAGCGCGAGGTGCCCGCGCACTCCGAGCTGACCCACCGCCAGCAGTCCTTCGGCTACACCGAGGAGGAGCTCAGCGTCCTCCTCAAGCCGATGGCGGCGACCGGCGCGGAGCCGATCGGCTCGATGGGCAACGACGCGCCGCTGGCGCTGCTGTCCGAGAAGCCGCGGCAGATCTACGACTACTTCATCCAGCTGTTCGCGCAGATCACGAACCCGCCGCTGGACGCGATCCGCGAGGAGCTCGTGACCTCGCTGCGCTCGCTGCTCGGCCCGGAGCAGAACCTGCTCGAGGCCGGCCCGGCGAACTGCCGGCGGATCGTGCTGCCGTTCCCCGTGCTGGGCAACGACGATCTCGCCAAGATCGTCCACATCAACGACGACGGCGACCTCCCGGGCTTCGCGACCTACACCGTCAAGGGCGTCTTCAAGGCGGCCGAGGGCGGCGAGGGCCTGCTGCGGCGGCTCCAGGAGATCCGCGGCGAGGTCTCCGAGGCGATCCAGAACGGCGCCCGGCTGATCGTGCTGTCCAGCCGCGGCGTCGACCCGCAGCACGCGCCGATCCCGTCGCTGCTGCTCACCGGCGCGGTGCACCACCACCTGGTCCGGGAGCGCACCCGCACGCAGGTCGGCCTGGTCGTCGAGTCCGGCGACGCCCGCGAGGTGCACCACATCGCGCTGCTGATCGGCTACGGCGCGTCCGCGGTCAACCCGTACATGGCGATGGCGACCGTCGAGGACCTCGCCGAGCGGGGCGACATCCCGGGCGTCGACGCCAAGACGGCGGCGAAGAACCTGGTCAAGGCGCTGGGCAAGGGCGTGCGCAAGACGATGTCCAAGATGGGCATCTCCACCGTCGCCTCGTACACCGGCGCGCAGATCTTCGAGGCGGTCGGGCTGGGGCAGGAGGTCGTCGACACCTGCTTCACCGGCACCACCTCGCGGCTGGGCGGCGTCGGCTTCGACGTGCTCGCCGAGGAGGCGCTCAAGCACCACCGGCGCGCCTTCCCGGCGGACGGCACCCGGGCCAGCCACCGCGCGCTCGTCGTCGGCGGCGAGTACCAGTGGCGGCGCGAGGGCGAGCTGCACCTGTTCAACCCGCAGACCGTGTTCAAGCTCCAGCACTCGACCCGCTCCGGCCGGTACGAGATCTTCAAGGAGTACACGAAGGCGGTCGACGACCAGGCGAAGCGGCTGATGACGCTGCGCGGGCTGTTCTCCTTCAAGGAGGGCCTGCGCCCGCCGGTGCCGATCGACGAGGTCGAGCCGGTCGAGTCGATCGTCAAGCGGTTCGGCACGGGCGCCATCTCCTACGGCTCGATCAGCCAGGAGATGCACGAGACCCTGGCCATCGCGATGAACCGCCTCGGCGGCAAGTCGAACACCGGCGAGGGCGGCGAGGACCCGGAGCGGTTCACCCCGGACCCCAACGGCGACTCGCGGCGCAGCGCGATCAAGCAGGTCGCGTCCGGCCGGTTCGGCGTGACCAGCGAGTACCTGGTCAACGCGGACGACATCCAGATCAAGATCAGCCAGGGCGCCAAGCCCGGTGAGGGCGGCCAGCTGCCCGGCGGCAAGGTCTACCCCTGGATCGCCGAGACCCGGTACTCCACGCCGGGCGTCGGCCTGATCTCCCCGCCGCCGCACCACGACATCTACTCGATCGAGGACATCAAGCAGCTCATCCACGACCTGAAGAACGCCAACCCGCGGGCCCGCATCCACGTGAAGCTGGTCAGCCAGGTCGGCGTCGGCACGGTCGCGGCGGGCGTGGCGAAGGCCTTCTCCGACGTCGTGCTCATCTCGGGCCACGACGGCGGCACCGGCGCCTCGCCGCTGTCCTCGATCAAGCACGCGGGCGGCCCGTGGGAGCTCGGCCTGGCCGAGACCCAGCAGACGCTGCTGGCCAACAACCTGCGGGACCGGATCGTCGTGCAGACGGACGGCCAGCTGAAGACCGGCCGGGACGTCGTCATCGCCGCCCTGCTGGGCGCCGAGGAGTTCGGCTTCGCCACGGCCCCGCTGGTGGTCAGCGGCTGCATCATGATGCGCGTCTGCCACCTGGACACCTGCCCGGTCGGCGTCGCGACGCAGAACCCGGCGTTGCGCGAGAAGTTCGACGGACGTCCCGAGTACGTCGTCAACTTCATGCGGTTCGTGGCCGAGGAGGTGCGCGAGCACCTGGCGGCGCTGGGCTTCCGCACCCTCGAGGAGGCCGTGGGCCACGCCGAGGTGCTCGACACCGACGCGGCGCTGCACCACTGGAAGACCCGGGGCCTGGACCTCCGGCCGATCTTCCACGCGCCGGAGCTGCCCGAGGGCGCCTCCCGGCACCGCACCCAGGCGCAGGACCACGGCCTGGAGAAGGCGCTGGACAACACGATGATCCAGCTGGCCGAGGGCGCGCTGAAGAGCGGCGACAAGGTCCGCCTGGACCTGCCGGTGCGCAACGTCAACCGGACCGTCGGCACCATGCTCGGCTACGAGCTGACGAAGCAGTGGGGCCGCGAGGGCCTGCCGGACGACACGATCGACGTCACGCTGACCGGCTCGGCCGGGCAGTCGCTGGGCGCCTTCGTGCCGAAGGGCATCACGCTGCGGATGGTCGGCGACACGAACGACTTCTTCGGCAAGGGCCTGTCCGGCGGCCGGCTGATCCTGCGGCCCGACCCGTCGGCGCCGTTCACGGCCGAGGAGAACATCATCGCGGGCAACGTGATCCTGTACGGGGCCACGTCGGGCGAGATGTTCATCCGCGGCATCGTCGGCGAGCGCTTCTGCGTCCGGAACTCCGGCGCCGTGGCGGTCGTCGAGGGCGTGGGCGACCACGGCTGCGAGTACATGACCGGCGGCAAGGTGGTCGTGCTCGGCAAGGTGGGCCGCAACTTCGCGGCCGGAATGTCCGGCGGCATCGCCTACGTGCTCGACCTCGAGGCGGGTGACCGCACCCTGGCCAAGCGGGTGAACCCCGAGATGGTCGACATGGACCCGCTCGACGACGCGGACCGCGAGTTCCTGCGGACGTACGTCGAGAAGCACCACGCGGAGACCGACTCCCCGGTCGCCCGCGACCTGCTCAAGGACTGGGACGTGGCGGTGGAGCGCTTCGGCAAGATCATGCCGAAGGACTTCAAGCGGGTCCTGCAGGCCCGCGAGCAGGCAGAGAAGGATGGCCGCGACGTCAACGCGGCGATCATGGAGGCCGCACATGGGTGACCCGAAGGGCTTTCTGACCACTCCGCGCGAGACGCCGAAGCGCCGGCCCGTCGACCTGCGGCTGATGGACTGGCGCGAGGTCTACGAGGACTTTCCGCGCGCGACGCTGGAGAAGCAGGCGGGCCGCTGCATGAACTGCGGCATCCCGTTCTGTCACCAGGGCTGTCCGCTGGGGAACCTCATCCCCGAGTGGAACGACCTCGTCTACCGCAAGGACTGGCGCGAGGCGATCGAGCGGCTGCACGCCACGAACAACTTCCCGGAGTTCACCGGGACGCTGTGCCCCGCCCCGTGCGAGGCGGCGTGCGTGCTCGCGATCAACGACGACGCCGTCACCATCAAGCAGGTCGAGGTCGAGATCATCGACCGCGCCTGGGACGAGGGCTGGGTGACCCCGCAGGTCGCGCAGACCAAGACGGGCAAGAAGGTCGCCGTCGTCGGCTCCGGGCCGGCCGGGCTCGCCGCCGCGCAGCAGCTCACCCGCGCCGGGCACGAGGTCGTCGTGTTCGAGCGGGCGGACCGGATCGGCGGGCTGCTCCGCTACGGCATCCCCGAGTTCAAGATGGAGAAGTCCCGGCTCGACCGGCGGCTCGAGCAGATGCAGGCCGAGGGCACGCACTTCCGCGCCTCGGTCGACGTCGGCGTCGACGTCACCACCGAGCAGCTCCGCGAGGAGTACGACGCCGTCGTGCTCGCCGGCGGGGCCACCGCGTGGCGGGACATCCCGGCCAAGGGCCGCGAGCTCGAGGGCATCTACCAGGCGATGGAGTTCCTGCCGTGGGCCAACCACGTGCAGCAGGGCGACCTCGACGCCCCGCCGATCACCGCCGAGGGCAAGCACGTCGTGATCATCGGCGGCGGTGACACCGGGGCCGACTGCCTGGGCACCTCGCACCGGCAGAAGGCCGCGTCGGTCACCCAGCTCGAGATCATGCCGACGCCCCCGGAGCACCGCACCGAGGGCATGCCCTGGCCGACCTACCCGATGGTCTACCGGGTCTCCTCGGCGCACGAGGAGGGCGGCGAGCGGCTGTTCTCGGTCAACACCACCGAGTTCGTCGACGACGGCCACGGCAAGGTCAAGGCGCTGCGGCTGGTCGAGGTCACCCGCGGCGAGCGGGGCTTCGACCCCGTCGAGGGCACCGAGAAGGAGATCCCGGCGGACCTGGTCCTGCTGGCGATGGGCTTCGTCGGCCCGGAGAAGGGCAAGCTGCTCTCCGAGCTGGGCGTGGAGCTCGACGAGCGCGGCAACGTCGCGCGGGACCAGAACTACATGTCCAGTGTCGACGGCGTGTTCGTCGCCGGCGACATGGGCCGCGGCCAGTCGCTGATCGTGTGGGCGATCTCCGAGGGCCGCTCCGCGGCCGCGGGGGTCGACGCCTTCCTGACCGGGCGGGAGGTCCTCCCGCGCCCGATCAACCCCACGGACCGTCAGATCGCCTGACGCGTCCCTGATCGCACCGACGGCACTTTCGTGCGCACCTGGCGCGCGAAAGTGCCGTTCGTGCATTCCGGCGCCGGCCGGCCGCCCCGCCTCTCAGGCGAGGGTGCGGCCGTAGCGGTCCAGCACCCGCCCGCGCATGACCGGGTCGGTCCGCGGGACGGGTTCGAGGAAGATCTCGGCGAGGTCGGTGAAGCTCTTCCGCAGCTCGGCGTCGATCTCCACGCAGGCCCGCTCGACGTCGGCGGCGCCAAGCGAGTCGTCGAAGTCCAGGCGGGCGCAGAGCAGCACGCTGTCGGTGCCGAGCTGCATGGTCAACAGGTCCACCACGGCGTCGACCTCGGGACGGTCCTGCAACGCCCGGCGGATGGCCGTGACCAGCCTCAGATCCGCCTGCCGGCCGATCAGCAGGCCCTTGTTGGTGCGGCCCAGGATGTAGGCGACGCAGGCCAGCAGCAGCCCGATCAGCAGCGACGCGACCCCGTCCCACACCCCCGAGCCCGTCAGCTGGTGCAGCCCGACGCCCGCGAACGCGAGCAGCAGGCCGATCAGCGCCGCGCTGTCCTCGAAGAACACGGTCTTCACGGTGGGGTCGTCGGTCCCGCGCAACCAGCGGAAGAAGGTCGTCTCCTCGGCCGCCGCCTCGCGCCGCACCTGGCGCACCGCCTGCAGCCACGAGGTGCCCTCCAACAGGAACGACACCCCGAGCACGCCGTACGCGACCCAGGCGAGGGTCTGCTCGGCGCTCTCGCCGAGGATCGTCGTGACGCCCTCGTAGATCGCGAACACCCCGCCGGACACGAAGATCGAGACGGCGGCGATCAGCGCCCAGAAGAAGCGTTCCTTGCCGTAGCCGAAGGGGTGGCGACGGTCGGGCCGGCGGGCCGAGCGGCGCAGCGCGGCCAGCAGCAGGCCCTCGGTGGTGGTGTCGGCGACGGAGTGGGCGGCCTCGGCCAGCATCGCCGACGAGCCCGTCAGCAGGCCCGCCACCAGTTTCAGGACGCCGATCGCGGCGTTCGCGGCGCCCGCGATCAGGACGGTGAGGGTGCTCTCGCCGCCCGAGCCACCCTCGTCCGAGCGGTCGCGGTCCGGAGCGTCGGAGGGAGCGGGCCCGTCGGCCGCGGAGCGTTCCACCACAAAACGAACCTAGCGCCCGCCCCCGCGGCCCGCCGGGCGTCGGGAGGGTTGTCCGGAAGATCCGGTCCGGCGCCGCGCGGTCGCCACCGCGCGATCATCGGGAGGTCGTTGCCGCGGCACGCAGTCCGGCGCGGGAGCGACCGATCGGCGCATCTCGTGCCACGTTCGGCGGGACTGGTGGGGTTCGTGGGATTCCGACCGAAACCCCGGGCGGCCCGCCGCGTTGAACCCGACACCGGTGCCGGTGGACTGGGGAGCCCCCACCGGCACCGGACAGCAACCTCACCGGAGGCGGAAGGCGGGGAAGCCCGGGGCGGCCGCACGGAGCGCGTCGTCGGGCGAGTCCTTGTCGAGGTCCTCGAAGAAGGCACCGACCTCCCAGGCCCACTTCCGCAGGTACTCGCGCAGGATCGGGAGCTTCTCGTCGTCGTCGAGCTCGACGGCGGTGAACGTCTCGACCCGCCGGCCGAGGCGCAGCTCGCCGGTGCCCGCGGCCCGGAGGTTCCGCACCCACTGCGTGTGGCCCCGTGGCGCGACCAGGTACCGCTCCCCCTCGACCTGCAGCAGGTTCACCGGCGTGGTGCGCCACTGCCCGCTGGTGCGGCCGCGGACGGCCAGCACGCGGCTGCCCATGACGCTGATACCGGCCCGGGTCAGTGCGGCGACGATCCGGTTGAACACGGCGGTGCCGCTCTTCGGGGCCAGGTAGCGCTGCTGCGGCTCGATCATCGTGACTCCTCGTCTCGTTCGAGAGCAGTGCTCTCTCGATGTCGTGAGTGAACCGCAGGACCGCCCTCCGGTCAAGAGCAGCGCTCTCGATTCTGTGCGCTACTCGCGGTCGAGCTCGAACGCGTCCTCGCCGATCCAGACCCGCAGGCCGTCGGCGTCGTCGGTGAGGAAGCCGTCCTCCTCCTCGCCCAGCTCGCGCGCCGCACCCAGCGCGCGGGCGTTGTAGCGCACCCTGCCGTCCCCCAGGTCGACGGGCCGGTACTCGCGGGCCAGCCGCGCCGTCCGGCTCTCCGTGGCCAACCAGGCCGCGTTCTGCTCCCCCACCTCGACCACCCACGCCTCGTCGCGCACCCGATCATTCTCGGCCCGCACACACGTGCGGCCCGTCTCAGCGTGAGACGGGCCGCAGGAGTGGAACGGGGTCAGCGTGCCAGCGCGGGCTCCGGGGTGGCGACCGGGGCGACCGTGGCGGCCGCACGCCGGGCCAGCACACGGCGGCGGATGCGCCGGGCGGCCTCGAAACCGCCCGCCGTGACCACCGCCATGATCATGCCGGCGGCGAGGCAGAGCAGCGGGTTGCCCTTGGTGATCGGGCCGAGCACCGCGCCGACCAGCAGCATGTACACGCCCCAGATGGCCGAGCTGGCCGCGGTGGCGGGCAGGAACATCCGCACCGGCAGCCGCACGCGCCCGCACGCGGCGGTGCTCACCAGCCGCCCGCCGGGGACGAGCCGCGCGCCGACGCAGGCGACGATCGGCCTGCTCCAGAGGTTGCGCCGGACCCACGCGCCCAGCCCGTCGTCCTTCTGGCCCGCGCCGCGCAGGAGCCGGTTCGAGCTGCGGCCGAGGGCGTACACCGCCACGTCGCCGAGCATCGAGCCGACCATCGAAGCGAGGAACAGCCCGAGCACGCCGACGACGTCGCCGGTGCCGAACGCCGCGGCCGCGCCCACCGTCAGCAGCGTCTCGCTGGGCAGCACGGGGAACGGGCCGTCGAACGCGATCAGCACCGCGAGCACCGGTAGCAGCCACACGCTGTGCAGCACGGCGTCGAAGAGCGCCACGAGGGCGCCGGCGTCGAGAAGCTGCACGAGGGGGTCCTTCCCACGGGGGTCTCGCGGAGTACTCGGACCAGAGTCCCAGAACGTCACGGCAGGGTCACGGGGGAACACCCCCGTCCCGTCCCCGAGGTCAGCCGGATGCGCTCCGTGTGCGGTGAGCGGTCGGGTCGCCGGGGCGGGTGTAGGTTCCCGCCCGTGTCGGGCTACGCGGTGCTCCTGCGGGGCGTCAACGTCGGCGGCAACAAGAAGGTCGCGATGGCGGAGCTGCGCGAGATGCTCACGGGCCTCGGGTACACGCAGGTCAGGACGCTGCTGCAGAGCGGCAACGCCGTCCTCGCCGCCGACGAGCCCGCCGCGGTCGTCGCCGAGCGGGTCGAGGAGGCCCTCGCCGAGCGGTACGGCACGGAGATCAGGGTGCTGGCGCTGACCCGGGCCGACCTGGAAGCGGCGGCGGACGGACATCCCTTGCGTGACGTTGCCGACAACGGCTCCCGGATGCTCGTGCTCTGGCTCTTCGGCGAGCCCCCGCCGGGCGCGCCGAGCCCCGCCGAGCTCGACCCGGACCGGATCGTGGTGCGCGGCGGGCTGATCTACCAGTGGTGCCCGGACGGGATCTCGAACTCCCCGGACGTCGCCGCGTTCGTGCGCAAGGCGTGGAAGGTGCCGACCACCGGCCGCAACTGGAACACCCTGGAGAAGCTGATCGGGGCGATCCCCGACTGAGCCCCGGCGGTGGGCCCCGACCCCGTGCCCGACGACGGCGGATCGTGCGAGGGTGCCCGGATGGCCGGCGAGGACCGCGAGGGCGGCGAGCAGGTGCTGCGGACGGCGACCGCGGTGGCGCGCGAGGTCCTGGGCGACCGCCTGAGCGCCGCGTTCGCACTGGGCAGCCTGGCCCACGGCGGCTTCGCCCCGCTCGCGAGCGACATCGACCTGGCGCTGGTCCTCGACTCGCTCCCCGACGACGTCGGCGCCCGCGTCGCCGCGATCCGGCGCGCGACCGTCGAGCGGGCGGGGAACCCGCTCGCGGAGCGACTGTCGGTCTTCTGGTCGGACTGGCACGGCGTCCGGCACGGGGCCGGCCCGTGCTCGCGGCTCCCGGCGGTGGACCGGCTCGACCTCCTCGACGACGGCCGCCTGCTGTACGGGGTGGACGAGCGGGGCGACGCGACCCGTCCCGCTCCGACCACGCTGGTCGTGGAGGCGGCGCAGTTCGCCGTCGAGAGGTTCGACCGGGCCTACCTCGCCGCCCTGCACAGGACGGAGGAGCAGGTGGCCGCCGGCCCGCGGGTGGCGAGCAAGGCGGCGATGTTCCCGATCCGCTTCCTCTACACGCTCGCGTCCGGTCGCATGGGCCACAACGGCGCCGCGGCGACCTGGTACGGGCGGCACGGAGCCCACGCGCCGCTCGCGCACGCCGCCATGCGGTGGCGCGAGTCCGGCATCGACGACGCCGCCGCGGCGGTCCGCGACCTCCGGGCGCATCTGGTCGGCGTGTACGTCGAGTTCTTCGACGCCTACGCCCCGGCCGTGGCCGCCGCAGGTGAGGGGCCGGTCGCCGACGCCCTCCTCGGCCGCCGGGCCGAACTCCTGTCCGCGGCGCCCTGAGGCCCGTCGGCGCGCCCGTGGTGCACGTTCAGATGGTCCGGACGACGTCGAACGCGGCCGGGCGGGGCCTGCGCCGGGTCCCCGTCCCGTTCCCGTGCAGCGTCCGCGCGACCTCATCGGCGACCGTAGCCGCGTCACCCGGGAACCCGAAGAAGTTGCCCGAACACCGGCGGAGCAGCCACCGCAGCCCGAGGTACCAGATCCCCGGGAGCGCTCCCGCGGCGCCGCGGCGCACCGGCCGGCCGCCGTCGCGCAGCACGGGGTGCAGCCACGAGAAGTCCCCCGCGTACCCGGTGCACCAGATCACCGTCCCGATCCCGGCCGCGCCCAGGTCGAGGCTCGTCGGCGGGGTGATGTCCACCGGCTCGTCGGCGGGGTCGGGTTCCGGGGCGGGCACGGCACGACCGGTGCGCCGGAGGTGCTCGTCGAGCAGCGTCCTGATCCGTGCGGCGAACGCGTCGGCGGCGGTGATCGTGGCCGAGGTGCTGTCGTCGAAGCGGAGCCGCCGGCCGTCGATCCCGACGAGCCGGCCGGTCAGGACCGCGCCCCGCCGGACCAGGGTCTGCAGGCTGGCGCTGCGACCGCCGGGGGCGAGCAGCGGCTGTGGCGCGTGCACGACCGAGGGGTCGGCCAGGTCGTCGGCTCGCTGGTCGAAGAACCCGCTCTCGGCGAGCCACTCGATGGTCTCCCTCCCGGCGTGCCGGGCTGGGGCGCGACCGGCGCGGGAGGTCGCGAGGACGACCCGCCGTCCGGCGCCGAGCAGCTCGTCCGCGATCTGGTAGCCCGACTGCGCGCTGCCGACGACGAGCACCGCGCCGGCAGGCAGCAGCTCCGGCCGGCGGTAGCCCGCGGCGTGGAGCTGGACGATCCCGGACGGCAGCAGCCCGGCCGCGCGCGGCGTCCGGGGGACGCTCTCCCCGCCCGTGGCCACGACGACGGTGCGCGCGTGCAGCGGGCCTTCGCCGGTGCGGAGCAGCCAACCGCCCCCGTCCGGCATCAAGGAGGTCACGGGGACCTGTTCGCGCACGGGGCACCGCGCGGCCAGGAGCTCCAGGCGCCGGCACACCTGGGCGGCGGTCAGGTACGAGCCCGCCGGCTGCGCCCCGAGCATCGGGTTCATCCACCCCGGGTTGTTGAGGCGCAGCGAGTCCCACCGCTGGGTGCGCCAGGTCCGGCCGGCGACACCACGCTCCAGCACCACGTGGTCGATCCCGCGGTTGCCCAGCGCGATGCTGGCCGCGAGTCCGGCCGGGCCCGCTCCGACGACCACACAGTCAGCCATCCCGGAACGATAGGTTCGTGGTCGCGGCCGGTCAGGGACCTGTGTTCCACCCGTCCGGCGGTCGGAACGCCTCCGCCGACAGGCGCTCGGGCGCCAGGATCCGGACGCCGTGCCGGCCGGTCTCGAGCACCCCCTCCCGGCGCAGCTCGCGCAGCGTGCGGACCACCACCTCGCGGACGGTGCCCACGGCGTCGGCCAGCTCCTGCTGGCTGATCGGCGCGACGAGCTCGGGTCCCTGCTGGCACTGCGCGGCGAGGTCGAGCAGGTGCCGGCCCACGCGTTGGCGGACGGTGGAGAAGGCCGACCCGCCGATCTCCGCGGCGAAGGCGGTGGCGCGCTCGCTCAGCTCGTGCAGGAGCGCCCGGGCCACCCGGACGTCCCGGTCGGCGAGCCCGCGGACCACGCCCGGCCGGATCGCCAGCAGCTCCGAGTCGACCACCGCCTGGGTCGTGACCGGCATGACGAACGGCTCGGCGTAGAGGGACAGCGTCCCGATCAACGCACCCAGCGGGCAGTACCTGACGGTGAGCGTGCGGCCGTCGGGGGCACTCGCGTGCACCCGCACCAGACCCCGCACGACCAGTTCGACGTGGCGCTCGTCCTCACCGACGCGGTGCATCGTGTCGCCCGCCGACACACCGACGCACCGTGCGCCCTCCAGCAGCGCGGCGGTGAGTCCGGGAGGCAGCCCGCGCAGGTGCGAGGCGGCGAGAGCCGCCCTGACCCGCCCGTCCAGCGGCGCCGCGGCGCCGTCCACCACCACGAACGGGCACGCTAGCCGCACTCCCGGCCACCGGCCCACGCGAATGACACCCCGCGGTCGGGGTACGGGACCGGGTGCCGGGCTGCGCTCCCGCCGCGTGACAGTAGGGTCACCGTGGGTTGCGGAAAGGGGTGTGATGGCGGACGAGAGGGCGGACCGGGGCGTCCCCCGCAACGGGTTCGGCCGTTCCGCGCGGCTCGCCTCGCTGCCCCTCACGTTCGCCGGCCGGGCCGTCAGCGGCTGGGGGCGCACGCTCGCCGGGGCCGACGCGGACGAGGTCACCGCCACCACTCTCGCCCGCAACGCCGAACAGCTCTTCGCCGTGCTCGGCTCGCTCAAGGGCGGGGCGATGAAGCTCGGCCAGGCGCTGTCGGTCTACGACGCGATGATCCCCGCCGAGATCGCCGGGCCGTACCAGGAGGCCCTGGCGAAGCTCCAGACGTCGAGCCCGCCGATGCCGGTCGCGGACGTCCACCGGATGCTCGCCGAGCAGCTGGGCCGCGGCTGGCGGGAGCGGTTCACGGAGTTCGACGACGAGCCGCGCGCCGCCGCGAGCATCGGCCAGGTGCACCGGGCCGTCTGGCGGGGGTCGAACGGCCGGCCCCGGGACGTCGCCGTCAAGGTGCAGTACCCCGGCGCCGACCTCGCCCTCGACTCCGACCTGCGCACCCTGGAGCGGTTCTCCCGGCTGTTCGGCGCGATCTTCCCCGCGCTCGACGCCCGCGCCCTGGTCCGGGAGCTGCGCGAGCGGACGATGGAGGAGGTCGACTACCGGCTCGAGGCCGACCGCCAGCGCGCCTTCGCGGCCGGCTTCGCCGACTGGCCGGGCCTGCGCATCCCTGGGGTGGTGGCGTCGGCGCCGAAGGTCCTGGTCACCGAGTGGCTCGACGGGTTCCCGCTGCGGGAGCTGCTGGGCGGGCGCGGGGCCGAGGAGGACCGGGACCGGTTCGGGCACACCGTCGTGGAGACGATGTTCGCCTCGCCCGCCCGGGTCGGGCTGCTGCACGCCGACCCGCACCCCGGCAACTTCCTCGTGCTGGCGGACGGCAGCGGACTCGGCATGATCGACTTCGGGGCGGCCGCGAGCCTGCCGGACGGGATCCCGCCGGTGCTCGTGCGGATCCTCGGGCTCACCGCGGAGCAGGACGCCGAAGGCCTCGACCGGCTCCTGCGCGCCGAGGGCTTCCTCGCCCCCGGGGCCGAGACCGCCGACGTCCTCCGCTGGGTGGGCGCGCTGGCCGACCCGCTGCGCGTCGAGAAGTTCCACTTCACCGAGGAGTGGATCGCGCGGCAGGGAGCCCGGGTGGCCAACCCGACCAACCGGGCCTACCGCGACACCGGCCGCGCGCTGTCCTTCCCGCCCGAGTACGCGCTGGTCATGCGGGTGCTCTCGGGGTGGATGAACATCCTCGCGCGGCTCGACTGCACCGTGGCCGCCCGCGGCCTCGTCGAGCGCTGGGTGCCCGGCTTCGCCGGCTGAGCTCACGCACGCCGCAGCAGCCACCACACCGCCGGGGCGAGGACCAGCAGGCCGACGGCGACCGCCGGCGTCCCGCCCAGGCCCCAGGTCGCGAACACCGCGAGCGCCACGAGCTCGGTGCCGAGCGCCGAGACCGAGGTCGACGTGGCGCGGGCCCGGCCGGAGAGCCGCTCCTGCACGCGGGTGTCCGTGACGACCTGGGCGCACTGCTGCAGGGCGTAGTACGTGCCGAGGGCGGCCAGGCCGACCGCTCCCCCGTGCCCGGCGGCCAGCAGCGCGGCGGCGGCCGGCAACAGCAGCGTCGCGAGCCCACGCCCACGCAGGACCCCGGCCCGCCCACCCAGGGCGGCACCGGCCGCCCCTGCGAGCGCGACCAGCACCAGGAGACCGGGCACCGCGACGAGCGCCACCGCCTCCTGCTGACCCACGATCAGCGGGAAGTACTCCTCCAGCGCGTCGACCCCGCCGACCAGCGCGGCCGCGAGCAGGGCCCCCCGGACCGCGCGGCTGCCGACGGCCTCGGCGAGCCCGGCGCGCAGGGTCTGCCAGTACGTGAGGTCCTCGGCGGTCTCGTCCGGGCCGTCGTCCGGCGGACCGGCGCGCGGCGGGTCGGGGAAGGCGACGGTGAGCACGGCTGCGGCCAGGCAGGACCCGACGCTCACCCAGCCGACCAGCGTGTACCCGCCCGTCGCGACGAGGACCGTCGCGGCGGCCGCCGAGGGCACCTGTGCGGCGTGCCCGGCCGCGGTGACGAGTCCGCGGACCCCCGCGTACCGGTCGGCCGCCTCCGCGGCGCTCAGGACCTCGTAGACGAGGGCCTCGACCGTGCCGCTGAACAGCGACGTCCCGACGCCCCACACGACGAAGCCCGCGGCGAACCCGGGGAAGCCGGGCGCGAGCAGCCACAGGACGTAGGCCGCGGCCTGCAGGACCCCGCCCGCGGCGAGCACCCGCCGTCGGGAGAACCGGTCGGACAGGGCGCCCGAGGGCACCTCCGCGACCAGGCCCGTGACCGACCAGACCGCGAAGAGCGCGGAGATCTCCGCCCCGGACATGCCGTGCTCGGCGAAGAAGAGCGCGTAGAGGGGGTAGAGCGGCACGACGTCGGCGAGCAGGGCCCAGCCGACGACGAGGCGCGCCGGACCGCGGGCGGCGGGCGGCAGGGGGCGGGACGTGCGTCAAAGGAAGGGCACGGCGGCAGCGTAGCGACGCCGTCCGCACGCCGTCCCGGGTTTTCTCAGGTGGTCGCGGCGGCGGCCTCGCGCCGGTGGTCGCCGATCCCGATCGTCGCGACGATCTGCAGCACCGCGGCGCCGAGCAGCACCAGCAGCGCCGCGGCGTAGCCGTGCGTCAGGTCGACGAGCACGCCCATCAGCAGCGGCCCGATCCCCGCCACGGTGTACCCGACGCCGAGGGCGAGCCCGCTCGTCGCGGCGCTCGCCGCCGGGTCGGCGGTCCGGTGCGCGATCACCGACAGCCCGAGCGGGAAGCCCGCGCCGCAGCCGATCCCGATCAGCGCGACCCACAGCCACGCGCCCACCACCGGCGGCTCGGGCAGCAGCACCATCCCCAGCACCGCCACGACCACGCACGACGCCATGAGCAGCGCCCACCGCCGGAAGTGCCCCGACCGGTCGGCGAGGGTCGGCACGATCAGCGCCGACGGCATCTGCGCGACGCTCCACACGGCGATGAGCAGCCCGGCGGTGGCGGGGCTCCAGCCGCGGTCGACGTAGGCCGGCGCGACCCAGGTCAGCGAGCCGTAGACGGTGAGCGACACTCCGGACTGGTACATCGCGGCGAGGCGGGCGAAGGGGTCGCGCCAGGGCAGCCGGCGCGGGGTCGTCGCCGATCCGTCGCGGGCGCCGGTGTCGCCGCGCATGATCGCGACCCAGATGGCCACGGCCAGCAGGGCGGGCACCGCCCACAGTGCGAGGGAGTACGACCAGCCGCCCAGCGCGACGGCCACCGGCACGGCCAGGGCGCTGACGATCGTCGACCCCAGCATCATCGCGACGACGTACGCGCCGCTCACCGCGCCCGCGCGGGCGGCGAGGCGGTCCTTCACCACCGCGGTGAGCAGCACGCCCGCGACGCCGATGCCGAGGCCGATCACCAGCGTCCCGGCGAAGAGGGCGGCCAGCGCCGGGACCCCGCGGACCAGGCTGCCGAGCGCGACCAGCCCGACCGACCCGCCGAGCGCCCGCACGGCCCCGAACCGGGCCCCGACCCGCGGACCGATCAACGAGCCGGCGGCCATCGCGAGGATCGCGCCGGTCTGCGCGGCCCCGGCGGTGCCGGCGGCGATCCCGAGGGACTCGCGGACCTCGCCCAGCAGCGGCGGGTAGGCGGACAGCGCCGCCCGCAGGTTCAGCGACAGCGCGAGCAGCCCGACCAGGACGAGCGACGCGGACCGTGCGTTCACCGCTCCTGCGTACCCGACCGACCGCCCGCTCGCCGCCCCTGTGAGTGGCAATAGTCGCTATGGCGACGATCGGCACTCACGACCCCGGCCGGTGCCCGTGCGTGGTCGACCGGTCGCCGGGAGAGGTGCCGCCACCGCGTAACGGCACCGCGCGCAGGCCCGATAGCCGGGCCGTGAGCGAGTCGGGACGCAGCACCACCGAGGAGTCGACAGCATCGGGCACGCCCGACGACCGCACGGACGAGTCCGAGGTCCGGCCCGCCGAGCGCACCACCTACCTGCGGGTCCGTCCCAGCCCGCGCCCCCGCACCTCCCCCGCCGCGGACGCGCGCGACACGTCCGCGGCGGGGGCCCCGGTGCAGTCGGTCGAGGTGGCTGAGGCTCCCACCGCGGCCGCGGAGCCGTCCGAGGAGCCGGCGGGTGCGCCGGTCGCCGGCGGCGTCGAGGAGCCGACGGCAGCCGGGGTCGAGAAGGCCGGCGCGGACGAGGAGCCGACCGAGGACCGGGCCGTGGCGGACGACGCCGAGGCTCGGGTGACCCAGGCGGCCGAGGTTCGGGCCGACGAGGTGCGAGCCGACGAGGTGCGAGCCGACGAGGTGCGAGCCGACGAGGTGCGGGCCGACGAGGCGCGGGCCGACGAGGTGCGGGCCGACGAGCCGGAGACCGAGGACCTCGCCAAGGACCCGGGCGCGGAGCTCCCGGACGCGCCGGACGCGCCGGAGCCCGATGCCCAGCCGGAGACGGAGGCCTCACGGATCGAGCCCGCACCGCCGGCCGACGGGCAGCCGGAGGCCGAGAACCCGGTGGACGAGACGGCGGCGCAGCCGGCCGCGACACCGGTCGACCCGCCCGCCGCCGTGCCGGACGAGCCGTCGGAGCTGGAGACGACCGTCGAGCTGTCCCGCACGGATGACACCGGACCGAAGCCGACGCCGGCCCCGCGTCCGAAACCTGTCCGGACGGTCCCGCCCGCCTCCGGCCCGTCGACGAAGGTGCTGCAGCCGATCGCCTCGCCTCCCGCTCCCGCGACCATTCCCGCCCTGCCGATCGCCCCTGTCGACCCCGCGGACCGCCCCTTCGCACACCCGCAGCGCTCCGTGCCGGGCAAGCCGGACACGCTGCTGCGCAGGCTGTTCCGCCGCCGGAGCTGAGTGCGCTGTGGTGCAGCAGCCGCACCACGGCGGCTCCTGCACCACACGGCGCGACCGATCACGTTCCGACTCTCACAGCGACGACGGCCCTCACAGCGCACCGCGGGTGTCGCCGTCAGGTGAAGTGCTCCCACCCGGGGGCGCCGGCGTAGGGCTCGCCGTCGACGACCACGCCCTCTCCCTCGACCACCGCGCCGACCTCGACGAAACCTGCGGGCAGGGTGGTGCCGGCCGGGAAGGTCGCGGCCAGCGCGTGGTCCTCGCCGCCGGTCAGCATCCAGTCGATCGGGTCGACGCCGAGCGCCGGTGCGACCTCCGCCAACCGGTCGGGCACCGCGAACGCGTCGCGCCGCAGCTCGATCCGCACCCCGGAGTCCGCGGCGACGTGCCCCAGGTCGGCCAGCAGGCCGTCGGACACGTCGATCATCGCGGTGGCACCGGCGTGCGCGGCCGCGGGCCCGGCGGCGTACGGCGGGGTGGGCACGCGGTGGGCGTCGACGAGCACGCCGGGCGCCCGGAACCCGCGGGTCAGCACGGCGAGCCCGGCGGCGGCCCAGCCGATCCGCCCGCACACGGCGACGACGTCGCCGGGCCGGGCACCGTCGCGGGTCACCGGGGCGCGTCCCTCCAGCGAGCCCAGCGCGGTCACCGAGACCACGAGCGTGGGCGAGGAGGCGACGTCGCCGCCCACCAGCCCCACGCCGACGACCTCGGCCTCGGTCCACATTCCGGTCGCCAGCCCTTCGAGGGTCTCGACGGGCGTGTCGCGGGGCGCGGCGAGGCCGACGAGCAGGCCGGTCGGCACCGCCCCCATCGCCGCGACGTCGGCCAGATTGGCCGCGACCGCCTTGCGCCCGACGTCCTCCGGCGCCGACCAGTCGAGCCGGAAGTGCACGCCCTCCACGAGGACGTCGACACACGCCACGGCCCGCCCGTCCGGCTGGGCCACGACGGCGGCGTCGTCGCCCGGGCCGAGCAGCGTCGCGGGCGGCTGGACCCGGTCCCGGGTCACGCGCTCGATGAGCCCGAACTCCCCGATCGTGGCCAGTGCGGGCGTTTCGTCCGCTTCGCTCGGTGTGTCGCTCGCCTCGGTGGCCCCCGACGGGGTGCGCGACGATGGGGACACGGGCTCTCCTCAGGTACGTTGCCTTCCGACTTTCCCGTCGGACGCCGTCCGGCGGGTCCCCAGACAAGCAGAACCGGAAGGGGCACGCCGTGGTGCAGGCCTACATCCTCATCCAGACCGAGGTCGGCAAGGCGGCGGCGGTCGCCGCCGAGATCGGTGCCATCCAGGGCGTCGTCACCGCCGAGGACGTCACCGGGCCGTACGACGTCATCGTGCGCGCCGAGGCCGCCGACGTCGACGAGCTGGGCCAGCTCGTCGTCGCGCGGGTGCAGGGGGTCTCGGGGATCACCCGGACCCTGACGTGCCCGGTGGTCAAGCTGAGCTGAGCGCGCCGGATCCCGGAACCCAGCACGTCGATGTCCTCCCCGACCAGTCCGCGGCACGGCCCCGACCTGCGAAGGCCGGCGGTGGTCCTCGCGATCGCGTTGCCGGTCCTGCTCGCGCTGGTCGTGGCCGGGTTCGGGATCGCGGCGCGGGCCGGGGCGTTCGACGCGCCTGCCCCGGCTCCGGAGAGGGGACCGCTCGCCCTCGCGCCGGTCGACGCCCCCGATGCGTCCTCCCCGGCCTGCACGAGCCTGCTCGCGGCGCTGCCCGCCGACCTCCCCGGCGACCCGGCGTTCCCCACGCGGCCGCTCGCCGAGCCCGCGCAGCCCGGGGCGCGCGCGTGGGCGGCCGTGCCGCGACCGGTGGTGCTGCGCTGCGGTCTCCCCCGCCCGCAGGAGCTGACGCCGACCTCGACCCTCACGGACGTCAACGGCGTCAGCTGGCTCACGATCTCCGACGGCACCCCGCAGCCGACGCTCGTCACCTACGTGGCGGTCGACCGCGGGGTCTACGTGGCGCTCACGACGCCCACCGCCGTCGGCACCGGCCCGGTCCAGGCGGTCTCCGACGCGATCGCCCGCACCCTCCCCCGCACCGCCATCACCGTCCGCTGACGCACTCAGCCCCGACTCGCGCTACCAGAACCCCCGACTCGCGGAGCCGGAACCCCCGACTCGCGGAACAACGCCCGCGAGTCGGGAGAGGGGACGCGCGAGTCGGGAGCTTCAGCGCAGGCCGGTGCCCCGCGCGAGGGCGGTGTCGACCAGCGTGGCGAGCAGCGTGGGGTAGTCGACGCCCGTGTGCGCCCACATCCGCGGGTACATGGAGATGGGCGTGAAGCCGGGCATGGTGTTGACCTCGTTGACGGTCAACTCCCCGCCCTCCCCGACGAAGAAGTCGACGCGGGCCAGGCCCTGGCAGTCCAGGGCGCGGAAGGCGGCGATCGCCGTCTCGCGCAGCCGCTCGGCGACGGCGTCGTCGAGCTTGGCGGGGATGTCGAACTCGCAGACGTCGTCGAGGTACTTGGCCTCGAAGTCGTAGAACTCGCTGGCCCCGCCGACGAGCCGGATCTCGGCGGGCACCGAGGCGCGCAGCGTGCCGTCGGGCAGCTCCAGCACCCCGCACTCCACCTCGCGCCCCACGATCGCGGCCTCGACCAGCACCTTCGGGTCGTGCACGCGGGCGGTGGCGACCGCGGCGTCGAGGTCGGCCCAGTCGCTCACCTTCGTGATGCCGACGGACGACCCGGCCCGAGCCGGCTTGACGAACACCGGCAGCCCGAGCCGCTCGCGCTCGTCGGCCGACAGGGTCCGCGCCTGCGGCCGCAGCACCACGAGGTTCCCGGCCGGCAGCCCCTCGGCGGCCAGGAGCTTCTTGGTGAACTCCTTGTCCATGCCGGCCGCGGAGGCGAACACCCCGGCGCCGACGTACGGCAGCCCGGCCATCTCGAGCAGGCCCTGGATGGTGCCGTCCTCGCCGAACGGGCCGTGCAGCACCGGGAACACCACGTCGACGCCCGCGAGCACCTCACCCGCGCGGCCCGGGTCGAGCCGCAGCAGGCCGCCCCGGGTCGGGTCGCCGGGCAGCGCGAGCGCCGTGGCCGTGGCGTCGACCTGTGGGAGCGCGCGGTCCCGGATGCGCAGGGCCGCCGGGTCGTCCGTGCCGAGGACCCAGGCGCCGTCGGGCGCGATCCCGACCGGCACGACGTCGAACCGCTCCCGGTCGAGATGGGTCAGCACGCTGCCCGCGGAGACGCACGAGATCGCGTGCTCGGAGCTGCGCCCGCCGAAGACGACGGCCACCCGGATCCGGCCGGACCGGGACGCGGACTCGCTCGCGGGCTCGCTCATGACCGGGGAGCGTAGGCGGGCCGGCCACCGGCCCGCCGCACGGCCCGCCGAACCCCGGCCCCGGGACCGGCGAGTGGGCGCCCTCGTTCACCGGCCATGAACGAGAGTGCCGCAGGGATCAGCGGAAGCGCTGCTCCAGCTCCTGCACCTCGGGCAGGCCGACGAGGGAGGTGAACTCGTCGAAGGCCGGCAGGCCGGGCAGCGCGGCCTGCGGCGTCCCGTCCTTGCGCAGGGTCTCCAGCAGCGTCCGGATCCCGGCGGTCGCCGCGAGCAGCGTGCCGATCGGGTAGATGACCAGCCGGAACCCGAGCTCGGTCATCCGCTCCAGGGTCAGCGGCGGGGTCTTCCCGCCCTCCGCCCAGTTGAAGACGAGCGGGGCGACGCCGGAGAGCTCGCCCGCGATCCGCTCGATGTCCGCCTCCGCGGTGGGCGCCTCGACGAACAGCAGGTCGGCGCCGGCCTCGCGGAAGGCCTTCGCCCGCGTGATCGCCGCGTCGACGCCCTCGACGGCGACCGCGTCCGTCCGCGCGATGATCAGGAACTCCGGGTCGCGGCGGGCCTCGGCGGCCGCGCGGATCTTCCCGAGCATCTCCGGCAGCGGCACGATCTCCTTGCCGCTCATGTGGCCGCACTTCTTCGGCGTGACCTGGTCCTCGAGCTGGATCGCGGCGACGCCGGCCTGCTCGTAGGTCTGCACCGTGCGCAGCACGTTGATCGCGTTGCCGTAGCCCGTGTCGCCGTCGGCGATCACCGGCACGTCGACGGCCGCGACGATCCGGCGGGCGTTGTCGGCCATCTCGGTCCCGGTGAGCAGGCCGACGTCCGGGCGGCCGAGCAGGCCGGCCGTCGTCCCGAAGCCGGTCATGTAGACGGCGTCGAAGCCCGCCTGCTCGACGAGCCGGGCGGAGAGGGCGTCGTAGGCGCCGGGGGCGACGAGCGGGGCGGGCCCGGAGAGCAGGTCGCGCAGCCGTGCGCGCGGAGCTGTGGACAGCAGGTCGGACATGCCACGAGCGTGACACAGGTTCGTCGGTGACCGGGTCCACACTGAGGTGCATGAGCACTGGGGACATCAGCGCCGCCCTGGAGGCGGCCCGGCGGATGGTCGGGCAGGAACACGGGCTCGCGTCGATCAGCGTGGTGCGGGAGGACGGCACCCCGCACTCGTCGCTCGTCAACGCCGGGGTGCTCGAGCACCCGCGGACGGGCGCACCGGTGGTCGGGTACGTCACGTACGGGCGCGTGAAGCTGCGCAACCTGCGGGCGCGGCCGGCCACATCGGTGCTGTGGCGGGCGGGCTGGCGCTGGGCGGCGGTCGACGGCACGAGCGAGCTGATCGGGCCGGACAACAGCGATCCCGAGGACCTGCGGCTGCTGCTCCGGGCGGTCTTCACCGCGGCCGGCGGCACGCACGACGACTGGGAGACCTACGACCGCGTGATGCGGGAGGAGGGCCGCGTCGCGGTTCTCGTCACCCCGACGAAGGTCTACGGCAACGCCTGAGTCTCACGCAGCGTGGTCGCGCGCTCCACTGTGGGAGATCACACCCCCGGTCGCGGAACTTCCCGCTCGACCGTGGCACGCCGAAACGGTTAGCCTGAGACAACTAATCGTCGTCCGTGGGGAGAGACCGTGCCGGCCGAGCAGGCTGCCGTCATCGACCGACCGGGGGAGGCCCGCGACCCCGGCCCCGGCTACAAGTGGATCGCGCTGTCCAACACCACGCTGGGCATGCTCATGGCCACGATCAACTCGTCGATCGTGCTCATCGCGCTGCCCGACATCTTCCGCGGGATCGGGATCAACCCGCTGGAGTCGTCGAACACCAGCTACCTGCTGTGGATGATCATGGGCTTCCTGGTCGTCACCGCGGTGCTGGTCGTCGGCTTCGGCCGGCTCGGCGACATGTTCGGCCGCGTCCGGATGTACAACCTCGGCTTCGCGGTCTTCACGATCTCGTCGATCCTGCTGGCCGTCACCTGGCAGCAGGGCGACGCCGCCGCGATCTGGCTGATCGCCTGGCGCATCGTGCAGGGCATCGGCGGCGCGTTCCTCATGGCGAACTCGAGCGCGATCCTCACCGACGCGTTCCCGGTCAACCAGCGCGGGCTCGCCCTGGGCATCAACGGCGTCGCCGCGATCGCCGGCTCCTTCCTGGGCCTGGTGATCGGCGGCCTGCTGGGCCCGGTGAACTGGCACCTGGTGTTCGTCGTGTCGGTGCCCTTCGGCGTGTTCGGCACCTTCTGGGCGTACTACAAGCTGCACGACAACGGCCGCCGCGTGCGGGCGAAGATGGACTGGTGGGGCAACATCACCTTCGCGGTGGGCCTCATCGTGCTGCTGATCGGCATCACCTACGGCATCCAGCCCTACGGCGACAGCGTCATGGGCTGGGGCAGCCCGATGGTGCTGAGCTGCATCATCGGCGGGATCGTCGTCCTGGTGATCTTCGGGATCATCGAGACGAAGGTCGCCGCGCCGCTGTTCGAGCTCTCGCTGTTCCGCAACCGCGCCTTCACGCTCGGCAACCTCGCGAACCTGCTGGCCTCGCTCGGCCGCGGCGGACTGCAGTTCGTGCTGATCATCTGGCTGCAGGGCATCTGGCTGCCGCAGCACGGCTACAGCTTCGAGCAGACGCCGCTGTGGGCCGGCATCTACATGCTGCCGCTCACCGTCGGCTTCCTCGCCTCGGCGCCGCTGTCCGGGATCCTGTCGGACAAGTGGGGCGCCAAGTGGTTCACCACCGGCGGGATGGTGATCACCGCGATCAGCTTCGTCCTGCTGGAGATCCTGCCGGTCAACTTCGACTACTGGGCCTTCGCGGTCATCCTGCTGGTCAACGGCATCGGCATGGGCCTGTTCGCCTCGCCGAACCGCGCCGAGATCATGAACAGCCTGCCGGCCGACGCCCGCGGCGCCGGCGCCGGCATGACGGCGACCTTCCAGAACGCCGCCATGGTGCTGTCGATCGGGTTCTTCTTCAGCCTCATGATCGCCGGCCTGTCCACGCACCTGCCGACGGTCATGGAGACCGGCCTGGTGCAGAACGGCGTGCCGGCGGCGGACGCCTCGCGCATCGCGGACCTCCCGCCGGTCGGCGTGCTGTTCGCGGCGTTCCTCGGCTACAACCCGATCCAGGAGCTGCTCGGCGGCGTCCTGGACCGGATCCCGGTCGACCAGGCGAACTTCCTCACCGGGCGCAGCTTCTTCCCGAACCTGATCTCGCAGCCCTTCTCCGAGGGCCTCACCGCGGCGTTCTGGTTCGCCGTCGCGGCCTGCGTGGTCGCGGCCGTCGCGTCGATCTTCACCGGGCGGCGGCAGACGTCGCCGGTCCCCGAGACGGTCGGCGCGGAGCTGGCGGCCGAGGGCGGCGAGCTGGTCGACACGGAGGAGTGGTCCGACACGGCGACCTCGCCGCTGCCCACGGTGGGTCCGGCCGTCGGGACCGCCGCGCTCGCGGGCTTCGCGGGAGCCGCCGAGGCGGTCCCGGAGACGGGCACGGTCGTCGGTTCGCTGCGCACCCCGCACGGCACGGCCATCCCGGGCGGCGTCGTGACGGTCACCGCGCCCGACGGGCGGCAGGTCGGCCGCACCGAGGTCGACCAGGGCGGCACCTACGCCCTGCACGGCCTGCCCAGCGGCACGTACATGGTGGTCGCGACCGCGCCGGGCTTCCGGCCCGAGGTCGCCACCGTGGCGCTCAACGGCAGGGGCGCGGCCCAGGACTTCGACCTCAGCGGGGACGGGGCGGTGCACGGCCTGGTCCGCGCGGGCGAGCGGCCGGCGCCGCAGGTCTCGGTGCTCGCGCTCGACGGGACGGGCCGGCTCGTCGGCCGCGCCGTCACCGGGGAGGACGGGCGCTTCCGCCTCGACGGCATCCCGGTCGGCACCACCACCGTCACCGCGACCCTGGCCGGGCACGAGCCCAGGGCCACCACGGTGCACGTGACCGCCGAGGGCGCCACCCCCGTCGAGCTGGTGCTCGACGCCGGGGGCGGCCTGGGCGGCACGGTCACCGGGCCGGACGGGCGCCTCCTGCCCAACGCGCTCGTGACCGTGGTCGACGGGGCGGGCGAGGTCGTCGGCACCGCCACCAGCGGGGCGGACGGCCGGTTCACGGTGCCGCGGGTCGTGCCCGGCACCTACACCGTGACCACCAGCGTGCACCTGCCCGCGGTCACACGGGTGGAGCTGTCCGGCGCCGGCACGACCGACGTCGAGCTGCGGCTCGGCGCCGTGGGCCCGGCCGCGGAGACGGCCGATCCCGCCCGGCACGCGCAGCGGAACACCCCCGTCGCCGGGGACTGACACACCACGCACCACCGGCCCGCGTCCCGAGGGATGCGGGCCGGTGGCGGGCGGGGACCGGACGAGCGGTCAGCGGGGCTGGGGCGTGAACCGGGCGGTCTGCGCGACGATGAGCCCGTCGCGCACCACCACGGTGTCGATGCCGTCCGACACGGTCGCGACGTCGGACTCCAGCGCCCATTCCAGGAGGATCACCCCGTCGGCCTCCGTGACCGACTTCTCGGTGAACACGCAGTTCGGCATCTGCTCGATCAGCCCGCCGAAGGCCTGGCGCAGCGCGTCGTGCCCCTGCAGGGCCGCGCCGGGGGTGATCAGCACGGCGTCGGGGGCGTAGTCGGTGAGGATCGCGTCCACGTCGTGCGCGTTGAGCGCCTTGAGGTGGTCGGTGAGGACTTCGACGGGGGTGCGCGTCATCGCGGTCGCCTCTCGCTCCGGTGCGGGGAACTCCGCACGGGAGCCTAACGACCGTTCGACAGCTCTGTCAGCCCTCTGCGACCCGTCCCTCGAGCACCTCGGCCAGGACCGGCAGCGCGGCGGCGAACTCGGCGCGCGTGGACCCGGCGTACCCGATCACGATCCCGCCCCCCGCCTCCGCGCCCGCATAGCGCTCCAGCACCTCGAGGCCCACCCCGCGCTCGGCCGCCGCGGCCTGCACGGCCCGGGCCGTGGCCGCGTCGGGCAACGGGACGAGGACGTGCGCGCCGGCCCGGTCGCCCCGCAGCGGCACACCGGCCAGCGCCTCGACCAGCAGCCGTCGGCGCTCCCCCAGCTCGCGGCGCAGCCGGCGCAGGTGCCGGGCCAGGTCGCCGGAGGTGGCGAAGGCCGCGAACACCCGCTGCCCCGCCGGCGCGGGCCGCGACCCGGTCCGCTCCCGGCGCTCCGCCACGGCCGCACGCACCACGGGCGGCGCGACCAGCCAGCCCACCCCGAGCGTCGGCGTGAGGATCTTGCTGGCCGTCCCGACGTGCGCGACGACGTCCGGGCCGAGCGCGGCGAGCAACGGCAGCGGGGCGACGTCGTAGCGCAGCTCGCCGTCGTAGTCGTCCTCGATCACCAGCAGGCCCTCGACCCGCGCTCGCTCGACCAGGGCGATCCGCCGCGCGGCCGGCATCCGCCCGCCGACGGGAAACTGGTGCGCCGGGGTGCAGTAGACCGCGGCCAGGCCGGTGGGCAGGTCCTCGACCCGCAGCCCCTCGTCGTCGACCGGCACGCCGACGACCTCGAGCCCGGCTGCCGCCAGCGCGTCGGCGGCCCGCCGGTACCCCGGCTCCTCCACCGCGACCCGCGCACCCTCCGGCAGCACCCGGGCCAGCTCGGCGATCGCGCCCGTGCTCCCGCCGGTGGCCAGGACCTCGTCGGGCCGCGCGACGAGCCCGCGGTGGCGCAGCAGGTGCTCGCCGACGGCGGCGCGGAACCCGGGCAGCCCGGCGTACCGGGGCAGCAGGTCGGGCTCGGGATCCGCCGCCGCCCGCCACGCCCGCCGCCACGCGGCCCGGTCCAGGACCTCGGTGCAGGGCGTGCCGGGGCGCAGCTCGATCCGCGCCCCCTCGTCCGCCGGCTCCCTGCGCGGCTCCGGACCCGGGGCCGGACCGGCCGCCGGGACCGCGGTCACGAAGGTGCCCGCGCCCACCCGCCCCTCGACCCACCCCTCGGCCAGGAGCTGGTCGTAGGCGGCCGCCGTCACGGTGCGGCTGACCCGCAGGACGGCAGCCAGCTCGCGGGTCGACGGCAGCCGGTCCCCCGCCCGCAGCGCGCCACCCGCGGCCGCGGCGCGCAGCGCGTCGGCGAGCTGCGCCGCGAGCGGCTCGGGGCCCGCGCGGTCGAGGTGCAGCGGCGGCAGCTCGGTCACGATCGACACGGCAGTGGCCTTCCGGATCAGAGGCGGAGTGGCCGTTCCAGGATGCCACCTCCGGCCTCAGACTCGAGACCGTGAGCGACGCCGTGAGCACCACCCTGTCCCCCACCCCGCGCAGCACCGTCGGCCGCCACCGCGAGCGCGGGGCCACCGACCGGGCCGCGCTGTACGACGTCCTCGACCACGGCCTCGTCTGCCACCTCGCGCTGGTCCGTGACGGCGCCCCGGTCGTGCTGCCCACCGGCTACGGCCGCATCGGCGACACCCTCTACGTGCACGGGTCCTCCGGCGCGCGCTGGCTGCGCGAGGGCGGGGTCCCGGTGTGCGCGACCGTCACGCACCTCGACGGGATCGTCTACGCCCGCTCGGCCTTCCACTTCTCGATGAACTACCGCAGCGCCGTCGCGCACGGCACCGCGCGGCTGGTCACCGCGGAGCCCGAGCGCACGGACGCGCTGCGGGCGATCGTCGAGCACCTCGCGCCCGGCTCCTGGGACTACACGCGCCAACCCACCCGCCGCGAGCTGGCCGCCACGGCCGTGCTGGCGCTGGATCTCGACGAGGCCAGCGTGAAGATCCGCACCGGCCCGCCCGCCGACGACCCGGAGGACCTCTCGCCCGAGGTCTGGGCCGGCGTCGTCCCGCTGACCAGCACGTTAGGCACACCCCGGCCCGACCCGCACGTGCCCGCCGACGCCCCGATCCCCCCGCACGTCACCACCCGCACCGTGAGCGGCAACTGCCCCTAGAGGGGCGGTCGGCACTCACGACCCCCGACGAGCTGCAGAAACCCGCCCCGCCGCGAGCTCAGCCCAGGCGGGCGGCGTGCGCCGCCACCGCCGCGCCCGTCCGGTCCGCGTCGCCCGTGGCCAGCAGGTCGAGCAGGGCGCCACGCAGGACGGCGAGCGCCTCGGTGGCGGCGGCCTCCGGCAGCACCCGGCCGAGCACCACCAGCCAGTCCCGGACCGTGGCCTCGGCGAACCCCGCCCACGGCCCCCCCGGCTCGACGAGCGCGCGCCCGTACCCCTCGACCCACAGCCGCAGCAGGTCGCGGTGCGGGGGCGCGGCGAGCCACTCCCACAACGCCCGCAGCAGGCCGGGTGCATCGCCCTCGGGCAGGTCGGCGAGCAGGGCGAGCTCGGCGGTGCGGGCGCGCCCGAGCAGGGCCCGGACCAGCCCGTCCTTCGACCCGAAGAGGTAGAGCAGCACGCGCGGACTGCTCCCGACCTCGCGGGCGAGCGGGCGCAGCGACAGGTCGGCGAGCCCGTGCCGCAGCACGTACGCGTACGCAGCCTCCAGCAGCTCCTCCCGCCGCGGCGAGCCCGCCCCTTGCCCTTCTCCGGTCACCGCGCCATCCTGCACTGAAACACTCGTTTCAGTCGAGGAGGCGCGATGGCCGAGATCGAGATCCGCGAGATCGGCAGGCCCGGCGACCTCGGGTGGGTCGTTGGTGCGCACGGGGAGCTGTACGCCGCGGAGTACGGCTGGGACACGAGCTTCGAGGCTCTCGTCGCGCGGATCGTGGCGGACTTCACCTCCGGTCCCCGGGAGCGCGGCTGGGTCGCCGAGCTCGACGGCCGCCGCGTCGGCTGCGTGCTGTGCGTGGCCGGCCCGGACCCGGACACCGCCGTGCTGCGGATCCTGCTCGTCCACCCCGACGCCCGGGGGCACGGGCTCGGCCGCCGGCTCGTGGCCACCTGCGTCGACTTCGCGCGGGAGCAGGGCTACGCCACGCTGCGGCTCTGGACCAACGACGTCCTCGACGCGGCGCGCCGCCTCTACCTCGACGCGGGCTTCCGGCTCGTCGCCGAGGAACCGCACCACAGTTTCGGCGCGGACCTGATCGGGCAGGACTACGTGCTGTCCCTGGGGCCCGGCGGCCACACCCGGGTGGTCACGTAACCTCCGATCGTGTGAGCACGCCGCCCTATCCCGTGGCGCCCCGCCTCGCTCTCGTCGAGGAGCTCCACGGGCGCCCGGTCGCCGATCCGTACCGCTGGCTCGAGGATCCGGAGGACCCCCGGACCCGCGAGTGGTCGGCGGTGCAGGACGAGCTCGCCCGCGGCCGGCTCGACGCCCTGCCCGGCCGCGAGGTCCTCGAGGCGCGGCTGCGCGATCTGCTCTCCGCCGGCTCGATCTCGGTGCCGCTCTGGCGGGCCGGGCGGGCGTTCTTCTCCCGCCGCGAGCCGGGCCAGGAGCACGCCGTGGTCCACGTCCGGGAGCCCGACGGGAGCGAGCGGGCCCTGCTCGACCCCATCGCCCTCGACCCGACCGGCCTGACCACGCTCGACACCTGGGTGCCGGACCTGGAGGGCGAGCGGATCGCCTACCAGGTCTCGCACGGCGGCGACGAGCAGTCGGTCCTCTCCCTGCTCGACGTCGCGACCGGCGAGGTCGTCGAGGGTCCCATCGACCGCTGCCGCTACTCGTCGGTGGCGTGGCTGCCCGGCGGCGCCGAGTTCGTCTACGTGCGCAAGGTCGCCCCCGGCGAGGTCGAGGACGGCGAGGAGGACTTCCACCGGCGTGTCTGGCGGCACCGCGTCGGCACCCCGGACACCGAGGACGAGCTGGTCACCGGCCCGGGCCTGTACGAGGACCACACCTACTACGGCGTGCGCGTGTCCCGCGACGGTCGCTGGCTGGTCGTGACCGCCAACGTCGGGACCGCCCGCCGCGACAGCGTGTGGATCACCGAGCTGAGCGACGGCAAGACCCCCGAGCTCGTCCCGATCCTCACCCAGGCGGACGACGTCCAGGCCACCTGCTGGGTCGAGCGCGACGGCCGCCTCTACATCCACACCACGGACGGGGCGCCGCGCTGGCGGCTCGCCGTCACCGACCCCGCCACGCCGCAGCGCGAGTACTGGCACGACCTGGTCCCCGAGGACCCCGGCTCGGTGCTGCAGGCCGTCCGCTGGCTCGAGCCCGCCCCGGGCACCGACGACGTGCCTCGACTCGTCGTCGCCCGGGCCCGGCACGCGGTCGCCGAGCTGGCCCTGCACGCCGTCGACGGCGCCCCGGTCGGGGAGATCCCGCTGCCGGGCACCGGCTCGCTCACCGGTCTCACGGTCGCGGACCGGGACACCCCGGACCGCTACGGGCAGGTCTGGATCGGCTGGACCGACCTCGTCACGCCGCCGCAGGTGCACCGGTACCAGCGGGGCACCACAGTGCTCGAGGCCACCGCGCCCGGCCAGGTCGAGCTGCCCGTCGTGCGCTCCGAGCTGCGCGAGTTCACCTCGAAGGACGGCACCACCGTCCGGATGTTCGTGGTCACCCCGGGCGAGGGGGACGGTCCTTGGCCGGTCCTGATGACCGGGTACGGCGGCTTCTCGATCGCCCGCGAGCCGGCGTACACGTCGTCGGCGCTGGCGTGGGTCGCCTCGGGGGGCGCGTACGCGCTCGTCGGGCTGCGCGGCGGCAGCGAGGAGGGCGAGACCTGGCACCTCGCCGGCAACCGCGCGAACAAGCAGAACGTGTTCGACGACTTCCACGCGGCCGGCGAGGCCCTCGTCGCCGCGGGCACCACCACGCCCGCGCAGCTCGGCATCCAGGGCGGCTCGAACGGCGGGCTGCTCGTCGGCGCCGCGCTGACCCAGCGCCCGGACCTGTACGCCGCCGTCGTCTGCTCGGCGCCGCTGCTGGACATGGTCCGCTACGAGCTGTTCTCCCTGGGCCGCACCTGGAACGACGAGTACGGCACCGCCGACGACCCCGAGCAGCTCGACTGGCTGCTCTCCTACTCGCCGTACCACCACGTCCGCGAGGGCGTGGCGTACCCGGCCACCCTCTTCACAGTCTTCGAGTCGGACACCCGGGTGGACCCGCTGCACGCCCGCAAGATGTGCGCGGCGCTGCAGCACGCCACCACCGGTGACCTGCTCGGGCGCCCCGTCCTGCTCCGGCGCGAGACCGACGTCGGGCACGGGGCGCGCTCGATCTCGCGCACCGTCGCGCTGTCCGTGGACACCCTGGCCTTCCTGGCCTTCCACACCGGTCTGGAGCTGACGTGACCCCTCTGCAGGACGCCGTCGACGCCCTGCCCCTCGCCGAGCCGCCCGCCTGCGCCGCGCAGGCCGGGAGCTGGTGCGCCCGCTTCTACGAGTGGACCAACAACGACTTCCTGGCCAGCTCGGCCGACGTCGTGGTCAACGGCACGATCAAGATCGTGCTGATCATCGTGGTCGCGTTCGTGGCGCGGCACCTGCTGCACCGCGCGATCACGCGGGTGGTGGAGGGCGCGTCGAACGGGGGCCTCTCCAAGGTGCTCGGCCGCGCGCCCAAGCGGATCCGCACCACCCCGCTCATCTCGCAGCGGCGCATCCAGCGCACCCGGACCATCGGCTCGGTGCTGCGCTCGATCACCTCCGCGGTGATCCTGCTGATCGCGGCGGTGATGATCCTCGCCGAGTTCGGCGTGGCGCTCGGGCCCATCCTGGCGTCGGCCGGGATCGTCGGCGTCGCCGTCGGTTTCGGCGCGCAGAACCTGGTGCGGGACTTCCTGTCGGGCATGTTCATGCTGCTCGAGGACCAGTACGGCGTCGGCGACATCGTCGACCTCGGCGAGGCCAGCGGCACGGTCGAGGCGGTCGGCCTGCGCATCACCACGATCCGGGACGTGCAGGGCACCGTCTGGTACGTCCGCAACGGCGAGATCCTGCGCGTGGGCAACAAGAGCCAGGGGTACGCCGTGGCCGTGGTCGACCTGCCGCTCGCCCACTCCGCGGACATGGCGGAGGTCTCCGAGCTGGCCGGGCGGGTCGCCGCCGAGCGCGTCGGGCAGGAGGACATCGCCGAGGACGTGCTGGAGGACCCGGAGGTCCTCGGCGTCGAGAAGGTGACCGCGGAGGGCGCCACGCTGCGGCTCACGGTCAAGGTCAACCCGGGCAAGCAGTGGGCCGTGCAGCGCGCGCTCAACGCCGCCATCACGGACGCGTTCGACGACGAGGGTGTCCCCCGGCCCGTGCCGCTCGGCCTCGGGGGGAGACTGGGCACGTGACCGCACCACAGAACTTCTACGCGGAGGTGGGGGGCGACAAGGTCTTCCACCAGATCGTCCACCGCTTCTACGAACAGGTCGCCGAGGACGAGATCCTCCGCCCGCTGTACCCCGAGGAGGACCTGGGCCCGGCCGAGGACCGGCTGCGGATGTTCCTCGAGCAGTACTGGGGCGGCCCCCGCACCTACTCCGAGCAGCGCGGACACCCGCGCCTGCGGATGCGGCACTTCCCGTTCACCATCGGCCCGATCGAGCGGGACGCGTGGCTGCGCTGCATGCGCGTGGCCGTCGACGAGTCCGACCTCGACGAGGCCCACCGCGCGCAGCTCTGGCAGTACCTGGAGTACGCCGCGGCGAGCATGGTCAACTCCGGCTTCTAGGTAGGGACCGGCCGCCGCGTTTGGCATGATGACGTCTCGTGCGGCACGACGGGCAGTGGTGGGCGGAGGCCGTCGTCTACCAGGTCTACGTCCGCAGCTTCGCCGACTCGGACGGCGACGGGGTCGGCGACCTCGCGGGCGTCCGCAGCCGGCTCGGGTACCTCGAGCTCCTCGGCGTCGACGCCCTCTGGCTGAGCCCCGTCAACCCGTCGCCGGGTCTCGACCACGGCTACGACGTGACCGATCCGCGCGAGGTCGACCCGCTGCTCGGCACGCTCGACGACCTCGACGGGCTGATCACCGACGCGCACGCGCACGGCCTGCGCGTGCTCGTCGACGTCGTGCCCAACCACACCTCGGACCAGCACGAGTGGTTCCGGGCGGCCGTGTCGTCGGCACCCGGGAGCCCGGAGCGGGCCCGCTACCACTTCCGTCCCGGCCGGGGCGATCGCGGCGAGCAGCCGCCGAACAACTGGCAGAGCGTGTTCGGCGGGCCGGCGTGGACCCGGCTCACCGCGACGGACGAGGACGGCACGAGCCGGCCGGACGAGTGGTACCTGCACCTGTTCGCCCCCGGCCAGCCGGACCTCAACTGGGAGAACCCCGAGGTCTGGGCGGACCTGGAGAAGACGCTGCGGTTCTGGTGCGACCGCGGCGTCGACGGCCTGCGGATCGACGTCGCGCACGGCATGGCCAAGGCCGCCGGGCTGCCGGACGACCGCCGGCAGCCCGGCTGGACCCCGGTGTCCGACGAGCTCGTCGACCCGCGTTTCGACCAGGACCCGGTGCACGACGTGCACCGGCTGATCCGCGCCGTGCTCGACCACTACCCGGACCGCATGGCCGTCGGCGAGGTCGGCACGGTGCGCGACGACGCCCGCTGGGCCGGCTACGTCCGCCGGGACGAGCTGCACCTCGCCTTCCACTCCGCGCTGCGGGACGCGGCCTACGACGCGGTCGCGGTGCGCGAGGCGATCGACCGCACCCTCGCGGCCGCGGGGTCCGCCGGTGCGCCCGCCGTGTGGACCTTGTCGAACCATGACCTCGTCCGCCCCGCGACCCGCTACGGGGAGGGCGCGGACGGCCCCGCCCGGGCGCGGGCGATGGCGCTGGTCGCGCTGGCCCTGCCCGGGACGGCGTACCTCTACCACGGCGACGAGCTCGGTCTGCCGGACGTCGAGCTCCCGGCGGAGGCGCGGCAGGACCCGACCTGGGAGCTGTCCGGGCACACCGACCCCGGCCGCGACGGCGCCCGGGTACCGCTGCCGTGGGAGGGCGAGGGCCCCGGCTACGGCTTCACCACCGGCACGCCGTGGCTCCCGATGCCCGAGGCGTACGGGGCGCTCACCGCCGCCGACCAGCTCGAGGACCCGAACTCCACGCTGTCGCTCTACCGGCACGCCCTCGATCTGCGCCGCAGCCATCCCGCCTTCCACGGCGACCAGGTCGAGTGGTTCGGGGCGCCGGCGGGCTGCCTCGCCTTCCGCCGCACCGGCTCCACCCTGGTCTGCGCACTCAACGCCGGCGACCGGCCCGTCCCGCTCCCGCCCGGCGACGTCCTGCTCACCAGCGCCCCGCTCACGGACTGCGGCGAGCTCCCCCCGGACACGGCCGCCTGGCTCGCCTGACCCGTGAGTGCCCACTGCCCCTAGAGCGGCAGTTCGCCCTCACGACCCCGTCTGAGCTGCGGAAATGCTGTCAGGTCAGCAGGGGCAGCGTGGTGATCCGCCGGCGGACGACGGCGCCGAAGCGGGCGTCGAGCCGCATCCACGAGCCCGTTGCGGAGACCCGCACGATCGGCTCCGGCCCCTCGCCCGCCCCGGTGTCGGCGCCGCCGAGGAAGCCCATGCCGGACAGGGCGAACAGCGCCCGCATCGGCACCGAGACCGTGCCCGGGACGTCGCCGGAGACCGTCAGCACGGTCTGGTCGAGCAGCGAGGCCGGCGGCCCCATCGGCCCGCCGTGCTCCCGGGCCAGGGCCAGCCCGCGCTCGGTCAGCGCCTCCAGCTCCCGCGCGGGGACGTCCTCGAGCCGGGTCCAGCCCTCGTCCGGCGGCAGCGTGCCCGTCCAGAACCCGGCGGCGCCGCCGAGGTCCACCTCCTCGGACCGGTCCACGGCCAGCGCGGTGAGCAGGGCGGATCCCTGGAGGGTGACGTCCTCCGGCTCCATCACCGCGGCGACCGAGCGGGTGGCGAGCGCCTCGAACGGGGTCGGTGCCCAGGCCGTCACCCGGCCGCGTGCGGACCGCAGCCTCACCGGCGCGGACTCGTCGAGGCGGACCAGCCGGGCGGTGAAGGCGCCCAGGTCCGCGCGCTCGGACGGGTCGGCGAACCGGAGGCTCACGACACCGCCTCGCTCGCCTCGGGGGCCCAGCGCAGCAGGAACGCCTTCTCCTCGGCCGTGAGCCGGCGCGGCCGATGACCGTTCAAGTCGAACAGCGCCATCCGGGTCTCGGCCTCGATCGCGACGGGATCGGACTCGGCCGGGCCCGCGCGCATGACGTAGTCGATCGTGAACGACGCGGCCCGCACGTCCCGCACGGTCATCTCGACCCGCAGGTCGTGCGCCCGGTACGGGATCTGCCGGCGGTACTCCACGCCCAGCCCGGCCACCAGCAGCCCGGCGGCGAAGGTGTCGACGCCCTCCGCGGCGGCGGCGGTGAACATCAGGTCGATGCGCGCCTCCTCGAGGAGCGTGACCGCCCGGGCGTGGTTCAGGTGCCGGTAGGAGTCCTGGTCGGTCCAGCGCAGCGGGACCTGGGCGACGTAGCGGGCCACCCGCCCACCCTCTCACCCGCTCGGACGGCCGCGACCAGCGCCTCCGCCACCTCGACCGGCCGGGACAGGGCGTTGAGGTGCCCGCCCGGCACCGCGACGACGTCGAGCCCGAGCCGCTCGCGGGCCACCCGCCGTTGGAAGGCCAGGGGGAACAGGCGGTCGTCGGCGCCGGCCAGCACCGTCGTCGGGACCTCCGGCCACGCCTCGAGCGGGTACGGCTCGGCGAACGAGCGCTCCGACTGGTTCCTGCCGCCGCGCCTCAGGTCGGCGCGCAGGTCGTCGGGCATGTCGTGCAGGAAGTCCCGCTCGAGGTCGAACCCGTCGAACCCCGCCTCGGCCCGGGCCTCGGCCTGCCTCGTGGCCTCCCACCAGCGCCCGGCGCTCTCCCCCGGCGCCGGGATCATCGGGTTCACCAGCACGAGCCGCCGGGCCTTCGTCGCCGCGCAGACCAGGGCGCCGGTGTAGGCGCCCATCGACTGCGCGACGACGACCGGATCGGGCCGGCCGCCGAGGGCTTCCAGGGCGAGGGCGGTGTAGTCCGCCCAGCCCACGGTCTCGTCGTCGGCGGGCAGGTCGACGGCGACGGGCTCGTGGCCGCGCGCCGTCAGCTCCGGGACGACCCGGTCCCAGTACCAGGCCTCGCCGCCCGCGCCGGGCAGCAGCAGGAACGTCGTCACGTGGGGGTGGACCGGCCGGGCGGCCGGAACTCATCGCTCCCGGCAGGCCGACGCGACGGAGCCGTGGAGGTCGAAGCTGCCGACCACCCGCAGCAGCTGCTCCTGCAGCGGATCGCCGGACACCACGACCCGCATCTCGCTCCCCCGGCGCCGGAACGTCTCCTGGGCCTCGGCGAGGCGGCGGGCGCCGCAGGCGGCCAGCAGCTCCACGCAGGTCAGGTCCACCACGACCCGGTCGGCGGCGTGCGACTCGACCCAGGAACCCATCTCGAAGCAGTTCGTCAGGTCGATCTCACCCGCCATCAGCAGCAGCGCGAGCCACGGGACCGGCCGCACGGCCCGCAGCTCCAGCGGCGTCCCGCCCGGATACTCGCGCAACGACGGCAGGGCGACCACCTTCGCGTCGCGGTCGTCCACGAGGGCCTCCCTCCGCCGCGGGTGTCGACCCCGTCACGCTACCGCGCGAGACCCCGCAACTGCCGGGAGACGACGGAGAGCGTGGCCAGGTCGAGCTGCCCGGCGCCGGCGATCTCCTGCAGCGCCGCCCGCGCGCGGACGAGCCGGGATGCGTTCGCCCGCTCCCACTGCGCGATCGTCTCCGGCACCGGCGTGCCCGGTGCGGCCTCGCGCAGCGCGTCGAGGGTGATCGAGCGCAGCGACCCGTAGAGGTCGTCCCGCAGCGCGAGCCGGGCGAGCTGGTGCCAGCGGTCGCCGCGGGGCAGCGCACTGACCGAGGTCAGCGCCACGTCGACGCCGAGGTGGTCGCTGAGCGCGAAGTACGTGCGCGCGACCTCCTCCGGGTCCCGCGGCTCGCCGTCGCGCTCGGACAGCTCGATCAGGTCGACGACGTCGAGCAACCCGAAGCCGTGCACCGCCGTCGCCGCGCGCCGGGCCAGCCGGTCGGGCACGCCCTCGTCGAGCAGCGCGGCGGTCCGGTTCTCCACGGCCTCCTTCTCCCGGCCCACGAGGAAGTCCGGGAGCCGGCGCCACAGCGTGCGCACCTGCCCGGCGAAGCGGGCGGCCTCGGCCCCGACGGCCAGGGGCTGGGGGCGGTTGGCGAGGAACCAGCGCGACGCCCTGTCCAGCAGCCGGCGGGACTCCAGGATCAGCCGGTCGGCGACCTCGACGGGCAGCCCGGCGGCGCGGATCTGCCGCCAGTGCGTCCGCAGCGCGTACACGCCGGTCACCACCGCGTAGGCGCGGACGGCGTCGGACGCGGCGGCGGCGGTCTCCTCGCCGATCCGGAACGCGAAGGTGATCCCGGCGCCGTCGACCATCTCGTTGACCAGCAGCGTGCAGAGGATCTCGCGGTGCAGCGGGTGGCGGCGGATCGCGTCGGGGAACCGCTCGCGCAGCGGGTGCGGGAAGTACTCCGGCAGCCGGGGCGCGAACGCGGCCCCCTCGAGCAGGTCGCTGTCGAGCAGCCGGCGGGTGAGGTCGAGCTTGACGTGCGCGAGCAGCGTCGACAGCTCCGGCCCGGTGAGGCCCTCCCCGGACCGTTCGAGGGCCTTGAACCCCGCCGGCGTGGGCAGCACCTCCAGGGCCCGGTCCAGCCCGGTGCGTTCCTCCAGGTCCGCGATGACCCGGGAGTGCACGTTGGCCATCTCGCCGGAGTGCGACCGGGCGACGCCGAGGACGGCGTTCTGGTCGGTGTTGTCGGCCAGGACCAGCGAGGCGACCTCGTCGGTCATCTCGGCGAGCAGGGCGTTACGCCCCGGGCGGTCGAGCTCGCCGACGGTGACCAACCGGTCCAGCAGGATCTTGATGTTGACCTCGTGGTCGGAGCAGTCCACGCCGGCCGAGTTGTCGATCGCGTCGGTGTTGACCCGCCCGCCGTGGCGGGCGTACTCGATCCGGCCGCGCTGGGTCAGCCCGAGGTTGCCGCCCTCGCCGACGACCTTGACCCGCAGCTCCCGGCCGTCGACCCGGATGACGTCGTTGGCCTTGTCCCCGGCGTCGGCGTGCCCCTCGGTGGAGGCCTTGACGTAGGTGCCGATGCCGCCGTTCCACAGCAGGTCGGCCGGGGCGAGCAGGATCGCCCGGATCAGCTCGGGCGGGCTCAGCTTCACCACGTGCTCGGACAGGCCCAGCGCCTCCCGCATCTCCGGGCCGACCGGCACCGCCTTGGCCGTGCGCGGCCAGACCCCGCCGCCGGGACTGATGGCGGAGCGGTCGTAGTCGTCCCACGAGCTGCGGGGCAGCGCGAACAGCCGGCTCCGCTCGGCGAACCCGCGAGCGGCATCCGGCGTCGGGTCGACGAACACGTGCCGGTGGTCGAAGGCCGCCACCAGCCGGATGTGCTCGGAGAGCAGCATCCCGTTGCCGAACACGTCGCCGGACATGTCCCCGACGCCGACGACCGTGAAGTCCTGGGTCTGGGTGTCGACCCCGAGCTCGGAGAAGTGCCGCTTGACGCTCTCCCAGGCGCCGCGGGCGGTGATGCCCATGGCCTTGTGGTCGTAGCCGACCGAGCCGCCGGAGGCGAACGCGTCACCGAGCCAGAAGTCGTAGCTCGCGGCGACCTCGTTGGCCACGTCGGAGAACCGGGCGGTGCCCTTGTCCGCGGCGACGACCAGGTAGGAGTCGTCGCCGTCGTGACGCACCACGTCCGGCGGCGGGACGGTCTCGCCCCGCACCAGATTGTCGGTGACGTCGAGCAGCCCGGAGATGAAGAGCCGGTAGCAGGCCTCGACCTCGGCCGGGTCCGGCCGGGCGGCGCGGACCACGAACCCGCCCTTGGCGCCGACGGGCACGATCACCGCGTTCTTCACCATCTGGGCCTTGACCAGGCCGAGGATCTCGGTGCGGAAGTCCTGCGGGCGGTCGGACCAGCGCAGCCCGCCGCGGGCGACCGGCCCGAACCGCAGGTGCACGCCCTCCATCCGCGGCGAGTACACGAAGATCTCGAAGCGCGGCCGCGGCGCGGGCATGTCCGGCACCGCGGCCGGGTCGATCTTGAACGAGGTGAACGCGCGGTCGCGGAACCAGTTCGTGCGCAGCGTCGCGACGATCGTCGCCAGGAAGCCGCGCAGGATCCGGTCCGCGTCCAGGCCGGTGACCTGGTCGATCAGCGTGGTGACCTCGGTCAGCGCCTCCTCGGTGACCTTCGACCGGTTCTCCTCGGCCGGGTCGAACCGGGCCCGGAACAGCTTCACCAGCCCGCGTGCGACGGCGGGCTGGGCCAGCAGCGTGTCCGCCATGTACTGCACCCCGAAGGTGCTCCCGACCTGCCGCGAGTAGCGGGCATAGGCACGCAACAGCGCCGCCTCCCGCCAGTGCAGACCGGCGTGCAGCACCAGCGCGGAGAACCGGTCCGCCTCGGCGTCGCCGCCCCAGGTCGCGCGGAAGGCGGCGCAGAAGTCCCGGTCCAGCGCGGCCTCGTCGCGGCCGGCGAGGTCGGTGTCGGCGAAGTCGGCGGGGTCGAGGCGCAGCCCGAAGTCGTAGAGCCAGCAGCGGCGGCCGTCGGGCCGGACGAACTCCGACGGGTGCTCGTCGACGACCTCCACGCCCAGGTGCTGCAGTACCGGCAGGATCCGGGTCAGCGACACCGGCGCGTCCAGGTAGATCGCCAGCCGGCGCTCGCCGTTCTCGTGGTGGAGCCGGACGTCGAACCCGCCCTCCGGCAGCGCCAGGATCCGCTTCAGGTCCTCCACCGCGCGCTCGGGCCGGACGCCCGCCTTGTAGGAGTCCGGGACGCCGGCGAGCAGGCCGGGCACCGTGGCCGTCGCCGCCGGAGCGCCGAGCCGGTCGACGAGCCGGTCGTCCCAGGTCCGGACGGCCTCCGTGAGGGCGTCGGTGAGCTCCTGCGCGTCCGGGTCGACCGGCGCCTGCGCGGCGTCGGTCTGCACCATGAAGTGCACCTGCGCGTAGGGGGCCTCGGTGACACGCGCGGTGTAGTCGACGGTGCTGCCGCGCAGCCGGTCTCGCAGGACCTCGGCCATCGCCAGCCGGCTCGTCGTGGTGTACCGGTCGCGCGGCACGTAGACCAGGCACGAGACGAACCGGTGGTGCGGGTCCCGGCGCAGGAACACCCGCACGGCGCGACGGCCCGCCAGCCCCAGGACGCCGACCCCGACGTCGTGCAGGTACTCCGTCGTCGCGCTGAACAGCTCCTCGCGCGGCAGTCCGGAGATCACCTCGAGCATCTGCTGCCCCGAGTACGACTCCTGCGGGAAGCCCGCCCTCCGGATCGCCCGGCGCACCCGCCGCGCGATGACCGGGATGTCGAGCACGCTCTCGTACATTCCCGGGACCGTGAGCATGCCGAGGAAACGGTGCTCGCCGGTGGGCGCGCCGTGCTGGTCGAAGGTGCGCAGGCCCACGTAGTACGGGTGCGCAGGGCGCAGCACCCGGCTGCGCACGCCGGCGCGGGTGAGGATCAGCAGCTCCTCGGCCCGGTCCGCCCCGCCGCCGTCCGGGACGAACGCACCGTTGTCGAGCGTGTCCCGGCGCAGGACACCCAGGCCCGACGCGAGCTCGGGCCGCAGCCGCTCGCCGTCGATCCGGTAGTGGCGGTAGCCGAGGAAGGTGAAGTGGCCGTCGGCGAGCCAGCGGAGGAACTGGGCGGTCTCGTGGCGCTCGGAGCCGCGGTCGGTGCGGACCCCGCGGGGCACGAGTTCCTCGGCGAGCAGCTCGTCGGCGAGGGTGCGGATCCGGCGTTCCATCCGGTCGCCGTCCTCGACGGTCTCGCGGACGTCGTGCAACGCGTCGCGCAGCTCCTCGGTGAGGGCGGCGGGATCGACGGCGGCGTTCAGGTCCAGGCGGATCCAGGACTCGGCGAACGTGCCGCGGGGCGGGTCCGCGGGGTCGGCGTCGGGCAGGACCTCCTGCAGCTGCCCCGCCACGTCCCGCCGCACGACGACGATCGGGTGCAGCAACCGCCGCATCTCCGCCCCGGCGCGCGACACCGCGACCAGGGTCGAGCCGACGAGGTAGGGCATGTCGTCGGTGACGATCCGGACGGCCGTCCCCTCGACCTGGACGAGCGGCTCGCCGACCAGGCGGCGGGCGGCCAGCGACAGCTGCTCGGCCGCGACCTCGGCGAGCCGGGGCAGCTCCGGGCTGTCGGCGTGGGCGGGCGCCCCGTCCGCGGGCGCGTGCCGGGCGTAGAGGGCGGTCAGGCCCTCCAGATCCGCGTCGGCCGGCTCCGCGGCGGTGGTGTGCTCACGGGTCCGGCTCATTCTCGGCGACTCCGGGTCTTGCGAGGGTTGCTCGGGGCGGCGTCCACCCTAGCCCCCGATCGGCTGATCGCGGCGCCGGCCCGAGCGCGATCCGGTCACCCAGGGGAAGCGCCTGGTGGCGGTGGGTGGCAACGGTCGTCCCCGTTCGCTCCACCGCGGCCGGCCGCCGTTGCCGGCCGTCCTGTCGGCCCGGGCGGTGTCGGCCCCGGGCGGACCAGCTCGATGTGGAGGCCGTCAGAGTCCGTCAGAGTCCGTCAGAGGCCGCGGTACGCCGCCATCGCGCCGGCGAGGAGGTCCCCGAGGCCCAGGGACTCGGTGGGCGTCTCCTTCGCCGCCGCACCACCCGGTTCGGCGGCGCCGCCGGACTCGGTCGCAGCGTCGGCGTTCGTCGCGGAGTCGGTCGCCGCGGCACCGGGGTCACCGGTGCCGTCAGTCCGGTGGTCGGCCTGGCCGGCCGGACGATCGTCCCGTCGCGCCGGCGTCGCCGAGGCTCCGGGCGATCCGGTGCCGGCGGCAGCTGCCGGTGGCGTCGAGGCGGCGGAAGGTGCCGCGGTGGGCGCCGTCGAGCCGGCCGGGTCGCCCTCGTCGTCCGCCGTGCCCTCGGCGCCGGCGGATCCGGCTGCTCGCCGGTGCCGACGGCCGCCGCTCCCGGGGCGGACCGCCAGGTCCTCCATCCGGAACGCAGCCGCACTCGTGCGCCCGCTCGACGACCGCCCCCCGGGCGGCGGCTCCAGGTCCTGGATGAGCTGTACCCCGGTGACGCCGTCCGTCCCGTGCACGGTGCCCCGCAACCGCGCGCCCCGGAGCTCCGCCCCGCCGTCGACGCTCGTGGCCAGATCCCGCATCACCGGGTGCAGCCACGCCGCGGTCTCGCTCCGGTCACGCCCCGGCAGGTCGACGCGCAGGGTGCTGGGGTCCTCGCTCCGCACGCGACCGCGGCTCGGGAGGTGCACCCGCATCCGGTCGGTGAGCCCCCGTAGCACCCGCTCGGCGTCCGGCGACCCGATCCGCCGGTCCCCGTCCACGAGGTCGAGCACCACGGACGTGCCCACCGCATCACTGTCGCTCTCGGTGGGCTCGCTCCGATCGACAGGCAGGGCCCCCGACAGCGCGTCCGGCTTGCCCCACACGCGGTCCAGTTCCGCGATCGCCGAGCGCAACCAGTCGTCCGCCGCCTGCGCCGCGGCCGACGGCTCGACCCCCGCCGGCGCCGGCTCACCCGCCCGCGCCGACGTCCCGTCGAGTGCCGACAGCCCGCCGTCCCCCGGCGTGCCCGTGCTCACCACGTCCTGAGGTCCGGACACTCCGGCACGCCCCAGCTCGTCCCCCCGGGTCCGCTCGGCACCGCTCGCCTCGCTCGACTCACCCGCCCGCCCCGACTCACGCCCTCGGCCCGACTCACCTCCGCGCCCCGACACAGCTTCGCGCCCGGACTCGGCTCCCTGGCTCGGCGCAGTGCCGCGACCCGGCTCAGGTCCACGGCCCCACACCCCTTCGCGGCCCGGCTCACCTCCGCGCCACGGCTCGGTCGCCCGGCCAGGCTCAGTCGCGCGAACGTTGTCGTCCGCGCGACCCAAGTCCTCGACGCTGCTCAGCTCGTCGGCCCGACCCAGGTCATCGCCGCGACCGAGCGCATCGGCGCGGCCCAGCTCATCGGCCCGAGTACGGCGCGCGCCGGCCCGGCCCGGCTCGCTCGCACCGCCCAGCGCACCGAGGCTCGCCTCCGCGGCGCCGCGCCGCTCGGCAACCGGCTCGCCGTGTCGTGCCGGCGCGGTCGACGCCGTGCGCTCGGACTGTGCCTCGGCAGCCTCGCGCGCCCGGCGCCGAGCAGCGCGGCCTCCACCCTCCGAAGCAGCTAGCAGGTCCGCCACCAGACGCGCGGCAGGCTGCCCCTCCGCGGAGAGCCGGTCGGCCGAGCGACGCGACCGGGACCGCTCGCCCTCGGCCGCCCGCGCCCCACGGACCTCACTGCGCAGCACGTCCTCGACCTGCGCACGAGACCTGGCCGAGCGCTCAGCACTCTGCGCCTCGGTTCCCGCGCTCGACTCCCGGGCGCCCTCGTGACCGGGACGCTCAACCTCGCTCGGGCCGGCGGCTGCGGGGCCACGTCTGGCCCCCTCCACACTTCCGTTGGAGAGTTCGTCGCTGATCCGGCCAGGACGTCCAGCCGAGTCGCCCCGCTCGTCACCCGCCTCGCCCCGCGGCTGCGAATCGTCGCCTTCCCGGCGCAGCCCCGCGGTCGTCCGCGCAACGCCCTCATCCGACCCGGGGCTGACACCACTGCGATCGTCGACAACGCCGGGCAGGTCGTCGTGATCGGACCGCAGACGGGGCCAGGAACGGGGCCGTCCGTCGTCGCTCCACTGACCCGAGGCCCGCAGCTCCGAGATCAACGCGTCCCCGAGCAGTGACCCGTAGGACGCCGTCCGCCGCTGGTCCGCGTCGTCGATCGGGACCGCGGTCGCCATGGTCCGCGGACCAGTCTTCGCGGGTGGCTCGTGTGCGCGCTCGGACTCACCCTCGGCGTCGGTCGACGTGCTCGGCGAGTCGACCGAGCCGCCGAACAGCGCACTCCATCCGCTGTCGCTGCGGCCACGGCCCGGCGCCGGTTCTCGGACCCGGCCGTTCGTGGCCGTCGCCGGGTCGTCGCGGAGCACCGACCCCCGCCCGTCGTCCTGCGAGCTGCGCCTTGCGCTCGTCGCGCCGGCGCCATCGGTCGGGCGTTCGTCCGGGCTCGTGGGCGCCTCGCCCTCGCCCCGCCGCACATCCCGACGGCCGTGCACGGTCTCCTGCTCGTCACGGCGTCCGACGCCGGCAATCGGGAGGAGGTCCTCGGCACCGCCCCGGCTCGCGCGACCGGAGGCCGGGAACAGACCTTCGGCAGGGCCACCACGGCTCGCGCCGGCAGAGTTGCCGCCTCCGCGCCGACCAGTACCCGTAACGACATCCTCGCGGCCACGACCCACGGCCGCGGAGTCGCCTTCGCTGCGCCGACGACCGGGCTCCGACAGGGCGCCTTCGGGGCGGGCGCCCCGAGCCGAGTCTGCGGAGTCGTTCCCCTCGCCGCGCCTGCGGCCGACGGTCGGGGCCACCCCCTCGTCGAGATCACCCGGCCCCGAGCCTGCGGAGCCGACCCCTGCACCTCGGGTGCGATCGGAGGCCGACGCTGCGCCGCCGGCGGTCTCCGCGCGCTGCCCGCCGCGAATCGCCTCGAGGGTTGCGGCCGGACCGGCGTCGTTGCGCCGCCTGGCGCCATGGTCACCGGACCGCACAACGCTGCGCGTGCCCGGGTCGCCGATCTTGGCGCGGTCGGCGTCGGTCCGCCCGGTGCCGACGGTCAGCTCGGCACCGCCGTCGTCCTTCCGCCGCCGCCCGGCCGTCACCTCGAGCTCGTCGGCGACCTCGTCCACTGCGCGGCGCCGACGGCCGCCGCCCTCGGCGGCCGTCGTCTCGCGACGGTGCACCGCGGATCGCGGCTCGGCCAACGGATCAGCGATCGAGCTGCTCCACGCGGCCGGCAGGATCCCTGCGTCGAGTCCGCCCAGCAGGGCGTCGATCGCGCTCGTCGGTCCCGTGACGCTCGCGGCCGGGTGCGCAGGAGACGTCCCGTTCCGCGTTCCGCTTCCGGGCAGGGTGCCGGGGGACGCGCCGGTACCCGTTTCCGTGGCACGGGAACGACCGGGCGTGCCGGCACCATTGGCGTCGGCCCGGCCGTCGGCACGCGGAGCGCTGCCACCTGCAGCGGACCCGACGACGTCGCGGCGCCCTCGATCGGGAGTGCTGTCGCCGATCAGCCGATCGGCAACAGCGGCGACCAGCTCGCGGAACCGCCGCCCGCGCTCCGCGTCGCGATGCTCCGCCTCGAGCCCGGCCCGCGTCGCGGCCAGGGCGACGTCCAGCCGGCCCTGCTTCTCGACGAGGTCGCCGAGCGCGATGCGGCACGCACCCTCGAGCCCGGGGCTGTCGGCGGCGGCCGCGTACTGGGCGGCCTCGGCCAACGCCCGCTCGGCCGCGGCGCCGTCGTCGGCCGTCGCTTGCGCGACGACGAGCCGGAGCTGCGCGGCCTGCCGCGTCGCCTTCGTTCCCGCGCGTCCGGCCACCGCATCCGCCAGCGCGCGTGCCTCCGTGCGACGTCCGGCCTCGAGCAGGGCGCCGAGCCGCTGCGCCGTGAGCGCGTCGACCAGATGGGGTGACACCGGACCGGGGGTCTCTGCGTCGCCGGCTCCGAGGACGCGCAGCCCTTCGGCGGCGGCGTCGACGGCCTCGTCCGGTCGCCCGCCCTCCCGTGCGGCCGACGCCCGCGCGAGCGCGACGGCAGCCGCGTAGGCGGGGCCGGGCAACAGACGTGCGGCCTCCGCCCGAGCGTCGTCGAGGAGGCCGCTCACCTCGCCCGACTGGTCACCGGTCCCACAGCGCGCCAGGACCAGCCGAGCGTCGAACCGGGACTCCGGCGACTCGTCGGCACGTGTCAGGACAACCTGTGCGAGCCGCCGGGCGAGGGCGACATCGCCGTTGTCCCGGCACGCCAAGGCGACCTCGACCAGCAGACGCAGGGCCGCCGTGTCCGCAGGATCGACGTCCACCCCTTCCAGCGCCGCGAGCGCCTCGACGACGGCCGAGCGGCCGTCGCCCACCGCCGCGATCCCGTGCACCCGCCACCCGAGGGCGGCGAGCCACAGGGCCGGGTCGCCGGACCGCGCCGCATCGGCGACGTGCCCGGCGAGATCGGCCGTGAGATCCGGCCTGCTCCACCGCAGCGACGAGGCGACACCGACCATCGCCGCCCCGGAGATCTGGTCCCCGTCGTGCCGGACCACTTCGGACATGCACCCTCCCGTGCACCCCGACTCCGGGGTCGCTCCCGCTGCCGCTCCGTGCCCTCAGGCCGCCGGAGAGTGATAGCTCTCAGTCACGGGTCAGCTTACGGTGCGTCACACGGTGCGGTCGCGCGGCATCCGCTCCGAGGCGCTCGATCTTGTTCTTCTCGTACGCCTCGAAGTTGCCCTCGAACCAGAACCAGCTGGCCGGGTTCTCGTCCGTGCCCTCCCACGCGAGGATGTGGGTCACGACGCGGTCGAGGAACCAGCGGTCGTGGGAGATCACCACGGCGCAGCCCGGGAACTGCTCCAGCGCGTTCTCCAGCGACCCCAGGGTCTCGACGTCCAGGTCGTTCGTCGGCTCGTCGAGCAGGATCAGGTTGCCGCCCAGCTTGAGCGTGAGGGCCAGGTTCAGCCGGTTCCGCTCACCACCGGACAGCACGCCGGCCGGCTTCTGCTGGTCCGGGCCCTTGAACCCGAACGCCGCGACGTAGGCCCGGGACGGCATCTCGGTCTGCCCGACGTGGATGTAGTCGAGCCCGTCGGACACGACCTCCCACACGTTCTTCTTCGGGTCGATGCCGGCCCGGTTCTGGTCGACGTACGACAGCTTGACCGTGTCGCCGACCTTCACCTCGCCCGAGTCCGGCTTCTCCAGGCCGACGATCGTCTTGAACAGCGTGGTCTTGCCCACACCGTTCGGCCCGATGACGCCCACGATGCCGTTGCGGGGCAGCGAGAAGGACAGGTCCTTGATGAGCTGCCGCCCGTCGAAGCCCTTGTCCAGGTGCGAGACCTCGACGACGGTGTTACCCAGGCGGGGGCCCGGCGGGATCTGGATCTCCTCGAAGTCCAGCTTGCGGTGCCGGTCCGCCTCGGCCGCCATCTCCTCGTAGCGGTCGAGCCGCGAGCGGCTCTTCGCCTGGCGCGCCTTGGGGTTGGAGCGGACCCAGGCCAGCTCCTCCTTCAGCCGCCGCTGCAGCTTCGCGTCCTTCTTGCCCTGGACGGCGAGCCGCTCCGCCTTCTTCTCCAGGTAGGTCGAGTAGTTGCCCTCGTAGGGGAAGGTGCGGCCGCGGTCCAGCTCGAGGATCCACTGCGCCACGTTGTCGAGGAAGTACCGGTCGTGGGTGACGGCCAGGACCGCGCCCGGGTAGGAGCTGAGGAACTGCTCCAGCCACAGGACGCTCTCGGCGTCGAGGTGGTTGGTCGGCTCGTCGAGCAGCAGGAGGTCCGGCTTCGACAGCAGGAGCTTGCACAGCGCGACCCGGCGGCGCTCACCACCGGAGAGGTGAGTGACCTCGGCGTCCGGCGGCGGGCACCGCAGCGCGTCCATCGCCTGCTCGAGCTGGGAGTCGAGTTCCCAGGCATCGGCGTGGTCGAGCTCCTCCTGGAGGGTGCCCATCTCCTCCATCAGCGCGTCCGAGTAGTCCGTCGCCATCTGCTCGGCGATCTGGTTGTACCGGTCGAGCTTCTGCTTGATCTCGCCGACGCCCTCCTCGACGTTCCCGAGGACGGTCTTCTCCTCGTTCAGCGCGGGCTCCTGCTGGAGGATGCCGACCGTCGCCCCGGGCGCCAGGAATGCCTCGCCGTTGTTGGGCTGGTCCAGCCCCGCCATGATCCGCAGCACGCTCGACTTGCCGGCGCCGTTCGGCCCCACGACACCGATCTTGGCCCCCGGGTAGAAGCTGATCGAGGCGTTGTCGAGGATGACCTTGTCGCCGTGCGCCTTGCGCACGTTCTTCATGGTGTAGATGAACTCCGCCACGCCCACGATGGTAGTTCCGCCCGGGTCAGGCCCTCGCGGCCGGTACGACCTCGGCCACCTGTCCGAGCCGCTCCTCCTCCGGTGCGGAGCGCGGACCGATCGGCACACCCTCCTGGGCAGCACCTTCGTCGCCCGGCACCGGCGTGCCGGCCTCCTCCACCAGGCTGCCGTCGGCGGTCCGTCGCACCCTGGTGACAGCGGCCATCGCCGTGTTGAGGTCGGGCCCGACGGCGTCGGCGACGAGGGTGACCGCGGTGCGGGTGCGCCCCTCCTGCTCGTAGTCCCGCACGTACAGCCGGCCGTGCGCGATCACCGGGTCGCCCTTCACGAACGACCCCTGCACGTTGCGGCCCAGGTGCTTGCGCCAGATGTCGACGGACACGTAGGAGGTCGACGACTCCTTCCACTGCCCGGTCGTGCGGTCCAGGTACCCGTGGTTGCAAGCCATTCGGAAGGAGACGACCTCGCGGCCGCCACCCAGGTCCCGCGTGACAGGCGCATTCGTCAGGCGGCCCACCACGGTCGTCAGGATCTCGGTCATCTTCTCGCTCCTCGTATCGGTCTCATCCGGTGCACCAAGCATCGGCCGAGGACGGGAGCTCGGCGGTACGAATGTCGATCCTGTGGACACGCGGACCCGGGTGGGGAAAGATCGAGGCGCTGGAGGGCTTAGCTTCCGGGTTCGGGATGGGACCGGGCGTTCCCCCTCCGCAATGACCACCGACAACACTATTCACCTATCCCAGCCTTGCCCTTCGACGAGGGACCGACCGGGTCGAACACCAACCGCCGGCAAAACACCGATGGTTGTGTGCTCAGGGTCACACAGTGGATGCGAACAACATGTCGTGGCAAGCCCTCGGCCTATTAGTACCAGTCAACTCCACCCCTCACAGGGCTTCCATCTCTGGCCTATCAACCCAGTCGTCTACTGGGAGCCTTACCCA
>NZ_JNYD01000005.1 GCF_000717175.1 Pseudonocardia autotrophica | reverse complement strand
CGGGGCAGCACGGCGCGGCGGGTCCAGGCCAGGGCGGCGCGGACTTCGTCGGACCAATCGCGTTCGCTCCAGCCGGGTTGGGTGGGGTCGTCGGTGCCGAGGGCGACCATCGCTCGGTAGAACCCGGCCCGGGAGTGGCTGTGCTGTCGGTGCCAGGCCTCGACCACGGTGAGCCGGTCGGGCAGCGGCAGGGTGAGCGGGTCGATCCGAGCCAGGGCAGCGGCGAGCGCCGGGCCGGGCGGGAGGTCCGCCAGGTCCTGGATCAGCTCGGTCTGCTGCACGGATCGAACATACATTCGAGCACCGACAAGTTCCGGCGCTCGCTGTCCCGCCCGTTCCCGAGCGGTGCCGCCTCTGGTCGCTGGGCTCCCTTCGCCCCAGGCTTCGCTGCGTTCACCCACTCCGAGCACTGCCGCTGTGCACGCGCGCTCATCAGGACGACCCTCCGACCGCTGCGGCCGCCCGTCGGTGACGGCCATGACCCGCACAGCTGCTGGTACCCGACTCGGCGATGAGGAACGAGGCGGCGTCGAGTCTCTCCTCCGAACCCGAACCCTAACCCGAACCCGGACCCGGACCCGGACCGAGGAGGAGACGCGATGGACGACGCCACCCGCACCGCGGCCCTGGAACGCTTGGAGCCGTTGGTGGGGGAGTGGGCGGTCGAGGCGCGGTTCACCCTCACCCCCGAGCCGATCCGCGGGACCCTCACCTTCGCATGGGAGCTGGGCAGGAAGTTCCTGCAGCAGCGGTCCACCACGAGCCATCCGGCGGCGCCGGGCGTCCTCGCGCTGCTGTCGGTGCCCGAGGAGGGCGACGGGCACGAGTACGTGCAGCACTACTTCGACTCACGCGGCGTGGTCCGCGTCTACCGCATGACGTTGCGCGACGGCGAGTGGACGCTTCTCCGGGACCGGCCGGACTTCACCCCGCTGGACTTCGCGCAGCGCTACACGGGCACGTTCGGCGACGCTGGGCGGACGATCACGGGCCGATGGGAGAAGTCACACGACGGCGGCGCGACATGGGAGCACGACTTCGACCTTGCCTACCGCAAGCTCACCTGATCGGCAGCGTGCCCGGCTGCGACCCCGGCCGCCGGCCCCGGCCCCGGTCGCTGGCCCCCGGCAACCGCCCCAGGTCCTTGACGAGGCTGCCCCGGTCTCGCGGTCATCGTCCTTCCACCGCAAGGCGTTCGGCGCACCGGGCGATGCCCTGCCTGATCATGCTGCCGTACCCGTCGTCGCCGAGGGCGTCGACCGCCCGTTCGGCCCGGGCGAGGTGATCGCGGGCGCGCCCGGCATCGCCGAGGCGGCGGTGGACGTCGGCGAGGTTGAGGTGGAGCGACGGGTAGAAGCCCGCCACCGCGAGGGAGTGGTGGTGCTGCTGCGCGCGCTCGTCCGTCAGCTCGTCCGCGGCCGCGAGCGCGCGGAGGTCCCACCGCAGCTCCTCGGCCAGGTCCTCCTGCACGTCCGCCGCGTAGTGCGCGAGCGCGCACCGGTGCAACGGGTCGCCGCGCGGCCCCAACCGCTCCCAGAGCTGCGTGAACCGCGCCCGCGCCTCCGCCGCCGAGCCGGTCTGCCCCAGCTCGACCACCTGCGCGATCTCCGCCATCACCGGGTCCGGGTGCTCCACCTTCGCCCTCCTCGTCCGTCCGGATCGGACCCTACGGAGGAGGACCGACAGTTCCGGACCCGCGGTGAGCGAGGATCCCCTCGTGTCCCCGCTCACGGCATTGCTCGCCTTCGGTGCAGGGCTGGTCGTCGCCGTGGTGACCACGCCCGTCGGGGTGTCCGGCGCGGTCTTCCTGCTCCCGGTGCAGTTCGACCTCCTGCGGGTGCCCAGCCCTGCCGTCACCCCGACGAACCTGCTGTACAACGTCGTCGCCACCCCCGGCGCCCTGCTCCGCCACCACCGCACCGGCGCGCTCGGCGGCCCGCTGACCCGGCGGCTCGTCGCCGGGACGCTGCCTGGGGTCGTCGTCGGGACCCTCGTGCGGGTGTTCCTCGCGCCCGGTGACCGGGTGTTCCGCGTGCTGGCGGCCGCGCTGCTGCTCGGCATCGGGATCTGGCTGTGCCTGCGGATCCGGGACCGCCCCGCACCCCCGCGCGAGCTGCGGGGGCCGGTCGTGACCGGGCTCGGCGCCGTCGTGGGGGTCGTCGGCGGGATCTACGGCATCGGCGGCGGCTCGCTGCTCGGACCGATCCTGGTGGGGACGGGCATGTCCGTCGCGACGGTCGCCCCCGCGGCCCTCGCGGCCACGTTCCTCACCTCGGTGGCCGGCGTCGCGACCTACGGCCTGCTGTCCCTGGTCGTCGACTGGCCGGTCGGGCCCGACTGGATCACCGGGCTGTGCTGCGGCGCCGGGGGCCTGATCGGCGGCTACCTCGGCGCCCGCCTCCAACCGCGGGTCCCGGAGACGGCGCTGCGCACGTTGCTCGGGGTCCTGGCGATCGGGCTCGCGGTGACCTACCTCGTCCAGGCCGCCCGCGGCTAGCGCGTCAGCCCGCCGTGGAGGCCGTGTAGGTCGGCGCGGGCAGGTCCAGCACCCGCGAGTTGCGTTGCCGCCACACCAGGTACGCGATGCCGAGCCGGGTGCGGCCGATGCCGTCGAACGGGTCGAACCCGACGACGTCCGTGATCGCGTCGAGCCGGGTCTGCAGCGTGCTGTGGTGCACCCCGGCCAGCCGCGCGGCCTGCCGGACCGACCCCGCGCGGACCAGCGCGTCGAGCGTGGCCGGGCCCCAGGCGTGCCCCATGACCTCGTCGAGGGGGCGACGTCGGGGAGGTCGGCGTCGAGCGGGGCGTCGGCGAGCAGCTCGATCACCCCGCCGTAGCGGTCGGCGAGCACGCAGGGTGTGGCCGGCGGCGCGCACAACCGCAGCGCGACGACGGCGGTGCGGAACGAGCGGTGCAGGTGCTCCACCGTGGTCGCGATTCCGATCCCCGACGGGCTCGCGCCGCACCGTGCCCGGTCCTGCGGGACGACGAGCGCGTGGATGGGGCCGTACGGGGTGGCGACGACGTCCTCGGCGCCGGTCGGGTGCTCCGCCCACACCGCGAACAGCGGCGCGGCGAGCACGCGGTACTTCGCCCCGGGCGCGAGGTGCAGGCGGGCCGCGGCGGTGCGGCGCTCCTCCACGGGGACCGAGCGGTCGAGCAGGAGGCCCAGCTCGCGCCGGTTGTCGGCGTCCCGCCGGCCCCGCCCGTGCCGGATCCGCACGGCCAGCGCGAGCCGCTCGAGGATGATCGAGTCGTTGGCGTGGGCGGGTCCCTCGCGCTCGAGCCACACCGTGAGGCCGTCGCAGTGGATCGACGAGTCCGCCGGTGGCAGTGCGTGCCCCTCGGCGAGCTCGCCCTTGGGCGTGACCCGCACGGCCCTCGGCGGCAGGTCCTGGCAGAACCCCGCCGTGCAGCCCGCGAGCGAGGCGGCCGCGCTGAGCAGGCCGCGGGTGTTGACGTTGCCCACGACGAGCTCGTCGAAGCAGGCGATCACCCGCAGGCTCACGCTGGCCTGGGGGTCGAGGGCGGAGATGCGGCCCAGGAGCTCCTGCACGACCACCTCACGACGTCGTTCCGAGGGGCCGAGTGTAGTGGCCCGGGTCACCCGTCAGTACGGGTCAGTCGGCCAGGATCTTCTCCACCCAGGCCTTGCGGGTGCGGATCATCCCGCGGGCGAGCGCGGTGTGCGGGGCGAAGATGTCGAAGGCGTGGAAGCCGCCCGCCCAGACGTGCAGCTCGGCGTCGCCGCCCGCGGCCCAGATCCGGTCGGCGTACGCGATCGCCTCGTCCCGGAAGATCTCCGCCGCCCCGACGTCGACGAACGCCGGCGGCAGTCCGCGCAGGTCGGTGGCCCGGGCGGGCGCGGTGTAGGGCGAGACGCCGGGGCCGCCGCGGGCCTCGCCGAGCAGCGCGGTCCACCCGGTCTCGTTGCTGACCCGGTCCCACACGCCCACGCCGTCGAACTGCCGGGTGGACGGCGTGCCGCCCCGGTCGTCGAGCATCGGGTAGTCCAGCACCTGCCCGCAGAGCGCTGGCCCGCCCCGGTCCCGGGAGGCCAGGGTCATCCCCGCCGCGAGGCCGCCGCCGGAGCTGGCGCCGGCGACCAGCAGCCGGTCGCGCCGGATCCCGAGCACCTCGGCGCTCGCCGCGACCCACTCGAGCGCCGCGTAGCAGTCCTCGCGCGGGTACGGGTCGGGGAACTCGGGCGCCAGCCGGTACTCGACGGTCACGAGCACCGCGCCGAGCCCGTCGACCCAGTCCAGCACGAGGTCCGCACCGCTGAACCGGTCGCCGAACATCAGCCCGCCGGAGTGCACGAAGAGCACGCCGGGCCGGGGCGTGTCGATCCCCGCCGGCCGCAGCACGGACACGGCGAGCGGGTCCCCGCGATGCCCCGCGATCACGTGCTCGCGCCGCTCGATCGCCCGCCCGCGCAGTGTGTCCTCGATCGGCGGGGACGCGTACGAGCGCCGCATGAAGGCGATCAGGTCGGGCGTGATCGTCGGCGGGAAGACCCCGCCGACCACGGCCAGGCCGGCCTTCAGCTCGGGGTCGAACTCCGGGCGCGCGACCGCCGTCATCGTCGGGGCCTCCTCCGGACGGGCCCGCCGCGGCCGGCGCACCGGCCGCGGCGGGGCGGGGATCAAAGGGCGGCGTAGAGCGCGGACTCGAAGTCCCCGTAGAGCTTCCAGGCCTCGTTCTCGGTGATGAACGGCAGCGAGTTGGTGTAGATGGACGCACAGACCCCGGATGCGCGGTCGACGAAGAAGTGGGTGTTGAACAGCCCCGCCCACGCCCCGGTGCCCGCGCGTCGGCCCCCGGGGACGTCCCGGGTGTTCAGCAGGAGCCCGAGGCCCCACTTCCACCCCGGCCCGACGCGCAGGGCGTCGGTGATCGGCGGGTCGGCCGTCGGGATCTCGGCGGGGAAGTCCAGGTCGCCGATCTGGTTGGTGAAGGCGGCGTCGACGGTCTGCTCGGTGAGGATCCGCGTGCCGTCGAGCTCGCCGCCGCGCAGCAGGGCGCGCTCGAAGCGGATGTAGTCGCGCGGGGTGGAGTAGAGGCCGTGGCCGCCGGCGTACCAGTCCGGCTGCTGCGGCAGCAGCTCGCCGGCCGAGGTCCAGTTCCCGTCCTCGCCCCGGACGTGGACGGTCACGCAGTTCTCGCGGCGGCCGTCGTCGAGCAGGAACATCGTGTCGTCCATGCCGAGCGGGCCGGTGATGCCCTCCTTGATCACCACGTCCAGGCCCTGGCCGGCGACTGCCTCCACGACCTTGCCCAGCCAGTCCGTGTTGATCCCGTAGACGTACTGCGTGCCGGGGTCGGCGACCAGCGGCGCCTTGAACGCCTCGGCGCCGCCCAGGACGTTCGGCAGCCCCGTGACCTTCTGGTACCTGTCGAGCGCCTCGTTCCAGAACCAGTACCCGAGGCCCGACGTGTGCGTGATCAGCTGCTTCACGGTGGCGCGGCTGCCGGCGGGGCGCAGCTTCGGGGTGTCGCCGTCGAAGCCCTCGAGGACCTGGATCTCGGCGAACTCCGGGCAGTAGGTGTCGACGGGCGCCTCGAGCTCCAGCTCGCCCCGCTCGACCTGCTGCAGCGCCGCGGTCGTCGCGACCATCTTGGTCATCGACATGATCCGGAACTGGGTGGAGGTGGAGACCTCCTCGGTGGCCTCGCCGACGATGCGGGGGCCCGCCCCGCCCTCGTAGATGATCCCGTCGCGGTCCGCGGCGATCGCCGCGACGTGCGGCACCGCGCCGGACTCGACCGCCTCCCGCAGGACCCGGTCGATGCCGCTTCCGTCGATGGCAGGACTCATGCTGACCTCCGTTGGTCATGTCGGGGAATCGGGTCGATCGTGCCGACCCGCCGCGCCCCGCGGTACCGACGATCACGCGCAGCTTCGGGTGCGGCGCCCGCCATTCGTCGGGTCGGAAGGGGCTGCCGGAGCGGCCCCGTCGTCGCCAGGATCGGGGGATGGTCCGGCGAGCCACCGTCACCGACGCGCGGGCGATCGCGCGCGTGCAGGTCGAGTCGTGGCGGAGCGCGTACGAGGGCCTGATGCCCGCGGAGCTCCTCGCCGCGCTCTCGGTCGACGAGCGGGAACGGATGTGGCGCGGGGTGCTGGGCTCGTCCGGCGCCGCGGTGCTGGTCGCGGAGGAGTCCGGCGCACTCGTCGGCTTCGTGGCGGTCCGTCCCCGCCCGGGCGATCCGGACGTCGGCGAGCTCCTGGCCCTGTACATCGCCCCCTCGCAGTGGCGACGCACGATCGGCACGCTGCTGCACAACGCTGCCGTCGAGCACCTGGCCCGGCAGGGGTGCGCGCGGGCCGAGCTCTGGGTGCTCGACGGCAACGAGCGCGCCGCGGCCTTCTACCGCGCCCGCGGATGGATACCGGACGGGCGGAGGCAGCGAGAGGAGCGGCCGGACGGCTTCGTGTTGCCCGAGCACGGGATGAGCCTCGACCTGCGCAGGACCGGCGGGACGGCCCGCCGGGTGTGAGACCGGCGGCCGTGCACACGGTGCCGACCGGCGCTCAGACCGTCGCGCCGTTCCAGTGGATCTCCCCGTCCGGCCAGTCCTTCTCGGTGACGGGCAGGACCAGCGTCGTCCTGGTGATCTCGTCGACGAAGGGGCGCGGCTCCGTGGTGTCGTCCGGCGAGTAGACGGAGCGCCGGGGCGAGAGCCGGCGCCAGCCGCCGCGCTCGTAGAAGGCGACGTGGTGCTCGGCGCACATGAGGATGCCGAAGGGCACCGCCAGCTCGCCGAGGAAGGCGCGCACCCGGTCGAGCAGTGCCAGACCGACGCCCTGCCGTTGCAGCCCGGGCCGCACCGCCACCAGGCCCACCACCGCGGTCAGCTGGTCGGTGCCGTCGACCTGCAGGAAGCGCCGCAGCACCCCGGCGTGCGCGGCGGGCCCCTCGCCGTCCCGGCCCATGACCCGGGCCTCGGGCCGCACGTAGGACCACGTCCGCACCCCGCCGAAGAACTCGGGGAGGTGTGCGTAGGCCGCGCGGAGCAGGACCGCGAGCTCCGCGTGTTCGCCCATCGTGATCCGGCCCTCGCGACATGCACTCCACTGCACGCCCCGACCCTCGCAGAGATCGCCGCCGGCGGCCGGATGGAGCAGCGTTCCAGCCGGTCACGGGCGTGATGATCGTGCGGGGAACGGTGGCCCGAGGGGACCCCGGGCCCCGGGCGGAGGCACCTCCGGTCGACCGGGTCGAGGGGTGTGCTCCACCGGACGCGTGAAGGACGGCCGAACGGGGTACTGCCGCATCATGACCATGGTCGAGGCGAACGAGAGGACGGACGTGGCCGGACGTCGCGTGGACGGCCAGCCCGCCTCGCTCGTCGCCGCGTTCCGGGACGCCACCTGCCTGCCCGGTCTGCGCGCCTGGCTGCGCGAGCAACTGGCACCCACGGACACCCTGCTCGACGCCGAGCTCGTCTGCACCGAGCTCGTGACCAACGCCGTCGAGCACGCGGGGGGCCCGCGGCGGCTGCGGGTCACCGTGCTCGACCGGGTCCGGATGCGGATCGAGGTCGACGACGCCGGCGCGGGTGACCCGCTGACGGTGGGGGAGTCACGGCTCGGCGCGCACCGCGGCCGGGGCCTGACCATCGTCAACGCGGTCTCGCGCTGGGGCGTCCGCCGCACCCGCACCGGCAAGACCGTCTGGGCCACGCTCGAGCTGGCCTGAGAGCCGATCCGGACGATCGACGAATTTCCGGCAACACCGTTTCCGTTCCGGCGCGGAGGGGTAGCCGAAAGGTGATCGTCGTGGGCCAGACTCGGTACCGGCGCCGCGTGGCCGGGGGTCCGGCGCCCGCGACGACTCCGGATCTGCCTCGCGCGCGCAACTGGGGAGCTACGCGCGCACCCCCGGAGGTAAGGCGGCCCGGCCGGCTCGACGGCGGCCGGGCCGCGCCCCGTTCTCAGCCCCTCGTGCGCCGCCCTCAGGCGGTGTCGCGGGCGGCCGACCGGCCCGCCCCGCGCCCGCTGAACAGGCAGCCGCCGAGGAAGGTGCCCTCGAGGGAGCGGTAGCCGTGCACGCCGCCGCCCCCGAAGCCGGCCACCTCGCCGGCCGCGAACAGTCCGGGGACCGGCGTGCCCGCGGTGTCGAGCACCCGGCCGGACAGGTCGGTCTGCAGCCCGCCGAGGGTCTTGCGCGTCAGCACGTGGAGCTTGACGCCGATCAGCGGGCCCGCCTTCGGGTCCAGGATCCGGTGCGGGGACGCCGTCCGTCCCAGCCGGTCGCCGCGGTAGCGCCGGGCGTTGTGGATGGCGCTGACCTGCAGGTCCTTGGTGAACGGGTTGGTCATCTCGCGGTCCCGGGCCACGATCTGCCGCTCGATCTCGGCCGCGTCCAGCAGCGGCTCGGCGGTCAGCTTGTTCATCCCGTCGACCAGCTCGGCGAGTGTCGTGGCGACCACGAAGTCCTCGCCGCGCTCCTTGAACGCCTCGACGGGCGCGGGGGCGCCGGGCCGGATCCGGCCGAGCGTCGCCCGGACGTCCTTCTCGGTGAGGTCCGGGTTCTGCTCCGAGCCCGAGAGCGCGAACTCCTTCTCGATGATCTTCTGCGTCAGCACGAACCAGGAGTGGTCGTGACCGGTGGCGCGCAGCGCCTGCAGCGTGCCGAGGGTGTCGAAGCCGGGGAAGTACGGCGCCGGCAGCCGGCGGCCGGTGGCGTCGAGCCAGATCGACGACGGCCCCGGCAGGATCCGGATCCCGTGCCCGGCCCAGACGGGGGCGTGGTTGCGGACGCCCTCGGTGTAGTGCCACATCCGGTCGCGGTTGACGATCCGCCCGCCCGCTGCCTCGGTGATGCCGAGCATCCGGCCGTCGACGTGCGCGGGGACGCCGGTGACCATGTGCTCCGGCGGCATGCCGAGCCGCGCCGGCCAGTTCGCGCGGACGAGGTCGTGGTTCGCGCCGATCCCGCCCGAGGTCACGATCACCGCCTGGGCCCTCAGCTCGAAGGTCCCGGTCTCGACGCGTGAGCTGGCCGCCCCGCGTGCGGCCGGGCTCGGCTCGAGCACGGCGCCGGACACGCCGTCGACCACCCCTCCGGTGCTGGTCAGGGCGTCGACCCGGTGCCGGAACCGCAGCTCGACCAGGCCGGCGCGCTCGGCGTCGCGCACCGCGGTCGCGAACGGCTCGACCAGACCCGGCCCGGTGCCCCAGGTGACGTGGAAACGCGGGACGGAGTTGCCGTGCCCGTCGGCGAGGTAGCCGCCGCGCTCGGCCCAGCCGACCAGCGGGAACCAGCGCACGCCGAGGCCGTGCAGCCAGGCGCGCTTCTCGCCGGAGGCGAAGTCGACGTAGGCGGTGGCCCACTGCCGGGCCCAGAAGTCCTCGCCGGCCGGGTCGTCGACCTCCCGGTCGAAGCCCGCGCTGCCCAGCCAGTCCTGCAGGGCCAGCTCGGCCGAGTCCCTGATCCCCATCCGGCGCTGCTCGGAGGAGTCGACGAGGAACAGCCCGCCGAACGACCAGAACGCCTGGCCGCCCAGGTTCGTCTCCGGCTCCTGATCGACCAGCACGACCTTGCGGCCCGCGGCGGCGAGCTCGGCGGTCGCGACGAGACCGGCCAGCCCGGCCCCCACGACGATCACGTCGGCGTTCACGGTCCCACCCTGGCCTCCCGCGGCCCCGGCGGCAATCCCGACAAATCGGCGTGACCGATGACTTCCGGGGACGCGCGGGGTCGGCCCTCGTGACACCGATCCGAGGAGGAGACCCATGACCCTGCCGGAGATCGTGACCCGGGAGGAGTGGCGGGCGGCCCGCCTGGCGCTGCTGGAGCGCGAGAAGGAGCTGACCCGGGCGCGCGACGCGCTGAGCGCCGACCGCAGGCGGCTGCCGATGGTCGAGATCGAGAAGGACTACGTGTTCACCGGCCCGGACGGCCGGGTCGGCCTGCTCGACCTGTTCGAGGGCCGGCTACAGCTGCTCGTCGGGCACTTCATGTTCAAGCCGGAGTGGGAGGACGGCTGCCCGAGCTGCTCCGCGGGCGCCGACGAGGTCAACGAGGGGCTGCGGGAGCACCTCGCGGTCCGGGACACCACGCTGGCCTACGTCTCGCGCGCGCCCCTCGGGAAGATCGAGCGGTACAAGGCGAAGAAGGGGTGGACCTTCCCCTGGTACTCGTCGTACGGCAGCGACTTCAACTACGACTTCCACGTGACGCTCGACCCCGCCGTCGCACCGGTCGAGTACAACTTCCGCACCGCGGAGGAGCACGCCGCGGCCGGCACGGGCTACTACGTGGAGGGCGACTTCCCGATCGAGGGGCCCGGCCTGTCCTGCTTCCTGCGGGACGGCGAGCGCGTCTTCCACACCTACTCGCAGTACGCCCGCGGCGCCGAGTGGATCGGCGGCTCCTACGCCTTCCTGGACCTCACGGCCCTCGGGCGACAGGAGGAGTGGGAGGAGCCGAAGGGGCGGTCCGCGGCCGCGCGGCGCACCGGCCCGAGCTTCGCGGGCTGAGCGGTTCTCCTCACGTCGACGTCATCATCTCGACGTACGTCCGTCCATCCGCGTAACGCCGGTCCCTCACCGCGCGAGGTATGGGCACACCGCGTGTTGCTGGGGAGCGAGCAGGCGCTGCCGGGCGCCGCGATCCGGACCCTCGGGAGGATCGCGGCGCCCCTTCTCCGTGCCGGTCCGTTACCGCGCAGGGCGGTCCTTCGCCGTGGTCCGCGCGGCGAGCGGGCCCTTCGAGCGGCGCTGCAACCAGCCGCGGGCCTGGTTCAGCGTGCGGCTCACCGTGTTGGGCCCGCGGCGCTTCTCGATCAGGTCCGCGACTTTGCCCGACAGCCAGCCGCCGACCGGGACGGCGATCGCGAGGATCAGCCACATCCGCAGGCGGCGGGAGAAGAAGGCCCACATCGGTCCGGTGCTCCTGGGGGTCGTGCCCGGGACGTTCCCGGGCGGGACCGTGAGGTTAGGCCGCGCGCCGACGGGCCGCACCGCGGAGATCCGAACGCGGGCGTCACGGGGGTGACCCCCGCGCGTCCGGGTCGTTGCACGGGGAAGAAGGGCGGCCCGCGACGGCCGCGGTCGACGGCGACCGCGGCCGGGCCGCCGGACCGCGCGGGTCGGCCGGCCCGCGCGACACGGAAGGACCACGTCGTGCCGAACCTCGGTGGCTGGGAGATCGTCATCCTCGTCGGTGTGCTGCTGCTCCTCTTCGGGGCGAAGCGGCTGCCGACCATGGCCCGCTCGGTCGGGCAGAGCGCCCGGATCTTCAAGGGGGAGATGCGCGGGCTGCGCGCCGACGCCCCCGAACCCACGGTGAACGCCCAGCCGCCGGCCCCGACGGCCGCGCTGCCCGTCGTCGCCGCGGAGGCGGCCGCCGACAAGGCCGCCGCCAAGGCCGCCGACAAGGCCGAGGACCGGGTCGCGTAGCGGCTCAGGAACCGAGCACGGCGCTGCGCGCCGGGTCCTCCGAGCCCCAGGCCGCCAGCCCGGTCTCGACGAGGGGGACCCGGACCAGCCCCGCCACCTCGTCGAGCGGGACCCAGGCCGCCCTGTCGGTGGTGCCGCCGACCTCGTGACGCAGTTCACCGCCAACGACGTGCGCGGCGTAGACGATCCGGATGCCGAACATGTCCAGCGGCTCGCCCGCGTGGCTCACCGCGTCCGGGAAGTGCACCGAGTCGACGGTCAGCAGCCGGTCGAGCGCGACCGTGAAGCCGGTCTCCTCCTCGACCTCCCGCACCGCGCCGGCGCGCGGGTCCTCGCCGTGGTGCAGCCCGCCGCCGGGCAGCGTCCACTCGGGCCCGCGGGGCCCGGTCCAGCGGGCGAGCAGGACCTGTCCGTCCTCGACGCAGACCGCGTAGGCGGCGGGCCGGACGAGCCGGCGGGGCGCGGGTTCGGGGTGCGGCACCCGCCGAACCTAGCGCGCGGCCGACGGGTGACCCTCCCGACGCCTTCAAGATCCCTCTGACCTGCGAATCCTCGGTACCGTATCTCGGGTGTCGGCAGACCGCCCGCTCGTCCTCGGCGTGCTGGTGTACGTCGCGGTCGCCGCTGCGCCGACGCTCCTCATCTGGGGGGTGGCGCGGTTCTTCCCGGTGCTGCTCGGGCTGCCCGACCTGCTGCGCCGGCTGTGCCGCCGCGGGGGCCCGCCCCCGGTCACCGGGCAGTCCTTCGAGTCGCTGGTCGCCGACCTGCACCGGTTGCGCCGCGAGGTGCGGGGCCGGCAGCCCACCACTCACGTCCGCCGGGTCGCCCTGATGGCGGCCTACGACGACGTCCTCCACGATCTCTGCCGGGCCGTCGGCATCGCGCGCCCGCCGCTGTGCGAGGTCCCCGAACGCGAGCGGCCCTTCGCCCGGCTGCAGACCGAGGCGGCGATCGAGGAGGCCGGCGTGGTGCTGGACCCGCCCGATCGAGGCTCCGCGGCCGCATGACCGCCGCGTGACCGACGCCCGCCCGCGCGTCTGGGTAAAGTCGGCTTTACCGAGTGGGAACCGATCGGGTCCCGCCGGCGTTGACCACGTAGCGCGGCGAGACACGCGACGAGGAGGAACCGGTGCGCACCACCAGCAACCCGGCGTTCCGCAACCTGCCATCGGGGCAGGGCGGCTACGCCACCTTCGACCGCCAGGGCGGCGGCATGATGGGCGGCGGGGCCGCCTATGCCGACTCCCGGGCCTCGCGCGCCGAGTTCGGCCGGGCGGGCGCGAGCGAGCGGCCCCTGACCGTCGACGACGTGGTGATCAAGACCGCGATCACCGGCGGCGTGGCGCTGGTCGCAGGGATCCTGACGGCCTGGTCCGGCCTGTTCGGCCTGGCCCTCCCCGCGATCATCGTCGGCTTCGTCGTGTCGCTGATCGTGATCTTCAAGCAGAGCACCAACCCGTTCCTGGTGCTGCTGTACTCGGCGTCGATGGGTGTCGCGCTCGGCGCGCTCACCGGGGCGCTCGAGTTCTCCGGCACGAACTTCCAGGGCATCGGCTTCCAGGCGATCGTCGGTACCGCCGGCGTGTTCGTCGGCATGCTGATCGTCTACAAGACCGGCGCCGTCCGGGTCACGCCGCGGTTCACGAAGTGGCTGATCGGCGCGTCCATCGGCGTCGTGCTGCTGATGCTCGCGAACATGGTCATGAGCTTCTTCACGATCGGCGGCCTCGGCCTGCGGGACGGGTCGCCGCTGGCCTACCTGTTCAGCATCGTCTGCATCGGCGTGGCCGCGTTCAGCCTGATGCTGGACTTCGACATGGCCGACCGGGCCGTCAAGGAGGGCGCGCCGGCGAAGTTCGCCTGGTACATCGCCTTCGGCCTGATGACCACGCTGGTCTGGCTGTACATCGAGATCCTGCGGCTGCTGAGCTACCTCCGCCAGGAATAGGGGTCGGCTCCCGGGGAAACCGGGACCCGGCCGGGTTCCCCCTCCACCCGGCCGGAGGGCGCCGCGGAGGGCCTTCGGGCCGTCCGCGGCGTTCCTGTGTGTCCGCGGCTCCCTGACGACGGTTGTCAGGGATCCGCGGGACGCTCACTCCCATGGCCTCCTGGAAGGACGTCGAGGAGCAGGCTCCGGAGCTGGCGGCGCGCGCCCGCCGGCTCTTCGACGCGCACACGCACAAGACCATCGCCACGCTGCGGGCGGACGGCGCGCCGCGCATCTCGGGCATCGAGGCGCAGTTCGACGCGGGCGAGCTGACCTTCGGGTCGATGCCGGACTCGCGCAAGGGCGCGGACCTGCGCCGCGATCCGCGGTTCGCGCTGCACAGCACGTCCGTGGACCCGCCGGAGGGCGCCCCGGCGGAGTGGGCGGGCGACGCCAAGATCGCCGGCCGGGCGGTGGCGACCGGGCCGCTGGACGGGGAGGTCTCCGGCGACGCGTTCCGCGCCGACGTCACCGAGGTCGTGGTGACGTGCCTGAACGAAGCGGCGGACCGGCTCGTCGTCGAGTTCTGGCGCGAGGGCTCCGGGGTCCGGCGCGTCGAGCGCGAGTGAGGCTCCCCTGACGTTTCCGAGCGCGGTGCCGTGCGACGGGCTGCCGCACGGCACCGCGCTCACCCCTCGTTCAGCCAGGTCCTGAGTTTGGCGAGCGCGCGGTGCTGCGCCACCCGCACCGCGCCGGGCGTCGAGCCGACGGCCGTGGCCGTCTCCTCCGCGGACAGCTCGCCGAGCACGCGGAGCACCACGATCTCCCGCTGCTGGGCGGGCAACCGGTCGATCAGCGCCATCAGCTCCGTCATCTGCGCCGCGCCGACCGCCGCGGCCTCGGGCCCGGCCCGCACGTCCGTGGCCTCCGGCAGGTCGTCGGACGGGTCGGAGCGGTCCCGGGCCGCCGAGCGGTACGCGTCGGCGATCTTGTTGCGCGCGATCCCGTAGGCGAAGGCCATGAACGGCGTCTCCAGGTCCCGGTAGCGCGGCAGGGCCGTGCAGACCGCCATCACCACCTCCTGGGCGACGTCCTCGGGGGTCGCGAGCCCCGGCGCCCGGTGCCCGAGCCGGCCCCGGCAGTAGCGGACCAGCAGGGGGTTCGCGGCGCGCAGCAGCGCGTCCAGCGCGCGCCGGTCGCCGTCGGCGGCGACCCGGGCGAGATCCGTGAGGCGGGCGTCGAGCTCGGCGGTGCGGTCGGGGATCCGACGGGCGGGGCGCCGGCCGGGGGCCCACGACCCCGTCCCGTCCTCCCCGCGGGACCCCTCCTCGCCCGCGTGCACCCGACGTCTGCCTCCTCGGTCCTCGCAGCGGGGCACGGGACGGGAACGGGGCCCGCGGCGCCCGGCGGTGGTGGGCGCCGCGGGTGCTCGAGACCGGGCCTGGCGACCCGGACGGGGAGCGCGGCGACGTGGGCGACGGCGGCGTGCCCCTCCGGCCGCCGCCCGCGTCGGAATCCCGGAATCTAGTCCGAACGGACGGCCGACGTGCTCCGGAGAGACGCCCGAACGGGGACTCGTACAACTTCGTACAGCCGGTCCGGCCCCTGACGTCGCCATCCGGCACCGGTGCCGGACGACGCACGCGACCGCCGTGCCGCCCTATCCTGCCCCGGCACCCGGGGACGGCCCCCGGGCGCGGGCGCCGAGGGGGAGCCGGGGTATGCCGCCGCAGCCGTCCGGCGATCCGGACGCCGTCGCCGACCGGGCGGGGCTGGCCGAGCAGCTGGGCCGGATGAAGGACGCGACCGGGCTGAGCTTCCGCGCGCTCGCCAGGCGCACGCAGGAGTCCGGCGTGCCGCTGCTGCCGTTCACCACCTTCCGGGACTACGTGCAGGGCCGGTCGCTGCCCTCGCCGGTCCGGCTCGACGCCCTCCTCACCGCGTTCGGCGTGGCCGCCGACGACCCCGTGCGCGAGCGGTGGCGGGCCGCGCTGCGGCGCGCGGCCGCGGCGCCGTCGAAGCCGCCGCCCGGACTGCGCCCGTATCCCGGCGCCGCGCCGGTTGCGGGGCCGTTGTTCGGGCGCAGTGCCCTGGTGGCCGAGGTCGTCGGGCGGGTCCGGGACGCGCGGGCCTCGGGCGGGGTCGTCGTGGTGACCGCGCCGTCCGGAGCGGGGACGAGCTCGCTGCTGCGGGCCGGGGTCCGGCCGGCGCTCGGGGACGCCGTCGGGGCGGCCCCGGACGCCGATCTCGCGGCCCTGCTCGGTGAGGCACGGACCGTGCTGGTCGACGACGTCCACCGCGCCGCGGAGGCCACGGCGCTGCGGGAGGTGCTCGGCGCGGTGCCGGCCGGGCGGGTCGTGCTGCTCGGGATCCGCGAGGACGCCCTGGCCGCGCTGGGCGAGCCCGGGCACGATCCGGTGCGCGTGCCCGGGATGTCCGCGGCGCAGCTGCACCAGGTCGTCACCGGACCCGCCCGTGCAGCCGGGTTCCCGGCCGCCGACGGGCTGGCCGAGCTCGCGCTGGGGGAGCTCGAGGTGCCGCCCGGAGCGCCGTCGTCGCCGCCGGGGGCGCTGCCGCTGCTGGCCCTGGCCCTCGCCGCCGCCTGGGAGCGGACCACCGCCGCCGGCGGGCCGGAGATCACGATCGCGCACCACCGCGAGGCGGGCGGCGTGCACGGCGCGGTCGAGCGCACCGCCGAGGCGGCGTACGCGGCGCTCCCGCCGGAGCGGCAGGCGCTGGTCCGGCCCCTGCTGCTGCGGCTAGTCCGGGTGCCGGGGACGGCAGGCGTCGCCGACCCCGTGCGCCGGCGCATCCGCCGCTTCGGGCTCACCCACGGGCTCGCCGCCGGGGCGGCCGCCGAGACCGACGCGACCGTCGAGGCGCTGGTCGCCGCCCGGATCCTGGTCGCCGGCGAGGGCACGCTCGAGCTCGCGCACGACGTCGTGCTGCGGGCGTGGTCGCGGCTGGCCGACTGGGTGCGGGAGGACCGCGAGCGCCGGCCGGCGCGCGGGACCGTCACCGACGGAGCGCGGATCTGGCACGACAGCGGGCGGGACGAGGGCACGCTCCTCGGCGGTCGCGCACTGGCCGGGGCGTCGGCGTTCGCGGCGGCGGAGCCCGCCGAGCTCTACCCGCTCGAGCACGAGTTCCTCGCCGCGAGCCGGGAGCGCGAGGAGGCGGGCGGGCCGCGGCGGACCCGGCGGCTGCAGGTGGCCGTCGCGGTGCTCGCCGTGCTGCTGGTGGTCGCGATGGCGGCCACGGCCTACGCCCTCACCCGGCTCCCGGCCGACCGGAGCGGGCACGGCGGCACCCCGCCGGGTGACGCGGGCGTCGTGGTGGCTGCCGGTGCGGAACCGCGCGCTCCGTCGCCCTGAGCCATCGGGCACGATGGCGGCATGCGCTACGCCGAGCACATCTCCGACCTCGTCGGGAACACCCCGCTGGTGAAGCTGGGCGGCATCGCCGAGGGCCGGTCCCCGCTGGTGCTGGCGAAGGTCGAGTACATGAACCCCGGCGGCAGCGTGAAGGACCGCATCGCGCTGAAGATGGTCGACGAGGCCGAGGCGTCCGGCGAGCTGCGGCCCGGCGGCACGATCGTCGAGCCGACGTCGGGCAACACCGGCATCGGCCTGGCCATGATCGCCCAGCGCCGCGGCTACAGGTGCGTGTTCGTCTGCCCGGACAAGGTCGGCGAGGACAAGCGCAACGTGCTCAAGGCCTACGGCGCCGAGGTCGTCGTGTGCCCCACGGCGGTCGACCCCGACCACCCCGACTCGTACTACTCGACGTCGGACCGGCTGGTCCGCGAGATCGAGGGCGCCTGGAAGCCGAACCAGTACGCCAACAAGAACAACCCGGCGTCGCACTACGAGGCGACCGGGCCGGAGATCTGGGAGCAGACCGAGGGCCGGATCACGCACTTCGTGGCCGGCATCGGCACCGGCGGCACGATCTCCGGCACCGGGCGGTACCTCAAGGAGACCTCCGGCGGGCGGGTGCGGGTGATCGGCGCCGACCCGGAGGGCTCCGTGTACTCGGGCGGGACCGGGCGGCCGTACCTGGTCGAGGGCGTCGGCGAGGACTTCTGGCCGACGACCTACGACAAGGAGGTGTGCGACGAGATCGTCGCCGTCTCCGACGCGGACTCCTTCCACATGACCCGCCGGCTCGCCCGCGAGGAGGCGCTGCTGGTCGGCGGCTCGTGCGGGATGGCCGTGGTCGCGGCGCTGCGCGTGGCGGAGACCGCCCCGCCGGACTCGGTGATCGTCGTCCTGCTGCCCGACGGCGGCCGCGGCTACCTCGGCAAGGTCTTCAACGACTCGTGGATGGCCAGCTACGGCTTCCTGCCGCCCAGCGCGGGCGCCACGGTCGGGGACGTGCTGCGGCGCAAGGACGGCACGCTGCCCGACCTGGTGCACGCGCACCCGAACGAGACGGTCGCCGACGCCGTCCACTACCTGCGGGAGTTCCACGTCTCGCAGATGCCGGTGGTCCGGGCCGAGCCGCCGGTGATGGCGGCCGAGGTCGTCGGGTCGGTGGTGGAGCGGGACATCCTCGACCTGCTGTTCACCAACCGTGCCAAGCTTTCCGACCGGCTCGACCAGCACATGTCCCCGCCGCTGCCCACGATCGGCGCGGGGGAGCCGCTGGAGACGGCGATGGGGGCCTTCGCCACCGCCGACGCCGCGCTGGTGCTGGTCGACGGCAAGCCCGCCGGCGTCGTCACCCGCTCGGACGTGCTGTCCTTCCTGGGCTGACCCCGGCGGGCGGCGAGGCCGATCGCCGCTCACAGGGACCCCTCAGCCGGCGCGGCTACCGTCGGGGCCATGCGGAGATCCCTGCTCGCGACCGTGCTCGGCGCGGGCGCCGCCGCCGTCGTGCTGCCGGACCGGCTCGGGCTCGACCGGCGGCACCCCTTCACCGCGTTCGGGGCCCTGCGTCCGCACACCACGGCCGCGGCGGCCGTCGCCGCGGGTGTCCTGGCCCTGGCCCGGCCCACCCGGCCGGCCGCGCTCGCGGTCGGCGCGGTCGCGGCCGCGGGAGCGGCGGGACTGGTCGGACGGGTCGTGCCGCGCCGGCGGCCCACCGGCACCGCGAACCTGACCGTGCTGGCCGCCAACGTCTGGGACGGCCAGGCCGACGCCGGCGCGCTCGCCGCCCTGATCGCGCGCGAGCGCCCCGACCTCGTGTCGCTGCCGGAGTCCGGGCTCGAGTACCGCGACAAGCTCATGCCGCTGCTCGACGGCCTCGGCTACCGCTCCTGGGTCTCCACCGAACCCGGCAAGCCCGACGGCTGGTCGGTCACCCTGCTCGTCGCGGAGCGGATGGGCGACGTGGAGGTCGGCTCCGGGCCGGAGCTGCGCCGCCAGCACCTCTGGGCGCGCGGCGGGTTGCTGGGCAACCGCCGCTTCCACGCGGTGCACCCGCAGGCGCCGATGGCCCGCTGGCAGGCCCGCGTGTGGTCCCGGGACATGGACAGCATCGCCCGATGGTGTGCCGCGCTGCCCGCGCCGATCGTCGCCGGGGACTTCAACGCCACGCTCGACCACGGCCCGCTGCGCCGCGCGCTGACCGGCGTGCGCGACGCCGCCGAGGGCACCGGCAGGGGCCTGACCGGCACGTACCACGCCGGGCTGCCCCGGTGGGCCGGCATCCGCATCGACCACGTGCTCGTACCGCGCGAGGCGACCACGACCCGGTACGAGATCGTCGACCTCCCGGGCACGGACCACCGGGCGGTCCTGGTGGGCATGGAGGTGCCGGGACCCGCGTAGCCTCGCGGCCATGCGCGGCTTCTCCACCCGGGCCATCCACGCCGGCCAGGACCCCGACCCGACCACGGGCGCGGTGATCGTCCCGATCCACGCCAGCTCGACCTTCGCCCAGGACGGCGTCGGCGGGCTGCGCGGCGGGTACGAGTACTCCCGCTCCGCCAACCCCACCCGCACCGCGCTGCAGGAGTGTCTGGCGGCGCTGGAGGGCGGGCGGCACGGCTTCGCGTTCGGCTCGGGCATGGGCGCGTCGGACGTCCTGCTGCGCGTGCTGGTCAAGCCGGGCGACCACCTCGTCATCCCGCACGACGCCTACGGCGGCACGTTCCGGCTGGTCGACAAGGTCCTCACGCAGTGGGGCGTGGAGTACTCGACCGTCGACCTGGCCGACGTCGACGCGCTGCGGGCCGCGCTGCGCCCGACCACCAAGGTCGTGTGGTGCGAGACCCCGACCAACCCGCTGCTCGGGATCGCGGACATCGCCGCCCTGGCCGAGGTCACCCGCGGGGCCGGCGCACGGCTCGTCGTCGACAACACCTTCGCCTCGCCCTACCTGCAGCAGCCGCTGGCCCTCGGCGCGGACGTGGTGCTGCACTCCACGACCAAGTACGTCGGCGGCCACTCGGACGTCGTCGGCGGCGCCCTGGTGCTCGACGACGACGAGCTCGCCGAGCAGCTCAGGTTCACCCAGAACTCCGTGGGCTCGGTCCCCGGTCCGTTCGACGCCTGGCTGACCCTGCGCGGCGCCAAGACCCTCGCGGTGCGCATGGAGCGGCACAGCGACAACGCCGAGCGGATCGCCGACGCCCTGGCCGCGCACCCCGCCGTCGCGCAGGTCCTCTACCCGGGCCTGCCCGGCCACCCGGGGCACGAGGTCGCCGCCAAGCAGATGCGCCGCTTCGGCGGGATGGTGTCCTTCCTGGTCGCGGGCGGCAAGGAGGCCGCGCTCAAGGTCTGCGCCTCCACGCAGCTGTTCACGCTCGCCGAGTCCCTCGGCGGCGTCGAGTCGCTGATCGAGCACCCCGGCCAGATGACCCACGCCTCGGTGGCGGGCTCGGCGCTGGAGGTGCCGGACTCCCTGGTCCGCCTCTCCGTGGGCATCGAGGACGCCGAGGACCTGGTCGAGGACCTGCGCACCGCCCTCGACGCGGCCGCGTCCTGACCCCGGCCTCCCCGTGGCGCTCGTTCGAGCGCCACGGGGCGGCCCGGACCGGGTGAACGCGATGGCGCGGGGCGCCGGTCTTGAACTCCGTGGGCCTCGACGCCCCGAGGAAGGACATCCCATGAGCACCGTGACCGTCTCGCACCTCGGCGGCTCGACCATCGGTTACTCGTTCGCCCAGCCCTACGACCCCGCGCTCCCGACGCTCGTCCTGGTCAACTCGTTCACCACCTCCGCAGAGCTGTACCGCCCCCAGTTCGCCGACCAGGCCCTGACCTCGACGGCCAACCTGCTCGCGATCGAGCTGTACGGGCACGGCCGGACCCGGTCCACGTACTCGCACTTCACCTACTGGGACAGTGCGATCGCGAACCTCCAGGTCCTCGAGCAGCTCGGTATCCGGGAAGCCTTCGTCCTGGGCACCTCGCAGGGCGGGTGGGTCGCGGTCCGCATGGCACTGCTCGCCCCCGACGTCGTGCGGGGCATCGTTCCGCTCGGCACGTCGATGGACTACGAGAGCGCGCGCAGCCGCGACCTGGGCTGCTGGGACGGGATCGCCTTCTGCACGCCCTCCGTCGACGGCCTCGCCGAGTCCGTCGGCGACGACTGGGTCGTCCCGGACGAGTTCGTCGACGGCGTCCTCGAGGCGGGGCTGGGCCCGGACGTGTCCGCCGAGGAGCGGGACTTCTGGATCGCCGAGTACCGCCGCAACTACACCGGCGACGACGGCCGGCACCGGCTGCGGGTCAGCACGGTCAACCTGCGGGACCGGGACGGGCTGCACGGCAGGCTCGACGAGGTCCGCTGCCCGGTCCTCTGGATGCACGGCACCGCCGACGCCGTGTACTCGGTTCCCAACGCCGAGGAGGAGATCCGGATGTTCGTCCGCTCCCGGGACGCGCGGCTGCAGGTCGTCGACGGCGGCCAGCACTTCCTGAGCGCCTCCGACGCCCCCGCCGTGAACGCCGCGACGGCCGAGTTCGTCGAGCGCTGGGCCTGAGCGGCTCGCACGTGCGGCCGTCGGGCCGCGTCCCAGATCTCAGGACCGCGGGGGCACCGGGGCCGCGGGGAGGGCCGGGGCCGCCGGCGCGGCGGGGACCACGAGGTCGTCGGGGGAGAGGCAGCCGCCGACGAGCTCATACCCGCCGGGGACGGCGACGTAGTGACCCGGGTCGGCGCAGCCCGCCTGCTCCACGGTGACGATCGCGAGGGTGCCGAGCACCGCCGCGGCGAGCAGCGGAACAGCCGCGCGAGCGCCCTTCGGCCCGCCCGACAGCCGGTGACTCACCCCGCCCCGCATCGTGCCTCCCCCGCAGCAACCGCCCGTTCGCGAGGCTACCGGGCCCGGTGGCACGATGCGGGGGTGAACGCCGACAACGGGACGGCCGGCCTGCGAACGGTCGACCGTGATCCCTCGACGGCGGCCCCGGTCGGGATCGAGGAGGTCCGGGCGGCTCGCGAGCTGCTCGCCGGCGTCACCCGGACCACGCCCGTCGCCCGGTCCCGCGTGCTCGACGAGGCCGTGGGCGGGCCGGTGTGGTTCAAGTGCGAGAACCTGCAGCGCACGGGGTCGTTCAAGATCCGCGGCGCGTTCACCCGGTTGGCTCGGCTGTCCGACGAGGAGCGGGCCCGCGGGGTGGTCGCGGCCAGCGCCGGCAACCACGCGCAGGGCGTGGCGCTGGCCGCGAAGCTGCTCGGCATCGGCGCGACCGTGTTCATGCCGGCGGGCGCCGCGCTGCCCAAGGTCGAGGCGACCCGGGGCTACGGCGCGCACGTCCGGCTCGGCGGGGCCACGGTCGACGAGGCCCTCGCCGGCGCGCTCGAGCACGCCGAGCGGACCGGGGCGGTGCTCATCCACCCGTTCGACCACCCGGACGTGATCGCCGGGCAGGGCACGGTCGGCCTGGAGATCCTCGAGCAGGTGCCGGACGTCGCCACCGTCCTGGTCGCGACGGGCGGCGGCGGGCTGCTCGGCGGCATCGCCGCGGCCGTGAAGGCGCAGCGGCCCGAGGTGCGGGTGGTCGGCGTGCAGGCTGCGGGCGCGGCGGCCTGGCCCGCGTCGCTCGCCGCCGGCGAACCCGTGCCACTGGGTGGCATGCGGACCATCGCCGACGGCATCGCGGTCGGGCGGCCCGGCGACGTCACCTTCCGGCAGGTCGAGGCCCTCGTCGACGAGTTCACGGTGGTCGGCGAGGACGCGCTCTCCCGCGCCCTGCTGTTCAGCCTGGAGCGGGCGAAGATGCTGGTCGAACCGGCCGGCGCCGCCCCGGTGGCCGCCCTGCTCGACGACCCGGCGCGGTTCACCCCGCCCGTGGTCGCGGTGCTGTCCGGCGGCAACGTGGACCCGCTGGTCCTGCTGCACGTGATCCAGAACGGCATGGCCGCGACCGCGCGGTACCTGTCCCTGGTGGTGCGCATCGGGGACCGCCCCGGCGCCCTGGCCACGCTGCTGACCCGGGTGGGCGAGCTCGGCGCCAACGTGATCGACGTCGAGCACACCCGGATCAGCGCGACCGTCCCGATGGGCGAGGTCGACGTGGCCGTGAGCCTGGAGATGCGCGGCCCGGAGCACTGCCGCGAGCTGGTCACCGCACTGCGGGACGCCGGCCACCGCGTGACGGTGACCGGCGTGCCGGAAGGCGATCCGCGGCTCGGGGCGTGAAGGTCAGCCGGTGAAGGGCTGGATGTCGACGAGCGTGACGCGCATGCTGCCGCCGTCGGGCAGCGCGTACTCGCGGTCCTCGCCCTTCTTCGCGCCCAGCAGCGCGGCGCCGAGCGGCGAGTTCGGCGAGATCACCTGCAGGTCGCCGTGGCTGCCCTCCTCGCGGGAGCCGAGCAGCACCTTCTCGGTGTCGTCGTCGTCCTCGTACTTGATGGTGAGGACGGTGCCGGGGGCCGCCTGCTCGGCGCTGGTCGGCGAGGTGCCGACCTGGGCGGTGCGCAGCAGCTCCTGCAGCTGGCGGATGCGGGCCTCCTGCTGGCCCTGCTCCTCGCGGGCGGCGTGGTAGCCGCCGTTCTCCTTGAGGTCGCCCTCCTCGCGGCGGGCGTTGATCTCGGCGGCGATGACGGGACGGTTCGCGATCAGCTCGTCGAGCTCCGTCTTGAGCCGGTCGAAGGCATCCTGGGTGAGCCAGGTCACCTGAGTCTCCGTCACGGTCATCACTCCTCCAGCGAACCGGGCACCGCACCGCGCGGGCCGGGCGCCCGGCACGTCGCACGGGCACGATCGGGGCCGTCCACCTACAGGCCCCGAGTAAGGAAAAACACGACCCGCCTGCGGGCCGTGTGCGAGCAACCCTAGCACGGGGCCGACCGCTCGGCGCGGTCCTTCGACGAACGGTCGGGAGTCCGACGAAGTTCCCGGGGGCGGCGTTTGCGCTGGTCGGGGGGTTCCGGGAAGAGTTGCGGGGGGTTCGGCGTTGACCTCCCGCGGGAAGAACGTCGGTGGTGCATGCCAGGATCGGCCTCGATCGGCCGAGGCGGCGCCCCGGCCCTGCGACACACCGCCCGCCCCCGCGGGCGCGAGGACACGGAAGGACCCCGGTCACCCATGACGTCCGAACGCGAGCCGTTGCGGCTGATGACCGTCCACGCCCACCCGGACGACGAGTCGAGCAAGGGTGCGGCGACCACGGCCCGGTACGTCGACGAGGGCCACGAGGTCATGGTCGTCACCTGCACCGGAGGCGAGGCGGGCAGCATCCTCAACCCGGCCATGGACCGGCCGGACGTCCTCGAGAACATGCCCGCGATCCGGGAGCAGGAGATGGCCCGGGCGGCGCAGATCCTCGGGGTGCAGCACCGCTGGCTCGGCTTCGTCGACTCGGGCCTGCCCGAGGGCGATCCCAAGCCGCCGCTGCCGGAGGGCTGCTTCGCGCTGGTCCCGTTGGAGGAGTCCACCGAGGCGCTGGTCCGCGTGATCCGCGAGTTCCGTCCGCACGTCCTCGTGACCTACGACGAGAACGGCGGCTACCCGCACCCGGACCACATCCGCACCCACGAGGTGTCGATGGCGGCGTTCGACGCGGCCGCGGACCCGGACCGCTTCCCGGGGGCCGGCGCGCCGTGGCAGGCGCTGAAGCTGTACTACTCGCACGGCTTCTCCAAGAAGCGGATCCTCGCGTTCGACGAGGGGCTGAAGGCCCGCGGCCTCGAGTCCCCGTACGCCGAGTGGATCGCCAACTGGAAGGACCGGCCGGACCCGGGCGAGCGCGTCACCACCCGGGTGGAGTGCGCGGACTGGTTCGACCGCCGGGACGACGCGCTGCGCGCCCACGCCACCCAGATCGACCCGACCAGCCGCTGGTTCTTCACGCCGCTGGACCTGCAGCGCGAGATCTGGCCGTGGGAGGAGTACGAGCTGGTCCGCTCGCTGGTGCCCAGCCCCACCCCGGAGGACGACCTGTTCGCGGGCCTGCGCGAGCCGGCGCTGCGGGCGGGCTGAGCGGCCGCCGGCCGGCGCCTCCGACCGGGGCCGCACGCGCGTCGTGCGGCCCCGCGTAGCCTGGACCTCCGAGGACGTGACCTGCGGAGGAGTGACGGAACGTGCTGGTCGAGCTGGGCGCCGTGCCCATCGGGGCGACGGTCGCGACGGTCCTGGCGCAGAACCCGGAGCCGCCGCCCGACAGGGGTGAGGAGTTCGGCAAGGCCTCGCCGGTCGCGCTCGTCGTCATCCTCTGCCTGGCCGTGGCCACGATCGCGCTGATCGTGTCGATGAGCCGGCGGATCCGGCGGCTGCCGCAGTCCTTCGACGACGAGCCCGACGCCGAGTCCGGCGTGGGGCCGGACGCCGCGTCCGGCGATGACGTCACCGAAGCGAACCGGGACGACAGCGGAGCGACCGCCCGGGAGCGTCCCGAGCAGCGGTGATCCCGCGCTGATCCCGCGGCCGATCCGCGGTGGGGCGCTGCCGGGGTGTCCGGGCGGCGGGTGGCGCCCGCCGGTGACAGGGTGGGCGCATGCCCAACCGGCTCGCGGAGGCGACCAGCCCGTACCTGCTCCAGCACGCGGACAACCCCATCGACTGGTGGGAGTGGTCCGACGAGGCGTTCGCGGAGGCGCAGCGCCGGGACGTCCCGGTGTTGCTCTCCGTCGGGTACGCCGCCTGCCACTGGTGTCACGTCATGGCGCACGAGTCGTTCTCCGACGCCGAGACGGCCGCGCAGGTCAACCGGGACTTCGTGGCGATCAAGGTCGACCGCGAGGAGCGCCCGGACATCGACGCCGTCTACATGGCGGCGACCCAGGCCATGACCGGGCAGGGCGGCTGGCCGATGACCTGCTTCCTCACCCCGGTCGGTGAGCCGTTCCACTGCGGTACCTACTACCCGCCCACGCCGCGCCACGGCATGCCCGGCTTCCGGCAGCTGCTCGACGCCGTCACCCAGGCCTGGACCGAGGACGGCGCTCGGATCCGCGGGGCCGCGGGCGAGATCGCGGCCCGGCTTGCCGACGCCGCCCGGGCCGAGCCCACGCCGGTCGCGGTGGGCCCGGACGTGCTCGACGCCGCGGTGGCCGGCCTCGCAGGGGACTTCGACGCCGAGCGCGGCGGGTTCGGCGGCGCCCCCAAGTTCCCGCCGTCGATGGTGCTCGAGTTCCTGCTGCGCCACCACGAACGGACCGGGTCGGCCGACGCCCTGCGGATGGTCGAGCGGACCTGCGACGCCATGGCCCGCGGCGGCATGTACGACCAGCTCGCCGGCGGGTTCGCCCGGTACAGCGTCGACGCGGCCTGGGTGGTGCCGCACTTCGAGAAGATGCTCTACGACAACGCCCTGCTCCTGCGCGTCTACGCGCACTGGGCTCGCCGTACGGGTTCCCCGCTGGCGACCCGGGTGGCCGCGGAGACGGCCGGGTTCCTGCTCGGCGACCTGCGGACCCCCGAGGGCGGCTTCGCCTCCGCGCTCGACGCCGACACCGACGGCGTCGAGGGCCTGACCTACTCGTGGACGCCGGGGCAGCTCGCCGAGGTGCTCTCCCCGGAGGACACCACCTGGGCCGCCCAGCTCCTCGAGGTGACCGAGGCGGGCACCTTCGAGCACGGCGCCTCGACGCTGCAGCTGCTGCGCGACCCGGACGACCCCGAGCGCTGGGAGCGCGTGCGCACCGTGCTGTCCGCGGCGCGCTCCACCCGCCCGCAGCCCGCGCGGGACGACAAGGTCGTCACCGCGTGGAACGGCCTGGCCGTGCAGGCGCTCGCCGAGGCGGGCGCCGCGCTCGCCCGGCTGGACTGGGTCGTCGCCGCGGAGGAGACGGCCGACCTGCTCCTGCGCCTGCACGTCGTCGACGGGCGGCTCCGCCGCTCCTCGCGCGACGGCGCCGTGGGCTCGGCGATGGGTGTGCTCGACGACCACGCCGCCCTCGTCGAGGGCCTGCTCGCGCTGCACCAGGCGACCGGCGACCCCGGCCGGCTCGCCGCGGCCGTCGAGATCCTGGACCTGGCCGTCGCCCGGTTCCGCGGGGACGGCCCCGGCAGCTGGTTCGACACCGCCGACGACGCCGAGGAGCTCCTGCACCGGCCGCGCGAGATCACCGACAACGCCACGCCCTCGGGCGGGTCCGCCATGACCAACGCGCTGCTCACCGCGTCCGTCCTGGTCGACGAGGAGCGCTCCGGCCGGTACCGCGAGCTGGCCGAGGAGTCCGTGCACGCCGTCGGCGGGCTGTTCGGCCGGCACGCCCGCTTCGCCGGGCACTGGCTCACCGCCGCCGAGGCGCTGACGTCCGGCCCGCCACAGGTCGCGCTGGTCGGCCCCGTCGGCGACCCGGACCGGGAGGAGCTGCTGGCCCGGGCCCGCGCGCTGGTGCCCGGGGGCGGCGTGGTCGTGCCGGGGGACCCGGACGCGCCGGGGGTGCCGTTGCTGGCCTCCCGCCCGCTCGTCGCGGACCGGCCCGCCGCGTACGTCTGCCGCGGGTTCGTGTGCGACCGGCCGGTGACCACGCCGGAGGAGCTCGCCGCCCTGCTCTGACTCCCGCTTCCGCCGTCTTCCGTCCGCCGTCGGAGAACGTTCTGACGCGGCTTGTGTAGCTGTGTAATCTCGTAAGCATCGCAGCAGGAGGTGCGGGATGACGGGACGGATGCACAAGGGCTGGCACGGCGGCGGGCGCGGGCAGGGGCGCGGGCCCCGAGGCGGGTGGCAGCAGGCGGACCTGCCGGACACGGGCGACGCGGCCGCGTGGTTGCGCGGCCGGCTCCCCGACGACTGGTTCGTCGCCGCGCCCGAGGTGACGATCGACCGGGAGGAGATCGTGATCGTCGGCGAGCTGCCGGCGGTGCAGGGCGACTTCCCGGACACGGACGCCGGGCGGGCCGAGAAGGCGGCCGCGGCGGCCGGGCGCATCTCGCGGTTCCGCGAGGAGACGCGGGACGAGCGGATCGACATCGCCCGTCAGGCCGAGCACCGCTACCAGCGGAAGGTCGCGTGGGGCGCGCGGATCGGCGACGTCGAGGAGCTGTTCACCACCGCGTCGGTCCCGGTGATGACGCGGCTGCGCCAGCCCGAGCGGATGGTGCTGGACACGCTGGTCGACTCCGGCGTGGCGCGCTCCCGGTCCGACGCCCTGGCCTGGGCCGTGCGCCTGGTGGGCCGCAACGCCGACACTTGGCTCGCCGACCTGCGCGAGGCCATGGCCAAGGTCGACGAGCTGCGCACCCGCGGCCCCGAATGACCTGTGAGTGGCGATAGTCGCTCTAGCGACTATCGCCACTCACGACGGGAAGAGGGCGAACCAGATCGCGATCTGGTGGCAGATCGCGGCCAGCACCGTGGCCGCGTGGAAGAACTCGTGGTAGCCGAAGGTCTTCGGCCACGGGTTGGGCCAGTGCACGGCGTAGAACACCGCGCCGGCGGTGTAGAGCGCGCCGCCGACCAGCAGCAGGACCAGGGCGGCCACGCCGGCGTTGTGCAGCAGGTCGGGCAGCACGAACACCGCGACCCAGCCGAGTGCGATGTAGATGGGCACCGCGAGCCACTTGGGCGCGTGCGGCCAGCACGTCTTGAGGACCACGCCGGCCAGCGCGCCGCCCCACACCACGCCCAGCACGATCCGGCCGGTCGCCGGGGCCATCGCCAGCATCGCGACCGGTGTGTACGTGCCCGCGATGAAGACGAAGATCATCGAGTGGTCGAGCCGGCGCATGATCAAGCGGCTGCGCGGCGTGGTCCAGGTGCGGCGGTGGTAGAGCGCGCTGACGCCGAACAGGCCGAGGATCGTCACGCTGTAGACCGAGGTCGCCAGCGCGGCGGCCCCGCCCACGAGCGACGCGGCGACGGCGATCAGCGTGGCGCACGCCGCGACCGAGGTGACGAACGACCAGAAGTGCAGCCAGCCGCGCATCCGCGGCTTGACGAAGGGGAGGTCCGACGGCGGCTGGAGGGTCCCGGCGGTCACCCGCCCGAGGGTACGGGATCTCCACGCGCGTGCAGGTTGCCGACCGGTGGCGCGTCGGTGAAGCGCCCCCGGGCGACGGCCTTCGGGCGCAGGTGGTCCCGGGCCGCGGCGTAGGCTCCGCCCCGTGGGTGTCCGTGACCTCCTCTATTCGACCTACGAGGCGAGGCTCGCCCGGCGGCTGGTCGGTGCGGAGCGCCCCCGGCACGTCGCGCTGATCCTCGACGGCAACCGGCGATGGGCGCGCGACGCCGGGCTCGAGGACGTCAACGACGGCCACCGGGTCGGCGCGGCCAAGATCTCCGACCTGCTCGGCTGGTGCGGCGACGCCGGCGTCGAGGTCGTCACGCTGTTCCTGCTGTCCACGGACAACCTCTCCCGCCCGGCCGACGAGCTCGAGCCGCTGCTGGAGATCATCGCGGACGTCGTCGACGAGCTCAGCGGCCCCAGCGCGCCGTGGCGTCTCCGGGTCGTCGGCGCGCTGGAGCTGCTCCCACAGTGGATCGCGCAGCGGCTGACGGCGGCCGCCGCCCGCACCACCGACCGTCCGGGCCTGGAGCTCAACGTGGCAGTCGGCTACGGGGGCCGGCAGGAGATCGCCGACGCCGTGCGCAAGCTGCTGCTGCAGCACGCCGAGGCCGGCTCGTCGATCGAGGAGCTGGCCGAGGTGCTCGACGTCGACCACATCGCCGCGCACCTCTACACGTCCGGTCAGCCCGATCCCGACCTCGTGATCCGCACGTCGGGGGAGCAGCGGCTCTCCGGTTTCCTGCTGTGGCAGAGCGCGCATTCGGAATTTCATTTCTGCGAGGCCTACTGGCCCGAGTTCCGTCGCGTCGACTTCCTCCGGGCGTTGCGTGACTACGCGGCCCGGCACCGCCGGTTCGGCGGCTGACGAGCGGCTCGACCGGGGCCGGAAAGACAGACCGGGAAAAGGCCTGAGAACGCGGAACGGCGCCGATCCCGAAGGATCGACGCCGCTCGGCGAAGGTGGGTCTCAGTCGTCGACCGCGGGACGTCGTTGTTGCAGGCCTGGACCGGCACGTTGGCGTTGTTGCCGGAGACGTTGATCAGGCCCTTGCCCGACTTGTCGATGCCGGTCTCGTGCGACTCGTGGGCGAACGCGAGCGGGCTGATGGCGACGACGGACGCGGCCGAGGCGGCGGCGACCAGGGCGACCTTCTTCAGCATTGTTCTCTCCTGTGTGTGTACGGGCCCGGGGAAGGCCCGGACTGACGAGTCGGTGTCCGACCGGGGAGCCCGCACCGACTGCGGAAGACGCTATCCGAGAAGGCCGGGAATTGTGAAACCCATACCACGATCGTGTCTGATCGCGTTTCTTCCGGCGGTTATTCCCTCGATCGGATGATCTTCTCCGGACGCCGTTGTCCGGAATGGCGGAAGCCCGGCCCGTGAACGGGCCGGGCTTCCGGATGAAGCGCTGGGAAAGCGTCAGCGCACCGAGTCGCCGGCGGCGGGACGTCGTTGTTGCAGGCCTGGACCGGCACGTTGGCGTTGTTGCCGGAGACGTTGATCAGGCCCTTGCCCGACTTGTCGATGCCGGTCTCGTGCGAGTCGCTGGCGAACGCGAGCGGGCTGACGGCGACGACGGACGCGGCCGAGGCGGCGGCGACCAGGGCGACCTTCTTCAGCATTCTTCTTCTCCTGTATGGGTTCGGGCCCGGGGAGGGCCCGGACTGACGAGTCGATGCTCGACCGGGGAGCCCGCACCGACTACCGAGGACGCTATCCGAGAGATTCACGAATTGCGAAACGCCTACCACCATCGTGTCGGAAGGTGTTTCCGCAGAAAGTTACTTCGCTCGATCGGATGAGTTGTGGAACACCTGCGCGGATGTCCGGAAAAGCGCGACGCCGGCCCGGGGAACCCGGACCGGCGTCGGCGGTGCTGCAGTGACGGGACGTCAGGCGACCGAGTCGCCCGCGGAGGAGCCGAGGCCGCACACGTCGTCGTTGTCGGTCTTGACCTTGCTGTCGGCCTTCGCGTCGCCGAACAGGCCCAGGGCGCCGGTCAGCGCACCGGTGATGTCCTTGGCGTTGCCCTGCAGGGCCAGCGCGCCGACGTTGACCGGCACGTCGTTGTTGCAGACCTGGATCGGGACGTTCACGTTGTTGCCCGACACGTTCAGCAGGCCCTTGCCCGACTTGTCGATGCCGGTGACCGACGAGCCGTGGTGGCCCTTGTCGCCCTTGTCGTGGTGGTCGTGGCCCTTGTCACCGGCGAAGGCGAGCGGGCTGACCGCGACGAGAGAGGCGGCGACGCCGGTCGCGACGATTCCAGCCTTCTTCAGCACAGTTTCTCTCCTGTAGGTCTGCGGAACCGGCGAGCCGGCACCTTTCAGGTCAGCGTCCGACCGGGGAGCCCGCGCTGACTGCTCCGAAAGCTATCCGCAGTCGCGCGTATACAACAAATCTCGTACCACCATCGTGTGAGCTACGAACGGTGCGTTTGGTTACTCCCCGGATAGGTGGAATCCGGCGCCGCCCCGAATCGTCATTCCGGCTATTTTCGCGAACCGTGGGTAGCTGATCCACTCGTTCGGGACGGTTGCCTTCCCGATCGTGTACGGGGCGCCGGACGGGCGCCCGACGGGTAGCGTCCGGGTGATGCGGAGAGTGCCGTGAGAGCGGACGCGGTCGCGCGCCAGGTCGCGCTGCTGGCGCTGCGGCTGGACCGCCTGGCACCGGGCACCGTGGAGGCCTTCGACGGCGACCCTGCGCTGCGCCGGCACGTCCGCGCCGAGCCCGCTCCCGCGCCGTCGGATCTCGTGCGCGAGGCCGCGCGGCTGCGGCGGGCGGTCCCGTACGTCGGCCTCCCGGCGCTGCGGGAGGCGTTCCTCGAGGGCGAGCTGGGCGCCCTCGAGCGCACCGCGCGGACCCTCGCGGGCGAGCAGGTGCCGCTGCGCACCGAGATCCGGGAGACCTACGGCGTCGACGTCGCCCCCGGCGACCCGGACCGGTACCGGGCGGCGCACCGGGCCGTCGGCGCGCTGCTGCCCGGGCCGGGACCGCTCGCCGACCGGCTGGCCGCGCACCGCGCGCGGGACGAGCTCCCGCGCGACCGGCGGAGCGTGGCGATCCGGGCACTCGTCGCGGCGTTGCGCGAGCGGGCCGCCGCTGTCCTCGACCTGCCGGCGGGTGAGGACGTCGAGATCGAGCTCGTCGAGGGCCGGCCCTGGAGCGGCTTCACCCGGTACCTCGGCGGCGGCCGCTCGCTCGCCCGGTTCAGCGCCGACGCGCCACAGCGGGCGGGGCAGCTCGCCCGGCTCGTCGCGCACGAGACCTACCCGGGACACCACGTCGAGCACCTGCGGCGGGCCGCCGCGGCCCGGTCCGAACCCGAGCGGGCGCTGAGCCTCACCCGCAGCCCGCGCGCGCTTGTCGTCGAGGGGGTGGCGGACCTCGGGCTCGACGCCGTCGTCGGGCCGGGGTGGGGGCCGTGGGCGGCCGACGTGCTCGCCGACGTGGGGGTGGTCACGGACGGTGAGCTGGCCGAGGCGCTGGAGGAGGCGATGCTCCCGCTGCAGCACGTCCGGCTCGACGCGGCGCTCCTGGTCGACCGGGTGGGGACGACGGCGGCCCGTGACCACCTGCGCCGGTGGCTCCTGCTCGACGACGCCCGCGCGGACCGTGCGCTCCGGTTCCTCACCGACCCGCGTTGGCGGGCGTACACGGTCACCTACGTGGTCGGATACCCACTGGTGCGTGCCTGGTGGGCGGAGGACATCGCGCGGTTCCGCCGGGCGCTCGACCGGCCCGTCACGCCGGGGGTACTGGCCTCACCGGGCGCTCGGGACTGGTCCGGACGGTCGGCGGCCGACCGGGGCGTGCCGGCGACGGACGGTGTCGATCATGCGATGAGCGGTCGGCCGTTCTGTTAATTCTCGGAATCGGTCACGGACGCGACACGATCTCACCCTTGACCGCATGAGGGTGACCGCTAGTAGCGTCAGCGGTGGCGGTGCGTACCGATCGCACCGTCCGGGGAGGCCCTGGACGTGGTGTTGCGAAGCACCCGAGAGGGCCGGCACCCGGCCCTTGCGGGCGTGCGGGCGGCGTCGCAGACGTGGTTCGTGCAACCGCACCGGGGTCGGCCGGCCCACCGGAACTGTGGGCGTGGTGCCGCGCCCGCGAGGGAGCACCCGTGACCGAACGTCGTACGGCCCCGGTTCAGGAGAGCGGCTCCGACGTCCCCGCGGACGTCACGCCCCGCTGCTACGTGCTCGACACCTCGGTTCTCCTCTCCGACCCGTGGTCGCTGACCCGGTTCGACGAGCACCAGGTCGTCCTCCCGCTCGTGGTCATCTCCGAACTCGAGGGCAAGCGGCACCACCCGGAACTCGGGTGGTTCGCGCGGGCGGCCTTGCGGCAGCTCGACGACATGCGGATCAAGCACGGCCGGCTCGACGCGCCCGTCCCGATCGGGGACGCCGGCGGCACGCTCCACGTCGAGCTGAACCACAGCGACCAGTCGGTGCTGCCGAGCGGCTTCCGCACGGACAGCAACGACAGCCGGATCCTCGCCTGCGCGCTCAACCTGCAGGCGGAGTACGGGGCCGGGCGGCGGGTCGTGCTGGTCACCAAGGACATGCCGCTGCGGGTCAAGGCCGCCGCCGTCGGACTCCCCGCCGACGAGTACCACGGTCAGGACGTCGTCCCCTCGGGCTGGACCGGGATGGCGGACGTCGAGGTCGCCGCGGAGGAGATCGACACCCTGTTCCGGAACGGCGTGCTGGACCACGCCGAGGCGGGCGAGCTGCCCTGCCACACCGGCATCCGGCTGTTCGGCGGCACGTCGTCGGCGTTGGGCCGGGTCACGGCCGACAAGCAGATCAAGCTCGTCCGCGGCGACCGCGAGGCCTTCGGGCTGCACGGGCGCTCCGCGGAGCAGCGGGTCGCGCTCGACCTCCTGCTCGACCCGGAGGTCGGCATCGTCTCCCTCGGCGGCCGGGCGGGCACGGGCAAGTCGGCGCTCGCGCTGCTCGCCGGCCTCGAGGCGGTCATGGAGCGCCAGCAGCACCGGAAGATCGTGGTGTTCCGGCCGCTCTACGCCGTCGGCGGGCAGGAGCTCGGGTACCTGCCCGGCAGCGAGGCGGAGAAGATGGGCCCCTGGGCCCAGGCGGTCTTCGACACCCTCGGCGCGCTGGTCAGCCAGAACGTGCTCGACGAGGTGATCGCCCGCGGGATGCTGGAGGTCCTCCCGCTGACCCACATCCGCGGCCGGTCGCTGCACGACACGTTCGTGATCGTCGACGAGGCGCAGTCGCTGGAGCGCAACGTGCTCCTGACCGTGCTCTCCCGGCTCGGCACCGCCTCGCGCGTGGTCCTCACCCACGACGTCGCCCAGCGCGACAACCTCCGGGTGGGCCGCCACGACGGCATCGCCGCGGTGATCGAGAAGCTGAAGGGCCACCCCCTCTTCGCCCACGTCACCCTCACCCGCTCCGAGCGCAGCCCCATCGCCGCCCTCGTGACGGAGATGCTGGAGGGCCCCGGCAACTGACCCCGTGAGTGGCGATAGTCGCCATAGCGGCTATCGCCACTCACGAGCATTTCGGGCAGGTCGTCGAGGTGCCCTGCCAACCCAGTCGGCGGAGCACCCCCACGACCTCACGGGCGGCACCGCACGGATCGGCCGAGAGATCACGCCACCCGTAGACCAGCCGCGACCGCCCGGCGAGCTCGGCCGCGTTGTCCCGCCTCCGGTCGCGGAAGGCGACACCGTCGACCAGGTGGGTCCGCCCGTCCAGACGCACGGTCAGCGGCGCTCCGACGTCGTCGTAGACGACGTCCTCGTACAGCTCGGTGCCATCGACCGAGAACGGGCTCTGGCGACGGCCCGGCGCCAGGCCGTGCGCCTTCTCGACGTCGGTCGCGTACAGCTCCTCCAGCGCCGACTGCACACCCTCCCGGACGAGCGCGATCGCTTCGCGCAGGGCCTTGCGGTGCCGTCGCGGCAGCCGGTCGGCCATCCGTCGTTCGACGGCGGCGGCGGTGACCCGCCCGGTCGTCAACATCGCCACCAGGGCTCGCCGCGCCGAGTCCGGGTCCTCCTCGGCAACGGCGACATCGATCGCGGTGTCCGCCCGGCTCGTCCGCGGCGGGTCCGTGGTCACGAGGATGTGCCGGTGCGCGCGGGAGCGGTGCACCTCGACGAGCGGTGGTTGCGAGACCGCCGAGCTCGTGTACGGGACGGTGATGTGCACCGGTCCTTCGCCGGGTCGGACGAGACCCCAGAGTTCGGCCGCCGTGCGGTGGCTGAGCACCGCCGCGGGTCCGCCGTAGAGGAGGGCCGCCGTTGTCCTCGCCTCCGCGGACAGCGAACCCGTGAAGAGCGCGTAGACCCGCGGCAGCACCCGCTGCCAGCGGCCGGCCTCGAGATGGGCGACCACGGCGCTCCAGCTCACCCCGAACCCGCGGAGCTGATCGAGCCCGGCCATTCCGTTCTGCGCATCGAGCAGCCGCAGCCACTCGACGAGCCTCGACGGTTCTACGACCTGGTCCACGGCCCTGCGCGACAACGTCATGGGTCGACCATGGGCGACGTCCGCGCCGGTCCACAGGTCCTTCTGGATCCTGTGGACAGTCACCAGCCTCTGTGGACAAGTTCTCGTGAGTGGCGATAGTCGCTATAGCGACTATCGCCACTCACAGGCCGTGGGGGGTGCCTTCCGTGAAGCCTGCGGTGGTCTGGATGCCCACCACCGCGCGCTCGTGGAGCTCGGCGAGGGAGCGGGCGCCGGCGTAGGTACAGGCGGAGCGGACGCCGGAGCAGATGCCGTCGAGCACGTCCTCGACGCCGGGGCGGCCGGGGTCGAGGAGCTGCTTCGAGCTGGAGATGCCCTCCTCGAAGAGGCTCTTGCGCGCCCGGTCGAAGTCGCCGTCGCCGCGGGTCCGCGCGCTCACCGCCCGCTTCGACGCCATGCCGAAGGACTCCTTGTACGCGCGGCCGGACTCGTCGCGCAGCAGGTCGCCGGGAGACTCGTAGGTGCCGGCGAGCCAGGAGCCGATCATCACCGAGGCGGCGCCGGCGGCGAGGGCCAGGGCGACGTCCCGCGGGAAGCGCACACCGCCGTCGGCCCAGATCGCCACGCCGTGGTCGCGGCCGGCGGCGGCGCACTCCAGCACCGAGGAGAACTGCGGGCGCCCGACGCCGGTCATCATCCGCGTGGTGCACATGGCACCCGGGCCGACCCCGACCTTGATCACGTCGGCGCCGGCCTCGGCGAGGTCGCGCACGCCCTCGGCCGTGACGACGTTGCCCGCCGCGATCGGGACCGACAGCCCGGAGTCACGGACCACGGCCCGGACCGCCTTCAGCGCCTCGATCATCTTGTCCTGGTGCCCGTGCGCGGTGTCGACGACGAGGACGTCCACCCCGGCCTCGAGCAGCGCCTTGGCCTTGGTCGGGACGTCGCCGTTGATGCCGATCGCCGCCGCCGTGCGCAGCCGGCCGTGGCTGTCGAGGGTGGGCGTGTAGATGCCGGCCCGGATCGCGCCGAGCGCGGTGAGCAGGCCGGCGAGGCGGCCGTCGTCGTCGAGGCCGAGGGCGACGCCGCGCCCGCCGAGCGTCTCGAAGATCTCGCGGGGCGCGGTGCCGAGCGGGAGCATGACCGGTGACCCGTCGAGGACGTCGGCGAGCCGGGTGAAGCGGTCGACGCCCGAGCAGGCGGCCTCGTCGACCGTGCCGACCGGCCGTCCGCCGTCGTCGACCACGACGACGGTGCCGTGCGCGCGCTTCGGGAGCAGGTTGAGCGCGTCGGCCACCGCGTCGCCGGTGCGCAGCACGAGCGGTGTGTCCCACACGGGATGCCGCGACTTGATCCAGCTGACGATCTCGGCGACCGCCTCGGGAGCGACGTCCTGCGGCAGGACGGTCAGCGCCCCGCGCCGGGCCAGCGTCTCGGCCATCCGGCGGCCGGCGACCGCGGTCATGTTGGCTGCGACGACCGGCACCGTGGCGCCCGTGCCGTCCGCGGTGGTCAGGTCGACGTCGAAGCGGGACGCGACGGAGGACCGCCCGGGGACGAGGAAGACGTCGTCGTAGGTGAGGTCCGAGGTGGGCCGGTGCCCGTCGATGAAGCGCACGGAGAGCCAAGGGTAGCGGCGAGATCGGCCGCGCGCCGCCGGAGCGGGTGAGATATACGCGGCAGATGGCAGCCCGATCCCGCGGGTCGGCGCTTCCGGGACACCGAACTCCACCTGTCGGGTGCTCCCGGGATGTGCAACTCGGTCGCCTCGGAGTGCCGACTCGCGGGTGACGGGAGGGCGCCGGCCCCGGGCGTCAGCCCGGGGTGGGGATGATGTTGTTGTTGAGCTGGAAGAAGTTGTCCGGGTCGAGAGCGGCCTTGATGCGGCCGAGGCGCTGCAGGTTGCGGCCGAAGGCGGTGTCGGTGCCGGCCTGGAGTGGCTCGTCCTGCCGACCGGTGAAGTTCAGGAACACCCGGCCGTTGCCGTACTTCGTCAGCTCCTCGAAGGTCGACCGGCTCCAGGCGATCGCCGCCTCGTCCTGGTCCGGATCCGTCCAGTTGGTGTCGATCGACACCATGTAGGGCGAGGTCCGCTCGGCGAACGCGGTCGCCTCCGGGTCCACGGCGCGCACCGCGTCGCCCACGCGGAAGATGTTCAGCATCGTGAAGGGGGCCGGCCGATCCTGTGCGCGCCGCGCGAGGGCGTCGATCGCGTCGTCGGTCAGCTCGTCGAGGTACTGGGACTTCCAGTAGGACCGGTGCACGCCACGGGGGAAGAGCGCGTCGAACGCGGACTGGACGGCCGTGTACGGCATCGGTTGCGACAGGTCGAGCAGAGGGGTGCCCACCTCGCGCAGCGGCTGCAGCACCCGCATCCCCATGTCCGGGTCGGGTCCGCAGTGCACCCCGGCAACGACCACGACCGGCCGGTCGTGGACGACCTCGGGCATGCCGGGCGCCGCCGGGAACGTGAACCCGTAGACCGCGGTGGTGACCTCGGACGGCGCCACCTCGGCGTACTCCCGCCACTTGCGCTCGACGGCGGCAACCTCCTCCAGCGGATACATCACGCCGGCGAACCCGACGATCGGGCCGACCGGGTGCAGCCGGAAGGTGAAGGAGGTGACAACGCCGAAGTTGCCGCCGCCGCCCCGGAGCGCCCAGAAGAGGTCCGGGTTCTCGGCCTCGGAGGCGGTGCGGACGCTGCCGTCGGCGCACACGACCTGCGCCTCGACGAGGTTGTCGCAGGCCAGCCCGTACCTCGACTCGAGGTTCCCGACGCCGCCGCCCAGCGTCAGCCCGGCGACCCCGGTCTCCGACACGCGCCCCAGCGGGGTCGCCAGGCCGAACGCCTGGGTCTCCCGGTCGACGTCGCCGAGAACGGCCCCGCCCTGTACCCGAGCCAGCCTGCGCTCCGGGTCGACGAGCACGCCGCGCATCCCCGACAGGTCGATCAGCAGGCCGTCGGGGTTGCTCGACAGACCCGCGACGGAGTGGCCGCCGCCGCGGACCCCGAGCAGCAGCCCGCGAGAGCGGGCGAAGCGCACCGCCTCGACGACGTCCGCGGTCCCGGTGCACCGCGCCGTCAGCCCCGCCGGGCCGCCGAACATCGCGTTCCACTCCTGACGTGGCTCAGGCTCAGCGGCGTCACCGGAGACGAGGCGGCCGCGCAGCGCGGCATCGAACTCGTCGAGGACGTCGTCGGACAGTTGCTCGCGGGCACCGTCGGCCCGCGTCAGCGTGACGGTCATGGCGCACCTCTCGACCCGGCCGCCGCGTGGGCGGTCGTGTGACGTGCCGATCGCGGACACGATCGGGCGTGAGCAGGCACGGCCGTGGGCCGGTGAGGCTACCGACGCCGGTGCGCGCACGAAGCGGTCGATCGGCCCGGTTGCGGAAGGGCGTGCTCCTCTGGGGGGTCGTGTTCGGGCGGGTTACAGCAGAGCGCGGATCGCGTCGATCGTGTCGGCCTCGGCGGGGGTCTTGTCGGGGCGGTAGCGGAGGACCCGGGCGAAGCGGAGGGCGACGCCGCCGGGGTAGCGGACGCTGCGCTGGGCGCCGTCGAGGGCGATCTCGACGACGAGCTCGGGGCGCATCTCGACCACGTGCCCGTCGTCGTGCACCGCGTGGCCGGGGAACTCCTTCGTCTGCCAGGCGAGCAGCTCGTCCGTCATGCCCTTGAAGGTCTTGCCGACCATGATCGGCGGGCCGCCGTCCGGGTCCCGCGCGCCGAGGTGGATGTTGGAGAGCGTGCCGGTGCGGCGGCCGTAGCCCCACTCGGCGCCGAGCACCACGAGGTCGAGCGTGTGCACCGGCTTGACCTTCTGCCAGCTCTTCCCGCGCCGCCCGGCCGCGTACGGGGCGTCGAGCGCCTTGACGACGACGCCCTCGTGCCCGGCCGACAGCGCCCCGTCGAGCACGTCCGCGGCCTGGTCCGGGGTGGGCCGGCGGACGCCCGGCATACGCAGCGGGGCCTGCGCCGGCTCGGCGAGGAGGCCGGCGAGCGCGTCGAGCCGGGTGGCCAGGGGCTCGTCGAGGAGGTCGCGGCCGTCGAGATGGAGCAGGTCGAAGAAGAACGGGCTGAGGAGCACCTCCTCGGAGCCCTCGGACCCGAAGCGCGACATCGTGTCCTGGAACTTGCGGGGACGGCCGTCGTCGTCGAGCGCCAGGGTCTCGCCGTCGAGCACCGCGGCGGTGCACGGCAGCGCCCGCACCCGCGCGACCAGCTCCGGCACGCCCTCGGTGACCTCGCGCAGCGTGCGCGTCCACACCCGGACCTCCTCGCCCGAGCGGTGCACCTGGATGCGCGCGCCGTCGAGCTTGTACTCGACGGTGACCTCCTCGCCCAGCGACTCGAGCGCCGCGTCGAGCGACGACCCGGGGCCGGCGAGCATGGGCCGCACCGGCCGCCCGACCTCCAGCCGCACCCCCTCGAGCCCGGCGGCGCCCTCGGACAGGGCCAGCGCGGCGGTCTCCGGGAGCCGGCCGGAGAGCATGAACGCGCGCCGCACCACGGCCGCGGGAACCTCGGCGGCCGCGGCGATCGCGTCGAGCATCACGCCCTCCAGCGCCCCCTGCCGCAGCTCCCCAGTGAGCAGCCGGACGAGGAAGGCCTGTTCCTCCTCGGTCGCCGCGCCGAACAGCGACGAAAGCAGCTCGCGACGGCGCCTCGCCGACCCTGCCCCGGAGGTGCCGGCCAGCTCGGTGAGGAGCGAGTCGACCTGTGCGACGGCGAGCGTCGGTTCGGCGGCGGGGGCACCGGCCAGGCCCGAGAGGGTGCGCCAGCCGGTGCCGATCCGCCCCTGGCGCGGCTCGCCCGCGAGCCAGGCCGTGGCCGGCGCGACCTCCTCCGGCCCGGCCAGGTTCAGCAGCGCGGCCAGCGCCGCCGACTTCTCCTTGCGGGAGCGGGTGGCGCCGACCGCGGCCGAGGTCCCGACGACGTGGTGGAGCAGCACGGTCCGCATTGAAGCAGTGCCCACCGACAGTCGCGCGGCGATCGTCAGCCCATCGTCTTCTGGCCGTCGATCGTCTCGCGCAGGATGTCCGCGTGCCCGGCGTGCTGGGCCGTCTCGGCGATGATGTGGGTGAGGACGCGGCGCGCCGACCAGGCCTCCTCGGTGAACCAGGGCGCCTCGGGCAGCGGGTGGGAGAGGTCGAGCGAGGGCAGCGCGGCGACCACGGCCTCGGTCCGCTCCGCGATCCGCTCGTACTCGGCGAGGAGGCCCTCCAGGGTCTCGCCGGGGAGCATCCGGAAGCTGTTCGTGTGCTCGGCGAACGACGCCTCGGTGAACTCCATGGCGGAGGTCCCCTCCAGCACGAAGGTGATCCAGTTCCGCTCGCCGTACGCGACGTGCTTGATCAGCCCGCCGAGGCACAGCTCGCTCGCGGTCGGCGTCAGTGCCGCCTGCTCGTTCGTGAGCCCCTGGACGGTGTGCCGGAACAGGAACCGGTGCTGGGCGAGCGTCCCCAGCAGGTCCGCCTTCTCGCCGGTCAGGGTGGGGATCTCGGTGGTGGTCATGGCGTCCGCCTCTCGTCGGTTCCTGCTGACGGGTACGACGCTACGGACCCCTCCGGTCAGATCCTGTCCTCAATTCGGAGCCCGCCCGAGATTTCCCGGGCGGGCCCGAATCGCCTGGTCAGACGACCGAGCGCCCGGTCATCGCCTGCACGTGCATCTCGTCGTACGGCGCCTCGGCCCCCGGCCGCGGCCTGCTGAGGACGGTGCCGAGCCAGCACCCGAGGAAGCCGATCGGCACCGACACGAGAGTCGGGTAGGAGAGCGGGTAGAGCGCCGCGGTCCCCATCACGCCCGGCCCGACGAGCACCAGGACGACCGAGCTGACCAGTCCGGCCACCACGCCGACGATCACGCCGGTGGTGTTCAGCCGCCGCCAGAACAGCAGCAGCACGAGCACCGGGACGTTGGCGCTGGCCGCGACCACCACCGCCATCAGCGCGAGCAGGGCGATGTTGGTGTTCTGTGCGCCGAGCGCCAGCACGATCGACACCGCGGCGATGGCGACGGCGGCGATGCGGCCCGCCTTGACCTGCTCGGCGTCGGACGCCTTGCCCTTGCGGATCAGCGAGCTGTAGATGTCGTGCGCCACCGCGCCCGAGCCCGCGATGACCAGGCCGGCGACGACCGCGAGGATCGTCGCGAACGCCACGGCGGAGATCAGCGCGAACAGCACCGGGCCGCCGAGCATCTCGGCCAGCTGCGGGGCGGCGAGGTTCCCGGCCTTGTTCGCCGCGGCCACCTGCGCCTGCCCGACGATCGCCGCCGCGCCGTAGCCGATGAACGGCATCGCGAGGAACGCGAGCCCGAGGATCCACAGGGCGACGCTCATCGACTTCCGGGCCACCTTCGCGTCGGGCACGGTGAAGAACCGGATCAGGATGTGCGGCAGGGCCGCGGTGCCGAGCACCTGGGCGATCGCCACGGACAGCAGGTCCAGCCCGGGGACGAACCCGGTCGCGCGGGAGAACAGGTCGGTCGGCGACGCCTCGGAGACCGCCTGGAACAGCGCCATCGGGTTCCAGCCGAACCGCGCGAGGACCAGCACCACCAGCACCGCCAGCGCGGCGAGCAGCATGACGGCCTTGACGATCTGGATCCAGGTCGTGGCGAGCATGCCGCCGATGGTGATGTAGACGGCCATCAGCACGCCGACGACGATCACCGCCACCCAGTACGGCACGTCGATCAGCAGGCTGATCAGCACGCCGGCGCCGACCAGCTGCGCGATCATGTAGAAGACCGTGACCACCAGGGTGTTCACCGCCATCACCGCCCGCACACCCTTCGACCGGAAGCGGCTCGAGAGGACGTCGGCGATCGTGTAGCGGCCCAGGTTGCGCAGCGGCTCGGCCACGAGCAGCAGGACCAGGAGGAAGGCGACGAGCCCGCCAGCGACCAGGTAGAAGCCGTAGACACCCTGCAGCGCGAGGATGCCGGCGACGCCGAGGAAGGTCGAGGCGGAGAGCAGGTCGCCGCAGATCGCGAGGCCGTTCTGCCAGCCGGTGATCTGCCCGCCCGCGACGTAGTGCGAGCCCGCGTCGCGGTTGCGGCGGCCGGCCCACGCCGTGATGGCCAGTGTCAGCAGGATGACCGCGACGAAGATCGCGATCGTGATCGGGTCGGCACTCATCGCTACAGCCCCTTCTCGGCCGTCGGGGCGGTGGCCCGGGTCTCGACGCCGGACTCCGCGATCGCCCGGTCCGCCAGCTCGTCCCACTGCGCGGCCCGCCGGGTGTAGAGCCCGCACAGCAGCCAGACCAGCGGGAAGATCAGCGCGGTGAGCACGAACGTCCAGCTCAGCTGCCCCACCGCCTTGCCGTTGAGCACGGGGGTGAAGCCGGACAGCACGATGACGAGCAGGTAGGCGCCGAAGCCGAGCGCGGCCGCGGGGACGGCGAAGCGGTTCCGGCTGCGCACGAGCTGGGCGAACGCCGGCGTCGCGGTGACGGCGGCGGCGCGGGACAGCGCGGAGCCCGGGGTGTCGGGAGCCGGGGGTGCCGGCTCGGAGGGGTCGGTCATGGGTGCCTCTCCTGGTTCGTCGCTGGGGTCGTGCGGGGGTCGTGCCGAACGTCGAGCGGTGCCGCTGCACCACACCGGCGACCGGTGGGGAGGGCACGGTGCGGACCCGCCCGGGTCGGGCAGGTGATCGCGATGGACGTGTCGTGACGGCGGCGCGGATCGCCGCCGCTCCACGCTCGCGAGGCGGGAACTCCCGACTCGCGGTGCCGGAGCTCCCGACTCGCGGTGCGGGAGCTCCCGACTCGCGGTGCGGGAGCTCCCGACTCGCGGTGCGGGAGCTCCCGACTCGCGGTGCCGGAGCTCCCGACTCGCGGTGCCGGAAGTCCCGACTCGCGGGTGGCGTCAGTTTCCGAAGCGCTCCCGGAGCACGTGCTTCTGGATCTTGCCGACCGCGGTGCGGGGGAACTCGTCGACGAAGTGGACCTGCTTGGGCGTGTTGTAGCCCGCCAGGTGCGCCTTCACGAACGCGGTGAGCTCCGCGGCCAGCGCCTCCGAGGGCTCACCCGTCGGCACCACGACCGCGACGACCTGCTCCTCGTACACCGGGTCCGGCAGGCCGATCACCGCCGCGTCGGCGACGCCCGGGTGCTTGGCCAGGCAGTCCTCGACCTCCTTCGACCACACGTTCTGGCCGCCCGAGCGGATCATGTCCTTCTTGCGGTCGACGATGGTGAGGAACCCGTCGGCGTCGGCGACGGCGATGTCGCCGGTGTGCAGCCGGTCGCCGGCGAGCGCCGTCTTCGACGCCTCCTCGTTGCGCCAGTACCCGCTCATCCGCGGGCCCCGGACGCAGATCTCGCCGGGCTCGCCGGGCGGGACCTCGTTGCCGTCGTCGTCGAGGAGGGCGACGTCGACGCCGGGCATGGCGCGCCCGATCGAGCCCCACCGGTCGAAGACGTCCTCCGGCGGGCACCAGGTGACGAACGGGCCGCCCTCCGTGAGGCCGTAGGTGTGCGCGAACTGCACCTTGCCCTCGCGGGCGCCGAACGCGTCGGCCGTGCGGTCCATGATCCCGCTGGGGTCGTAGGCGCCGTAGTAGAGCAGCCGGACCGACGAGGTGTCGGTGTCCGGGAAGCGCGGGTGGGTGATCAGCGCGTGCAGCATCGTCGGCACGCCGAGGATCACCGAGACCCGGTGCCGCGGGAGCAGGTCCAGCACCACGTCGGGATCGAACTCCCGCAGCAGGATCACCGTCGCGCCCATGAGCAGGAACGGCTTCATGTGGTCCCAGTTGCCCACGTGGAAGGGCGGGAAGTAGTTCATGAAGACGTCGCGGTCGTTCGCCCGCAGCGTCGATGCCATCGCCAGTCCGTCGTCGACGGTCCGGCGGTGGGAGAGCATGGCGCCCTTGGGTTTCCCGGTGGTCCCCGAGGTGTAGAGGATCATGTGCGGGTCGCGCTCGTCGACCGTCACGGGCGGCACGTCGACGGCGGCGGCGCTGAACGCCTCCCAGTCGGCGCGGTCGCCCTCCGGGCCCGGGATCCGCAGCACCGGCAGCTCCGGGTGCGCGGCGCGGGCCTCCTGCGACACCTCGTCGTACTGCGCCTCGACGAACCAGAGCGCGGGCTCGGAGTCGCCGATCGTGTACGCGTGCTCGGCACCGCGGTGCCAGAAGTTGAGCGGAACGAGGATCGCGCCGAGCGCGGCCGTCGCGAAGTAGAGCTGGACGTACTCCAGGCTGTTCTTCGCCAGCACCGCGACCCGGTCGCCGTAGCCGATCCCGCGGGCCGTGAGCGCCCCGGCGGTCTCCTCGACGAGCTCCTGGAGCGCGGCGTAGGTGATCTCGCGCCCGTCGACGACGAGGGCCACCGAGCCGCCGCGGGCCCGGGCGTTGTTCCGGATGATGTCCGAGACCAGCACGGCTACTCCCTCCCGAGGAGGCGCAGGGCGTTGCCGCCCAGCCACTTGTCCATGACGTCGTCCTTCAGCGGGAGTGCACGGACCTCGGCGACCAGGTCGGCGGGCGGGACGCCGAGCAGCGTCCAGGTCGAGGCGAAGAGGACCTTGTCGGCGAGCTGCCGGTTCCCGAACTGCAGCAACGACTCCCAGCCCGAGTTCGGCCGCGTGAAGGTGCGCGGACGGTGCGCCGACAGGTCGACGTACACGTTCTCGTGCCGCCAGGTCACCATCATCATGTCCTCGACCCACGGCCACGCCGCGTGCAGTGCGACGAGCTTCAGGTCCGGGAACGCGGTCGCGACCGCGTCGATGTACCGCGGGTGGCCCACGTCGTAGGCGGCGTCGAGCGACCAGTTGATCCCGGTGTGCAGCAGGACCGGGACGCCGAGGGCCTCGCAGCGGCCGTAGACCCGGGCCATCCGCGGGTCGTCCGGCAGCAGCTGCTGCTTGAACGGGGACAGCACGACGCCGGAGAGCCCCAGCTCGACGGCCTCGTCGACGGTGCGGGCCGCGTCGATCTCCCACGGGTCCACGCCGCCGAACCCGACGACCTTGTCCGAGTGCCGCTTGACGAAGTCCGCGACCACCCCGTTGTCCGCGGTGGGCACGCCCAGCCGGGAGCCGAAGGACTCGGTGTAGACGCCGGCGAGCCCGATGCCACCGTCGGCGAGCATCCGGAGGAAGTCCTCCTCGGAGGGCACCCGCCCCCGGGCGGCCTCCCGCGCGGCCTGCCAGCGCTCGGTGACCTCGGCGTGGGTGCGCGCGGGCTTCAGGGTGCCGCCGAAGTGCTCGGCGTAGCCGCGCAGCCGGCCGTTCGTGACGGCCTCGGAGAGGGTGAACGCGTCCTCGTCGGGCACGGCGCCCGCCAGGAAGTCGACGATCATCTACTCGCCCTTCAGGATCTCGTCGGTCGACGCGGGACGCTGCGCGGTGAACCGGGGCCGGCGGCCCTCGAGCGCCGCCGCCGCACCCTCGGCGTAGTCCGGTCCGCGGAAGGTGGCGAACGCCGCGGCCTGCTCCTCGGCGTCGTAGGCCCGGCTGGGTCCGTCGCCGGCCAGGCCGTAGCAGCGGTGGATGCCCAGCTTGGTGAGCGGCAGGGCGTAGGCGGAGTACGCGGCGTACCGCTGCGTCGCCTTCTCGACCTCGGCGGCGAGGTCGTCCGCCACCGTGGTGACGAGGCCCAGCTCGAGCGCCTCCGCGGCGGGCACCAGCCGGCCGCTGTAGATCAGCTCCTTGGCCTTGCCGATGCCGACGTAGGCGGTGAGCCGCTGGGCGGGGGAGACGAAGCCGACCTTCATCTCCGGCAGCCCGATCCGGACGTCCGGCGTGCAGATCCGGAAGTCGCAGGCCAGCGCCAGCTCGGTCGCGTTCCCGACGCAAGGCCCCGCGAGCGCCGCGACGGTGATCAGCGGCAGGTCCTCCACCTCGGCGAACAGCGTGTACTCGGTGGCGATGTAGTGCTTGTAGGCGTCGTCGTCGAGCGAGCCGAGGTAGCCCAGGTCGGCGCCGCCGGAGAAGACGGTGTCCTTGCCGGTGAGCACCAGGACGCGGACGGCGCGGTCGGCCGCGACCTCGGCCACCTTCTCCCGCAGCGCCTCCAGCGTGTCGACGGTGAAGACGTTCATCGGGTGGTCGCTCGCGAACCTGAGGGTCGCGATCGTGCCGTCGGCGTTCCGGTCGAGCGTGACGGTCATCGGGCTCCTTTCCCTGTGTCGTGGGGACCGTGGACGGCCCCGTCGTCGAAGAGGGCCGCGACCGCCGCGTCGTCGAGGCCGAGCACGTCGGCGAGGACCTCGGCGGTGTCGGCGGCGATCGGTCCGGCGGGTCGCCCCGGGCGGACCTCGGACCCGGAGAAGCGGTACGGCGCGGTCTGCAGGAGGACCTCGCCGTGCCCCGGCTGCCGGACCGGGCTGAGCGTGCCGCGGGCGACGAGGTGCGGGTCGGCGAGGTTCTCCCGCACGGAGCGGACCCGGGCCGCGGAGAGCCCGTGCGCGACGAGGTGCTCGACCAGCGCGTCGGCCGTCGGCCAGGTGGCCGCCCAGGCCTCGATGCGGTCGTAGAGCGGCCCCGGGTTCCCGACGCGCTGGGCGACGGTGCCGTACTCCTCCTGCAGCTCCGGCGCGTCCATGGCCTTCACCAGGCGCGCGAAGAAGACGTCGCCGCTCATCCCGTAGGCGAGGTGCGTGCCGTCCGCGCAGGTCGCGACGCCCGACGGCACGCTCGTGGTGTGCCGGTTGCCGTACTTGCCACGCACCGCCTCGCCCTGCGTGAAGGCGCCCGCGGCCGGCTGCTGGTCGATCATGGCGAACAGGGCGTCGAAGGCGGAGATGTCGACGTGCGTGCCCTCGCCGGTGCGCTGCCGCTGGTGCAGCGCCGCACCGATGCCGGCGAGCGCGTGCACCGCGGAGTTGACGTCGGCGAGCGCGGTGCCGAAGTGCATCGGCGGCCCGCCCTCCTCGCCGGTCAGCGACATCAGCCCGGACCAGGCCTCGGCGACCAGCCCGAAGCCGGACAGGTGCGAGTAGGGGCCCACGGCGCCGAAGGTGGACAGCGAGCAGAGGATCGTGCGCGGGTCGCGGGCGTGCAGCACCTCCCAGCCGAGGCCGAGCCGGCCCAGCACCCCGGGCGCGAAGTTCTCGACCACGACGTCGGCCCAGTCCGCGAGCCGCAGCGCCAGGTCGAGCCCGCGCGGGTCCTTGAGGTTCAGCCCGACCGACCGCTTGCCCGTGTTGTACTGCGCGTACGCGCTGGAGACGTGGTCCTCGGGGTCGCCGACGGCCACGGGCAGCGCCCGCATCAGGTCGCCGGTGGGCTGCTCGACGCGAATCACGTCGGCGCCCATGTCCGCGAGCATCCGCGTGCAGAACGGCCCGGCGATCACGTGGCTGAGGTCGAAGACCTTCAACCCCGCGTAGGGACCGGCCATGGGATCGCACCTCCGTCGGTGCCCGGGTCCGGCCTGTCGCCGAACGCTCGTTCAACGCACCGTAGGACGAGTCACCTGCTGCGTCAACAGGGCTTTGAACGATCGTTCAGAGCGGTTAAGGTGGCGGCATGGTCAGCGCCGAGAAGCCGGCCGCGTCCTCCGGGGCGCGCCGCGGGAGCCCCGGGGAGGGGCTGCCGCCCACCACGCTCGTGCTGCCGGGGGACGAACCCACGGCCGCTGCGCTGATCGCCGCGGCGGTCGAGGTCATGGCCGTCCACGGCTACCACGGGACCTCGGTGCGCGACATCGCCGCGGCCGCCGGGACCAGCCCGGCGATCCTCTACCACCATTTCACCTCGAAGCAGGGCCTGCTGGCGACGATGCTCGACCGCGGGCTGGACGTGCTGATCGCCGCCACCGAGGAGGCCCTCGACCTCGCCGGCGAGGATCCGGCCGACCGGCTGCGGGCCGTCGTCGGCGCGCACGTGCGGGTGCACCTGGAGTCGCAGCGGGAGAGCCTGCTCGGTAACAGCGAGCTGCGCTCCCTCGAACCCGGGGCGCGGGCGCTGGTGGTGGCGAAGCGCGACGTCCAGCAGCGGATCTTCGACCGGGTGGTGCGCGACGGGGTGCGGCGCGGGGTGTTCGGCGCGGACCAGCCCGACGACGCGGCGCGGTTCGTGAGCACCGCCTGCACGGCCGTGGCCGCCTGGTACCGGCCGGGTGGGCGGCTCGGGCCGGACGAGATCGTGGCGCGCTACGAGGAGATCGCGCTCGACGCCGTGAGGTACGGGCGATGACGGCCGTCGTCCCCGACTCCCTGTCCGACGCGCTCGCCCGCGTCCTCGGCGCCCCGGTCACGGACCTGCACCGGTTGTCGGCCGGGGCGAGCCGCGAGACCTGGTCGTTCGACGCCGGTGGGCGCGGCCTGATCCTGCGCCGCGACCCGCCGGAGGTCCCGGAGCCGGAGGGGATGGCGCGCGAGGCCGAGTGCTTCCGCGCCGCCGCGCGGGCGGGCGTCCCGATCCCGGAGCTGCTGGCCGCGGGGGACGGGGCGGACGGCGTCGGCAGCCCGTACCTGCTGATGGAGCGGCTGGCGGGGGAGACCCTGCCGCCACGGCTGCTGCGCTCGGAGCGGTGGGCCGCGGTCCGGCCGCGGCTGGCGCGGCAGTTCGGCGATATCCTCGGCCGCATCCACGCGATCGACCCCGCGGACGTGCCGCGGCTCGAGCACCACGCAGACGCGCTCACCCTGCTGCGGGAGAGCCACGCCGCCTTCGGCGAGCCCCGGCCCGCGATGGAGCTGGTGTTCCGCCGGCTCGCCGAGACCCGGCCCGACCCGGTGCCGCCCGCCCTGGTGCACGGCGACTTCCGCAACGGCAACCTGCTGGTCGACGACTCCGGCGTGCGGGCGGTGCTCGACTGGGAGCTGGCGCACGTCGGCGACCCGCGTGAGGACCTCGGCTGGGTGTGCGCCCGGGCCTGGCGGTTCGGCGCGGCCCCCGAGGTCGGCGGCTACGGCACCCGCGAGGAGCTGTTCGCGGGGTACGAGGCCGCGACCGGCGTGCGCCCCGATCCGGAGGCGGTGCGCTGGTGGGAGGTGTTCGCCTGCGCCCGGTGGGCGGTGATCTGCCGCATCCAGGCCGAACGGCACCTCGGCGGCAGCGAGCGGTCGGTCGAGATGGCGGTGCTTGGCAGGCGGATCGCGGAGGCCGAGCACGACGCCCTGCTGGCCCTCGGCCTCACCGAGCCCGCCGTCGTCGCCGACGCGATGGGCGGTCCCGTCCCGGTCGAGGAACCCGTGGTGCACGACCGGCCGTCCGTCGACGAGCTGCTCGAGGCCGTGACCGGGTTCCTCCGCGAGGAGCTGACCCCGCCCGACCCGCGCACCGCCTACCTGGCCAAGGTGGCCGCCAACGCCCTCACGATCGCCCGCCGCGAGCTGCGGCTCGGTCCGGCGCAGCGGACCGGGCACCGCGCCCGGCTGCACGCCCTGGGCTGCGCCGACGACGGCGAGCTGGCCGCCCGGATCCGCGACGGCGCCCTGCCCGCGGACGGCCCCGACGTCGTGGCCGCGGTCCGCGCCTCGGTCACCGCGCAGGTCGCGGTGGCCAATCCGCGGTACCTGGCGCCCCCGCACCGGACCTGACATGTTCGACGACGAACGCGACGACAGGAGAGACAGGCATGCGCGCAGCACGGGTGACCCGCACGGACGGGCCGCAGGCGCTGGAGATCGGTGAGGTGCCGGACCCGGTGGCCGGGCCGGGCGAGGTGCTGATCGAGGTCAAGGCGGCCGGGGTCAACTTCCCGGACCTGCTGCTCACGCAGGACAAGTACCAGTACAAGCCCGAGGTGCCCTTCACCCTGGGCGGCGAGCTGGCGGGCGTGGTCCGGGAGGCACCGGAGGGCTCGGAGTTCTCGCCGGGCGACCGGGTCGCCGCGAGCACCTCGATCGGCGCCTTCGCGGAGCTGGCCACCGCCCCGGTGCAGAGCGTGTTCCCGCTGCCGGACAACGTGGGTTTCGCGGCGGGCGCCTGCCTGCCGATGAACTACCTGACGATGACCTTCGCGCTGATCACCCGCGGTCAGCTGCAGAAGGGCGAGACCGTGCTGGTGCACGGTGCCGCCGGCGGCATCGGCACCGCGACCATCCAGCTGGCGAAGGCCCTGGGCGCCCGCGTGATCTCGGTCGTCTCCACGCAGGAGAAGGCGGACTTCGTGAGGTCCGTCGGCTCGGACGAGGCGGTGCTGACGGACGGGTTCAAGGACGCCGTCAAGGAGCTGACCGACGGCACCGGCGTCGACATGGTCGTCGACCCGGTCGGCGGCGACCGCTTCACCGACTCGCTGCGCTCCCTCGCCCCCCTCGGCCGGCTGCTGGTCATCGGGTTCACCGCGGGCGAGATCCCCACGGTCAAGGTGAACCGGCTGCTGCTCAACAACATCGACGTCCGCGGCGTCGGCTGGGGTGCGTACGCCATGCCGCGCGAGGGCTACACCCGCGCGGAGTGGGACAAGCTGATCCCGTACCTGGAGTCCGGCATCGTCGACCCGCCCATCGCCGGGACCTACCCGCTGGAGAAGGCGGGCGAGGCCGTCGCGCTGCTGGGTGAGCGGGGCGTGCTGGGCAAGGCGGTCGTCGAGCCCTGATCCCGGGCTGAATCCGGTCGCCGGAATCCGGTCGGTATCCGGCCGCAATACGCCGGATACTGACCGGGTGACCTCACCGAGCTCGCGGACGCTGCGGCTGCTCTCGCTCCTGCAGACCCACCGGTACTGGCCGGGGCCGGAGCTGGCGTCCCGGCTGGAGGTGTCCGTGCGGACCCTGCGCCGGGACGTCGACCGGCTCCGCGAGCTCGGGTACCCGGTCATGGCGACCCGGGGTGTCGACGGCGGCTACCAGCTCGCCGCGGGCGCCGCGCTGCCGCCGCTCGTCGTCGACGACGAGGAGGCGGTGGCGCTCGCCGTCGGCATGCAGGCCGCGACGCAGGGCGCCGTGGCCGGGATCGAGGAGCCCGCGCTGCGGGCGCTGACGAAGGTCGTACAGGTCATGCCGCCGCGGCTGCGGCGCCGGGTCGACGCGCTGCGCGGGGTCACCGTGCCGAGCACCTGGGGCGGCGCCCCGCGGACGGACGCCCTCGATCCCGAGGCGTTGATCGTGGTCGCCCAGGCCTGCCGGGACTCCGAGCGGATCGAGTTCGGCTACACCGCCCGCGGCGCCGATCGGGCGACCCGGCAGGTCGAGCCGCACCGGCTCGTCCCGCTCGGCCGGCGCTGGTACCTGGTGGCCTACGACCTGGACCGGCACGACTGGCGCAGTTTCCGGCTCGACCGGCTCGCCGAGCCCCGCCGCACGGGCGCCCGGTTCCGCCCGCGGGCGCTGCCGACCGCCGACGCCGCGGACTTCGTCCAGGCCGGCATCCGCAACCGCCCCTCCACCTACACCGTCGAGGCGCTGGTCGAGGCCCCCGCCGAGCAGCTCGCCCACCTGGCTCGGTGGGCCACGATCGAGCCGCTCGGTCCCGACCGCTGCCTGCTCAGGATGGCGACCGACGACCTCGACTGGCCCCTGCTCGCCCTCGGCAGCTGCGGCGCGGAGTTCGACGTCCGCTCGCCCCCGGAGCTGACCGCAAAGCTGAGCGAGTGGGGGGAACGCTTCCTCCGCGCCTCCGGCACCCGTGCGCGGTAAGTGGTGCTCCAGCACCACTTACCGCGCACGGGCGGCGTCAGCCGCAGAACGCGAGCAGGGCGCGGGCGAGGTCGTCCGGGGCCTCCTCGGCCATGTGGTGACCGGACTCGATCCCGTGTCCGCGCAGGTCGTCGGCCCACTCACGCCAGACGGTCAACGGGTCCCCGTAGAGGTACTCCATGTCGTCCCGGGTCGACCAGAGGACCAGGACCGGGCAGCGCAGGCGGCGGCCCGCGGCCCGGTCGGCCTCCTCGTGGGCCCGGTCCACGCCGAGCCCGGCGCGGTAGTCCTCGAGCATCGCGTGCACGGTGCCCGGGTCGTGGATCGCGGCCCGGTACTCGGCGTACGCCTCCTCGCCCATCACGGCCGGGTCGCCGCCGTACCAGGCGTCCGGGTCGGCGGTGATCGCCCGCTCGGGCTTCTCGGGCTGCGCGAAGAAGAACCAGTGCCACCACGCCGTGGCGAAGCGGTCGGTGCAGCGGGCCAGGGCCTCGCTGATCGGGACGCTGTCGAGCACCGCGAGCCGCTCCACGGCGTCCGGATGGTCGAGCGCCAGGCGCAGGGCCACGTAGCTTCCGCGGTCGTGCCCGGCGACCGTGAACCGCTCGTGGCCGAGCCGGCGCATGAGCGCGGCGAGGTCGGCGGCCATCGCCCGTTTCGACGCCTGCGCGTGGTCGGGGGCCGACGGGGGAGCCGTGGAGACCCCGTAACCCCGCAGGTCCGGGCACACCACCGTGAACCCGGCGTCGCGCAGGACCGGGGCGACCCGGTGCCAGGTCGCCGACGTGCGCGGGTGGCCGTGCAGGAGCAGCACCGCGGGCCCGCTGCCGCCGTGCCGCACCCGCAGCACCACCTCGCCCATATCGACCCGCTCGTCGTCGAAGCCCGGGAACACGCTCCCGATCATCTGCCCGCGCGCCCGGCGGCGCACGGCCTCAGCCGCTGATCTGGACCGTGGTGTGCTCGCCGATGGCGGGGAGGCCGGGGCGGGTGACGGCGTCGGCGGTCAGCTCGCCGACCTCGGTGCGGATCACCAGGCGGGTCACCGGGCCGAGGAAGGTGCTGGTCAGCACCGTGCCGGCGAGGCCGTCCGGCGCCCCGACGAGCAGCGCCTCCGGACGGACCTGGGTGGTCTCCGCCGCGCCCGGGGTGATCCGGCCGCCCGACACGGGGACCGTGTTCATCACGCCCACGAACTCGGCGACGAACGGGGTCGCGGGCCGCGCGTAGACCTCCTGCGGCACGTCGACCTGCTCCATCCGCCCCGCGTTGAGCACCGCGACCCGGTCGGCGACAGCGAGCGCCTCCGACTGGTCGTGGGTGACGAACAACGTGGTGATGCCCTCCGCGAGCTGCAGCCGGCGGATCTCGTCCCGCAGCTGCACGCGCACCCGGGCGTCGAGCGCGGAGAGCGGCTCGTCGAGCAGCAGCACGCTCGGCCGCACGGCGAGCGCCCGCGCCAGCGCCACCCGCTGCTGCTGGCCGCCGGAGAGCTCGTGCGGGTAGGAGCCGCCGCGGTCGCCGAGCCCGACGAGCTCCAGCAGCTCGGCCGCCCGCCGCCCGCGCTCGGCCCCGCCGACCTTGCGCATCCGCAGGCCGAAGGCGACGTTCTCCGCCGCCGTCATCGTCGGGAACAGGCTGTAGGCCTGGAACACCATCCCGGTGTCGCGCTTGCTCGCCGGGACGCCGGTGACGTCCCGCCCGTCGATGCGGATCTCCCCGCTCGTCGGCCGGTCGAACCCGGCGAGCAGGCGCAGCGCCGTCGTCTTGCCGCAGCCGGACGGGCCGAGCAGGGCCAGCAGCTCGCCGCGGCGCAGGGCCAGATCGAGCCCGTCGAGCGCGCGGGTCTCGCCGAACACCCGGCTGACCCCGCGGAACTCGACGGCGGCGTCCGTCGCCGTCTCCGCGGGGGACTTCTGCACAGCGGTCACGGTGTTCTCCTCCGCACCGATGGTCGGCTCCGCAAGCTCCGCCTCCGGCGCCCGCCGACGAACGACACGGCCAGCAGCAGCACCCACGTGAGCAGCAGGCTGGCCAGGGACAGGGCCACCGACACACCCGCCGCGCTGCGGCCGGTCTCCACGACGGCGATCGGGAAGGTGTCGGTGTAGAGCAGGATCCGCGCGATCACGATCTCGCCCAGCACCAGCGCCAGGGTGAGGAAGGCGGCGCCGAGCACCGCGCTGCGGATCGCCGGCAGGATCACCCGGACCAGCGCCGTCGTCATCCCCGCGCCGAGGTTGCGGGCGGCCTCGACGAGGGTCCGCAGCGGGATCGCGGCCAGCCCGTTGTCCACGGCGCGGTAGGCGAAGGGCAGCGCGAGGATCACGTAGAAGGGCGTGAGCGCGCTGGTCGAGGAGTCGAACAGCGCCCGGAACACCGGCCCGCCCAGGTTGGCCTGCACGAACGCGATGCCGGCCGCCATCACCACGGGCGGGATGACGATCGGGAGGATCGTCGCGCTCTCCAGCACGGCGGCCAGCGACGGGAACCGCAGCCGGACCCACACCGCCGTCGGGACCACCAGCAGCAGCACGATCACCGCGGTCAGCACGGCGATCCGCAACGAGGTGAACAGCGCGGAGAGCAGGACCGGGTCCTCGGCGATGCGGGTGTAGTTCGCGACGCCGTAGCCGCCGCCGGGTGCGCGGAGGCTGAACTCCGCCGACGCGACCAGCGGGACCAGGAAGTAGAGCGCGGCCAGGGCGAGCACGACGACCCGCCAGCGCCGCCCCCGCGTCACCGCCGGCTCCAGCGCGCGGCGCGCCGCTGCAGCCACAGGTACGCGACCATCACGATCGCGATCACCACCACCATGTCGAGGCCGAGCGCGAGACCGACGTTGGCCTGCCCGACGAGCACGTTGCCGGACAGCGCCGACGCGATCGCCGTCGGCACGAGCGGGATGGAGCCGCTGGTCAGGGCCAGGGCGGTGGCGTAGGCGGCGAAGGCGTTGCCGAACAGGACCAGCGTGGCGCCGGCGAAGGCGGGCGCCAGTACCGGCAGCGCCACCAGCCGCCAGTACGACCAGGCCGACGCGCCCAGGTTCTCCGCCGCCTCCCGCCACTGCGGCAGCAGGCCCTCCAGCGCCGGGGTGATCAGGATGACCATGAGCGGGATCTGGAAGTAGACGTAGGTCAGGGCGAGGCCGGTCAGCGAGTCGATCCGGAAGCCCGACGCGTACAGGTCGATCCCCGCCGACCGCAGCCAGGCCGTCGCCAGCCCGGTCTGCCCCAGCGCGGCGATGAACGCGAACGCCAGCGGGACGCCGCCGAAGTAGGCGAGCACGCCCGAGGCGGTGGAGACGGTGCGGCGCAAGGGTGAGCGCGGCCGCGCCGTGAGCACCGCCTGGGCCAGGAAGGTGCCGAACACCGCGCCGATCACGGCCGTGACCGCGGACAGCAGCAGGCTCTGCCGGAAGGCCAGCAGGTACTGCGGAGACATCAGGGACGCGACGAGGTTGCCCAGCGTCGGGCGGCCGTCGGCGTCGGTGAAGGCGCCGCTGATCACGAAGTACAGCGGGCCGCCGAGGAAGACCAGGAAGTAGAGCGCGAAGGGCAGCAGGCCCAGCGCGGCGCGCCACCGCCGCTCCGGGCGCGCGGCGGGCGCGTCGGGAGCGGCGGTGGGGGTGTCGAGGAGGGAGGACACGGATCAGGCCGTGGCGGTGGCCCACTGCTGGGCGACCACCTGCTTGGCCTGGTCGGTCTGGGCCTGCGTCGGATACTGCGCGGTGCCCTGGACCGGCGGCAGCGCGGCGACCAGCTCCGGCGTGGCGGTGCCGGCCTGCTGCATCTGCGGCAGCCGGACCGGGCGGGCCTTGCCGGCCAGCCACAAGTTCTGGCCCTCGTCGGAGTACAGGAACTCCTGCCACAGCCGGGCCGCGGCCGGGTGCGGCGCGTTCTTGTTGACCGCCTGCGAGTAGAACTCCGCGAACAGCCCGTCGGAGGGCACGGCCACCTTCCACTCGAAGGCGGCCTTGACCTTCTCGGCCTGCGCGACGTTGGTGTAGTCCCAGTCCAGGACGATCGGGGTCTGCCCGCTCTCGATCGTCGCCGCGTTCGGGTCGACCTTCAGCAGGTTGCCGTTCTTGGCGAGCTGACCGAAGAAGTTCACGCCGGGCGTGATGTCGTCGAGCGACCCGCCGTTGGCCAGCGCGCCCGCCCACACGGAGGCGAACCCGGCCGCGGCCTGCGTCGGGTCGCCGTTGATCGCGACCTGGCCCTTGTACTCGGGCTTCGCGAGGTCGGCGATCGTGGTGGGGCAGTTCGCGACCAGCTTCGCGTTGCAGCCGATCGAGATGTAGCCGCCGTAGTCGTTGACCCAGGCGCCGTTCGCGTCCTTGTTGGAGGCGGGGATGTCGTTCCACGTCGCGACCTGGTACGGGGCGAAGAGCTGGGTGTTGCCGGTGGCGAAGGCCTGGCCGAGGTCCAGCACGTCGGGCGCCCGGTCCTGGGTGCCGAGCTGGTTGACGGCGTTGATCTCGTCCTGGCTCGAGCCCTCCGGGTTCGCCGAGTTCACGGTGATCCCGTACTTGTCGCCGAACGCCTTGATGATCGCGCCGTAGTTCGCCCAGTCCGGCGGCAGCGCGATGACGTTGAGCTGGCCCTCCTGCTTCGCCGCCTGCACGAGCGCGTCCATGCCGCCGCCCGCCTGCGCCGAGGTGGCCGTGGCCCAGCCGCCGGACTCGGAGGAGCCGCCGCCCCCGCCGCCGCCCGAGCTCACACACGCCGTGGCCGCCAGGGCCGCCGCCGCCGCGCACGCCGCCAGCGCGCCGGCCCGGCCCCACCTCTTCCGCACGTTCATCGCTCTCCTCACCGAACACTCCCGGCGGCCCGCGCCGCCCGGCGAAGCCTCACCCGTCCGGGCGGCCGCGGGGTGGCCGGCGGCCGTCGATCGGGTGGCGCGGCGTCGTCCGGCCGGGGGACGGCCGATCTTGCGCGCAGAAGACTCCTATACCTCCGGGCGTCTTCCCGGGAGGGCCGTTACCGAGGTGTGACGGGAAGGTCGACCGGGCCCGCGGTTAACCCCGCGGGCCCGGCGGCCGAACAGTCCCCCGCGGCGCATCAGCGGACGGCGACGCGCGCTCTTCCCTCGGGGCGGGGCAGGAGGGGTGATGGGCACGCGGGCCGAGCGGGAGTGGATGGAGCTCGTGGCAGCCCTGATGACGGAGCCGCTGGTCGACATGCCGGTGAACCGGCTGGCCGAGGCGCTCGCCCGCACCTTCGAGACCGCCGGGGTCACCTACAGCGAGGTCGTGCCCGACGAGCCGGTGCGCCACGTCTGGCTCGACGGCGGGCTCGGCGAGCACTTCGCCGAGCTGGCCGAGTGGAGCGCGTACCGGGCGCCCGCCGAGCACCCGCTGCTGCGCTTCCACCTCGCCTCCGGGCTCTGGGTGCCGCGCCAGACCCTGGGCGTCCCGGCCGAGTACACGGACCGCTGGAACAGCGACGGCGGCCGCGACCTGGCCGAGTCCTGCGCCGCGCCGAACCAGCTCTCGCTGCCGCTGCGCGCGACGCCGCGGCTCGCGCGGTCGTTCGTGCTCGGGCGGACCGAGCCCTGGTCCCCGGCCGAGGAGGCCTTCGTCGAACGGCTGTGGCGGCTGCTCACCGGGCTGGAACGGCAGGTCACGGCGTTGGCCGTGGTGACCGCCGGCAAGGGCCTGGGCACGGCGGAGATCCCGCTGACCCCGCGCGAGCGGGCCGTGCTCGGGCTGCTCGCGCAGGGCCTCACCGCGGGCACGATCGCGCGGCGGCTCGACATCTCGCCGCGCACCGTCCAGAAGCACCTGGAGCGCTGCTACGTGAAGCTCGGCGTGACCGACCGCCTCTCCGCCGTGCTGCGCGCCCAGGCGCTGCACCTGGTCTAGCGGCCTCCGCGGGCCATCCGCAGCACGTCCAGTGCGCTGTCGAGCTGCTCCTCGGTGAGCTTGCCGTTCTCCACGTGCCCGCGCTCCAGCACGACCTCGCGGATCGTGCGGCGCTCCTTGAGCGACTGCTTGGCGATCGACGCCGCCTCCTCGTACCCGATGTACTTGTTCAGCGGCGTGACGATCGACGGCGAGGACTCGGCGTACTCGCGGGTGCGGTCGACGTCGGCCTCGGCGCCGGCGACGACCTTGTCGGCGAGCAGCCGCGCGACGTTCGACAGCAGCCGCGCGGACTCGAGGACGTTGCGCGCCATGACCGGCATCATCACGTTGAGCTCGAGGTTGCCCTGGCTGCCGGAGAAGGCGACGGTCGCGTCGTTGCCGATGACCTGTGCCGCGACCATCATCGTGGCCTCGCAGATCACCGGGTTGACCTTGCCGGGCATGATCGACGAGCCGGGCTGCAGGTCCGGCAGGCGCACCTCGGCGAGCCCGGTGCGCGGGCCCGAGGAGAGCCACCGCAGGTCGTTGGCGATCTTGTAGAGCGACACGGCGACGGTGCGCAGCGCACCGGAGGCCTCCACCAGCCCGTCGCGCGAGCCCTGCGCCTCGATGTGGTCGGGCGCCTCGGACAGCGCGTCGAGGCCGGTCGCGGACCGCAACTCCTCGACGACGGCGGCGCCGAAGCCCTCCGGCGCGTTCAGCCCGGTGCCCACCGCGGTGCCGCCGATCGGCAGGTGGCCGAGCCGGGGCAGGACGTCCCGGACCCGGGCGGCGCCGTACTCGGCCTGGGTGGCCCAGCCGCCGGCCTCCTGGCCGAGCGTGACCGGCACGGCGTCCATGAGGTGCGTGCGGCCTGCCTTCACGACCTCGGCCCAGTCCTCGGCGCGGGTGCGCAGGGTCGCCGCCAGGTGCTCCAGCGCCGGTACGACGTCCGTGGCGAGCGCCTCGGTGGCGGCCAGGTGGATCGTGGTCGGGAAGACGTCGTTCGACGACTGCGAGGCGTTGACGTGGTCGTTCGGGTGCACGTCCTGCCCGGACTCCCGGCTGGCCAGCGTCGCGATCACCTCGTTGGCGTTCATGTTCGACGAGGTGCCGGAGCCGGTCTGGAAGACGTCGACCGGGAAGTGTCCGTCGTGCTCGCCCGCGGCGACCTCGGCGGCGGCGGCGGCGATCGCGCCGGCCAGCTTCTCGTCGAGCACGCCGATCCGCCCGTTCACCCGCGCCGCCGCGCCCTTGACCAGGCCGAGCGCCCGGATCTGCGCGCGCTCCAGGCCGCGCCCGGAGATCGGGAAGTTCTCGACGGCACGCTGGGTCTGCGCACGGTAGAGGGCGGTCGCGGGGACCCGGACCTCGCCCATGGTGTCGTGCTCGATGCGGAAGTCGCCGGTGTCGCCGGCCGCGTCGTCGCTCATGGCCTCATCCTCCGCCTGAGGGTGTCCTTACCGCTCGGTCCGATGGCCGGGATTACATCGTCCGTGGTATCCCCGCCGCGCGCCCGGCGCAGGGTCTTGGACCGGGCGGGCGGAATCGGCCGACGGGGTATGTGCAGCGGTAACGATCAGCTCTCCGTATCGGAGCCATTACGCAGGCGGTGTCGACGGAGGGGGTCGAGAACGCCATGACGGGTCGGGACGACGGGGACTGGCTTGAGTTCACCGCCGAGCTGTTGCGGGAGCCGCTGACGGAGTTGCCGCTGGATCGCGTCACGAGACTGCTGCAGGAGACGTTCGAGGCGCCGGCCGTGGGGACCGCCGAGCTCGCCGCGGACGGCACGGCGGACGGGGAGATCTACCCGCTCGACGCCACCCTCGAGGGGCACCGCGAGGACATGCTCACGTGGAGCGCCTCGCACGCCGTGGAGAACCCGATCGCCCGGTACTTTCTGGCGACCGCGGACGTCCGGCCGGTCCAGCTCGCCGACGTCCCGGGGCGCTTCACGGACCGGCGCGTGTACGGCGAGGGGGCGGCGCTGGCACAGGCCTGCGGTGTGGCGGAGCAGCTGTGCCTGCCCACCGGCGGGGCCGATCACCCGCGCCTGCTGGTGGTCGGCAGGCCCGAGGTCTTCTCCCCGTCCGAGCTGCGGCTCGCGGACCGCATCTGGCGCCTCGTCGTCGGGCTCGACCGGCAGGCCCGCGCCTACTCCGCCGCGTTGCGCAACGCCTCGGCGTCGGGCCGGGACGTCGCCAGCGCCATCCGCCTGACCCCGCGTGAGCGCTCGGTGCTGGGCCTGCTGGCCGAGGGACTGACCGCGGGGGCGATCGCGCGGCGGCTCAACATCGCCGAGCGCACCGTGCACAAGCACCTCGAGCGCTGCTACTCCAAGCTCGGGGTGGCGGACCGGCTCACCGCTGTGCTGGCCGCACAACGGCTTGGGTTGGTCGCCGCCTGAGCCGAGCGGACCTGCCCGTAGGTGGCCCTGAGAGGCGATCAGCCTCCCTCGTTCGGCCGAACGGCCGGATACGCAAAGTTGTCGATGCCCCCGTCGGGGGGTAGGAGCACGATGAGGTCGAGCCGCCGGAGGGGCGGCGGCCCAGGGGTGGCACCCGACGGGTGTCCGATCCGGTGCGGGGCAGGGCACGGCCCCGCACCGGACACCCCGAGAGGACGTCCTGCGCCGCGCGCCGTCAGGGCAGCGGCGGGGCCTCGACGTCCTCGTGGGTGGGGCTGTCGAAGTCGATCGACGCGTACTCGCGCAGCTTCGTGAGCCGGTGGTAGCCGTCGATCAGCCGGACCGTGCCGGACTTGGACCGCATGACGATGGACTGCGTGGTGCAGCCGCCGGCGCGGTAGTGCACGCCGCGCAGCAGGTCCCCGTCGGTGACGCCGGTGGCGCAGAAGAACACGTTCTCGCCGGTCACGAGCTCGTTGGTGGTCAGCACGCGGTCGAGGTCGTGGCCCGCGGCGATCGCCTTGGAGCGCTCCTCGTCGTCCTTCGGCCAGAGCCGGCCCTGGATCTCGCCGCCCATGCACTTGAGCGCGGCCGCGGCGATGATCCCCTCCGGGGTGCCGCCGATGCCCACGAGCATGTCCACGCCGGTGCTCGGGCGGGCCGCGGCGATCGCGCCGGCCACGTCGCCGTCGGAGATGAAGCGGATCCGCGCGCCGGTGTCGCGCACGTCGGCGACCAGCTGCTCGTGCCGCGGGCGGTCGAGGATGGTGACCGTGACGTCCCGGACGTCGATCTCCTTGGCCTTGGCCACCGCGCGGATGTTGTCGCCCACCGGCTTGCTGATGTCGATGGCGCCCGCGGCATCCGGCCCCACGGCGAGCTTCTCCATGTAGAACACGGCCGAGGGGTCGAACATCGCGTCCCGCTCGGCGACCGCGAGCACCGCCAGCGCGTTGGGCATGCCCTTGGCCATCAGCGTGGTGCCGTCGATGGGGTCGACGGCGACGTCGCACCAGGGACCCTCGCCGTTGCCGACCTGCTCGCCGTTGTAGAGCATGGGCGCCTCGTCCTTCTCGCCCTCGCCGATCACCACGATCCCGCGCATCGACACGGTCCCGATCAGGTGGCGCATGGCGTCGACGGCCGCCCCGTCGCCGCCGTTCTTGTCGCCGCGGCCGACCCAGCGCCCCGCCGCCATCGCGGCGGCCTCGGTGACGCGCACCAGCTCCATGGCCAGGTTGCGGTCCGGGGCCTCGCGGCGTCGCTCGGGCTTGGGTCCAGTCATCGGGCCTCCTTGGCTCGGGTTCACCGGTCGCATCGCGGGGGTCGGCGAACGCGGCCGACCCCCGGCCCCGTCACGCGCGGCGGGCTCGGCGGCGGCGGGGGATCCGGGTCCGATCCTCGCAGAACCGGACGCCGCACGGGGTGCAGAGCGACGGACGCCATGCACATCGCCGCGCGCGGTGGGGGACCATGGAGGCGTGAGCGCCGACCCGTCCCCCGCCCCGCAGGGCCCGCCGCCCCCGGGCAAGCCGCCGCGCGGATCGCTGCGCGCCCGGGACATGCTGATGTGCCTCGCGGTCCTGCTGGTGGTCGTCGCGGTCGGCGGCGGGGTGCGCTCCTGCTCGTTCGCGCCCGGCGGCCCGACGGTCGACCCGAACAGCGTGCCCACGGTCGACGCGGCGGCCCGGCTCGCGGAGTTCGCCCGGGCCTCCGAGTTCCCGCTGCGCGTCCCCGCCGTCCCGCAGGGCTGGCGGAGCAACTCCACCGACCGCAGCCCGGTCGACGGCGGTGGCACCGCGGTCCGGGTCGGGTACCTCACCCCGGAGGGCAAGTACCTGCGGCTCGTGCAGAGCGACGGCGGCGAGGAGGCCCTCGTCGCCACCGAGGCCGGCGGCCCGCTGGCCGGAACCGGGGTGACCGACGCCGCCGGGCTGCGCTGGGTCACCTACCAGAAGGAGGGCGGCGAGCCCTTCCGCGTCACGACCGCGCCGGACGACCCGCAGGTCCGCTGGCTCGTCACCGGCAGCGGCACGGACGCGGACTTCGGCGCCCTGGCCCGGGCGACCGTGGCCGGCCGGCTCCTGCCGGCCGGCGCCGAGCAGAACTGAGGCGGGCACCGCCGACCCGTGGGTCAGTCCTCGGCCTCGGCGTCGGCGAGGGCCTTCTCCACCCGCTCCCGCGCCCCGGCCAGGCACTCCTCGCAGCGCTTGGCCAGCGCCTCGCCCCGCTCCCAGAGCGCGACGGTCTCGTCGAGGCCCAGCCCGCCCGTCTCCAGGGCGCGCACGACCTCGACCAGCTCGTCGCGGGCCTGCTCGTAGCCGAGCCCGGCCACCGGGGGACGCTCACTCATCGCGGCCATCCTCCACGGCCGCCCGCACGGTCCCGTCGCCGACCCTGATCCGCAGCCGGTCGCCCGGTGCGACCTCGGCGGTCGAGCGCAGCACCGGCAGGATCTCGTCGCCCGTGACCCGCTGGACGATCGCGTAGCCGCGGGCGAGCGTCGCGCCCGGACCGAGCGCGGTGAGCCGTGCCCGCAGGTGCGCGATCTCGGTGCAGTCCCGCTCCACCCGCCGCTCCACGGCGGCGCGGGTCGCCGCCCGCAGCCGCTCCAGCTCCTCGTGCCGGCGCGCCATGTCGCGCAACGGGTCGGCGAGCACGGGCCGGGCCCGCAGCGCGTCGAGCATCCGCTGTTCGCGGTCCACCCAGCCGTGCAGCGCGCGGCGGCCGCGGTCGCGCAGCCCGGTGATCCGCGCGATCTCCTCGGCGAGGTCCGGCACCAGCCGGCGGCCCGCCTCGGTGGGGGTGGAACACCGCAGGTCGGCGACGTGGTCGACGAGCGGGGTGTCCGGCTCGTGCCCGATCGCCGACACCACCGGCGTGCGGCAGGCGGCGACGGCGCGACACAGCGTCTCGTCCGAGAAGGGCAGCAGGTCCTCGACGCTGCCCCCGCCGCGGGCGAGCACGATGACGTCGACCGCCGGGTCCCGGTCCAGGATCTCGAGCGCCTCGACGATCTGCCCGACCGCCAGCCCGCCCTGGGTGGCGGTGTTCTCGATCCGGAACTCCACCGCCGGCCAGCGGGCCTGGGCGTTGCTGACGACGTCGTGCTCCGCCGCCGACGCCCGGCCGGTGATCAGCCCGATCCGCTGCGGCAGGAAGGGCAGCCGGCGCTTGCGGGCGGGATCGAACAGGCCCTCCGCGGCCAGCAGCCGGCGCAGCCGCTCGATGCGGGCCAGCAGCTCACCCAGCCCGACCGCCCGGATCCGGTCCACGCGCAGGCTCAGCGTGCCGCGGCCCGGGAAGAACGAGGGCTTGCCGTGGACGATCACCCGGTTGCCCTCGGCGACCACCTCGCGCTGCTCGGCGACGAGCGCCATCGGAGCCGTGAGCTGCAGCGACACGTTCGCCACCGGGTCCCGCAGGGTCAGGAACGCGGTCCCCGTGCCGGCGCGTGCGGTGACCTGTGCGAGCTGGCCCTCGACCCAGACCGCGCCCAGCCGGTCGATCCACTCGGAGATCTTCCGCGCGACCGTCCGGACCGGCCAGGGCGACTCCTCGGTCGACGGGCCGGCGCTCATCCCTCCCGGACCGTGGTGATCCGGTTCGACAGCATCGTGACGAAGGGCGGCCGGTTCTCGTGCGAGGTCTCCCAGATCAGCAGCGCCTGCAGGCCGGCCAGGTCGAGCTTGCGCAGCTTGCCGCGCAGCTGGTGCAGGTTCATGCCGGGGTACTCGGGCAGCACCGCGGGCGGGGTGTCGGCCTCGTCGCCCAGGGTCTGCTCGGCGATGCTCTCGATCGCCGCGCCGGCCACGGTGTCGCCGGGCTGCGCGAGGTGGTCGCCCTCGACACGGTCCTCGAGCCGCCCCGCGGCCGGCTCGTCGGCGCGCTCGGGCTCGACGGCGGGGTCGACGGCGGGCTCGACGTCCGTCGAGGGCGCGGGCACGAGATCGGTGCTGGGCGTGATCGGGGACGCGGGGGCGTGGCCGTTGGTCGCGGTGTCGTCCACCTCGTCGTCGAAGGTCGCCCAGGCCGGGGCCTCCGGGGCCTGACCGAACGCACCGAGGGCCTTGTCGCCCTTGATCGCCAGCTCGGTGACCTTCTGCTGCACGCGCATGGACGCCTGGAGGGCCTGGCTGACCGCGGTCACGGGGAACTCGACGACCAGCCGCGGCAGCTCGCGGACCTGCTCGACGGCGGTGGCGGCCAGGCCGGCGGCGATCCGCACCGGCATCGGGAGCGGGCTCATGGACGCATTGTCCCCCGTGATCGGCGCCCCCCGCAGCACGGGGCGGGTCACCTCACCCACATCCCACGGCGCCCGGGATCGGGCGCCCGTACCCTGGTCGACATGAGTGGTACCGCCGGATCGGACGGCAAGCGCGTCCTCGTCGCGAAGCCCCGCGGGTACTGCGCGGGCGTGGACCGCGCGGTGGAGGCGGTCGAGCAGGCGCTCGAGCAGCACGGCGCGCCCGTGTACGTGCGCAAGCAGATCGTGCACAACAAGCACGTCGTGGAGACGCTGAGCGAGCGCGGCGCCGTGTTCGTCGACGAGACGAGCGAGGTGCCGGAGGGCGCGATCGTCGTCTTCTCCGCGCACGGGGTGTCGCCCGACGTGCGCAACGAGGCCAAGGCGCGCTCGCTGCAGACCATCGACGCCACCTGCCCGCTGGTCACGAAGGTGCACCAGGAGGCCAAGCGGTACGCCCGCGAGGACTACGACATCCTGCTGGTCGGGCACGCGGGCCACGAGGAGGTCGAGGGCACCTCCGGCGAGGCGCCCACCCACATCCAGCTGGTGGAGAGCGCCGCCGACGCGGAGAAGGTCACCGTGCGGGACCCGGAGAAGGTCGTCTGGCTCTCGCAGACCACGCTCTCGGTCGACGAGACCATGGACACCGTCCGGGCGCTGCGCGAGCGCTACCCGACGCTGCAGAACCCGCCGAGCGACGACATCTGCTACGCCACCCAGAACCGCCAGGTCGCGGTGAAGGCCATGGCCCCGCACTGCGACCTCGTGCTGGTCGTCGGCTCGCCGAACTCGTCGAACTCGGTGCGGCTGGTCGAGGTCGCCCTGCAGGCCGGGGCCGGCGCCTCGCACCTGATCGACTACGCCCGCGAGATCGACGAGTCCTGGCTCGAGGGCGTGCGGACCGTCGGCGTGACGAGCGGTGCCTCGGTGCCCGAGGTGCTGGTGCGCGGGGTCCTCGACTTCCTGGCCGAGCGCGGCTGGGAGTCGGTCGAGGAGGTCACGACCGCCGAGGAGACCCTGACCTTCGCCCTGCCCCGCGAGCTCCGGCCGAGCCGCGCCGGCCGCTGACCCGCGGCTCGTCCTCCTCCTCGTCGTCCGGCAGGTCCCGGTCCCGGCCGCGCACCCCGAGGCGACCGAGCCGGCTGACGGCGTCGTCCGGGCCGGTGCGTTGCACGATCAGCCGCAGCAGACCGATCAGCAGCGTGAGCCCGGTGGCCACCGCCATGATCGGGAAGCCGTTGACCAGCGGTGCCCCGACCATGAGCACGGTCTCGGTGAGCCCGGGTCCGGTCTGGCCGACCAGCAGCACGATCACCGGCACCAGCACCGCCACCAGCAGCGCCGGCTGCACCATCGGGCCGAAGAGGTTGCGGCGGCGCACCCAGCCCACGGCGAGGACGCAGCCCACCACGTAGGCGATCCCGAAGATCACGCCGAGGGTGCCGATCCGCAGCACGTCGACGAACACGCCCAGCGCGGTGAGCACCACGGCGAGCGCGATCGCCGCGAGGGGCGGGATGCCGAGGACCGTGGCCAACGCGGACCGTTCGGTGACCGGCCAACCGCCGGAGGACCGCGGGGAGGGGTCGCGCGACGTCACCCGTTCACGGTAGCCCGTGGCCCCTCCGGGCCTTGCTCGCGCGCCTGCCATCCGCCGCCGTCACCCTCCCGGGTGGCCTCCCGCGCTCCCGGTTCGGGCACCAGTTCGTGCAGTGCGATCAGCGACTCGCCCGCGGAGGCGACCAGCTCGGGCGCCGACACGGCCCGCGGCACCCGCTCGACCGGCGCCGGCGCCTCGAGGTCGCCCTCGGACACCTTGAGCTCGGTGAGCCGCCGGGCCGTGACGAGCACGCGCGCCTCCAGCGAGGAGACGGTGCGGTTGTAGCTCTCGACCGCGCCGTCGAGGCTGCGCCCGAGCTTGGCGACGTGCATACCCATCGTGGCGAGCCGGCCGTGCAGCTCCCGGCCCAGCTGGTGCACCTGCGCGGCGTTGCGGGCCAACGCCTCCTGCCGCCACCCGTACGCGACGGTGCGCAGCAGCGCGATCAACGTGGTGGGGGTGGCGATGACGACGTTGCGCCCGAAGGCGTGCTCCAGCAGCGCGGGGTCGGCCCGCAGCGCCGCCTCCAGGAACGGGTCGCCCGGTACGAACAGCACCACGAACTCCGGCGTCGGCTCGAACGCCGCCCAGTAGGCCTTCGCGGACAGCTGGTCCACGTGCGCCCGCAGCTGCCGCGCATGCGACTGCAGCTTCTCGCGGTGCACTGCCGGGTCCTCGGTCTCCACGGCCTCCAGGTACGCCGCGAACGGCACCTTGGCGTCGACCACGATCTGCTTCCCGCCGGCCAGGTGCACGAGCATGTCCGGCCGCACCCCGCCCTGGCCCTCGGCCGCGCCCTCGCCGGAGACCTGGGTGGCGAAGTCGCAGTGCTCGACCATGCCCGCGAGCTGCACGATCCGCTCCAGCTGCAGCTCGCCCCAGCGCCCGCGGACCTGCGGCGCGCGCAGCGCGGTGACCAGCTGCCGGGTCTCGCCGCGCAGCTTCTCCGAGTTCTGCGCCATGGCCTTGACCTGCTCGACGAGTCCCGCGTACGCCGCCTCCCGCTCGCGCTCGACGGTGCGCAGCTGGCCCTCGACGCGCTGCAGGGCCGCCGCCATCGGGTCCAGCAGCTTGCCGATCGCGGTGGAGCGGGCGGCCTCGTCCTGCTCCGCCTTGGCGTGCAGTGCGGCGGCCGCCTCCCGGATGCGGCCCTCGGCGAGGCTCACGAACTGCTCGTTGTTGCGGGACAACGCCTCCGCCGAGAGCGCCCGGAACGTCTCACGCAGCTCCGCGTCCCGCGCGGTGAGCAGCCGCTCGCGCTCCAGCGCCGCCTCGCGCTCGCTGCTCAGCGCGGCCCGGGTGGCCGACACGTCCGACTCCGCGCGCCGCAGCCGCTCGGTGGCGGTGCGCACCTCCTCGTGCAGCTCCTCGATGCGCTCCAGCAGCCCGGTCCGCTCGGCCTTGAACGCCGCGGCCTCCGCCCGGGCGCCGGCCGATGCGGTGGCGGTGGCGCGGGCGGCCTCCGCCGTGGCGACCCGGTGCCGCGCCCCGGCCAGCAGCCACGCCAGGCCGCCCCCGATCGCCAGGCCCAGGAGGAGCCCGGCGAGCAGGAGCGGCAACACGTTCGAGAGATCCACGATCAGCAGGGTGCACCCGACCCCCGACAAAATCGCGCATCGACGCCCTGGCCGATCGTGAGTGGCGATAGTCGCCAGAGCGACTATCGCCACTCACAGGGTCAGGACTCGCGGTCGAGCAGGGACCGCTTCACCGGCAGGCCCCAGCGGAAGCCGCCGAGCGACCCGTCGGTGCGCAGGACCCGGTGGCAGGGCACGAAGAGCGCGGCGGCGTTGCGGGCGCAGGCCGAGGCGGCGGCCCGCACCGCGGCCGGGCGCCCCGCCTTCGCGGCGAACTCGGTGTAGGTCACCGGGCCACCGGCCGGGACCTGCCGCAGCACGTCCCACGCGTGCTCCAGGAACGCACCGGACCGCTGCCGCACCGGCACACCGTCCACGGCGGACAGTTCGCCGGCGTAGTAGGCGCGCACGGCGTCGGCGGCCGCGCCGCCCGCGGCGGGCTCCACGGTGGACGGCCGGATCGCGGTGTGCACCAGCGGGACCAGGTCGTCGAGGTCGGCGGTCCAGCCCGAGGCGAGGACCGCCCCGTCGTCGGCGACGACCACGGTGAACGGGCCGTCGGGGGTGTCGAGGGTCGTGCAGGTGCTCATGCCGTCCTCCAGACGGTCGGGTCGGCGGCCGGCCGGGCGGCGGCGCGCCAGAGGTGGGTCGCGGCGTACGACCGCCAGGGCCGCCAGCGGGCGGCGTGCCGGGTCAGGCCGTCCACGTCGGACGGCAGGCCCAGCGCCGCGGCGCCGCGGCGGACGGCGAGATCGGACACCAGGGGTTCGTCGGGGTCGCCGAGCAGCCGCATCGCGACGTAGCCGGCGGTCCAGGGGCCCACGCCGGGCAGGGCCTGCAGGTCCGCCCGCAGGCCGGCGGGGTCTCGCCCGGCGTCGAGCACGAGCGTGCCCTCGGCGACGGCCGCGGCGAGCGCGGCGAGGGCAGCGGCCCGGCGGGCGGGGCCGCCGACCGTCGCAGCCACCTGCTCGGCGAGCCGGTCGGCCGGCGGGAAGAGCCGGTCCGGGCCGTCGCCGGCAAGCTCCGCGGGCAGCGGGTCGCCGAGTACGGCGACGAGCCGGGCGCCCGTCGTGCGCGCCGCGGACACCGAGACCTGTTGGCCCAGCAGGGCCTTGACGGCGATCTCGAGCCCGTCGGCCGCCCCCGGCAGCCGGATCCCGGGCGTCGACGCCACGGAGGGCGCCAGCGCCGGGTCCGCGGCCAGCAGCTCGTCGACGGCGGCGGGGTCCGCGTCGAGGTCCAGCAGCCGGCGCAGCCGCGCCACCGCCGGGCCGAGGTCGCGGGGTTCGGTGAGCCGCAGCTCCGCCCGCACGTGCCCCGGCGTGTGGTCGCCGAGCCGCAGCGCGACGACGGCCGGGCCGTGCGGCAGCCGGAGCGTCCGCCGGTAGACCCCGTCCGCCACGGTCTCCGACCCGGCCAGCGCGCGGCCGGCGAAGTGGGCGAGGAGCCCGTCGGCGTCGAACGGCTCGCGGTGCGGGAGCCGCAGGCTCAGCGTCCCGGCGACCGGCGCCGGGCCGCGTCCGGAGGACTCCCGCCGCAGCACGCTCGGCGTGACGGCGTAGACCTCGCGCACGGTGTCGTTGAACTGGCGGACGCTCGCGAAGCCGGCGGCGAACGCGATGTCCGCCATCGACATCGGCGTCGTCTCGATGAGCAGGCGGGCGGTGTGGGCGCGGTGCGCCCGGGCCAGCGCCAGCGGCCCCGCCCCGAGCTCGGCGGTGACGATCCGGGTCAGGTGGCGCTCCGAGTAGCCCAGCGCGGTGGCCAGGCCGGCGACCCCGGAGCGTTCGACGAGGCCGTCGGCGATGAGCCGCATCGCCCGGGCGGCGAGGTCGGACCGGCTGTTCCAGTCCGGCGAGCCCGGGACGGCGTCGGGCAGGCAGCGTCGGCAGGCCCGGTAGCCCTGCTGCTGCGCGGCGGCCGCGGTCGGGAAGAACTCGACGTTGCGGCGCTTGGGGGTGGTCGCGGGGCACGAGGGCCGGCAGTAGATGCCGGTCGTGCGCACCGCCGTGATGAAGACGCCGTCGAACCGCGGGTCGCGCGCGGCGACGGCCCGGTAGCAGCGTTCGATGTCCAGCACGGGGACGACTCTGCCACCCCGCGCCACCCCGTTCTCGCGGGAATCGGACACGTGCGTGAGAGTTTCCCATCCTGCTCTCATCGCCCAGTCGCCCGGCGCCACCAGGCTCGTCGGCGTGCGCCGTCTCCCGCTGCTCGTCGCCGAAACCGGTCGCGCGGGGCTCAGCCCAGGCGGCAGAGGTCCCCGTCGAGCATGCCCATCGCGCAGGCGCGGCGGATGTTCGCGCGGGTGTCGGGGGACAGGCGTTCGGCGACGGCCTCGCGCACCCGCTCGCGCCGGCCCTCGCCCGGGCGGCGGTCCGCCACGGCGCTCTGCCGCCGGGCCACGGCCACCGGCTCGGTGACGGCGGGGACCGGCGCCGCGACGGGCTGCGCCGCCGCCGCGATCGCGGGAGTGAGCGCGATCGCGGCGAGCGTGCCGCCGTCGACGACGCCGGCCCCCGCGGGTTCGGGGGCCGCGACGGGCGCGGCCGGGACCTCCGGGGCCTCGGGGACCGCGGCCGCGGCGAAGGTCGGGAGCGGCACGGGCGCGCTCGTCGCGGACAGCGAGACCGCCGTCATCGTGCTGCCGGACAGCGCCGCCAGCACCGTCCCCGCGATCGCCGTCCGTCCCACCGCACCCGCCGCCACGTCCCGCCCCTTCCGTCGTCCGGTACCCGGGCTATCGACGGCCGCCGGCGGGCGTTAGCCCGGACGGAGCAGCGGAACCCGATCGGGTGGTGGTGCCAGCACCACCCTCGACCCGCGGGCAGCACCGCTCCTGCTCGGCAGGCTCGCCGGATGTATCCGGGCGGCGGGTCGGAGAAGTCTCTCCTGTGACGGCCGGACGCCCCGGTCGTCGGGAAGGACGTCATGCGCCCCGCCGACCAGGCACCCGCGACCGAGGAGCCCTCCGCCCGGATCGACCGGCTCGCCCGTGCGGCCGCGACCGGGGACCGCCGCGCCTGCGAGGACCTGATGGCCGCGGTGCACCCACCGGTGCTGCGCTACTGCCGCGTTCGGCTCGCCCAGGGCGCCGGCGACGCGACCTCGGCCGAGGACATGGCGCAGGACACGATGATCGCCCTGTTCAAGGCGCTGCCGAAGGCGGACCTGGACTCGGGCCCCTTCCTGGCGCTGGCGTTCACGATCGCCCGCAACAAGATCGTCGACACCGTGCGGCGGCGCGGCATCTCCCGCATCGACCTCACCGACCAGGTGCCGGACAGCGTCTCGACCGCCGACGCCCCGGACGAGCTGAGCCTGCGCGCCGAGCAGGCGCGGATGGTGCAGCGGCTGCTCGGCCGGCTGCCCGAGCGGCACCGCGACGTGCTGCGGCTGCGGCTGATCGAGGGCCTGTCGGCGGCCGAGACCGCGGCCGTGCTGGGCTCGACGCCCGGCTCCGTCCGCGTCACCCAGCACCGCGCCCTGACCAGCCTGCGCCGCTACCTGGCGGAGCGGCAGGGCACGCCCGCGGTCCCGCGGCAGGCCCCCGAGCTCGCCGCCGTGTGACCTGCCCCGCCGGGTCCGGTACGAGGGGTCCGGAGCCGGCGGGGCGGAACGACTACCCTGGACGCTCGTGTCCCTCACCCTCGGCATCGTCGGGCTGCCCAACGTCGGCAAGTCGACCCTGTTCAACGCCCTGACGCGCAACGACGTGCTCGCCGCGAACTACCCGTTCGCCACGATCGAGCCCAACGTCGGGGTGGTGCCGCTGCCGGACTCCCGCCTGGACACGCTCGCCGAGATGTTCGCGTCGGCCAAGGTCGTGCCGGCCACGGTCTCGTTCGTCGACATCGCCGGGATCGTGAAGGGCGCCTCCGAGGGCGCCGGGCTGGGCAACAAGTTCCTCGCCAACATCCGCGAGTCCGACGCGATCTGCCAGGTCGTGCGGGTGTTCGCCGACGACGACGTGGTCCACGTCGACGGAAAGGTCGACCCCGGCTCCGACATCTCGGTCATCGAGACCGAGCTGATCCTGGCCGACCTGCAGACGCTGGAGAAGGCGGTCCCGCGGCTGACCAAGGAAGCCCGGATGCAGAAGGACCGCCGCGAGGTCCTGGCCGCGGCCGAGGCCGCCGCGGAGGTCCTCAACTCGGGCCGCACGCTGTTCCAGGCCGGCGTCGACCCCGCCCCGCTGCGCGAGCTGACCCTGCTGACCACCAAGCCGTTCCTCTACGTGTTCAACGCCGACGAGGGCGTCCTCACGGACGAGACCCGCAAGAAGGAGCTCACCGACCTCGTCGCGCCCGCCGAGGCCGTGTTCCTCGACGCCAAGGTCGAGTCCGAGCTGCTGGAGCTCGACGAGGAGTCGGCCCGCGAGCTGCTCGAGTCGATCGGCCAGCCCGAACCCGGCCTGTACTCGCTGGCCCGCGCGGGCTTCCGCACCCTGGGTCTGCAGACCTACCTCACCGCCGGGCCCAAGGAGGCCCGCGCCTGGACGATCCACCGGGGCGACACCGCCCCCCAGGCCGCCGGGGTGATCCACTCGGACTTCGAGAAGGGCTTCATCAAGGCCGAGATCGTCTCCTACTCCGACCTCGTCGACGCCGGCTCGATGAACGCCGCCAAGTCCGCGGGCAAGGTGCGAATGGAGGGCAAGGACTACGTCATGCAGGACGGGGACGTGGTGGAGTTCCGCTTCAACGTGTGAGCGGGACTATTTGCGCTGGTCATCGCACTTCCAGCCCCGCTGTCGGTTCGCAGGAGTCCGCAGGATCGCCCGGAGCCGCATGACGAGGGCACGGCGGCGGGTCGCCTCCGCCACCTCGGCCCCAGGGTGGTCGCACTGCGGTCCGGCCATCCCACCTGGCTCGGGGGCTTCCGACCCGCCGCAGGTGTCGTCACCGGTCGTCCTCGCCCTGCCGCACGGGAGACCTAAGGCCCTTACATCCACGGGCGCTGGGTCCGACCCTGCTGCGAGGACGCGCGGCGACTGCGAGGACGCGCGGCGACAACCCGAGGTGGAGAGAGCGATGGTCGAGCAGACGAGCCCCGGCAGCACGACGGGTGCTGCGGACGGGCACGGGGGTGCGCGGTTGAGCGGCGGGGTGATCGCGACTCTCGTCGGAGTAGGGCTGCTCCTCGTTTTCATGATCCAGAACACGGCGCCGGTCACCTTGCACTTCCTCTTCTGGAGCTGGTCCTGGCCGCTGTGGTTGTTCACCCTGGTCACCGCGTTGCTGGGCGCGGTGGTGTGGTTCGGACTGGGCGTCCTGCGCCGCCATCGGCGCCGAGTGGCGCGCCGGGCGAGTCGGTGAGGTACCGGGCGTACCAGGAGGCGCAGGCGTCGTCGACGTGCCGGCTGCCCGAGGACGTTCGACCAGCTCAGAGGGTTCGCCGAGAGTCCGCTTCAGCGTGGAGCGGGGGCCACTTCCGCAGTCAGCAGAAAGCCTGCCGTCGTGTTCGACGGCAGGCTTTCGGATTCGCGGGCGGGAGGATCGGATCAGCCGCCGATCGCGGCGAGTCCGCGCTGGAGATCTTCCAGGTTCATCGCGGGCACGATCTCGACCACTGCGCCCATCTGGAACAGCGGCTCGCTGATCTTCGGAAGCTGGCCCGGGTCGTCCAGGTCGAAGACCGCGATCATGGTCCGCTGACCCCGCACGGGCGCGAAGTAGGCTGCCTCGGGCTTGATCATCTCGATCGTCGCCTGGATCGTCTTGGCCATGTTGCCGCTGGCGATGGCCTCACTTCCCTTGTCGACGTTGGGCTGGGCGACGAGCAACATGCGCATGACGGACCTCCGTCCTGGTGGTGGGGCGACTCGCACCGTTACCTGGTGTCGGAGGATGCGACGCGAGTCGCACCGCCATGGCGTGACCAATGGGCCCCAAGTCACCGCGACCGTGCCGGTCTCCGCGTGGCACTTGGGGCAGTGAGCCTACTGCGCCACGCCGAACTCCGATTTCGTCAATACGTAGAACTGCGTACTGCGGAGCGGTTCGCGCCCTGATCCTCCAGGTCGGGCGGAAAGCCGATGCCGCCCCTCCTCGCGATCTCGGTGCCGTTCTCGATCAGGGCTGCGCCCTCAGCGGAGCCTCTCGTAGCGCAGGTACACGGTGCCGCTGCGGAAGGCGCGCTGCTCGAGCAGCCGCAGCCGCAGGTCGGCGCCGAGCGGGAAGTACGGCTTGCCGCCGCCGGTGAAGGCCGGCACCACCCGCGGGCGGAACTCGTCGATCAGGTCCAGCAGCGATGCAGCCAGACCGGCGCCGCCGACGGCCAGGTCACCGTCGGTCTCCTTCTTGAGCCGGACCACCTCGTCGACCGCGTCGGCGCGGCGCACCAGCCGGCACCCGGGTGCGACCGACTCCAGCGAGTCGGAGAACACGATCCGCGGCGTCGCGGTGTACTCGCGGGCGAACTCCGCCTCCACCTCGGACCCGTCGGCCCGCTCCGGCGCCGTCCAGAACTCCTCCATGACCTCGTAGAGGCCGCGGCCGAACAGGAACGCCGTCGTCTCGCGGGTCTGCTGGTTGGCGAAGCGGTGCACCTCCTCGTCCGGCTCGGAGAAGCCGATGGCGCCGGTCGGGTCCTCGATGTAGCCGTCGAGGGAGATGCTCATCGAGTAGCTGAGAGTGCCCATGGGGAAGGAGACCGCCCGGCTGATCCGAACTCATCGTCAGCGGGTCCGGACGAGCGCCACGGCCTTGGCCGGTCGCTTGCTCGCGACCGCTGCTCGAGCGGGTCGTCCGCTTCCTCACTCCCGGCGGCCGGGCCCGGATGATCGTGTGCGGGCGCTGCCCAGGCGCTCGTGCAGCGCTCGGACCCGGGGGTGGCGGCCGTGGCTCACGTAGATGCCCTGCACGAGCCGAAGGAGGTCCTCGCGTGCAGCGGTCCAGCGCCGACGCACGTCGTCGACCTCGTTCTCGCTCAGCACCGAGCCGTCGTGGGCTGCGGCCTGCAGCTCGCGCAGGGCCTCCCGCATCGAACGCGAGGCGACGCGGACGGGATGCGTGCGCTCGCCGGACAGGAGCGAGACCACGTTCGACTTCCGTTCCGCCTCCTCGACGGCGTCGTCGGCGTCGTTCCGCAGACCGTGCCAGCGCTCGTCCCCGGGGGATGCCTGGTGGAGGCGACGCAGGGCGCGGAACTCTGCGTCCGAGGCGGACAGGAACTCGGCGACGCCGTCGACGAACGCCTTCTCCCACCGGGCCTCGGACTGGTAGCGCCTCGTGCGCCGGTCGCGCACCGACTGCGCCGCGGCCGCGATCACGCCGCCGAGCACGGTGCCCGAGAGGGCCGAGATCGTCCCTAGCCAGGTCGGGTCCGCCACCCGACGAGGGTACCGATCACCACGCGATTCACCTCGTCATCGAGGTGCAGCGCAGGAGGAGTCCCGCGCGGGAGCTACTGCGCGGCGCTGGTGGCGATGCTGGTCAGGGTGGGCCCCGACCAGCCGCGGGCGACGGGCTCCGCCTGCGCGTTGACGACGACGTGGCCGTCGCGGCGGGAGGCGTAGGCGTCGCCGGTGTAGCGGACGGTGCCGTACCGGCCGCGCTCCCGGGACAGCTCGGTCACGTTGCCCGTGCCGCTGGAGTCCAGGAGCTGCTCGAGCGCACGGGCGCTCGACTCGTCGGGCATCTCGACCCAGGACACCGCGACGACCGCCGCGTCACCGTCCTGGTCGCGCAGCTCGAAGTGGGCGCGGTGGAGAGCCGCGCAGGGGGTGCCGCGGAAGAAGTCCTGGATCTGGCCGTAGGAGTTGGCCACGCAGTCCGCGGAGTCGTCGGTGACCGTGGCGGTCACGCGGACGCCCTGCCCGACGAGACGGGTCTGCGCCGCGCTCGAGTCGCTGCTGCCGACGTGCGACCCGTTCTGTGCCTGCGCACCGTCGTCGGCCGAGACGGATGCGTCACCGGACGACATCGCGTTCCCGATCGCCGTCGCCGCGCCGTTGCCGGCCAGGAGGGCTATGCCCAGGGCGATGGCGAGTGACGTGCGTCCGCCACTGCCCTTGCCGCGTCCGCCACCTGTGTCGCCGATTCTCACTGCCAACGGGGAGCCCTCCGGGTCACACTCACGGTCATAGGGACAGCGCGTCCCGTGATTCCGGCGTTACGTCGACCGTCCGGGCACGTGCAGGGTCGGCCGGTAGATCAGCTCCTGGATGTGGCCGTCGAGCGTCCGGCTCCCGATCAGCTCGAGGTCGAAGTCGGCCGCACCCCGGAAGATCGGGTCCAGCCCGGTCTGCCCGGTGATCACCGGGAACAGGGTCACCTGGACGCGGTCGACGAGCCCGGCGGCCATCAGCGCCCGGTTCATCGACAGGCTGCCGTGCGAGCGCAACGGCACCTCGGACTCCTCCTTGAGACGGGCGACGACGTCGACGGCGTCGCCGCTCGCGACGGTCGCGTCCGGCCAGTCGAGAGGTCCTTCCAGGGTGGTCGACACGACCGTCGCCGGCAGGCTCCGCATGCGGGTGACCCAGGGGTCCCGCACCTCGGAGTCCTCGGTGCTGGTGGCCAGCATCTCCGCGAACGCGCGGTACGTGGTGGCCCCGAAGACCATGCGCTGCTCGTCGTCGTACAGGGCGAGGCGGTGATCGAGCAGCTCGGGGCCCTGCTTGCCCCAGTAACCGGTCCAGTCGCCGGTGGCGGCGCCGAAACCGTCGAGGCTGGAGAAGACGTCGAAGGTGTAGGTCGCGGTCATGATCGCTCCTCGGATTCCGGGTGCTCGGGTCGGGGGACAGACCGGCGATCACGGCCGGACTCATCGCCGTCGGACACTTGGAGCCGGCGCTGCTCGGCCCTCGCGTCGGCGTGACCCGGCTACGTTGGCGACGGTCCCTTTCTTCAACGGCGAGGAGAGCTCATGCGCACCGGCATCGTGATGACCGCCCGGCCGGGGGTCGAGGATCTGGCCGTCCGGGCCGAGGAGCTGGGGTTCAGCAGCTTCTGGGTCTACGACACCCCGATGGTCAACGGCGACCCGTTCGTGTCCCTGGCGTTGTGCGCGAAGGCGACGAGCAGGATCAAGCTGGGGATCGGCGTCACCTCGCCGGCCTTGCGCTCGACTCCGGCCGCCGCGGCCGCGGTGTCGAGCCTCAACGCCATCGCTCCGGGCCGGGTGATCTGCGGGGTCGGCACCGGCAACACCGCCCGGCGCACGCTCGGGATGCTGCCGACGCGGATGGCCGAGCTCGAGTCGTTCACCGCGGCGCTGCAGGACCTCACCGCGGGCCGGGAGACCGGGTACCGCGAGGGCGACCGGGAGCGCACCATCCGGTTCCTGCACGTCGGGCCCTCTGTGAACACGGCGGATCCGGTGGAGTTCGTCGTGGCCGCGTTCGGGCTGAAGGCCGCCGCGATCGCGGGCCGGCTCGGGGCCGGGGTCATCTCCTTCGGCCTGCTCGCGCCCGAGGCGTGGACGGCGTTCGACGCGGCGCGGCGGGAGGCGGCGCGCGGCGCCGGCCGGCCGGAGGAGGCCGACTCCTACGTCATGACGTCGCTGCACGTGCTCGCCCACGGCGAGGACCGCCACGGCGACCTGGCCCGGGACAGCATGGGCCACGTCGCGATGGCCCTCCTGACGTTCGCCGCGGACAACCCGGGGTTCGCGGAGACGTTGGAGCCCGACGAGGCCGACGCCGTGCGGCGGCTGCTGGAGCGCCGCGGCACCACGGCGACCGACCCGAACCGGCACGCGACGCTGTACCGCAACTATCTCGGCCGCATCGAGCCCGAGGACCGCGACCTGGTCGTGCCGTCGCTGGTGGACAAGCTGGGTCTGGTCGGTACCCGGGCCGAGCTGCTCGACCGCATCGCCGCGATGGAGAAGGCCGGCATCACCGAGATCGTGATCCAGCCCGTCGTGGACCCCGAGAGCGAGATGACCGAGCTGGCGGCCCTGATGTCCTGAGGTCGGGAGCGCCGCGGGGTGGCCGGCCCCTCGGCCTGCCGGTCATCGCTCCTCCTGCCCGCGACGGGTCAGCAGGCGGCCACCGATCAGGCCGGCCACCGCCGCGGCGCCGACCAGGCCGGCACCCGCGGCCGTCCCGAGACCCTGGCGGACCCGGACCTCCGGCCGGATCACCGCGGGCTGCGGCGGGGGCGGCGGCCGCTCGACCTGGTTCTCGCGCGCGGTGGCCGCCCACGCGGCGATGAAGATCAGGAAGCGGGACACCGTGTACATGAAGACCATGAGGCCGAGGATCGGGCCGAACGCGGCGCCGGTCGGGCTGCGGGTGACGAACGCGAGGTACACCACCATCCCCTGCTTGATGAGTTCCATGCCGACCGCGGCGAACGCCGCCGCGCGTCTCGCGCTGTGCCAGGTCATCCGCTCGCGAGGCAGACGCGCGTAGATCCAGAGGAACAGCAGCCAGTCGGCGAGCAGGCTGAGGACGACGCCGAGCACGGTGAGGAGCACGCGGGCCCATCCGAAGTCGGCCAGTCCGAGGAGCTCCAGGATCCGCTCGGCGAAGAAGCCGGCCGCGGTGGTGATGCCGAAGGACACCGCCGCCGCCAGCCCCAGCCCGAGCAGCGCGGCCAGGTCGACGGACAGCCGGCGCAGGAACGGCGGCGCCTGCGGCGGTTGTCCCCACTGCTCGGACAGGGCGGCGCGCAGGTTGCTCATCCACCGCAGCCCCGTGTAGGTCGCGATGAGGATGCCGATCACCCCGACCGTCGAGGCGGACGCCACGGCCTGGTCGATGATCGAGTTCACCGTCGCCTCCAGCGTGGCCGGCAGGGCCTCGTCGATGTGCGCCCGCAGCCGCGCGAGGGGGTCCGGCTCGGAGACCAGCACCAGCGTCACCACGGCGAACGCCACCATGGTGAGGGGCACCAGCGCCAGCAGGCTGAAGTAGGTGATCCCGGCCGCGTAGTGGTTCCCGTGCCGCTCGGTGTACCGCACACCCGCGCGCACCACGTGGTCGAGCCACGGACGGCGCCGGCGGAGCCGGTCGAAGCCGGCCAGGACGTTCGGCTGGTCGGTCACCGCGGCCTCCCACGACGGTCTCCGGTGCGGCGACCACGGTCGCGAACGCGCCGCCGGCTCCGCTCACCCCGGCGGGGTGACGTGCACGGGCCCGGCGTCGTGCCGACCCCCCGCGCAGGCCGTCACCGGTCCCCGGTCCGAGGGTGGCACCTCGCTGCTCGTCGACGCGAGGGGCGGGACCGGGCACGATGCCGGGGTGGACACGCAGGCGGGTCCCAGCCTGCGGGCGAGCGGCCGCGACGTCCGGGACGGCCTGATCGGGCTCGTCGCCACGGGTCTGGCCCTGCTCATCGCGGCGTGGGTCCTGGACGGGCTGTCCTTCGCACACTGGTGGACGGCGTTCGTGGTCGCCGCCGCGATGGGCGTGGTGGACGCGCTGGTGCGCCCGGTACTGCGGGCCCTCGCCGGACGTGCGGGCGCCGTGACCGCGCTCGTGCTCGGCGTGCTCGTCCAGGTCGCCGTGGTCGAGCTCGCGCTCCTCGCGGTGCCGTCGGCCTCGGTGGCCTCCCTCGGCGACGCGGTGGCCACGTTGGTGATCGTCGCCGTCGTCTCGGCCGTGACCCGCTGGCTGCTCGGGATCACCGACAGCTCCTACATCGTCGCGGACCTGATCCGCCGGGGCGAGCGGCGACGTCGTCGCGCACCGGCGGCCGGCCCGGCCCCCGGGTCCTCCCCGGTCGGGGTCGTCGTGGTGCAGGTGGACGGCCTGCCGTTCCCGTTGCTGCAGCACGGCGTCATCTCCGGGGTCCTGCCGACCCTGGCCCGCTGGGTGCGCACCGGCAGCCACGACGCCGTCCGGTGGTGGGCGCGGGTCCCGTCGACCACGCCGGCGAGCCAGGCGGCCCTGCTGCACGGCACCAACGACGGCATCCCGGCCTTCCGCTGGTACGAGAAGGACACCGGCCGTTTGATGGTCGCCAACCGCCCCGCGGACGCGGCCGACCTCGAGGGGCGGCTGTCGGACGGGCGCGGGCTGCTGGCCGACGGCGGCGTGAGCGTCTCGAACATCTTCAGCGGGGACGCGCCGACCTCCTTCATGACGATGAGCCGCATCACCGGTCGCGGCGGCCTCGGCCCGGGTCGCGGCTACGTGCGGTTCTTCGCCAGCCCGTTCGTGTTCCCCCGGGCCCTGGTCCGCACGCTCGGCGAGATGGTCAAGGAGCTCCACCAGAGCAGGCGGCAGCGCCTGCGGGGGATCGAGCCGCGGGTCCGCCGGCGCGGCGCCTACGTGGCCCTGCGCGGGCTGACGAACGTCCTGCTGCGCGACCTCAACGTCGCCCTGGTCGCCGAGCACATGATCGCCGGAGCGCCGGTGGTCTTCGTCGACCTCGTCGACTACGACGAGATCGCCCACCACGCCGGGGTCGCTCGGCCGGAGTCGCTCGCCGCGCTGGCGGGTGTGGACGAGGTCCTCGGCACCCTCGAGAGGGTGGCGGCGGCCGCGCCGCGGGAGTACCGCTTCGTGGTGCTGTCCGACCACGGGCAGAGCCAGGGCCCGACGTTCCGCCAGCTGACCGGCCGTGGCCTCGAGGCGGCGGTCCGGGAGCACACCGACGCGTCGAGGACGGCGATGCTGGCCGACACCGGCGACGTCGAGGTCTGGGGCCCGCTCAACGCGATGCTCGCCGAGGTCCTGTCGGCCGTCCGGCCGGCGCGGTCCGACGGGAGGCGGGGCCCCGGCGGCACCGGAGTCGTCGTCGGACCCGAGCGGGGGAGCCGGGGCGCGACGACCGCCGGGCCGTCCGACGGCGAGCGGCCGGAGCTGGTCGTCGTGGGGTCGGGCAATCTCGGGCTGGCCTGGTTCCCCCGGCTGCCGGGCCGCGTACCGGTCGAGGAGCTGGGGCGTCGGTTCCCGGCGCTGATCCCCGGCCTGCTCGCCGAACCCGGGGTGGCGTTCGTCGTGGTGGACAGCGCGCGCGGCCCGCTGGCCGTCGGCCCGGACGGGGTGCGGGTGCTGCTCGACGACGTCGTCGAGGGCCGGGACCCGCTGGCCGCGTTCGGTCCCCGGGCCGCGGCCGACCTGGCGCGCGTCGCCGTCATGGACTCCTGCCCCGATCTCTACGTCCACTCCACGGTCGACCCGCGCACCAGCGAAGTGCATGCCTTCGAGGAGCTCGTCGGCTGCCACGGCGGCCTCGGCGGCTGGCAGAACGACGCCGTGCTCGTCCACCCGGCGGACTGGCCGCTGGCGGCCGACCTCCTCGACCGCACGGTCGAGGGCGAGGCGCTGCTGTACGGGGCCGACGCCGTCCACCGGCAGCTCGTGCGGTGGCTCGAACGGTGCGGCGCACGACACCTCCCGGCCCCGGAAGCCCCGTCCGGCGACGAGCGACCCTGCGCCGTGCCGGGCCCACCCGGCGCGGGTGAGGTGGCGGCGCGGATCGACAGGACGATGGGGATCACCGGGGAGGGGATCACCGGGGAGGCCCGCGACCGGACGGGTGCGGAGGAGGCGGGATGCTGACGCGGATTCGGGACATGCCCTCGGGGACGGTCGGCTTCGAGGCGGTCGGGAAGGTCGACGACGACGACTTCTCCGACACCGTCGAGCCGGTGCTCCGGCGGGAGATCGCAGAGGGCCGATCGATCCGGCTGCTCTACCTGCTCGGCCCCGACCTGCGGGAGTACGAGGGGGACACGCTCGCCGAGGAGGTCAAGTTCGCGGCGCGCCACCCCACGTCCTACGAGCGGGTCGCCGTCGTGAGCGACGAGGAGTGGCTCAGGCCTGCGCTCCGCGTGCTCTCCGTGCTGGTCCCGGGACAGCTGCGCGCCTTCCCGGTCGCGGAGCTGCCCGCGGCCAAGGACTGGCTGGCCGCCGGCGACCGGCCGTAGCCGCACGCGCGTCGCGCTCCCGGTCCGCCGGCGTCCCGTTCCGGGACGTGCGCCGGGACCTCGGCCGGTCGCGCACGGCCCTCACGGCGGCACCGCAGGCGGCGCGGTACGGCAGGGCGGTGCAGGCGAACCACCGGGGCACGGGGCACCGCGCCCCGGCCCGGGCCGGTGGACGAGGCGGGGTCCTCGCGGCGCGCGAGGACCCCACGCCGCCTCACCGCTCCACGTGCAGCAGCCCGAGCCGCCGGGTCGCGCGGGTGATCGACACGTAGAGGTCGGCCGGGTTGTGCGCCCGGATCCGCTCGGGGTCGACGATCACGACGGCGTCGAACTCCAGGCCCTTCGCCGACACCGGGGTGTGCACCTCGGCCGGGAGGTCGGCGAGGCCCTCGACGTCCGCGGCGACGACCGCCAGCGTGCCGCGTTCCAGCTGCGCCGCCTCGGCCTCGACGGCCTTGCGGACCTCGGCGACCAGCCCCGGCGCGGGGACGGCGCGCTGCCACGGGTCCTCGCCCGCGTCCCGCACCGACTCCGGCGGCCGGCGGTCGGGGGCGAACTCGGCCAGCACCTCCGCGGCGAGGGCCATGATCTCGGTGGGCGTCCGGTAGTTCACCGTGAGCGTCCGGTAGGTCCACCGGTCGCCGAGGTGGGGACCCAGCACGTCCGCCCACGCCTGCGCGCCCGCCGGGGCGCTGCGCTGCGCGAGGTCGCCCACCGCGGTGATCGAGCGGGACGGGCAGCGCCGCAGCAGGACGTGCCAGTCCATGGCGGACAGCTCCTGCGCCTCGTCGACGACGAGGTGCCCGTACCGCCAGTCCCGGTCGCCCGCCGCCCGCTCGGCGACGCTCGCGAGGTGCCCGGGCACCTGCCGCGCGGCGAGCACGTCCGCGGTCACGAAGTCGGTCGGGCGCAGCTCGTCCGGGTCCTCCCCGGCGATCTGGCGGTCGGCCGACTCCAGGATGCTCAGCACCTCCGCGGCGTACACGCCGTCGGGTTCGGCCGGCTGGGCGCGCCCGGCGGGCGGGGGACCGAGCAGCTCGGCCAGCTCGTCGAGCAGCGGCGCGTCCGCCACCGTCCACGCCGACCCCTCGGGACGGTGCAGCCCCGCGAGCCCGTGGCCGGCCGACGCCAGCCGGTCCGGGGACGCGAACAGCTCGGCCAGGGCCTGCTCGGGCGTCAGCACCGGCCAGAGCTCCTCGACGGCCGCGTGGAAGTCGAGGTGGGACCGCAGGTCGTCCCGCAGCTCGGCGCGCAGCTGCGCCGAGACCTCCGCCGCGCCCGCGGGCTCGATCTCGGGGATGTCGAGGCCGCGGAGGAGCTCGGCGAGCTCGGGCGGGTCCTCCAGGCCCTGGTCCAGCTTCTCCAGACCCTGCTGGACGAGCAGGCTGCCGAGCGAGTCGCGGAACGCCGTCCGGGCGGCGTTGTGCGGCAGGCCGGTGGCCCGGGCGCGCCGCCGCGCCTCCGCCGCCGTCGACCGGTCGATCACGACGGTCACGTCCTCGAGCTCGAGGGCGATCGGCGCGGCGGGCAGCGCCTGGCGGTCGGCGACGGCCCGACGCAGGACCGCCAGCATCGCCAGGTCGCCCTTCGTGCGGGCCACGTCGTCCTCGTCGACGGCGGTCGCGACGACACCCTGCGCCAGCCGGCCCGGCGTCGTGAACACCACCGCAGACTCGCCCAGCGCGGGGAGCACGCCCCCGACGTACCGGACGAACCCCGCACTCGGCCCGACGACCAGCACGCCACTGCGGGCCAGCCGCTCGCGGTGGGCGTAGAGCAGGTAGGCGGCTCGGTGCAGCGCGACCGCGGTCTTCCCGGTCCCCGGGCCGCCCTCGATCACGACGGCGCCGGACAGGGGCAGCCGGATGATCGCGTCCTGCTCGGCCTGGATCGTCGTGACGATGTCGCGCATCGTCGAACCGCGCGGCGCCTTCAGTGCGGCGAGTAGTGCGGGATCGGACGCGGACCCGGAATCCGCCTCGCCGTCCAGCACGTCGTCGTGGAATGTGGTGACCCGCTCGTCCGGCGCTGTTCCGGCGAGCTGGAAATGCCGCCGCCGGGTCACGCCGAGTGGTGTGGCCAGGGTCGCGCAGTAGAACGGTCGTGCCGCCGGCGCCCGCCAGTCGGTGAGCGCGTTCTCGCCGTCCGCGGGATCGGTGAGCCCGATGCGGCCGATGTAGCTCGTCGACCCGTCGGTGTGGTCGAGCCGCCCGAAGCACAGGCCCGACCGGGCCGCCGACAACGCGCTCACCCGCTCCGACCAGCGGTGGACCGACACGTCCCGCTCGTAGCGGGCGCTGAGCTCCTCACCCGTCGGCGCGGCCAGCACCCCCCGCGCCTTCGCTGCGGCCGCCGCGAGCTCGGTGGCGAGCAGTGCGTGCAGCCGCCGGATCCGCTCGGTCTCCGCGTCGACCTCCTGCTCGACAGAAACTCTTTCCACGCACTCTCCGTTCGTGCTATCCTGAGCTTGCAGAGCTGCGAATTCCGCCTCTGATCGCACCCCTCAGAATAACTTCCCCGCACATTCCTGCGCAATTGTGTCGCCGGGTGGCTTCCGGGTTCCGAGCATGCGGAAGCGACGAGAGTCCCCGGGTCGGGACCCGGGGACTCTCGTCGCGGCCTCCTGTGTCAGCCGAGGATCCGTGCCTTCTGGGCGGCGAACTCCTCGTCGGTGAGCACGCCCTGGTCCCGGAGCTCGGCGAGCTGCTTGAGCTGCGTGATCATGTCGGGCCCTGCGGCCGCCGCCGGGGCGGGCGGGGGAGCGGGGGGCGCGTAGCCGCCCTCCGGCTCCATCTGCGCCTCGTAGGCCCGCTCGCGTTCGGCGGCGGTCTCCGCGTCCCGGTCGGCGAACTTGCGGGCCTGGCGGCGCTGCACCCGGCCGGCCACCGAGCTGGCGGTGCCGGCGATGATCGCGGTGCGGGCGATCCCGCGGAGCAGACCTGGCATGGTGTCCTCCCTCAGCTCGGCCGGGCGACGGCCTCGAGCCGCTCCACGGCCTCGAGCACGTCCGGCGCCGGGATCCGCTGGCTCGCGACGAGCTCCCCGCCCGCGTCGAGCACCGCCCCCACGAGCGGTGCGGCCCAGTAGTTCTCGTAGAGGATGAGCGCGGCCATCGTGCCCGGCCGCATGAGCTCGGCGACCGCCCGCACGTCGTCGTCGTGGATGAGCCCCGACTGCGCGCCCTCGAACGCGGTGAAGCCGCCGATCCCGGCGGACGTCACGTCGGTGAGGTCGATGCCCGAGTACGACCCGTCGGCGGCCTTGCGGATCACCGTGAGGTCGTAGAGGCGGACGATGTCGCGCCGGACGAGGTCCATGAGCGCATCGCCGCAGGCCTTCGTGTCGGCGTCGTCGGGGAACTCCAGGAGCACGAAGTCGATCGGCCCCGCGCTGATCTGATCCGGCATCGCTGCACCACTCTCCCGTCCCGCCCGGAATGGTCCGGCCGCATCGGACGCTAGGCAGCGCCGGCACGGGACGGCTCACCCCTGACGGACGACTTCGCGACGCGGACCGCGGCGATCACTGCACGTCGTCGGTCGTCGCGCGTGGGGTCGTCGGGCGACGACGAGGTCCGGATGGTGGCGCCGACCTGGAGGAGAAGGGACGAGCGGGGATTGATCGGCTTCCTGAGGGGAGCCCGATGACCATGACGTACCTCGTCGGCATCTTCGTGATCGCGGCCATCGTGGTGTTCGTCCGCGGCGACGGCGGCCGGGTAGGGCTCGCCATCGTCGCGATCGCTGCCGCCCTCGTGTTCGGGCGCGACGACTCCGCGGCGGCCAGCGCGGCGAACTCCGTCTCCGACACCGCGGAGGTGGTCGAGACCGCGGGCTCGGTGAACCCGCCGTGATCGCGCGGACCGGCGCGGCGCTCCGAGTCCGCTCCACCCGGTCCCACGGGTGCCCGCGGCGGGCGGTCCACTACGCCGGGTGGGTGCAGCGTGTGGCCGCGTCGCTTGCCCCGCGGGGGCCGCTGCTGCTGGAGTACCCGCGTGACCGACCCGCTGCTCGGCCCGCAGGACGCCGCCACCGCAGCCCGGCTCGCGCACGAGCCGATCCTGTGGCTGAGCACGGTGGACCGCACCGCCCGGCCGCACACGGCGCCGGTCTGGTTCCTGTTCGCGGACCCGCGGATCGTGGTGTTCAGCCGCCCGGACACGGCGAAGGTCGGGCGGATGCGGCGGAACCCCGCGGTGGGCTTCTCGCTCGACAGCGCCGCGGGCGGCACGGACATCGTGCTCGGCGAGGGCGACGCCACCCTCGCCGGCGCCGACGACGTCGTCGACGACCTGGCGCCCTTCGAGGAGAAGTACCGCGTCCTGCTGGGCGGGCAGAGCTTCGCCGAATGGCTCCGCACCTTCTCCCAGCCGGTCGTCGTCACGGTGACGAAGATCGTCTCCTGGCGGCCCGGCCCGGGCGGGCTGGACCACCGAAGGATCGTCTGATTGTGCTCAGGAGGGGTTGGTCGGGCTCTCCACCTTCTGCTTGATCTCGGCGAGGGTGTGTTCGAGGCCGGCGCGGATCCGGTCGCCGTCGACGTGCTCGGTGTGCAGGGTGACGGTGACCTCGGAGCCCTCGGCCGCGACGTTCACGGACAGCTCGCCGTGGTAGCCGTTCGGCCCCTCGGACCCCCAGCGCAGGGAGCGCAGGGCCGGGTCGCTGTCGAACCAGGCCTCGCCCTCCTTGCGCTCGCCGTCGACGTCCGCGACGACGTGCACCTCCTCGGCCCCGCCGGGCACGTCGCCGGTGGCGGCGCTGCCGGTCGGCTCGGCCTCGCGCATGGAGTCGAAGTAGTCCGGGAGGTTGTGCACGTCGGACAGGTAGCGGAACAGCGCGTCGGGCTCGGCCGCCACGGTGGTGGAGTGTTCGTAGTCACCCATGCCGAACGGATACCCACCGGGCGGCCGGCCCACCCCGGTCAGCGCCGGGCGCGCACCGCCGCCGCGAGCTCGTCGAGCAGGGTGGAGGTGGTGTCCCAGGACAGGCACTTGTCCGTGACCGACCGCCCGTAGACGAGCTCGCCGCCGAGGGACTGGTTCCCCTCGACCAGGAAGCTCTCCATCATCAGCCCGGTCACGCCGATGTCGCCGTCGGCGATCCGCCCCGCGATCTCCCGCACCACCTCGGCCTGCCGGACGTGGTCCTTGCGCGAGTTCCCGTGGCTGGCGTCGACGACCACGCGCTCGGGCAGGCCTGCCTTCGCGAGCCGCTCCCGTGCGTCGGCCACGTCCTCGGCGGAGAAGTTCGGGCCGGCCGCGCCGCCGCGCAGGATCACGTGCGCGTCGGGGTTGCCGGTGGTGCGCACCAGCGCCGCGAGCCCGTCCGGGTTGATCCCCATGAACACGTGCGGGGCCGCGGCCGCGCCGATGCCGTCGACGGCGACCTGGACGTCGCCGTCCGTGCCGTTCTTGATGCCGACCGGCATCGACAGCCCGCTGACCAGCTGCCGGTGCACCTGGGACGCCGCGGTCCGGGCACCGATGGAGCCCCACGTCACGGTGTCGGCGATGAACTGCGGGGTGATCGGGTCGAGGAACTCGCACCCGACCGGCAGGCCCAGGGCGGTGATGTCGAGCAGCAGCCGGCGGGCGGTGCGCAGGCCGCGGTTGACGTCGAAGCTGCCGTCGAGGCCCGGGTCGTTGATCAGGCCCTTCCAGCCGACGGTCGAGCGGGGCTTCTCGAAGTACGCCCGCATCACGACGAGCAGGTCCCCGGAGAGCCGCTCCGCCTGCGCCGCGAGCCGGTGCGCGTAGTCGAGCGCCGCGGCGGGGTCGTGGATCGAGCAGGGGCCGACGACGACCAGCAGCCGGTCGTCGCGGCCGTCGAGGACGTCGACGACGTCCGCCCGGCCACGGGTGACCACGTCGGCGACCCGGTCGTCGGCCGGCAGCTCGTCGCGCAGCAGCGCGGGGGAGAGCAGCGGGCTGATCCGGGCCGTGCGGTGCTGGTCGAGCGCGGCCGTGGAGATCGTCGCGGCGGCGGTGTCGAGGGGGGACATCGGGGTGGGGTCCTTTCGCGGACCGGCCCCGGTCACACATCCGCCGAGCCGGCCCAGGTGGTTACCGGCTCTCGTGGGGATGGGTCAGCGCAGCTGGCTGCGTGCCGACCCATCCCGGGCCGGCCCGCTAAACCAGTATCGGCGCGCCATGCACACCACCGTAGCAGCCGTGCTCAGCCGAGCGTCCAGATGGCGTAGTTGAGCGCCGCCGCGAAGGTGACCCAGCCCAGGTAGGGCACGAGCAGCCAGGCCGCGGCGCGGCTGTGCCGGGCGAACAGCGCGATCGTCGCGACGATCGACAGCCACAGCAGCACGATCTCGGCGAACGCGACGCCCGGGAGCCCGGCGGCGAAGAACAGCGGGGTCCAGGCCATGTTCAGCAGGAGCTGCACGGCGTAGACGACGTGTGCGGGCGCGGTCAGCCCGGCCCGGCGCCAGACGAGCCAGCCGGACACCGCGATCGTCGCGTAGAGCACTGTCCAGACCGGCCCGAACAGCCACGACGGCGGTGCCCAGGAGGGCCGGGCGAACGAGGCGTACTGCTCGGCGGCCGACGCCGAGGCGAGCCCGCCGACCACGGCGACGACCACCACCGCGGCGACGAACCCGAGCAGCGCGAGCAGGGCGGGCGGACGGACCCGGGACGCGTGAACGGTCATAGCGGACAGTCTCGACCATCGAGAGACTTTCCGCGCGACGAACCGCTCGCCGACCGATCTACCGCTCGCCGCACGCGGCCGCGAGCGCGCATAACGCCGTCACGACCTCCCTCGATCTCCCAGATGGAGTCCTCCCCATTTGGACAGGTGATGATCAGCGAACTGTGCGAACCCGGGACCGAGCCGCTGCGGACCGGACGCCACCGCCTCCCCGTGACGCCGCTGGAGCGGGCGTCGCGCGTGGTGGCGGCGGCGGTCGACGGCGCCGAACTGCTGGCCGAGGCCGGCGGCCTCCTCCAGCACCTCGTCACGGGTGGCGCGGAGGTCGAGATCCTCGTGGCGGTGGACGCGGACACGCGCCTGCTCGCCCGGTGCGGGCTGCGGTCGGTCCCGGTGCACCGGCTCGGCCTGCGGCGCCCGTTGCACACCGACGCGGAGGACGACCTGCTCGCCGCGCTCAGCGAGGTCGTCGGCTTCGATCCCGGTCCGGGCCTGGGGATCCTCGCGCCGGGCGAGCTCGCGGACCGGCCGGACCGGGCCGCCGTCGCGCACGCCACCGAGGTCGCGGCGGCGGTGTACGGCGCGGAGATCGCGCGGTCGCAGCCGGACCGGCCCGCGGCGGCCCCGTCGACGGGCTACCTGCTCGAGGGACCCGAGGCGGCGCACAAGCGGTACGCGGTGGGTCCGGCGGCGAGCCTCGTCGAGTCGTTCCTCGCGGACCTGCGCGTCACGCGGCCCCGGGGCTGAGGACTACCGGCCGGCGGCGTCGATCCGGGCGGAGATCTGCGCCGCGAGCTCGGTGTCCATCGCGGTGAGCCCGCCGGCGGAGTGCGTCGACAGCCGGAAGGTGACCTTCCGCCAGCGGATGTCGATGTCCGGGTGGTGGTTGCGCTCCTCGGCGTCCTCGGCCACCCGGTCGACGACGGTGATCGCGTCGGGGAAGCTCGGCAGCTCGGCGGTGCGCACGATCGCGTTCCCGTCGCGCTCCCAGCCGGGCAGGTCGGCCAGCGCGGCGGTGACGGCGTCGTCGTCCAGCAGTTCGGCCATGCCGGCCATCATGGAGCAGCCGGCCCGCTCAGGCATCCCTGCGCTGCATGCGCCAGAGGGTGAAGCCGATGCCGATCGCCGTGTAGCAGAGCGCCCGCAGCGTCGACGAGCCCATGGCGTCGAGCGTGATCGGGTACCGCAGCGCGTCCGCCCCCGCCGACCAGCCCGAGGTGAGCAGCCACCGCTGCAGCCAGTCGAGCGCCGGGATCGCGGACAGCACCCCGAACGCGATCAGCCCGCCCAGCACGCTCGCCAGCACGACGAGCGGGTGCTCGGTCAGCGACGACACCGCCAGCGCCACGGCCCCCACCGCCGCCAGCTGCCCGACGACCCACACGGTGACCAGCGCGACCCGGGCCAGCCCGGCGCCGAGGCCGAGCGTGGTGCCCGACAGGGTGACCATCCCGCCGTCCGCGCTGCCCACCACGATCATGCCCGCCAGCACCCCGACGACGGCGATCGCGAGCGCCGCGGCGGCGGCCACGACCAGCACGCCGAAGGCCTTCACCCCGACCAGCCGCAGCCTGCTGACGGGCGCGAGCAGCAGCCCGCGCAGGGTGCCGTTGGCGGCCTCGCCCGCGATCGCGTCGGCCGCCGCCATCGCCACGGCGAGCGGCAGCAGCAGCGCCAGGGCGACGGTGAGGGCAGCGATCGGGAGCACCAGCCCGTTTCCGGCGACCGCCCCGATCAGCCCGCCCCCGCCGTCGCGGTCGGCGACCACCACCCCGATCGCGATGAGGACCGGGATCAGCGCGAACAGCCCCAGCGTGACCAGCGTGCGGGGGCGGCGGAACACCCAGCGGACCTCGGCCGCGAGCAGCCGGCCCAGGGGAGCGGCGGCGCGGGTGTCCGGCCCGGTCTCCGCGGTGATCGTCATGACCCCTCCGTGAGCTGCGCGAACAGCTCCTCCAGCCGCGGGCGGCGCCGGCGTGCCTCGTGCACCGCGACGCCCGCGCGCACCAGCAGCGCGACGATCTCGGGCGGCTCCGGACCGTCCGTCACGACCACGCCGGGCTCGCCGCCGGTGTCGCGGGTGGCGACCGCGCCGGCCTCGGCCAGCAAGCGCAGGGCGGGCTCGACGTCCGGCGTCACGATCACGAGGCCGCCGGTCCGCGAGTCGAGCAGCCCCCGCAGCTCCCCGGCCGCGACCAGCGACCCGGACTGCAGGACGGCGACGTGCGTGCAGGTCGCCTCCACCTCGGCCAGCAGGTGCGAGGAGACGATCACCGTGGAGCCCGCGGCGTGCAGGTCGGCGATGATCGCCCGGACGTCCCGGGTGCCGGCCGGGTCGAGGCCGTTGGTCGGCTCGTCGAGCACCACCAGCCGGCGGGGGACGAGCAGTGCCCCGGCCAGCCCGAGCCGCTGCTTCATGCCGAGGGAGTAGCCGCGGAACCGGCGGTCGGCCGCGTGGGTGAGCCCGACGCGTTCCAGGGCGTCGCCGACGGCCCGCGGGATCGCCGCCGCGTCGAGCAGCGGTTCGGCGGCGGCCATGCGGCGCAGGTTCTCCCGCCCCGACAGGAACGGGTGGAAGCCCGGCCCCTCGACCAGCGCCCCAACGTGCGGGAGCGCGGCGGCGACGTGCGACAGGGGCCGGCCGAGCAGCTCGGCGGTGCCCGCGGTGGGGCGGGTCAGCCCGAGCAGCATCCGGATCAGGGTGGTCTTGCCGGAGCCGTTGGGCCCGAGCATGCCGAGCACGGCGCCGGTGGGGACCTCGAGGTCGAGGCCCGCCACCGCGACCGTGCGGCCGTACACCTTCCGCAGGCCGGCGGCGCGGGCGGCGGGAGCGGCGGTCACCCGCGCAGCCTCCCGCACGGGGGAGGTCGTCACTTCGAGAGGGCCTCGGTGAGCACCTGCTCGGGCACGGCGCCCGCGGCGACCCGGCCGTCGTCGGTCAGGATCGCGCTCGCCACGGCGGTGGTGACCAGTCGTCCGCTGCCCCACGACCCGCTGACCGGGGTGCCGAGCTGCGAGAGGTCCGGGCCGCCCTGCGGGGCCTGCTCCTGGGCGGGGCGCTTCCCGATCACGACCGTGTCCCACCCGTCGCCGACGACGGTCGGTTCGGCGCCGGCCGGCCTCCCGCCGTGGTCGCCGCCCTGCGGGGCGTCCTTCACCGTGGTGCCGGGCGGCGGGGTGAAGGTGAACAGGGCCGGGTCCTGCGGGCCGAACGTGATGTCGGTGAACCCGACCTCGAAGGCCGGGTCGGCCGAGCCGGTGGCCAGGACGGTGAGCCGCAACGGGATCCGCTTCTCCGAGTCGACGGCGATCCGGACCTCGCGCAGCAGCGTCCGCTCGGTGGGCTTGGGCGCCAGGACCAGCTCGTACGCCGGGCGGCCCGCCACCTCCGCGGTGCCGTCGACGCTCACGGTGCTGGTGGTGCGCAGCCGCTCGATCGCGTCGGCCGCCGAGCGGGTGGGATCCGCGGCGCCGGCGTCGGGCCGGTGCTCGCCCGGCGTCACGGCCTTCTTCGTGGCGGTGCGGTCCGTGGAGTCGTACGACCAGGCGGTGGTCCCGTCGGAGACCAGCGTCTTCTCGCCCTGGTCCGACGGCAGCGCGACGCGGCCCTTGCCCGCCCCGTCCGACCAGACGCGGGCCTCCTTCGTGCCGTTCGCGAGCTCCGGCGCGCCGGGGATCGCGGGCAGCCCGAGCGCGTTGTCCAGCTCGACCGTGCCGTTGAGCGGGCCGGGGTTCGCCTGCGCGACCGAGGTCACCAGGTCCTCGGGCGAGACCGGCGGCAGCTCGGGCGCCGCACCCGCGCCGGCGGGCATCGCCACCAGTCCCAGCCCGACCGCGCCCGCGATCGCCACGCCCGTCCCGATCCGGGCCCACAGCCGTCCTGCCGTTCCCACTGCCATGCCGGTAAGCCTGACGCATCGGGGCTGAGAGGGCCCTCAACCGGACACCCCGCCGCTGAGAAACGACTGAGCGGAGCGTGCGGAGCCGAACGGTAATGCTGAGGTCGGGCGCCCGTTCGGCGGTACGTTGTCGACGATGGCCAGGGTGCTGGTGGTGGACGACGAGCCCGGGGTGCGGACGGCGCTCGCCCGCGGGCTCACCGCCGAGGGGATGGAGGTCGTCGCGGTCGGCGACGGCAACTCCGCGCTGCGCGCCGCACTGACCGGCGGGTTCGACGCCGTCGTGCTCGACATCATCCTGCCCGGGCTCTCCGGGTACCGGGTGCTGGAGCGGATGCGCGCGGCCGGCGTCGACACGCCCGTCCTGATGGTGTCCGCCAAGGACGGCGAGGTCGACCAGGCGGACGGGCTGGACCTCGGCGCGGACGGCTACCTCGTCAAGCCCTTCTCGTTCGTCGTGCTCGTGGCGCAGCTCAAGGCGATGCTGCGCCGGCGCGACGCCGCGCTCGGCCGGTCCGGGCAACGGGTCCGGCTGGGCGGGCTCGTCGTCGACCCCGCGTCGCGGTCGGTGACCTGGGAGGACGCCCCGGTCGAGCTGTCGCCGCGGGAGTTCGAGCTGCTGCACGCGCTCGCCCGCCGGCCGGACACCGCCGTGGCCAAGGACGAGCTGCTCCGCCTGGTGTGGGGCGACGAGCAGGCCGCGAGCCGCAACGTCGTCGAGGTCTACGTGGGGTACCTGCGCCGCAAGCTCGACGCCGTCGGCGCCGGGCACGTGCTGCGCACCGTCCGCGGGCACGGGTACCTCGTCGGATCGGGCTGAGGCGTGTTGCGGCGCCGGTTCGCCCGCGGCCTGGCGCGCTCCCGCGTCCTGCGGATCCGCGGCTGGTGGCGGCGCCGCACGTTGCGCTTCCGGATCACCACCGCGGTGGGCGTGGTCGCGCTGGTCGCACTGCTCGCCCTGAGCCGGCTCGGGGTGAACCTGCTGTACACCACGCTGATCGCGGCGGCGGACAACGAGCTGCACGCGCAGGCCGGGGTCGTCGTGACGCGCCTGGAGCAGGGCGGGGCCGTCGCGGACCGGGCCACCCCGCCGTCGATCCGGATCACCGACACCGCGGGCACACCCGTCGACGGGCGCGGGCCGCTGCCGATGACCGCGCGCGACGTCCGGGACCTCGCTGCCGGGCGGGCCGAGAACGTGTTCCTCGACGGCACCGCCGTCCATTGGGTCGCCGACCCGGCGATCCTGCCCGACGGGTCTACCCGGCTGGTGTTCGCCTCGGGCGACCTCGTCGGCGGGGCGACGCTGCTGGCCCGCGCGGCCGTCGGGTTCGTGGTGGCGGGGTTGCTGGCCGCGGCGGTCGTGGCGCTGGCGGCCTGGGTGGCGACGCGGGCGGCGCTGCGGCCCGTCGACCGGATGCGGGCGGCGGCCGCCGCGCTCCCGCCCGGGCGGCGGCTGCCGGTCCCCGCCGCGCACGACGAGCTGCGCGCCCTCGCCGAGGAGCTGAACTCCCTGCTCGCCCGCCGCGACGACGCCGTCACCCGGCTCGAGCGGTTCACCGGCGACGCCGCCCACGAGCTGCGCTCCCCGGTCGCCGCGATCCGCGCGCAGGCCGAGGTGGCGGTGGCGCACCCGGACCCGGGGCTGGCCGAGGAGACGCTGCGCGACGTCGCCGTCGAGGCCCAGCGGCTCTCCGGCCTGCTCGCCGACCTGATGGCCCTCGCCCGCGCCGACGCCGGTCAGCGGCCCGACCCCGAACCCGTCGACCTCGTCGAGGCGGCCCGCGCCGCGATCGACCGGGTCACCGAGGGCCCGGCGCCGGAGCTGCTCGCGCCGGGGGTCGCGCTGGCCGCGGCCGGGCAGGCGGAGGTCGCGCTGGTGCTCGACAACCTGCTCGGAAACGCCGCCCGTTACGCCGCGACCCGCGTCCGGATCGAGGTGCTGCCGGCCGGGCGCGTGACCCGGCTCGTGGTCTCCGACGACGGCCCGGGCATCCCCGAGGCGGACCGGGTGCGGGTGTTCGACCGGTTCACCCGGCTGTCCCAGGAGGCCGGCGGCGGGCACGCCGGGCTGGGGTTGGCGCTGGTCGCGGCCCTGGTGCGCGGGCGGGGCGGGGAGGTGTCGGCCGGCGGGTCCGCGTGGGGCGGGGCGCGGCTGGAGGTGCGCTGGCCCGCGCCCTGACCCTGCGTCTGGAACGATCCCGGGTCGTGCCCGTGGAGAGCTGCTCGACCCTGATCGCGGCACCCCGCCGGCTGGTCGCCGGCGTGGTGCGGGACGGCGAGGCGGCCGGCGAGTCGCTGCGGGAGGCCGGGCACCGGTACTCCGCCGCCGTCCGGTTGCTCGTTCCCGGCGACGAGGTGCTCCTCGAGGCCCGGCTCGCCCCCGGCGTCCGGCTTCCCTACCGCTCGCGGATCCGGTCCGTGGGTGTCGACGGGATGGTGTCCGAGCTGGCCGGCGGCCTCGCGAAGGGCCTGGTGCACACCACGACCCTGGCCGACGCGCCGGGCGGAACGGTCATGCGGGACGAGATCCGCTGGCGCTCGCCCTTCGGCGCGCTCGGCCGGATCGGCGACGCGATCCTGGTCCGGCGGCTGATGCGGGACATGCTCGCCTCCCGGTCGGCGGTGTACCGGCGGCGCGCCGAGGAGCTGGCCGGCGCGCCCGCCGTCGTCGGGGCGGCGATCGTCCGCGACGGGGCGGTGCTCGCCGCGCAGCGGTCGCGGCCCGCCGACCTGCGGGGCCGGTGGGAGCTGCCCGGCGGCCGCGCCGAGCCGGGCGAGTCGGAGCCGGAGGCCCTGGCCCGCGAGTGCGCCGAGGAGCTCGCCGCCCAGGTCGAGGTGGGCGAGCGGGTGGGCACGGACCTGCCCGTCACGACCCCGGGCGGGGCCCTGGTGCTGCGGATGTACGCCGCGGTGCTGCGCCCGGACTCCCCGGAGCCCAAGGCGCTCGAGCATCTCGCGGTGCGCTGGCTGACCGAACGGGAGCTGCCGACCGTCGCCTGGGTCGACGCGGACCGTGCGGTCGTCGGGGACCTGGAGGCCCTTCTCCGGGCCTAACGGTCCGCTGCGCTGTGTCTCGGGACCACGCGGAAGACCGGGTACCGCGGCGCCACCCGCGCGAACTCCCGGAGCGGCGCGTCCTTGTCGACCGGGATGTGCGTCCGCGCGTTCGGCGCGCGCCCGACATAGGCCTTCAGGACCGGCGCGCGCTGCTCCGGCGCGACCTCGTCGAGGTGCACCTCCTCGCGACGGCCGTGGCGGAGGACGGCCTCGCCCTCCGCCGCCCGCACGTTGCGCACCCAGTTCACGTGCTCGCCGAGCATGGACACCAGGTAGCGCTCGCCGTGCACCTCGGCCACCACCAGCGGCAGGCCGACGGTGTGCCCGGACCTGCGGCCCCGCACCTCCAGGGCGACGAGGTGGTCGGGCCCCGCACCCCGCGCGAAGAGCGCGGCCGTGAGCCGGTCGGCGCCGCGCGCCAGGCGGTTCGGTCGTCCGCCGCGGTACAGCCATCGCCTCACGGCCACGGGTCGGCTCCCTCCGGACGCGGGTCGCAGCAGGTCAGAAGAGCCACGGCAGCGCCTCCAGGCTCTTGGTCGCGTAGCGCTCGTGGCCCGGATGCAGGCCGAAGGCGAGATCCTCGAGCAGGGTGCAACGGGCGTAGAAGAGCGCGCTGGCGCGCAGCACATCCCCACCCTCCGCGCCGTACGCAGTGAGGGCACTGTCGAGCGCGGCGGGCCCGAGGTCGCGCAGGATCCGGCCGAGGTCGACCGCCGGGTCGGCGATCGCGGCGTCGCTCCAGTCGATGATCCCCGTGACCCGGCCGTCGTCGACGAGCACGTGCTCCACGCCCAGGTCGTTGTGGGTGAAGGCGAGGCGGGGAGCGACGGGCGCCGGGGGCCCGGACAGGAACCGCTCCACCCCGGCCCGGAACTCGGGAGGAATCTCGCTCCGCACGGTCGGGTACGTCTCGGCGGCCTCGTCGTGCCACTCCTCGGGCGGGACGTCGTCGACGGCCACCTCCGCGTCCAGCCGGTCCAGCGGCAGGTCGTGCAGCGCGGCGAGCACGGCGCCCAGCGTCGCCCCGAGCCCGGGTGCCACCGCGGCGCGTTCCGCACCGGTGCGATCGAGCAACGGAGCACCGGCCAGCCTGCCGAGGACCAGGCACCCCTCCTCGGGCAGGACGAGCCGCACCGGCGGGACGGGCACGGGGCAGACCTCCGCGACCCGCCGCAACAGCGCGGCCTCCCGCCGCACCGCGGCCGCCGTCGTCTCCCGGTCGGGCTCGCGGCGGTAGCGGACGACCAGCGTGCCGTCGACGTCGTAGGCATCGTGGTCGAGGCCCGAGCCGAGCGGGGTCACCGTATCGGCCCGCAGCCCCGGCAGGTGCCGGGCGAGCCGTGCGGCGACCTCGGCCGGCCCGCGGGGAACGTCGTGCGCCGCGCTCACGACCGGCCCCCGGCGGATCCGCCCGGGGACCGCAGGAGCGGGCCCACTGCCCGCCATGCCCCCTCGGCCAGGGCGTCCGAGACGAGCGCCGGCGAGGGCCCGGGGGAGGCGAGCCACCCGCGGGCGTACTCGTGCACCGGCCCGATCCACAGCGCGACGACCACGGTGAGGTCCGGCGCGCCGGACCACCCGTGGCCGCGCAACCAGTCGTCGATCTCCTCCGCGAAGCCGCGCTTGGCGTCGAGCGCCGCGTCGTCGAGCATCGTCCGCAGCACGTCCGGCGGCGAGTGGAGGAACAGCCGGGCCAGCTGCGGGTTGTCCTCGATCCATCGCAGGTGCCGCGCCACGACCCGGCGCACCGCGTCCTCCGCGCCTCCCGCCGCGTGCAGCGCGCGCAGCAGGACCGCCCGGTGGTCGGCGAGCCCGGCCGCCACGACCGCCGCCGCGAGATCGGCCCGGGTCGGGAAGTGGTGGAACAACGACCCGTTGCTGACGCCCGCGCGCTCGCGCACCGCCTGCATCGACGTCGCCTCCCAACCGCGCTCCTCCACGCTGGCCAGCGCCGCGTCCACGATCACGGACCGGCCGCCCCGCTTCATGGAGTGAAACTCTAGAGTGTCACTCCACATCCGGCAACGTCTTTCGTCCCGGGGGAACCGCGGCGCCGGCGGGTCCGTCGAAACCGGGCATGGAGCCGATCACGCACCCCAGCCCCGCCGCGCCACCCGCCCTCGCCGCCCTCCTCCGCCGCCAGGCGGGGGTGATCGGGCGGGCGCAGGCGCGGGCCGCCGGCCTGTCCCCCGACGCGATCGACCGGCGGCTCGCCGGCCGGCACTGGGTACCGCTGCACCCGCGCGTCTACCTCGACCGCACCCACCGGCCGACCGACGAGGCCCGGGTCCGGGCCGCCGTCCTCTGGGCAGGCGACGACGCGGTGCTCAGCGGGCTGGCCGCCTCCTGGTGGCACGGCGTCTCCCCGGCGCTCGCGGGCGACATCGCCGTCACCGTGCCGCGACGCCGCTCGCCCCGGAACCGGCCGGGCGTCACCGTGCGCCGCCGCGACCTCGCCGACGACGACCGGACCAGTCGGTACGGCGTCCCGGTCACGGCCCTGTCGCTCACCGTGCTCGAGGCGGCGGTCGAGCTGGGCGCGGCGGGCGGCCCGTTCCTGGACCGGGCGCTGCAGTCGCACGTCGGGTTCGCCGAGGTCGCACGGGCCTACACGCGCAATCCCGGCGCGGCCGGTGCGACCGCCGCCCGCGCCGCGCTGGCCGCCACGGCGGAGCGGGCGGGACCGGCGGCCGTCCGGCTGCTGGTGTCCCGGCTGCGCGAGGCGCGGGTGATCGGCTGGCGCACGGAGCACCCGGCGGCCGGGGTGGTGCTCCCCGTGGCCTTCCCGCAGGCACGGGTGGCGGTGGAGGCCGAGGGCTGGGCGCGGCCGCTCGGGGCGGAGGCCCGGCGGCGCACGCTCTGGCGGCGCGGGGTGCTGGCCCGGGCGGGCTGGACGGTGCTGACCTGCCGGTGGCACGAGCTCGCGACCCGGCCGGAGACCGTGCTGGGCCAGATCGGTCGCGCCGTGGCGCCCGGCCGTAGGGCCGGATGAGCGGGCCGCGCGGCGGCCGCGGCGGTCCGGATCACTGTGTGACCTTGGTCATCGGGTCCGGGCGCGCCGGGACCGGTGTCGGACGCTTTCGTGACGGCCGAGCAGGGAACGATTCAGAAGCTCCCGCCGACCCTCCACGAAGGACGTCGCGCGCCGTCCACGAAGGACGGACACGGGCCCGTGCGGGCCCGCGACCTCAGTAGATGCGCGCCGCCTTGACCGCGCGCGTGTACTCCTTGCCGCTCAGTCCCCGGGCGTCGATCTTCTTCAGCCGCAGGTGGACCACCGGGCAGCTCTTGCACCGCTTCGGCTTCGACCGGCAGCACTTCTTCTTCACCTTGGCCATCGTGAGGAAAGCCTAGGCTCACCTCTCGGCAAGGTCCAGAGCCCGACCGGGATACCGTGAATCGTGACCTCAGCCGGAACCGCTCTCGCCGACGCCCCGCAGACCGCCGACCGCGGCCTGCCCGACGGCGTGCGCGCGCTGCGCAACGTGGCGATCGTCGCGCACGTCGACCACGGCAAGACCACCCTGGTCGACGCGATGCTGCGCGCCTCGGGCGCCTTCGGCGAGCGGGCCGAGCCGGTCGACCGGGTCATGGACTCCGGGGACCTGGAGCGCGAGAAGGGCATCACCATTCTCGCCAAGAACACCACCGTGACCTGGCAGGGCGTCACGATCAACGTCATCGACACCCCGGGCCACGCGGACTTCGGCGGCGAGGTCGAGCGCGGCCTGTCGATGGTCGACGGCGTGGTGCTGCTGGTCGACGCCTCCGAGGGCCCGCTCCCGCAGACCCGCTTCGTGCTCCGCAAGACCCTCTCGGCCGGCCTGCCGGTCATGCTCGTCGTCAACAAGACCGACCGGGCGGACGCCCGCATCGAGGAGGTCGTCGACGAGTCGCTGGAGCTGCTGCTCGAGCTGGCGGACGAGCTGGGCCTCGACGAGGACCAGACCGCACACCTGCTGGACCTCCCGGTCGTCTACGCCTCCGGCCGCGCCGGGCGGGCGAGCCGCAACCGCCCCGCGGACGGCGAGCTGCCGGACTCCGAGGACCTCCAGCCGCTGTTCGACGTGCTGTTCGACGTGGTCCCCGCGCCCAAGGACGACCCGAACGCCCCGCTGCAGGCCCACGTCACCAACCTCGACGCGACCTCCTTCCTGGGCCGCATCGCGCTCTGCCGCATCCGCGCGGGCGTGCTCCGCCGCGGCCAGCAGGTCGGCTGGTGCCAGGCCGACGGGACCGTCACCCGCGTCAAGATCACCGAGCTGCTGCGCACCGAGGGCCTGCAGCGGGTGCCGGCCGAGGAGGCCGTGGCGGGCGACATCGCGGCCGTGGCCGGGATCGCGGACGTCATGATCGGCGACACGCTCGCGGACCCGGAGAACCCCGTGCCGCTCGAGCGCATCCACGTCGACGAGCCGGCAATCTCGATGACGATCGGCATCAACACCTCCCCGCTGGTCGGGCGCGACCCGAAGCCGGGGCAGAAGCTGACCGCCCGGCAGGTCAAGGGCCGGCTGGACGCCGAGCTCGTCGGCAACGTGAGCCTGCGCGTGCTGCCCACCGAGCGCCCCGACACCTGGGAGGTCCAGGGCCGCGGCGAGCTCGCGCTGGCGATCCTGGTCGAGACCATGCGCCGCGAGGGCTTCGAGCTCACCGTGGGCAAGCCCGAGGTCGTCACGAAGACGATCGACGGCAAGCTCCACGAGCCGTTCGAGAACCTCTCGATCGACGTGCCGACCGACTCGCTCGGCGCCGTCACCCAGCTGCTCGCCGCCCGCAAGGGCGAGATGATCCAGATGGTGCACGGCGAGAACCGGGTCCGGCTGGACTTCCGGGTCCCCTCCCGGGGCCTGATCGGCTTCCGCACCGAGTTCCTCACCATCACCCGCGGCGCGGGCATCGCCAGCCACGTTTTCGACGGCTACGGCCCCTGGGTCGGCGAGATCTCCAGCCGGCTGCGCGGCTCGCTGATCGCCGACCGCTCGGGCCCCGTCACCGGGTACGCGGTCGACGCCCTGTCCGACCGCGGCGTGCTGTTCGTCGGCCCGGGCACCCAGGTCTACGAGGGCATGGTCATCGGCGAGTACACCCGCAACGAGGACCTCGAGGTCAACATCGTGCGGGAGAAGAAGCTCACCAACATGCGCAAGTCGACCGGCGACGAGCTGGTGAAGCTCACCCCGCCGACGATCCTCACGCTGGAGCAGAGCCTCGAGTTCTGCGCCAACGACGAGTGCGTCGAGGTCACGCCGGAGAACGTCCGGATCCGCAAGGTCGAGCTGGACTCGCACCTGCGCGGCCGGCAGCGCGCCCGGGCGAAGGCCGCCGCGGCCGGCGTCTCGCGCTGACCCCGCGCCCGGGCCGGGCCGGGCCCCACACCCGGCCGCCACGTCGCCGGTGCGACGATGGCGGCCAGGCGGGCCGCCCGGCCCGCCGCGCGGGGGAGGGCACGTGACCGGCTGGGCGCGCAGGACGCTGCTCGTCGTCGGCGCCTGCCTGCTCACGCTGCTGGCAGCGTGCACGGACGCCCCGGTGGAGCAGCCCGCCCCGCCGCAGCCCGCGCCGCCGCCCGTGACCGCCCGGGCGACCGAGGTCGTCGTCGGCGTGGACGACCTCGGTGCCGGCTTCAACCCGCACCTGCTCGCCGACCGCTCGCCGGTCACGCAGGCGCTGGCCACCCTGGTGCTGCCGTCGGTGTTCCGGCCCGACGCCGACGGCGCCCTGCAGCTCGACCGCACGGTCGCGACCAGCGCCGAGGTCACCTCGACCAGCCCGTTCACCGTGAGCTACGAGCTCAACGTGCAGGCCTCGTGGTCGTCGAACTCGCCGATCGCCGCCGAGGACTTCGTGTACCTCTGGCAGCAGATGCGCACCCAGCCCGGCACGATCGACGCCGAGGGGTACCGGCACGTCACGGACGTCCGGTCGCGGGCCGGCGGCAAGGCCGTCGACGTCGTGTTCGACGAGCCGTACCCGCAGTGGCAGTACCTGTTCAGCGGGCTGCTGCCCGCGCAGATCCTCAAGGACGCCCCCGGCTCGTGGACCGGGGCGCTGCAGGGCGGGCTGCCGGCGTCGGGCGGGCCGTTCCGGGTCGCGGCGGTGGACCGGGCGCGCGGCGAGGTCACGCTCGTCCGCAACGACCTGTACTGGGCCACCCCGGCGACGCTCGACCAGGTCGTGCTCCGCCGGCTGGGGCCGCAGACCCTCGCCGAGGGCCTGCGGGTCGGCGACGTCGACGTCGCGATGCCCACCTCGGGCCCGGAGGTCACCGAGGCCCTCGCCTCGCTCGGCAACGCGATCACCACCGCGCCGGCGCCGCGCGCGACCGTCACCGATCTCGCGCTGCGGTCGGACTACGGGCCGTTGTCCGACGTCCGGGTGCGCCAGGCCGTCGGGGCCCTGCTGGACCGCGAGCGGATCCGGGCCGCCGTGGCGCCGGACGCGCTGCCCGCCGACGCCTTCGGGCTCGCGCCGTCGCAGCCCGGCTACGCCGCCACCGCCCCCGCGGGCGCCCCGGCCCGCCCGGACCCCGCCACCGCCGAGCGGCTGCTCACCGAGGCGGGCTACACCCGGGGCGCCGGCGGGGCCTGGACCCTCGGCAACACCCCGTTGAGCATCGTCGTGGCCGCCGGCGCCGAGCGCGGCACGGACGTCGACGTGGCCGAGGCCGTGGCCGACCAGCTGCGCGCGGCCGGGATCGAGGTCCAGGTCGTCGCGCCGCCCGCGGCGGATCTGTTCACCCAGCGGGCGGTCGTCGCCACCCCGCCCTCCACGACCACGCCGCCGACCTCGCCGTCGTCCGCGGGCGGCACGGTCACCCCGACGCCGAGCGTGGCCCCGACCTCGGGCCCGAGCGCGTCCGCCACGACCCCGGCGACGACGTCGGCCCCGCCGAGCGGCACCGTCGCCCCCAACGCCACCGTGCGCGCGGACATCCTGGTGGAGCCGCGGGCGGTGGGCGGGCCGATCGGGCCGCAGCTGGCCTCGGACCACGGCTGCCCGGACCCGACGCCGTCGCTGCCCGCGCCGCCCGCCCTGCCCAACGGCTTCTGCTCGGCCGCGCTGCAGCCGGTGCTGGAGTCCCTCGCGGCTGCCGCGGTGCCCGACCCGGGCCAGCTCGCCACGGCCGAGCGGGTGCTGTGGGCGCAGCTCCCGGCCCTGCCGCTCTTCCAGCAGGTGTCGCTCCTCGTGAGCACGGCGCCCGGCTCGGCCGCGACCGGGTTCGGCGCCGGTCCGCTCGGGACGGGACCGCTCACGGGGGCGCAACGATGGAGCGCCCCGGTCAGCTGAGCCTTCCCTCAGCAGGGCGAAAGTTACTCCAGAGTAATCACGATGTGTCGCCCTGTCCACCTCACGTCACCCTTTGGTCACGATCGGCGACTTCGTTGGCGGGCGGAGCTGTGAGGTTCCTAAGTTGCCCGAGGGATCGGGCGGGCCGCCCGGCACATGGACGGCCACGCGGCAAGGGTCGAAGTGCCCCGATCCGGGTGGCCCGACCGGGCCGGGACAGGCGAGAGATCGAGGAAGTCCATGAAGAGAACGAGGGCGGCCGCGGCCGCAGCGGTCGCCACGGCGGCGACCCTTGTCCTGGCGGCCTGCGGCGGCGGTGGTGGCGCCGGCGGCAGCTCGGGCGGGGTCTACGGGGACTGCAGCACCAACCCCAACACCTGCAACAGCGTCCCGGCGGACCAGCTGCAGCAGGGCGGGACGGTCACGCTGGCCTCCGAGAAGAACATCGACAACTGGAACGTCATCTCGTCCGAGGGCAACGTCGACTGGACCGGCATGTCGACCAAGCCGCTGCTGACGTACGCGTTCTACACGTCGCCCGATCTCAAGCCGACGCTGAACACGGACCTGCTGGATTCCGCGGACCTCACGAACCCGACGACGATCGTCTACAAGATCAAGCCGGCCGCCGTGTGGAACGACGGCACGCCCGTCACGGCGGACGACTTCGTCATGAGCTGGAAGTGGCAGAACACCCGGGACTGCCCGGCGTGCGAGACCGCCGGCAACGGCGGCTACGACCAGGTCACCGCGGTCACCGGCTCGGACAACGGCAAGACGGTCACGGTCACGCTGTCGAAGCCCTACACCGACTGGCAGAGCCTCTTCAACTCGGCCGCCCCGCTGTACCCGGCCCACATCGGCGCCCAGCAGGGTGACCTGAACTCGCCCGACGGCCTCGCCGCGGCGTTCGACTGGTTCGGCAAGACCCCGCCGACCTACTCGGCCGGCCCGTTCCAGGTCGAGAACTGGCAGGACAACGTCGCGCTGACGCTGGTCCCGAACCCGCAGTGGTACGGCGCGACCAAGCCCAAGCTCGACCGGCTGGTGATCCGCGTGATCACCGACGCCACCCAGGAGCCGCTGGCCCTGCAGAACAACGAGGTCCAGGCGCTGTTCCCGCAGCCGCAGGTCGACATCGTCAACCAGCTCAACAACATCCCGAACGTCTCGAACGCGCAGGCGGCCGGGCTGTCGTGGGAGCACTTCGACTTCAACCTGCAGAACCCGTTCCTCGCCGACAAGGCCCTGCGCCAGGCGCTCTACATCGCCGTGAACACGCAGGACGTCATCGCGAAGACGGTCGGGCAGTTCAACCCGGACATCAAGCCGCTGCAGAACAAGATGTTCGTGCCGCAGCAGGACGGCTACCAGGACAACCTGACGGCCACCGGGCAGGGCTCCGGCGACATCGAGCGGGCCAAGAAGGTCCTCACCGACGCCGGCTACACCGGCGTGGGCTCCGCGCTGGTCGCGCCCAACGGGCAGGCCGTGCCGGCCCTGCGGATGCGCTACACCGTGGGCAACGCGGTCCGGCAGACCGAGTGCGAGCTGTTCCAGCAGTACGCGAAGCAGCTCGGCGTGAACGTCGAGATCTCGACGACGGACAGCCTGGGCACGACCACCAGCTCGGGCGACTACGACGTCATCGTGTTCGGCTGGATCATGTCGCCGGCGCCGTTCGGCGGCGCGCAGCAGCTGTGGCTGTCGAACTCCGGGTCGAACTACGGCAAGTACGTCAACCCGACCACGGACGCGCTGATCAACGAGGCCGCGGCGTCGACGGACATCAACGACGCCCGGGCCAAGCTGAACGAGGCCGACAAGATCATGGCCGAGGACGCCTACGTGCTGCCGCTGTACCAGAAGCCGACGCTGGCCGCGGTGCAGAACACGCTGGGCAACGTGCGCAACAACGCGTCGCTCGACGGGATCACGTACAACACCTCCGAGTGGGGCATCCGCTCCGGCTCGTGACGTGAGGACCGGGGGCGGGCCCGGCCGGGGCGCCGACCGTGTGTCGGCCGCCCGGCCCGGGCCCGTCCCCGGCGTTACCCTGCTCAGACGGCGGCCCGCCCCGCCACGAGCGGAGCGGACCGTGCTCCCACCACGAGTCGGAAGAAGCACATCCGCATGCTCGCCTTCGCCGTGCGCAGGATCCTGTACTCGATACCGGTCCTGATCGTCTCGTCGTTCGTCATCTTCGCGCTGGGCTCCGCGTCGGCGGACCCGCTCGCGCCGCTGCGGGAGAAGAACCCGCCCGCCCCGCAGAACGTGATCGATGCGGAGTACGTCCGCCTGCACCTCGACCAGCCGCTGCTCCAGCGGTACTTCTCGTGGCTCGGCGGCATCTTCACCGGGGACTTCGGCCCGTCGGTCGTGTCCACGGCGAACATCGGCCACGACCTGGGGGACCGCTTCCTGGTCACCATCCGGCTGATCGCGCTGGCGATGGTGCTGGCGCTGATCCTGGCGGTGGTGATCGGCGTCCTGACGGCGGTCAAGCAGTACTCGAAGTTCGACTACGCGGCGACGTTCGTCGGCTTCCTGTTCCTCGCCATGCCGGCGTTCTGGTTCGCGATCCTGCTCAAGCAGGCGGGCATCTCGTTCAACAGCGCCCTGGGCACCCAGGCGATCTACACGATCGGCCAGTCGTCCGTGCCTCCACCGCGGGGCGCCGGGCCCTACGTCGTGGACATCATCGGGCACATGATCCTGCCGACGATCTCGTTGGCGCTGATCTCCTACGCCGCCTGGAGCAGGTTCACCCGGGCCTCGATGCTCGAGGTGATGAACTCGGACTACGTCCGGCTGGCCCGGGCCAAGGGCCTGCCCCGGCGCACCGTGATGGTCAAGCACGGGCTGCGCACCGCCCTCATCCCGCTGACCACCGTGACCGCGCTGGACATCGCGTCGATCATCGGCGGGGCCGTCGTCACCGAGACCGTCTTCCAGTGGAAGGGCATGGGCGACTACCTGCTCACCTCGATCCGGACCAACGACGTCTACGCGACGGCCTCCTGGCTGCTGGTCGCGGCGACCGTGGTGATCGCCTTCAACCTGATCGCCGACCTCCTCTACGGAGTCCTGGACCCGAGGATCCGCTATGCCTGACACCCGGACCCAGACCCCGGAGACCCGGTCGGCGCCCGCGGCGCCGGACCGCGAGTTCACGGTCACCGAGCGCAGCCAGGGGCAGCTGGTCCTCCGGCGCTTCCTGCAGCACCGCGCGGCCGTCGTCAGCCTCTGCGTGCTGGTCGCGCTGGTGCTGCTGGCCTACGTCGGCGGCTGGCTCTGGAAGTACGACGCCGGCCAGTACACCCCGGACAACTCCGTCCCGCCCTCGTGGGACCACCCGTTCGGCACCGACTCCGCCGGCCGCGACCAGTTCGCCCAGGTGCTGCGTGGCACCCGCATCTCGCTGCAGGTCTCGGTCAGCGTCGCCATCCTGGCCACGCTCGTCGGCACGCTGTGGGGCTCGGTCGCCGGGTACTTCGGCGGCAAGACCGACACGGTCATGATGCGCATCTCCGACCTGGTGCTCACGCTGCCGCTGATCGCCGTGGCCGCGATGCTCTCGCACAACTTCGGCGGCTCCTGGTACCTGATCGCGCTGGTCATCGCCGGGCTGTACTGGGCCTACGTGTCCCGGGTGTCGCGCGGTGTGGTGCTGTCGCTGCGGGAGAAGGAGTTCGTCGAGGCCGCCAAGGCACTCGGCGCGAGCGACACGCGGATCATCCTGCGCCACCTCGTGCCCAACGCCCTCGGCTCGATCCTCGTCAACCTGACGATCCTGGTCGCGCTGGCGATCCTGCTCGAGACCTCGCTGTCCTACCTGGGCTTCGGCGTCACGCCGCCGGACACCTCGCTCGGCCTGCTCGTCAGCGAGGCGCAGACCGCGCTCACCACCCGCCCGTGGCTGTTCTACTTCCCGGGCCTGTTCATCATCATCATCGCGCTCACGATCAACTTCATCGGCGACGGCCTGCGTGACGCGTTCGACCCGCAGCAGACGAAGGTGCGCCAGTGACCGAGCGTGCGAGCGAGAAGTTCACGGCGAGTGAGGAGATCGACCTGTCGCCCGCGCCGGGTGCGCGGGGTGCCAAGGGGGACGTCGTGCTCGAGGTCTCCGGCCTCGACGTGACCTTCCCGAGTGCGGACGGGCCCGTGCGCGCGGTCCGCGGCGTGGACTACCGGCTGCACCGCGGCGAGGTGCTGGGGATCGTCGGCGAGTCCGGCTCGGGCAAGTCCGTGACCTCGATGGCGGTGATGCGGCTGCTGCCGGGCACCGCCCAGGTCAAGGGCTCGGTCCGGTTCGACGGCAAGGACCTGCTCACGCTGTCCGAGGCGGAGATGACCCGGATCCGGGGCTCCCGGATCGCGATGATCTTCCAGGACCCGATGACCTCGCTGAACCCCGTCTACACGGTCGGGGCGCAGATCGCCGAGGCCGTCCGGGCGCACCACGACGTCTCGAGGCAGGTGGCCATGGACCGCGCCGTCGAGCTCCTCGACCGGGTCCGGATCCCCAACGCGAAGGACCGCGCGAACTCCTACCCGCACGAGCTCTCCGGCGGCATGCGCCAGCGCGTGGTCATCGCGATCGCCATGGCCAACGACCCGGACGTGATCATCGCCGACGAGCCGACGACCGCGCTCGACGTCACCGTGCAGGCCCAGATCCTCGAGGCCCTGGCCGCGGCGCAGGACGTGACGGGCGCGGCGATGGTGCTCATCACCCACGACCTGGGCGTCATCGCCGGGCAGGCGGACCGGGTGATGGTCATGTACGCCGGCAAGCCCGTCGAGGTCGGCACCGCGGAGGAGGTCTTCTACACCCCGCGCATGCCCTACACGCTCGGCCTGCTCGGCAGCCTGCCCCGGCTCGACCGGCCCAGCGAGCGGCTCACCCCGATCCCGGGGTCGCCGCCGTCGGTCGTCAACATGCCGCCCGGCTGCCCCTTCGGGCCGCGCTGCCCCAAGCACACCGAGCGGTGCGACGAGAGCGAGCCGGAGCTGCGCGCGACCACCGGCGCCGGCCACCTCGCCGCCTGTCACTACGCCGAGACGCTCGAGGGCCAGGAGGCGGCCGACGTGTTCGACAGCGAGGTCGCCGACCACGAGGCGCTGGCCGGGCTCGCCGCGGCCGAGGGCGCCGGCACCGGCAGGGACGGGGAGGCCCGGGCATGACCACGGTCGAGCAGGGCACGCGGACGCTGCTCAGCGTCCGCAACGTCGTCAAGCACTTCCCGATCCGCTCGAAGGGCCTCGTCCGCCGGCAGATCGGCGCGGTGCAGGCCGTCTCGGACGTCTCGTTCGACCTGGCCGAGGGGGAGACCCTCGGGCTGGTCGGCGAGTCCGGCTGCGGCAAGTCCACGACCGCGCGGGTGGTGCTCAACCTGCTGCCCGCGACCTCGGGCGAGGTGCTCTACAAGGGCCGGGACCTCACGAAGATCGGCCGCGGCGACATGCGCGCGCTGCGCCGCGAGCTGCAGATCGTGTTCCAGGACCCGTACGCCTCGCTGGACCCGCGGCTGCCGGTGAACGAGATCATCGCCGAGCCGCTGCGGATCCACGGGCTCTACCGGGAGGACGGCCGCGAGCAGGTCCGGCGGCTGATGCAGACCGTCGGGCTCAAGCCGGAGCACGGCAACCGGTACGCCCACGAGTTCTCCGGCGGGCAGCGGCAGCGCATCGGCATCGCCCGCGCGCTCGCCCTGCGCCCGAAGCTCCTGGTGCTCGACGAGCCGGTCTCGGCCCTCGACGTCTCCATCCAGGCGGGCGTGCTCAACCTGCTCGACGAGCTGCAGACCGAGCTGGGGCTGTCGTACCTGTTCGTGAGCCACGACCTGTCCGTGGTGCGGCACATCGCGGACCGGATCGCGGTCATGTACCTGGGCTCGATCGTCGAGACCGGGACGGCCGAGGAGCTGTTCGCGGGCCCGGCGCACCCGTACACGCAGGCGCTGATCTCGGCGATCCCGCTGCCCGACCCCCGCAAGGAGCGGGCCCGGGAGCGGATCACGGTCGTCGGGGACCTGCCGAGCCCGGCCGACCCGCCGTCCGGCTGCCGGTTCCGCACCCGGTGTCCGAAGTTCGCGAACGAGCTGTCCGACGCCGAGCGGACGCGCTGCGTGGAGGAGCCGCCGGCCCTGGTCGAGCGGGGGCAGGGGCACCCGGTGTCCTGCCACTACGCCGAGCGCAGGGCGCTGCTGTGAGGACGTAGGCTCCCGCAGTGTTCGCTGCGTTCCCCGCGCTCCCCGCCCGTCGGGTCCTGTTCGTCCACGCGCACCCGGACGACGAGACCCTCACCACCGGCGGCGCCATCGCCCGGTACGCCGCCGACCCCGACACGGCCTGCGTGGTCGTGACGTGCTCGCTGGGCGAGGAGGGCGAGGTCATCCCGCCGGAGCTGCGCGAGCTCGCGCCGGACCGGGGCGACCAGCTCGGCGGGTACCGGGTGCACGAGCTGGCCGGGGCGCTCGCCGCCCTCGGGGGTCCGGCGCACCGGTTCCTGGGCGGGCTCGGGCGCTGGCGGGACAGCGGCATGGAGCACGGCGAGGGCACCCGCGCGGTCACCCCGGCCGTGCTGCACCCGCGGGCCCTCGCCGGGCCGGGGACGTTCGAGGAGCAGCTCGCGCAGCTGCTCGCCGTCGTCGACGAGCTGCGGCCGCAGGTCGTCGTCTCCTACGCCGACGACGGCGGCTACGGCCACCCGGACCACGTCCGCGCCCACACCCTCACGACCGCGGTTGCGGAGGCGCGCCCGGACACCGTCGCGCGCGTCTTCCACGCCGTCCGCTCGCGCTCCGAGCTCGACGCCGGGCTGGCGTCGATCAAGGGCCTGCCCGGCATGCCGTTCCGGTTCCCCGAGCCGGACGAGCTGCCCAGCGCGCCCGACGCCGTCGTCACGACCCGGCTGGACGTGTCCGGCCACCGCGCTGCGCTCGTCGCGGCGATGCGCGCGCACGCCACGCAGATCGCGGTGTGGGAGAGCGACGGGCCGGAGGGCGCGGTGGCGTTCGCGATGAGCAACGACGTCGCCCAGCCGCTGATCGACGTCGAGGAGTACGTGCTGGCCTCGGGGGCGGGGCCGGCCCCCGCCGACGACCTGTTCGCGGGGCTCGGCTGATGCGCTGGCTCACGCTCGCGGCGGTGCTGCTGGCCGCGGCCCTGCTCACGGCGCTCGAGCTGCTGCTCCAGCCGATGTACATCGGGCCCGTGCCCGCCCCGGTCGGCACTGTGCTGGTGCTGCTGACCATGCCCTGGCTGATCCACGCCGCCGCGGAGGTCTCGACCACCACCGCCGTGGCCGCCTCGCCGCTGGCGGTCTGGGTCGTGGTCCTCGGGGTGCTGGGGTTCGCCGGCCCGGGCGGGGACGTCGTCCTGCCGGCGACCTGGCAGTCCTTCCTGCTGCTGGTCGCGGGCCTGCTCGCCGGGCTGCTGCCGCTGCGCCGGGTCGTCGACTCCGCCGACGCCCGCCGCTCCGCCGAGCGGGGTGCCGACCCGCGCGGGATGATCCGGTCGTGAGCGACGGACCCATTCCCGACGCGGCGGTCGTCGGGCTCCTGCGGCCCTTCGTCCGGGCCACCCGGCCGATCCTCTCGGCGCTGCGCGACTCCGATCCCTTCGGCCTGCGCGGCCGGGACGGCGGGACGGACGGTGAGCGCTCCACCCGCGACAAGCTGCTCGACGCGCTGGCCGCGGCCCCGGTGCCCGGCACCGCGACCTGGGCGCGGATGGACGTGGCCGCGCGACAGCGGTGGTGGATCTACCGGGTCGGCCGGTTCGCCACCGGCGTCGCCGCGATCCCCGGCCTGGGCGGCGCGCTCGCCCGCACGCTGCCGGTCGGCGCGGCCATCGGCGCCGCCGCGCAGGGCATGCTGCTGGTCGCGGTGGCCGGCGAGCACGGCGTCACGGACGAGGACCACCTGGTCTCGCTGCTGGCCTGGGTGCTGTTCCGGCGCCGGCCCGAGCTGGGGACGCCGACGGCCGCCGAGGACGCCGCCGCCGACGCCCGTGCCGCCGAGATCGAGGGCGACCTGGCCACGGGCGGCCGGCCGACCGCGGCGAGGATCGGGTCCGCGGTGTGGCGGCTCGGCCGGGCGCTGTACTCGGTCGAGGACGAGCTGGACAAGCGCCCGCACGGCCGCTTCTACCACGAGGCGCTCGGCATGCTGCCGGTCGTCGGGGTGCTGGGGAAGTACCTCGGCGAGTGGTCCGGGCTCAAGCGCGCGGCCCGCGAGGCCCAGCGCTGGCTCGCGGGGCGAGGACTCGCGAGGGTCTAGCGGCCCGGGCCGAGGTAGTGGTAGCGGTGGTGCTCGGTGCAGCCCAGCCGCGCGTAGAGGGCGCGGGCGCCCCCGTTCTGCAGGTTGACCTGCAGCACCGCCCAGCGGGCGCCCTGCTCGAGGCCCCACGCCGCCGCGGCCGCCGTGAGCGCGGTGCCGACCCCCTGCCGTCGCACCTCGGAGCGGGTGGCCAGGCGGGACAGGTGCAGGTGGTCCTCCACGACGGCGGCCCGCAGCGCCCCCGTCGGGGTGCCGTCCGCCCCGCGGGACACGGCGAAGCCCGGGCGCGCCGCCGCGGTGAGGACGTGCCGCTCCGCCTCGCTCTCCGGGGCCCCGGTGATCGCCCACCAGTCGTCGGTCGCGTCCGGGGTGAGCTCGACCGCCGCGGTCGACGGCAGCGCCGCCAGGTTCGTGAGATCCGCCACCAGGACGGCGACCTCGGGCCCGGCCTGGTGCCCGCCGTCGAGCACCCAGCCCTCCCGCGCCGCGGCCTCGGACCAGGGCGAGCCCATCGGCGTCTGCAGCCGGGTCGGGATGCCGTGCTCCGCCGCGAACGCCCGGACGCGGTCGAGCGCCGCGTCGATCGGCAGCCCCGGGTCCCCGACGGCGAGCGCCGAGTTCGCCCGGCCGGTGAAACCGCCCGCCGCGCGCAGCCGCCAGCCGCCGAGCGGCTCGTCGACCACGGCCGGCCAGGCGTCGGCACACAGGTTCTCCAGGCGGGACACCGCGCTCCAGGAGGCCCGGCGGCGCGGGGCCGGCGGGACGACCCGCACCGCGACGACGGCCGCGCGCTCCACCCGCACCGGCCCCTTCCGGGTGTCGACGACGACCGTGCCCGCGCCGCCGTCGGACAGCGGGCCGACGGCGTCGGTGTAGAGCGGGCGGCCCTCGCGTTCCCCGATCCGGTGCCGGAGCGCGACCCGTTCGCCCAGGGCGGCGTCGATCAGTGCGGCGATCCCCGGCCGCCCGGGGTGCTCGTCCGGAGTCATCGAGTGAGGCTTGCCTTCCCGTGTGAGAGTGGGTACCCGCGGGTTAACCTGCCACGGAGAACGCCCGCGCCAGAACAGCGCCCGCTTGTGGAGGACCTTCCGTGACGTACGTGATCGCCGAGCCCTGTGTGGACCTCAAGGACAAGGCGTGCATCGAGGAATGTCCCGTGGACTGCATCTACGAGGGCGCCCGCATGCTCTACATCCACCCCGACGAGTGCGTCGACTGCGGTGCCTGCGAGCCGGTCTGCCCGGTCGAGGCCATCTACTACGAGGACGACGTCCCGGACCAGTGGGGCGCGTACACCAAGGCCAACGCGGACTTCTTCGAGGAGCTGGGCTCGCCCGGCGGCGCCTCGAAGGTCGGGCTGACCGAGGCCGACCCGGAGCCGATCAAGAGCATGGCGCCGGTCGAGCACGACGAGTGAGCGAGCGGCAGCGAGCGAACCATCGGCGGGGCATCGCGCTCCCCGACTTCCCCTGGGACTCCCTCGCCGAGGTCAAGGCGCTCGCAAACGGCCACCCCGGCGGGATCGTCGACCTCTCGGTCGGCACGCCGGTCGACCCGGTCCCGGCCGTCGTCCGTGCCGCGCTGACCGGCCCGGCCGCGGACGAGCCCGGCTACCCGACCACGTACGGCCCCGACTCGTTGCGCCAGGCGATCGCGGACTCGCTGACCCGCCGCTTCGGCGTCGCGGGGGCCGACCCGGCCGCGGTGCTGCCCACGATCGGCTCCAAGGAGCTGGTCGCCTGGCTGCCGACGCTGCTCGGCCTCGGCACGGGCGACGTCGTCGCGGTGCCGGAGCTGGCCTACCCGACCTACGAGGTGGGCGCGCTGCTCGCCGGCGCCTCCGTGGTCCGGCTGGCCGACGGTGAGGCCCCGCCCGCCGGCACGAAGCTGGTCTGGCTCAACTCGCCGTCGAACCCCACGGGCCGGGTGCTCGACGCCGCCGGCCTCCGCTCCGCCGTCGACGCCGCCCGGGCGGTCGGCGCGGTCGTGGCGTCGGACGAGTGCTACCTCGGGCTGTCCTTCGGCGCGCCGGTCGCCTCGGTGCTGTCGCCGGAGGTGAGCGAGGGTCGGCACGAGGGCCTGCTGGCCGTGCACTCGATGTCCAAGACGTCGAACCTGGCGGGGTACCGCGCGGCGTTCGTCGCGGGCGACGCGGCCCTGGTGAAGGCGCTCCTGGAGATCCGCAAGCACGCCGGCATGATCGTGCCGTTCCCGGTGCAGGCCGCGCTCGCGGCGGCCGCGGCGGACGACGCGCACGTCGCCGAGCAGGTCAAGGTCTACGAGAAGCGGCGGAGCCGGCTGCGGGGCGCTCTCGAGCGCGCCGGGTACCGGATCGACCACTCCGAGGCCGGGCTCTACCTGTGGACGACCGAGGACCGGCCCTGCCGGGACACCGTCCGCTCGCTGGCCGAGCGGGGGATCCTCGTCGCGCCCGGCGAGTTCTACGGGCCCGCCGGCGCGCGGCACGTCCGGATCGCCCTCACGGCCACGGACGAGCGGATCGACGAGGCGGTGCGGCGGCTGGAGGGCTGAGCCCCTCCCGCCGCTCCCGCACCTCTCAGATCTCGGCGGCGCGGGCGGCGACGTGCTCCCACGCCGCCCACCACTCGCCGCGCTTCTCGGTGGCCCGGGCCCGCTCGCGCTCGACGAGCCGGCCCGCCACGAACACGACGTGCGCGTCGGGGTACTCGCCGAGGCCGTCGAGCAGGCCGCGGATCCGCTCCTCGGCCACGCAGGCGTCCTGGTGGTCGCCGAGCACCTCCTGGAGCCCCGCGGTGGCCTTGAGCAGCCGCTTCACCCGCGCGCCGAGCATGGGCTCGACCAGCTCGCCGGTGTAGCGCACCCGCTTCCCGAGGATCCGCAGGTCGTGCAGCGTCTGGTCGGGCGGGTCGTCGCCGGCGCGGCGCACCGCCTTGCGCAGCCGCCGCACCTCCGCGCGCACCAGGTCGATGAGCTCGGGCTGCGCCTGGGTGGCCGACGGCGTGGGCAGCGGCAGCCGGATCGCATCGGCCAGCCGCTCGAGCAGGGCCCGGTAGCGCCCGGACTCCAGCACGGCCAGCATCGCCGCCCGGGCGGTCTCGCGCTCCGCGTCGAGCGAGGCGACGAGCTGCGTGCCGGAGGCCCGCTCCCGCTCGGGCAGGGTCGCGATCTCGCCGCGCAGGCGCAGCAGCAGGACGTCCAGGTCGCGGACCGGCCCGAGGGCGCGGCCGAGCCAGCCCAGCTCGGCCCGCAGCCCGTCCGCCCAGGTTCGGTCGAGCAGCGGCCGGGCCGCCTTGAGCGCCGCGCGCATCCGCCGCACCGCCACCCGCATCTGGTGCAGGTCCTCGATGTCGCTGCCGTCCCGGGTGCCCGGGTCGTGGGCGAGCAGGGCCCGCAGCCGCAGGTCGAGGGCGGCGCGGACGTGGTGCACCGGCGAGTCCGACGGCGCGGCCGTCAGCGGGGCCGGCAGGTCGGCGCCGGTGAGGGCGACCGGGGACGTGCTGGGAGCGGACACGAGCGGGCACCGTAGCCGACGGAGATGAACGCGCCGGCCCCGGTGCCCGTCGGCCGTCAGTTCTTGTGCAGGTCCTCGTTGAGCGCGATGCCCTGGCCGGTGCGGGGGAGGGCCTCCACGGCGCCGGAGACGCTGTTGCGGCGCAGCAGCAGCCCGTTCTGGCCGGACAGGCTGCGGGCGGCGACCGAGGTGCCGTCCGGCAGGGCGACCTTCGTGCCGGCGGTGACGTACAGCCCGGCCTCGACCACACAGTCGTCGCCCAGAGAGATGCCGATGCCGGCGTTGGCGCCGAGCAGGCAGCGCTCGCCGATGGAGATGACCGCGGTGCCGCCGCCGGAGAGCGTGCCCATGATCGAGGCGCCGCCGCCGACGTCCGAGCCGTTGCCGACGACGACCCCGGCCGAGACCCGGCCCTCGATCATCGAGGAGCCCAGCGTGCCGGCGTTGAAGTTGACGAAGCCCTCGTGCATCACGGTGGTGCCCTCGGCGAGGTGGGCGCCGAGCCGGACGCGGTCGGCGTCGGCGATCCGGACGCCCGAGGGGAGCACGTAGTCGACCATGCGCGGGAACTTGTCGACGCCGTACACGGTGACCGGACCGCGCGTGCGGAGCTTGGCCCGGACGAGCTCGAACCCGGGGACGGCGCAGGCGCCGAAGTTGGTCCACGCGACGTTCGCGAGCAGCCCGAACTGGCCCTCGAGGCTGACCTCGTGCGGGCGGACGTGCCGCCCGGACAGCAGGTGCAGGCGCAGGTAGACGTCGGCGGCGTCGACCGGCTTGTCGGCGAGCGAGCCGATCTCGGTGCGCACCACCTTCATGGTGACCCCGCGGTCGGCGTCCTCCCCGGCCAGCGGCTCCAGGTCGGCCGAGGTGTCGGGGGCGTCCGTGCCCAGCGCGGGGGCCGGGTACCAGACGTCGAGGACGGTCCCGTCGGCCGTGACGGTGGCCAGGCCGGTGCCGGAGGCGGGATCGGTGCGGAACTCGGTGCTCACGGGCGTCGAATGTAACCGTCCGGGCCCGCTCCGCCCTCCTCCGGGTGCGGCCCGGACCGGGATCCGGGAAGCGTCGGGAGGAGTTGACATGTCGGATATCTCCGACGCATCATGGGATCGTGCCCGACGACGTCTTCCTCGCGCTGGCCAACCCGGTGCGCCGGCGGCTGCTGGAGCTGCTGGCGGAGGGCCCGCGCACGGCGGGGGCGCTCGCGGGGGAGTTCGCGCTGAGCCGGCCGGCGGTCGCCGAGCACCTGGGCGTGCTGCGGCGCGCCGGGCTGGTGCGGGACGAGCCGGAGGGGCGGCGGCGGCACTACCACCTGGAGCCCGGGCCGCTGGCCGAGATCGGCGAGTGGCTCGCGCCCTTCGAGCACTACTGGCGCGGTCGGCTGAAGGATCTCGCCGACCTCGTGGAGAACGAGATGCCGGACGAGAGTGAGGACCGATGAAGGGCAGCCTGATCGCGGCCGTGACCGTGGACCAGTTCGTCGCCGGACGGCCCGCGAAGGTGTGGCGGGCGCTGACCGAGCCCGAGCTGCTGGCGCGGTGGTGGGCGCCGGGCGACGTGGCGGCCGAGGTCGGGCACCGCTTCACCCTGCAGATGCCCGGCTGGGGCGACGTGGCCTGCGAGGTCCTGGAGGTCCGCGCGCCGGAGCGGTTCGTCTACACGTTCAACGGCACCTGGACGCTCACCTGGACTCTGGTGCCCGAGGGCCGCGGGACCCGGCTGATCCTGGAGCACTCCGGCTTCGACCTCGACGACCGGCAGGGCCGCTTCGCGTTCGACCGCATGGGGCCGGGCTGGCGGGACGAGGTGCTGCCCCGGCTGGCCGCGCTCGTCGAGGAGACGGAGGAGACGGAGGAGACGGAGGAGGCGGTGGACACCGCGCCGTGACGCCCGCGGGGGAGGCCGTGACGCCCGCGGGGGAGACGGCGGACGCCGCACCCCGATCCCCGTGGAACAGTAGGGCGCGTGAGCGCTCCGACCGTCGCCCTGGACCTGACCGCGGACCCCGCCGCGCTGACCGCCGCCCTGGTCGACATGGCCAGCGTGTCCGGGGAGGAGCGGGCGCTGGCCGACGCCGTCGAGGCCGCCCTGCGCGCCCAGGCGCCGCACTTCGAGGTCCTCCGCGACGGCGACGCGGTGCTCGCCCGCACGAACCTCGGCCGCGAGCGGCGGGTCCTGCTCGCGGGGCACCTCGACACCGTGCCGATCGCCGACAACGTGCCGAGCCGGTGGGAGGGCGACCTCCTCTACGGCTGCGGGACGAGCGACATGAAGGCCGGCGACGCGGTGTTCGCGCACCTCGCCGCCACGATCACCGAGCCGCGGCACGACCTCACCCTCGTGTTCTACGACTGCGAGGAGGTGGAGGCGGTCCGCAACGGCCTCGGGCGCCTCGAGCGCAATCACCGGGACTGGCTCGCCGCCGACCTCGCCGTCCTCGGCGAGCCTACGGACGGCGAGGTCGAGGCCGGCTGCCAGGGCACGCTCCGCGTCGAGGTCCGGACGAGCGGCCGTCGGGCCCACTCCGCACGCTCCTGGCTGGGGGACAACGCGATCCACCACGCCGGCGAGGTGCTGCGGCGGCTGGGCGACTACACCCCGCGGCGGGTGGACATCGACGGCTGCGAGTACCGCGAGGGGCTGCAGGCCGTGCGGATCGCGGGCGGGGTCGCGGGCAACGTCGTGCCGGACGAGTGCGTGGTCGGCGTCAACTTCCGGTTCGCGCCGGACCGGTCGGTCGAGCAGGCCGAACAGCACGTCCGCGAGGTCCTCGACGGGTTCGACGTCACGCTCACCGACTCGTCCCCCGGGGCGTTGCCGGGCCTGGCGCAGCCCGCGGCCCAGGAGTTCCTGGCCGCCACGGGCGCGACCGCGCGCGCCAAGTTCGGCTGGACGGACGTCGCCCGCTTCGCCGCCCTCGGGATCCCGGCCGTCAACTACGGGCCCGGCGACCCCAACCTCGCACACACCCGCGACGAGCACGTCGACGTCACGGTCGTCGCCCGCTGCACGGACGTGCTGCGGACCTTCCTGACCTGACCCCGGGCGTTCACACCCGCTCCGTACGCTGGCGTTCATGAGCGCCAACGGGTCCGGGTCCCGCCCGGACGAGAGGCTGCGCGGTCCGGTCGTGCTGCGCCGCGAGCAGAAGATCGAGCCCACGACGACCGACCAGCGCCTGCTCGACTCGCGCGGCCCCACCGACTGGGTGCACACCGACCCGTGGCGGGTCATGCGGATCCAGGCGGAGTTCGTCGAGGGCTTCGGCATGCTCGCCGAGCTGCCCCGCGCCGTCACGGTCTTCGGCTCGGCGCGCACCCCGCGCGACCACCACGAGTACGCCGTCGGGCGCGCGCTGGGCACGGCGCTCGCCGAGGCCGGCTACGCCGTGATCACCGGCGGCGGGCCGGGCGCGATGGAGGCGGTCAACAAGGGCGCCCAGGAGGCCGGCGGGCTGTCGGTCGGGCTCGGCATCGAGCTGCCGTTCGAGCAAGGCCTCAACGACTGGGTCGACCTCGGCATCAACTTCCGGTACTTCTTCGTCCGCAAGACGATGTTCGTCAAGTACTCCCAGGCCTTCGTCTGCCTCCCCGGCGGTTTCGGCACCCTCGACGAGCTGTTCGAGGCGCTCACCCTCGTGCAGACGAAGAAGGTCACCAAGTTCCCGGTCGTGCTGCTCGGCAGCTACTACTGGCAGGGCCTCTACGACTGGATCGCCGGCCCGGTGCTCGAGTCGGGGAAGATCGGCGAGAAGGACCTGGCCCTCCTGCACCTCACGGACGACGTCGACGACGCCGTGAAGGTGGTGCACGAGGCCTACCGGGCCTGGGAGGAGGCGCACTGATGGCGGTCGACGGGACGGCGATCCGGCGGGGCGGGCGCGACCCGCACTCGGTCTGCGTCTACTGCGGATCGTCGGACGGGGTGCCGCAGCGCTACCTGGACCTCGCCGCCGAGACCGGCACCGCGATCGCCGCGCGCGGGTGGACGCTCGTGTCCGGCGGCGGCCGGCGCTCCATGATGGGCGCCGTCGCGCTGGCCGCGCGGGCGGGCGGCGCGCGCACCGTCGGCGTCATCCCGCGGTCGATGGTGGAGCGGGAGTGGGCCGACCACGACTCCGACGAGCTGCTGGTCACCGAGACCATGCGCGAGCGCAAGGCCCTGATGGAGGCGCACGCCGACGCCTTCCTCGCCCTCCCCGGTGGGATCGGGACCTGCGAGGAGCTGTTCGAGGTGTGGACCGCCGGGTCCCTCGAGCTGCACGGCAAGCCGGTCGTCGTGCTCGACCCGGACGGGCACTGGTCCGGCCTGCTCGACTGGGTGTCCGGGCTGGTCGAGGGCGGGTTCGCGAGCCGGGCGCCGCTGGAGCGGATCGTCGTGGCGCGCACGGTCGACGAGGCGCTCGAGGCCTGCGGGCCCGCGGCCGCCGCCGTCGACCGCGCATCCGTGTCACGATCGCAGGCGTGAGCACGCCCGTCCTCCCGCCGCTGCGCTTCGGCACCCGCACCCCGGCCGGCGACCGGGCGCTGGTCATGGCGATCGTCAACCGCACGCCGGACTCCTTCTACGACCGCGGCGCCACCTTCGCCGACGACGCCGCGCTGGTCCGGGTCGACGCCGCCGTCGCCGAGGGCGCGGACATCGTGGACATCGGCGGGGTCAAGGCGGGCCCCGGCGCCGTCGTCGACGTCGACGAGGAGATCCGGCGCGTCGTGCCGTTCGTGGCCGCGGTGCGCGCGCGGCACCCGGACGTCGTGATCAGCGTGGACACCTGGCGCGGCGAGGTGGGGCGGCTGGCCGTCGCGGAGGGTGCCGACCTGCTCAACGACACCTGGCAGGGCGCCGACCCCACGCTGGCCGAGGTGGCCGCGGAGACGGGCGTCGGGATCGTCTGCTCCCACACCGGCGGAGCGGTGCCCCGCCGCCGGCCGCACCGGGTCCGCTACGCCGACGTCGTCGCCGACGTGGTCGCGGAGGTGACCCGCCAGGCCGAGCGGCTGGTCGCGCTCGGCGTGCCCCGCGAGGGGATCCTCGTGGACCCGACGCACGACTTCGGCAAGAACACCTGGCACGGCCTCGCCCTGCTGCGGCACTGCGACACCCTGGTCGCGACCGGCTGGCCGGTGCTGATGGCCCTGTCGAACAAGGACTTCGTGGGCGAGACGCTCGGCGCCGACGTGGACGGCCGGCTGGAGGGCACGCTGGCGGCCACGGCGCTGGCCGCGGCGGCGGGGGCCCGGGTGTTCCGGGTGCACGAGGTCGCGGAGACGCGGCGGGTGCTCGACATGGTCGCCTCGATACGGGGTACCCGGCCCCCTGCTCGCACGGTGCGGGCCCTGGCGTAGGAACAGGCGAGGAAAGGGATCCGAATCACCCGGAAGAATGGTTTGAGGCTTCACGCTACGCCGTTCCCGGAACCGAATCGATGCTCCTAACTGCTCCGTAACCTGCTGATACCTCTGCAGTAATCGGAGCCAGAACTAATCGCAACTGCCGGGGCCCACTCCTCCGCTGTGCCCGGCCCGCTCCATCGAGTTGTCCGTCCGTCCCTCGCGTAGACCACGCCCGAGACGCACCCGAGGAGAACCATGATGCCCATCACCGAGGACTGGTTCGCCCGTCGCACCTGGCAGACGCCCGACTGGAGCGTCGACGACCTGATCGCCGCGAAGCGCGGCCGGAAGGTCTCCGTCGTGCTCCCCGCGCTGAACGAGGAGGCGACGATCGGGGCGATCGTCGCCGGCATCCGGCCCTTCACCGAGGGCGACCGCCCCCTGGTCGACGACCTGCTGGTCATGGACTCCGGGTCGACCGACGACACCATCGCGATCGCCCGCGCGAACGGCGCGCGCGTCGCGCTGCGCACGGACGTCGTCCCCCATCTCGAGCCGGTCCCGGGCAAGGGCGAGGTGCTCTGGCGCTCGCTGGCCGCCACGGACGGCGACGTCATCTGCTTCATCGACTCGGACCTGGTCGACTTCGACCCCGGGTTCGTGCCGTCGCTGCTCGGCCCGCTGCTGCTGGCCGGCGGCGTCCACCTGGTCAAGGGCTTCTACCGGCGCCCGCTGCGGCTGGAGGTGAGCGAGGCGGAGTCCCTGGAGCACGGCGGCGGCAGGGTCACCGAGCTCGTCGCGCGCCCCCTGCTCTCCGCGCTGCGGCCCGAGCTCGCCGGCATCGTGCAGCCGCTCGGCGGCGAGTACGCCGGCACCCGCGAGCTGCTCGAGTCGGTCCCGTTCGCCACGAGCTACGGGGTGGAGATCGGGCTGCTGCTCGACACCGTCTCCTCCTTCGGGCTCGACGCGATCGCGCAGGTCAACCTGGGCGTGCGCAAGCACCGCAACCGGAACCTGATGGACCTCGGGGTGATGTCGCGGCAGATCACGGCCACGGCCCTGCGGCGCTCCGGGCTGCCGGACACCGGTGCCGCGCTCACCCAGTTCGTGCAGGTCGGCGGGGAGTGGGTGCCCAACAGCCGGGAGCTCGACCCCACCGAGCGGCCGCCCATGCGCACGCTCGTCGCGGCCCCGGACCAGGTCGCCTGACCGCGACCGGCCCCCCGCGGGTCTGCTCGCGCGCCGTCCCCGCCCGTGATGTGATGCCCGGGTGGGGACCGCGCTCATCTACCTGCTCGTCGTCGCGGTGGTGGCGGCGGTGGTGTTCGTGCTCGCCGGGCTGGTGTTCGGCCGCGGCGAGGAGCTGGCCCCGCTCGCCCCCGGCGCCACGCCCACCCGGCTGCCCGCCGAGGCCGTCCGCGGGGACGACGTCCGCGACCTGCGCTTCCAGCAGGCGCTGCGCGGCTACCGGATGGCCGAGGTGGACTGGGTGCTCGACCGGCTGGCCGAGGAGCTCGACCGGCTCACCGACGAGCGGGACCGGGTGACCGACGAGCGCGACGCCCTCGCCCTGCGGGTGCACGAGCTCGAGGCCGCCCGCCCGCGCGCGGAGGGGGACCGGTGAGGACCCGCCGCGACCTGGTCGTCGCCGTCGACGTGGCCGCCCCGGCCGCCACCGTCTGGGACCTCGTCACCGACTGGGAGCGGCAGCGGGAGTGGATCCTCGCCACCCGGGTGCGGGTGGTCTCCGGCGACGGCCGGTCCCCGGGATCCGTCGTCGTGGCCGTGACCGGGGTGGGGGACGTCGGGGTCGTCGACACCATGACCGTCAGGGCGTTCGAGCCCGCCCCGGAGGGCGGCGGCCGGGTCGACGTCCGGCACACCGGGCTCGTCGTGACCGGGGACAGCTCGTTCGTCGTGGCCGCGCAGGGCGCGGACCGCTGCCGCTTCACCTGGACCGAGGGCCTGGAACTGCCGTTCGGCCGGCTGGGGGCGCTCGGCTGGCCCCTCGTCGGGCCGGTGACCGCGGCCGGGTTCCGGATGTCGCTGCGCCGGCTGGCCCGGCTGGCCGAAACCGTCGGACCCACCGCGTAGCGTCCCGCCCGTGACCGATGGGATGAGCCGCTGCGGCTGGGCGACCTCCGCGCCCGACTACGTCGCCTACCACGACGAGGAGTGGGGCTTCCCGCTGCACGGCGAGCGGGCGATGTTCGAGCGGCTCACCCTCGAGGCGTTCCAGTCCGGACTGTCCTGGCTGGTCATCCTGCGCAAGCGGCCGCACTTCCGGAAGGCGTTCGCCGACTTCGATCCCGCCGCCGTCGCCGCCTTCGGGGAGAGCGACGTCGCGCGCCTGCTCGGCGACGCGGGGATCGTGCGCAACCGCGCCAAGATCGAGGCCACGCTGGCCAACGCCCGCGCGGTGCTCGCGCTGGACACCCCGCTCGACGAGCTGCTCTGGTCCTTCGCTCCCGCGGAGCACGTCCGCCCGGCCACGCTCGCCGAGGTCCCGGCCGTCACGCCGGAGTCGAAGGCCATGGCCAAGGAGCTCAAGCGCCGCGGGTTCCGGTTCGTCGGACCCACCACGTGCTACGCGTTGATGCAGGCCGCCGGGCTGGTCGACGACCACGTCGCGGACTGCTTCCGGGCCGCCGGACCGGCCGCTGCGGAGAGCCCCGCGTCCACCCCGGACTAGCCCTGCGCGATCAGCGACAGGCCGGTTGCGCTGGGTGAACGCCACACGATTGATCGCCTCGGTTGCGTGTCGAGATCCGCGATGGGGAAGAATGAGGGCCACCATCCCGCCTGTGCGCGCTCCCCAGCGCATCGGCGCCCTGCACGAGACGACAGACGGAGGGAGCAGGACATGGCGGCGATGAAGCCCCGGACCGGCGACGGACCCCTGGAAGTGACCAAGGAGGGCCGGGGCATCGTGATGAGGGTGCCGCTCGAGGGCGGCGGCCGCCTCGTCGTCGAGATGACGCCCGAGGAGGCCGAGAACCTCGGCGAGGCCCTGCGCGGCGCGACGGGCTGAGACCCGCCGCCCGCACGGGCCGACCGCGGCGGTCCGGGTCTCGTCAGGCCCGGACCGCGTGCAGGTCGCGGATCCGCAGCCCCGACGCGCCCGCGACCGTGCCCGGCTCGCCCGTGAGGACGCGCTCCGGCTCGGCCGGGATCGTCAGCATCTCGATCGACACCGCCCCGCACCCGCATCGCACGTAGCGCACCCAGCCCTCCGAGGTGTGGTGCGTGGACAACGTCGTGGCGCCTGCGGTCCGTCCGCACTGCGCACAGCGCATGAGGGTCCCCTCGATTCGGTAATATGCATCCGTCGTTGACGGCTTACTCGTCGAGGGTAGCAGGTGTAAGAGGCCAGTGGATTTCATCGGTTACCGGAGTGACGCACTCGGTGCGGCCGTCGCGCTCGTCAACACCGTGACCGCGCCGCCGCGCGGCACCGTCGAGGAGGCTGCGCCGCCGGACCAGCTGCGCCGCGTCCTGGTGGAGCACGGGTACATCGCCGGCCGGGCGCCCGCGTCCGTCGAGTCCGACCTGCGGGGGTGGGCCGGGCGGCTGCGCTCCGTCTTCGACGCCGAGGACCTCGACACCGCGGCGGCGGCGGTGAACGCGCTGCTCACGGACGTGCGGATCGGGCCGCACCTGACCCGGCACGACGGGCAGGGCTGGCACCTGCACTACTCGCCGCCCGACGCCGCCGTGCTCGACCGCGTCCGCTCCACCACGGCCTTCGCCCTCGCGATGCTGCTCTCGGAGTACGGCCTCGACCGGCACGGCCGGTGCGCCGCCGACGGGTGCGAGCGGGTCTTCGCGGACACCTCCCGCAACGCCGCCCGGCGCTACTGCTCCCCGTCCTGCGCCAACCGGTCCGCGGTCGCCGCGCACCGGGCGCGCCAGCGCTCCGCCCGCTGAGCGCGGCCCGCCGGACCGACTCGCGCGAGGCGGGAGCGCGACTCGCGCGGTTACAGGGCCTGGTAGATGGCGACCGTGCGCTCGGCGGCGGTGGCCCAGGCGAACTCCCGCACCGCCCGCTCGCGCCCGGCCCGGCCCATCGTCGCGGCCCGCTCCGGGTCGCGCACCAGCTCGTTGATCGCGGCGGCCAGGCCGCCGCGGAAGGCCGGGACCCCGTTCTCGTCGTAGTGCACGAGCAGCCCGGTCTCGCCGCCGGCCACGACCTCGGGGATGCCGCCGACGTCCGAGGCGACCACGGCCGTGCCGCACGCCATCGCCTCGAGGTTCACGATCCCCAGCGGCTCGTACACCGAGGGGCACACGAACACGGTGGCGGCCGACAGCAACTGTCGGACCTCCGCGGTGCCCAGCATCCGCCGCACCCAGATCACGCCGGGCCGGGAGGCGGCCAGCTCGCCGACCGCCTTCTCGGTCTCCTCGGCGATCTCCGGGGTGTCCGGCGCGCCCGCGCACAGCACGATCTGCGCCTCCTCCGCGACCTCGTGCGCCGCGGCGATGAGGTGGGCCAGGCCCTTCTGCCGGGTGATCCGGCCGACGAACACCACGCTCGGCCGGTCCGGGTCCACCCCGTTCGAGACGAGCGCCTCCCGGCCGGGGTCGGGCCGGTAGAACTCCGTGTCGATCCCGTTGTGCACCACGTGGACCCGGGCGGGGTCGAGCGCGGGGTAGCACTCCAGGACGTCCCGGCGCATGCCCTCGCTGACCGCGATGACGGCGTCGGCGGCCTCGTAGGCGGTCTTCTCCACCCAGGACGACAGGGCGTACCCGCCGCCGAGCTGCTCGGCCTTCCACGGCCGCCGCGGCTCCAGCGAGTGCGCGGTGACCACGTGCGGGATGCCGTAGAGGGTCTTGGAGAGGTGACCGGCCATGTTGGCGTACCAGGTGTGCGAGTGCGCGATGTCCGCGCCCTCGACGCCCGCGACCATCGTCAGGTCGGTGCCCAGCGTCTGGAGCGCGGCGTTCGCCCCGGCGAGCCCGCCGGGAGTCGGATAGGCCCGGACGCCGTCGCGCGGCGGCCCGTCGGGGGAGCCGAAGCAGTGGACGTCGACGTCGACCAGCGCGCGCAGCGCCGGCACGAGATGGGCGACGTGCACCCCGGCCCCGCCGTAGACGTCCGGGGGGTACTCGCGGGTGAGCAGACCGATCCGCACGCGGGCACACGCTATCGGTAGACCGGCCCCGGCACAGCACGGAGGAGGCCGTTCCCTCCCGGTCGGGGAACCCGCTCGCGTATGGCCTCCGTATGGCCGGGTACACCCCTGGCGCACTAGGGTTCAGGCTCGAGACGCCCCGGCGCCGACAGGGCGGCCGGCAGGACCGTCGACGGTGGTCCCGACCGAGGGGCCGCGGTGCGACGAGGGACGGGGGACAGCGGTGACGACCTCCTCGCGGATGCTGGCTCCGGGTGGGATGCCCGCCAACGTCCTGGGCATCGTCCTGGCGGGGGGTGAGGGCAAGCGGCTCTGGCCGCTGACGGCGGACCGGGCGAAGCCCGCGGTGCCGTTCGGCGGCAACTACCGGCTGATCGACTTCGTGCTGTCGAACCTGGTCAACGCCGGGATCCACCAGATCTGCGTGCTCACCCAGTACAAGTCGCACTCGCTCGACCGGCACATCTCCACCACCTGGCGGCTGTCGAGCGTGCTGGGGCAGTACATCACCACCGTCCCGGCGCAGCAGCGGCTCGGCCGGCGCTGGTACACCGGCAGCGCCGACGCGATCTTCCAGAGCCTCAACCTGGTCTACGACGAGCGGCCGGACTACATCGCGGTCTTCGGCGCCGACCACGTGTACCGCATGGACCCGGGCCAGATGATCGCTCAGCACATCGCCACCGGCGCGGGCGTCACGGTCGCGGGCATCCGGGTGCCGCGGGTGGAGGCCAAGGCCTTCGGCTGCATCGACTCGGACGAGAGCGGCAAGATCGTCGGGTTCCTGGAGAAGCCGTCGGACCCGCCGCACGTGCCGGACGACCCCGAGGTCACGTTCGCCTCGATGGGCAACTACGTGTTCACCACGGACGCCCTGATCGACGCCCTGCGCGCCGACGCCGAGGACGGCGACTCCGACCACGACATGGGCGGCGACATCATCCCGCGCATGGTCAAGGACGGGGACGCGCACGTCTACGACTTCGCCGACAACGTCGTGCCGGGCGCGACGGACCGGGACTCGGGCTACTGGCGGGACGTCGGGACGATCGACGCCTACTACGACTCGCACACCGACCTGGTGAGCATCCACCCGGTCTTCAACCTCTACAACATGCGCTGGCCGATCCGCACGGCCACGCCGCCGCTGCCGCCGGCCAAGTTCGTCGACGGCGGCATCGCGCAGGACTCCATCGTCGGCGCGGGCACGATCATCTCCGGCGCCATCGTGCGCCGGTCCACGGTCAGCCCCGGCGTCACGGTGCAGAACGGCGCGGAGGTCTCGGACTCGGTCGTGCTGCCGGGTGCGCGGATCGGGCGGGGCGCGGTGGTGCGCCGGGCGATCCTGGACAAGAACGTCGTGGTGCCGGACGGGGCGCTGATCGGCGTGGACCTGGCCCTGGACCGGGCGCGCTACACCGTCAGCCCCGGCGGGGTCGTCGTGCTGGGGAAGGGCGTGACGGCCCTCTAGGGACCGGTCGACGGGATCACCGGCGCCGGGTCGCCACCAGCAGGCTCCCGGCCAGCGGGAGGACCGCGGACACGAGCTGCTCGCCCTCCTCGGCGGCCCGGACGGTCTCGCGCAGGTCCGGGTCCTCGGCGCCGGCGAGCACGACCACGCCGCCCGGACGCAGCAGCCGGACGGCCTCGGCGAGGTACGCGCCCGCGTCCCCGTCGTGGGCGTGGACCACCACGAGGTCGTAGCCGCCGTCCGTGAGCCGGGGGAGCACCTCGAGCGCCAGCCCGTTGATCAGCCGGAGCCGGCCGGGGGAGTGCCCCGCGTCGAGGAAGGAGCGGCGGGCCGTGCGCTGCAGCTCGGGGTCCACGTCGATCGTGGTGAGGGTGCCGCCGGGCACCATCCCGCGCAGCAGGTGCAGCCCGCTCGCGCCCGAGCCGGTGCCGATCTCCACCACGGCACGGGCCGCGGTCGTCGCGGCCAGGAAGGCGAGGAGGGTGCCTGTGTCGGCCGCAGTGCTCTCACCGGCGGTCATGGTCGAAGAACATACTGGTCGTCCGGGTTCACAGGTTCTTCTCAGACGACTATCACGCTCCTGTCACCGGGGTCCGTCATGGTGGTGGCGTGGGACCGGGGTCGTCGGTCCCGCCCCGGGGCCGGGAACCATCCCCGCCGGCCCGACGTTGACCGGACGGCACGACCCGCCGCAGGAGGTGCGCTCCCCGCCATGACCGACCGACCGGCCACCGTGGGATTCGACGACGTGTCGGGTTCCGCCGAGGGGAACGACTGGACCCCGCCGAGCTGGGACGAGGTCGTCCGGGAGCACGCGGACCGGGTCTACCGGCTCGCCTACCGGCTCACGGGCAACCCGCACGACGCCGAGGACCTCACGCAGGAGACCTTCATCCGGGTCTTCCGCTCCCTCGCGAACTACCGGCCCGGCACGTTCGAGGGCTGGCTGCACCGCATCACCACGAACCTGTTCCTCGACATGGTCCGCCGCCGCGCCCGGCTGCGCATGGAGGGCCTGCCCGAGGACACCGACCGCCTGCCCGGCGGCGGCCCCGAGCCGGAGGACGTGTTCTCCGCCACGCACCTGGACCCCACGCTGCAGGCCGCGCTCGACGAGCTGGCGCCGGAGTTCCGCGCCGCGGTCGTGCTCTGCGACGTCGAGGGCCTCTCGTACGAGGAGATCGGCGCCACCCTCGGGGTGAAGCTGGGTACCGTGAGGAGCAGGATCCACCGCGGCCGGGCGGCGCTGCGTCAGGCGATCGAGCGTCGCCGCGCGCTGGAGGGCACGGAGAGCGGTACGGAGAGCACGGTGGGTCGCGAGCTGGTGGCGGCCGGGGAGAGGTAGGGAGTTCATGGCCGACGCGCGTCGGAGGTTCGGACGGAGCGCCCCGAACTGGGGTGTCGACCACCTGTCGCAGGACGCCGTGGTGGCCTTCGTCGACGACGAGCTCTCCCTCGCCGCGCACGAGCGGGCCGCCGGCCACGTCGCCTCCTGCGGGGAGTGCGCCGCCGAGGTGGTCGCCCAGCGCCAGGTGCGCTCGGCCCTGCGGACGGCCGACGAGCCGCACGTGCCCTCCTCCCTGCTCTCGATGCTGCGGAACATCCCGCAGGAGGCCGAGCTGCCGCCCCCGCCGCCCGGTCTCGCCATGACGGCGGACGGCCAGATGGTGTCGGTGCTGCGTCCCGAGCGGATGCCCGACGCGCAGGCCCGCCCGTCCACCGCGCCGCCCGCCTCCTCGGTGCGGCGCACCCCCGATCTGACCGGCCGCCTCGCCGGGCCGGCCGGCCTGGCGGGCGGGCACCTGCCCGCCTCGCGCGGGCGGCGGTTGCGCGTGGGCGCGGCCGCGGCGTCGGGCCTCGCGCTCGGCGCGCTCGCCTTCGGCGTGCTGCCCTCGTCCGCCGTCGCCCCCGGCGCGCCGGCCCAGCCCGAGCGCGGGGTGCTCGGCGGCAGCGTGCTGGGCGGCTCGGCCGGTTCCGAGGGCGCGGCCCGGCTCGACACGGGCGCGACCTTCCAGCCCGCGGCGATCCGGAACAGCACGCCGCCATCGGCGGCGCCGACCCCGACGACCCCGCCCGCACCGGCGAGCGAGCCCCGCACCGAGCGCTGATCGCCGGGTGATCGCGCCCGGCTACGCGGACTTCACCGGCCGTCGGGCAGGCTGGTCGGCACCATGAGCGACGCGCAGGACCCGGCCGACGAGCGCGGGACGAGCGGGGAGGACCCCGCCGGGCCGCCCCGGGAGGAGCCGCCCCGGCTGGGACCCCGCGGCCTGGACCGGCCCGCCGTCGACCCGGACTCCGCGGAGGTCTTCGGCCGCCCCAGCGGCGTCGAAGGCGCGTTCGCCGACCGCGGCGCCACCAACGGGCGCGCCCGCTCCACCCTCGCCCCCGCGCCCACCGCGGCGCTGGCCAGCGCGTTCGGCCGGCCCGGCGCCGACGCGCCCACCCTGCAGCGCCCGCCCGGCCCTACCGGCGAGCGCCCTGGCGACGACGACGCGTTCTGGCCCACCGGCGACGCCGCCGGCACGGACGGCCGGGAGGACCCGTGGCGGCGCCCGGAGAGCCCGGTCGAGCTCGGCCCGCCGCCCGCGGGCGACGCGGCACCGGCGGCCGAGCCCGGACCCGGGGCCCGGCTCAGCGTCCGCGAGGTGCTGTTCGGCCGCCGCGTCGAGCCCAAGGCGCTGGCGATCCTCGGCGTGCTCGCGCTCCTGATCGGCGCGCTCGGCGGCCTGGTCGGCCGGTACACGGCGGAGGGCGCGAACTCGCTCACCGAGCCCGGCGCCACGCTCACCACGACCGCCGAGGGCAAGGAACGGCCGCCCGGTTCGGTCTCGGACATCGCGGCCCGGGTGCTGCCCGCCGTCGTCTCGCTCGACATCAAGGTGGGCCAGCAGGGCGGCACCGGCTCCGGGGTGGTGATCGACCCGGCGGGCTACATCCTCACCAACAACCACGTCGTCGCGCCCGCCGCCGACGCGCAGGGCTCGACCGTCCAGGCCGTGTTCAGCGACGGCAGCCGGGCGCCGGCCGCGATCGTCGGCCGCGACCCGAAGACCGATCTCGCCGTGGTGAAGGTGCAGGTCACGAACCCGACCGTCGCCCAGTTCGGGTCCTCCGGGTCGCTCGCGGTCGGCGACGCGGTGATCGCGATCGGCTCGCCGCTGGGGCTGGCCGGGACCGTCACCACCGGCATCGTCAGCGCGCTCGACCGCCCGGTCCGGCTCGACGGCGACGGCAACGACGTCGCCGTCATCGACGCCGTGCAGACGGATGCGGCGATCAACCCCGGCAACTCCGGCGGCGCGCTCGTGGACTCGACCGGCGCCGTCGTCGGGATCAACACGGCGATCCGCAGCCTGGGCGGCTCCGGGCAGTCCGAGGGCGGCTCGATCGGCCTCGGCTTCGCCATCCCGATCGAGACCGCGCGGACCATCGCCGAGGAGCTCGTTCGGACCGGCCGGGTCACGCACGCCGATCTCGGCGTCAACGTCCGTTCGGTGACGGACGGGCAGGCCGACGGCGCGCAGGTGCAGAACGTGGTGGCGGGCGGGGCGGCCGCCGGCGCCGGGATCGTCGAGGGCGACGTGATCGTCAAGGTCGGCGACCGGGACATCGCGGGGGCCGACGAGCTGATCGTGGCGGTGCGCGAGAAGAACCCCGGCGACGTCGTCCCCGTCCAGCTCGTGCGGGACGGGCGGCCGCTCACGGTCAACGCCACGCTGGCCTCGGACTGACACCGCGTAGGCTGGGCCCGTGTTCGACAGCGTCGGCTGGGGAGAGATCCTCGTCCTCGTCGTGGCCGGGCTGTTCATCCTCGGCCCGGAGCGGCTGCCGTCCGCCGCGGCGTGGCTCGGCAAGACGGTCCGTCAGGTGCGCGAGTACGCCACCGGCGCGCAGACGAAGCTGCGCAACGAGCTGGGCCCGGAGTTCGACGAGCTGCGCAAGCCGCTCGAGGACCTGCGCGGCCTGCGCAACTTCAACCCCCGCACCGCCGTGCGCCGCACCCTCTTCGACGACGACCCGGACCCGCTGGGCATGAACACCCTGCGCTCCAACGGCAACGGGAGCACGGGTGCGAGCGACACCGCTCCCGCGGCCCCTCCGGCGGCCAGGCCCGTCGAGCGCCTCGCCCCCGACGAGCGCCCCCCGATCGACCCCGACGCGACCTGACCCCGTCCCGCGTTATGGAACCATAACGCGTGAATCCGGCCCATCCATTCGCGTTATGGAACCTTGATGCTCAGGATCGTCCTGGAAATGAGCATTGTGGTTCCATAGTGCATCACCGGAGCAGGGTCGGGACCTGCCTGTGGTGGTCGGTGGCCTGCTCGTAGGCGTGGGCGGCGGCCAGGACGCGGCCGTCGGCGTGCCGCGGACCGACGATCTGCAGGCCCACCGGCAGCCCCTCGCCCGTGAACCCGCACGGCACGCTCGCGGCCGGCTGCTGGGTCATGTTGAACGGGTAGGTGAACGGGGTCCAGCTCGTCCAGCGTCCCTCGCCCGAGGGCGTCTCGCGCCCGCCCTCGAACGCCGGGATCGGCAGCGTCGGGGTGAGCAGCAGGTCGTACTCCTGGTGGAAGCCGCCCATCAGCGAGCCCATGTCGTTGCGCACCGCCATGGCGCCCAGGAAGTCGGTCGCGGAGTACCGCGCCCCCTGCTCGGCGATCTCCACCAGCGCCGCGTCCATCCGCGACCGCTGCTCGGCGGAGTACGGCTCGAGGCACTTGGCCGCACCGGCGAACCAGAGCACGTGGAAGGGCTCCACGCAGTCGGAGAACCCGGGGTCGGCGCGCTCGACGGTGGCTCCCAGCCGCGCGAACACCTCGGCGGCGGTCTCGAAGGCGGACTTCACGTCCGGGTGCACATCGACATAGCCGAGCGTGGGGCTGATCGCGATGCGCAGGCCCGCGACACCGTCCGTCGCCTGCTCGGCGTAGGGGCGCGGCGGGCCCCCCTCGATCGACACAGGGAGCAGCCAGGGGTCGCGGGCGTCGAAGCCGGCGATCACGTCGAGCAGCAGCGCGGCGTCGAGCGCGGTGCGGGTCATCGGCCCGACGTGGGCCAGCGTGCCGAACGGGCTGCCCGGGTGGTGCGCGACGCGGCCGTAGGTCGACTTGTGCGCGACCGTCCCGGTGAACGCGGCGGGGATCCGCACCGAGCCGCCGGCGTCCGTCCCGAGCGACAGCGCCCCCATCCCGAGCCCGACGGCCGCGGAGGAGCCTCCGGAGGACCCGCCCGCGGTCTTCGTGGCGTCCCACGGGTTGGTCGTCACGCCCCAGCGCGGCGAGTCCGTGACGCCCTTCCACGCGTACTCCGGCGTGGTCACCTTGCCGAGCAGCACGGCACCGGCCTCGCGCACCCGCGCGACCGGCGGGCCGTCGACGTCGTACGGCTCGGGCTGCTCGGCGACCCAGGAACCGCGGGTGGTCGGCCAGCCCTTGGTGAGCAGGATGTCCTTGATCGAGGTCGGCACGCCGTCGAGCGGGCCGACCGGCGTGCCCGCCTTCCACCGCTCCGCCGACTCGCGGGCGGAGGCCAGCGCCGAGTCGGCGTCGACCAACGTGTAGGCGTTGACCTCCGCGTTGTGCTCCTCGATGCGGTCCAACGCGTCCTGCGTGGCCTGGACCGGGGAGATCTCGCCCTTCTCGTAGCCCGCGAGCAGCTCGGTGGCGGAGAGATCAGCAGTACTCACGAGGTGCCCTTCACGTATCCGAGGCTCTTGTCGACGACGTTGTGCAGCGGCTCGCCCGCCCGGTAGCGCGCGAGGTTGTCGAGGAACTGGTCCACCAGCATGCCCCGCCACCCCACGACGTCGCCGGACATGTGCGGGGAGACGATCACGTTCTCCATCTCCCACAGCGGCGAGTCGGCGGGCAGCGGCTCGGTCTCGAACACGTCGAGCGCGGCGCCGGCGATCCGGCCGCCCTGCAGCGCGGCCACGAGGTCCCGCTCGACGACGAGTCCCCCGCGGCCGACGTTGACCACCCGGGCCGTGTCCGGCAGCAGGTCCAGCGCGGCCTTGTCGAGCATCCCGCGGGTGGCGTCGGTGAGCGGGGCGGCCAGCACGAGCACGTCGGCGGAGGGCAGGAGCCCGGGCAGCGCGTCGAACGCGTGAACGCCCTCGGCGGCCCGGCGGCCGACCAGTTCGGTGCGCAGTCCGACGGCGCCGAGCATGTCGGCGATGGCCCGCCCGATCGGCCCGCTGCCGACCACGACGGCGGTGCGGCCGTGCACGGTGGACGTCTCGCGGTGCCGCCACTCGCGGCGGACCTGCAGCCGCAGCGTGGTCGGGAGGTCCTTGGCGAAGGCCAGCACCACGCCGGTGACGTACTCCGCGATCGGCCGGTCGAAGACCCCGCGGGCGTTCGTGATCTGCGCGGGGTGCTCGAGGATCTCCGGGAACGTGACCTTGTCCACGCCGGCGCTGGCCGTGTGGACCCAGCGGACGGCGCCGGTGTCGGCGGCGCGCCACGCGTCGGGCACGGCGGGGGAGAGGAAGTCCCAGACGAGCAGGACGTCCGCCCCTGACAACGCCCCGGCCAGCTCGGACGGGCCGGCGAGACGGATCTCGGCGTCCTCCGCGCGCTCGTCGAGGCCGATCGGTGGGTCGTCTCCGGTCAGCACGGCGATGACGGGCTGACCTGCGGGAACGGGCACGCCGAAGATCCTTCCGGAAGCGGGGGAGGCGATTGACACGCTAGGAAGCGCTCGTATGATTGTCAACAATCCGCGTCCTGTGCGGAGGTGTCCTGCTGCCTGTCGCCGTATGAGGTGTGTGCGTTGCCCAAGTTCATCCGGATCAGCCTCGAGCGCCGCGCCGTGTCCTGCATGGCCGAGCTGCTCGAGAAGGAGGCCCCGCGGACCACCGCCGCGGTCTGGGAGGCGCTGGCCGACGGCCCGCTGGGCGGCCCGGCGCAGCACGCGAAGTACGCCCGCAACGAGGTCTACTCGATCGTCCCGCGGTTCGGCCCGACCATCGGCCAGGAGAACCCGACGGTCACCCCCATCCCGGGCGACGTCTGCTACTTCGACTTCCACGGCGGCATGCTCGACGCCTCCTTCAAGGAGGACCAGGACATCGACCAGGCCGCCGGCGGCATCGACCTGGCGATCTTCTACGGCCGGAACAACCTCCTGCTCAACGGCGACGTGGGATGGGTCCCCGGCAACGTCTACGCCACGATCGTGGAGAATCTGCCGGCGATGGCGGAGGCGTGCCACGACGTGTGGCGGTCCGGCAGCGTGGGTGAGCGGCTCGTGTACGAGCGGCTCCCCGAGGGTTCCTCCGAGTAGGGCGGTCTACTCGGGGCGTTCGAGTGGAGTAGCACGATGCCCGCTGAACTCTCCGTCGGTCTCGTCGACCCGGATGCCCACCACGGCTCCGGGTCGGACACCGACGAGGCGAGCGACGAGACGCCGGGGGTCGGCGTCGTCGCCCCGTTCGACTTCGCGCTGGACCGCGAGCTCTGGCGCTGGGCACCCGACGACGTCTCGCTGTACCTGACCCGGCTGCCGTTCTTCACCACGCCGGTCACGGTCGAGATGGCCGTCGCGGTCGGCGACCGGCGGGCGGTGCGGCGGGCGACCCGGGACGTCCTCACGCCGCGGCCCGGCGTGGTCACGTTCGCGTGCACGTCCGGCAGCTTCGTCAGCGGGGTGGCAGGCGAGTTCGTGCTCCGCCGGACGATGATCGAGGCGGGCGCCCCGGAGGCCACGACCACCAGCGGCGCCCTGGTCGACGCCCTGCACCTGCTCGGGGTGCAGAACCTGGCCATCGCCACGCCGTACATCGCCGCGGTGACCGACCGGCTCGTGACCTACCTCGCCGACAGCGGGATCAGCACGGTCGCGAGCGAGGGTCTCGGGCTGCTCGGCAACATCTGGCGGGTCGGCTACGAGCAGGTCGTGTCGATCGTCAAGGCGGTCGACCGGCCCGAGGCCGACGCGCTGTTCATCAGCTGCACCAACCTCCCGACCTACGACATCATCGAGCCCCTCGAGCAGGCCCTGGGCAAGCCGGTGATCACGGCGAACCAGGTCACGATGTGGGCCTCGCTGCGCGCCATCGGCCGGCAGGCCGTGGGCGGCGGGCGGCTGCTCGAGGTCCCGTTGCAGCGCTCGGCGGCGTGACCAAGCGGGGGGCGGGCTTGTACGATTGTCGACAACCTGCCCGGCCCGACCGCGAGGAACGCCCGTGACACAGACCGCCTCCGTGACCCCGACCGTCGGGATCCTGTACCCGGGGTACTCCGCCGAGGACGACTACCCGCGCGCCGAGCAGCGGCTCGGCGACGGCAGCCGGCTCCCGCTCGTGCACACCCTGATGCGGGAGGACGCGCACCGCGTCGACGCCCTTCTCGACGTCGGCTCCGAGGACATCCTGGCCGACGGCGCCAAGGCCGTGGCCGCCTCGGACGGGCCGCTGGACTCGATCATCTGGGCCTGCACCTCCGGCTCCTTCGTGTTCGGCTGGGACGGCGCCACGGCGCAGGTCAAGGCCCTGCAGGAGGTCGCCCGGGTGCCGGCGTCGAGCACGTCGTTCGCCTTCGTCGACGCCTGCCGCCGGCTCGGGATCGACACCGTCGCCGTCGGGGCCACCTATCCGGACGACGTGGCCGAGCGGTTCGTCGAGTTCCTCGGCAAGGCCGGGATCCGCGTCCTCACCCTGACCTCGCGCGGGATCATCACCGCGGCCGAGGTGGGCACCCTGACCGACGACGTCGTGCTGGAGTTCGCCGCAGCCGTGGCCGGCGACCCGGCCGCGGCCGGGGCGCAGGCGATCCTCATGCCGGACACCGCGCTGCACACAATCGACGTCCTCGACCGGCTCGATGAGCGGGTGGGCAAGCCGGTGCTCACCGCCAACCAGGTCAGCGTGTGGCAGGGGCTGCGGCTCGCCGGGGCGGACCGGGCGCGGACGGGACTCGGCGCGCTCTTCGCCGCCGGCCCGGAGGCGGGCTGAGGCCATGGCGGGTGCGGGCGGACTCTCCGGGATCCGGATGGGCGACCTGGAGCCCATCGACCGCCGGTCGACGGCCGCGATCGTCGCCGACCGCATCCGGGCGGCGATCATGCGCGGCACCTTCCCGCCCGGCACCCAGCTGGGCGAGGTCGACCTGGCGGCGCGGCTCGGGGTGAGCCGCGGGCCGCTGCGCGAGGCCATGCAACGGCTGGTCGCCGAGGGGCTGCTGCGCAGCGAGCGGCACCGCGGGCTCTTCGTCCGCGACCTCGACGCCGCCGACGTGCGGGACGTCTACACCGCCCGCACGGCGGTGGAGCGGGCCGCGGCGCTGCTCCTGCTCGCCGAGCCCGACCGCGGCCCGGCCGTCGCCCGGCTGACCGCGGCGATCGCGGCGATGGAGGCCGCGGCGGCCGCCGGCGACGCCGTCGCGCTGGCCGACGCCGACCACGACTTCCATGCCGAGCTCGTGGCCGCGTCGGGCAGTCCGCGGCTGCACCGGATGTCGCGGACGCTGCTGGTGGAGACGCGGATGTGCCTGGCCGCGCTGCAGCAGACCGCCCCGCCGTCGGAGGACCTGCTCGCCGAGCACCGCACGCTGCGCGACGCCCTCGCCGCGGGCGACGCCGAGCTCATGACCCGGGTCCTCGAGGCCCACATGGCCGACGCCGTCTCCCGCATCCTCGACGTGGCGCCCCCTCCCGCCCTGCCCGCCTGACCCCGTGAGCGGCAACTGCCCCTAGAGGGGCAGTTGCCACACACGACCCTCTGTGACCTGCGGCGGGAGACCTGCCGCGGGACCCGCCCCGGCCGTAACCTCGGGACACGTGACCGGCTTCCTCGCGCGCTCGTGACGGGCATCCTCGAAGGCTTCCTCGTCATCGGCGTGGTCATCGCCGTCGGCTACGGCATCGGCCGGGCCGGTGTGCTCGGCCCGTCGGCCACCCAGGTGCTCTCCCGAACCGCGTTCTTCGTGGCGTCGCCCGCGCTGTTGTTCGTCACGCTCGCGCGGGCGGACGTCGGCGCGGTGTTCTCGTCCTCGCTGGTCGTCACCGCGCTGACCAGCACGCTCGCCTGCGCGCTGTACCTGCCTGTCGGGCTGGCGCGGCGGCGCCCGGCGGGGGAGACCGCGATCGGCTCGATGGCCAGCGGGTACGTCAACGCCGGCAACCTCGGGCTGCCCATCGCCACCTACGCGCTGGGCGACGCCGCCGCCGTCGCGCCGGTGCTGCTGTTCCAGCTCGCCGTGCTCACCCCGCTCTACACGACCGTGCTCGACGTGGTGTCGGGCGAGCGCACCTCCTGGGTCCGCACACTGACGGCGCCGCTGCGCAACCCGATCGCGATGGCGACGGCGGCCGGGCTGATCGTCTCGGCGACCGGCTGGCTGCCGCCGGAGCCGGTCATGGCGCCCCTCCAGCTCATCGCCGACCTCGCGGTGCCCGGCATGCTCCTGGCGTTCGGGATCTCGCTGCGCGGGGCCGCGCGCCCCGGGACCGGCGACGTCGGGCCCTCGCTGTGGTGCGTCGTGGTGCTGAAGAACCTGGTCCATCCGCTGCTCGCGCTCGTGCTCGGCGGGCTCGTGCTGGGGCTGTCCGGACCCGCGCTGACCGCGGTCGTCGTGTGTGCGGCGCTGCCCACCGCACAGAACGTCTTCGGCTACGCCGTGCGCTTCGACGAGGGCGTCCGGCTGGGCCGGGACGCCGCGCTGACCACGACGATCGTCAGCGCACCGGTGCTGGTCGCCGTCGTCGGGCTCCTGTCGGGCTAGTCCCCCTTGCCGGGGTACGGTCCGGCATGGTTCCCTGAGATTGTCGACAACACGACAATCATCGACTCGTGGAGCGGAGTTCCATGGCACAGCTGTCCCCGGTCCTCACCCAGGCCACGCCCGTCAAGGCCGCGCGCGGCGAGGGGGTCTACCTCTACGACACCGAGGGGCGCCGGCACCTGGACTTCACGGCCGGGATCGGCGTCACCTCGACCGGGCACTGCCACCCGAAGGTCGTCGCGGCGGCGCAGGAGCAGGTCGGCACGCTGATCCACGGCCAGTACACCACCGTGATGCACCAGCCGCTGCTCAAGCTCGTGGAGCGCCTCGGCGACGTGCTGCCGCCGGCGCTCGACAGCGTCTTCTTCCTCAACTCCGGCTCCGAGGCGGTCGAGGCGTCGGTGCGGCTGGCCCGGCACGCCACCGGCCGGCCGCTGATCCTGGCCTTCGACGGCGGCTTCCACGGCCGCACGATGGGCGCCGCCGCGCTCACCACGTCGGGCGCCAAGATCCGCGCCGGCAACGGGCCGCTGATGGGCGGTGCGGTGTTCGCGCCCTTCCCCTACGCCTACCGCTACCGCTGGAGCGAGGAGCAGGCCGTCGAGTTCGCGCTGGCCGAGCTCGACCGCCAGCTCGTCAGCACCGCCCCGGCGGCCGACGTCGCCGCGTTCATCATCGAGCCGGTGCTCGGCGAGGGCGGCTACGTGCCCACCCCGCCGGCCTTCCTGCGCGGCCTGCGTGAGCGAGCCGACCGGCACGGCATCCTGCTGATCGCCGACGAGGTGCAGACCGGCTTCGGCCGCACCGGGAAGTTCTGGGGTCACCAGCACGCCGAGGGCGTCACCCCGGACATCCTCATCACCGCCAAGGGCCTGGCCAGCGGCTTCCCGCTGTCCGGCATCGCCGCCTCGCGCGAGCTGATGAGCAAGGCACGCCCGGGTTCGCAGGGCGGCACCTACGGCGGCAACGCCGTGGCCTGCGCCGCCGCGCTCGCCACCCTCGAGGTGGTGCAGGAGGAGGGCCTGGTCGAGAACGCCGCCGTCCAGGGCCGCCGCCTGCTCGAGGGCCTGCGCCACGCCTCGGCGGACGTCAAGCAGGTCGGCGACGTCCGCGGCCTCGGCCTGATGGTCGCCGTCGAGTTCACGGCGCCGGACGGCTCGCCGGACACCGCCACCGCCGTCAAGGCGCACGCGGCTGCCGCCGAGCAGGGCCTGCTGCTGCTGACCTGCGGCCCGTTCGGCAACGTCGTGCGGTTCATCCCGCCGCTGATCACCACCGCCGAGCAGGTCGACGAGGGCCTGGCGCTCTGGACCAAGGCGCTGGCGAACGCGGTCTGACCATCTGCGCTATGGAACCATAATGCGCATTCCGGCCCGGCTGGATCGCATTATGGTTCCATAACGCGATTTTGGCGGGTTCCTCAGCGCATCATGGTTCCATAACGCGATTACTTGCGGACCGGGGAGAGGCCCAGGGACATGCCGGCGAGGCCGCGGGAGCGGACCGTGAGCTTGTCGGCGATGCCGTTGAGCACCTGGGCGGCCGCGGTCTCCGGGCTGCGCAGCACGATCGGGGTGCCGGAGTCGCCGCACTCGCGCACGCCCGGCTCCAGCGGCACCTGGCCGAGCAGCGGGACCTGCGCGCCGAGGGCCTGGGTCAGCCGGTCGACGACGGTCTGGCCGCCACCCGACCCGAAGACCTCCATCCGCGAGCCGTCGGGCATCTCCAGCCACGACATGTTCTCGACGACGCCGGCGATCCGCTGCCGGGTCTGCAGCGCGATCGAGCCCGCCCGCTCGGCCACCTCGGCCGCGGCCTGCTGCGGGGTGGTGACCACCAGCAGCTCGGCGTTCGGGATGAGCTGCGCAGTCGAGATCGCGATGTCGCCGGTGCCCGGGGGCAGGTCCAGCAGCAGGACGTCCAGGTCGCCCCAGAACACGTCCGCCAGGAACTGCTGCAGCGCGCGGTGCAGCATCGGGCCGCGCCACACGACCGGCGTGTTGTCGGCGACAAACATGCCGATCGAGATGACCTTCACGCCGTGCGCCTGCGGCGGCATGATCATGTTGTCGACCTTGGTCGGCCGGTCCGCCGCGCCGAGCATCCGCGGGACCGAGTGCCCGTAGATGTCCGCGTCGACCACGCCGACGTGCAGGCCCTTCGCAGCCATCGCCGCGGCCAGGTTGACCGTGACCGAGGACTTGCCGACGCCGCCCTTGCCCGACGCCACGCAGTACACGCGGGTCAGCGAACCGGGCTGGGCGAACGGGATCTCCGGCTCGTCGGAGTCGCCGCGCAGCTGCCGGCGCAGGGCGGTCCGCTGCTCGTCGCTCATCACGTCCAGCTCGACGCGGACCTCGCTCACCCCGGGCACGGCCGACACCGCGTCGGTCACCCGGCGATTGATGGTCTCCCGCATCGGGCAGCCCGCGACCGTGAGGTAGACGCCCACCTGGGCCACGCCGTCCGGGGACACCGTGACGCCCTTGACCATGCCGATCTCGGTGATCGGTTTGCGGATCTCGGGGTCCTCGACCTTGCTCAGCGCGGCGCGGATCGCCTGCTCGACGGTCTCGGTGCTGGTGTTTCCCATGAGGGACATCTGGGTCTCCGCTGAACCTTCCTCGTCGACGAGTGCCGCGAGTGCGGTCACGGCCTGTCGGTTCCCATGCTACGTGCGGTCCCGCGCCCGCTCTCGCGTCCGTAGCATCTACGGGCGTGACGGACATCGCCGAAGGGCGGGCTGGCTCGGACGGCCTGCGCACCACGGGGTCCGCGCACGGGGGGAAGGACCGGTCGGGGCAGGTCGTGCCGAGGCCGGAGGAGATGGCGTCGTGGCGGGCGTTCCTGAGGGCGCACGCCACGATCACCCGGGCGCTGGAGACCGAACTCGTCGCGGAGCAGGAGCTCTCGCTGGCGGCCTACGACGTGCTGGTCCAGCTCGCCGAGGCGCCCGGGAGACGGCTGCGCATGACCGAGCTGGCCGACGCCGTGCTGCTCTCGCGGTCCGGGGTGACCCGGCTGGTCGACCGGCTGGAACGCGCCGGGCTCGTGCGCCGCACGAGGGTCGAGTCCGACGGCCGGGGGGTCGCCGCGGGACTCACGCCGGCCGGTCTGGACCGGTTGCGGACCGCCTCGCGCACCCACCTGCGCGGGGTGACCAGCCACTTCGCAACGCGGCTCGACGCCGACGACCTGGCGGCGCTGGAGCGCATCTGCTCCCGGCTCGTCGTGACCTGATTCCGCCGCGACTCGCGGAGGGCCGGAGCGCGACTCGCGGGGGGTGACGGCGCGGCCCGCGGTCAGCGGCGCCGCGGCTTCGCCTCCCGCTTCTCCGGCCGCCGGTCGGGCTCCTCGCCGCGGACCGCGGCGTCGACGGTGGCCTCGAGGCTCTGCGTGACCCGCTCGAGCTCGCCCCGCAGGTAGTCCCGCGTGGCGACCTCGCCGATCGCGAGGCGCAGCGCGGCGAGCTCGCGGGCGAGGTACTCCGTGTCGGCCTTCGTGCGCTCGGCGCGCCGCCGGTCCTCCTCGAGGGCGATCCGGTCCCGGTCGTCCTGCCGGTTCTGCGCGAGCAGGATCAGCGGCGCCGCGTAGGCCGCCTGGGTGGAGAAGGCCAGGTTGAGCAGGATGAACGGGTACGGGTCCCACTGCAGCCGCCAGCTGACCAGGTTCAGCCCGATCCACACGAGCACGATCACCGTCTGGATGCCCAGGTAGCGACCGGTGCCGAGGTACCGCGCGATGCGCTCCGCGGCGCTGGCGAAGCCGTCCGGGTCGAACTCGATCCGCCGCCGGCCGAGCAGCGGCTGGTCGAGGCGGCGGCCGGTCTGCAGCTCAGGCATCGGCGGCCCCCGTCCGTCCGGACCCGTCGGGCCCCGTCCCGTTCCGTGCGAGCTCGCCGACCCCGGGCTCGACGTGCCCGAGGGCCGGCTGGTCCCGCCAGCCCTCCGGCAGCAGGTGGTCGAGCAGGTCGTCGACGGTGACCGCGCCCAGCAGGTGGTCCTCCGGGTCGACGACCGGGCCCGCCACCAGGTTGTACGTGGCGAAGTAGCGGGTGATCTCCTCGATCGAGGCGTCGGGCTCCAGCCGGGCGAGCTCGCTGTCGACCAGCCCCGCGACCAGCTCGAACGGTGCCTCGCGCAGCAGCCGCTGGCTGTGCACGCAGCCCAGGTAGCGACCGGTCGGGGTGGCGCTCGGCGGGCGGCAGACGAACACCATGCTCGCCAGCGCCGGCGGCACGTCCGGGTTCCGTACGTGCGCGAGCGCCTCGGCCACCGTCGCGTCCGGCCGAAGCACGATCGGCTCCGGGGTCATCAGGCCGCCGGCGGTGCGCGTCTCGTAGGTCATCAGCCGCCGGACGGGCTCGGACTCCTCGGGCTCCATCAGCGCGAGCAGCCGGCCGGCCTCCTCGTCGTCGAGCTCGCCGAGGAGGTCGGCGGCGTCGTCGGGCGCCATGGCCTCGAGGACGTCCGCGGCGCGCTCGGAGTCCAGGTGCGCGAACAGCACGCGCTGGTCGTTCTCCGACAGCTCCTCGAACACGTCGGCCAGCCGCTCGTCGTCGAGCGAGTCGACGACCTCGCGCTGGCGCTTGCGGGGCAGCTCGGACAGCGCCGCGGCGACGTCGGCCGGGCGCATCGAGTCGAACACGGCGAGGAGGCCCTCGGTGCCCTGCCGGTCGGACAGGGTCAGCCCCTGGACGGCGCTCCACGGCAGGACCTGCACGGGGCTGCGGCGCCCCAGGCGCCGCGGGCCGGTGCGGAGGGCCAGCCGGCTCACCATCCAGTCCCGGCTGCGGGTCGGCTCGATCGCGGCGTCGACCACGGTGGCGGGCTCGCCCGACTCACGTACGGTGACCGGCGCGTCGAGCATCTGGCCGAGCACGAGCGTCTCGTTGGGGCGCTGGTGGAAGCCGGAGAGGCTCACCGAGCCGCTGGCCAGGGTGACGGCGGCGGGGTCGACGTCCGCCACACGCAGCATGGGCACGAAGATGCGCCGGCGGCTGGACAGCTCGACCACGAGGCCCAGCACCCGCGGCGGGGTGGCGTCGAGCCGCAGGGTGGCGACGACGTCGCGCACCTTGCCGATCCGCTCCCCGTCGGGCCCGAACACGGCGAGGCCCGCCATCCGTGCCACGAAGATCCGCGCCGCGCCCATGGGGCACAGACTAGGCCGTCACCCCAGGTGGGGGCCGGGTCGGACCGATCCTCAGGCCGACCGGATACGCCTGACCCGGCGGGTGATCGTCAACCGGTGCCGGGCAGGGGCGACCAGTCTGCGGTAGGCGCGGTGCAGCACGATCCCGATCACGACGGCCACCGGCAGCGCGACGAGCACCTGCCACCACTCCGTGGCCCAGAAGTGGATGACGCCGACGAGGAGCGCCGCGGTGACGAGGGCGGCGGTCTTGATCAACATCACCTGGGTGCGGGTCCGCCGGTCCCGGATGCCCCGGCGCAGCTGCGGCGCCGTCGACAGCACGATCCACAGCCACCAGGCCAACAGCACGGCATGTGCGACGTACCCGGTGACCTCGCGCAGCAGTGCCATGGGGTCCGTCCTCGTGTGGTCCGGCGCACAGCGTAGGAGCCGTGACGGACCGGACGGCCGCCGTTCGGCGACGGACGCCGGACGGCGCAGCGGCGCGCCCGCCCGGTTCCGGCGGTCGGCCCTAGTCTCCGTCCCGTGCCGAGCCTCCGCTTCGACGTCGTGGACGTGTTCACCGACCGCCCGTACGCGGGCAACCCGCTCGCCGTGGTCCGCTGCGAGCAGCACGAACCCTCGGGCGAGGCGATGCAGGCGATCGCCTCCGAGTTCCACCTCTCCGAGACGGTGTTCACCCTGCCGCCGAGCACGCCCGACGCGGACTACCGGGTGCGGATCTTCACCCCGGCCGTCGAGCTGCCGTTCGCCGGGCACCCGAGCGTCGGCGCGGCGTGGACGCTCGCGCGGGACGGCGCGATCCGGCACGGCGACGTCGTCCAGGAGTGCGGAGCCGGGCTGCTGCCCGTCGCGGTCGACGCCGACGGCGCGCGCGTCGCGGGCGGGCGGCCCGAGGTGGGGGAGGACCTCGACGCCGCCCTGCTCGCCGCCGCGGCCGGGCTGACCCCCGACGACGTCGACGGCGCCGCCGCCCCGGGCGTCGCCGCGGCGGGTGTGCCGTTCGCGTTCCTGCTGGTGCGGCCCGACGCCGTGGCCCGCGCCGTGCCCGACGCGGAGGGGGTGCGAGCGCAGACCGCCGGTCTGACCGGGCTGGTGGTGGCGAGCGTGTCCGGCGACGGCGGGCAGGTGCACCTGCGGATGTTCGGCGCCGGGGTCGGGGTGGACGAGGACCCCGCGACCGGCTCCGCCGCCGTCGCGCTCGGGGTGTTCCTCGCCGACCGCGGCCTGCTCGACCCGGACGGCGCGTCGCGCTTCACCATCGCGCAGGGCGCCGAGATCGGCCGCCCCTCCCGCCTCGACGTCGAGGTCCGCGCCGAGGACGGGCGGGCGGTCGCCACCACGGTCCGGGGTGGGGTGGTCCCGGTCTCCCGGGGCGAACTCACCGCCCTCCCCTGACTCGCCTCGGAAAGTCCGTCGAGCTCGCAGACCCGGCGGGAGCAGCCCCGGCGGGTGTGCCGCGCCGTCCCGGGTGTGGAGACAGCTCCTGCAGGTGCCATGCGCTTCGGGCGTGCGAGTCCGCGGATGAGTGCGCCGTTCCGGGTGCCGAAGCGGGCCCGGAGGGTTCGCCGGACCAACCTGGGCCCCCACCTGGGTCGCGGTCGGCTCGCCCAGTCTGCCGCGCCATCCTGGGTGTGCGGGCCGGGGGACCGCACCAGCAGCGCAAACCACCCGCCCGGACCGTCCGGTCGGAGGGGGCGGTACCGGCCGGTAACCCCCGTCCACCTTGCATGGGTGAGAAACCAATCACCTGACGGCGCGCTGGGCGCCGGGACGTGCCAGCATCCGTAGCGGCCCCGATCAGCGACGAGGAGTACGACAGTGACGTCCGAGAGCACCCGCCCGCTCCGCCCCCGCCGGTCCTGCCTGGCGGTTCCCGGTTCGAGCCAGAAGTTCATCGACAAGGCCCGGACGCTGGACTCGGACCAGGTCTTCCTCGACCTCGAGGACGCGTGCGCGCCGCTGGCCAAGCCGGGCGCCCGCAAGACGATCGTCGCCGCGCTGAACGAGGGCGGCTGGGGCGAGAAGGCCCGCGTGGTCCGCGTCAACGACTGGACCACCGAGTGGACCTACCGGGACGTCACGGAGGTCGTCGAGGGCGCCGGCGCGAACCTCGACGCGATCATGCTTCCGAAGGTGCAGACGCCGCAGCAGGTCGTCGCGCTCGACCTGCTGCTCACGCAGATCGAGAAGACCATGGGCTACGAGGTCGGCAAGATCGGCATCGAGGCGCAGATCGAGAACGCGCTGGGCCTGACCAACGTCAACGAGATCGCCACCGCGAGCCGGCGCGTCGAGACGATCATCTTCGGCCCGGCCGACTTCATGGCGTCGATCAACATGAAGTCCCTGGTCGTGGGCGAGCAGCCGCCGGGCTACGACGTCGGCGACGCCTACCACCACATCCTCATGTCGATCCTCATGGCCGCCCGCGCGCACGACAAGCAGGCCATCGACGGGCCGTACCTGCAGATCAAGGACGTCGACGGCTTCAAGCGCGTCGCCGGCCGCTCCGCCGCCCTGGGCTTCGACGGCAAGTGGGTGCTGCACCCCGGCCAGATCGACGCGGCCAACGAGGTCTTCAGCCCGTCGCAGGAGGACTACGACCACGCCGAGAACATCCTCGACGCGTACGAGTGGTTCACCTCCGAGGCCGGCGGCAAGCGCGGTGCCGCGATGCTCGGCGACGAGATGATCGACGAGGCCTCCCGCAAGATGGCCCTGGTGATCTCGGGCAAGGGCCGCGCCGCGGGTATGCAGCGCACGGACAAGTGGACCCCGCCGGAGGCCTGAGCGGCCCCTGACCCGACTCGACGAGGAGAGGCACCATGGCCCGCCTGGCCCAGACCGCCGGTCTCACCGACGTGCAGGAGGAGATCATCTCCACCGTCCGCACGTTCGTGGACAAGGAGATCATCCCGCACGCCACCGCCCTCGAGCACGAGGACGCCTACCCGCAGGACATCGTCGACGGGATGAAGGAGATGGGGCTCTTCGGCCTCACCATCCCCGAGGAGTACGGCGGCCTGGGCGAGTCCCTGCTGACCTACGCCCTGGTCGTCGAGCAGATCGCGCGCGGCTGGATGAGCGTCTCCGGCGTGATCAACACCCACTTCATCGTGGCGTACATGCTGATGCACCACGGCACCGAGGAGCAGAAGCAGAAGTACCTGCCGCAGATGGCGCTGGGGGAGACCCGGGGCGCCTTCTCGATGTCGGAGCCGGACCTCGGCTCGGACGTCGCGGCGATCAAGACCCGCGCCAAGCAGGACGGCGACGACTACGTCATCGACGGCGCCAAGATGTGGCTGACCAACGGCGGCTCGTCGAACCTGATCGCGCTGCTGGTGAAGACGGACCTCGGCAACCCGAAGCCGTACCAGAACCTCACCACGTTCCTGGTGGAGAAGCCGTCGGGCTTCGGCGAGGTCGTCCCCGGCCTCACCATCCCCGGCAAGATCGACAAGATGGGGTACAAGGGCGTCGACACCACCGAGGCGGTGTTCGACGGCTTCCGCATCCCGGCCGCGCAGATCCTGGGCGGGGAGGCCGGCAAGGGCTTCTCGCACATGATGGACGGCGTCGAGGTCGGCCGGGTCAACGTCGCGGCGCGCGCCTGCGGCATCTCGATCCGCGCCTTCGAGCTGGCCGTGGAGTACGCGCAGCAGCGCGCCACCTTCGGCAAGCCGATCGCCGAGCACCAGGCCATCGCGTTCAAGCTGGCCGAGATGGGCACCAAGGTCGAGGCCGCCCACCTGATGATGGTCAACGCGGCCCGGCTCAAGGACCGAGGCGAGCGCAACGACGTCGAGGCCGGCATGGCGAAGCTGCTCGCGAGCGAGTACTGCGCCGAGGTGACCCAGGAGGCCTTCCGCATCCACGGCGGCTACGGGTACTCGAAGGAGTACGAGATCGAGCGCCTGATGCGCGAGGCGCCCTTCCTGCTGATCGGCGAGGGCACCAGCGAGATCCAGAAGACGATCATCTCCCGCGGGCTGCTCAAGGAGTACAAGAGCCGCTGACCCCTGTGAGTGGCAATAGTCGCTATAGCGACTATTGCCACTCACGAGGCGGTCACTCGTCCCCGGCGCCGAAGCGGCGCACCCGTCCGCGCCCTTCCGCCCACCACGAGTCCGGCCAGCACCAGCAGCACCAGCAGTCGGCCGGGGGGAACCATCGGCCGACCGCCGTACGCACAGGACCGACCGAGTGGCGGTGGGCCGACGTCCGGGAGCGGGTGCGCCGGCAGCGGTCCCGGCGGCGTGCCTCTATCGTGACCAGCGCGGAGGGCACTTCGGCGCGGTCCCGGTCGTTGACATCATGGGCACCGAGATGTCCGAGGTGTCCAGTCGGCCGTACCGAGGAGAGAGCCCGTGACCACCCCGTTCGGCGGAAGCGGACAGCCCGCGCCGGGCCTGCCCAATCTGCCCACCCCGCCCACCGGCTGGCCGGTCGGCTCGTACGCCACCTACGAGGAGGCGCAGCGGGCGGTCGACCATCTCGCCGACAGCGACTTCCCCGTGCGGGACGTCACGATCGTCGGCGTCGACCTGATGCTCGTCGAGCGGATCGTCGGGCGGCTGACCTGGGGCCGCGTGCTCCTCTCGGGGGCGGCCTCCGGTGCCTGGTTCGGTCTGTTCGTGGGCCTGCTGCTCAGCCTGTTCAGCACCGGGGGCGGCGGCGTCGTCCGGATCGTGGTCGCGCTGCTCGGCGGCATCGTGTTCGGCCTGGCCTTCGCGGCGGCCCAGTACTGGGGCACCCGCGGCCGCCGGGACTTCACCTCGGCCAGCCAGATGGTCGCCGGCCGGTACGACGTGCTGTGCCAGCCGCGCAACGCGGAGAAGGCCCGCGAGCTGCTGGCGAAGCTGGCGATGGGTACCGCCGCGGGCGCCTGAACGCAAGCCGGACTCGTCCGTTGGTGTCCATTTCGGTCTGATCAGGTCTCGGCTTGGTCACTGCCGCGATCTCGGATTGCGGGGTGCCCGGAGCCGACATAGGTTTCCCGTACCGATCGCCGCTCGTGATCGGGGTCACACGACTGTGCGATGCCGCGCCGCTGCTCCCGTACCGGCCGCCCGCGTCGCCGGAACGGGAGGCCGGAATGGGGCAGCCGCCGGGCACGCGGGCCGGGGGAGCCGAGGTGCGGCGTCGCAGACGGCGTCGCGGGCGAGGCCGCTGGGCGGCCGCGGGCGGCGTGGTGCTCGCCGCGGCGGTCCTGGCCGGCTGCGGGGCCGAGGCGGCCGGGCCGCCGACGCTGAACTTCTACACCCCGGCGGACGGCGCGACGCAGTACGCCGAGGCCGCCAAGGACTGCACCACGGCCGCGAACGGCCGGTACACGATCGCCCAGCAGACCCTCCCCAAGGGCGCGGACGACCAGCGGCTCCAGCTGGCCCGGCGGCTCGTCGCGGGCGACACCGCCGTCGACATCGTCGGCATCGACGTCACCTGGACCGCCGAGTTCGCCAAGGCCGGCTGGCTGGAGAAGTTCCCGCCGGCCGTCCGGAGCCAGGTCGAGCAGGGCACCCTCGCCGGTCCGCTCGAGACCGGCACCTACCAGGGTGACCTGTGGGCGGCCCCGCTCAACACCAACACCCAGATCCTCTGGTACCGCAAGGACCTCGCCCCCACGCCGCCGACGACGTGGGACGAGATGATCCAGATGTCCGAGGCGTTGCACCAGAAGGGTCTCCCCTCCTACATCGAGGTCCAGGGCGCCCAGTACGAGGGCCTCACGGTCTGGTTCAACACGCTGGTCAACAGCGCCGGCAGCCAGATCGTCGACGAGAACGGCAAGGTCCTCATCGCCGAGCAGCCCGGGTCGGGAGACGCCGAGGAGGCCGCGACGATCATGAAGCGGGTGGCGTCGTCGCCGGCGTCGGACCCGTCGTTGTCGGTCGCCAAGGAGAACGACGGCCGGCTCGCGATGGAGGCCGGCACCGCCGCGTTCCAGATCAACTACCCGTTCGTCTACGCCTCCATCAACACCCCGCCGCCGGACGGTGGCGGCGGTGGCACCTTCATCGACGAGCAGGGCAAGCCCGCCGCCACGGACACCGGGCGCCAGGTCGTCGACGAGTTCGCGTGGGCGCCGTACCCGTCGGTGAACCCGGGCGAGCCGGCGAAGGTCACCATCGGCGGCCTGAACCTCGGCGTGAGCAGCACGTCGCTGCACAAGGACCTGGCGTTCGAGGCCGTGCAGTGCCTGCGCAACCGGGAGAACCAGCTGCGCAACGCCGTCGACGGCGGTGTCCCGCCGACGCTCGAGGCGCTGTACTCGGACCCGTCCTTCCAGCAGGAGTACCCGGCCTGGCAGGCGATCAAGGAGTCGCTGGACAACGCGAGCGTGCGGCCCAAGACCCCGGCCTACCAGAGCATCTCGATCGTGATCTCGGACCTGCTCAACCCGCCCGCGGAGATCGACCCCGCCGCGGTCCCGGCCGAGCTCGCCGACCAGATCGTCCGCGCGCAGAACTCCGAAGGGCTGGTCCCGTGAGCATCGACAGCGGGGCCCTCGCGGCCTCGACGACACAGCAGACCGAGCAGCAGGGCGGGGCGCACCGGAAGGGCAAGCCGGCGCTGTCCGAGGGCAAGAAGGCGGAGCGCAGGCTCGGGCTCCTGCTCTGCGCCCCCGCCGCGATCATCATGGTCGCGGTCACGGCGTACCCGATCGTCTACGCGGTCTGGCTGTCCTTCCAGCGCTACGACCTGCGGTTCCCGGCGGACCGCGCGTTCGCCGGGTTCGCCAACTACGCCGCCGTGCTGACGTCCGAGTACTGGTGGCGCGCCTTCCTGGTCACGATGATCATCACGATCGTCTCGGTGGCGATCGAGTTCGTGCTCGGCCTGGCGCTGGCCCTGGTCATGCACCGCACGATCGTCGGGCGCGGCCTGACCAGGACCGTCGTGCTCATCCCGTACGGCATCGTCACGGTCGTCGCGGCCTTCAGCTGGCAGTTCGCCTGGACGCCGGACAAGGGCTACCTGGCGGCGATGCTGCCCGAGGGCGCCGCGCCGCTGACCGGGCAGGTGTCGGCGATCCTGCTGATCATCCTGGCCGAGGTCTGGAAGACCACGCCGTTCATGGCGCTGCTGCTGATGGCCGGCCTCGCCCTCGTGCCGGACGACCTGCTCAAGGCCGCCCAGGTCGACGGCGCCGGCCCGTGGCAGCGGCTGACCCGGATCATCCTGCCGATGATGAAGCCGGCCATCCTGGTCGCGCTGCTGTTCCGCACGCTCGACGCCTTCCGCGTGTTCGACAACATCTACATCCTCACGCAGGGCTCCAACGGCACCGGCTCGGTGTCGATGCTCGGCTACGACAACCTGTTCAAGGCCTTCAACCTGGGCATCGGCTCGGCGATCAGCGTGCTGATCTTCATCGCCGTCGCTCTGATCGCGTTCCTGTTCATCAAGATATTCGGGGCCGCGGCGCCCGGGTCCGACGAGGGGAAGCGCTGATGGCCACCGCAGTGGAGTCCCGGCCGGCCGCCCCGGCGAAGGGCTCGTCCAAGGGCGCGGGCATGTCCGAGGGGCAGAAGAAGACCTGGTGGGCGGTCGCCGACCTGGTCGTGCTGCTCTACGCGCTGGTGCCGGTGCTGTGGATCCTGTCGCTGAGCTTCAAGACCACCGACACGATCACGGACGGGAACTTCTTCCCGCGCAGCTGGACGCTCGACAACTACGCGCAGATCTTCCAGATCGGCCTGTTCACGGCGGCGCTGCGGAACTCCATCGGCATCGCGCTGATCTCCACGGTGCTCGCGGTCGTGATCGGGACCATGGCGGCCTACGCCATCGCCCGCCTGGACTTCCCGGGCAAGAAGGTCCTCGTCGGCGTCTCGCTGCTCATCGCGATGTTCCCGCAGATCTCGCTGGTCAGCCCGCTGTTCGACATCTTCCGCGGGATCGGCATCTTCGACACCTGGCTCGGTCTGATCCTGCCGTACATCACGTTCGCGCTGCCGCTGGCGATCTACACGCTGTCCGCGTTCTTCCGGGAGATCCCGTGGGAGCTGGAGAAGGCGGCGAAGATGGACGGCGCCACGCCGCTGCAGGCCTTCCGCTCGGTCATCGTCCCGCTGGCCGCGCCGGGCGTGTTCACCACGGCGATCCTCGTGTTCATCTTCTGCTGGAACGACTTCCTGTTCGCGATCTCGCTGACGTCGACCAGCCGCTCGCAGACGGCGACGGTGGCGATCGCGAACTTCACCGGCGCCTCGCAGTTCGCGGAGCCGACCGGGTCGATCGCGGCCGCGGCCGTGCTGCTCACCATTCCGATCATCGTCTTCGTGCTGTTCTTCCAGCGCCGGATCGTCGCCGGGCTGACCTCCGGCGCAGTGAAGGGATAACCCGATGGCCGACATCGTCCTGGACCACGTCTACAAGCGTTACCCCGACGGCACCCTCGGCGCCGACGACGTCAACATCGAGATCGCCGACGGCGAGTTCATCATCCTCGTCGGCCCCTCCGGCTGCGGGAAGTCCACGACGCTGAACATGATCGCCGGGCTCGAGGACATCTCGGACGGCGAGCTGCGCATCGGCGGTCAGCGCATGAACGAGCGCGCCCCCAAGGACCGCGACATCGCGATGGTGTTCCAGTCCTACGCGCTCTACCCGCACATGACGGTGCGGGAGAACATGGCCTTCCCGCTCAAGCTGGCCAAGGTCGACAAGGCGGAGATCGACCGGAAGGTCACCGACGCCGCGAAGATCCTCGACCTCACCCAACACCTGGACCGCAAGCCCGCCAACATGTCCGGCGGCCAGCGCCAGCGCGTCGCGATGGGCCGCGCGATCGTCCGCAGCCCCAAGGCCTTCCTCATGGACGAGCCGCTGTCGAACCTCGACGCCAAGCTGCGCGTCCAGATGCGGACGATGGTCTCCAAGCTGCAGCAGCGGCTGGAGACGACCACGGTCTACGTCACGCACGACCAGACCGAGGCTATGACGCTCGGCGACCGGATCGTCGTCATGCGCAGCGGCGTGGTGCAGCAGATCGGCTCGCCGCAGCACCTGTACGACCACCCGGCCAACCTGTTCGTCGCCGGCTTCATCGGCTCGCCGGCCATGAACTTCCTGCCGGCGCGGCTGGAGAACGACTCGCTCCGCACGGCCCTCGGCGACCTCGCGCTGTCCGACCAGGTGCGGCAGACGCTGTCCTCGTCGGGCGCGGAGCGGGACGTGATCGTCGGCATCCGGCCGGAGCACTTCGAGGACGCCGCCCTGATCGAGGAGGGCATCCGCCACCAGGGCTCCACGTTCTCCGCCCAGGTCGACGTGCTGGAGTCGATGGGCTCGGACAAGTTCGCCTACTTCACGATCGAGGAGCAGGCGACCTCCGACGAGCTCGCCGAGCTGGCCGCCGACGCCGGCACCGCGGACGTCCCGGGCGGCGACGCGGGCCAGCTGGTCACCCGCCTGTCCGCCGCGTCGGGGGCCAGCGAGGGCCAGTCCGTCGACGTGTGGGTGGACACCTCGAAGCTGCAGGTGTTCGACCCGAAGAACGGGAAGAACCTGACTGCGAGCGAGGCCGCCCCCGCCACCGTCTGATCCCGTCCCGCGAGCCGGGAGATCCTGCAGCGCGAGTCGTGAGATGCAGGATCTCCCGACTCGCGCGCTCGGAAGTCCCGACTCGCGCTGCCGGACGTCCCGACTCGCGGGAGGGGAGAGCGGGTCAGGGGGCGGGGAGGAGGAGGCCGATCGACTCCGCGGAGAGCACCCGCTCGATGCCGAGGACCGTGGCGCCGGCGACGCCCGCGTACTCCCCGAGCACGCTGTTGGTCAGCACCAGGTTGCGCGTTGCGAGGGGTAACGCGCGCTGGTAGACCACGCTGCGGACCCCGGCGAGCAGCTCGTCGCTGGCGGCGGTGAGGGAGCCGCCGATCGTCACCCGCGCCGGGTTGTAGAGGTGGACGAGCGTCGCGACGAGCTCGCCGATCAACCCGGCCGCCTCGCGCACCGCCGCGACCGCTCGCGCGTCGCCGCGCCCCAGCATCGCCCGCAGGTCGGCGATCGAGGGCACCTCGCCGCGGCCGCCCAGCCGGCGCGCGATGGCCCCGGCCGAGGCGACGGCCTCGATGCAGCCGACGTTGCCGCACACGCACGCGTCGTCGGGCGCCCCGCGCACCCGGACGTGCCCGATGTCGCCGGCCGCGCCGTCCGCACCGTGGTGCAGCGAGCCGCCGCCGGTCACGAGCCCGCCGCCGATGCCCGTCCCGACCTTGACGAACAGCAGGGGAACCTGGTCGGCGGGCAACGCCCGGGCCTCGCCGAGCGCGCGCAGGTTGACGTCGTTCTCCAGCACGGCCGGGCAGCCGAAGGTCTGCTGGAGCCGGGCCGTCACCGGGTAGGCGTGCCAGCCGGGCATGATCGGCGGCCGCACCGGGATCCCGAGGTGGTTGTCGACCGGCCCGGGCAGGCCGATCACGACCGCCCGCGCCGGGACGGCCGATCCCGTACGGAGCCGGGTGAGCTCCGTCTCCACCGTCCGGAGCACGGTGTCCGGCCCGTCCGTGACGTCGAGGTCGACGTGGGTGTGGGCGAGCACCCGCTGGGCGAGGTCGGTCACGGCGAGGTGCGCACCCCGCGCGCCGACGTCCGCGAGCAGCACCTGGCCGCCCTCCGCGGCCAGCGCGAGCCGCTCGGCGGGGCGGCCCCGGCCGGCCGTCGGCCGCAGCCCGTCGAGCCGGAGGAGCCCGCCGGCGAGCAGCCCGTCGACCGCGGTGCTCACCGTGGTCCTGGCCAGGCCGGTCGCGGCGACCAGGTCGGCCTTGCTCACCGCGGTGTCCGACGCGACCAGCCGGGCGACGGTGCTGAGCAGCAGCGCCGGGTCGATGCGCCCGGACTGCGGCGGGGCGCTGAGCCGCAACGGGGGCAGCAGTGCGGGACCCGGCAGCGGAGGCCGGGCCGTGGTCGAGTGCGGCAACGCCATTGTCACGCCCCGATATCGTCCGATAAATAGCGCGAAAGGGCATTATTCGGTCGTTGTACGGCGCTGGTCAACGCTTCTACTTTCCCCTCGTGGCGTCACTGCTGACGATGCGCGGGATCGTGAAGACCTTCCCCGGTGTGCGCGCGCTCGACGGCGTCGACCTCGACGTCGCCGCCGGCGAGGTCCACTGCCTGCTCGGGCAGAACGGGGCCGGCAAGTCGACGCTGATCAAGGTGCTGGCCGGTGCCCACCGCCCCGACGCCGGCGCGATCACCTGGGACGGCGACACGGTCACCTTCGGCTCGCCGCACGCCGCCGACGCCGCGGGCATCGCCACCATCCACCAGGAGCTCGACCTCGTCCCCGGGCTGTCGGTCGCGGAGAACGTCGTGCTCGGCCACGAGCCCGCCCGGCTGGGCTTCACCCGCCCCCGCGACGCCGAGAAGATCGCCCGCCGGCTGCTGACGCGGCTCGGCCACCCCGAGATCCCGCCGCGCCGCGAGCTGGGCGACCTGTCCGCCGCCGGCCAGCAGATCGTCAGCATGGCCCGCGCGCTGGCCCGCGACGCCCGCCTGATCGTCATGGACGAGCCGTCGGCGGTGCTCGACCCGGAGGAGGTGCGCAACCTCTTCCGCGTGATCCGCGAGCTCACCGCGGACGGCGTCGCCGTCGTCTACATCTCGCACCGGCTCGAGGAGATCCGCGAGATCGGCGACCGCGTGACCGTGCTCAAGGACGGCCGGACGGTCGCCCGGAACCTCCCCGCCCGGACCACCCCGACCGCGGACGTCATCCGGCTGATGACCGGCCGCTCGCTCGAGTACGTGTTCCCGCCGTCGACGGGCGAGGTCGGCGAGGTCGTCCTCGAGGTCGACGGCCTGGGCCGCGGGACCGAGTTCTCCGGCGTCTCGTTCACCGTGCGGGCGGGGGAGGTGGTGGGCCTCGCCGGCCTGGTCGGCTCCGGCCGCTCGGAGATCCTCGAGACGGTCTACGGCGCCCGGCGCGCGGACGCCGGCGAGATCCGGGTGCGCGGCCGGGCGCTGCCCCGCGGGTCCGTGCCCGCCGCGGTGCGGGCGGGGCTCGGGCTGTGCCCGGAGGAACGCAAGACCCAGGCGCTGCTGCTCGACGAGCCGGTGATGCGCAACGTCTCCCTCCCGGCCCTGCGCCGCTTCGCGCGCGGCGGGTTCCTCGGCGGCGAGGCCGAGCTGGCCGACGCCGGCGTGGTCACCGCGCAGCTCGACGTCCGGCCCGCCGATCCGCGCCGGCCCGCCCGCACGCTCTCGGGCGGCAACCAGCAGAAGGTCGTCCTGGCCCGCTGGCTGCTGCACGGATGCACCGTCCTGCTGCTCGACGAGCCCACCCGCGGCGTCGACGTCGGCGCCCGCAGCGAGATCTACGCGCTGGTCCGTCGGCTCGCGGGCGAGGGCGTCGCGGTGGTGCTGGTCTCCAGCGAGGTGCCCGAGGTGCTCGGGCTGGCCGACCGGGTGCTCGTCGTGCGGGAGGGCCGGATCGTGCACGCGGGCCCGGCCGCCGAGCTCGACGAGCACCGGGTGCTCGACCTGGTGATGGAAGGAGCCGACATGACCGCCGACGGACGGCCGACCGCGGGGGCGGGATCGTGAACGAGCCGAGCCCGACCTCCGAGGCGCGAGCGCCGGAGGCACCGGAGGCCCACCCGCCGGCGCGGCCGGAACCGTCCCGCGTGGTGCGGCTGCTGTTCGAGGGCGGCATCGGGCGCAACATGGGTCTCGTCGCCGTGCTGGTGCTGCTCGCGGTGGTCGGCGTGGTGACGGCGCCGCAGACCTTCCCGACGGCGTCGAACCTGCTGACCGTGCTGACCTCGGCGTCGATCATCGGGGTCCTGACGGTCGGCGTGACGTTCGTGATCATCGGCGGCGGCATCGACCTGTCCGTCGGCAAGGTGATGGCGCTGGCGTCGGTGTGGGCCACGACGGTGGCCACGCAGTCGTTCGGCGCGCTCGTGATGATCTTCTGCGCGCTGGCGGTGGGGGTCGGCGCGGGGCTGATCAACGGCGTGCTGATCGCGTACGGCCGGATCGTCCCGTTCATCGCCACGCTGGCCATGCTGATCTCCGCGCAGGGCCTGGCGGAGCTGATCTCCGGGCGGCGCAGCCAGATCGTCACGGACCCCGTGATCGCGGCCATCGCGAGCACCCGGATCCTCGGCATCCCGCTGCTCGTCTACATCTTCGCCGTGGTCATCGCCGTCGGCTGGGTCGTGCTGAACCGCACCACCTTCGGCCGCCGCACCTTCGCGATCGGCGGCAACCCCGAGGCGGCGCGGCTGGCGGGCGTGGACGTGCGGCGGCACACCGTGCTGCTCTACGTCGTCTCGGGGCTGTGCTGCGGCATCGCGGCGATCATGATCGCCTCGCTCACCACGACCGGCTCGAGCACCCACGGCACGCTCTACGAGCTCGACGCCATCGCCGCGGTGATCATCGGCGGCACGCTGCTCACCGGCGGCCGCGGGACGCTGATCGGCTCCATCCTCGGCGTCCTGGTGTTCACGGTGATCACCAACCTGTTCGTGCTGAACAACCTGGCCATCGAGGTCCAGAACATCGCCAAGGGCGCGATCATCGTCGTCGCGGTGCTCATCCAGGCCCGCGCCCGGCGCTCGTCCACCACCTGACCGGCCCACCCGACCCGCCCGACCCGCTGTCCCGCAAAGGAGCGCGAGAGCCATGACCGATTCCCTGCTGCCCGGGGGCCTCGGCCGCCGCGGCTTCCTCGCGGCGCTCGGCGTCGGCACGGTCGCCACGGTGGCGGCGTGCACGAGCAACGAGGCCCCGTCCAGCGGGTCCGGCGCCAACGTCGCCGCGGCCGGCGGCGACAACGCCACGCCGGGCGCCCCGGTCACCATCGGGTTCTCCGCGCCCGCGGCCGACCACGGCTGGATCGCGGCGATCGCGAACAACGCGAAGGCGCAGGCCGAGCAGTACCCCGACGTGACCTTCGCCCCCGTCAACCCGACCAACGACGTCGCCCAGCAGATCGCCGCCGTGGAGACGCTGATCAACCAGAAGGTCGACGCGCTGGTCATCCTGCCCAACGACGGCAGCCAGCTCACCAGTCTCGGCCGCCGCGCGATGGACGCCGACATCCCGGTCATCAACCTCGACCGCATCTTCGACTCGCCGCTGGCCTACCGGACGTGGATCGGCGGCGACAACTACGGCATGGGCGTCAGCGCCGGGACCTACATCGGCGAGCGGCTCCGCGCCGCGAACGTCACGAACCCGGTCATCGGCGAGGTCGCGGGCATCGACAACCTCCCGCTGACCCAGGAACGCAGCAAGGGCTTCTCCGACGCCCTGGCCTCCTACGGCTACGCGGTCGGCCCGCGGCAGGCCGCGGACTTCACCGCGCAGGGCGGGCAGCGGGTCACGGCGAACCTGCTGCAGGCCGCACCGAAGCTCGACGCCCTCTGGAACCACGACGACGACCAGGGCATCGGCGTGCTCGCCGCGATCAACCAGGCGGGGCGCAACGAGTTCTTCATGGTCGGCGGGGCCGGCTCGGCCAACGCGATGCGGGACATCCAGGCCGACAACACCGTGCTCAAGGCGACGGTGACCTACAGCCCGACCATGGCGTCGTCGGCCATCGCGCTGGCCCGGCTCGTCGCGCAGAACCGCGGCATGAGCGACCTGGTGGAGAAGGAGGTCCCGACGTCGATCACGCTGGCCTCGGCGACCATCACCAAGGAGAACGTGGCCGACTACCTGCCGCTGGGCTTCGAGTCGTGACTCCTCCGCTCGGCGTCGGCATGATCGGCTACGCCTTCATGGGCGCGGCGCACTCGCAGGCGTGGCGCTCGGCGGCGCACGTGTTCGACCTCCCGCTCGCCCCCGACATGGCGGTCCTGTGCGGCCGCGACCCCGCGGCGGCGCGGGCGGCCGCGGCGAGGCTCGGCTGGCGGTCCGTCGAGACCGACTGGAAGCAGCTGCTGACCCGGGACGACGTCGCGCTCGTCGACGTCTGCACGCCCGGCGACACGCACGCGGAGATCGCGATCGCGGCACTCGACGCCGGCAAGCACGTGCTGTGCGAGAAGCCGTTGGCCAACAGCGTCGACGAGGCGCGGGCCATGGTCGCGGCGGCGGAGCGGGCGCGGGCCCGCGGGGCGCGCTCGATGGTCGGGTTCAACTACCGCCGGGTGCCAGCGATCGCGCTGGCCCGGCGGCTGGTGGAGCAGGGCCGGATCGGCCCGGTGCGGCACGTGCGCGCGGTGTACCTGCAGGACTGGATCGTCGACCCGGAGTTCCCGCTGGTCTGGCGGCTGCAGCGGGACAAGGCCGGCTCGGGGGCGCTCGGCGACATCGGCGCGCACATCGTGGACCTCGCGCAGTACGTCGTGGGCGACCGGCTCACCGGCGTCTCCGCACTCACCGAGACGTTCGTGAAGGAGCGGCCGCTGGCGACCGCGTCCGGCGGCCTGTCCGGGGCCGGCGGTGCCCAGCGCGGGCCGGTGACCGTCGACGACGCGGCCCTCTTCCTCGGCCGCTTCGCCGGCGGCGCGGTCGCCTCGTTCGAGGCCACCCGCTTCGCGACCGGGCGCAAGAACGGCCTGCGGCTGGAGGTCAACGGCGGGTCGGGCTCGCTGGCGTTCGACTTCGAGGCGATGAACGAGCTCTGGTTCCACGACGGCACCGAGGCGCCCGACACCGCCGGCTTCCGGCGCATCCACGTCACCGAGCCGACCCACCCGTACATGGAGGCGTGGTGGCCGCCGGGGCACGGGCTCGGCTACGAGCACACCTTCGTGCACGAAATGGCGGACCTGGTGCGCGACCTGGCGGCGGGGACCGACCCGACGCCGTCGTTCGCCGACGGGCTGCAGGTGCAGCTGGTGCTCGACGCGGTCGAACGGTCCGCGGCCGGGGGCAGCTGCTGGGAGACGATCGAGGGGGACGCGTCATGAGACCGGTCACGCTGTTCACCGGGCAGTGGGCCGACCTGCCCTTCACCGAGGTGGCGCGGCTGGCGGGGGAGTGGGGCTACGACGGACTGGAGATCGCCTGCTGGGGCGACCACTTCGACCCGTGGGCGGCCGTCGAGGACGACCGGTACGTGCAGGAGCGGCTGGACATCCTGGAGAAGCACGGGCTGCGGGTGTACGCGATCTCCAACCACCTCACCGGCCAGGCGGTCTGCGACGACCCGATCGACGAGCGGCACAAGGGGATCGTGCCCGCGCGGGTGTGGGGCGACGGCGAGCCCGAGGGGGTGCGGCAGCGGGCGGCCGAGGCGATGCAGGTGACCGCCCGGGCGGCGGCGAAGCTCGGGGTGCGCACGGTCGTCGGGTTCACCGGCTCCGCCATCTGGAAGACCGTCGCGATGTTCCCGCCCGTGCCACAGTCCATGGTGGACGCGGGCTACCGGGACTTCGCCGACCGCTGGAACCCGATCCTCGACGTGTTCGACGAGGTGGGCGTCCGGTTCGCGCACGAGGTGCACCCGTCGGAGATCGCCTACGACTACTGGACGACGGTCGCGGCGCTGGAGGCCGTCGGGCACCGGGAGGCGTTCGGGCTGAACTGGGACCCGAGCCACTTCGTGTGGCAGGACCTCGATCCGGTCGGGTTCCTGTGGGACTTCCGGGACCGGATCTACCACGTCGACTGCAAGGACGCGAAGCGCCAGGTCGGCAACGGGCGCAACGGGCGGATGGGCTCGCACCTGCCGTGGGCGGACCCGCGGCGCGGGTGGGACTTCGTGTCCACCGGGCACGGCGACGTGCCGTGGGAGGCGTGCTTCCGGATGCTCAACACCATCGGCTACGACGGGCCCGTGTCGATCGAGTGGGAGGACGCCGGCATGGACCGGCTGATCGGGGCGCCGGACGCGCTGGCGTTCGTGCGGCGCAACCTGTTTGACCCGCCCGGGGCAGCGTTCGACTCGGCCTTCGGCGGCAACTGAGGTTTCCGCAGCTCGGCGGGGGTCGTGAGTGGCAACTGCCCCGCTAGGGGCAGTTGCCACTCACGGGGTCAGCCGGGGTTCGCGCGGAGCCGCTCGACCACGTCGTCGTCCCAGCGGTGGGTGCGCAGCAGGCGGTAGCGCTGGCAGGCGAGGTGCAGGTAGGCGTCCGTCTCGGTGCGGTCGCCGATCAGCGCGGCCTGGGCGAGCAGCCGCACCACCGGGCGGTACTCCTCGGCCCACCAGCGGCGGGCGACGGTCTCGCGGTCGAGGTAGCGGCCCTCGCTCTGCATCAGCCGGAAGCCCCACGCCTCGACGGTCTCGGACAGCTCCGCGTAGTTCCAGGCGTCGCCGACCTCGATCGTGGCCAGCTGGGTGCGGCCGAGCGGGACGCGGTCGAGGAAGACGCGCCGCAGGTCCTTCGTGATGAGGTCGCCGCGGTGCACGATGCCGTTCGGGTCGATCTTCGTGGTGACCTCGGTGATCAGCGCGTCGATCGTGCGCAGGCCCAGGGCGTGGGCGACCGAGACCCGGTGGTGCCCGTCCCGGACGAAGTGCAGCCCGCCCACCCGGTACAGGTCCACGGGCGGGATCGTCTCGCCGCGCCGCTGCGCCCGGGCCAGCCGCTCCCAGCGCTCCCGGCTGTGCCGGCTGCGCGGCCGGAACCAGCGGTCGAAGTCCGTGGTGCGGTCCACGCTGCCGACGATCGTGTCCAGCTCCACGATGTGGATGCCCGGCAGGCGACGCTCGCCCGTGCGGCCCAGGGCGGCCACCACCTCGTCGAACGGGAGGATCTCCGAGACGTCGTCGGGTTCGTGGCGCAGCCACGCCACCAGACGCGAGAGCACCTGCCGGCGGCGCTGGCGGAGGAAGTCGTGCTCCGCGTCGGCCTGCGGGAAACCCGTCTCCACTAGAGGTCCAGCACCTTCCTGCCGACGACGTTGACGACCCGGGTGGTGCCGAGCATCCGGTCCGGTACGGGCTCACCGTAGGGGTGGATGTGACCGTGCACCAGGAACCGCGGCTGCAGCTGCGCGACCACCCCGTGCAGGCAGACGAAGCCGCGGTGCGGGCCGTCCTCGCGGTCGCCGCAGTGCCGGGGCGGGGCGTGCGTGAGCAGGACGTCGACGCCCCTGCCGTCCTTGCGCCGGGCCCGCTTCGCCAGCCGGACGAGCCGCTTCGCCCGCCGCGTCTGCTCGGCCTCGGTCCACTGGTTGGGGCCGGCCCGGTAGCGCAGGCAGCCGCCGAGCCCGGCGATCCGCAGCCCGCCGGCGTCGACGATCCGGCCGTCGGCGTTCTCGAAGCCGGCCGGGCCGGGCCATTCGCAGGGGTGCCCGGCGCTGGTCCACAGCCCGCGGCGCTGGCGGAAGCCGCTCAGGTCGCGGTCGTGGTTGCCGGGGACCATCACGGCGGGCCGGTCCACGTCGTCCGCGATTGCAGCCAGGTAGTCGAAGGGCAGGTCGCCCGCGGCCAGCACGAGGTCGACGGCGCCGCGCCGGGCCGCGCCGCAACGCAGTCCGGGGATCTCCTCGTCGGCCACCGCCAGGGTTCGCACCATCGCCCGACCAGCCTATTCGCTCCCGTCCCGGCGCGCGTCCCCTTGGGCGGCGGCCTTCCATGGGCCAGGATCGTGCGGGTGAGCGGAACGGACACCAGCGCGCCGGAGACCGTCCTGCCGGCGGCCGACACCGCCCTGGACCAGCCCGCCCGGGCCTTCGACCGGATCGTCCGCAACAGCGACGCCTACCGCGCGCAGCTGCGGACCACGATCCACCGGATGGGCCTGAGCGGGCGCAAGCGCACGCTGCTGGTCCTGGGCTGCGGCAGCGGGGCGCCGGTGCAGGGGGTCGTCGACGAGGCGCCGGGATGGAAGGTCGTGGCCGTCGACGAGTCCGCGGAGCTCGTCGGCACCGCGCGGCGGCTGGACTGGGCACCGGACTACCGGTTCCTGCACGGCACCCTCGGCACGCTCGACGACGCCCTGCGCGCCGAGGGCATCGAGCCGCGGTTCGACGGGATCCTCGTCGTGTTCCAGATGCGCCACCAGCGCAACCTCGACGACACCCTCGACTACCTCCTGGAGCTGCTCAAGCCGGGGGCGCCGCTGGCGGTGCACGAGTACTCGGTGCGCGGCGACCGCGCGGCCCGGACGCGCTGGACCGCGGCGTGCTGGCTGGACTACCTGCCGCGGATCCGGATGCGCGGGCGGGTGCCGGGGATGGCGTCGTACCTGTGGCACTCGGTGCTGCGGTTCGACTCCCCGTCGATGTTCAAGGAGCGGCTCCAGGTCGCCGGGTTCACGGACGTCCGGGTCCAGACGGTCGGCGGCTGGCAGGAGCACATCCTCCACACCTTCCTCGGGCGCAAGCCGGAGGACGAGCCCGACGAACCGCTCGACGACCTCGACTCCGGGGACCCCGGCACGGACTCCTGGGCGGACCGCGGCACCGACACCCCGCCCGCGGCGTCGGCGCCGGTCCCGGCGCCGCGGCCGAGCCCGTCGGAACGGCGCGAGTGGGGCCCGGTGTCGCGGCGGGAGGAGCCCGCCGACGACCGGGGCGACGTCTTCGACCTCGACGAGGAGGAGGACGAGGCCGGCTACGCGGCGCGGGACGGGGGCGCCGACCCCGACTCCGACCTCGGCTCCATCGACACCGACGACGACGGCCCCACCTCGTACGCGGACATGGACGAGTTCGAGGACAACCACGACCTCGACGGCACGCAGTACCTCGACGACCCGGACGAGACGGTGCTGTTCACCCACGCCGACGCGGACGCCGAGACGCCGCCCGTGGGGATGCCGGTGGTCGAGGAGGAGGGGCAGCGGTCCGGCCGGGCGGAGAGCGCGGAGACCGAACAGCACCGCCAGGAGCCGCCGCGCGAGGAGCCGACGGAGGTGGTGGAGCGGGAGGCTCCGGCGCCGCCCGTCGAGGCGGACGCGGTCGCGCGGACCGGGATCGTCGACGCCCCGACCGTCGCCGAGGACGCCGACGCGGGCCGGCCCGTCGAACCCACCGAGCCCGCTGGATCGACCGAGCCCGCCGAATCGACCGAGCGCACGGTGCGCACGGTGCGCACGGAGCCCGCCGAGCCCGCCGCCTCCGGCGAGCGCACGGAACCCGCCGAGGCCACCGCTTCCGGCGAGCCCACTGAGCGCGCCGAACCCGACGAGCTCGTCGGGCAGGACCCGGAGCCCAGGCAGGACGCGGAGCCCAGGCAGGACCCGGAGCCCAGGCGGGACCCGGAGCCCAGGGAGGAGCCGGAGCCCCGGGAGGAGGCGCCGCGCGCTGCGGCGACCCGCCGCGTCCGCAACCTCTTCCGCGGGTCGCGCCGCGGCGCCGCCCAGGCCGAGCCGCCCGGCTCGCCCTGGCTGCGCCGGGCCGAGCGGGAGGCCACGCGCGGGGGCGACCCGGAGGACGCTGCCGAGGGCGACCCGAAGGACGCTGCCGTGGCCGATTCCGGGGTCGGAGCCGAGCAGCGCGAGTAGCGCCTACCGCGTCCGGACCGTGTACCGCCGCTCCGCGTAGGCGATGTCGTCCTTCCACAGCCGGGCGGCGGTGGCGCGGACCAGTGGGCGCAGCGCCCCGCCCACCTTCGCGACCTGCGCGAACCCGCCCCGGTCCGAGTACGCCACGACCGCCTCGATCACCGCCGTGCGGGGCGCACCGTCGGGACCGGGGCCGAGCGGCGTCGCGTGCGTCTCGACCACGCTGCCGGTGCCCTCGCCGTCGACGATCTCCATCGTGACCGTGCGCGGCTCGGGGCAGCTGAACGCGGCGTGCACCGGCACCCCGATCCGCCCGGCGACCCGGAAGCTGACCTCCACGAGGAACCGGTCCTCGGCCTCGGTGACCCCGGGGGAGGGGGCGTCGAGCACCCGCAGCGACGCGAACGAGTAGGGGTGGAACCAGGCGCCGTGCCACGGGTCGAGCCGGTTGGCGACCACGTCCTGCGGCTCGCACCGCCCGATCACCGTCGCGACGGCGGCGAACGACCCCTCGGCGGGCGGCCGCGGGCCCAGCACGGGCGCTCCGGTGGGGCTCTCGCCGGGGGCCAGCAGGTCGTCGAGCCGGACCCAGGCCAGCACGCCGTCGTCGTGCGCGGGCAGCGGCGACCAGCCGGGTCGCCCGCCGGCGCCGAGGGCGAGCCCGTGCCACCGGCAGATGAGCTGCCCGTCGTGGACCGGGGCGTCGCAGAGCGCGGCCCCGAGGTGCGGACAGGCGCCCGGCCCGACGTGCAGCGCGCCTGCCGCGTCCCGCCAGGCCACGAGCTCGCGACCGGCCACCGTCCGCCCGAACGCCTTCCCGGGGCGCACCTCCCGGCTGGCGGCGAGCACCACCCAGCCGCCCGACGGCCGTGCGGCCGCCCGCTCGGTCGCGGCGCGGATCAGCGCGGGGCTGGCCCCCCGCCAGGACGGCTCCTGCTCCGCCCACGGGGGAGTGCGCAGCAGGCGGAGGGGGGTGACGGGGCGGCGCTTCGACACGGGTCGAAGGCTAGCCAGGTCCGGCCGATCCGCGAGTCGAACCCGACCTCCGCTGCCCCGAAGCTCCGGGGCGCGGTGGTGGCCCGGACAAGATCCCCGCCGTACCCTGTTCTGCCCGCGGACCCGAGGAGGCGTCTGATGAAGGTGGATCTGGGCTTCGACGCAGGCGTGCTCACCGAGCTCATCGACAGGGTGCGCTCGGAGCCCGAGGCCGGTGCGACCGTGTGGAAGGCGGGCACCCGGTGGGAGAAGGGCCTGCGCAGCCGTGCCGTGATCGCGCGCCCGGACAAGGAGCATGTCGTTCCGATGGACGAGCCCACCGTGCTCGGCGGCTCCGACAGCGCTCCGAACATGGTGGAGGTCGTGCTCGGTGCTTACGGCTGCTGCCTCACCACCGGGTTCGTCGCCAACGCGGCCCTGCGGGGGATCGAGCTCGAGGGTGTGGACATCGAGATCGAGGGCGAGCTCGACCTGCAGGGCTTCTTCGGGCTCCGCGACCCGGACGAGGTCTGGCCGGGCTACACCGACGTCCGGGCGACCGTGTCGCTCAGGGCGCCCACCGCCACGCGGGAGCAGCTCGAGGAGCTCTTCACGGCCGTGGTCCCCACCTCGCCGGTGGGCAGCATCATCTCCCGCCCGGTCCGGCTCCGTACCGAGCTCGGCTGAGCCGAGTCGAGCCGACCGTGCGCCGGATGTGCCGTCAGAGCCAGTTGTTCTTGCGGAAGTTGCGGTAGAGCAGCCCGCAGGCCAGCACGATGATCATGATCACGAGGGGGTAGCCGAACTGCCAGTGCAGCTCGGGCATGTAGTCGAAGTTCATCCCGTAGATGCCGGCGACCATCGTGGGCACGGTGATCAGCGCGGCGTACGCGGTGATCTTGCGCATGTCGGAGTTCTGCCGCATGGACACCTTGGCCAGCACGGCGTCGACCAGCGTCGTGAGGAGCTCGTTGAAGCCCGCGACGCGCTCGGCGACCCCGGACAGGTGGTCCTCGACGTCCCGGAAGTAGCTGCGGACCTCGTGCGGGATGAGCGAGCTGTACCCCTCGGTGATCTTGTGCAGCGGCTTGAGCAGCGGGGTGACGGCGCGGCGCAGCTCGAGGATCTCGCGCTTCATCACGTAGATCTGCTCGGGATCCATCGTGGTGCGCGGGGCGAAGACCTCGGCCTCGAGCTCGTCGATGTCGTCCTCGATCGCCTCGGTGACCTCGAGGTAGGTGTCGACGACGTGGTCGGCGATGGCGTGCAGCACCGCCGCCGGGCCGAGGGCGAGCTGCTCGGCGTCCTCCTCCAGCTTGCGCCGCACCGCCGCGAGGCCGGTGTGCTTGCCGTGCCGGACCGTGACCACGAAGTCCCGGCCGACGAAGGCCTGCACCTCGCCCGTCTCGACGATCTCGTTGCTGGTGGTCGGCTCGACGTGCCCGACGTAGCTCACGGTCTTGAGCACCATGAACAGCGTGTCGTCGTAGCGCTCGAGCTTCGGCCGGTTGTGCGCGTGCACCGCGTCCTCGACGGCCAGCTCGTGCAGCCCGTAGGTCTCGGCGATGCCGGTGATCTGGTCCTCGGTGGGCTCGTGCAGCCCGATCCAGACGAAGCCCTCGCCGCGCTCGCGGACCTCGTCGATGGCCGCGTCGTGCGTCCAGCGACCGGGCAGCCGCTCGCCGTCGACGTACACGCCGCAGTCGACCACGTAGGCCGAGACGGGTACACGCAGCCGCGGCAGCACGCTGGTGTGGGCGTTGCGACCCAGGCGGGCACGCGAGCCGGCCGCCTTGATGGCGGGGCGGAGGGAGGACAGGGGCGGCACGGCGCACCTCCTGCGGCGAGAACGGGCGGGGACGCGGGGAAGGCACGTCTCGCCGGACGCCGCAGGGCGTGACTCAGCCCACGACGGGAGCGGCGGGGACGCGCTCGGTACTACTGCCTGGCGCCGGATCCATCGCGCGTCACCTCCTCCGCCACTCGCGGTCCTCGTGCGTGACCGTGATCGCGCCGCGCCTCTCGGGAAGCGGGCCACCGGCTAGATTACCCGGCCGTACGGATTGTCGGCGATGGAGGCGAGAACGTTGCAGTTCGGCCGTTACTACGAGGAGTTCGAGGTCGGGGCGGTGTACAAGCACTGGCCCGGGAAGACGGTCACCGAGTACGACGACCACCTCTTCTGCCTCCTGACGATGAACCACCACCCCCTCCACATGGACGCGAACTACGCGGAGGAGACGACGGACTTCAAGCGCAACGTCGTCGTCGGGAACTACATCTACTCGCTGCTGCTGGGCATGTCCGTGCCGGACGTGTCGGGCAAGGCGATCGCGAACCTCGAGGTCGAGTCGCTGAAGCACACCAAGCCGACCTTCCACGGGGACACGATCTACGGCGAGACCGAGGTCCTGGACAAGACCGAGTCGAAGTCGAAGGACGACCGCGGCGTGGTCTACGTGGAGACGCGCGGCTACAAGCAGGACGGCACCGTCGTGTGCACCTTCCGGCGCAAGGTGATGGTCCCCAAGCGCAGCTACGGCGACTCCCGCGGCGGCGAGCAGCCGGGCCGCCCGGTCCCGGCCTCCTGAGCCGGCCGAGTCGATCTGAGACGAACGGCACTCTCGCCCGGTAGATCCGAGCGAGGGTGCCGTTCGTCCGTTCGGGGAGGCTCAGCGCGGCAGGACCGCCCAGCCCGCGAGGGTCTCGGCGAGGCCGTCGACGAGGGGGAGCGCGGCGAACTCGGCGGCGTCGACCCAGCGGGCGTCGGCGGCGTCGTCGCCGGCGGTGAGGGTGCCCCCGACGAGCGTGCAGCGGTAGTCCGCGATCCGGTACGGCCCTACGAGAACGGTGCCGACGTGCGGCCCCGCCGACACCGCCAGCCCGGTCTCCTCGGCCATCTCGCGGACGAGCGCGGCGGCGTCGTCCTCGCCCGGCTCGACGTGCCCGCCGGGGAGCGACCAGAGCCCTCGCCCGGGCTCCGTCCCCCGTTTGATCAGCAGTAACCTGCCATCTGCATCGTGCAGGATTGCCCCCACACAGGGGACGTGTCGGCTACCCTCGGTCATCGGCCGAAACGGTACGCTCCCCGCGTGGCCGTATCCTCACGCCGGGGATGTCGGTATTTTCTGATCTTGCCAGCTCCTCCTGCCGGAACGGTGGTCGTGTGAACGTCAAGAAGCTGACCGGGCTGATCGTCATCGCCCTGGTTGTGTTCTTCATCGTGACGAACCCCAGCGGCGCCTCGGGCGCCGTCAACGGCATCGGCAACTGGCTCTACGGCGTCGGCACGAACATCACGAGCTTCCTCTCCAGCCTGGCACCCTGATGCTCGCCCCCCGGGAGATCGACGAGTACCTGCTCCCCACGGAGCGGCGGGTCATCCGGGTGCGGCAGCACTGGGCCGTCATGATCCCGCACATCACGCAGACGGGGCTGTTCCTCATCGCGATGATCGCGATCGACCGGGTGCTGCAGGGGCGGGTCGGCGAGGCCGGCGGGTTCGGCGAGGCGCTCGTCGACAACCTGACCTTCTACCTGGCGCTGGTCGCGGTGCTGCGCTTCGTGGTGAACTCGATCCTCTGGTGGATCGAGCGGATCGTCATCACGGACAAGCGCGTGATGCTCGCGCAGGGGATCATCACGCACAGCGTGGGCATGATGCCGCTGGGCAAGGTCACCGACCTGACCTTCGAGCGCAGCATCGGCGGCCGGTTCCTGGGCTACGGCACGCTGATCGTGGAGTCCGCCGGCCAGATCCAGGCGCTGAACCGGATCGACTACATGCCGCGGCCGGAGGAGATCTACGAGGCGCTCTCCGAGCTGGTGTTCGGCGAGAAGGGCAAGACCCGGGCCACCGGCATGCTCGCCCGCAACCGCTGGCGGCGCTGACGCCCGTCACCGGGCCGGGACCTTCGTCCCTGTCCCGGCCCGCATCGGTCCCGTCCCGGACCGCCCCTGTGCCCTCGCGACGCCGCGCCGTCGCCCGGGAGGGTGATCACCGGACGTGAGCGCAGCCGGGATCGGAGGGCCGGATGACACCCGATCCCGCCCGGCGGCCCCTCGACCCGCGGCTGCTCCGCCACGCCGCGGCGGCCCGCCGGTTCGTGCTGGCCGCCCTCGCGATCGCCGTCGCGACCGCGCTCCTGGTGATGGTGCAGGCCCAGCTCCTGGCGACCGTCGTCGCCGACGGGTTCCTCGGCGGCGCCGGGCTCGCGGCGCTGCTGCCGCTGCTGGGGTTCGCCGCCCTGGCCGTCGCCGGACGGGCCGGGCTCGCCTGGGCGGGCGAGGTGGCGGCGTACCGGGCGTCGGCCGACGTGGTGCGGGAGCTGCGGAGCCAGGTCGTCGGGCACGTGCTCCGGCTCGGGCCGCGGCACCGCGCCCTGCCCCCGGCCGGCGAGGTCGCCACGCTGACCTCCCGCGGGCTCGACGACCTCGAGGCCTACTTCGGCCGCTACCTGCCGGCCCTGCTGGTCGCGGCCGTGGTCCCGGTCGTCCTGGCGGTCCGCATCCTCACCGCCGACTGGCTGTCCGGGCTGCTCGTGGGGTTGACGGTGCCGCTGATCCCGCTGTTCGCGGTGCTCGTGGGGCTGCACACGCAGCGCTCGACGGCCCGGCGCTGGCGCACGCTCGCCGTGCTCGGGCACCACTTCCTCGACCTCGTCGCGGGACTCGACGTGCTGGTCGCCTTCGGCCGCGCGGGGCACCAGTCCGGCCGGCTGCGCACGATGACCGAGGCCTACCGGCGGGCGACGATGCGCACCCTGCGCGTGGCGTTCCTGTCGGCGCTGGTCCTGGAGCTCGTCGCGACCCTGTCGGTGGCGCTGGTCGCGGTCTCCATCGGGCTCCGGCTGGTCGGCGGCTCGCTCGACCTCGCCACGGGGCTGCTCGTGCTGCTGCTCGCGCCCGAGGTCTACCTCCCGTTGCGGGCGGTCGGGGCGCGCTTCCACGACGCCGCCGCGGGCACCGCCGCCGCCTCCGCCGCGCTCGACCTGCTCGACACCCCGGTCCCGCCTCCCGGTCCGGCCGCGGCGCCGGACCCCGCGACGCACCCCGTCGTGCTCGACGGGATCCGGGTCGACGGCCGCGCCGCACCGATCCTCGACGGGCTCGACCTGACCCTGCACCCCGGCGAGATCGTCGGCGTGCGCGGACCCAGCGGCTGCGGCAAGACGACCCTGGTGGAGCTCCTCGCCGGGCTGCGGACGCCGGACGCCGGCCGGGTGCTGGTCGGCGGGACCGACCTGGCCGACGTCGACCCGGCCGCCTGGCGCCGCCGGGTCGCGTGGGTGCCGCAGCGACCCGTGCTGCTCGCGGGCACCGCTGCTGAGAACATCGCGCTCGCCGATCCGGACGCCGGACCGGACGCGGTCGCGCGGGCCGCTGGGCTCGCCCGGCTCGACGTCCCACCGGACACCCCCGTCGGGGAGGACGGCGCCGGCCTGTCCACCGGACAACGGCGCCGGGTCGCCCTCGCCCGTGCCGTGCTCGCCGACCGCCCGCTGCTGCTCCTCGACGAACCGACCGAGGGTGTCGACGCGGCCACGGAGGCGGCGATCGGCGACGGCCTCGCGGAGATCGCCGCCGGTCGGACCGTCGTGCTGGTCAGCCACCGGCCCGAGCTGCTGGCCCGGTGCGACCGGGTCGTCACGCTCGCGCCCACGCCCGTCGCGGGGGAGGAGATCACGCAGACCCCAGGTGCGCGAAGCCCGGAGCCGACCCCGGCCGACGACGCGCCCCGGCCGGGCCCTTCCGCGCCGCTGCGGTCCGTCGCGCGCGGGCAGCGGGGCCGGCTGGTCGTGGCCGTGCTGCTCGGCGCCGCGGCGCTCGGCTCGGGCGTCGCGCTGACCGCCACCTCGGCCTGGCTCATCTCGGCCGCGGCCCTGCAGCCGCCGGTGCTGACGCTGATGGTCGCGATCGTGGGCGTGCGCGCGTTCGGCCTCGGCAAGGGCGTGTTCCGGTACGCCGAGCGGCTCGTGTCGCACGACGCCGCGCTCCGGGTGGGCAGCGCGCTGCGCGTCCGGGTCTGGGCAGACCTCGTCCGGCTCGGCCCCGCCGCCACCGCGCGGCACCGCCGCGGCGACCTGCTGACCCGGCTCGTCGCGGACACCGACGCACCGCAGGACCTGCTCGTCCGCGTGCTGCTGCCGGCCACCGCCGCCGCGCTCGTGGGCGGTGCCGCCGTGCTCGGCTTCGCGCTGCTGCTCCCGTTCGCAGGGGCGGTGCTGGCGGCCGGGCTGCTCGTCGCCGGGATCGGCGCGCCCGCGCTCGCCGCGACCGCCGCGCGCCGCACCGAGCGCCGCACCGCCGCGGCCCGGGCCGAGGTCGCGGCCCGCACCGTCGAACTGTTCGCCGCCGCCGCCGACCTGCTCGTCCTCGGCGCCGCGGACCGTGCCCACGCCGCCCTCGACGAGGCCGACGCCCGGCTCGCGGCCCTCCGCCGGCGGGCGGCCGGCGCGACCGGCGCCGGCGCCGCAGTGGCGGTCCTGGCCGTCGGGCTCACGGCCGTCGTGTGCGCGGGGCTGGGGCTCTCGGGGTTCGCGGCCGGCACCGTGCCCGGCCCGGTGATCGCCGTGCTCGCCCTGACCCCGCTCGCGTTCGCCGAGGTCATCGCCCCGCTCCCGGAGGCCGCCGTCCGCCTGCTGTCGATCCGCCCGGCCCTGCGCCGGCTGCGGGACCTCGGGGAACGGGAGCCGGTCGTCGTCGAGCCCGCGGCCGCGGCGGGGGTGCCCGCCCCGCGGTCGCTGCAGGCCCGTGACCTCGGTGTCCGGTGGCCCGACGCGGCCGTCGAGGCCGTCCACGGCGTCGACCTCGACCTCGGCGGCGGCCGCCGGGTCGCGCTCACCGGACCGTCGGGCAGCGGCAAGTCGACGGTCGTCGCGGCCCTGCTGCGGACCCTCCCGCCCAGTTCGGGCAGCCTGCACGCCGACGGCCGCGACGTGCGCGCGCTCCACGCCGACGACGTGCGGGCCGGGATCGCCTGGTGCGGGCCGTGGGCGCACCTCTTCGACAGCACGCTGCGCGCCAACCTCGCCCTCGCCGCACCCGGGGCGACCGACGACGACCTGGTCGCGGCCCTGCGCCGCGTCGCGCTCGGGTCGTGGTTCGACGCCCTGCCCGAGGGCCTGGACACGGCGGTCGGCGCGCACGGCGGCGCGGTGTCGGGCGGCGAGCGTCAGCGGCTCGGGGTGGCCCGCGCGCTGCTCGCCGACCGGCCGATCCTCGTCCTCGACGAGCCCACCGCCCACCTCGACGCCGCGACCGGCGCCGCGCTCGCGGCGGAGATCCTCGCGGCCACGGCCGACCGGACCGCCCTGCTCGTCACGCACCGGCCCGAGCAGACCCCGGGCGTGCCGCGGCTCGACCTCGGCCGGAGCCGCAGCCCGGTGTGAGTCACCCCAGCCGTTCGGCGACGTGGTCGGCCACGCGCAGGGCGTTGGCCATCGCCGTCAGCGACGGGTTCACCGCGCCGATGCTCGGGAAGACGCTGGTGTCGACCACGTAGAGGTTGTCCAGCTCGTGGGCCCGGCAGGTCACGTCGAGCGCCGAGCTCACCGGGTCGGTCCCGAACCGGATGGTCCCGGCCTGGTGCGCGGTCGCCCCGATCGGCATGCCCTTGTGCATGTAGATGCTGTGGTGCAGCAGGTGCTTCTCGTGCATGCCGAGGTCGGAGAGCCGGCTCTGCAGGGCCTTCCGGAGGCGCTTCAGCCCCTCGGTGTTGTTGTCCGGGTCGAGCGTGAGCCGGATCTGTCCGTCGCGTTCCAGGGTCACCCGGTTCTCCGGCCGCGGCAGGTCCTCGCCGCAGAGCCAGAAGTCGACGGCATGGTGGGCGAGCACCTCGAACGGCATCTCCGGGGAGAGTCGCCCGGCCCAGTGCGGGGCGTTCGCCCGGACCTGCTCGGAGTCGGACTTGCCGAGCATCTGGATGCCGCCCAGCGGGTAGTCCCAGTCCTCCGAGCCGAGGTACCAGTCGTGCACCGCCAGGGTCTTCTGGAACCGCGTCGGGTTCGGCTCCTTGGAGACGGCCATCAGCGCGAGGTTGTTGTGCCGCATGTAGTGCCGACCGACCACGCCGGAGCCGTTGGCCAGGCCGTCGGGGTGCTTGTCGTTCGCCGAGCGGAGCAGCAGCGCGGCCGAGTTCACGGCCCCGCAGGCAACCACCACGACGTCGGCGGTGAAGCGCACCGTCTCGAGGCCGCCCTCGCCCTGGTCGAACCGGGTGACGACGGTGGTGACCGAGCGCCCGTGGGGATCGGTCTCCAGCCGCGTCACCTCGGCGTGGGTGAGCAACCGGACGTTGTCGTGGGCCAGCGCAGGGTCCACGCAGATCACCTGCGCGTCGGACTTGCCGCCGATCAGGCAGGGGAAGCCGTCGACGCGGTCGCACCGGATGCAGGGGCTGTCGTAGGTGGCGTTCCCCTGTGCGTCCTGGTTCAGGCGCACCCCGATCGGCAGGTGGAAGGGGTGCAGTCCGATCTTGTCCAGGTCGTCGCTGAGCTGCTGGATACGCGGTTCGTGGCGCACCGGCGGATAGCGGTAGTCCGCGGAGGCCGGGCCCTCGGTGGGGTCGTCACCGTGCCGGCCGTGGACCTCGTAGAGGTGCTCGGCCTCGGTGTAGTACGGCTCGAGGTCGGCGTAGCTGATCGGCCAGCCCGGTGAGATGCCGCCGTGGTGGACCAGCTCGCCGAAGTCCTGCGGGCGCAGGCGGAACAGCGCCGCGCCGTAGAACTTGGTGTTGCCGCCGACGTAGTAGTTCACCTCGGGCGGGAACTCGTGGCCGTGGCGGTCGAGCCAGAACTCCGGGGCCCGGTACTTCCCCCGCACGAACACCGCGCCCGAGTCCCAGTTGTCGCGCTCGCGCGGCAGGTAGGCCCCGCGCTCGAGCAGCAGGACCCGCTTCCCGGTGGGCGCGAGGCGATGGGCGAAGGTGCCGCCGCCCGCCCCGCTGCCGATCACGATCACGTCGTAGTGGTCGCCGCTCACGGCCGTCCCTCCTTGGCGTGCTCCGCGGGCTCGGCCGCGTCGTCGTAGACGTCCCGCAGCGTCTCGATCTCCTGCGTGGTGAAGGTCCGCTCCCGCCGCGCGTCGCGGGCGAACGCGGCCGCCCAGGTCAGCACCGCGCCGACGCGGTTGCGGTACCCGGTGAGGAAGGCCAGGTGGAGGACCAGCCAGGCCAGCCAACCGGCGAACCCGCCGAACTTCAGCGGCCCGGCCGAGACGACGGCGTTGCCGCGCGAGAGGTAGGCGGCCGAGCCCAGGTCGTGGTACCGGAACGGACGGACCGGGCGCCCGGCCGACCGGTGCCGGATGCGGCGGCCCGCGTACATCCCGGCCTGCATCGCGACCTCGGCGACGCCCGGCAGGTGGTCCCGGCTCATCAGGTCGCCGATCACGGAGATCTCCGGGTGCCCCGGCACCGTGAGGTCCGGCTCGACCTCGATCCGGCCCGCGCGGTCGCGCGGGGCGCCCGTCGCGTCGGCGAGTGCCTTCGCGATCGGGGGTGCCTCCACCCCGGCGGCCCACAGCACGGTCCCCGCGGGGTACCGCTGCGTCGCGCCCGTGCCGTCGCGGACGTCGATGCCCCGCGCATCCACCCCGGTGACGACGGAGCCGAGGTGCAGCTCGACCCCGAGCGCGTGCAACCCGGCGGCGGCCTTCGCCGACAGGGCCGGCCCGAACGACGCCAGCGGTGCCTTCCCGGCGTCGAACAGCAGCACCCGGGCGTCCTCCGGGCGGATGCGGTGGAACTCCCGGCGCAGCGTGCGGGTGGCCAGTTCCCGGATCTGGCCCGCCAGCTCGACGCCCGTGGGCCCGGCCCCGACGACGGCGAACGTGAGCCACCGCCGCTGCTCGTCCGGGTCCGTCGCGGTCTCGGCCAGCTCGAACGCGCCGAAGACCCGGCGCCGGATGGCGAGGGCGTCGGCGATGGTCTTCATGCCGAGCGCGTACCGGGCGAACTCGTCGTGGCCGAAGTAGGACTGCCGCACGCCCGCGGCGACGATCAGGTCGTCGTAGGCCAGGGTCAGACGTTCGCCGTTCGGCCGCTCGGCGACGACGGTGCAGGCCTGCGGATCGACGTCGACGACGTCGGCCAGCACGCAGTCGACCGTGCGGTGCCGCTTCAGGACGTCGCGCAGCGGCGCCGCGATCTGTCCCTCGGACAGGATCCCGGTCGCGACCTGGTAGAGCAGCGGCTGGAACAGGTGGTGCTGCGCACGGTCGACGAGCGTGACCGCGATCGTGGGGTCGCGCAGCGCCCGGGCGGCGAAGAGTCCGGCGAAGCCGCCGCCCACGATCACGACGCGGTGCGCCCCCGGGCCGCCGGCGCCGTCGCGGGAGCGGCCGACGAGGGTCAGCCGGTGGGGTCGTGCCACGAGTCCCCCTCGGGCAGCAGGTCGTCGGCCTCCTTGGGGCCCCAGGTGCCGCGCTGGTAGCGCTGCAGGGGCACCACGTCGCCGAGGATCGGGTCGACCACCCGCCACGCGGCCTCGACGGTGTCCTGCCGGGCGAACAGGACCCGGTTGCCGTCCAGGGCGGCGCCGATCAGCCGGTCGTACGGGCGCGCGTCGTCCGCCGCGTGCTCGGCGAAGACCAGGTCCTGCTCCTCGGGCACGCGCTCGATCCCCTGCTTCTTGCCCGCCAGGGTCAGCGAGACCGCGGCGTTCGGCCAGATGCGGAAGCGCAGGGCGTTCACCGGGCGCGGGCCGGGCACGTCGAAGACATCGAGCGGGGCCGGCCGGAAGCGGATGCTCACCTCGGTGGCGGTCACCGGCATCGTCTTGCCCGCGCGGATCAGGATCGGGACGCCCGCCCACCGCCACGAGTCGAGCTCCAGCCGGACGGCCGTGTACGACTCGGTGGTCGAGACCGGATCGACGCCGGCCACCTCCCGGTAGCCCTCGTACTGGCCGCGCACGGTGTTCTCCGGGGTGAGCGGGCGGATCGCGTGCAGCACGCGGGCCTTGGCGTCGACCCAGGACAGCAGGCCGGAGCCGTCCGGCGGGTCCGCGACCACGGTGGCCAGGACCTGCAGCATGTGGTTCTGGAGGACGTCGCGGGTGGCGCCGGTGCGATCGTAGAAGTGGCCGCGGTCGGCGACGTCGAACGCCTCCGCCATGGTGATCTGGATGCTCTCGACGTGGTCGCGGTTCAGCAGCGGCTCGAAGATCGAGTTGGCGAAGCGGGCGACCAGGACGTCGTTGAGCGGGTCGAGGCCCAGCCAGTGGTCGACCCGGTAGATCGCGTCCTCCGGGAAGTACTTGAGCATGGTCTCGTTCAGGGCCCGCGCGCTCTGCAGGTCCGTGCCGAACGGTTTCTCGACCATCACCCGGGCACCCTCGGCGCGCCCGGCCCCGGAGATGCCCTCGGCGATCCGGGCGAACAGGACCGGCGGCACCTCGAGGTAGTAGAGCACCCGTTCGCCGTCGCCGATCTCCCTGCTCATCGCCTCGTAGGTCGCCGGGTCGCCGAGGTCGCCGTCGACGTAGCGCAGCAGGCCGAGCATGGTCCGGCCGGGCCCCGAGTCCGGATCGAGGTCGTTGCGGCGCAGCGACCGGGCGGCGTAGTCCCGGAACTGCTCCAGGCCCCACCCGCTCTTCGCGACGCCGACCACCGGCACGTCGAGGACGCCCCGCTCCACCAGCCCGACGAGCGCCGGGAAGGTCTCCAGCTTCGCCAGGTCCCCGGTCGCGCCGAAGATCACGAGGGCGTCCACCCGGTCCGTCGGCATGGCCTGCTCCTGTCCACCGAGGTCTGCGAGGTCGTGCGGGTGCCCGCCACCGTGCTGGCCCGCGGGCGCCGGTCGCCTCACTCGCACCGGATGAGGCGGGCCCGCCGGCCCGATCGACGAGGGCGGAGGCGGCGGACGAATCGGACACGCGCGACGCGCCCCGCTGTGGACGCGGCGTTCGGCTCGCCCGCGTCGGGTGATGCCCGCGCGGTGTGCCGACCCGACGGTGGGCCCCGTGTCCGTGGTCGACCTCGCCCGCCTGCAGTTCGCCGGAACGTCGATCTACCATTTCCTGTTCGTCCCACTGACGATCGGGCTGGGTCTGCTGACCGCCGTCCTGCAGACGTTCTGGCACCGCACGGACAAGCCCGAGTACCTGCGGCTGACCCGCTTCTTCGGCGTCCTGCTCGTCATCAACGTGGCGGTCGGCGTTGTGACGGGGCTCGTGCAGGAGTTCCAGTTCGGGATGAACTGGTCCGGCTACTCCCGGTTCGTCGGCGACGTGTTCGGGGCGCCGCTCGCGATGGAGGGCCTGGCGGCCTTCTTCCTCGAGTCGACGTTCCTCGGGCTGTGGGTGTTCGGGTGGAACCGGCTGTCCCGGCGGGTGCACCTGGCCACGATCTGGGCCGTCGCCGCCGGCGGCGTGCTCTCGGCGGCGTTCATCATGGCCGCGAACTCGTGGATGCAGAACCCGGTCGGGTACGAGATCAACCCGGTGACGCAGCGGGCGCAGCTCACGAGCATCGGCGCCGTGCTGGCCAACCCGGTCTTCCTGCGCAGTTTCCTGCACGTGCTGCTCGCGTCGGTGATCACCGCGGCGGTGGTCATGCTGGCCGTGGCGGCGTGGCACCTGCGCCGTCGCTCGCACGCGGCCGAGTTCGGCCGGGCGGCGCGGATCGCGCTCGGCGTGCTGGCCCCGGCGGTGGCGCTCAACCTGCTCGTCGGCAGTGAGCTGGGGGTCACGGAGGGCGAGTTCCAGCCCATGAAGATCGCGGCGGCCGAGGCCCAGTGGCAGACGTGCCAGCCGTGCTCGTTCTCGCTGTTCCAGATCGGCGGCGGCAACGACGACCAGACGCCGTCGAAGATCATCCAGGTGCCGCACCTGCTCTCGCTGCTGGCCACCAACTCCTGGAACGGCCAGGTGGTCGGGCTCAACGACCTGCAGGCGCAGTACGTGCAGCAGTACGGCCCGGGCGACTACGTGCCCAACGTGTTCGTCCAGTACTGGGCGATGCGCGGGATGGCCTACCTCGGCAGCCTCCTGCTCGTCGTCGCGCTGTGGGGGTTGTGGCGGCGGAACCGGCTCGTCGAGTCGCCGTGGTTCCTGCGGGTGGCGATCTGGTGCCTGCCGTTGCCGTTCCTGGTCAACACGGCGGGCTGGATCCTCACCGAGAACGGGCGGCAGCCCTGGATCGTGCAGGGCCTGCAGAAGACGGCGGACGCCAACTCGCCGTCGGTGAGCGCCGCGGCGATCGTCACGAGCCTGCTGATCTTCCTGCTGCTCTACGGCGCGCTGGCGGTCGTGGACTGGGTCCTCATGGCGCGCTACGCCCGCAAGGAGCTCCCGGCCGAGGAGGCCGCGGACGAGATCGAGGCGCCCACCCCGGCGCCCACCTACTGACCCGGGAGGTGAGCCGATGACCCTCGTCGCGTTCTGGTTCGTCGTCCTCGCGGTGGTGTGGACCGGGTTCCTGCTGCTCGAGGGGTTCGACTTCGGGGTGGGCATGCTGCACGGTGTCGTCGGGCGCGACGAGGCCGGGCGCGACCTGGCGATCCGCAGCATCGGGCCGGTGTGGGACGGCAACGAGGTGTGGCTCGTGCTGGCCGCCGCTGGAACCTTCGCGGCCTTCCCGGTCTGGTACGCGGTGATGTTCTCGGCGTACTACCCGATCATGGTCGTGGTGCTCGTCGCGTTGATCCTGCGCGGGGTGTCCTTCGAGTTCCGGTCCCACTCGGACTCGCCGCGCGCCCGGGCGCTGTGGAGCGGTGCGCTCGCCGGCGGGAGCCTGGTGGTCCCGCTCGGCCTCGGCATCGTGCTCGGCGGGCTGTTGGCCGGGGTCCCGATCGACTCCGCGCAGGAGTTCGTGGGCGGGGCCGGGGACCTGTTCCCGGCGTACGCGCTGATGACCGGAGCGACGGTCGTGCTGGTGTGCCTGGTGCACGGGGCGGTGTTCCTCGCCCTGAAGACCACGGCGGCCCTGCGCCGGCGGGCCCTCGGGATCGCCCGGGCCCTCGCCCCGGTGGTCGCCGTCGTCGTCACGGGGTGGGCGGCGTGGACCCGCGTCACGTCGGGGGACGGGGTGCTGCTGTCCGTGGCCGAGTTCGCCGCGATCCTCGCCGCGATCATCGCGGCCGCCTTCGTGCACGTCCGGCGCGAGGGCCTCGCGTTCGCCGCCACCGCGGCGACCATGGCCGCGCTGACGGCGTCGATCTTCTCGGAGCTGTACCCGCGCGTGATGGTGTCCAGCCTCGGCCCTGCGAACGACCTCACCACCACGAGCACCGCCTCCGCCTCGTACGCGCTGACGGTCATGACGGTGGTCCTGGCGGTCCTGCTGCCCGTCGTCCTGGCGTACCAGGCGTGGACCTACCACGTGTTCCGCGCCCGGCTCCGCGGGCCGGTGCGTGAGCCGGAGCCGTCGCCGGTGGCGCCCGCCGATCCCGGTTAGGGTCGGCGGGTGGCCCTGATCGACCTGCACACCCACTCGACCGTCTCGGACGGCACCGAGACCCCCGAGGAGCTGGTCGCCACGGCGGCCGCCGCGGGCGTCACGACGCTCGCGCTCACCGACCACGACACCACCGGAGGCTGGGACCGGGCCGCCGCCGTGCTGCCGCGGGGGATGCGGCTGGTGCGCGGGGCGGAGTTCTCCTGCGTGAGCCCCACCGGGCGGCCGGCGACGCCGGGGGACAAGGCCACCGTGTCGGTCCACCTGCTCGGGTACCTGTTCGACCCCGAACACCCCGCGATCGTCGCCGAGCAGCGGCGGCTGGTGGCCGAGCGCGTCGAGCGGCTGCGGAAGATGGCCCGCAACGTCTCCGCCGACTACCCGCAGCTCGACGCCGACCGCGTGTTCGACCTCGTCCCGGAGGGCACCACGCCGGGCCGCCCGCACCTCGGGCGGGCGCTCGTCGCGGCCGGGGTCGTCGAGTCGGTCAACGAGGCCTTCGCCGGCATCCTGCGCACCGGCAGCAAGTACTACGAGCCGAAGACCGACACGCCCGTCGAGCGGGCCGTCGAGATGATCGTCGAGGCGGGCGGCGTGGCGGTGTTCGCACACCCGCTGGCGCGCCGGCGCGGGCGGGTCATCGAGACCTCGGTGCTGGCCGACCTGGCCCGGATCGGGCTGAGCGGCGTCGAGGTCGACCACCCCGACCACGACCCCGCGGACCGTGAGCTGCTGCGCGGGGTCGCGGCCGAGCTGGGCCTGGTCCCGACGGGGTCCAGCGACTTCCACGGCACCAACAAGACCACCCCGATCGCCGCCGAGACGACCGCGCCCGACGCCCTCGACGAGCTGCTCGCGAAGGCCGCCGGCGTCGACGTCGTCGAGGGCGCCTGAGCGCGGGCCGGGGCCGCCCGGCCGGTACCGTGACGCGGTGCCCGGTTCCTCCTCCCGCGCCGCCGGGAGCGGCGGACAGCTCGGCTTCGACGACCTGCTCGACGACGGGTCGCTGCCCACCGGGGTCGCCCGGGAGGCCGCCCGGTGGGCCCGGCCGCTGGTCCGCGTCACGCCCGCCCGGCTCGGGACCTGGGAGTCCTGCCCGCGGCGCTACCGGCTGACCTACGTCGAGAAGCCCGCGCCGCCGCGCGGCGGGCCGCGGGCGGCGAGCACGCTCGGCGCCGTCGTGCACCTCGCGCTGCGCGCGTTGTACCTGCGCCCGGTGCGGGAGCGGACCCCGGACCAGGCCGCCGCGCTCGTCGACCGCAACTGGTCGGGCGAGGGCTTCCGCGACGGTGCACAGGAGGCGGAGTACCGCGGCCGGGCCCGCAGCTGGGTGGCCGACTACGTCGCCGAGCACGTCGAGGGAATGCCGGAGCCGCTGGGCGTCGAGCGCTGGGTGTCCGCGCCGACCTCGGCGATCGTCGCCGAGGGGCGGGTGGACCGGATCGACGGCGACGCGGGCGCGGCCGTGATCGTCGACTACAAGACCGGGCGGCGGGTCCCCGAGCCCGGCGACGCGCGGGACTCGGCGGCCCTCGCCCTCTACGCCCTCGGCGCCGCCCGCACGCTGCGCCGCGACTGCCGGCGCGTCGAGCTGCACCACCTGCCGACCGGCCGGGTCGCCGCGTGGGAGCACGACGAGGCCTCCCTGGCCGGGCACGTGGCGCGGGCCGAGCGCGGCGCCCTCGAGGCCGCCGACGCCGCCGACGCGCTCGCCGCCGGCGGCGACCCCGACACCCTCTTCCCGCCGCGCCCGGGCTCCCGGTGCGCCGCGTGCGACGTCCGCCGGCACTGCCCCGAGGGGCAGGCCGCCGGGCCGGCGGCGGCGCCGTGGGACGACCTGGTCCCGTGACGGCCGCGCGGACCCGGGCGCGCCGGGGCCGGGGCCTGCCCGGACGCGTGCTGCGCGGCACCTCCGGGGTCCTGGCCGCCGGGCTGGTCGGGCTGTTCGTGGTCCTCCTGGCGGGCTGGGCATTCACCACCCGGACCGGCTCCGCGGGGCCGGGCACGGGGATGCTCGTCGGGCACGGCCTGGCTGCGGCCGCCGCCGTCGTCGCGCAGGTGGTGGCGGACCGGCGGGACGGGCGCAGCGGCGCCCTCGCCGCCTGGCTGGCGATCGCGATCGCCGCCGCGGTGCTCGGGGGGTACTGGTTGTTCTGAGCGGCTCGTGCCGCTCGTTGGTCCGTCGCGCCGCCTGCTTCGGTACTCGACCCACCCGGGGCGGACCTCGCACACGGTCGCGGGCCTCGCACATCCCTTGCGGCCGGGGGTCACGACCACCTGCGGCCCGGTGTGGCGCAGGGAGGGGGTGGATCAGGTGGCCGGGACGGAGACCGAGGGCGGTGCGGGAATGCTGTTCAGGTCGTCGACCAGCTGGTTCGTGGCCTGGAAGAGCACGACCATGCCGTAGATCCCCATCGCCAGGCCGATCGCGGACAGGGCGACGCCGATCGTCGTGCCGATCTTGTTGGTGGCCCGGCCCTTGCGGAGCCGGCCGACCCCGGCGAGCCCGAGGGCCAGGCCCACGATCCCCAGGATGATCGCGACGAACCCGGTCAGCGGGATCAGGCCGAACAGGATCGCGATCGGACCGAGGACCACGGCCGCCAGGCCGAGGCCGTTGCGGGCCTCCCGGGCGGGCGTCGCGACCATCGGAGCGGGCACCGGAGCGGACATCCATGCCGGGTTCGGGGCGAGCATCGCCGGCGCGGACGCGGGCATCCCCGGCGCCGGCTTCGCCGACCCGGCCGCATGCACCGCCGACCCGACGGCGTGCACCCCCGACCCGACCGCGTGCACCGCCGACGCACCCGCGGGCGCGACGGGCATGGCCGCGACCATTGCCGCGGAGGTGGTGTGGGGGCCGTACTGCGCCATGGCCGGCTCGACCGGCCGCGGCATCCGCCCACCACCCGCCTGCGACGGCAGCGGGTACTGCCCGTTGGTGCGCTGCGTCGGGACGGCGGGGCGAGGGGGGTACGGCGTCCGCGAGCGCAGCGGCGTGCCGGGCTGCGCGGGGGCGGCGGGCGGCATCTCCGGAAGACCAGCCGGCGTGGTGGGCCGGGCGTGCCGGCCGGTGACCCAGGCACCGGTCGACGCGGCCGGGCGGGAGGGGGCGGCGTGCCGGCCGGAGCGGGTGGCGGAGCGCGGGAACGAGGTGGTCACGCTGCCCTCATCGGGCGTCTGCGCTGCTCCGTTTCGCCCACTGTGCGGGCATCGTCAGTCTTGACGACGCGCGAGGTCTCGCGACCATCTTTGTCCTGACATACTGTCGTTCCATGACGATCCCCTCGCTCACGATGCTCGACGGCCGCGAGGTCCCGGCGGTCGGCTTCGGCACCTACCCGCACGCCGGCGACGACTCCCGGACCACCGCGAGCTCCGCCCTCGACGCCGGCTACCGGCTCCTCGACACCGCGCTGCGGTACGAGAACGAGCAGGGGGTCGGGCGCGCCGTCCGCGAGTACGACCTGCCGCGTGAGGAGATCCTCGTCGCGACGAAGCTCGCCGGCCGCCACCACGGCTACGAAGAGACCCTCAAGGGCTTCCAGGAGTCCCTCGACAACCTCGGCCTGGACTACGTCGACCTCTACCTCGTCCACTGGCCGCTGCCGCGCCTGGACAAGTACGTGGACAGCTGGAAGGCGATGATCCGGCTGCGCGAGGAGGGGCTGGTCCGGTCGATCGGCGTCTCGAACTTCACCGAGGCCCACCTGCGCCGGCTGGTCGACGAGACCGGCGTGGTGCCGGCGATGAACCAGGTCGAGATGCACCCGTACTTCCCGCAGGCCGCGCTGCGCGAGGTGCACGCCGAGCTCGGCGTCGTCACCGAGAGCTGGAGCCCGATGGGCCGCGGCGAGCTGCTGGCCGAACCGACCGTCGTGCGCATTGCCGAGGCCCACGGCGTCACCCCGGCGCAGGCGATCCTGCGCTGGCACGTGCAGCTCGGCGCGGTGCCGATCCCGAAGTCCGCGGACCCGGAGCGGCAGCGCACCAACCTCGACCTGTTCGGCTTCGAGCTCTCCGACGACGAGATGGCGGCCCTGTCCGCGCTCGAGCGCGGCCGGATCTGGGACCAGGACCCGGAGACCTACGAGGAGTTCTAGAGCGGCCGCAGGGCCACGAGCTCACCGCCGCGCTGCTCGTAGAGCATCCCGCCCTGCGCGGCGAGCAGGACCTTCCCGGTGTACCCGGCTCGGTCCACCGGGATCGTCCGCTCGACCGTGCCGCGCAGCGGGTCGACGACGGCGATCCCCGCCGGCACGGGGACCAGCCAGCCGCCCGCGTAGGCCGTGCCGGGACCGAGTGTGCCGCGCAACGTCCAGACGGGCGCGAGGCCGGTCCGGTCCAGCGCGATCGTCCGCGAGCCGCTCCACCAGTAGGTGCGGGCGGTGTCGCTCGCGGTGGCGCCGATCCCGTCCGCGGGCGGGGCGATCTCCGACTCGGGGACGTCCAGCCCGATCAGGCCCACCTGGTTGCCGCTGCGGTCGAGGATCTGCAGTTCCGGCGGCCCCGGCAGCAGCACGGCCTCCCGGTCCACCGACACCGCGAGCAGCTGCGCACCGCGGGCGGAGAGCTGCGTCGAGAACTCGACGTTCGGGGTGTCGGCGTCGCCGGAGCCGTCCGGGCGCAGCACGGTGAGCCGGTCTCCGCTGTCGGCGGCGCAGTTCTCGATCACGCCGAGCCGCCCGCTGCCCAGGGCGAGCGAGGTGTAGCTGCACCCCGGCCGCGGCTGTCGGCCCGGCTGGGCGGGCGCGACGACGGCGCCGTACTGGGCGGTCGTGACCAGGTCCGACCGCATCGTCTCGATGTAGTCCCGGCTGTTGGCCGACACCACACTGCCGGCGGCGAGCAGGCGCGCGCCGGGCCGGACGTCGAGGTTCGCGGCCGGCCCGCGGGTGCCGAGGTCCGCGTCTAGCGCGGTCAGCTCGCTGCACCACTCGCCGGAGTCGTCCTGGTAGAGGGCGAGGGCCCGGCCGAAGCCCTCGGCGACCGTACACAGCGGGCGGTCCCGGGTGTACCGCCAGCGTTCGGCACCCGTGGTCGCGTCCCGCCCGACGACGGTCCCGCCGTCCGCCGTCACGACCCCCGGACCGACGACGACGGGGACGGGCGCGGCGCCGCTCGCCGCGCGCCAGGCCTCCGCGAACCCGGCGGGCACGGCGGTGGCCGCCGCGGGGGCCGCGCCCGGTGCCGTGGCCGGGACGGACCCGGTCTCGGCCGCCGGGCTGCGCGTCCCGTAGACGACGGCGACCACGACCAGCACGAGAACGAGGAACGCCGCCGCCGCGAGATCCCCGCGGCGGCGGCGTACCGGAACGTCTCGTCGGGCGCGCAGCACCCGGCCGAACCTACCGGCGGCTCAGCTGGCCGCGGCGTCCGGCTCGGCGCGCTCGGCGCCGCCCTCGGTGGTGGTGGCGGTGCCGCCCTCGCCCCCGGAGCGGCGGCGACCACCGCGACGACGGCGGCGGCGCGGCTTGGCCGGGTCCTCGCCGTCCGTGCCGGTGGCCGCCTCGGCGACCTCGGCGGGCGCGTCGGCGGGCTCGGCGCCCTCCTCGGCCGCCGGGCGGGCCCCGGCGGGACCCGCGACCGGGACGCCGTTGCGGCGCCGGGTGCGCTGACGCTCGCGACGCGGCTTGGCGGTCCGCTCCTCGCGGCCCTTGCGCTTGCGGCCGCCGTGGTCGCCCTCGGTGTCGACGTACTCCGCGTCGAGGCCCGCGCGGGTGCGCTTGCTCAGCGGCAGCCGGCCGGTCACGTCCGTGGGGACGTCGAGGTCGGAGTACAGGTGGTCCGAGGTGGAGTAGGTCTCGACCGGCTCGTCGATCCCCAGGTCCAGCTCCTCGGAGACGAGCTTCCAGCGCGGGATCTCGTCCCAGTCGACGAGGGTGACCGCCACGCCCTCCTTGCCGGCGCGGCCGGTGCGGCCGATCCGGTGGACGTAGGTCTTGGTGTCCTCGGGGCACTGGTAGTTGATGACGTGCGTGACGTCCGTGACGTCGATGCCGCGGGCCGCGACGTCCGTGGCGACCAGCACGTCCACCTTGCCCGAGCGGAACGCGCGCAGCGCCTGCTCGCGGGCGCCCTGGCCCAGGTCGCCGTGCACGGCCGCGGCGGCGAACCCGCGCTCGGCCAGGTCGTCCGCGACGCGCTGCACGGTGCGCTTGGTCCGGGCGAAGATCATCGTGAGGCCGCGCTCGCGGGCCTGCAGCACCCGGGTGACCAGCTCGACCTTGTCCATCGCGTGCGCGCGGTAGACGAACTGCTTGGTGCGCTCGTGGACCGAGCCCTGGTCCGCCTCCTCCGCCCGGATGTGCGTGGGACGCGTGAGGAAGGTGCGGGAGAGCTGGATGATCGGGCCCGGCATGGTCGCCGAGAAGAGCATCGTGTGCCGCTCGTCCGGCAGCATCCGCATGATCCGCTCGACGTCGGGCAGGAAGCCCAGGTCGAGCATCTCGTCGGCCTCGTCGAGGACCAGGGCCGTGACCCGGCCGAGGACGAGGTGCCGCTGCTCGGCGAGGTCGAGCAGCCGGCCGGGCGTGCCGACGACCACGTCGACGCCCTTGCGCAGCGCGGCGAGCTGCGGCTCGTAGGCCCGGCCGCCGTAGATGGCGGTGACCCGGATGCCGAGGTGCTTGCCGGCGTCGGCCAGGTCCTGCGCGACCTGCACGCACAGCTCGCGCGTCGGGACGACGACGAGGGCCTGCGGGACGTCCTTCTCCCGGTCCGCGGCCTCGCCCTCGGCGGTCGCGGCCGGCTGCTCGGACGGCGGCGTGACGCGCTGCAGCAGCGGGACGCCGAAGCCCAGCGTCTTGCCCATGCCGGTGCGGGCCTGGCCGATCACGTCCTCGCCGGCCAGGGCCAGCGGGAGGGTGAGCTCCTGGATCGCGAAGGTGCGCTCGATGCCGGCCTCGGCCAGCGCCCGCACGATCTCGGGGCGGACGCCCAGCTCGGCGAAGGTGGGGGCCTCGGGCTTGACCGGGGCGCCCGCCTGCAGCGGGTGCGCCTCCTCGGTGGCGTCGGCGTCGACCGTCTCGGCCGGCGCCGGCGCGGTGTTCGGTTCGGTGGTCTCGGGGGTCTCGTTCTGGACGGACAGTGAAATCGCCTCTCTCCGCGTACAGGAGCCCTGCACCGGCTCGTCGACCACGCGCTCGGGGAGCCGCGTGGGAGAGCCGTCGAGGCGCTGTACGCACCAGGTCGTGTTGCGCGCCGGTGAGTCGGGCGCCCGGTGGCGCCGACCCGTTACCCGGCGGGTGTCGCAGTCGGTCCGCGCTGCGCATCGGTTCCCGACGACCCCTGTGGTCACGGACCGATCTGCTGCGCGCACGTGCATCATACCCCGGGGGTGCCGCCCGGGTCAGCGTCGCCGCCGTCACGCCGGGGTGACGTGCACCGCCGACGGGCGGGCGACCCGACCGGACGACTAGGCTCGACGACCATGACGGGCGAGGCCGCGGACGGCGCCGGCAGCACGGTCGGGACCGGCGAGAACGCTGGTCGCACCCCTCTCGACGCCACCTCGCGCGCGGCCGTCGTCGACCTGCTGGGGGCGCTGGCCTACGGCGAGCTCTCGGCCTTCGACCGCCTCGCGGAGGACGCCCGCACCGCCCCCACGCTGACCGGGCGCGCCGCGCTGTCCGCGATGGCCGCCGCCGAGATGGGGCACTTCCGGCTGCTCGAGGACCACCTGCGCGGGCTCGACGTGGCCGTCGAGGAGGCCATGGCGCCGTTCGTCGCGGGGGTGGACGCCTACCACGCCACCACCCGCCCGCGGACCTGGCTGGAGTCGCTGGTCAAGGCCTACGTGGGCGACGGGCTGGCCGCGGACTTCTACCGCGAGGTCGCCGGCTGGGTCGACCCGGCGACCGCGGATCTGGTCCGCACGGTGCTGGCCGACACCGGGCACAGCGCCTTCGCCGAGCGCGAGGTGCACGCGGCCTGCGCGGCGAACCGCCAGGTCCGGGACCGGCTGGCGCTGTGGGGCCGCCGGCTGCTCGGCGAGGCGGTCACCCAGGCGCAGCACATCGTGGCCGAGCGGGACGAGCTGGCGGACTTCATCGTCCGCGGCTCCGGCGACATCGCGGGCATCGGCGCCCTGATCAAGCGCCTGCAGAGCAACCACGGCAAGCGCATGTCCGCCCTCGGCCTGTCGTGATCGCCGTTCGCCCCTGGCGGACTCGGCCGGGCCGCGGCACGGCGCTCGACTAGCCTGGGCCGCGCCGGTTGGCCCGCACGCCCGCCGGGAAGGCAGAGAGAGTCATCCACCCGCACGTCACCTGGAGGTCCCCGGTGGAGGTCAAGATCGGCATCGCGGAGAGCCCGCGGGAGCTCGTGGTGTCCAGCGACCAGACGTCGGACGAGGTCGAGAAGCTCGTCGGCGAGGCGCTCAAGGCCGGCGACGGCACGCTGACGCTCGTCGACGACAAGGGGCGCAAGTACGTCGTTCCCTCCGCCCGGATCTCCTACGTCGAGATCGCGCCGTCCTCGGCGACCCGGGTCGGCTTCGGCGCCTGACGGGCACCCGCAGCTCCCGGACGGCACTCCCGCGCCGCGGCGCGGGAGTGCCGTTCGTGTGTCAGTGCCGTTGGTGTGTCCGGGGGATTCAGTCCGTGTCCGGCGCGGGCGGCTCGTCGAGCGGGAACGGCGGGGTGCCGACGCCGGTGAGCCGGTAGCGGTCCCACAGGTCGACGTCGCCGATCCGCCCCTCCGCCCGCCCCCTCGGGGTGACGACCAGGACGTCCGCGGCCTTGCCGCCCAGCAGGGCCGAGAGCTCCTCGTTCCGGTCGACACGCCCGAACCAGTGGAGCTGCCCGTCGTGCGGCTCGGTGTGGGCCTCGACCCGGACCCGGACCTCGACGGGTGTGCCGGCGACGGTGAGCGTGGCGGGGCCGGAGTAGCCCTCGTCGTGCTCGTGCTCGTGCTCGTGCTCGTGCTCGTGCTCGTGCTCGTGCTCGGGGGAGTGGGTCTCGGTGGTGAGCACCTGCTCACGCGCCATCGCCGGCCTCCTTCGGGAAGATGTGCAGCACGGGCGCGGTCTCCTCGCCCGTCTCGTCGCGGCTCTCCGCCGCGGCCTCCGCGGGCGCGTCGCCGAGGATCCCGGCGGCCCCGTCCCAGATCAGCGCGGTGAGGTAGCGGGTCAGGTCCTCGCGGCTCATCGTGCGGCGCTCGAGCCACCAGTCGCCGGCGCTCTGCACCATCCCGACCAGGCCGTGCGCCCAGGCCTCCGCCGCGCCCGAGTCCCTCCCGGCGGAGCGCAGCTTCGCACCGATCAGCTGGGCGAGCAGCCGCGCGATCTGCTCGCGGACGTCCTCGACGATCTCCGTGCCCGGTTGGCGTTCGGCCGGGTTGTGCACCACGAACCGCCAGAGCTCGGGCTCCTCCTCGATGCCGGCGAGGAACGCGTCGATCACGGCGGCGATCTGGTGCTGCGGCCCGGTGTCCGCGGCGAGCGCGGGGGCCATCCGCTCCATGAGCCACTCCGCCGCGCGCAGGCCGACGGCGCGCTGCAGGTCGGCGCGATCGTCGAAGTAGCGGTAGAGCACGGGCTTGGTGATCCCGGCGCTCGCCGCCATCTCGGCCACCGACACGGCCGCGCCGTGCTCGCGGACGGCCGCCATGGCCGCCTCGACCATCTCCGCGCGGCGCGCGGCGCGGCGGTCGCGGGCGTTCCTCTTGACAGGTCCGTCGTTCTGCGGCACGTTACCAGTGGTAACAGTTACCGGCGGTAACAGCAAGCGTCTCGACGGAGAGGAGCGGGCGGGTGTCGCTCAGGAGGACCCGGGGCACGGTCCCGGCGGGAACACGGGTGCTGGTCACCGGTGCCGCGGGCGGGTTCGGCGCCCCCACGGTCGCGCGGCTGCGCGAGCAGGGCGCGCGGGTGGTCGGCCTCGACCGGAGTGCGGGTGACGGCGTGCTCGCCTGCGACATCACCGACCCGCAGGCGGTGGAGCGGACCGTGGCGGAGGCGGTCCGCACCCTCGGCGGCCTCGACGCCGTCGTCCACTACGCGGGCATCGGCATCCCGAACGACGCCGGCGGCCCCCTCGAGCCCGACGCGCTGAAGGTCATCGACACGAACCTGCTCGGCGCCTGGCGGGTCACCAGCGCGGCGCTGCCCGCGCTGCTCGACGGGCCGGGCAAGGGCCGCGTGGTGTTCGTGGCCAGCGAGCTGGCCTACGTCACCCTGCCCTTCCTGTCGGCCTACAGCGTGGCGAAGCGGGGGATGTCCGCCTACGCCGACGCGCTGCGCCTCGAGTACGGCTACGCGCAGGACGGCACCGGCCTGCACGTCACGACCGTCTACCCCGGCTACGTGCGGACCCCGATCCACGAGGCCGGCCGGGAGGTCGGGCTGTCGCTCGAGGGCCAGGTCCGCCGCGAGGAGGTCGAGGACATCGTGCGCACCGTCGTCGGGGCGCTCGCCGCGCCGCGGCCGCCGCGCGACACCGCCGGCACCCTCGCCGGCCAGGCCGAGCTGTGGGTCGGCCGGCACGCGCCCGGACTGCTGGGCCGCGGCGTCGTCCGGCGGATCCGGCAGCAGGCCGCCGCGGGCCGCTTCGACTCCTCCCCGGTCGCCGCGGGCCTGATCCGCCGGTTCACCGGGCGGGCCGTCCCCGCCGTGACCACCGCCGACCGCACCCCCGAGAGGAGCGCGTCATGACCGCCCCCGCCGTGCGCAAGCCGGTGCAGGACCGCGAGGCCACGGCCGAGCGGCTGCTGAGGTCCTCGGTAGAGAAGTCCTACGAGCCGCACCTGGACATCGACTGGGACGCCCCGCTGGTCGACGGGCTGTGGGGCATCCCGCCGCACCGGTCGTCGCTCCACGGCACCGCGCTGTGGGACGGGCTGACCGAGGAGCAGCGCCGCACGCTGACGATCCACGAGGTCTGCAGCGTGGCCCGCATCGGGCTGTGGTTCGAGATCATCCTGATGCAGATGCTGCTGCGCTACGCCTACGACCGCGACCCGCGCCGTGCGCACATCCAGTACGCGCTCACCGAGATCGCCGACGAGTGCCGGCACTCGATCATGTTCGCGAAGATGACCGAGCGGTACGGCGTGCCGGACTACGCGCCGTCGGGGCTGACCCACAACCTGGGTCGCCTGTTCAAGACGGTCGGCTACGGCCCGGCGATGTTCGGCGGCACCCTGTTCGTCGAGGAGATCCTGGACCGCTTCCAGCGCGAGTCGATGCGCGACGAGACGGTGCAGCCGCTGACCCGGATGGTCAACCGGATCCACGTGACCGAGGAGGCCCGGCACGTCCGCTACGCCCGCGAGGAGCTGCAGCGGATCATGCCGAGGACCACCCGGGCACAGCGCGAGATCGGCCGCTACCTGCTGGCCCGCATCGCGTTCGTCGTGGCGCGGAACCTGATCCACCCGGACGTCTACGCGTCCGTCGGGATCGACCCCGAGATCGGCCGGAAGGCCGCGCTGGCGAACCCGCACTGGCAGGAGTCGCTGCGCTGGTCGGCGGCCAAGTGCGTCGAGTTCCTGCGCGACCAGGGCCTGATCGGCGGCCCGACCGAGCTGCTGTGGAAGAAGGCGTACCTCGTATGACGACCGTTCAGGGCGCCGACGGCACGCCGCTGCACGTCGTCGAGTCCGGCCGGGCCGACGCCCCGGTCACGGTGGTGCTCGCGCACGGCTGGACCCTCGACGAGCGGTGCTGGGCACCCGTCGCCGAGTCGCTGGCGGCCGGCGACGTCCGCGTCGTCCGCTACGACCATCGCGGGCACGGCCGCTCCGGCGCCGTCGACCCCGCGACGATGACGCTCGACCAGCTGGCCGACGACCTGGCCGCGCTGATCGGGCAGGTCGCGCCCCGCGGCCCACTGGTGCTGGCCGGGCACTCGATGGGCGGCATGACCACGATGGCCCTCGCCGACCGCCATCCCGACCTGGTCGAGGACCGGGTGGCGGGCCTGGCCCTGGTCGCGACGGCGAGCGGTGGACTGGGCGGGCAGACCTTCGGCATGCCGTCGGCGGCGTTCGAGCTGGTGCGGGCGGCGGAGAAGAAGCTGTACGCGTCGAAGGGCTGGTCCACCCGCCGGGCGCTGAGCCGGCACCCGAAGCTGCTGTCGCCGGCCATGCGCTGGCTGCTCCTCGGGCCCGACGCCGGCAGGCAGGCGCTGCGGATCACCACGGCCTCGGTCTCCGAGTGCCGGCCGTTGACCGTCTCCGGCTTCCGGCCCACGCTGGAGGCGCACGAGCGCGACGCCGCCCTGGCCCTGTACTCGCGGGTCCCGGCGCACGTCATGGTCGGGACGCGGGACCGGCTCACCCCGCCGCGCTACTCCCGGCGGATCCGGGAGGGCCTGCCCGCGGCCCAGCTGACGGTCTTCCCCGACGCCGGGCACATGCTGCCCGTCGAGCGCACCGCGGGCGTGGCGGGCCGGATCGCCGCGCTGGCGCGGACCGCGGCCGGGACCCGGGCCGCCTGAACGTCGTCCGATCGTCGCGGCGCCTGGCGTGCCCCCGCCGGCGTCGCGCCGGTCGGGCGGCCCGGCCGACCGGCCGCCCCGGGGCTCTCAGGGCGGCCGGTCCCCGGGGCCGGCCGGCGCGCAGAGCTACTGCGCAGACCTACTGCGCAGGGCTGCGGCGCAGGACTACTGCGCGGCCTGCTCGTGGACCAGCGGGAAGCCCGCCAGTCCCTTCCACGCCAGGGCGGACATCAGCGCGACCGCCTCGTCCCGCGGGATCGTCTGCTCGGAGTCGAGCCAGTACTGCGCGGTGACCTGGCTCAGCCCGACGAGGCCGACGGCCAGCAGCCGGGCCCGCTCGCCGTCGATCCCCGCGTCCTCGGTGACGACGGCCGCGACGGCGTCGATGCACTTGGTGAGGGCGCCGTCGACCAATGCCGCGGCCTCGGGCTCGCCGCGCAGGTCCGACTCGAAGACCAGCCGGTAGGCGTGGCCCTCGCCGGCCACGAAGTCGAAGTAGGCCGCCACCGCGGCGTGCACGCGCTCGCGGTTGTCCTGGGTGTGGTTGATGGCCTCCCGCACCCGGTTGACCAGCTCGTCCGCGTACGTCGTGAGCAGGGCCCGGTAGAGCTCGAGCTTGCCGGGGAAGTGCTGGTAGAGGACCGGCTTGCTGACCCCGGCCTTCTCGGCGATGTCGTCCATCGCCGCCGCGTGGTAGCCCTGGGCCGCGAACACGTCCCGCGCCGCCACCAGGAGCTGGGCCCGGCGGGCGCTCCGCGAGAGCCGGGTCCCGCGCGCGGGCATGTGGGTCGGTCCGGACGCCGCCGTTGCCGCCTCGCTCATCGTGCTCCCCTTCGGTACCGCTGTCGTGCCGGGTCACCTTACCCGCCGGTAGCCACGTACGTGGGACGACGCGTGCCGCGAAACGTGCGGCGCGTCACCGGCGGGCGCCGACCTACCCCTGGCCGTGCCCCGCGACGACGCTGCGGAAACCGCGCAACCGCAAGCTGTTGGCGACCACGAACACCGAGCTGAACGCCATCGCGGCCCCCGCGATCATCGGGTTGAGCAGCCCGAGCGCGGCCAGGGGGAGGGCCGCGACGTTGTAGGCGAACGCCCAGAACAGGTTGCCGCGGATGGTGCCGAGGGTGCGGCGGGCCAGCCGGATCGCGTCGACCGCCGCGAGCAGGTCGCCGCGCACGAGGGTCAGGTCGCTCGCCTCGATCGCCACGTCCGTCCCGGTGCCCATCGCGAGCCCGAGGTCGGCGGTGGCGAGGGCGGCGGCGTCGTTCACGCCGTCGCCGACCATCGCGACCGAGCGGCCCTCGGCCTGCAGCCGGCGCACGGCGGCGACCTTCTCCTCGGGCAGCACGTCGGCGATCACGTCCGCCGGGTCGATCCCGGCCTCCGCGGCCACGGAGCGGGCCGCGGCCTCGTTGTCGCCGGTGAGCAGGATCGGAGTCAGCCCGAGGTCGCGCAGCCGCCGGACGGCCTCGGCGCTGGTCGGCTTGAGCGAGTCCGCCACCACGAGCACGCCGCGCGCCCGGCCGTCCCAGCTCACGCACACCGCGGTCCGTCCGGCCGCCTCGGCCCGCTCGCGGGCCTCGACCAGCTCGGGCGGCAGCTCGATGCCGTACTCGGCGAGCAGCGCGGGCCGCCCGACCAGGACCGCGTGTGCCACGACCCGGCCGGCGCCGCCCGCCGGCGTGATCGGGGACGTGCCGGTGGCGGCCCGGAGTGGGGCGGGCAGGCCGGGGAGCTGCGCGAGCTCCGCCACCACGCCCTGCACACCGAGCCCGGGCCGGTTCTCGAAGTCCGAGACGCCGGGCAGCCCGCCGAACCGTTCGCGCCCGGCCGCGGCGACCGCGTGCGCGACGGGGTGCTCGGAGCCGTCCTCGACCGCCGCGGCCAGCCGCAGCACCTGCTCCACGGTCTCCCGCCCGGCGGGGTGCACCTCCAGCAGGCGCATCCGCCCGCTCGTCACCGTGCCGGTCTTGTCCAGGACCACGGTGTCGACGCGGCGGGTGGACTCGAGGACCTCCGGGCCCTTGATGAGCACGCCGAGCTGGGCGCCCCGCCCGGTCCCGACCAGCAGCGCCGTGGGCGTGGCCAGGCCGAGCGCACAGGGGCAGGCGATGATCAGCACCGCGACGGCGGCGGTGAACGCGGCCGTGGCGCCGGCCCCGGTGCCCAGCCAGAACCCCAGGGTGCCGACGGCCAGCGCGATCACGATCGGCACGAAGACGCCGGAGATCCGATCGGCCAGCCGCTGGACGGCCGCCTTGCCGTTCTGGGCCTCCTCGACGAGCGCGGCCATCCGGGCGAGCTGGGTGTCGGCGCCGACCCGGGTCGCCCGCACGACCAGCCGGCCGCCTGAGTTCACGCACCCGCCGACCACGCCGGAACCGGGGGAGACCTCGGCCGGCACGGACTCGCCGGTGATCATCGAGACGTCGACGGCCGACGTCCCCTCCTCGACCTCGCCGTCCGTGGCGACCTTCTCGCCGGGCCGGACCACGAACCGGTCCCCGACCTTCAGCTGCTCGACCGGGACCCGGATCTCCGTGTCGCCGCGGAGCACGGACACCTCGCGGGCGCCGAGCTCGAGCAGGGCGCGCAGCGCGGCCCCGGCGGTGCGCTTGGAACGGGCCTCGAAGTATCGGCCCGCCAGGATGAACATCGTGACGCCGGCCGCGACCTCGAGGTAGATCGCGTCGGCGCCGCCGCCGGGGGCGACGGTGAGCTCGAACGGGTGCCGCATGCCCGGCACACCCGCCCCGCCCCACAGCAGCGCGTACAACGACCAGGCCAGCGCGGCGAGCGTGCCCAGCGAGACGAGCGTGTCCATGGTCGCGGCGCCGTGCCGCAGGTTCGTCCAGGTCGCCCGGTGGAAGGGCAGCGCCCCCCACACGACGACGGGCGCCGCCAGCGTCAGCGAGATCCACTGCCAGTAGGTGAACTGCAGGGCCGGGACCATCGCGAGCACGATCACCGGGATCGCCAGCACGGCGCTGACCGTCAGCCGGTTCCGCAGGTCGCGGGCGTGCCGCGCGGCCGGGTCCTCGCGCTCCTCCGCCGCGGCGGGCGGCGCGGGCAGCTCGGCGGTGTACCCGGCGGCCTCGACGGTGGCGACCAGCTCCTCCGGCGTGACGCCCTCGGCGTAGCTGACCGTCGCCTTCTCGGTCGCATAGTTCACCGACGCCGTGACGCCGTCCATCTTGTTGAGCTTGCGCTCGACCCGGTTGGCGCAGGACGCGCACGTCATGCCGCCGATCGCGAGCTCGATCCGCAGGTCGGGAGCGCTGCCCGTGCCGGCCCCCGGGGTGGTCGGCGCGCTCATCGGGCACCTCCCGTCGTGGTCGTGGCGGCGCCGGTCGTCGGGACGGTGAAGTCCACCGTGTGGATCTCACCCGCGTGCCGGAACCGGAGGAAGAGGCGGTAGGTCCCCTCCGTCGGAACAGTGGTCGTGAACGCGATGCCCGGGCCGGACCGGTCGCCGGGTTCCGCGCGGGTCTGCGCGGTGACCGGGGTGTAGGCCAGGTCGCCGGCGCGCAGCGCGACGAGGTCGCCGAAGGCTCCGCGCTCCGGTTCGAGGTCGGTGACGGCCCGCCCGTCGAGGCTCACCGTCGCGAAGACGGCCGACTCCGCACCGGCGCGCAGGTCGCCGTCGATGCGCACCTGGTAGCCGCCGACCTGGGCGGCCCGCGCGACCGGGAACTCCAGCGGAGCGAAGTCCCCCGGCGCGAAGACGTCCGTGCCCAGCACGGTCGGCGTGCCGCCCTCCGGGGTGAACTCGGCGAGGATCCGCCAGGTCCCGGCGGTGGGCAGCCGGACGGGAGCGCGCCACGTGCCGTCCGCCGTCATCTCGGGGTGGGCGACCTGCAGGCCCGCGCCGTCCCGCCGGACGACGAGCAGCCGCAGCGCCGAGCCGTCTTCCCGCGGGGTGAAGGCGGTGACCGCCCGCCCGTCCGGCCCGGTGACGGCGAAGGCGAGGTCGGACGAGCGCTCGGCGGCGAGCGCCGTGGTCGCGGGAACGAGCGTGTACCCGCCCGCGGTGGCGGCCAGGCCGTCCGTGCCCGCGCGGGCCTCCGTGGTGCCGGAGCCCATGTCCATGCCGGTGTGGGCGCCCGCGGGACTCTCGGCCGTGACGGCGGCCGGCGTGGTGGGGGCGACGGAGGGCCGGGCGAGCGAGCCCGCGCCCCACGCCGCACCGAAGACCACGCCGAGAACCCCGACGTAGGTCCCGAGACGTACCGCCGTGAGCATGCCCTCTTCCTTCCGCCGACCTTCCGCCCGGCAGGTCGAAGATACCAGCGGGGGGTATGCGTCGCCGGACCCGGGGGCCGGGGTGGGGTGCGTCACGGGCCCGCTGACCAGCCTCGACGGCGGTGCGACGGTCGGGAGTGGCCGGAGGCCCGCCGTTCTTGCCATCCTCGACACGTGGTCTCTCTCTCGCTGCCGCTCGTTCACCCGCGGTTCGCCCCGGCGTCGTCGCGGGCGCCGATGGGCGACCCCGGTGACCCCGGCACGCTGCCCCCGCTGCCGGCGCACCTGCCGGCCTGGCCGGGACGGCACGTCACGGCGGGCGGCGTGACGCTGCACGTGCGGGAGACGCCGAGGGGCGGGCCGGAGGGAGGGCCTGCGACCGTCGGGGCGGACGCCGTCTACGTGCACGGACTCTCCGGCTCGGCCACCAACTGGACGGACATCGCGGGCCTGCTCGCGCCGCGGGTCGCGGGCACCGCCGTCGACCTGCCGGGGTTCGGCTACACGGAGCCGGTTCCGTCCTGCGACTACAGTCCCGCCGGGCACGCGGACGCGCTGCTGTGCTGGCTCGCCGGCCGGGGCCGTCCGGTGCACCTGCTGGGGAACTCGCTCGGCGGCGTCGTCGCGATGCTCGTCGCCGCCCGGCGGCCGGAGCTGGTGCGCACGCTCACGCTCGTCTCGCCCGCGATGCCGGACCGGCGGCCGGACCCCCGGCGGATGTCCGACCCGCGGATGGCCCTGGCCTGGATCCCCGGCCTGGGCAGCAGGGCCCGTGCCCAGCTCGCCGCGATGACCCCGCGGGCCCGTGCCGAGGCGACGATGCGGCTCTGCTTCGGCGACCCCACCCGGGCCACGGACGTACGGCTGGAGGAGACGGCCGAGGAGATCCGCGCCCGGGGTCGCCAGCCGTGGGCCGGGCGGGCGATCGACCGGACCGCGTTCGGGATGTTCCGCAGCTGGATGGGGCCAGGGCTGTGGCGCGCCGCCGCGCGTGTCCCGGTTCCCACGCTGGTGCTGTGGGGCGACCGGGACCGGCTCGTCGCGCCCCGGCTCGCGGTGCGGACGGCCCGCACGTTCCCCGACGGACGCCTCGTGATGCTCGACGGCGTGGGGCACATCGCACAGATCGAGACCCCGGACCGGGTCGCCGCCGCCGTCGGGGCGTTCTGGGACTCGCTCGGGGATGGGAACATGTCCGGCGACGGACGTGTTGCGGCAAGGGACCGCTGAAGATGCGCAGGGAGTTGTGGACATGGCGCTACCGCCGCTCGTGGAGCCGGCCGCCGAACTGACCAAGGACGAGGTGGAGCGGTACAGCCGCCACCTGATCATCCCGGACGTCGGGATGGCCGGTCAGAAGCGACTGAAGAACGCGAAGGTGCTGGTCGTGGGCGCCGGCGGGCTGGGTTCGCCCGCGCTGCTGTACCTGGCGGCCGCGGGTGTGGGCACGCTCGGGATCGTCGAGTTCGACGAGGTCGACGCGTCGAACCTGCAGCGCCAGATCATCCACGGCCAGTCGGACGTCGGGCGCTCGAAGGCCGAGTCGGCGCGGGACTCCATCAAGGAGGTCAACCCGTACGTCGAGGTGCGCCTGCACCAGACGCGGCTGGACTCGTCCAACGTGCTGGAGATCTTCGCCGACTACGACCTGATCCTGGACGGCACGGACAACTTCGCCACCCGGTACCTGGTGAACGACGCCGCGGTGCTGTCCGGCAAGCCGTACGTGTGGGGCTCGATCTTCCGGTTCGAGGGCCAGGCGTCGGTGTTCTGGGAGGACGCCCCCAACGGGCAGGGCCTCAACTACCGCGACCTCTACCCGGAGCCACCGCCCCCCGGCATGGTGCCGTCGTGCGCCGAGGGTGGCGTGCTGGGCGTGCTGTGCGCGTCGATCGGCTCGATCATGGTCAACGAGGCCATCAAGCTGATCACCGGCATCGGCGAGCCGATCCTCGGCCGGCTGGTCATCTACGACGCCCTCGAGATGACCTACCGCCAGGTCAAGGTGCGCAAGGACCCGGACACTCCGAAGATCACCGAGCTGATCGACTACGAGGCGTTCTGCGGGACCGTGTCCGACGACGCGCAGCAGGCCGCGGCCGGCAACACGATCACCGCGCTCGAGCTCAAGGAGATGATCGACGCGGGCAAGGACTTCGCGCTGATCGACGTCCGCGAGCAGAACGAGTGGGACATCGTCAACATCCCCGGCGCCACCCTGATCCCGAAGGACAGGATCCTGTCGGGTGAGGTGCTGTCCGAGCTGCCGCAGGACAAGCCGATCGTGCTGCACTGCAAGTCCGGCGCCCGTTCCGCCGAGGCCCTCGCGGTGCTGCACAAGGCCGGCTTCGCCGACGCCGTGCACGTCGGCGGCGGCGTCCTGGCCTGGGTGAAGCAGGTCGAGCCGGACAAGCCGACCTACTGATCCCACCCGCCGCATTCGGCTCACACCGCCCGGCCCGGTTTTCACCGGACCGGGCGGTGCCGTATTTCCGGGGCTTCTCGGTGCTCCCGCGGGCGTCGCGGACCGTGATCAACTCGAGGCGACCGGGTGTCGGTGGCGCGCGGAACGGAGCAGCGTCGCGGCCGCGTCGCTGACCCCCCGTGAGCGGCTCCGCTCCGATGAGGACGGTCGTAGGATCCCGCGCCGTAGCATCTCGTTCCCCGGCGGCAGGTGATCATCCGCCGGGGCGAGGGGGTGCCGGGTGGTGGGTCCGCGGGCGGATGGTGACGCAGGTCGAGAGCCGTCCGATGTGGTCTGCGCGCTGCCCGGCTGCGGTGCGGCGATCGAACCCGTCGTCGGCCGCCCGGAGCGGAAGTACTGCTCGACGGCGCACCGGGCGGCGATGCGGCGGCTGCGCCGGGCGGCCGCCCATGCCGCGCAGGACCCCCGTGTGATGGAGACGTTGCCGTGGTTGCGCGAGCCTACTGCTCCGGAGCCGGCGCTCCCGGGCCCGTCGGCGGCGGTCGTCGTCCCGCGGCCCCGGCCACCGGCCGCGGCCGGCCGGTCGCGGTGGACGCGGGTGCTCGCCCGGCGCCGTCGTGCGGTCGCGGTGCTCGCGGCCACGGCGGTGCTGGTCGGCGGGTACGCGCTGACCGTGGCGTCGTCGGCCGGGCAGGCGCCGCAGGGCGTCGTCGCGGGGCCGACGTCGGCCGAGCAGTGGGCGAGCCGGGCGGAGTTGTTGCTGGTCGGGGTGAACCGGCAGCTCGACGTGCTCGCGCGGACCGAGCAGAGGTGGAACGCCAGCGAGGCGGCCCGCACCGGCACCCCGCCCTCCGCGGTGCGCCGGCTGCAGCAGCGGCGCCAGCTCCTCGAACGGCAGCGCGCCACGCTGCAGGCCCAGCTCGAGAGCTACCGGGAGCTGGAGCGCAGCGCGGACGAGCTGGAGCGAGCCGAGGCGCAGCTCGCGGCGATCGAGAAGCTGCTGGCCGCGGACCCGGCCGGGGACCAGGCGTGGTCGACCGCCCTCGCGGCGCAACGCGACCTGCGGATCCGGCAGCGCGACGGCCTCCGGCAGCAGGTCGAGGCGCTGCGCACCGGCGTCGACACCGCCTCCCGCACGCCGCTGCCCGATCCCGCGGTGGAGGAGGCCCGCACCGACCGCGTCTCCGCGGAGGTGCTCGACGCCGCCGAAGGACGGCCCGCACCGGGCCCCACACCCGGGCTGCACACCCAGCCCCCGGTCGCGCAGGCCCGGGACGAGGAGGAGGACCGGCCGGCCGCCGTCGTCGGCACGAGCGGGCCGCCGGATCCGCGCGGCCCGGTCGACGAGACCGCGGAGCGGGACCGCGGGCGCGGGGCCCGGTCCGGTGGGGCCGTGCGCTCCGTCGGCCGGGAGGCGGGCGACGCGGTCGGATCCGGCGGGCGCGGGGCCGGACGGGCTGTCGGCTCCGCGGGGCGCGGCGCCGGCGACGGGGTCGGCCGGGCCGGGCGGGCCGCGGGTGAGGGTGTGGGCCGGACCGGGGAGGACGCCGGCCGGGCGGTCGGGTCGGTCGGCCGGGCCGCCGGGGCCGGACCGGCGGGTGAGGGTGCCGGGCGTGCGGTCGAATCCGGGTCGCGCGGGGCCGGGGAGGCCGTCGGCGCAGTCGGTGAGGGCGGCGGCGAGGCGGTCGGGTCGACGGCCGAGGGCGTCGGCGATGGTGCCGGCGCGACGGCGACCGGCGCCGGCAACGCCCTCGACCAGGCCGGACGGGGTCGGGTCGGCGGAGCGGCCGGCGCGCTGTCCGAGGGCGCCGCTGAGGGCGTCGGGTCGGTGGGGCCGGGCGCCTCGGACGGGGTCGACGCCGTCGGATCGGCCGCCGGGCGGGGCGTGGGCGCGCTCGGCAGCGGCGGGAGCGACGTGGTCCGCGAGCTGGGTGGGGTCGCGGGGGCGGGGACGAAGGCGGGTTCTGCGCCGGCCGCCGACGCACCCGCCTCGGCCGAGCGTCCCGCCACCTCCGCCGACGCACCGGCTGCGTCGCCCCTCCTGGCTGCGGCCGGTGCACCCCTCGTGTCACCCGCGCCTGCCGAGGGCACTGGGAGACCCGCCCTCTCGCCTCGCCCGGCCGAGGGCAGGCCTGCCGCAGAAGCTGTGACGTCCGACGTGGCCGACGCCCCCGCTCGGGTGCTCGCGGCGGCGGTCGACGCAGCCGCCGCGGCTGCCCCGGCCGGAGCGGTCTCCCCGGCGGACTCGCCTGCGCAGGTGGTGGCGGCAGCGGTCGAAGCGGCGGCTGCTGCTGCACCCGCCGAGCCTGGAGCAGCCTCCCTGGCGGACTCGCCCGCTCAGGTGCTCGCGGCGGCGCTCAGTGCGGCCCCTGTTGCTGCGCCCGCCGGGCCTGAAGATGTCTCGCCGGCCGGTTCGCCCGCTCGGCTGCTGGCGGCGGCGGTCGATGCGGCTGTTGCTGCTGCGCCGGCCGGGCCCGGAGGGGTCTCGCCGGCCGGCTCGCCCGCCCACGTGCTGGCCTTGCCCGAGGGTCCTGCGGTCGGGGCGGCAGCCGCCGCTGTACCGATGGGGATCGTCGGTGCGGACGGCTCGGTCCCGGCAGGCCTCGCGGCGGCCGGCGTGCCGGTCGAGGGCGTGGGCGAACCTGCCGGTGGCGAGGGCGGCTCGGCCTTCGGCTCGGCTCCCGCGGCCGCAGGGCTCGCGGGGCTGGGTGGTGTGCCGGTCGCCGGCGTCGGCCGATCCGCGAGCGAGGAGGGCGGCTCCGCTCCGGCCGGGCCCGCGGTGACGGGCGGCCTGGCTGCGGCACGTCCCGCGGCGGGAGCGGCACCTGCAACGCCGGCCATGTCGGCGGAGGGGTCGAGCATCGCGTCCGCGGCGGCAGGACCTGCGGCCCGGTCGACGACCGGCGGGACCGGCGCACCGTACGTGGAGGACGCGCTGCACGAGGTCGATCGTCGCGCCGCGGCCGAGGCGGCCCCGGCGCCGAGCGGGCGGGCCTTGTCCTCCGGCGCGCCCGACACGGCCGCCCCGTCCACCGCCGCGATGCGCGAGGCGGTCGAGCGATCGGCCGCGTCCGGTGGTCGGGCTCCGGCCGCGTCGCAGGCCGACCGCAGCACCCCGGAGCAGCGCCGTGCCACGTGGGCCGCCGAGGAGCAGCAGGCTCGTGCCTCGCGGTCCACCGGCGGCTCGTCGGAGGCTGCCGCTCGCGAGGCCGTCGCGCGCGAGTTCACCCGGGCCCACGGCGGGGGCGAGCGGCAGCCGGAGTCTGCTCGCTCGTCCTCGGTCGACTCGCGCGCTCGCGACGTGGCCCTGCGTTCGGCCGCCGAGCGCGCGGGGCACGACGGCTCCGAGCGCTCCGCCTCGCCCTCCTCACGGACCCGCACCTCCGACCCGGCCGCTCGGGCCCGGAGCAGCTGGGCCTCCCACACGTCCCGGTCGGACCGCGAGAGCGCCCCCGAACGAGCCCGCGCCGCACGCCGGACCGACGCGGCTCCCGACGCCCACTCCGACCGCGAACGCACACACCGCGAGCGCTCGGACCGCTCGGACCGGTCGGACCGGGGCAGCGCATCCCGGAGCTCCGGCGACGACCACGACAGCAGGTCGCACCGCTCGTCCCGCTCATACGAGGACCACTCGCACCCCCACGACCGGAGCTCCCACGACCACCGCGACCCCATCGACCACGACTAGCTCGCACCAGATTCCTTGCCCTGGCACGAGCCCCGCACCCCGGACGCGGCCCCGGCCCACGACCCGCCCTGCGCACGATTTTCCGCGTGGCACACCTGATCCACGGGTCGGCGCAGGTAGCGTGGCGCCCCGTGACGGCAGCACCGACGGTCCCGCAGGCGAGCGCGCTCCCCGAGCACGTCCGCGTCGCCTTCGGCGTGAAGGACGCGACGCCCCGGCCCGTGGTCTGGGCCGGGCAGCGCGCCTGGCACTGCGGCGAGGTCCTGCTCCGCCCGGTCGCCGACAACGCGATGGCCGCGTGGTCCGCGGGCGTCCTCGAGACCCTGGACGTGGAGGCGGTCCGGCTGGCCCGCCCCGTCCGCTCGTCCGACGGCCGCTGGGTCGTCGCGGGCTGGGCCGCGTCCCGCTTCCTCGCCGGCGCCTCCGAGCCCCGACACGACGACGTCGTCTCGGCCAGCCTGCGCCTGCACGCCGCGACCGCCACCGTCCAGCGCCCCCGGCTGCTCGACAACCGCGACGACCTGCTGGCCCGCTCCGCCGCCGCGGCGTTCGGCGAGCGCCGCTTCGCCCTCGACGAGGCCTCGGGCGGCCGGCTGTTCGCCGAGCTGGCGGCCCACCGGCGGCCGATGAAGTCGCCGCCGCAGGTCGTGCACGGCGAGCTGTTCGGCGCCGTGCTGTTCGACGGCGACGGCGTCCCCGTGGTCCTCGACCTGGTCCCGTTCTGGCGGCCGCCGGAGTGGGCGGCGGCGGTCGTCGTCGTCGACGCGATCGCCTGGGGCGGGGCCGACGAGGGCCTCATGGACCGGTGGGCGCACCTCGACGAATGGCCCCAGGCGCTGCTGCGCGCCGCGCTGTACCGGCTGGCCCTGCACGCCCAGCACCCCGACGCGTCGGCCCGCAGCGTGGCCGGGCTGGAGCGGGTCGCCGGGCTCGTCAGCGCCCGCCTCTGACCCACCCTCACTTCCCTGACCAGCGCGTTGTGACCTCACACCGCAGCTGAACGCACGTGAGCGGGGCTTTGCGCCCGTGTCACACGCGGCCACTCCGGGGTAATCCCGGCTGCCTACCGTCCTGCGCATCCGAGAGACACGACCACGGATGCGACCAGGAGGGCCGGCGTGACAGCCACCGCAGAAGGACCGACCGACACCGAGACCGGGACCGTGTCCCGGGGCATCGTCGGGGGGCGGTGGATCCAGCACTGGGAGCCGGAGGACGCCGGCTTCTGGGAGCGCACGGGCAGGGCGGTCGCGAACCGGAACCTCTGGGCGTCGATCTTCGTCGAGCACGTCGGGTTCTCCGTCTGGACCCTGTGGTCGGTCTTCGTCCTGTTCATGGGCCCTGAGTACGGCGTCGACGCGGCCGGGAAGTTCTTCCTCGGCGCGACCGCCACGCTCGTCGGCGCGATCCTGCGGGTGCCCTACACCTTCGCCGTCGCCCGCTTCGGCGGCCGCAACTGGACGGTGATCAGCGGCGCGATGCTGCTGATCCCGACGATCGCCGCGGCGTTCGTGCTCCAGCCGGGCACCCCGTACTCGGTGTTCGTGCTGATGGCGGCCCTGGCCGGCTTCGGCGGCGGCAACTTCGCCTCGTCGATGACGAACATCAACGCCTTCTTCCCGGAGGGTCGTAAGGGCACCGCCCTGGGCCTCAACGCGGGCGGCGGGAACCTGGGCGTCGCGGTGATCCAGCTCATCGCGCTGCTGGTCATCGCCACCTCGGGCGCCGGCCACCCGAAGATCCTGCTCGCGGTCTACATCCCGCTGATCGTGGTCTGCTCGGTCGTCGCGGCCTTCTCGATGGACAACCTCGCGTCGGTCAGCAACGACAAGGGCGCCTTCTCGCTGGCCCTGAAGGAGCGCGACACCGGGATCATGTCGGTGCTCTACATCGGCACCTTCGGGTCCTTCATCGGGTACAGCTTCGCCTTCGGCCTGGTCCTGCAGACCCAGTTCGGCCGCACCCCGCTGCAGGCCGCGACCGTCACCTTCATCGGCCCGCTGCTCGGCTCGTTCATCCGGCCCATCGGCGGCTGGATGGCCGACAAGCTGGGTGGCGCCAAGGTCAGCGCGGTCAACTTCGGGCTGATGGCGGTGTCGGCACTGGTCTGCATCCTGGCGTCGGGCACCGGCTCGCTGGCCCTGTTCACGCTCGGGTTCATCCTGCTGTTCGTCTTCTCCGGCATCGGCAACGGCTCGACCTACAAGATGATCCCGGCGATCTTCCGCCGGCAGGCGCTGGAGCGGATCGGTGAGGGTGCGGACCGTGCCGCGGCGATGCTGCACGCCCGCCGCGTCTCCGGTGCCGCGATCGGCCTGATCTCGGCGGTCGGCGCGCTCGGCGGCCTGCTGATCAACCTCGCGTTCCGGCAGTCCTTCGCGGCGACGAAGTCCGGTGTCCCGGCGTTCTGGGCCTTCCTGGCCTTCTACGTCGTCTGCGCCGGCATCACCTGGGCCGTCTACCAGCGGCAGACGTCCTCGGTCCGCACCGGCGACGGCCAGCTCGCCCTCGCCCGCGTCTGACCGCACCCCGATCCACCCGGACGAGCAGCACGAACGCCGCACCCGATGCGGCACAGGAGGTACGACGTGACGGACACACGGCATCTCGTCGTGGTCGGCAACGGGATGGTCGGGCACCGGCTCGTCTCGGCGCTGCGCGACCGCGACGGGCGCGGCGACTGGCGGATCACCGTCCTCGGCGAGGAGACCCGGCAGGCGTACGACCGGGTCGCCCTGTCGTCGTACGTCGACGGGAAGAGCGAGGAGGAGCTGCGGCTCGCCGAGCTCGCCGACCCGCTGGTGGACCTGCGGCTCGGCGACCCGGCCGTCACGGTCGACCGGGAGCGCCGCACCGTCCGCACCGCCTCCGGCGCCGAGCTCACCTACGACGCCCTGGTCCTCGCCACCGGGTCCGTGCCGTTCGTGCCGCCGGTCCCCGGCCGCGACCTGCCGAACTGCTTCGTCTACCGCACGCTCGACGACCTCGACGCGATCAAGGCGGCCGCCGCGGCCGCCGTCGCCCGGCCCGGCCCCGGGCGGCGCTCCGCGGTCGTCGTCGGCGGCGGCCTGCTCGGGCTGGAGGCGGCCCGGGCCATGCGCCTGCTCGGGCTCTCCCCGCAGGTCGTCGAGATCGCGCCGCGGCTCATGCCGGTGCAGGTCGACGACGGCGGCGGCGCCCTCCTGAAGGACCTCGTGACCAGCCAGGACATCGCCGTGCGGACCGGGGTCGCCGTGAGCGGCATCCGCGAGGAGAAGGACCGGCTGGTCGCCACGCTGTCCGACGAGGTCGAGCTCGACGCCGACGTCGTCGTCTTCTCGGCGGGCATCCGGGCGGCGGACTCGCTGGCCCGCGAGTCCGGGCTGCGCCTCGGCGAGCGCGGCGGCGTCTGGGTGGACGCGACCTGCCGCACCGACGACGAGAACGTCTGGGCCATCGGCGAGGTCGCGGCCCTCGAGGGCCGCACCTACGGCCTGGTCGCGCCGGGGTACGCGATGGCCGAGGTCGTCGCGGACCGGCTGCTCGGCGGCCAGGCCCGGATGACCCCCGAAGAGCTCGACATGTCCACCAAGCTCAAGCTGCTGGGCGTCGAGGTGGCGAGCTTCGGCGACGCGCACGCGGCCACCGAGGGCGCGCTCGAGGTCGTCGTCAACGACCCGGTGGCGGGGACCTACTCGAAGCTCGTGGTGTCCGACGACGCCCAGACCCTCCTCGGCGGGGTGCTGGTCGGCGACGCGTCGAAGTACTCCACGCTCCGCCCCATGGTCGGCATGAAGCTCCCGGCCGACCCGGTCGCGATGATCGCGCCCGGCGGCGTCGAGCTGGGCGCGGACGCGCTGCCGGACTCCGCGCAGATCTGCTCCTGCAACGCCGTGACCAAGGGGGCGCTCAAGGAGGCCATCGGGGGCGGTGCGTGCACGGTCCCGGACCTCAAGGCCTGCACCAAGGCCGGCACGAGCTGCGGCTCCTGCGTCCCGCTGCTCAAGAAGCTGCTGGTCGACGAGGGTGTCGAGGTGTCGAAGGCGCTCTGCGAGCACTTCGGCTTCTCGCGCGCCGAGCTGTTCCAGATCATCGCGAGCACGGGGCTGCGGACGTTCACCGAGGTCGTCGAGAAGCACGGCCGCGGCCGCGGCTGCGACCTCTGCAAGCCCGCCGTCGCCTCGATCCTCGCCTCGCTCGGCAACGGCCACATCCACGAGGGCGAGCAGGCCGCCCTGCAGGACACCAACGACCACTTCCTCGCGAACATGCAGCGCAACGGCACCTACTCGGTCGTGCCGCGCATCGCGGGCGGCGAGATCACGCCCGAGGGCCTGATCGTGATCGGCGAGGTGGCGCGGGACTTCGGGCTCTACACGAAGATCACCGGCGGCCAGCGGATCGACATGTTCGGCGCGCGCGTCGAGCAGCTGCCCGCGATCTGGAGGCGCCTGGTCGACGCCGGGTTCGAGTCCGGGCACGCGTACGGCAAGTCGCTGCGCACGGTGAAGTCCTGCGTCGGGTCGAGCTGGTGCCGCTACGGCGTGCAGGACTCGGTCGGCATGGCCGTGCTGCTGGAGCTGCGCTACCGCGGGCTGCGCAGCCCGCACAAGCTCAAGTCCGGCGTGTCGGGCTGCGCGCGCGAGTGCGCCGAGGCCCGGTCCAAGGACTTCGGCGTGATCGCCACGGAGAAGGGCTGGAACCTCTACGTCGGCGGCAACGGCGGCGCGACCCCCCGGCACGCGCAGCTCATCGTGCAGGACGTGGACCAGGAGACCCTGATCCGCACCATCGACCGCTTCCTCATGTTCTACATCCGCACCGCGGACCGGCTGCAGCGCACGGCGCCGTGGCTCGAAGAGCTCGAGGGCGGCCTCGACCACCTGCGCGAGGTGATCGTCGACGACAAGCTGGGCATCTGCGCCGAGCTCGACGCGGCGATGGCCCTCCACGTCGAGAACTACGCCGACGAGTGGCGCGGGGTCCTCGAGGACCCGAAGAAGCTGGAGCGCTACGTCTCCTTCGTCAACGAGCCGGGGACGCCCGACCCGACCATCTCGTTCGTGACCGAGCGGGGCCAGCCCGTCCCGACGCCGCGCGCGGGTGACCCCGAGCCCGTCCTCATCGGGGTGCCCGCGTTCGGCCGCCAGGAGGTTCAGTGATGACCACGACCGACGAGCGTCCGGCCACGGACACCACGCCGACGGCCCGGCGCTGGGAGACGGCCTGCCCGCTGGAGCGGCTGCAGCCCGAGCGCGGCGTCGCCGCCCTCTTCGGCGAGGAGCAGGTCGCGATCTTCCGCACCCACGGCGGCGAGCTGTACGCCCTGGGCAACGTCGACCCGAGGTCCGGGGCGGCGGTGCTGTCCCGCGGCATCGTCGGCGACCGGGGCGGCGAGCCGACCGTCGCCTCGCCCGTCTACAAGGAGTCGTTCAGCCTGGTCGACGGCCGGTGCCTCGACGCCCGCGGGGTCTCCGTGCCGGTCTACCCGGTCCGGCTGCACGACGGTCTCGTGCAGATCGGGTTACGGTGACCACTCCGGCGTTCAGCATCGACCCCGACGTAGCGGAGAATGCCCCGATGAGCGCCCCCACCACCACCGAGGCGCAGGTCCCTCCGCTGGCGGGCTTCACCGTCGGTGTCACGGCGGCCCGCCGGGCCGAGGAGCTGGGCACGATGCTCGAGCGCCGGGGGGCGTGCGTGCAGCACGGCCCGGCGCTGCGCATCGTCCCGCTGGCCGACGACGCCGAGCTCGAGGCCCGCACGCGCGACCTGATCGCGCGGCCGCCGGACGTCACCGTCGCCACCACCGGCATCGGCTTCCGCGGCTGGATCGAGGCCGCCGACGGCTGGGGGATGGGTGAGGACCTGCTGGCCGCCCTGGCCCGCGGCGAGCTGCTCGCCCGCGGCCCGAAGGCGCGCGGGCAGATCCGCGCGTCCGGGCTGACGGAGGTGTGGTCGCCGCCGTCGGAGTCGTCCGCCGAGGTGCTCGACCACCTGCTCGAGGAGGGGGTCGACGGCCGGCGCATCGCGGTCCAGCTGCACGGCGAACCCCTGCCCGACGTCGTCGAGGCCCTGGAGATGGCCGGCGCCGAGGTCGTCGAGGTACCGGTCTACCGGTGGGTGCCGCCCGCCGACCTCGCCCCGATGGATCGGCTGACCGATCTCGTGCTGGCCGGGGGCGTCGACATGCTGACGTTCACCAGCGCGCCCGCGGCCGCGAGCCTGCTGGCCCGGGCGGCCGAGCGCAGGCTGCGGGACGAGCTGATCGCGGCGCTGCGCGGTCCGGTGCTGGTCGTGTGCGTCGGGCCGGTCACGGCCGCCCCGCTGGAGGCCGTCGACGTCCCGACGCTGCAGCCGCAGCGCTCGCGCCTCGGCGCGATGGTCCGTGCGCTAGAGGCCGAGGCCCCGGCCCGAGCCCGGCGGCTGCCCGTGGCCGGGCACCGGCTGGAGCTGCGCGGGCACGCCGCCCTGGTCGACGGCGAGCTGAAGGCGGTGCCGCCCACCGGGATGGCCCTGCTCCGGGTGCTCGCCCGGCGTCCGGGTCGGGTGGTCTCACGCGCCGAGCTGCTGCGCGCGCTGCCCGGCGGGGGCGACGACGAGCACGCGGTCGAGACGGCGATGGCCCGGCTCCGGTCGGCGCTGGGGGTGCCGAAGCTGATCCAGACCGTGGTGAAGCGGGGGTACCGGCTCGCGCTCGACCCCAACGCCGGCCCCTCGCCCGTCGGCGGGCACTGCGTCTCCGGGGACGAGCGGTGAGGGCCGTTCCGCCGGGCGACCTGTCCGTCGCGGTGCAGGCGTCGTCGCCGTCGGAGGAGTGGGCCGGGGCGCGGTCGCCGCTGGTCCTCGTCGCGCACGGGAGTCGATCCGACGCCGCCGACGCCGTCGTCCAGGAGATCGCGGCCGGCGCGCGCGCCGCGCTGTCCGGCGTCGAGGTACGGGTCGGGTACGTCGACGTCCGGCACCCGGCCGTCGCCGACGCGCTCCGGGGGCTCGACGGCGCCGTGGTCCTGCCCGCCTTCCTGGCCTCGGGCTACCACGTGCGCACCGACCTCCCCGCCCAGCTCGCCGAGGCCGGCGCGGACCCGGACCGCTTCGTGGTCACCCCCGCGCTCGGCCCCGACCCGCTGCTCGTCCGCGCCGCGCTGGCCCGGCTGGCCGACGCCGGGCACCGGGTCGGCGACACGGTCGTCCTGGCGGCGGCCGGGTCCTCCGATGCCGCGGCGATCGCCGAGGTCCGTGCCGCGGGCAAGATGCTCGCCGACGCCCTGGGCCGGGGCGTGCGGGTCGGGTTCGCCGCCACCGCCGCCCCCCGGATCGACGCGCTGGTCGACGGCCTGCGCCGGGCCGGGTCCGAGCGGATCTCCGTGGTGTCCTGGCTGCTCGCGCCGGGGGTCTTCCACACCCGCATCCGGGACTCCGGTGCGGACGTGGTGGGCGACCCGCTGGGCGCGCACCCCGACGTGGTCAACGCCGTGGTGGCGCGGTACCACGCGGGCGTCGGGACCGGGACGGTCGCGGCCTGACAGCCCCTGTGAGTGGCGATAGTCGCTATGGCGACTATCCCCACTCACGACCAAGGGGGTGGGGCGGATCGTCAGGGGCGCCGCAGATGATCGCCGGGTGCGTGCACCCACGGCTTGCTGAGGGACCGTGGTTGCACGCAGCTGGTGATCATGGTTGGGTTCGTCGAGGAGCCGCACCCCGTTCATGATCGCTGGCTGCGTGCGTCGAGGGCTGGCCTGAATGCCCTGTGCGCACTCGAATCGCGATCATCAGGGAGCGCGTCGCGAGTGATCGCGGAGTACGTGCTTCGACGGCTCGCCGGGATACCGCCACTGCACCCGACTGCTGATCACGGTGTCAGCCGAACGAGAAGCCGCGTCACGTCCATCATCATCAAGCGGGTGCACCGAGGGCTGGCGAAAGGACCGTCCGCGCAGTCGAACTGCGATCATCACGGGACGCGCCGCCTGTGATCGCTGAGGGCGTGCACCCGGGGCTCGCCAAGAGGCCGTCGCTGCACCCGACTGCTGATCATGGTCGAGGTCGCTGAGAAGCAGTGTCTTGTTCATGATCGCCGGATGAGTGCGTCGAGGGCTGGTGTGAATGCCCTGTAGGCACTGGAACAGCGATCATTAGGACGCGCCGGCCCGTGATCGTCGGGAGCGTGCATGCACGGCCTTTGGGAACCGTTGCCGCAGCCCACCGCTGATCATGGTCGGGCCTCGTCGAGAAGGCTCTGCGCCGCCATCGCCGAGCGCTCGTCGCGGGCTGGTCTGATGGCCCTTCGTGCAGTCGCGTTTCGATCTTGAGTGAGCGCGCCGCATGTGATCGCGGACTGGGTGCAGTGTCGGCTCGCTGGGGTGCCGTCGGCGCACCCGACTGCTGATCATCAGCGAGTTTGTTCAGGAGCCGCGTCTCTGACTGCACGGGAACGCTGATCAGCGGCGGTCGCGGGGGAGGCGGCCGTCGACGAGGAGCACGCCCTCGGCCCGCAGTCGCGCGGACTGCTCCTGCGCGATGTGCGGGGCGCAGGTGCCGTCGGCGCGCAGGACGCGGTGCCAGGGCAGGTCGTGCCCGTCCTCCGCCAGGATCCGGCCCACCAGCCGGGCGCGACCGGGGAGGCCGGCGTCGGCGGCGACCTGGCCGTACGTGCTGGTCGCGCCCGGCGGGATCGCGGTGACGACGGCCCGCACCCGCTCAAGCGTCTCCTCGTCCATCAGCCCTCCAGGAAGCGCCGCAGATGCCCCGCGACCTCGGCACTCCGCTCGAGGTACAGCATGTGCCCGGTGTCCAACGGAATGACCGTGAGCTGCTCGCCCAGCTCGGTGCGGCAGGCCTCGAGCCACTTCTCCGAGACGAAGTCCGCCCCGGTCGCGGGCATGATCAGCGTCGGATGGCCCGCCGGCGGCACCACGGCCTCGCGCGCCATCTCGCCCCACGCCGCGACCAGCGCCGCGCGCGAGTAGCGCCACCGCCAGGTCCCGTCCCGCTCCTCGAGGTGGGCTTCGACCTCGGCGTCGACCAGCGCCGCCGGCACCCCGGCCCAGCTCTCCGCCTTGGCCGCGCGCGCCGCCTCCCGGTCGGGGTAGGACTCGTCGCCCCGGGACTCCTCCGCCGTCTCGAGCATGTCCTGCGGGTCCAGGCCGATCGCCGGGTCGAGCAGCACCAGCTTCGTGACGCGTTCGGGCGCGTACGGGCGAGGTGCGTGGCGACCGCACCACCGAACGAGTGCCCGACGACGGCCGCGCGCTCGACCCCGTGGGCGTCGAGCACCCCGAGCGCATCGGCGACGTGCTGCTCCAGGTTCCACGGCGGGGCCCACGGCGACCGCCCGTGCCCACGCAGGTCGACGCCGAGCCAGCGCAGCGCCGGCAGCGCCTCTGTCACCGGGCGGAAGCGCAGCCCGTGCCCGGTGACGCCGTGCAGGGCGAGCACCGGCGCGCCGGCGGGGTCGCCGGCGAGGTGGACGTGGAGGGGGGAGTCGGGCATGCGGTGATCGTGCCACCCCACCCCGACAGGATCGGCCGTGATCCGCGCCTCCCGCCGCGAGCGCCTCAGGAGTGCTGCCCGCGACCCGACCCCGCTCGAAACTGTCGGTGGGGCGTGGTCGAATCTCGGACGTGACGCCCGATCCCGCCCGCCGCGCCGCGGTCGACGGTCTGCCCGTCGGTGGCGGTCGTGCGAGCGCGGCCGAGGGGCCGCTGCTGGTGCGCCCGCCCCGGCCGGCGGCGCCGGAGCCGGAGTGGGAGGCGGCGGCGCGGCGTGTCGTCGAGCACAGGGCGGGGCCGCTGCGGGTGATCGGCGGGCCGGGCACGGGAAAGACCACCGCGCTGCTGGAGAGCGTGGCGCGGCGGGTGCGGGCTGGCGTCGACCCGGGCCGCATCCTGTTCCTCGTCGGCAGCCGGCGCGCGGCCGCGGACCTGCGCGAACGCCTGGTCCGCAGGATCCACCCCGACGACCCGGCGTCCACCGCGATCCAGGCCCGCACCTCGCGCGAGATGCTCGTGCGCACTGTGCACTCGTACGCGTTCGGGATCATGCGGCTGCACGCCGCGCGCGCCGGCGACCCGCCGCCCCGGCTGCTCGCGGGCGCGGAGCAGGACGCGGTGGTCCGCGACCTCCTGGCCGGCGAGATCGCGAACTGGAACGGCAGCGTTCCCGGTTCGGGCTGGCCCGAGCGGCTGCGGCCCGCGCTCGGCATCCCCGCGTTCGCCGCCGAGCTGCGCGAGCTCCTGCTGCGTGCGGAGGAGCGCGGGCTCGGGCCCGAGGAGCTCCTGGGGCTCGGGGAGCGCCACGGGGTGCCGGAGTGGGAGGCCGCCGGCCGCTTCTTCCGCACGTACGAGCAGGTCATCCTGCTGCGCGGCGCCGCGGGCGGGGCGGCGCCGCAGGCCACCGCACCCGCCCTCGACTCCGCGGAGCTGGTCGCCGCGGCGCTCGACGCGCTGGCCTTCGACCCCGAGCTGCTCCACACCGAACGCGAACGCGTCCGGCACCTCCTGGTCGACGACGCGCAGGACCTCGACCCCCAGCAGCTCGAGCTGGTCCGGGTGCTGGCCCGCACCGCGACCAGCACGTTGATCGCCGGCGACCCGGACCAGGCCGTCCTCGGGTTCCGCGGCGCCGACCCGGACGGGCTGCGCGCGGTCGACGCACCCACCGCGGTGCTCACCGTCGACCACCGGCAGCGGGACGCGGTGCGCGCCGCGGGCGCCCGACTGGCGTCGCGGCTGTCCGGCTCGGGGGAGGGCCGGCTGCGGGTCGCCCCCGCATCGATGTCGCACGAGGTCCCGGATCCCGGTTCCGTGCTGGTCCGCACGTTCTCGTCGGCGGCCACGGAGGCGGCCTGGATCGCCGACCGGTTGCGGCGCGCCCACCTCGTCGAGGGCGTGCCGTGGTCGGAGATGGCGGTGCTGTCGCGGTCGGCGCGGCGGACCCTCCCGGCCCTGCGGCGCGCGCTCGTCGCGGCGGGGGTCCCGATCGCGGCGCCGCCCGAGGAGCTGCCGCTCGCGCGGCAGCCCGCGGTGCTGCCGTTCCTGCTGATCCTGCGGGCCGCCACCCGGCCCGAGGAGATCGACGCCGACGCCGCCACCGCGCTGCTCACCTCGGCGCTCGGCTCCGGCGACCCCATGCGGATGCGCCGGCTGCGCCGCGGCCTCCTGCGCCTGCACGCCGCGGGGGAGGAGGGTCGGCGCCGCCGTGCCGCCGACCCCGCCGCCCCTGCCGATCCCGCCCTGCCCGCCGGTCCCGCCCCGTATGCCGATCCCGCTCCGCTCGCCGATCCCGCCCTGCGCGCCGGTTCCGCCCCGTCCGCCGACCTCGGGTCGTTCGTCGGCCCCACCCTTGTCCCGGGCTCCCAGCCCGCGCCGTCCCCCGACCCCCACGACCTCTCCGCGGAGGACGTCGAGCGCGTCGGCAGTGACCCGCTGCTGGTCGAGGCCCTGCGCACCGCCGCGGCCGGCCGTCCCGACCCCCTGACCGCGCTCCCACCCGGCGACAGCGCGCCGCTGCGCGCGGTGTCGACCCTGCTCGCCGCAGCCGCCGAGGCTGCCGGCGAGGGCCGCGCGGTCGAGGAGGTCCTCTGGCGGGTCTGGCAGCGCAGCGGGCTCGCGCGCCGCTGGGCCGCCGCCAGCGCCCGCGGTGGTCCCGTGGGCGCGGCCGCGGACCGGGACCTCGACGCCGTCCTCGCGCTGTTCGACGCCGCGGCGCGCTACACCGACCGGCTTCCGGGTGCGGACGTCGCCGGCTTCGCGGAGTACCTCGGCGACCAGCACCTCCCCGGCGACACCCAGACCACCGGGGCCCCGCGGGAGGACGCCGTCGCGCTGCTCACCGCGCACGCCGCCCGCGGCCGCGAGTGGGAGGTCGTCGCGGTCCCGGGTGTGCAGGAGGGAAGCTGGCCGGACCTGCGGCTGCGCGGCAGTCTGCTGGGCAACGAGCGGTTGGTCGACGTCGTCGCGGGGGTCGCCGAACCGACCGGCGCCGAGGCGGTCGTGTCCCGGGTCGCCCCGCTGCTCGCCGAGGAGCGGCGACTGTTCTACGTCGCCTGCACCCGCGCCCGGCGCACGTTGCTGGTCAGCGCGGTGCACGCGGAGGACGAGCAGCCCTCCCGGTTCCTCGACGAGCTCGACCCGCTCCCGGCCGACGCCACCGAGGGCCGGCCCACCTTCCGGCCCGGCCGCGCGCTCGTCCTGGCCGAGCTGGTCGGCGAGCTGCGCCGCGCCGTCACCGAGCCGGACCACGGCGACCCCGCCCGCGCGGCCCGGCGCCGGCGCGCGGCGGCCCAGCTGGCCCGGCTCGCCGCGGAGAAGGTGCCCGGCGCCCACCCGGACGACTGGTACGGCCTGCCCGAGCCGTCGGCCGCGGCGCCGCTGCGCCCCGAGGGCGAGATCGTGCCCGTGTCGCCGTCGGACATCGAGCGGATCCTGTCCTGCCCGTTGCGCTGGGTGCTGGAGCGGCACGGCGGCAACGAGACCGGCGCGCTGTCGGCCGTCACCGGCTCGCTCGTCCACGCCCTGGTGCAGGCGCAGGCTGCGGGCGCCGAGCCCGCGGAGCTCGACGCCGCGCTGCGCACCGCCTGGGCCCGGCTCGACGCGGGCGCGCCCTGGTTCGGCCGCCGCGAGCTGGCGCGGGTCCGCGGCATGCTCGCCGGCTACGCGCAGTGGCTGCGGGAGAGCCGCGAGCAGGGCCTGCGGCTGGTCGCGGTCGAGCACCCCGTCCAGCTCGACATCGAGGGCGACGACCCGGACGAGGTCGAGGTCGGCACGCCCCGTCCCACCGTGCGGCTGCGTGGCCGGGTCGACCGCCTGGAGGTCGACGCGGAGGGCCGCCCGGTCGTCGTCGACGTCAAGACGGGGCGGACCGCCGTCAGCGCCGCGTCGGCCGCCGAGCACCCGCAGCTCGCGGTCTACCAGCTCGCCGCGACCCTGGGCGCCTTCTCGGACCTGGTCGGCGAGGGCGCCCAACCGGGTGGGGCGCGGCTGGTGTTCGTGGCCGACCGGAAGGCCACGGGCTCGCCGAAGGAGCCCGTCCAGCCCCCGCTCGACGCCGACGCGGCCGGACAGTGGCGGGACGTCGTCCGGGAGGCGGCGCGGCAGACCTCCGGCCCGGCGTACGTCGCGCTCGTCGGACCGGACTGCGACCGTTGCCCCGTTCGGGGGAGTTGCCCCGCGGTCGAGTCCGGTCGGTCGGTGGTCGAGGAGTGAGCCGGGCGGGCTGCCCGCCCACCCGCTCCCACCTGCGGCGACCGTGCACCGCGCCCCCGTGCCCGCTCGGAGGGTCGCGGGTCACCCGGCCGGGTGTTCGCGCTAGGTTCGGGCGCGTCCCCCTTGCGTTCCCTCCCGCCGCGTCGTTGCTCCCCGCGTCGTCGCCCGGCGGTCCGTCCCTGGAGGCTCCGTGTCCCGCCAACGCGTCCGTGCGGTCGGCATCGCCGGCCTGCTGGCCGTCGTGCTCAGCGCGTGCGGCTCCGCGGCCGAGCCCGAGCTGACCGCCGCCCCCGACACGTCGCAGGGCGCGGTGCTCGCGCCCACGACCACGCCGCCCCCGCCGACCTCCTCGGCCGTGCCGACTCCCGCTCCGACCAGCACGGCGACGCCGAAGCCGACCACGAAGAAGACGACCCCGAACGCCGCCCGCCAGGCCGCGGCCGCCTCGTCCGGCGTCGCCTGGGTGCCCGCGGGCGGCGACGAGTTCAACGGCGGTTCCCTCGACAAGGGCACCTGGGGCGCCTACGCCTCCAAGGGTGCGTTCGGCAACGGCACGCGCAGCCCCGACGCGGTGTCCGTGGTGGACGGTGCGCTCACGATCACCGCCCGCCCCGGCGACGGCGGGGTCTCCGGCGGCGTCGGCCACTCGAAGGGGCAGCTGTACGGGCGCTGGGAGTTCCGCGCGCGGACGGACAAGGGGCGCGGCTGGGGCTCGGCGATCCTGCTCTGGCCGGACTCGGAGAAGTGGCCGGACGACGGCGAGCTGGACATGATGGAGGTCCCCGGCGAGAACCGGGACCTGGCGCACACGATCATCCACTACGGAGGGTCGGCCAACAAGACGTTCGGCGACGCCACCAAGGGCGACTTCTCGCAGTGGCACACGTTCGCGTTCGAGTGGCTCCCGGACCGGCTGACCGCCTACATCGACGGCAGGAAGACGTTCGAGACCACCGACAAGGCGATGATCCCGACCACGCCGATGCACGCCACCATCCAGCTCGACCAGGGCCCGGCCAAGGACTGGCTCGCGGCGCCGGACGAGACGACCCCGGCCGAGACCCGGCTGCAGGTGGACTACATGCGGGTCTCGTCGCTGCCCGGGCAGGCCGCCTGACCGGTCCTGTCGGTGCCGTCGGGTAGACAGGTGCCGTGACGATCGCCGCCCCCGACACGGGCCTCGCGCCCGCGGTGCTGGCGCGCGCCCTCGGGCTGCCGCCGCCCACCGAGGAGCAGGCCGCGGTGATCGCCGCGCCGCCCGAGTCCGCGCTGGTCGTGGCCGGGGCCGGCGCGGGCAAGACGGAGACGATGGCGGCCCGTGTCGTCTGGCTGGTGGCCACCGGGCAGGTGCTGCCCGAGCAGGTCCTCGGGCTTACGTTCACCCGCAAGGCCGCCCAGCAGCTCGGCACGCGCGTCCGCTCGCGGCTGCGCCGCCTCGCCGGCTCCCCGCTGCTCGACGAGCTGGACCCGGGCGGCGGCCGGCGCGCGGCCCTGCTGGCGGGCGAGCCGACCGTCGCGACCTATCACGCCTACGCCGGCCGGCTCGTCGCCGAGCACGCGCTGCGGCTGCCCGCGGAGCCGGCGTCGCGGCTGCTGGGCGAGACGGCGGCGTGGCAGCTCGCGCACCGCGTCGTCTCGTCGTGGGCGGCGGACCTCGAGGTCGACCGGGTGCCGGCCACGGTCACGGGCTACCTGCTGGCGCTGGCCGGGGAGCTGGGGGAGCACCTCGTCGAGCCGGAGCGGTTGCGCTCCTTCACCTCCGGCCTGCTCGCGGTGATGGAGAACGCGCCGCCGGGCAAGCGTCAGCGGGCCGAGCCGTCGCAGAAGTACCGGGACCGGATGGGGGCGCAGCGGCTGCGCGCCGAGCTGCTCCCGCTGGTCGAGGAGTACGCGCGGCGCAAGTCCGCCGAGCGCGCCATGGACTTCTCCGACCAGCTCGCGATCGCCGCGCGGGTCGCGGAGGCCCGGCCCGAGGTCGGTGCGATCGAGCGGGCGCAGTACCGGGCCGTGCTGCTCGACGAGTACCAGGACACCGGGCACGCCCAGCGCGTCCTGCTCCGCGCGCTCTTCGGCCGGATCCCGGGCGAGCCCGCGCGCGAGGAGCCGCTGGCGGTCACCGCGGTCGGCGACCCCTGCCAGTCCATCTACGGCTGGCGCGGGGCGAGCGCGGGGAACCTCACCCGGTTCCGCACCGACTTCCCGCGGCCAGGTGGCGAGCCCGCCCGCGAGTACGGGCTGCTCACGAGCTTCCGCAACCCCGCCGAGGTGCTGGACCTGGCCAACGCCGTGTCCGAGCCGCTGCGCACCGCACCGGACTCGGTGGCCGTCGGCGCGCTGCGGCCCGGCCCCAAGGCCGTGCCCGGCGAGGTGCGGGTGGCCCTGCACCCCGACGTCGTCACCGAGGTCGACTGGGTGGCCGACGGCATCGCCGCCCACTGGCGGGCCCGCGACGCGGCCGGGGAGGGCCCGCCGACCTCGGCGGTGCTGGTCCGCCGCCGCGGCGACATGGACGCCCTGGCCGCCGCGCTGCGCGCCCGCGGGCTGCCGGTGGAGGTCGTCGGGCTGGGCGGGCTGCTCGACACCCCGGAGGTCCGCGACCTGGTCAGCGCGCTGCGGATCGTCGCGGACCCGTTGGCCGGGCCCGCGGCGGTCCGGCTGCTGACCGGCGCCCGTTGGCGGCTCGGCGTGAGCGACCTGGCCGCGCTGTGGGCGCGGGCCCGGGAGCTGGTGCCGCCGCTGCCGTCGCGCCCCGGGCCGCTGCCGCCGGCCGAGCTCGCGCTGGGCGCGCTGCCGGGGGAGCAGGCCGAGCAGGCGGGCCTGGTCGACGCGCTGGACGACCCGGGCGAGCCCGAGCGCTACTCCCCGGCCGGGTACGCGCGGATCACCCGGCTCGCCCGCGAGCTGTCCTGGCTGCGGTCGCGGGCGTCGGCGCCGCTCACCGACCTGGTGGCCGACGTCGAGCGGGTCCTGCTGCTCGATGTCGAGACCGCCGCCCGGCCCGGTCCCGCCGGCCGCGCGCACCTCGACGCGTTCGCGGACGTCGTCGCCGACTTCGCGACCGGTGCCGAGGTGGCGAGCCTGCCCGCCCTGCTCGACTACCTCGAGACCGCCGAAAAAGCCGAGGACGGGCTGTCCCCGGGCGAGGTCGAGGTGGCCGAGGACCGCGTGCAGATCCTCACCGTGCACGCCGCGAAGGGCCTCGAGTGGGAGGTCGTGGCGGTACCGCACGTGGTCGCCCAGGTGTTCCCCGGGCGGCGCATGTCCGGCACCTGGCTCACCGGCGTGGCCGAGCTGCCCGTCCCGCTCCGGGGGGACGCGGACGACCTGCCCGGGCTGTACCTGCCGCCGGGTCCGGACCGCAAGCAGGTGGAGCTGGCGCTCGACGAGCACGACGCCGCCCTCGAGGAGCGCCGGAAGACCGAGGAGCGGCGGCTGTTCTACGTGGCGCTCACCCGTTCCGAGCACGTCCTGCTCTGCTCCGGCCACCACTGGGGTGCCACGGGCTCGAAGCCGCGCGGACCGTCGCCGTTCCTGCAGGAACTGCGTGCGATCGCCGAGCCCGAGGTGTGGGCGGAGCCGCCGGAGGAGGGCGCCGAGAACCCGGTGCTCGCCGAGCAGGTCACCGCCGAGTGGCCCGCGAACCCGCTCGGCCCGCGGGCCGGCGCGGTGCACGAGGGCGCCGACCTGGTCCGCGAGGCGATCCGCACGCAGGAGCGGGCGCGCCGGGCCGAGCGGCGCCGGGCCCGCGAGACCGACCAGCTGAGCTTCGACATCGAGCCCGAGCCGGTGGAGGAACCGGACCCGGAGGGCTGGGCGGCGGACGTCGACGTACTGCTGGCCGAGCGCGCCGCCGGGATCGCCCGCCCGTCGGTCGCGCTCCCCGGGCACGTGTCGGTCAGCCAGCTCGTCGAGCTCGCGGCCGATGCGGACGCGTTCGCCGCGGGGCTGCGCCGCCCGCTGCCGTTGCCGCCGAACCCGCACGCCCGCCGCGGCACCGCGTTCCACGCCTGGCTGGAGCAGCGGTTCGGAGCGGAACGCCTGCTCGACATCGACGAGCTGCCCGGTGCCGCGGACGAGGGGGCGAGCGAGTCGTCCGACGCCGAGCTGACCGAGCTCCAGGAGGCGTTCCTCGCCTCGGAGTGGGCGGACCGGGTGCCGGTGGAGGCCGAGGTGTCGTTCGAGACGGTGCTGGCCGGGGTCGCGGTCCGCGGCCGGATGGACGCCGTGTTCGCCGACCCGGACGGCGGGTTCACGGTCGTCGACTGGAAGACGGGGGCGGTGCCGGACGAGTCGCGCCGGCACGCGGTCGGGGTGCAGCTCGCGGTGTACCGGTTGGCCTGGGCGGCGCTGGCGGAGGTGCCGCCGGAGAAGGTGCGGGCGGCGTTCCACTACGTGCGCGAGGGCGTCACCCTCCGCCCCGCCGACCTCGAGACCGCCGAGGAGCTGCACGCCATGATCCGCGGCATTCCGGAGAGCCCCTGAGCATCAGGGAACCATGACGCCCGAAAACGCGGCTCCACAAAGCAGTATGGAACCATAATGCGATCCAGGTGCCCCCGGAATCGCATTATGGTTCCATAGTGCGTGCCTAGTGCTGGACGGCCTTCTCCACACCCACACCGGTGAGCGAGCGGACCTCCATCTCCGCGTACTTCTCCTTGTTCGCCTTGTCCTTCGACAGCACCGTGCCGAGGTAGCCGAGCAGGAAGGACGCCGGGATCGAGATCAAGCCCGGGTTGTCGAGCGGGAACCAGTGGAAGTCCACGCCCTGCAGCATCGAGTTGCTGCGCCCGGTCGCCGGGTCGACCGGCTTCCCGGACACGACCGGCGAGAAGATGATCAACACCAGGGTGATGGTGAGCCCGCCGTAGATGCTCCACAGCGCGCCGTTGGTGTTGAACCTCTTCCAGAACAGCGAGTAGAGGATCGTCGGCAGGTTCGCCGAGGCCGCGACGGCGAAGGCGAGTGCCACGAGGAAGGCGATGTTCTGGCCGTTGGCCAGGATGCCGCCGAGGATCGCGACGATGCCGATCACGACCGCCGTCCGGCGGGCGATCTTGACCTCGGTGTGCTGCTCGTCCTGCACCTGGCCGTGCTTGATCACGTTGATGTAGATGTCGTGCGCGAACGACGCCGACGCCGTGATCGTGAGTCCGGCGACCACCGCGAGGATCGTCGCGAAGGCGACGGCCGCGATCAGGCCCAGCAGAACCGTGCCGCCGAGCTCGTAGGCCAGCAGCGGGGCCGCGGAGTTGGCCGCACCGGGCGCCTTCTTGATCGCGTCCGGCCCGACGATGGCGCCGGCGCCGTACCCGAGGACCAGGGTGAACAGGTAGAAGATGCCGATGAGCCAGATCGCCCAGGTCACCGAGCGGCGGGCCTCCTTGGCCGTGGGCACGGTGTAGAAGCGCATCAGGATGTGCGGCAGGCCCGCGGTGCCGAGCACGAGCGCCAGGCCGAGCGAGATGAAGTCGAGCCGCGTGGTGCCGCTCTTGCCGTACTGGGCGCCCGGGGCGAGCAGCTTCTCGCCTGCCGAGCCCACGTGCGCGACGGCGTCGCCCATCAGCGCGGACAGGTTGAAGCCGGAGAGCGCGAGCACCCACAGCGTCATCACGCCGGCGCCGACGATCAGCAGCACCGCCTTGATGATCTGCACCCAGGTCGTGCCGCGCATGCCGCCGATCAACACGTAGGCGATCATCAGGGCGCCGACGATCGCGATGACGATCGACTGCCCGGTCTTCGACTTGACGTCCAGCAGCAGCGCGACGAGACCGCCGGCGCCGGCCATCTGGGCCAGCAGGTAGAAGAACGAGACGGCGAGCGTGGAGGTCGCGGCCGCGGCGCGGACCGGGCGCTGGCGCATCCGGAAGGCCAGGACGTCGCCCATCGTGTACCGGCCGGTGTTGCGCAGCAGCTCCGCGACGAGCAGCAGGGCCACCAGCCACGCGACGAGGAAGCCGATCGAGTAGAGGAAGCCGTCGTAGCCGTAGAGGGCGATGGCGCCCGCGATGCCGAGGAACGACGCGGCCGACAGGTAGTCGCCGGAGATCGCGATGCCGTTCTGCGGGCCGGAGAAGCCGCCGCCCGCGGTGTAGAAGTCGCTGGCCCCGCTCGACGCCTTCTTGCTCACGCGGATGACGATCGCGAGCGTGATGATCACGAAGATTGCGAAGATGCTGATGTTGAGCAGCGGGCTGGAGCCCTCCACGCCGCCCTGCGCGAGGAACCTCATCGGCCGGCCCCCTCGATCTCCTCGCGGATCGCCTGCGAGTGCGGGTCGAACTTCTTGTCCGCCCACTTCACGTACCAGGTCGTGATCGCGAAGGTGGAGACGAACTGCAGCAGGCCGAAGACCAGGCCGACGTTGATGTTCCCGACGAGCTTGATCGCCATGAACCCGGCCGCGTAGCTGGCCAGCACCACGTACAGCAGGTACCAGGCGAGGAAGGCCGCGGTGAGCGGGAAGACGAAGCTGCGCAGCCGGTGGCGCAGGGCCTGGAACTCGGTGCTCTGCTGGACCGTTGTCCAGTCGGGGTGGGCCGTGGTGCCTCCCGCCGGGCTCTCGCCGGCCGGGGGCCCGGACTCGGTGGTGCTCACGGTGCCTCCTCGCACTGTGGGGTGTCGTGCTGCGTCGGACCCGGACGGACCGGGTCGTACCGGGCACAGCACAACCGAGTACCCAACGGGGGCGGAAGTAACGCACGACACACCGCGGGCCCGGACGACCAACGGCCGACGAACGGTCGGAATCCGCGACGAACGGTCCGGTGTTCAGGTTCGTTCGTCCAGGTGCAGCCGCAGCATCGCGGTCTCGGCACCCGGCAGCGGACGGTCGCGGCGGGACACCGCGACCATCGTGAGGAACGCGAGGGGCACGGAGAAGAGCGCCGGCTGCCCGAGCAGGAGCGCCACGAGTCCGGGGTCCGGCCGCGCGAGCAGCCCCAGCGCCATCACCCCGGCCGACGACGCCAGCCCCACCGCCATCCCCACGAACGCGCCCCGCGCCGTCAGGCCCCGCCACCAGATGCCGAGCACCAGCATCGGGCAGAAGGTCGACGCGGCCACCGCGAACGCCGAGGTCACGACGGCGCCGACGTCGATCCGCACGGCGGGCAGGGCCAGCAGCACGATCACCCCCGCGGCGAGCAGCGCGGTCAGCCGCAGCCGCCGCAACGAGCCCGGCAGCAGGTCGTGCGCGAGCGCCCCGGCCAGCGCGAGCAGCAGGCCGAGCGAGGTGGCGAGGAACGCGGCGAAGGCGCCCGCGGTGAGCAGCGCCGTGAACACCGCGCCGGTGGTGCCGCCGTCCACGCGCGAGGGCAGCGCGACGACGGCGGTGTCGGTCGCCCCGGACAGGTACAGCTCCGGCAGCAGCACCCCGCCGAGCAGCCCGTAGACCACGGTGAAGACGTAGAAGGAGCCGAGCAGCCCGACGGTGATCGCGGCGGTCCGGCGGGCGGCGCGGCCGTCCGGGCTGGTGTGGAACCGCACGATGACGTGCGGGAGCCCCATCGTGCCCAGGGCCGTGGCGACCAGGATCGACCAGGTGGCGAGCAGCGGGTGGCCGTTGCCGCCGTCGAGCAGGGGGTGCTGCCAGGTGTCGCTGCCGGGCAGCGCCGCGCCCGCGATCTCCGGCACCGCCGCGCCCTCGGGGAACACCCAGGTCGCGTCCCCCGGAGCGACGTGCTCGCCCGGCTCCAGCCGCGCCGGGACGCCGTCGGCGAGGACCGTGACCGGTTCGCGGACCTGCAGCCGGGTGTCCAGCCGGAAGGTCACCTCGGTGGGCCGCGGGAAGGCGGCGTACTCGGCGGGCCGCAGCGCCTCCGCGCGGGTCCCGGCGCCGACCGCCACGACCAGCCAGATCGCCGGGACGATGAACAGCAGCAGCTTGAGCACGAACTGGAAGGCCTGCACGTAGGTCGCGGCGCGCATCCCGCCGAGGGCGAGCGTGATGCTGACCGCCGCGCCCGCGACCACGATCCCGACCCAGTGCGGCACGCCGCTGACCAGCGTGAGGACCTGGCCGGCGGCGGTGAACTGCGGCACCAGGTAGAGCCCGGCGATCACCAGCACCACCAGGGCGCTGAACCGGCGCAGGCCCGGCGAGCCGAGTCGCGCCTCGGCGAAGTCCGGCACGGTCAGCGCCCCGGTGCGGCGCATCGGCGCCGCGACCAGGACCAGCATCAGCAGGTAGCCGGCGGTGAACCCGACCGGGTACCAGAGCGCCCCCACCCCGTTCTTGACGACGAGCCCGGCGGTGCCCAGGAACGACGCCGCCGACAGGTACTCCCCGGAGACGGCGGCGGCGTTCAGCGTGGGGGAGACCCGCCGGGACGCGACGAGGAAGTCCGAGGTGGAGCGCAGGGCCGCGACGCCGCGCGCCCCGATCAGCAGTGTCGCCAGCACGACCGGGACGACGGCGAACGCGGTCACCGGGCCCGCGACCCCGCGTCGCCCCGCTCGGTCCCGTCCTCGGTGCGCTCCGCCCGGCGCAGCTGCCAGTGCGCCAGTCCCGCGAGCACCGGGTAGGGCAGCAGCGCGACGGCGATCCAGACGACCGGGACGGGCCCGAGCCGCAACTCCACCGGCACCACGCCGAGCAGCACGGGCAGACCGACCAGCAGCAGCGCGGCGGCGGCGAGCGTGCTCGCGGCGATCCGCAGCTGTCGGCGCCGGATCCGGGCGGCCGCGCGCAGCTCCTCGCCGGTCAGCGAGCGCGGCACCGCCGAGACGCCCCGGCGCGCGGCGAGCGCCACCCGGGTCTGCGGGCTGGTCACGGCGACCCGCCGCTGCCGGCTCACCGCCGCACCCCCGGCCCCGCCGCCCCGAGCCACGGCAGCCCCGACACCTCGAGCGTTGCGGCCCGGGTCCTCGCAGCCCCGCTCACCGCGGCCGGCCCGGCGAGAAGTCGCCGCGCGTGGCGGCTTCGAGCAGCCGTTCCCGCAGCTCACGGGCGTGCCGGCGGCTCACCGGGACGTCGCCGGCGTCCGTATGGGCAAGCAGCCCGCCGCCGGCGTCGCTGCGCAGCTCCTGCACCGCGTGGACCGCGAGCAGGAAGCTGCGGTGCACCCGCACGTACCCGACGCCGGACCAGTGCTCCTCCAGCCGCGAGATCGGCATCCGCACGAGGTGCGAGCCGCCGCGCGTGTGCAGCCGGACGTAGTCGCCCTGGGCCTCGGCGAACCGGACGTCGTCCCGCCGGACGTACCGGGTCCGCCCGCCGAGCTCGACCGACACCGCGGCCAGCTCGTCGACGGCCGGGACGGGCGGGGCGGGGTCCGTCGCCCGTGCGACCCGCAGCACCCGGGCGAGGGTGGCGTCGAGCCGCTCGGCCGCGACCGGTTTGAGCAGGTAGTCGAGGGCGCCGACGCCGTAGGCCGAGACGGCGTGCTCCTCGAACGCCGTGACGAACACGATCTCCGGCGGGTCGGTCATCCGGGACAGCAGCGAGGCGAGCTCCAGCCCGTCCATCCCCGGCATGGAGATGTCGAGGAAGGCGGCGTCGAACCGGCGGGCCTGCAGCAGCTTCAGCGCCGTGAGCGCGTCGCCGGCCGGCACGACCTCCTCGACGCACCGGGACGCCGCGAGGAGCCGGGTCAGCTCGGCCAGGGCCGGGGCGACGTCGTCGACCGCCAGGACCCGCAGACGTGCCCCGTTCGCCCTGGTGTTCACTCCGCCGTTCATGACGCGACCACACCCGGCTGGAAGCGCGGCACCCGCATGACCACCCGGGTGCCCGCGCCGAGCGCGGTCTCGATGACCAGCCCGTACTGCGGCCCGTACACCGCGCGCAGCCGGCGGTCCACGTTGGTCAGCGCCAGCCCGTCGCCCGGGCCCGCCCCGGCGAGCACCGCGCGGGCCACCTCGGGGTCCATGCCGGGCCCGTCGTCCTCGATCGCGATCACGCACTCCGATCCCTGGGCCTCGCCGCTGACCTGCACGGACCCGCCCTCGTTGCGGCGCTCGACGCCGTGCTGCACCGCGTTCTCCACCAGCGGCTGCAGGGCGAGGAAGGGCAGCGCGACGGGCAGCACCTCCGGTGCGATCCGCACCTGCACCCGCAGCCGGTCACCGAGCACCGCGCGGGCCAGCGCCAGGTAGGCCTCGACGGCCCGGAACTCACCGGCGAGCGTGGTGTAGTCGCCGCGGCGGGCCACCGAGTGCCGGATGTACTCGGCGAAGTCGAGGATCAGGTCGCGGGCCCGGTCCGGGTCGCTGTCGACGAACGAGCCGATCGTGGTCAGCGCGTTGTAGACGAAGTGCGGGGAGATCTCCGCGCGCAACGCCCGCAGCTCGGCCTCCTCGGCGGCGGTCGCCGAGGCCTCGAGCCGGCCCCGTTCGAGCGCCTCCGCGACCCAGTCCGCGGCCCGCCGCGCGGCCGGGCGCGGGACGTCGCCGCACACCGCCAGCACGCCGGCGGGCTCGCCGCGGACCTGCAGCGGCAGCACCACGGTGGTCCCGCGGGCGGCCCGGTGCCCGTCCCGGCGCGCCTGCTCGACCAGCTCGTCGGCCTGCGGGTCGGGCCGCCCGGCCCAGGCCGGCTCCCCGTGCAGGTCCGCCAGCCCGACGGCGTCGGCGCGGAGCAGCGCACGCAGCCGGCGGGCCGCCCGGGCGACCGGATCGGGACCGAGGTCGCCGGGCCGCGCGGCGAGGCCGCCGCGCAGGTCCGCGGCGATGGCCGAGCCGGCCGCGAGGACCTCCGTGGCGTCCGTGGTCCCGCCCCCGGACCGGCGGAACAGCCGTCGTCGGCGCGCGACGGGGGCGTCCTCGGTCACCACGCGCACAGCCTAGGGTGCGGCCCTGCGCAGGGCACGGCCGTCGCGGGTGCGGGACCTCCGTGATCACCGCCCGCTAGCGTGTGCCGGCGTGAGCGGACGCATCGTGCTGTTCGGCGCCACCGGCTACACGGGCGGGCGCACCGCGGAGGCGCTGGTCGGCCGGGGCGTGCGGCCGGTGCTGGCCGGGCGGGACGCCGCGCGGCTGGCGGCGCTCGGCGAGCGCCTCGGCTGCCCGACGGCGACCGCCGACGTCACCGACGTCGCCTCCGTCGGCGGGCTCGTCGGCCCGGACGACGTGCTGGTCACGACCGTCGGCCCGTTCGCCCGCCTCGGCGGGGCCGCGCTCGCCGCGGCGGTGTCCGCCGGGGCGACCTACCTGGACTCGACCGGCGAGCCGCCGTTCGTCCGCGAGGTCTTCGAGCTGCAGGGGCCGGCCGCCGAGCGTTCCGGCGCCCGGCTGCTCACGGCGTTCGGCCACGACTACGTGCCGGGTGTGCTGGCCGGGGCGCTCGCCCTGCGCGAGGCGGGGGAGCGGGCCGCGCGGGTCGACGTCGGCTACTTCCTGTCCGGCCGCGGGCGCTGGTTCTCGCGCGGCACCGTCACGTCGTTGATCGGGATCGCGGGCTCGCCCGGACACACGCTCCGGCACGGCGCGGTCCGGACGGAGAACGCCGGCGCCCGCCTGCGTACCTACGAGGTGGACGGCCGGCCGCGGCCCGGGGTGTCGATCGGCGGCGTCGAGCAGTTCGCGCTGCCGCGGCTGCAGCCGGGCCTGCGGACGGTCGACGTCCACCTCGGCTGGTTCGGTGCACTCAGCAGCGCGGTGCACGCCACGAGCAGGCTGCCGGCCCCGCCGGCACCGCTGCTGGGCGTCCTCGGGGTGCTCGCCGGGCGGCTCCCCCGCGACCCCTCGGCGGAGGCGCTGGCGGGCTGCCGCTCGCACGTCGTCGCCGAGGTGTTCGACGACTACGGCACCCTCCTCGCCCGCACCTGCCTCACCGCGCCCGACCCCTATGCCCTCACCGCCGACCTGCTCGCGTGGGGTGCGGCCCGCGCGCTCTCGCACGGCGTCACCGGCACGGGGGCACTCGACCCGGTGGGTGCCTTCGGGCTCGACACGCTCCGGGAAGGCGCGGCGTCCGCAGGTCTCACCTCCCCGTGAGCGCCTACTGCCCCTAGAGGGTCACCCGGCACTCACGACCCCCGCCGAACTGCGCGAACTCAGCCCCGGGCCACCCGCAGCGCCCAGAGCACGAGCGGCACCTGCAGCGGGAGCCGGCCGTAGGCGATCGCGCGCTGCCGCACGGGCTCGTCCGACCGGTCCAGCGCCATCTGCACGTTGGCCGGGAACACCGCCACGAACAGCGCCGCCGCGGCGTACCCGCCGAGCCGACGGGTGCGTGGCACCGCCACCGCCGCCGCGACCGCGCCCTCCGCCACACCCGACGCGTAGGTCCAGAACCGCCGGGTTCCGGGCAGCTGCGGCGGGACGATCGCGTCGAAGAACTCGGGGGCGACGGCGTGCGCCACGGCGGCCGTGCCGAGCAGCGCCGCCAAGGGCCGGGACAGGTTCATGCCCGGCATGATCGCAAGCGGGCCGGCTGAGCCGTGGCCCGCGCCCACCGCCCGGCCCGGGGGCGCTAGTCTCCGCGCGATGCGTGATCGGCCCCGCCGCCCGCCCGTCGATCCGCAGGTGATCGGCGCCCTCCGCATGCCCGACAACCCCGAGGGTCCGCTGGTCGCGCTCCTCAAGCGGGTGGCCGTCGCCTTCGGGGCGCTGCTCGCCGCCGCCTTGATCGTCTACTTCGGCCGCGCCGGGTACGTCGACAACAACGGCGAGGGCGACATCTCGTTCAACGACGCCCTCTACTACGCCACGGTCTCGCTCTCCACGACGGGCTACGGCGACATCGTCCCCTACACCGCGACCGCGCGGCTGCTCACCACCGTGGTGATCACGCCGCTGCGGTTGCTGTTCCTGATCGTCCTCGTCGGAACGACCGTCGAGCTGCTCACCGAACGCTCCCGGCAGTCGTTCCGGATCCAGCGCTGGAGGTCACGCGTGCGCGACCACACCGTCGTCATCGGGTACGGGACGAAGGGCCGAGCCGCCGTCGAGACGCTGCTCGGCGACGGCGTCGAACCGGAGCACATCGTGGTGGTCGACACCGACCGCACGCAGCTCGACGCCGCCTCGGCCCTCGGTCTCGTCACCGTGACGGGAAACGCCACCCGGTCGGCGGTGCTGCGCATCGCGGGCGCCCACCAGGCGTCGGCCATCGTGGTGGCCACGAACCGGGACGACACCGCCGTCCTCGTCACCCTGACCGCACGCGAGATGGCACCGAAGACGCGCATCGTGGTCGCGGTCCGGGAGTCGGAGAACGTCCACCTGCTCCGGCAGTCCGGCGCCGACTCGGTGATCGTCTCCGCCGAGACGGCGGGCCGGCTGCTGGGCGTCGCGACCCGGACGCCCAGCGTCGTCGAGGTCGTCGAGGACCTGTTGACGCCGGAGGCGGGGTTCGCGATCAGCGAGCGCGAGGTCGAGCAGGACGAGGTGGGCGGCTCGCCGCGGCACCTCGCCGACATCGTGCTGGGCGTGGTGCGCAACGAGGAGCTGTACCGGGTCGACGCCTCCGCCGTCGACGCCCTCGAGCGCGGCGACCGGCTCCTCTACGTCCGCAAGGCCACCCTCGCCGACGAGGGCTGAGCCTGCCGTAGGGTCGCGGACCGTGCGCCTCGCGACCTGGAACGTGAACTCGGCGAAGTCGCGGCTGCCGCGGCTGCTGCCGTGGCTGGACGAGCGGGCCCCGGACGTCGTCTGCCTGCAGGAGACCAAGCTCTCCGACGCCGACTGGGCCGCCGAGTTCGACGGCCCGCTGGCCGAGCGGGGCTACGAGGTCGCCCACCACGGACAGGGCCGGTGGAACGGGGTGGCGCTGCTGTCCCGCGTCGGGCTCGCGGACGTGGTGCGCGGGCTGCCCGAGGAACCGACCTTCGACTCGGACGCCCCCGACGCCCGGGCGGTCAGCGCCACCTGCGGCGGCCTGCGGGTGACCTCGGTCTACGTGCCCAACGGCCGCACCCCGGACGACCCGCACTACGGCTACAAGCTGCGCTGGCTGGAGGCCCTGCGGCACATGGTGGCGGCGGGCGACACCACGCACACCGTGGTGGCCGGCGACATGAACATCGCCCCCACGGACGCCGACGTCTGGGACCCCGACCTGTTCGTCGGCTCCACCCACGTGACCCCCCCGGAGCGGGAGGCGCTCGGCGCGCTGCAGGCGGCCGGGCTGGCCGACGTCGTGCGGGACCGGTGGCCCGGCGAGCGCGTGTTCTCCTACTGGGACTACCGCGCCGGCCGCTTCCACAAGGACATGGGGATGCGGATCGACCTGGTGCTGTGCGGCGCCGACCCGGCGGGCCGGACGAAGGCGGCCTGGATCGACCGCAAGGCGCGGAAGGGTTCCGGCCCCAGCGACCACGCCCCCGTGATGGTCGACCTCGACGAGGCGCCGGACGGGGACATCGGGCCGGTCGTGCCGCCGCCGTCGACGCCCGCGAAGCTCAAGCATCACTGAGCGGAGCTCGCGGAGCGAACGTCGGCGCTGAGCGGAGCTCGCGGAGCGAACGTCGGCGCTGAGCGGAGCTCGCGGAGCGAACGTCGGCACTAAGCGGAGCTCGCGGAGCGAACGTCGGCACTGAGCGGAGCTCGCGCAGCGGACGTCGGCGCTGAGCGGCGCGTGCGGAGCGGACGTCGGCCGTGAGCGGCGCGTGCGGAGCGGACGTCGGCGCTGAGCGGCGCGTGCGGAGGGGACATCGGCCCTGAGCGGAGCGCGCCGAGCGGAGCGCGCATCGTGCACTGAGGACGGGACGGCGGCGTACTTCTCCCCGTCGCGGGTAGCCGCCCCGCATGACGGCTGTCCTGGAACCGACCCGCACGCTCACCCTCACCGACCCGCGCACCGGCGAGGCCCACGAGCCGGTGCCCGTCGCCGGCGAGCAGGAGGTCCGGGCCGCGCTGGCCGCCGCCCGCGCGGCCGCGCCGGGCTGGGCGCGCACCGCCCCCGCCGAACGGGCCGCGGCCGTCCGGGCCGCCGCCGACGCCGTCCGCGCGGCCGCGGACGAGCTCGCCGAGCTGAACACCCGGGAGACCGGCAAGACCCCGGACGACTCCCGCGGCGGCGTCGAGGCCGGCATCGGCACCCTGGAGCAGTACGCGCAGCTCGGGCCGCTGCACCGCGGCCGCAGCCTGCAGGGCGGGTGGGGCGCGACGGACCTGATGGTGCACGCGCCGCGCGGCGTCGTCGCCGTCCTGACCCCGTGGAACGACCCGGTGGCGGTGGCCGCCGGCCTGCTCGGCGCCGCGCTCGTGACCGGGAACACCGTGGTGCACAAGCCGAGCGAGCGCTGCCCGCGCACCGGGCGGCGGTTCGCCGAGCTGCTCGCGGCGCACCTGCCCGACGGCGTCCTGCAGATCCTCGACGGCGACGGGCCGGTCGGGGAGGCGCTCGCGGGCTCGCCGGAGGTCGACGTCGTCGCACACGTCGGGAGCACGGCCACCGGGCGCGCCATCGCCGCGGCGTGTGCGCGCACCGGCGCGAAGGCGCTGCTGGAGAACGGCGGCAACGACCCGCTGATCGTCGACGCCGGCGTCGACCCCCTGTGGGCCGCCGAGCAGGCGGCGCTGGGCTCGTTCGCCAACGCCGGGCAGATCTGCGTGTCGGTGGAGCGGATCTACGTGCTCACCGAGGTCGCGGAGCCCTTCCTCGAGGCGCTGGTCGCCGAGGCCGGGAAGTGGGCCGACCGGATCGGTCCGCTGGTCGACGAGCGCCAGCGCGAGCAGGTGCACGCGCACGTCCGCGAGGCGGTCGACGACGGCGCGCGCCTGCGCGCGGGCGGCGAGCTGCCGGCCGGGCCCGGCTCGTTCTACCCGCCGACCGTGCTGAGCGGGTGCACGCCGGGGATGGCCGTGCTGGCCGAGGAGACGTTCGGGCCGGTCGCGCCCGTGCGCGAGGTGCCGGACCTCGACACCGCGCTGCGTGAGGCGGCCGCGGACCGCTACGGCCTCGCCGCGACCGTGCTCACCCCGGACATGGAGCACGCCCAGCGGGCCTGGCGGGAGCTCCCGGTGGGCACGGTGAAGGTGAACGCGGTGTTCGGCGGAGCCCCCGGCGGGGCGGCCGAGCCGCGCGGCGCCAGCGGGCAGGGCTTCGGGTACGGGCCGGAGCTGCTCGACGAGATGACGACGACGACCGTCGTCCACCTGGCCCCGGCGCCGCGGTGAGTACCCCTCGGCGGATTCCCTCAATCGGCGGAGTCGACGACGGCCGGGTGAACCACTCGAACGGGCTGTGCGCGGTTGCGGCCGGCCGCCACGCCCCGATACTCGGCCGCGTGACCAGCACATCTCGGGGAAACGTGATGACCACCCGGCTCACCCGCGCGGCGGCCGGCACCGTGCTCGCGGCACTCGCGTTGACGGGCGCCGCCGCCTGCGGGTCGGGGTCCGACCAGGCACCGCCCGCACCTACCGGGAGCGCTGCTCCGGCCCCGGGCGGTGCGACGCCCGCACCGGGCGGGCAGGCGTCCGATGCGACCCGGGAGGCCTTCGGTCAGGCCAACCAGGGCGCGCTCGGCCTCGTCGCGCTCGGCGGGCTCGGCACGGACAAGGGCGTCGGCGACCAGGTCACGGGCCTCGCGCCGGACCTGACGTCGCAGGGCCAGGCCCTGCTCGACCAGGTCAAGCAGGCCGCGTCGGCGCAGGGGGTGGCCCTCGGCGACCAGCTCGACGCCCAGCAGCAGGCCCTGATCGCCGACCTCCAGGCGCGGAACGGGCAGCCCTTCGACGCCGCGTGGCTGCAGGCGGCGCAGTCCGCCCTGCAGCAGGCCCGCGACGCGGCCGACGCAGTGCTCAACGACCCCAACGCGTCGGCCGACGCCAAGGCCGCGGCCCAGCAGGCGCTCGCCCAGCTCGACGCGCTGGCCGCGAAGATCTCGGCCGCCTCGTCGTCCGCCGGCGCCTCCACGCCGGGGTCGGTGAACGCCGGCAGCGGCGGGCAGGCCGCCGGCTCCGACGACGTCCTGCCGGTCGTCCTCGCCGGGTCCGGCCTGGTGCTGCTCGGCGCCGCCGGTGCCGCCGGCGTCCGCGCGCGGCGATCGCGCGCCTGACCGTGCGCCTGCGCGCACCCGACCCCACGGCCGGTGACCCGCTGACCAGCGGGGCACCGGCCGGGGGTGTGTCGTCGCCCCCGGACGCCGCTGCCGGGGAAGACGCCGCGCCGGCGGATCCCGATGGCCGGGCACTCTCGGGGGTCGCACCGGGTCCGCGCCGGCGGTGGGCGCCCGTCCTGCTCGCGGTGGCGGGTGCGGCGCTGCTCGTCGCGGCGACGGTGCTCGTCCTCGAGCGGGAGCCCGCCGTGACCGCGCAGCCCGTCGGCGTCGTGCCCGCCCGTACCGCGCCGTTCGGGCCGGCGAAGTCCCGCGATCTGCGGCCGGGCGCCCCGCCGAAGCTCCGCACGGGCGGCACCGTCCCGGTCCGTCTCGACCTGCCGGCCCGCACGGCCACTGCGCCGGTCGTGCCGGTCGGCACCGGGCCCGGCGGGGCCCTCGTCGTCCCCGACCCGCCGCAGACCGTCGGGTGGTGGGAGCCCGGCGCGCTCGCCGGCTCCGGGACCGGCACCGTCGTGATCGCGGGGCACGTGGACTCGCGGGTCGCCGGGATCGGGATCCTCGCCGTCCTCCCCGAACTGGCCGTCGGCGAACCGGTGGTCCTGACCGGCGACGACGGGCGCGCGGTCCGCTACCGGGTCGCCGCGCGGCGGGAGTTCGGGAAGGCCGCCCTGCCCGCCGACACCTTCGCCCGCACCGGTCCGCCGCGCCTGGTGCTCGTGACCTGCGGCGGCCGCTTCGACCCGGCCACGAGGTCGTACGAGGACAACATCGTCGTGTACGCCGAACCCGTCTGACCGCCGAACCCCCGGGCACGAGCGGTGTGGTGACGACGCCGCGGGCGGCAATCCGTTCCCGCCGGTGGAGCCGGGAATATCCCGGGTGGCCGTGTCGTACGGTTGTCGCGTGAGCGCAGCCGCCGAAGCACCCGAGTTCGCCGCCGTCCGGACCGCCGCCCAGCGCGCGGCCGCGGCCGCCCCGGGAGTGCGGGCGGCGGGTGGTGCCGCGGTCGACGCCGCGCTGCGCACCGCGGCCGGGCTGCTCCGCGAGGAGTCCGCCGCGCTGCTGGCGGCGAACGCCAAGGACGTCGACGCGGCCACCGCGAACGGCATGGCCGGCGGGCTGCTCGACCGGCTCCGGCTCACCCCGGAGCGGCTCGCCGACATGGCGACGCAGCTCGAGGTGCTGGCCGGGACCCCGGAGCCGCCGGTGGAGCGGTTCGTGCGGAACCTGCCCTCAGGCGAGCGCGTGTTCGAGCGCAGCATCCCGGTCGGCGTGATCGGCGCGGTGTTCGAGGCCCGCCCGAACGTGACGATCGACGTCGCCTCCCAGGTCCTCAAGGCCCGCAGCGCCGCCGTCCTGCGCACCGGCTCCGCCGCGCTGGGCAGCGCGACCGCCCTGCTCGAGAAGGTCGTGGCGCCCGCCCTCACCGCGCACGGCATCCCGGCCGACGCGGTGCAGCTCGTCCCGCTGCCGGGGCACGCCGGCGCCGAGGCGCTGGTCGGGCTGCCGGACCTGGTGCCGCTCGTCGTGGTGCGGGGGAGCGGCGAGGTCACGCGCAAGCTGTCGATGCTGGGCGCGGCCGCGGGCACCCGCGTGCTCGCGCACGCCGACGGCGGTGGCGTGCTGTACCTGGACTCTTCGGCCGAGGAGACCGTCGTCGAGCGACTGGTGCACGACTCGACCGACCGCCTCGGGGTCTGCAACCGGCTGAACCTGCTGCTCATCGATCGGCCGGCCTACGAGAAGCTGCTGCCCGTCGCGGAGAAGGTGCTCCGGGACCGCGGGATCGCGCTGAGCCTGCCGCCGCACACGCACGCCCTCGGCCACGAGTGGGCGCTCGACTCCGGCAACGAGGCGCACGTGACGGTCGCGCCCGTCGACGGCGCGGTCGACGCCGCGCTGACCGCCGCGCGCGAGACGTCCGGGCTGGCCGCCTGCGTGTGCGCTGCCGACGAGGCCGTCGCCCACCGCTTCATCGACGCCTACACCGGCACCGGGGTGTTCTGGAACAGCCCGACCCGGCTGCTCGACGGCTACAAGCTGCTCGGCGTCCCCGAGACCGGTATCAACGTCGACCACACCCCCGGCCCCCGCGGCCCGGTCACCTACCCCGACCTGGCCCTCCGCCAGTTCGTGGTGCTCCCCCCGGCGTAGCCGGACTTGATCTCCCGATCACCCGGCAAGTCGCGGGTTCGTACATCCGCCCAGGTCGGCAGGGGTCGTGAGTGGCAACTGCCGCTAGAGGGGCAGTTGCCGCTCACGGGGAACGTCGATCGCGCGACACCCCCTGAGGGAGTGCCGCGCGAGACGGGTTGCGGGGCGGGTCGGTGCGCTGTCAGTGCGCGGTCAGTGCGCCCAGGCGTGCTCGTGGCCGTGGGACGAGTGGTCGTCCCAGTCGCTGCCGTGGTCCTTGTCGTGGTCCTGGTCGTGGTCCCAGTCGTCGCCGCCGTGGCCGTGGTGGTCCCGGTCCATGTCCCACTCGTGGCAGCCGCCGTGGTCGTCGTGGCCGTGGCCCTTGTCGTGGTCGTGGTCCCGGTCCTTGTCGTGGTCCCGGTCCTCGTGACCGTCGTGGTCCCACTTGCCGTCGTGGTCGTTGTGGTGCTTCTCGTCGTACTTGCTGTTCCAGCCGGACATCGGGAGCTCCTCGGGGGGCGTCGGGCGGGGGATCCGGGGCGGTTCCTCCGATGCCGGGAACTCTGCCGGTCAGCGGCCCGCGGAACGATCGTGTGCGCCCCCGCTCGCGATGATCACCACCCCACTTCCCGCCGGGGGACAACCCCACGCGGGCGGACGGCGCGGGGAGCCGATCGTCCGGCGGATTGTCGGGGTGCGGGGATAGGGTCGGGACGTGTCAGCTCCCGAACTCCACCGGGCCACGCTCCCCAACGGCCTGCGCGTGCTCCTCGCGCCCGACCCGGCCACCCCGGTCGTCGGCGTCGCGGTGCACGTCGACGTCGGCTTCCGGTCCGAGCCCGAGGGGCGCACCGGCTTCGCCCACCTCTTCGAGCACCTGATGTTCCAGGGCAGCGAGAGCCTGGCGAAGCTGGAGCACTTCCGGCAGGTCCAGGGCGCGGGCGGGGTGTTCAACGGCTCGACCCACCAGGACTACACCGACTACTTCGAGGTCCTGCCCGGCGCCGCGCTCGAACGCGCGCTGTTCCTCGAGGCGGACCGGCTGCGGGCCCCGAAGCTCACGGAGGAGAACCTCCGCAACCAGGTGGACGTGGTCAAGGAGGAGATCCGGCTCAACGTCCTGAACCGGCCCTACGGCGGGTTCCCCTGGATCCTGCTGCCGCCCGTCCTCTACGACACCTTCCCCAACGCGCACAACGGCTACGGCGACTTCACCGAGCTCGAGCAGGCCACGCTGGACGACGCGGCGTCCTTCTTCGACACCTACTACGCCCCGGGCAACGCGCAGGTCACCGTGCACGGCGACTTCGCGGCCGCCGGCGGGGTGGACGAGGTGCTGGCGCTGGTCGAGAAGCACTTCGGCGACATCCCCGCCCGGCCGGCGCCCGAGCGGCCGTCGTTCGGCGAGCCGGTCCCGGGCTCCGAGCGCCGCGGCACGGTGGCCGACGCGCACGCCCCGATGCCCGCGCTGGCCGTCGGCTACCGGGTGCCGGACCCGTCGACGGAGCTCGACGCGTACCTGGGTCACGCCCTGCTCGCCTCCGTCCTCGGCGACGGCGAGGCCGCCCGGCTGCAGCGCCGCCTCGTGCACGCGGACGGCCTGGTCACGGACGTCGGCGCCAGCAACGGGCTGATGGGCGGCCCGCTCGACGCGCGGGACCCGGACACGTTCACGATCACCGCCGTGCACCCGGGCGCCGTCGACCCGGAGCGGGTGCTCGGCGCGATCGACGAGGAGCTGGACAAGCTGGCGGCCGAGGGCCCGAGCGCCGAGGAGCTGGCCCGCCAGTCCGCGCGCTGGGCCGCCTCCCTGCACCACGAGGACGACCGGGTGATGTACCGGATGCTCGGCCTCGGCGCCCGCGAGCTGCTCTACGGGCGCGCCGAGATCGCGCAGGAGCTGCCCGCGCGCATCGCCGCCGTCACGCCGGAGCAGGTCCGGGCCGCCGCCGAGTCCCTGCGCTCGGCCGGTCGTGCCGTGCTGCTGGTCGAGCCGACCGCGGGCGCCGTGCCGGGCAGCGAGGACCCCGCCGAACTGGCGAACCCCGAGGAGGCCGGCGCATGAGCGCGCCCACCACGCACCGCAGCGCCGAGGAGATCGGCCGCACCCTGGCGGGCCCGCGCCCGCTGCCCCCGCTGGGTGCCACACGCGAGGTCCCGCTGCCCGAGGTGGTCACCGAGACGCTCCCGTCCGGGCTGCGCGTGCTGGCCGTGCACCGGCCGGGCGTGCCGATGGTCGAGATGCGGCTGCGCGTGCCGTTCGCCGCGCCCGGCTCCGTCGCGGACCCGGCGTTCACCGCGCGCGCCGAGCTCCTGTCGTCGGCCATGCTCACCGGCACCGCCACCCACGACCGGGTGGGGATCGACGACGAGCTGGCCGGCGTCGGCGCCGAGCTCGGCGTGGCCGTCGACCCGGAGCGGCTGCTGGTGCACGGCTCGGGGCTGGCGGAGGGCCTGCCGACGGTGCTCGACGTCCTCGCCGACGTGCTCACCGGCGCGACCTACCCCGAGCCCGAACTGCTGCGCGAGCGGGAGCGGCTCGTCGAGCGCATCTCCGTGGCCCGCGCGCAGCCCCGCACGGTGGCCCGTGAGGCGTTGCAGCGCAAGCGGTTCGGCGACCACCCGATCGCGCTGGAGATGCCCTCGGGCGAGGCGGTCGCGGCGGTCGACCCCGGCGAGGTGCGGGCGCTGCACGCGGAGGGCGTGATGCCGCGCGGCTCCACGCTCGTGCTGGTCGGCGAGCTCGACCCCGCCGAGGCGATCGCCGCCGTCGGGAAGGTCCTGGGCGGCTGGACGGGCGCGGCGCAGGCCCGCGAGCTGGGGCCGCCGCCGGTCACCGCGGCCGGCCCGCTGGAGCTGGTGCACCGCCCGGGCTCCGTGCAGTCGCAGCTGCGGCTCACCGCGCCGGCGCTGCGCCGGGACGAGGAGGGCTACGCGGCCTACCAGCTCGCCAACCTCGTGTTCGGCGGCTACTTCTCCTCCCGCTGGATGGAGAACGTCCGCGAGGACAAGGGCTACACCTACGGCGCCCACTCCGGCACCGAGTTCGTGCCCGGCGGGGCGGTGCTCGGCGTGGAGACGGACGTCGCGAGCGACGTCACCGCGGCCGCGCTGCTCGAGACCCGCTACGAGCTGGGGCGCATGGTCGCGGTGCCGCCCACCGCGGACGAGATCGAGGCGGCCCGGCGGTACGCCGTCGGCTCCCTGCTCATCTCGCTGGACAGCCAGGGCGGGCTCGCGTCCACCCTCGCCGCGCTCGACGCCGCCGGCCTGTCGATCGACTGGCTGCGCGAGCGGCCGGTGCGGCTGGAGGCGGTCACGCCCGAGCAGGTGGCCGAGGCGGCCCTCGAGTACTTCGCGCCGGAGCGGTTCACCGGCGTCGTCGTGGGCGACGCCGAGGTGATCGGCCCGCGGCTGCGCGCGCTGGGAGGCGTGGAATGACGTTCGAGCTGGTCACCCCGCCCGTCCTCTCCCGGGGCACGGTGGTGCGCGACGAACCGCTGCGGCTCGACGCGGACCGGCAGAAGGCCACGTGGCCGACCGCGCGCGTAGTCGTCGTCGACGAGAAGGGCCGCACGCCGGTCTCCTGGGACGCCGCGCCGCAGTCCCGCTTCCGTGAGGGCGACGCCGCGGGCTGGGACGCGGCCGCCGGCTCGGGTGCCGTCCTGCGCACCCGGCCCGCCGAGGACATCGCGCCGGCCCCGCCGGGGGACGCCGTGCTGCTCGGCGAGGCCCAGGGGGTCGCCTACTGGGCGGCCCGCGGCCGGCCGGACCTCGCGGCGGGGGACGACCCGGCGGACTGGGCGGACCTGCGGGCCGTCGGCGCGGAGCTCGACGCCCTCGGCGCGGGCCTGTTCACCGGTGCCGTCGCGGCCCTGAACTGGCACGACACCGCGCGCTTCTGCGCCCGGGACGGCTCGCCGACCCACCCGCACAACGCCGGCTGGGCCCGGCGCTGCGAGGCCCACCAGCACGAGGAGTACCCGCGCACCGACCCGGCGGTCATCTGCCTGGTGCACGACGGCGCCGACCGCGTCCTGCTCGCCCGCCAGCCGGTCTGGCCGCCGGGGCGGTACTCGGTGCTCGCCGGCTTCGTCGAGGCCGGGGAGTCGCTGGAGGCGTGCGTCATGCGCGAGATCCACGAGGAGGTGGGCGTCGAGGTCTCGAAGGTCGCCTACCTCGGCAGCCAGGCCTGGCCGTTCCCGCGGTCGCTGATGGTCGGGTTCCAGGCCGTCGCCGATCCGGACCGGCCGCTGCGGCCGGCCGACGGCGAGATCGAGGAGGCCATCTGGGTCACCCGCGAGGAGCTGCGCGCCGCGATGGACAAGGGCGACTGGGGCGCTCGGGACGAGTCGGACGGCAAGCTCGTCCTGCTCCCGGGCCGGGTGTCGATCGCCCGGTCGATGCTCGACTCGTGGGCGGCGCAGGCCTGAGCGGGCCGCACGGCGCCGAGAACGTCGCGACCCCGGCCGGACGGGTCCGGTCGGGGCCGTGTGGCGCGGGTCAGGCCGCAGTCAGTCGCTTCTTCACCTCGGCGAAGCTCGGGTTCGTGGCGGTCGTCTCGTCCGGGAAGAGGACGGTGGGCACCGTCTGGTTGCCGCCGTTGACGCCCTCGACGAAGCGTGCCGCGTCGGGGTTCCGCTCGATGTCGATCTCGCGGTACTCGATGCCCGCCTCGTCGAGCTGGAGCTTGAGGCGGCGGCAGAAGCCGCACCACGTGGTCGAGTACATCGTCAGCTGCGCCATGCAGGCTTCAACAGCGGCGCCGGGCACGCCGTTCCGCACCCGGTTGTGCGGTCGGTCACGTCACGAGGGTGCGCGGGAACCGTCGGTGGGGTTTGTCAGGATGGGGTGGTGACGGCTTCCGTGACGGCTCCGGCCGACTTCGACCGGCTCGACGAGGAACAGCGGGCCGCCGTCACCGCGCCGCGCGGTCCGGTCTGCGTGCTGGCCGGCGCGGGCACCGGGAAGACCCGCACGATCACGCACCGGATCGCCCATCTCGTCGGGCACGGGCACGTGGCGCCCGGGCAGGTCCTGGCCGTCACGTTCACGGCGCGGGCGGCGGGGGAGCTGCGCACCCGCCTCCGGGCGCTCGACGCCGGCGGCGTCCAGGCCCGCACGTTCCACGCGGCCGCCCTGCGGCAGCTGCGCTACTTCTGGCCGCGGGTCGTCGGGGAGCGGCAGTGGCAGCTGCTCGAGGGCAAGCTCCGTTTGATCGGCCAGGCCGCGGCGCGCGCCCGGGCGGGCACCGACTCGGACGCGCTGCGCGACCTCGCCACCGAGATCGAGTGGGCCAAGTCCAGCCTGGTCACCCCGGAGAGCTACCCGGCCGAGGTCGCCCGGCTGCGGCGGGACGTCCCGGGCCCGGTCGAGCAGGTCGCGCAGGTCTACGCGGGGTACGAGGCGCTGAAGAACCAGGCCGAGGCCCTCGACTTCGACGACCTGTTGCTGCACGTCGCGGCCGCGCTCGAGGAGCACCGCGCGGTCGCCGAGGAGTTCCGCGACCGGTACCGGTGCTTCGTGGTCGACGAGTACCAGGACGTCACCCCGCTGCAGCAGCGGGTGCTCGACGCCTGGCTCGGCGAGCGGGACGACCTCACCGTCGTCGGCGACGCCAACCAGACGATCTACACCTTCGCCGGGGCCTCGCCCCGCTACCTGCTGGACTTCCCGCGCCGCTTCCCGGAGGCCACCGTCGTCCGGCTGACCCGGGACTACCGCTCCACCCCGCAGATCGTCTCCTGCGCGAACTCCGTGATCGGCGCCGCGCGCGGCCGCGTCGCCGGGAGCCGGCTGCGGCTCGTCGGGCAGCTGCCGCCCGGACCGGACCCGGACTTCGCCGAGTACGAGGACGAGCCCGCCGAGGCCGCCGCCGTCGCGGCCAAGATCCGCAGGCTGGTCGCCGACGGCACCCCGCCCGCCGAGATCGCGGTGCTGTTCCGGATCAACGCGCAGTCGGAGAGCTACGAGCAGGCGCTCACCGAGGCCGGCGTGCCGTACCAGGTGCGCGGCGGCGAGCGTTTCTTCACCCGCGCCGAGGTGCGCCGGGCGATGATCGCGCTGCGCACCGCTCCGCCGTTGCCCGAGGGGATGGACCTGGTCACCGCGGTGCGCCGGGTGCTCGGGACGGTCGGGCTCACGGACGAGCCGCCCGCCGGCACGGCCATGCGCGCCCAGTGGGAGTCGCTGCTGGCGCTCGTGGGGCTGGCCGAGGAGCTCGCGGCAGTGGAGCCGCAGGCGGACCTGCGCCGCTTCTCCGCCGAGCTCGAGACCCGGGCGGACGCGTCGCACCCGCCGGTGGTCCAGGGCGTCACGTTGGCGTCCCTGCACGCCGCCAAGGGCCTGGAGTGGGACGTCGTGTTCCTCGTCGGGCTGGTCGACGGGACCCTGCCGATCCAGCACGCCGAGGGGGACGAGTCCGCGATCGAGGAGGAGCGCCGCCTGCTCTACGTCGGCGTCACCCGGGCCCGGCGGGTGCTGCGGATGTCGTGGGCCCTCGCGCGCGCCTCGGGCCGCGGCCGGCAGCGCCGCCGCAGCCGATTCCTGTACGGGCTGATCCCCGAGGAGCACCCGGCGTCGCGTGTCGCCCAGGGCGACCGCCGCCGGTCGGGCGGCCCGAAACCGCGCTGCCGGGTGTGCGGGGAGCCACTGATCGGCACCACCGCGCTGAAGCTGCAGCGGTGCGGGGCCTGTCCGTCCGATGTGGACACCGAGCTCCTCGAGCGGCTGCGCGACTGGCGCGGCGAGGTGGCCAAGCGGCAGGGCGTGCCGTCCTACGTGATCTTCACGGACGCGACCCTCACCGCCATCGCCGAGCAGCGCCCGGCCGACGCCGCCGCGCTCGTCGGGATCCCCGGGATCGGGGCCCGCAAGCTCGACCGGTACGGGCCCGACGTCCTCGCACTGGTCACCGACTCGGGCGCCTGACCGGCCACCGCACCGCGAGTTGCGGCATCGGCTACGCCCCGGTGACCCTGTGGCGAACGATCGACGACGCCCGGGTGGATCGGAAACTGCTTCTCGAATCAACGGATTAATTCTGTTGTGCGCGTCGGGGCGCTGCTTCTAGTCTCACATGCACGGACGGAGCAACGCCCCGTCCTTCCGCACGGAACCGCACCGAGCTGCCGGAGAGGAGGCGCCGCCATGGAGATCTACGCGATGACGACCGGGACGACCGGGACCCCGCGTGCGATCGCGCCCGCCGGTGTCTCCACCCGCCTCGGTGTCGCGCCGTCCCTCCGCCGCCCGCGCGGCGGTTGGCCGTTCGCCGCGTTCCGCGTCGTCACCGAGAAGCAGGTGCCGCAGGTCGCGGTCATCGCCGATCACAACTGGACAGGTGTGTCCGTTCCGAACGGGCTGTGCCGACGAAGGTCGTAGCAGCCCAGCCGGCCGTCGAGTTTCGGGGCCGCGGAACCCACACCAGGGATCCGCGGCCCTTTTTCGTGTCCCCACCCGGGACACGGCGTCCACCCATCCACCACCGAAGGAAGAGAACACCCACCACACCAGGAGGTAGTGCGGTGCTAGTCAGATCCACCCCGTGCGACGGCGGGGCGATCAGGCACGAGATCGGCGGCGGCGACACCGCTCCCGACCTCGGCGGTCTGCTCAGCGACACCCCCGAGTCCGGCCTCGACCTGCCCTGTCGGCAGGGCGACGCGGACCTGTGGTTCGCCGAGGCCCCGGCCGAGCTGGAGAAGGCGAAGGCTCTCTGCGAGAGCTGCCCGATCCGGATCGAGTGCCTCGCGGGCGCGCTGTCCCGGGAGGAGCCCTGGGGCGTGTGGGGCGGCGAGATCTTCGAACGAGGAGTCGTCATCCCGCGCAAGCGCCCGAGGGGCCGACCCAGCAAGGCGGACCTCGCCCGTGACCGGGCCTGGGCCGAGGCGCACCAGAAGGCCCAGGAGCGGGCCCGGCAGATGGCCGCCACGGCCGCCCGGCCCTGCGCCTGACCGATCGAGAACCACCCGACCGACAAACCGGCGCCCGATCCCTTCCCCCCGGGACGGCGTCCCTTCAGAGGAGACAATCCGATGACCGATCTCGTGATCCGCACCGACCGGCCGGCCCACGACGTGCGACCGCGCGTCGACGCCCGGGGCACCGCGATGTTGGTGATGAACGAAGCCCTGGCCCGATCGCGACAGCAAAAAGCGGAGGAGGCCGCGCGCGACCACCGGCTCGCGCGTCGGCTCTCCGCGGGCCGGCGCTGGGACCGGTTGGCGGCCTACGCCGCCGGCCGGGCCGCGCGCGCCCGCGCCGCCTCCGGCTGAGTCGCGGGAGGGCACCGCGGTGCACGTCCGCCGGGCCCCGTCCGTCGCACCGGACCGGGCCCGGCGACGGGTGACGCCCCGCCGCCCTCGCTCGCCACGACGGCCGCCGCGCGTCCCACCGCGGTTCCTGACGCCCGCCCCGGGAGCTACCTCCGGGGCGGGCGTCGTCCGTCCGGATCCGCGTCCGCCCCGGCGGCGCGGCGGGTCAGGTGGCCGCGAACAGCTCGGGCTGCCAGCGGCCGACGATCCCCCGCAGCGGCACGTCCGCCTCGAGCTGGCACAGCACCCCGAGCGTGCCGAGGGTGACCCGGTGCACCAGCAGGTACTGCGGCGGCAGGTTCAGCGCACGCCCGGTGTCGAACTCGGGCCGCCGCAGGTCGCCGACGCGCTCGGCCTGCCGCTGCAGCCAGGCCCGGGTGAAGTGGAAGCTCTCGGTGTGCAGGGGCTCGGTGAACGGCGCCAGGTAGGCCAGCGCCTCCTCCGCCGTGAGCTCGGTGCCGGGGCGCACGAAGCCCTCGTCCCGCAGCAGCTGCAGCAGGTCGGCGGGCCGGTTCTCCAGGGCGAACTTCGTCATGACGGTCAGCGGCGGGGGCAGTCCCTCGGGGAGCCGCGCGACCGCCCCGAAGTCGACGACGAGCAGCCGGCCGTCGTCGAGGACCTGGAAGTTGCCGGGGTGCGGATCGGAGTGCAGCAGGTGCAGCCGGTAGGGCGCCGAGTAGTGGAACCCCGCGAGCCGCGCGCCCGCGTGGTCGCGCTCCTCCTGGGTGCCCGCGCGGATCACGTCCGACAGCCGGCGCCCGGTGACCCACTCGCTCACCATCGCCCGCGGCGCCGAAGCGACCACCTTCGGCACCCGGATCTCGGGGTCGCCGTCGTACTCGGCGGCGAAGGCCCGCTGGTTGTCGGCCTCGTCCCGGTAGTCGAGCTCCTCGACCATCCGCTCCTGCAGCTCGGTGATCAGCGGCTTGATGTCCATGCCCGGCGCCAGCGGCTGCAGCAGCCGGCTCATCCGGGACAGCTGGCGCAGGTCGGACCGTAGCGCCTCCTCCGCACCCGGGTACTGGACCTTGACGGCGACCTCACGGCCGTCGCGCCACACGCCGCGGTGCACCTGGCCGATGCTCGCCGCCGCGGCGGGTTCCTCGTCGAAGTCCTGGAACCGCGACCGCCAGTTGCGCCCGAACTGCTCGGCCAGCATCCGGTGCACGTCGGCCGGTGGCATCGGCGGGGCCGCGCTCTGCAGCCTGGTCAACGCCTCGCGGTACGGGCCGGCGAGCTCCTCGGGCACCGCGGCCTCGAAGATGCTCAGCGCCTGCCCGAACTTCATGGCGCCGCCCTTGAGCTCGCCCAGGACCGCGAAGAGCTGCTCGGCGCTCTTGGCCATCATCTGCGCGGAGATCTGGTCACGGTCGCCACCGGCGAGCCGGCGGCCCCATCCTGCGGCGGCGCGTCCGGCGACCCCGAGCGGCAGGCTGGCCAGCTTGGCCGTGCGGGAGGCGGTGCGGCGGGGGATGTCGCTCACCTCATGATTGTCTCCCGCCGCGCCGCCGGCACGCACGTCGCGCCGACCTCCGCGGCGCACGTGGGGGAGGCGTCCGTCACATCTGCCCTTCCGACGGCCGCTGCAGTCGCCCCCACACCCGCCCGACCCGGCGCGATGCGCGGGGCCGGGACGGGTGCAGCCCGCGGGCTCGCGCCGCAGTGGCAGTCGGGGTGCGCCCGCCAGGGCCGCCGGTGCAGGCCGCCGCCGTGCACGTCGAGCTCGAGGGCCGCGCCGAGGGTCGGCGGCGGGCGCTCGCCGTCGAGCGCGAGGAGCGCCTGCGCCGCCCCGAGGGCCGCGGTGGCGGTGACGGCCTCCGGCTCCGCCCCACCGCTGCGCCCGGTCAGTTGGGCAGCGACCACCGGCCACGCCGGATCGAGGTCGCCCCGGCCCAGCTCGACGCACCGCAGGCACGGCGAGCGCCCGACCAGGACCAGCGGCCCCACCACCCCGAGCCCCTCGCGGACCAGCACCGGCAGGTGGTCGGTCCCGGTCACCGTGAGCTCGGTGACGACCTCCGGCTCCGGGACCACTGCGTCGGTGAGCACCACCAGATCGGGGGTGCGGCCGGGCGGCAGGGGATCGGTGGCGGTGCCGGGCCGGACCCGTTTCACCGCCTCGGCGGCCGCGTCGGCACGGGGCCCGCCCACCGACTCCTCCTCGTACCCGCAGCCGACGTCGGCGCTCTCGACGTGCCCCCGGGCCAGCACCTGCACCGCGCCGACGCCGGCCCGCGCGAGCGCCACCGCCACTGCGACGGCCAACGGCCCGTCGCCCCGCACCTGCACCGCGCTCGCCGCCCGGCGCTCGGCCCGCCGCTCGCCCACGGCCGGGTCGACGAGCGCGCTGCGCGCCACGAGCCCGCGCAGCACGGCCTCCGCGAACTCGACCCCGACCCCGCGGGCCGCCGCCTCGGCGACCCAGTCCAGCGCGACCGCCGGAGCACGCAGCCGCTCGAGCAGGGGCAGCAGCGCGGCCGGCAGCCCGTCCACCACGACGTTGCCCCGCGGGGCCAGCCCGACCTGGCGTGCGCGGGCACCGCGGGCGAGCAGGGGCCGGTGCGGGGCCAGGACCAGCCGGCGGGGGAGGGAGGCGAGTGCGCGGATCACGGGACCGAGCATGGTCGGCGGGCCGCGGCCCCGCGAACGGTTGTCCACAGGTGCGCCGACCTGTGGACAACCCGGGCGCCCGAGGTCCTCCGCTCCCGCCCGCCCGTCGCGGGGCCTAGGGTGGGGGAATGGCGAGCCCCGCGGTCGTCGAGGTGAGACGGAGTCAACGGCGGCGTCGGATGGTCAGCGCGCGGCGCGAGGGTGACACGGTGATCGTGTTCATCCCGGGCTGGATGAGCGAGGCCGAGGAACGGCGCTGGGTGGACGAGATGGTCAACCGGCTCGAGAAGAGCGAGGCCAAGCGCCGCTCACCCGGCCGGCACGGCGACGAGGCGCTGCTCGACCGCTGCCTCGAGCTGTCGAAGCGGTACCTGGGCGGCCGGGCCACGCCGGCGTCGGTGCGGTGGGTGCCGCCGATGCGCACCCGCTGGGCCTCGTGCACCCCGCAGGACCGCACGATCCGGATCAGCGAGCGGCTGCGCGAGGCGCCGGGCTGGGTGGTCGACTACGTGCTGGTGCACGAGCTGGCGCACCTGCTCGCCCCGGGGCACGACGACTACTTCTGGTCGCTCGTGCACCACTACCCGCGCACCGAGCGCGCCATCGGCTACCTGGAGGGGCTGTCCGCGGCCGCGGGCCTGGGCCTGGTCGGCACGGACGGCGAGGACCTGCCGGACGCCGAGGACGAGGGCGCCGCGGACCCGGACGAGGCGGCCGCCAGCATCGGCTGACCAGGTCCGGCGATCTCCCACCGGGCACCGGGCCTGGTCGCCTCGTCGACGATCTGCCGCCCCGGACACCCGCCGGGACCCGGCACACCCCGCCCGCCGGCGACCATGATCACCGAACGGGGTACATCCCGGCCATCAGCGTCCGCCAGCTACCGCAAGCGGTGATCATGCTCAACGGCGTGGCGCCCGTCCCGGCCCGCACACCCACCAGAGCGAAGGATCAGGCCTTCGGGCCCGACCCGCCCTCGTCGTCCCCCTTGCCGGACTCGTCCGGGCGGTCGGACGAGTCGGAGGCGTCGGGGGTCTCCGGCTCCTCCGGCTTCTCCTGCTCCGCGGCCTCGGCGGCCTCGGCGGCGAACTGCTTCTCCAGCTCGGCGATCGGGTCGGCCGTGTCGTCGCGGTGCTGCACGAAGCCGGCGGGGTCGTCGAGGCCGTCCGAGTCCGGCAGCAGGTCCGGGTGGGCCCACACCGCGTCGCGCCCCTCGATGCCGCGCTCCTCGCCGAGCAGCTTCCACAGCTCGGCGGCGGCCCGGAGCTTCCGGGGCCGCAGCTCGAGCCCGACGATGCTGGCGAAGGCCTGCTCCGCCGGGCCGCCGGAGGCGCGGCGGCGACGCAGCGTCTCGCGCAGCGCGCCCGCGCCGGGCAGCCGCTCGCCGACGCCCTCGGCCACGACGGTGTCCACCCAGCCCTCGATCAGGGCGAGCAGCGTCTCGAGCCGGGCCAGCGCCGCCTTCTGCTCCGGCGTGGTCTGCGGCTCGAACATGCCGGACTGCATGGCCTCCTGGATCGACGCCGGGTTCGACGGGTCGATCTGGCGGGCCATGTCCTCGATGCGCGAGGTGTCGACGGTGATGCCGCGGGCGTAGTCCTCGACCGCGCCGAGCAGCCGCTCCCGCAGCCACGGCACGTGCGCGAACAGCCGATGGTGCGCCGCCTCGCGGGCGGCCAGGTAGATCATGACCTCGCTCGCGGGGCGGTCGAGGCCCTCGGTGAACTTCTCGATGGCCTCGGGCAGCAGGGCGGCGGTGCGCTCGGGCCCGACCGGGAAGCCGACCTCGGTACCGGTCAGCACCTCGGCGGCGAGCTGGCCGAGGCCGCTGCCGAGCTGGCTGCCGAAGGCGAGCCCGCCCATCTGGCCGATCATCGCGAGCATCGGGCCGGCGGCGCTGCGGATCTCCTCGGGCAGGCCCTCCACCCACGCGCCGGACACCCGCTGGGCGACGGGGTCGCACAGCCGCTTCCAGGTGGGCATGCTCGCCTTCACCCAGTCCGTCGGCGTCCAGGCCACGGTCTCGGTCGCGCCGGCCGGGAACTCCGTCGCCGGGTCGAGCCAGAGCTCCGCCAGCTTGAGCGCGTCGGCCACGGCGGTGCGCTGCGCGTCCGTGAGCGACGAGGTCTTCTGCGCGAGCTGCTGGGTCGCCATCTGCGCGGCCAGGTCGTAGTTGACCGGGCCGCCACCGCCGCCGCCCGCCTGGCTCGCACTGGACAGCATCTGCCCGAGCTGGCTGAGCATCTGGCCGAGTTGGCCGACGTCGAAGCCGCCCGGACCGCCGCCGGGCATGCCGGGCATCCCCGGGATGCCGGGCATCCCCGGGATGCCGGGGAACTGACCGCCGCCGGGGAGGCTGCCGAAGCCGAAGGGGTCCTTGGGGCCCTCGTTGCCGCCCTCGCCACCCTCGTCCCGCTTGCGGTCGCGGTCCGGGTCGCGGTCCGGGTCGCGGTCGGAAGGGCCGAAGCCGAACGGGACGTCACTCATGCCGACCACGGTACGCGGCCCCCGGGGGCTGCGGCGTAGGTTCGCTCTCCGTGAGACGCCGGACGTCGACGCTGGTCGCCGCGGTGCTCCTGGTGATGGTGGTGGTGGGCGTCGGGACCGTCGTCCGCGTGCCCTTCGTCGCCCTGGGGCCCGGGCCGACCTACGACACGCTGGGCGCCGTGGACGGGACGCAGGTCGTCGCCGTCGACGGGGCGCCGACCTTCCCCACCTCGGGGCACCTCAACATGACCACGGTCTCGGTCAACGACGGCGTGACCGGCCTGCAGGCCCTCGGGTTCTGGCTGGCACCGGACCGGCGGCTGGTGCCGCGGGACACGGTGTTCCCGCCCGGGCGGTCGACCCAGGAGGTCGACCGGGAGAACGCGGAGCAGTTCACGGCGTCGGAGACGAACGCCGAGCTCGCCGCGCTGTCCGAGCTGAAGCTGCCGACCCGGGCCACGGTGGCCGACGTCGTGCCCGGCTCGCCTGCCGAGGGCGTGCTGCAGCAGGGCGACACGATCGTCGCGGTGCGCGGGACCCCGGTCGCGACCCCGCAGGCCGTGGCCGACGCGCTGAACGGCACCCGGCCGGGCGAGCCCGTCGTCGTCACCTACCGGCGCGGCGACGCCCAGCAGGACGCCACGATCACGCTCGGCTCCAGCCCGGACCGCGACCAGGGGATGCTCGGCGTGCGGCCGGGTGTCCAGCCCGTCTCCGGGGCCATCACCATCAGCCTCGGGGACATCGGCGGCCCGTCGGCCGGGCTGATGTTCGCGCTCGCCGTCGTCGACAAGCTGACGCCGGGGGAGCTCAACGGCGGCCAGTTCGTCGCGGGCACCGGCACGATCACGGCGGACGGGACGGTCGGACCGATCGGCGGCATCCCGTTCAAGATGCGGGCGGCGCGGGACGCGGGCGCGGTCACCTTCCTCGTGCCGAGCGACAACTGCGCCGAGGCCGTGCAGAACGCGCCCGACGGGCTGCGCCTGGTCCGGGTGACCACGCTCGCCTCCGCGGTCGACGCGCTGGAGACGCTCGACGGCGGCGGGCAGGCCCCGCTGTGCACCCCCTGAAGAATGGCTGAGCTGGGCGGATCCGCACTGTCGGGCGGACGCGGTACGGTCGCCGGCGAGCGGACACGGAACGGACGAACCGTACGAACGGTGCGGGCACACGGGACACACGGGAACTCCACACCCCGTCCGTAGAGTTGACGCACCAGAACCGACCCTCGAGGAGTTGCCGTGGCCATGCGGCCCCCGGCGGGAGCACCGTCGTTGTCCCGCCGTACGCGGATACTGCTGATCGCGGCCGCGGTCCTGGTGGTGGTGCTGCTGGGTGGATCCCGGCTGGTCGACTTCTACGTCGACTGGCTCTGGTACGGCGAGACCGGCTACCGCGGCGTGCTCGGCACCGTGATCGGCACCCGGATCGTCCAGTTCGTGATCGGCGGGCTGCTGCTCGGCGGCGCGGTCTGGCTCACGCTCTGGCTCGCCTACCGGTTCCGCCCCGTCTTCGTGCCGGTCAACGGGCCGGAGGACCCGATCGCCCGGTACCGCACCGTGATCATCGGCCGGCTGCGGCTGTTCGGGATCGGCATTCCGGTGATCGTCGGCATCATCGCCGGCCTGGCCGCGCAGGGCGACTGGCAGACCACGCAGATGTTCCTGAACGGCACGCCGTTCGGGCAGACCGATCCCGAGTTCGGCAACGACATCGGCTTCTACGCCTTCACGCTGCCGTTCATCCGGATGCTGCTGAACTGGCTGTTCGTCACGGTCGCGATCTGCTTCGTGGTGGCGCTGATCGCGCACTACGTCTTCGGCGGGATCCGGCTGGCCGGCCGCTCGGGCCAGGTCTCGGCGGCCGCGCGGGCGCAGCTGGCGATCCTCGCCGGCGTGTTCGTGCTGCTCAAGGCGGTGGCGTACTACCTCGACCGGTACGAGCTGCTCTACTCCGACCGCAACCAGAACTTCTTCGGCGCCACCTACACGGACCTCAACGCCGTGATGCCGGCCAAGATCATCCTGCTGGTCATCTCGATCATCTGTGCCGCGGCGTTCTTCGCGGCGGTGTTCCGGCGGAACCTGCAGCTCCCGGCCATCGCGGTGGTGCTGCTGGTGCTGTCGAGCGTGCTGGTCGGCGCCGCATGGCCCGCGGTGCTGCAGCAGTTCGTCGTCGCGCCCAACGCGAACGAGCGCGAGGCGCCGTCGATCGAGCGCAACATCGCCGCCACCCGGCAGGCCTTCGGGCTCACGGACGACAAGGTCACGATCGAGCCGTACTCGGGAACGTCGTCCGCCACGTCGGCGCAGGTCCGGGCGGACACGGACACGATCCCGAACATCCGCCTGCTCGACCCGGGCAAGCTCACCAAGACCTTCACCCAGCTCCAGCAGCGGCGGAACTTCTACGGCTTCCCCGAGAAGCTGGACATCGACCGCTACACGGTCGACGGGCAGAAGCAGGACTACGTGGTCGCCGCCCGTGAGCTCGACTCGAGCGCGCTCGTCGGCAACCAGCAGGACTGGATCAACCGGCACCTCGTCTACACGCACGGCAACGGCTTCGTCGCCGCGCCGGCGAACCAGGTCAACGCCGCGCTGGAGGACACCGGCGGCCAGGGCGGCCTGCCGAAGTTCACCGTCAGCGACACCACGACCGAGGGGCAGATCCCGGTCGCCGAGCCGCGGATCTACTACGGCGAGCTGATCACGGACTACTCGATCGTCGGCGCCGAGGAGGCTGCCGCGCCGCGCGAGTACGACACCGACAGCGCCCAGTACACGTACACGGGCAAGGGCGGCGTCTCGCTCGGCAACCTGTTCAACCGGCTGGTCTTCTCGCTCTACTACGGCGAGCGGAACATCCTGTTCAACAGCTCGATCAACGACAACTCGAAGATCATGTACGACCGGGACCCGCGGGACCGCGTCGAGAAGGTCGCCCCCTGGCTGACCGTCGACAACGACCCGTACCCGGCGGTCGTCGACGGGCGTATCCAGTGGATCGTCGACGGCTACACCACGCTGCGGAACTACCCGTACGCGGAGCAGGTGCCGCTGGGCGACACCACGCAGGACAGCCAGCTCGGCCTGCAGGGCCAGCGGCTGCCGAACGACACCATCAGCTACCTGCGCAACTCCGTGAAGGCGACCGTCGACGCCTACGACGGCACCGTGACCCTCTACGCCTTCGACGACAAGGACCCGGTCCTGCAGACCTGGATGAAGACGTTCCCGGGCACGGTCAAGCCGGCGTCGGACATCAGCGACCAGCTGCGCGAGCACTTCCGGTACCCGGAGGACCAGTTCAAGGTCCAGCGGGAGCTGCTGACCCGCTACCACGTCGACAACCCGGGCGAGTTCTTCTCCACGGTCTCCTTCTGGGACGTCCCCTCGGACCCGACGGTCCAGGGCAACACGGGCGCGGCGCAGGACGCGCAGCCGCCGTACTACATGCTCACGGGCCTGCCGGGGCAGAGCGGCTCGAGCTTCCAGCTCACCAGCGCCCTCGTGAGCCTGCGGCGCCAGTTCATGGCCTCCTACATGTCGGCGAGCTCGGAACCGGGCACCTACGGCAAGATCACCGTGCTGCAGTTGCCGGCGGACACGCAGACACTCGGCCCGCAGCAGGTCCAGGCGCAGTTCCTCGGCTCGCCGAACGTGTCGTCGGAGCTGAACCTGCTGAGACAGAACCAGACCACGATCGACTACGGGAACCTGCTGACGCTGCCCGTGGCGGGTGGGCTGCTGTACGTCGAACCCGTGTACATCGAGCGGGCGGGGCAGGACTCGTCCTACCCGCAGCTCGCCCGCGTGCTGGTGAGCTTCGGCGGGCGCGTCGGCTACGACGCGAACCTGGCGACGGCGCTGGACCAGGTGTTCGGGGCGGGCGCCGGTGCCGGGGCCGCGGCCACGACACCGAACCAGGGCTCCACGCCACAGGCACCGTCGACGGGGTCGCCGACACCGAACACCGGGGCGAGCCCCGAGCTGGCCTCCGCGGCGGGCGAGATCTCCGCGGCCCTGGCCCAGCTCAAGGCCGCGCAGCAGTCGGGTGACTTCACGGCCCAGGGTGAGGCGCTCTCGGCCCTCGACGCGGCCGTGAAGAAGTTCCAGGCCGCCCAGAGCGCCGCCCCGGCGCCCTCGGCCACCCCGGCCCCGTCGCCGGGCGGCTGAGGCCCGCACAGCGCTGCAGACGGGCGGTCCCGGTCACCGGGGCCGCCCGTCGGCGTTCTCGGAGCCGGCCGAAGGATGTGAGCAGGCTTACCGGAGCCGGTCCGCGGCCCGCTGACCGGCGAGAACGCCTCAGCGTGCGGGAGAACGCGGCGTTGTCGCAGGTCAGAGGGTCGGGGATCGAAACCGACCCCCCCGTGCACATGCCGTTCGCGAGCGTGTAATGTTCTGGGCACAACAGCAAGACAGCAGTGCGAAGCCCGGAAGGGCGGACCACAGCGGCGCGGGGTGGAGCAGCTCGGTAGCTCGCTGGGCTCATAACCCAGAGGTCGCAGGTTCGAATCCTGCCCCCGCTACCACCACGGAAGGCCCTCGGGACATCGTCCCGGGGGCCTTCCGCTCGTGCGCATGGGGGTCAGCGAACGGCCGGGCGCGGTGGCACCGGCTCCCGCCCCCGGCGCAGGCGCCACCAGAGCGAGGGCCGTGGGCGGTCGAGCGGTGGGACGAGGCGGACCTCGGCCCAGTCGTGGTCGGAGAAGTAGGCGGCACGGCGCCGGCGCCACTCGTCGGCGAGCTCGCGCAGGTCGTCGAGGGGGAGGCCGGGTTCCCGGAGCCGGCGCACGGTCGCGGTGAACCAGCGCACCAGCTCGTGGCAGAGCGGCTCCGGCGCCTCGGCGTAGGTGCACTCGAGCTGGAGCACGGAGGCGTCGCACGCGATGCGGTACGCCAGCTCGGCCTGGTCGGCCTCGGGGTGCCGGGGCCGGTCGGCGGCGGTCCTCATGACGGACCCGCCCGGTGCGGGCGCGGGACCAGGGCCTCCACCCGTGGCCGCGCTCCGGAGTTGGCGGCCTGCACGAGGTCGACGACGATCTCGTGGTCCGGCGAGAGGTGGCAGACCGGGTCGGTGCGGGCGGCGTCGCCGGTGAGCTGGAACGCCTGGCAGCGGCAGCCGCCGAAGTCGATCTCGCGGCGGTCGCAGCTCCGGCAGGGCTCCGGCATCCAATCTGTGCCGCGGAACCGCCGGAACACCGGCGAGTCCGTCCAGATCCGCTCCAGGGAGTCCTCGCGGACGTTCGCGCGGGGGAGCGGCAGCGTCTGCGCCGCGGGGCAGGGCAGGGCGTCGCCGTTGGGGGCGACCGTGAGCTGCCGCGCGCCCCAGCCGCCCATGCAGGGCTTGGGATAGCGCTCGTAGTAGTCCGGGAGCACGTAGACGACGTCCATCCGGCCCGCCAGCCGGGTGGCGGCGTCGCGCACGACCTCCTCCGCCCGGTCGAGCTGCTCGGCGGTGGGCAGGAGCGCGGCGCGGTTGCGCAGCGCCCAGCCGTAGTACTGGGTGTTGGCCAGCTCGACGCGGTCGGCGCGCAGCTCCTCGGCCAGCCCGACGATGTCGGCGAGACCGTCGATGTTCTGCCGGTGCAGCACGACGTTGACCGTGAGCGGCCAGCCCAGCTCCTTCACGATCCGCGCCGCGGCGATCTTGCGCGCGAACGACGGCGTCCCGGCGATCCGGTCCGACGCGCCGGGCTCGTCGGCCTGGATGCTGATCTGCACGTGGTCGAGGCCCGCCTCGCGCAGTTCCTCCGCGCGGCGCCGGGAGAATCCGACGGCACTGGTCACGAGGTTCGTGTAGAGGCCGAGCCCGGTCGCGTGCCGGACGAGGTCCACGAGGTCCCGGCGCAGCAGCGGCTCGCCGCCGGAGAGGTGGCACTGCAGCACGCCCAGGTCCCGGGCCTCGTCGAACACCCGGAGCCACTCCGCGGTGCCCAGCTCGTCCCGGTACCCGGCGAGGTCGAGCGGGTTGGAGCAGTACGGGCAGGCCAGCGGGCAGCGGTAGGTCAGCTCGGCCAGCAGCCCGAAGGGCCTATCCATCGTCGTCCTCCACGTCGATCACCACGCAGCGCCGCTCGACGAGGCCGGCGAGGAAGCGCTCCACGTCGGCCTCGGCGACGTGGTCGTAGCGGCCCCGCAGCTCCTCGACGATCCCGGCGACCGTCCGCTCGCCGTCGCACAGGCCGAGGATCGCCGCCCCCGTGTCGTTGAGGACGACCACGGCCTCCGGGCGCAGCAGTACGTGCCGCTCCCGCGCCCGGTCGAAGGTCAGCCGGACGTGCCGGGCGAGCCGCGGCCGCCCGGACGGGGACACCGCGCCGGTCACCACGGAGTCGGGCGAGCTCATCGGCGCCTCACCCCGGGTAGGCCCGGTCGACGGCGTCCATCAGGCTCCAGAGCACGTCGCACTTGAACGACAGCGCGTCGACCGCGCGCTCCTGCTCCTCGGGGGTGCGGCAGTGCGTGGTCACCACCTGCAGGGCGTGCTCGGAGTCCCGGGGCGCCTGGTGCAGCCGGTTCCGGAAGTAGGTCAGGCCGTCCCGCTCGATCCACGGGTAGTACCGCTCGAACGCGGCGAGCCGCTCGGCCATCAGGTCCGGCGCGAAGAGCTCGGTGAGGGACGACGCCACCGCCTCCACCCACGGCCGGGTGCGGGCGAAGGTCACGTAGGCGTCGACGGCGAACCGGACCCCGGGGGCCAGGTGCCGGTGGTCGAGGACCTCCTCGCGGGTCAGCCCCGCGGCCTCGGCCAGGCGCAGCCAGGCCTCGATGCCGCCCTCGGTGCCGGCCGTGCCGTCGTGGTCGACAATGCGCCGGATCCACCGCCGGCGGACCTCGAGATCCGGGCAGTTGGCGAGGATCGCGGCGTCCTTGCGGGGGATGTTCTCCTGGTAGTAGAAGCGGTTCGCCACCCAGCCCCGGATCTGCGCGGGGCTCAGCAGGCCGGCGTTCATCCGCACGTGGAAGGGGTGCTGGTCGTGGTAGCGCCGCGACCGCGCCCGCAGCGCGTCCACGAAGCCTGCGGTCGTCCCGGTCCTGTCGGTCGTGGCCGTCATGGCACCCCCTAGACCTCCACCTCGAGGCCGTCCGTGGCGATCTCCGCCCCGTGCCGCTCGACGGCCCGGCGTTCCGGGGAGTCGTCCAGCAGCACGGGGTTGGTGTTGTTCAGGTGGACGTAGATCGTCCGTGCGACGGGCAGTTCCGCGACCTGCGCGAGGCTGCCGCCGGGACCGTCCATCGGGACGTGCCCCATGTCGCGCGCGGTCTTCGACGCGAGGCCAAGCCGGACCATCTCGTCGTCGCTCCAGCACGTGCCGTCGAGGAGCAGGCAGGCGCAGTCCTGCAGCTGCGCGAGCACGCCGGCGCCGAGCTCCTGCACCCCGGGCAGGTACACCGCGGCCCGGCCGGTGCGGGTGTCGGTCAGCCGGTACCCGACGACGCGTCCCTCGGCCCTCCCGGGACCGAAACGCGCCGCCTTCCTCGTGGGGACGTCGAAGGCGCGGTAGGAGAGCCCGTCGCCGAGGGCGACGTCGGCGCCCGGGACGACCGGGTGCCAGTCGACCGCGCAGTAGCGCTCGAGGGTCCTGAGCAGCGCGGACCCCTCGCACAGCGTCTCGCGCACCGCGGGCGTGGCGTGCAGCTCCAGCGCGCGCGCCTCGCGCAGGAGCAGGAGGCCGAGCGTGTGGTCGAGCTCGGCGTCCGTGAGCAGCACGGCCCGCAGCGGCGTCGCCCGGCCCGCGTCCGGGTGCAGGGCGGGGAACGCCTCGATCTGCGTCCGGACGTCCGGCGAGGCGTTGAGCAGGTACCAGGAACGCCGGTCCGCGCTCACCGCGACCGACGACTGCGAACGGGGCACGCACGGCCGCGAGCCGTCGCGCACCGCCCGGCACCCCGGGCAGCCGCAGTTCCACTGCGGGAAACCCCCGCCGGCGGCGGACCCGAGCACCCGCAGCCACATCCGGCACCTCCACGAAGCGGAGAGGTGCGCCGGGTCGACCCGGCGCACCTCTCGATCCCGTCAGGCCTCCCTCCGGGCGACGTACATCGTCACCTCGGGGGCGACGCCGATCTCGTCGAACTCCGGTGGCTCCCACTCGGTGAGCTGGGACTCCATGGATTCACCTCCCCTCTGCGCCCGATGTGCGGCACAGGAACGGCACGTGACCTACCGGCTCGGGGCCCCCTCCGGCAGGGCGAAGGCGATCAGCGCGCTGCCGTGACCGGCGCCGAGCATGCCGGGCAGGAACCCCTCGGCCCAGCCGCCCCAGCCGACCGGCACGACGACGTACTGCCGGCCGTCGACCGAGTAGGTGGTCGGGCTGCTGTGGTGGCCGCTGCCGCACTGGAACTGCCAGAGCAGCTCACCGGTGCGGGCGTCGAGCGCGTTGAACTCGCCCGAGGGCGTGCCGGCGAACACCAGACCACCGGCGGTGGCCAGCACCGACGCGCACATCGGCAGGTTGTTGCGCCAGCGCCACTTCTCCTCGCCGTTGGCGTCGAACGCGCTGACGTAGCCCGTCATGTCCTCGATGTCGACCTGAACGCCCGCGCCCCAGTAGGGGATGCTCTCCTTGAACTCGCGGCGCCGTCGGGTGGCCGTGGCGCCGACGTCCTGGATCGGGACGTAGAACAGCTCGGTCTCCGGGCTGTAGGCCGCGTGCGTCCACTCCTTCGCGCCGGCCGGACCGGGGTAGAAGTGGACCGGGTCGCCCTCCTTGTCGGGGTACCGCGCCGGGGTCACCTTGCCGTCGCGGGTGATGTTGCCCCAGTCGATCCGGTCGACGAACGGCGTGATCTGGACCAGCTGGCCGTTCGTCCGGTCGACGACGAAGAAGTAGCCGTTCTTGTCGAAGTGTCCGAGCAGCTTGCGCCCCTCCGACTCGAACAGGATGCACTCGGAGATGCTGTCGTAGTCCCAGACGTCGTGCGGGGTGCACTGGTAGTGCCAGCGGATCTGCCCGCTGTCCGCGTCGACGGCGACGATGCTGTCGGTGAAGAGGTTGTCGCCCTCCCGGACCTCGCCGTCGAAGTCCGGTGCCGGGTTGCCCGTGCCGATGTACAGCAGGTTCGTCTCGGGGTCGAAGGTGCCGGTCAGCCAGCAGTTCGCCCCGCCCCGGGCCCAGGCCTGGCCGTCGGCCGGCCAGGTCTCGGAACCGGGCTCACCCGGCTTCGGGACCATGTAGCAGCGCCACAGGTGCTCGCCGCTGTCGAGGTCGAAGGAGTCCAGGTGGCCGCGCACGCCGAACTCGCCGCCGGAGCTGCCGACGATGACCATGTTCTTCACGATCAGCGGAGCGACCGTCGCGCTCTCGCCGGCGCGGACGTCGCCGTAGGTCTTGTCCCAGACCTTCTTGCCGGTGACGGCGTCGAGCGCGATCACGTGGGCGTTCGGGGTGACCGAGAAGACCTTCCCCTTCGCCACGGCGACCCCGCGGTTCACGTTCCCGCAGCACAGCGAGATGTCGAACGGGGTGGCGTGCTTGTACCGCCAGATCTCGGTGCCCGTCTTCGCGTCGAGGGCCCACACCCAGCCGTCCCAGCCGGAGACGAACATGATCCCGTCGACGACGATCGGCGTGGCCTCGAAGGCGTACGTCGACGCGCCGGCGATCATGCCGCTCGTCCCGGACTGGAAGATCCAGGCGGGACCGATGCCCTTGACGTTCTCGGTGTTGATCTGGTCCAGCGGGCTGAACCGCTGGCCGTTGTAGGCGCCGTAGTAGGTGAGCCAGTTCTGGGGCTCGGAACGGGCGTCGAGGATACGCTCGTAGGTCACGTTCTCGACGACCGGCGGTGCGTCGCCGTGCTTGCCGCTCAGATCGCCCTGGTCGATGGCCTCGCCGGCGTCGACGTACTCGACGGTCATGGTCTGCTCCTTCCTACGGCCGCGGCTGTTCGGGTCGGTCGAGGCGCGCCTCGGGCGGGACGTCGCCGAGGACGACGATGGCGCCGGTCAACCCACGGCCCTCGTCGTTGCCGGTGGGCGAGCTGAACCAGTAGTAGCCGGGGCCGTCGAGATTGAGCTTCGCCCGGCCGCGGGAATGGTTCACCAACCAGATGAACTTCCGGTCGCCATTGCTGGGGAACAGCGCACAGTGCGTGTTCAGGTCGTCGTTGAAGATCTCGATCTCGAGGTCGCCGCCGTGCGGCATGACGATGACGGCGGGGTCCCATGCGATCTCGTCCGGGTTGATCCGGAGGCGGATGTGCATGGTGCCGTCTTCGCGCTCCTTGGCCTGTTCGACGTTGCCGGTCGTGATGACACGTCCGATGGGGCCCTTGTTCTGCTGGTCCAGTCCCAGCTTGTGCAGCAGGTCCGCCCGATCCTGGGCGCTACTGGTCGTCATCGGCTCCGCCTCCTGGTCCGCGCCTGTCGCGTGTCGTCCGCCTCGCGCGCCCGGCCGCCCGCCGGTCCCGGTTCGGGTGTCGCGCTCCGCTCGTCCGGGGCGCGACGACGAGCCGGGGTACCGGGCATCGGTCGCTGTCGGTCGTCTCGAATGCCGTCCGGAAATGTGCACGGCGATCGCCGGGAACGGCGTTCGCCGTACGCGATCGAACCCCGCCCCGAATTCGTTCGCCGGAGGAGGAAAACGTTACGCGCGTCACAGGAGCAGCGGCAAGGTCACGTACTGGTTCACGGTGCCGGGCGCCGTTCGTTCGGTCCGGGCTACCGTTCCCCCGCGATCCGGTGCCGCCGGAAGATCGCCGGCCGGGCTCAGATCCCGAGCGCGCGCCGCACCCCGGGGGCGTTGCGCCGCGACACGGGCACCCGGTCGCCCGCCTTGCTGTCGAGGACGAGCGACAGCTCTCCCTTGTCCCCGCGCTCGACCTCCCGGACGCGATCGAGGTTCACCACGTACCGACGGTGCACCCGCAGGAACCCGGCGTCGGCCAGGTCGTCGTCGAGCCGGTCGAGGCCGGCGGAGGCGGCGCGCAGGCGCCCCTCGTCCGTCGAGAGCCACACGTCGTTGCCGTCGGCCTCGGCGAGGTGGACCTCCGACGGCCGCAGCAGCACGAGGCGGTTCTCGCGGAGGGCGACGATCCGCCGCCGCGCCCCCTGGGGCACCCGCGGCCGGGCCGGCGCCTCGAGCTCGCCGACCTGATCCCCCTCGACGACCCCGAAGGAGAGCAGGCTCCCCACCATGCGACCGGAGACGAAGACCGGGCGGACGCCGACCGGCGTCGGCTCGTCCGCGAGGTGGGTGAAGACCTGGGTCGCCCCCACCCAGTCCGGGTTGTGCGCCGCCTGCCGGTCGGCGTAGCGCGCGATGCCGATCAGGTCCGGCAGCCCCGGGTTCCAGCGCACCGTGGGGTCGATCGCGGGGGTGAGGGCCGGCACGCCCATGAGCACGCTCGCCGTCTCGTCGGCGATCACCACCTTGCCGGCCGTGTCCATCGCGGCGAGCGCGATTCCGGGGCGGGCCCGGGCCTGCGTGAAGGCCGCGACCAGCGCCGTCCCGCTGTCCCGGGCCCGGCTGCGCAGCGTGCGCCGGGTCGTGGCGACCGCCTGCGAGAGCCACGCGCCCGTCGCGTCGGGCAGGGCGGTGCGCCAGCAGGAGATGTTGAGGACCGCGATCGGGGCCCGGGTCACGACGTCGCGCACCGCGATCCCGGCGCAGACCCAGTTGTGGAAGGCCTGGCACCAGTGCTCGGCGCCGCGGACCAGGACCGGGCCGTGGCCCTCCAGCGCCGTGCCCATGCCGTTCGTGCCCGCCGCACACTCCGACCAGCAGTACCAGGGCGCCAGGTTGGAGTCCGACGCCCGGCCCAACGTGGTGTGGTTCCCCCACGCGGCGAGGATCCGCCCGGTGGCGTCGGCGACGGTGACGATGCCGCTGAGGTTGTCGACGTCCTGGGCCACGGAGGCCGCCAGCCCGCCCAGCTCGGTGAACACGACGTCGTGCTCGAGGGTGTGGTCGATCTGCTCGACGGCGACCGGTGCGGCGCGCAGGAGCGGGTCGACGCGGTACTGCTCCCGGCAACGGTGCCAGGAGACGACGACCTCGGGGCGGACGCCGGGGACGCTGTCCTCGCCGTCGACGAACCGCTCCCACGCCGCGAGCACGGTGTCCCGGTAGGGGGTCGCCGCCGTGGGACCGAGCCGGTGTACGTCGTTCATGTGGAGACCACTCGTCGTTGAGCGCAGCCAGGGAGGTCCCACTGTAGGCACCGGCACGCCCGTGCGTCAGCCGACGAAAGGGCCCCCAGGACGAAGTCCTGGGGGCCCTTTCGGGTCAACGGCCGGGGCGGGCGCCCCGGCGGGTCGGGATCAGACCAGGTCGTACCGGTCCGCGTTCGCGACCTTCACCCACGCCGCGACGAAGTCCTTCACGAACTTCTCCGTCGCGTCGTCGCTCGCGTACACCTCGGCGAGGGCCCGCAGCTCGGAGTTCGAGCCGAAGACCAGGTCGACGCGGGTGCCGGTCCACCGGACCTCGCCGGTGGCGCGGTCGTGGGCCTCGAACAGGTCGTCGTCGCCGGCCACCGATCTCCACTCGATGTCCATGTCGAGCAGGTTCGTGAAGAAGTCGTTGGTCAGCGTGCCCGGCCGGTCGGTGAACACGCCGGCCTTCGAGCCGCCGGTGTTCGCGCCCAGCACCCGCAGGCCGCCGACCAGCACGGTCAGCTCCGGTGCGCTCAGCCCGAGCAGGTTCGCCCGGTCGACGAGCAGGTACTCGCCGGGCAGGCGGTGGCCCTTGCCGCGGAAGTTGCGGAAGCCGTCCGCGGTGGGCTCGAGGTACGCGAAGGAGCCGACGTCCGTCTGCTCCTGGGTCGCGTCGGTCCGGCCCGGGGTGAACGGCACCGCGACCGGGGTGCCGGCGTCCTTCGCGGCCTTCTCGATCGCGGCCGCGCCGGCCAGCACGACCAGGTCGGCGAAGGAGACCTCCTTGCCGAACGACGCCTGGACGCCCTCCAGCGCCCGGACGACCTGGGCGAGCTCGTCCGGGTCGTTGACCTCCCAGCCGCGCTGCGGCTCGAGGCGGATGCGCCCGCCGTTCGCGCCGCCGCGCTTGTCGCTGCTGCGGAACGACGAGGCCGCGGCCCAGGAGGCCGAGACCAGCTGGGAGACCGAGAGCCCCGTCTCGAGGATCTTCTCCTTGAGGGCGGTGACGTCCTCGTCGGACAGCGTGTAGTCGCCGCGGGCCGGGACCGGGTCCTGCCAGAGCAGCTCCTCCTGCGGCACGAGCGGGCCGAGGTAGCGCTGGATCGGGCCCATGTCGCGGTGGGTGAGCTTGTACCAGGCGCGGGCGAACGCGTCGGCGAACTCGTCCGGGTTCTCGTGGAAGCGCCGCGAGATCGGCTCGTAGATCGGGTCGAACCGCAGGGCCAGGTCCGTGGTCAGCATCGTGACCGGCCGGTTGAGCTCCCCGGTCTCCGGGTCGGGGATCCTGTCGTCCCCGGAGCCGTCCTTCGCCACCCACTGCCAGGCGCCGGCGGGGCTCTTGGTCAGCTCGTACTCGTAGCCGAAGAGGTTGTCGAAGAAGCCGTTGCTCCACTGCGTCGGGGTGGAGGTCCAGGTGACCTCGAGGCCCGAGGTGATGGTGTCGCGGCCCTTGCCCGTGCCGAAACCCTGCTTCCAGCCGAGGCCCTGCTGCTCGATCGGGGCGCCCTCGGGCTCGGGACCGACGTTGTCGTCGACGTCCGGGTTCGCCGCGCCGTGGGTTTTGCCGAAGGTGTGCCCGCCGGCGATGAGGGCGACGGTCTCCTCGTCGTTCATCGCCATCCGGCCGAAGGTCTCGCGGATGTCGCGGGCCGCGGCGACCGGGTCCGGGTCGGCGTTGGGGCCCTCCGGGTTGACGTAGATCAGGCCCATCTGGACCGCGCCGAGCGGTTTCTCCAGCTCGCGGTCACCCGTGTAGCGCTCGTCGCCGAGCCAGGTGCGCTCCGGGCCCCAGTAGACGTCCTCGTCCGGCTCCCAGACGTCCGCGCGGCCGCCGGCGAAGCCGAAGGTCTTCAGGCCCATGGTCTCCAGGGCGCGGTTGCCGGTGAAGATCATGAGGTCGGCCCAGGAGACCTTCCTGCCCCACTTCTTCTTGACCGGCCACAGCAGGCGCCGGGCCTTGTCCAGGTTGCCGTTGTCCGGCCAGCTGTTGAGCGGCGCGAAGCGCTGCATGCCCGCGCCCGCCCCGCCGCGGCCGTCGTCCACGCGGTAGGTGCCCGCGCTGTGCCACGCCATGCGGATCATGAACGGGCCGTAGTTCCCGAAGTCCGCCGGCCACCAGTCCTTGGAGTCGGTGAGGACCGCGTCGACGTCGCGGGCCAGCTCGTCCAGGTCGACGGTCAGGAACTCCGCGGCGTAGTCGAAGTCCGGGCCCATCGGGTTCGCGACGGCCGGGTGCTTGCGGAGGATCTTCAGGTTGAGCTGGTCGGGCCACCAGTCGGTGTTGCTCGCACCCTCGGTCGGGTGCCCGAGACGGCCGGCGTGCACGGGGCAGCCGCCCGCCCCTTCCGTCTGCATCTGCTTCTCGACCGTGGTGTGGTCCTCGGACGACGACACTGCGATCCTCCTGCGTTCGGCTCGGTGGTGGGCGGGTGATCGGCGGACCGCGTGGTGGTGGTCCGCCGACCCGTGGACACGCGCGGAGTCTGGCCCACGTTCTGGAATGCCTCAAGAACGTGTCGCAGTCTGAGACCACCGACGTGGCGCGTCCCCGGCCCGGCTACTCCATGCCCGACGCGGCCAGCGGGTCGTAGCCGGGCGTGCGGAGGAGCGCCTGCAGCTGGCGGCGGCGCACCCCGACGTTCGACCCCTCGATCACCGGGTAGGCGAGGGCCTCGTTCAGGTAGCGGAGCAGCGGGAACGCCGTGTCGTAGGCCGACACGCCCACGATCTTGACCAGGTCGGTGATCACGTCGACGGCGGTCTCCGAGCCGAAGACCTTGGCGTGCAACGCCCACTCCGGACCGTGCGGGTCCCCGGCGAGCGCGGCGTCGAGGGCCCGCCAGGACAGCAGCCGGACGGCCTCGATGCGGCCCTTGGCGTCCGCCAGCACGTCGGCCACGGACTGGTGCTCGACGATCGGCACGGCGCCGCCGCGCTTCTCGGTGGTGGCGAACCGCAGGGCCACCTCGAAGGCCCGGCGCATCGCCGCGACGGCGAAGGTGCCGATGGAGGCCCCGCTGCCGACGAACGCGTTGCGGCACAGCTCCACTCCCTGGCCCTCGCGGCCGAGGAGGTTGGCCCGGGGAACCCGGACGTCGACGAGCCGGACGGTCGCGGTGAGGCACCCGCGCAGCGCCGGGAGGTCGTGGTACTCCTCCACCTCGACGTGGCCGGCCAGGTGCTCCCGCTCGGCGACGACCAGCGAGACGCCGCCGGGTGCGCGGCAGACGATCGTCATGAGGTCGGGGCCGTCGCCGTCCCAGCCCGGCAGGTGCGACGCCCAGGCCTTGCGCCCGTTGATCACATAGTGGTCGCCGTCGGGCACGGCGGTGGTACGGGTGCCCTCGGCGGGCGGCGGCGCGTCGAAGTTGGCGCTGCCGCCAGGCTCGGAGTAGGCCATCGCGGCCACCGGCGCACCGGAGTCGGCGAGGAAGGGGGCCACGAAGCGCGCGATCTGCTCGGGCGTGCCGATCTCGTAGACGGGCGCGAGGGCGATCAGCGGCCCGGCCATCGAGATGACGAAGTCCGGGCTGTGGACCGCCCACTCCTCGACGAGGATCGCCGCGTCGACGCCGCCGCCTGCCGCGCCGCCGAAGGGCGCCGGGATCAGGCCCTTGAGGAAGCCGGCCGCGACGGCCTTCTCGAAGGCCGGGCGGGCCAGGGCGGCGCGGCGGACCGGGTCGGGCTCGGCGCGGACGGCGTCGGCCAGGTCGCGCAGGTTCGCCTCGGCGAACTCCCGCGCGGCGTGCTTGAGCCCGACCTGCTCGGGGGAGAGGGAGAAGGAGACGGACACCGGGACCTCCGACGTCGGTGCCGGACGGCGTCCGGCGGGAGCCCCCAGGCTCCCGGCGCGCGGCGCGAACGTCTCGTCAGTCCGTGCGCGGGACCTGTGCAGTTCGTGCAGCTCCGCGCACGTCCGTCGGCGCGCAGCCGTGGGCGCGGCGGAACGCCCGGCTGAACGAGGCCGGGTCGACGAAGCCGACCGAGGCGCCGATTTCGGTGACGGTCCGGGTGTCGGCGGGGTCGGCGAGCAGCGCGGCGGCCCGCTCGAGGCGCAGCCGCCGGACGGTCGCGGCGAACGTGTCGCCGGAGCCGGCGAAGGCGGCGTGCAGGGTCCGCGGGGAGACCGCGAACCGGCGGCAGACCGCGGCGACGGACAGGGCCGGGTCGCCCAGCCGGCCGTGGACGTACCGCAGGACCGCGACCCGCAGCAGCTCGGCGGGCGGGGCCTGCGCCTCGGATGCGGCCGCGGCCGTGACGGCCGCGGCGAGGGCGTGCTCCAGCTCGGCGCCGGCGGGGTCGGCGTCGTCGACCTCCCAGAGCGCGCCGATCATCGCGCTGACGACCCCGCCGGCGCCGCGCCCGTCCCACCGCCTGCCGAGCCGGGGCCGCAGCCGGCGGCCGTCGAGCAGCTCGTGGGGGAGCCGGTAGGAGACCATGCGCCAGGGGGCGTCGAAGTCGAACCGGTACGGCTCGGTGGTGTCGACGACGGTGAACTCGCCCGGCCCCACGACCGCGTCGGCGCGGCCCTGCCGCACGCGGCACCGGCCGGTGACCTGCAGGTTCAGGAAGTAGAAGGCCCCGTCCGTGCGGGCGACCTCGGCCGGCCCGTGCAGGGTCGCCTGCGGCTGCGAGGCGATGTGCGCGCGCACGACCTGCTGCAGCGGCCGCGTCTCGACCCGGGCGGCGAAGCCGGGTGCGGCGCGGTCGGCCCGGCGCGGGGTCAGGGGCACGAAGGCCCGGCAGATGACCTCGTGCCAGTACCCGAACTGCTCGCGCTCGGGCCGGGCGGCGACGTCCCAGACGGCCATCCGCCGACCTCCTCGTGCCCGGCGCGGGCGGCGGGGTCGCCGCCCACGCCGAATGCTCGTCCGGCACGCCGGTGCCGGTCAACCGGCCGCGGTCAGGAGTCCTCGTGGACCGTGATCGCCGCCGCGGGGCAGACGTCCGCGGCCTCGCGGACCGCCGTGTGGTGGGCGGCGTCGGGCTCGGCCTCGAGCAGCACCACGATCCCGTCGTCCTCGCGCTGGTCGAACACGTCCGGCGCGAGCATCACGCACTGCCCGGCGCCGCAGCAGCGGTCCTCGTCGACGGTCACCTTCATGCTCGGTCTCCTTCGGTGGTGGCGGGCGCGGCGGCCGGGGCGAGCCAGAGGCCGACGAGCGCGTCGACCAGGCCCGTGGCGGTCGCGTCCCAGGTGGTCCGGGGGGTGGGGGCGCCCTCGGCGAGGGCGCGCTCGCGGGCGGCGCACACGTGCACCAGCAGCAGGCGGGTCATGTCGCCGCGCTCGAGGCGGACCTCGGCGGGCAGGTCGGGCAGGCAGCGGTCGAGCCCCTCGGCCGTCGCGAGCAGCGCCGGCGAGCTGAGCGACTCCTGCGTGACGATCTCGCGGTAGGCGGGCTCGGTGGTGAGCTGGGCGTGGAAGCGGGCGAACCAGGTGGGCGGGCCGAGGCCGTCGAGGTAGTCGGTCATCGGCCGGACCAGGCAGTCGACCCAGTCCCGCACGTCCGACGACCCCTCGGTCGCGGCGAGCGCCTCGGCCCGCAGGCCCTCGATCCGCGTGGTGTGCCGCCGCACCACGGCCCGGACCAGGTCCTCCTTGGCCCCGAAGTGGTAGCCGACGACGGCGGTGTTGCCCTGCCCGGCCGCCTCGCCGATCTGCCGGTTCGACACCGCCGCCACGCCGCGCTCGGCGAAGAGCCGCTCGGCGGCGGCGAGGATCAGCGCCCGGGTGGCCTCGGCGCGGCTCGCCCGCGGCCCCGTCACCACGACATCCCCGTTCACCGCCTCACCAGCGCACCGGCAGCTCGCGGAGCCCGCCGACGGCCAGGCCCTCGACCCGCTGCAGCTCCTCGACCGGGACGGCGAGGTCGAGCCCGGGCAGCCGGCGCAGCAGTACCTCGAGCGTGACCTGCAGCTCGGTGCGGGCGAGCGCCTGGCCGAGGCAGGAGTGCGGGCCGGAGCCGAAGCTCAGGTGCGGGTTCGGCGAGCGGGTCAGGTCCATCTCCTCGGCGCCGTCGAACGCCCGCGCGTCGCGGTTCGCGGCCCCCATGCTGCACATGACGGTGGTGCCGGCGGGCAGGGCCGCGCTGCCGAGCGCGACGTCCTCGGCGATGTAGCGGGGCATGCCGATGCCCGGGTTGGCGTCGAAGCGCAGCGACTCCTCGACGGCGGTGCGCACCAGCGACGGGTCGGCCAGCAGCTGCTCCCAGCGGCGGCGGTCGGCGAGCAGCATCGCGACCATCTTGCTGATCATGTTCGCGGTGGTCTCGTGCCCGGCGACGAGCAGGCCCTGGCCGGTACCGACGAGCTGGGCGTCGGTGAGGAGGGTGCCGTCCGCGGTGGGCTCGGTGGTCAGCTCGCTGAGCAGGTCGTCGCCGGGCTGCGCGCGCTTGGCCTGCACGTGGGCCTGCATGTAGCCGAGGAACTCGGTCTGCGCCGCCACGATCTCGTCCCGGCCGTACCGGGTGAGGTTGAGCAGCGTGTCCGACCAGTACGAGAACCTGTCGCGGTCGGAGTCCGGCACGCCGAGCATCGTGCAGATGACCCAGACCGGGAGCGGGAAGCCGAGCGCGGCCTTGAGGTCGGCGGGCTGACCGTGGGCCAGCATCTCGTCGATCAGCGAGTCGGCCATCGCCTCGATCCGCGGCCGGAGCGCGGCCATCCGCTTCGCGGTGAACCAGCGCATGACCAGGCGTCGCCACTGCTGGTGCGCCGGGCCGCTCTGCGGGAGCGCACTCGCCATGTCGCTGTCGAACACGCCGCCGGAGTCGGAGATCCGCGCGCCCTGCCCGCCGCCGACGCGGGGGAAGCGGGGATCGGAGAGGACCTGCTTGACGTCGTCGTAGCGGGTGAGCAGCTGCGCGTGGTCGCCGCTGGGCAGGGTCACCGTGGCGACCGGGCAGCGGTCGCGCAGCTCGGCCCACTCCTTCGGCGGGTCGAGCGGGTCCGGCGCGGGCAGCGGGTAGTGCAGCTCGTCGGTGCCGGGTTCGGAGAGGGTCACAGCGGTCCTTCCGGTGGTGGGCGGTCGGGGCTCGTCCCACTCTAAATCAACCGCTTGATTTGAGACACCACCTGGAAGGTCACGCCCGGCACGGGAACCCCGGCGCGTGCCGGGTCCCCGCCGTCGTCGTTCGTCGGGCGTCAGTCGAACAGGTCCGGGTCGGTCCGCACGATCTCGTCCCACAGCGGCTGGAAGGCGAACCAGCCGGCGTAGTGCCCGCCGGTCTGCTCGCGGGTGAAGCGCGCGTTCTCCGGGTCGACGAGCGTCGGCGTGCCGGCGGCCTCGGCGAGCAGCTGGGCCTGGCAGTTGCGCTCGGTGCTGACGAACCACCACGCCGCCTCGGCCACGGTGTGCCCGACGGTGAAGATCCCGTGGTTGCGGTGGAAGCACATGGAGTTGTCGCCGAGGCCCTCGGCGAGCAGCCGGGCCGCCTCCTCGTCGACCACGACCGCGCCCGCCCCCTCGGTGACCACCGTGTGGTTCTCGTAGAGCGCGCAGGCGTCCTGCGTGATCGGGTCGAGCGGCCGACCGAGCGAGGACCAGGCCTTGCCGTAGACCGAGTGCGCGTGGCATGCCGCGACGACGTCCGGCCGGGCCTCGTGCACGGCCGAGTGGATCACGAACCCGGCCCGGTTCACCGGCTTGTTGCCGTACCGGACGGTCCCGGTGTGGTCGACGAGGATCAGGTCCGAGACGCGGATGTGCCGGAAGGACATGCCGAACGGGTTCACCCAGAACATGTCCTCGTGCTCCGGGTCGCGCACGGTGATGTGCCCGGCGACGCCCTCCCCGAAGCCGAAGCGGCCGAAGATCCGGAACGCGCCCGCGAGCTGCTGCTTGCGGTGCAGCCGCTCCTCCTCGACGGTCGCGAACTCGGGCGGGCGCGGCAGGGCGATGCCCTCCTGGGTGGGCTCGAAGGAGGGCATGCCCCCGTTGTCGGGTGCGGAGGCGGGTGCGGACGTCGTCGGTGCAGCCATCCTCCGACGGTGCGCCCCGCCGCACCGGCCCGTCAACGGGTGCGCGGGCTCCTGCTGCGCGGGTGCCGGCGGGCCGGGCGTTAGGGTCGCGGCCGTGAGCACTGCGGTCGTGGTCGGCAGCGGCCCCAACGGGCTCACGGCGGCGGCGCTGCTGGCGCGCGCGGGCGTCGAGGTCACCGTCCTGGAGGCGGCGGCGGAGATCGGCGGCGGCACCCGCACGGGCGAGGCGATCCTGCCCGGGCTGCTGCACGACCACTGCTCGGCGGTGCACCCGATGGCCGTCGGCTCGCCGGCGCTGCAGGACCTGCAGGTGGCGAAGTACGGCCTCGAGTGGCGGTGGCCGGAGATCGACTGCGTCCATCCGCTCGACGACGGCACGGCCGGCGTGCTGCACCGCTCGGTCGGGGAGACGGCCCGGGGACTGGGCCGGGACGGCCGGCGCTGGTCCGCGCTGTTCGGCCGGCCCGCCGCGCGCTACGACGCCCTGGCCGAGGACGTCCTGGGCCCGCTGCTGCGGATCCCGTCGCACCCGCTCGACCTCGCCCGGTTCGGCCTGCCCACGCTGCTGCCCGCGACCGTCCTGGCCCGCGCGTTCGCGACCCCGCGGGCGCGGGCGCTGTTCGCCGGGGTCGCGGCGCACGCCTTCCACCCGCTGGAGCGGCCGCTGACCTCGGCGATCGGCCTGGGCATCCTCACCGCCGGGCACCGGCACGGCTGGGCGGTCGCGGCCGGTGGCTCGCGCGCGATCTCCGACGCGCTCGCGGCGGTGCTGGCCGAGCACGGCGGGCGGATCGAGACGGGGGTCCGGGTGACCTCCGCGGCGCAGCTGCCTCCTGCCGACGTCGTGCTGTTCGACCTGGCTCCGGGCGCGGTCGCCGGAATCCTCGGCGACCGGCTGCCCCGCCGGGCGGCCCGGGCCTACCGACGCTTCCGCCACGGGCCGGGGGCGTTCAAGGTCGACTTCGCGGTGGAGGGCGGGGTGCCCTGGCGGAACCCGGCCGCCGCCCGCGCCGGCACCGTGCACCTGGGCGGGCCGCTGGAGGAGGTCGCAGCCGGGGAGCGCGAGATCGCCGCGGGCCGGCTGCCCGAGCGGCCGTTCGTGCTGGTCGGGCAGCAGTACCTCGCCGACCCGGGCCGATCGGTCGGGGACGTGCACCCGGTCTGGGCCTACGCGCACGTTCCGCACGGGTACGCGGGCGACGCCACCGAGGCGATCACCGCGCAGCTCGAGCGGTTCGCGCCCGGCTTCCGCGACCGCGTCGTCGGGACCGCGGTGCGGACCACCACGGAGCTGGCCCGGTACAACCCGAACTTCGTGGGCGGCGACATCGTCACCGGCTCGACGCGGGCGGTGCGGCTGCTGGTCGGGCCCCGCGCCACGCTCGCCCCCTACGACACCGGCGTCCCCGGCGTGTACGTCTGCTCCGCCGCCACCCCGCCCGGCGCCGGCGCGCACGGGATGTGCGGGGCGCACGCGGCCGAACGGGCCCTGCGGCACCTGCGTCGCTGACGCCGGCCGGTCGCCGGCGGTGCACCCGCCGACCCGGGCACCACGACGCCGACCGGACGAGCGGGACGGATCAGCGCGGCCCGGCCACCGCCGACCGCAGCCGGCCCGCGACCGGACTCGGCCGGCGGATCACCGCACTACGGTCGGCCCGATGAACCGAGCGCTGGCCTCCCGGCTGCTGGTGGGGGTGCTGGCCCTCGAGATCGTGGTCCCGGCCGTCTCCCTCGCGACCACCTCGACCCCACGGCACTACGCCTGGAGCATGTTCGTCGAGTCCTCGACCGACTACCGCTACGTCGGCGAGACCACGGACGGCACGCACGTCGATCTCGACCCGGGCGAGGTCGGGCGGCCGTGGTCCGGCATCCACTACGGGCCGCAGACTCCGGAGCGGCTGTGCGCGCGGCACCCCGAGCTGACCTCGGTGACCCGGTTCTACGACACCGACCTCGAGAGCGTGCAGCCGTGCGGATGATCCCCGAGACCGTGCCGGGCCGGCCGCTAGCCGCGTACCGGATCGTGCTGGGGCTGGTCGCCGTGGTGCGCGCGCTGGCCCTCACCGCCAACCCGTACCTCGGCAACCGCCCGCACCCGCTCTACTCCTTCCTGCCGGCGGTGCCCACGCCGGTGTGGACGGTCGTCGGGCTGGTGATGCTGGCCGCCGCCGTACTCGTCGTGCTGGGTGTGCGGGCCCGCCCGGCCGCCGCGACCGTCGGCGTGTGCGTCCTGCTGCTGATGTGGGGCGCCGGCTACTACGGCAACGGCGCCTACCTGCTGGCCACGATGTCGCTCCTGATCTCCTGCACGCGGTGCGACACCGATCTCGCGCTGCGCCCGCGCCGGTACGCCGACGGCGTGTGGGCGCCGCCGGTCTACCTCATGCGCGCGCAGATCACGATCGTCTACGTCTACGCCGCTCTCGGGAAGCTCAGCCTCGACTTCCTCTCCGGCAACGGGCTCGCTTCGTGGGGCATCGACTCGGCCCTCGCGCCGCGGTTCCTGCTGGTCCTGCCCGTGCTGGTGACGATGGCCGTCGGTGCGGTGGCCACGGAGCTGTTCGTCTCGGTGGCGCTGTGGTTCCGGCGGACGCGGCCCGTCGCGATCACGCTCGGGCTCCTGCTGCACCTGTGCATGATCGGCTGGATCAGCGACAGCCTGATCGCGGTCGTGGAGTTGACGTGCTTCGCGGCCACCACGACCGGCGGCTACCTGCTCTTCGTCGACCGGCTGCCGCGGTTCGTGGAGCGCCGGATCCCGGAGGGCTCGCAGGCGTCCGGTTAACGCCCACCCCCGGTTCCGACGAGGACCGGCCGTGGAGGCGCGGCGGGTCGGGAGCCTGCGGTGGTACGGCGTGCTGCTCGTGCGCGTCGCCGCCCTGGTCATGACGGGCGTGGTGCTGCAGACTGCCGGGTCGGCCGCCTGGAACGACCACGTGCTCGGCCTGCGCGGCGAGCCCGACCGGGGGACCGTCGTCGCCGTCCGGCACACGTCCCCGGGCCGGGCCGACCGCGTGGAGGTCGACACGGCCCGGTTCGGCGGCACGGCCTGGGTCACCACGCCCCGCAAGGACCTCGACGTCGGCGACACGGTCGACGTCGTCGTCGATCCCCGCGACCCGGCGCGGGCCGAGCTCGCCGGGGACGGCTGGCCGTGGCGGCAGATCGTGATCCCGCTGACCGGGCTGCTGCTGGTCGCCGTGTTCGTGGGGAGGTACGGGCGGTGGCGCGAGCCGGAGCCGCCCACCGACGCCGACGAGCTGGTCCGCGGGGGAGCGACCTGACTCAGGCGCCCTCGAGGTACCGCTTGGCCAGGCCGCCGAGCGTCTCCTCGAACTCCGCCACCGTGCGCCGGATGATCTCCGCGACGGGCTCGACCGCGCCGATCCGGCCGGCCACCTGGCCCAGTTGGGCGAGGCTCGCGTTGAGGTCGCCGTCCCGGTAGAGCCCGTGGATGTTGCCGAGCAGGGCCATCGGGTCGCCCGCGGTCGCGATCTCGAACGGCGCGGTGGCCTCGGTGCGCAGCACCCGGACCTGCTTGCCGTTGTGTTTGTTGATCAGCATGGTGTCGGTCTCGGCGGCCGCCACCACGGCGTCCTTCATGTTGCGGTGCACCGGGGACTCCTCGGTGGCCACCATCCGCGTGCCCATCTGGACGCCCTCGGCGCCGAGGGCGAATGCGGCGGCCATCGACCGGCCGTCGGCGATCCCGCCGGCGGCCACGATCGGCACCCCGACCTGCGCCGCGACCAGGGGGAGCAGCACCATCGACGACACCTCGCGCGGCGCCTTGAACCCGGCGCCCTCGCTGCCCTCGACCACCAGCCCGTCGACGCCGGCCTCGATCGCCTTCTGCGCGCCGCGCAGGGACGGGACGACGTGGAAGACGGTCAGGCCCGCCTCCTTCAGCCGCGGCGTGTGGGCGGTGGGGGAGCCCGCGGACGTCGTCACGAAGCGGACGCCCTCCTCGACGATCATGTCGACGATCGCCGGGTCCTTGACGAAGGCGAGCGGCAGGTTCACGCCGAACGGCTTGTCGGTGAGGTCGCGCGTGCGGCGGATGTCCTCGCGCACCTCGTCGACCCCGAGCGAGCCGGGGACGAGGCCCATCGCGCCGGCCTCGGACACCGCGGCGACGAGCCGCGGTTTGGCGATGTAGCCCATCGGGGCCTGCAGGATCGGGACGTCGACGCCCAGCAGCTGGGTCACGCGGTTGGCGAAGGTCACCACCGCAGGCTAAACGAACGTTCACTTGGTGGCCAGGGTCCACGGGAAACGTCCCCGGTGCGAGGATCGGGCCATGGCAGCCACGCCGATCCAGGACGTCCCGATCGCGACCGAGCCGATCCGGCTCGGACAGTTCCTCAAACTCTCCGGCCTCGCCGAGGACGGCGTGCACGCCCGGGAGCTGGTCGAGGCCGGCGAGGTCATGGTCGACGGCCGCGCGGAGACCCGGCGCGGCGCCCAGCTGCGCCGCGGGCAGGTCGTGGCCGTGCACGGCCGGCGGGCGCGGCCCGTCGGGTAGCGGGGCTACCAGCCCAGGGCCTGGTGCAGCCGCTCCTCCATGACCGGCGCGAGGGAGGTCATGTACGTGGCCGAGACGTGGTTGAAGTCCATGTAGACGAGCACGTTGCCGATCTCGGCCGGGCAGAGCGCGGCGTCGCACAGGTGGTCGGAGAAGTCCAGGAAGGTCACGTTCGGCGGGACGTCCGGGGCCAGCTGGTACGGCGGGATCGGGCCGTAGACGTCCGCGCGGGGCACGCCGCACTCGGCGGCCCCGCGGCCGCGCTGCTGCAGGCAGTCCGGCGGGCTGAACGACGTGTCGAAGCGCGGGTTGTCCCGCGCGGCGATCACCGGGATGCCGAGCTCGTTCATCCGCTGCCAGGCGGCGACGAAGCCGGGCGGGGTGACCTCGGTGAGCCCGGCCCGGACGTCCCGGCTGGCCAGCGTGAACACGGCGTCGGGATGCAGGTCGGCGATCTCGTCGACCACCGCGGCGTTCCAGTTCAGGCAGTCCAGGTTGGCCGGGTCCACCTCGGACGTGGTGGAGAAGGGGCAGGCCCCCTTCAGCATGTCGATCAGCTCCCAGTTGTTCCGCTGCGCGACCGGGGCCAGCGCGGCGGTGTACTGCTGGGAGTGCGAGTCCCCGACCACGACGATCCGCTTGGCCGGCGGGACCGCGGGATCCGGCCGGGGCGACGTGCAGGCCTCGGCGGTCGGGTAGCGGGTCATCGGGGCGCAGGCCCAGCCCGTGAACTGGTAGAAGTCGTCCGGCGCCGTGACCATCGGGGGGATCAGCTCGACGGCCGGGTCGACGTCGTCGATCGAGCCGGAGTGGATGGCCATCGCCCCGGGGTGGTCGGTGTCGCCCACCGCGGCGGTCTCGTTCGCCCGCTGGGCGGCCTCGAACTGCCACACGCCGCCGGCGAGCAGGACGACCGCGAGCCCGGCGGCCGCGCCCCGCCAGCGCGTCCGGTCGGTGAGCGGCGCCCGCCGGATCGGCTCCTCGATCAGGTGGTGCGTGAGCACCGCGAGCACGACCGACAGCCCGACGATGGCCAGCCCGCCGCGCAGCCCGACGGTCTCCTGGTCGCGGACGACCAGGAAGAAGATCAGCACCGGCCAGTGCCACAGGTAGAGCGAGTAGCTCAGGTCGCCGAGGTAGCCGACGGGCCGCGAGCCGAGGATCCTGTCCGCCCCGATCCGGCTGCCGGTCATGCCGGCGATCAGCACCAGGCACGCCGCGCCGGTGGGCCACAGCGCCGCGATGCCGGGAAACACGGCGTCGACCCGCAGCAGGGCGCCGCACGCGATGAGCCCGACGACGCCGACCCAGCCGAGCACGACCCGCCAGCGGCGGGGCAGGGTGATCGCGTCGATCGTCAGCGCCAGCAGGCCGCCGAGCGCGAACTCCCACACGCGGGTGAGCGAGTGGAAGTAGGCGAGCGGCTGGTTGGTGATCGTGAGCGCGACCGAGAAGGTCAGCGAGGCGGCGAAGAGGCCGCTCAGGGTGAGCAGCAGGTGCCCGCGCAGCCGCTCCCCGGCCTGGCCGGCGACCAGCCCCACCACCGCGATCAGCAGCGGCCACACGACGTAGAACTGCACCTGGATCGACAGCGACCAGAAATGCTGGACCACGCTCTGGGTGTTGTGCTGGGCCGCGTAGTCCACGGAGTCGGCCGCGAGCTGCCAGTTCTCCAGGAACACCGCCGACGCGAACAGCTCGTGCAGCGTCTGCTGCCAGCGGGCCTCGGGGAGCAGCAGCGCGCCCGCGACCGCGCTCACGACCAGCACGGTGAAGGCGGCCGGCAGCAGCCGCGCGGCCTGGCGCGCCCACGTCGGCCGGAAGCGGAGCCGGCCACGGGCGGCGGCCCGGAAGAGCTGCCCGGTGATGAGGAAGCCGGAGATCACGAAGAACACGTCGACGCCGCCGGAGACCCGGCCGAACCAGACGTGGTAGGCGACGACGAGGAGGACCGCGAGCGCGCGCAGGCCCTGCAGCTCGGGGCGGAAACGACGGGCACGCTCCGTGGCCGGGGCGGCGGGCGCGGGCGGGACGTTCGGGACGGGACCGGAGGCGGGATCGACGGGGTCGGGCCGCATCGCTGTCATCCGGTCCCTCCGCTGTCGCCTCCTCCGGCCCAGCTCGTACGCCCGTCCGGTCCCGGCGGGCACTCCGGGCGGGCCCCGCGGCGGGGGCGGGGGCGAGGGGGAGGCAGGGCCGGCTCGTCACCCCTCGTGACGATCCGGGTCGCACTTACTGTAAGCCGGAAGATCGGGTCCCGCGCGACGGGACCCGGCTCCGGCGGCATCGGTGGTGATCGCGGTCGGTGGGCTCAGTAGCCCACGTACCCGCCCGAACCGTTGCTGCGGCCGCCGGCCTCGAGGGTGTCGAGGCCGTAGTTGGCGATCATGTAGCGCACGCCCGCGGTGATGTTGGCGACCGGGTCGGTGATCGCGCGGCCGGACAGGCTGGGGTGCACGTAGGCCCGGAAGGTCGAGGGGATGACCTGCATCAGGCCCTGCGAGGGGCGGCCGGCGCGGGCGTTGGAGTCCCACAGGTTGATCGCCCGCGGGTTGCCGCCGGACTCCGCCATGATGATCTTCTTGACGCCCGGCGCGAGGTCCCGCGGCAGGTCGCAGATCTCGAGGGCCTGGGCGATCCAGCCGTCGACGCCGCCGCGGGAGATCAGCGCGTCGAGCTCGGCCCGGGCCGCGGCCTCGGCGGCCTCCTTGGCCTGCTGCTCCGCGATCCGGTCCGCGATCCGGCCGGCCTTGTCCAGCGAGGCCAGCTCCACGTCCGTGATCGTCTCGGGGTCCGCCTCGGCGGGGCCGGGGTCGTCGATGCCGGCGACCGAGTAGGCGACCGGGCTCAGGTGCGCGCCGGTGAGCGGGACGTCCGCCGGGTCGACCTGCAGGGCCTCGGAGTTCGCGGCCAGTTGCGTGGCGGCCGTGGAGGTCTCCGCGGCGTCGGCGATCGCCGGGACCCCGGTCGAGGTGACGGCCGCGAACGTGCCCGTCGAGAGGACGCCGAACGCGGCGCCGACGGCAGCCGTCGTGGATGCGACGGTGCGTCGGGGGGCGACGCGACCGGGGGCGGTCGCGTGCCTGGCGGCGTGCCTCGTGGGGACCCGGTGGGGAGCCGGGTCTCCGGTGACACGCCGGCCGCCTGGGGAGCGGTGGCCAGCCAAGGTGTTGAGCCTTTCGCGTTCTCTTCACGTCCACGGACGGTCTCGAGCGGACCCGGGTCGGGGGTCCCGGGGAGCCGGTCGGGGACTCCGGCTCCACCGTCCGCTCGTGATCGGACCGTGATGACTGCCGGCGACACTACGGATGGTGAACCCCCGGACACAACCCCCGGGGCTGCCTGTCGCCGCTGCTCCGCGGCCGTTCGTCGCGCCGTCCACCGGCAAGGTGTTCCGCGTCTCCTGCGGTGAACGGTCACCGCGCGCGACCGGACGCTACCGACGCGTAGGGTGGACGTGAATCGAGCTTCAGCTCTCGGGAGGCGCCGTGCACGCGAAGGACCTGCTGACCATCGGGGAGGTCGTCGCCCGCAGCGGCTTCCCGCACTCGGCACTCCGGTTCTACGAGCGCGAGGGGCTCGTGAGCGCCACCCGGACGTCGGGCGGTCAGCGGCGCTACGAGCGGGGAGTGCTGCGCCGGCTCGCGTTCATCCGGGCCGCCCGCTCGATCGGCATCGGGCTCGACGACGTCCGTGCCGCCCTCGACGAGCTCCCCGCCGACCACACGCCGACCAAGACCGACTGGACGCGGCTGTCCAGGACCTGGCGGGGCCGGCTCGACGAGCAGATCGACGCCCTGGTCGCGCTGCGGGACGGGCTCGACTCCTGCATCGGCTGCGGCTGCCTCTCCCTCGCCCGCTGCCGGCTGATGAACCCGGAGGACCGCGCGGCCTCCGCGGGCGACGGCGCCCGCATGCTCCCCGCCGCCCTCCGCCGCGGCCCCGCCACCTGACCCCCCGCGAGTCGCGCTCTGGCCACCCGCGAGTCGCGCCCCCGCGGGTCGCGCCGTGCCTCAGCCCGGCAGGCGCTCGGCACGGAGGGCGGAGCGGCGCACCTTGCCCGTGTCCTCGCGCAGCGGGTGGTCGACCCGCTCGATCGTCGCGGGCACCTTCTGCCGGGCCAGCCGCCCCGCGACGTGTGCGCGCAGCTCCTCGTCGGTGACGGTCGAGCCGCCGTCGAGCTGGACGATCGCGTGCACCCGTGAGCCCAGGTCGTCGTCGGGCAGCCCGATCACGCACGACGACAGCACGGCCGGGTGCGCGTCGAGGGCCGCCTCCACCTCGGCCGGGTACACGTTGGACCCGCCGACGAGGATCATGTCGCTGCGCCGGTCGGCGAGGTACAGGTAGCCCTCGGCGTCCATCCGGCCCATGTCGCCGAGCGACTCCCAGCCGTCGCGGCCCCGGGCGACCGCGCCGAGGTACCGGTACGGCGACTCGGGCACCTTCATCCACACCTCGCCGACCTCGCCGATCGGCAGTGGCCGCCCCTCCTCGTCGCCGATCCGCATCTCGCCGGACACCACCTGCCCGACCGAGCCCGGGTGGGCCAGCCACTCCACGCCGTCGATCATGCAGCTGGCCTGCGACTCGGTGCCCGCGTACAGCTCGAGCACGGTCTCCGGTCCGAACCACTCGAGGCACCCGCGCTTGACGTGCTCCGGGCACGGCGCCCCGACGTGCAGCAGGGTCCGCACCGACGACACGTCGGCAGCGGCCCGCACCTCCTCCGGCAGCCGCAGCAGCCGGCCCATCAGGGTCGGGACGGCGTAGAGCCAGGTCACGCGGTGCCGGTCGACGGCCTCGAGCACGGTGGCGCCGTCGAAGTGGTCGAGCACCAGCACCGTGCCCCCGCGCAGCAGGCTGATCAGCGAGAACATGAACGGTGCGTTGTGGTAGAGCGGCGCGGTCACGGCGAAGACCTCGCCCTCGCCCTCCAGGCGCAGCCGCTCGGCCGCCTGCGTGACGACCCCGTACCGGCCCTCGTTCCCGGCGAGGATGATCTTCGGTCGCCCGGTGCTCCCGCCCGAGGTCGGCGCCTTCCAGGTCGGCGGCACCGCGGGCGGCAGCGGGCCGGGGTCGAGGGTCGGGTCGGGCGCCCAGTCCCCGGGCAGCGAGGGGCGCCCGTCGGGCGTCGGCAGCCCGACGACGACGGGCGGGTCGGCGATCTCGATCAACGCCTCGAGCTCGGCGGGCGGCAGCTTCGCCGAGACCGGCTGCGGGACCGCACCGAGCTTCCACGCCCCGACGACGGCGGCGTAGAAGGAGGCGTTGTTCGGCAGCCCGATGGTCACGAGTGACCCCTCGCGCACCCCGAGCGCGGCGAGCTCCCGGGCGGCCCGGCTGGAGCCGGCGGCGAGCTCGGCGCGGGTGGTGGTGCCCGCGGGATGGAGGAGGGCGACGGCGTCGGGGTCCTGCTCCGCGAGCAGGTCGATCGTGCGGCCGAGTGGGGTCTCGTCGGGGATCACCACCCGATCCTGCGCCTTCGCGGCGATGATGCACATGCCTCCGCCGTGCGGAGGTGGTGCTGGCCTCCCCGACGCGCCGCCCCGCCCGGCGAAGACTTCCCGGTATGCGACTCCTGCCCGCCGCCCTCTCCGCCGCCGTGCTCGGTGCCGTCCTCGCGACCGGCGCGTGCGGCGCGGCCTCCGCCGATCCCCGCGTCGACGCGCCGGTCCCGGCTGCTCAGGTGGCCCCGGCTGCGCAGGCGGCCCCGGCCGCTCCGGCGGCCGCCCAGGAGGTCCTGCCGCAGCGGCAGGCGGCCGCGCCGCCGCGCCCCGTGTCCTCCGGCGGCGCGTCGCGGGCCCCGGTCTCCGATCCCGGCATGGACGCCGCCGCCGACGGCCTGCGCCCCTTCCTGCTCACGCCCGCGGAGATCGGCCCGGAGTTCACGGCGGGGGAGGAGCCCCGGCCCGACCCGGCGACCCCCGCGCCGTGCGGCGGGCCGGGCGTGGTCGCGCAGTTCCCGTTCGCCGTGCGGGTCGGCGCCGCCGCGGAGAGCGCGAACGGGCTGGTCCAGGAGACCGTGAGCGTCTACGGCGACGAGGCGGGCGCCGCCGAGGCCTACCGCGCGTCGGTCGCGGGCATGTCCTGCTCGGAGGGCCGGGTCGACGGGCGCCCAGCGGTGATCGCGCCCGCCGAGGACCTGCGCGCCGACCTGGGCCACGACGAGGCGACCGGGTGGCGGATCGGCGGCGCGGGCTTCGACGTCGTGATGATCTCGGTCCGCGAGGGCGAGGTCGTCATGAACTTCACCGTGCTCGCCGCCGAGGACGGTCTGCCCGCGCTCCCGGACCCGCTCACGGTCGCGAAGGCGGGCACCCAGAAGCTGCTGGGGTGAGACGCCGGTCACCCGCGATCCGGAGGAACCGCCGTTACCGTGGGGTGGTGACCGACGCCGCCGCCGTGCCGACCACCTCCGCCGACCGCTGGCTGCGCTTCGAGGGGCTCAGCAACATCCGGGACGTCGGCGGCCTGCCGCTCGTCGACGGCGGGCGCACCCGCACCGGTGTGCTGCTGCGCAGCGAGTCGCTCGACCACGTGACGCCGGGCGACGTCCGGCAGCTCGTCGACGGCCTCGGCCTGCGGCTGATCCTCGACCTGCGGACCGACCGCGAGATCGCCGAGCACGGCGAGACCGAGCTGGCCCGCGCCGGCGTGGAGACCGTGCAGTTCACGTTCATCCCGGAGTCCGGGCGGGAGCTGCCCGAGGTGGGCGACGACGTCCACCCGATGGTCGCGAACTACCTCGGCTACCTGCGCGACCGCGGCCCGAACGTCGTCGGCGCCGTCCGGCGGCTCGCGGCCGCGGACGGGGCCGCGCTGGTGCACTGCGCCGCGGGCAAGGACCGCACCGGGACCCTGGTGGCGATGGTGCTCGACGCCGTCGGGGTCGAGCGGGAGGCCGTCGTCGAGGACTACGCGCTGTCCGCCACGAAGATCGAGGCGATGTTCCGGCGCTGGACCTCCCTGTCCGGCGAGGAGATGCCCGGGCCGGAGGAGATCGACCGGCACAGCCCGCGCGCGGTCGCGATGGAGCAGGTGCTGGCCACGCTCGACGAGCGCGACGGCGGTGCGGCGGGCTGGCTGCAGGCCAACGGCCTCACGGGCGACGAGCTCACCGCCCTGCGCGACCGCCTGGTCTAGGGCAGTTCCTCGATCGGCACCGCGCCGTCGAGCTTGCGGAGGGCGCCGGGGTCGCCGGTGACGGCGGGCCAGCCCCGGTGCCGGGCGGTGGTCACGACCTGTCCGGCCACGATGTCGTCCTGACCCGTGGCGGCGAGCAGCAGCCCGGACTCCTGGGCCATCGCCGGGCTGAGGTCGTGGATCACGGTGTTGGGCAGGCCGAGCAGGACCTGCAGGGCGGCGTGGTGCTCGGGCTCGAGCTGCGACCACGCGCGGCCGAGTGCCGCGGACGGCACCGCGAGCACGAGGTTCTCCTCCACGGCGGCCCACACGAGGGCGCGCATGTAGACGGGCCGGCCGGTCGCGAACGCCCGGAGCGCGCTGGCGTCCAGCACTCTTCCGCCGATCATGTGCGCGCCCTTCAGCCGACGGCCACGGGAGGCACGAGCCGCAGCGACCTGCGCGCCGCGTCGAGCTCGTCCGCCGGTGGGGGACCTCCGTACAGGTCGGCCAGAGTAGCGAGCGACCGATCGCGTGACTGCCGTGCCTGCACGGCCTCCGCCACGTACGCGGACAGGCTCGCCGCACTCCCGTTGCGGACCGCCTCCCGGGCCTCCGCGACCAGCTCGGCCGGCAGGGTGACGGTCACCCGCTCGCTGCGCATACCGTCAGGCTACTGGGCGCATACCGGGCCGTCGACCGGAAGGCGTGCGCGTCCGGATGAGGGCCACCTCGGCCGATGCAGGTTACCGACGGGTATGCCAGGCTGGGTCCCAGCGCGGCGGTCGACGAGGACCGGCCCGCCGCACCCGGTTCCGTACGCAGGAGGGTCTCGACGATGGACCTCACCTTCACCGCCGCCGAGGAGGAGTTCCGCAGCGAGCTGCGCTCCTGGCTCTCGGCGAACATCCCCGACGAGTGGCGCCGCCCGGGCTTCTGGGAGTCGCTGCCCGACGAGGAGAGCTTCCGGCTCCGCCGCGACTGGGAGCGTGACAAGGCGCTCGCCGGCTTCGCGGGCATCCAGTGGCCGACGGAGTTCGGCGGCCGCGGCGGCACACCCGGCATGAAGGCGATCTACGACGTCGAGATGGTGCTGGCCGACGCCCCGCGCACGGTCAACCCGCTTGGCCTCACCTTCCTCGCGCCCACCGTGATGGCGATCGGCACGGACGCGCAGAAGAAGGAGATCATCGGCCCGATGCTGCGCAACGAGGTGATCTGGTGCCAGGGCTTCTCGGAGCCCGGCGCCGGGTCGGACCTCGCGGCGCTGTCCACCCGCGGCGTCCGCGACGGTGACGACTTCGTCGTCAACGGGCAGAAGGTGTGGACCACCAACGCCGTGCACGGCGACAAGATCTTCACCCTGGTCCGCACCGAGCCGGGCAGCCAGAAGCACCGCGGCATCTCGATGCTGCTCATCGACATGCACCAGCCCGGCGTCGACGCCCGGCCGCTCAAGCAGATGTCCGGCGCCAGCGAGTTCGGCGAGGTCTTCTTCGACGACGCCCGGGTCCCCGCCACCGACGTCCTCGGCGAGATCGGTGAGGGCTGGCGCACCGCGATGCTGCTGCTGTCCTTCGAGCGCGGTGCCTCGGGCATCTCGCAGTACACCGAGTTCCGCCGGCAGTACGACGAGATCGCCGCCGTCGCGAAGAAGCTCGGCCGCGACACCGACCCGGTGATCCGCAACAAGCTCGCCCGCGTCCTCACCGAGCTGGAGTGCCTGCGGCTGCACTCGATGCACGTCCTCACGCAGACCGAGCGGGGTCGCGACCTGGGCTTCGAGGCGTCGATGACCAAGCTGCAGTGGTCGGAGGCCTTCCAGGACCTCTGGGAGGTCTACGACGACGTCCTCGGCGAGGACGACACCCTCGAGGCGCTCGGCGACCTCGACCTGCGTCCGCTCAGCGCGCAGGCGATGTGGTCCCGGTCGGTCACGATCTGGGGCGGCTCGTCGCAGGTCCAGCGCAACGTCACCGCCGAGCGCGTGCTCGGCCTGCCCCGGTAGGAGCCCGGCATGTTCTTCGCCCTCACCGAGGACCAGCAGGAGTTCGGCGCGGCGGTCACGACCTACCTCGCCGAGCGGTTCGACATGGAAGCCGTGCGCCGCGTCTTCGAGGACGCCGACGGGGACGGCAACCCCGGATCGCTGTGGAAGGCCGCGGCCGAGCAGGGCTGGCTCGCCGTCACCGTCCCCGAGGAGCACGACGGGCTGGGCCTCGGCCTGGTCGAGGCGCAGGTGATCGCGCGGGCGCTCGGCGCCGGCGTCGCGCCCGGCCCGTGGCGCGGGACCGTGCTCGCCGCCGAGGCGATCCGGCTCGCCGGGTCGGACGAGCAGAAGGCGGCCTGGCTGCCGCGGCTCGCCTCGGGCGACGCGATCGGTGCCGTCGGGCTGCGCGGCGACGCCCCCGGCGTCGTCCCCGCGGTGGAGTACGGGGCGATCGCCGACGTCGTGGTCGTCCGGACCCCGGACGGGCTCGGCCTGGCCACCGGCGCGCAGGCCACCCCGGTCGGGTCCTACGACCGCACCACCCGGCTGGCCACGCTCGACGTCGCGGAGGTGGAGCCGCTGCCGGATGACGCCGCCGCCCAGCTGACCGCCCGGGCCACCGTGCTCGTGGCCGCCGACCTGGTCGGGATCGCCCGGGAGGCGCTGAGCCGGACGGTGGCCTACGACCGCGAGCGCGAGCAGTTCGGCGTGCCCGTCGGCTCGTTCCAGGCGCTCAAGCACGCGCTGGCGGACATCCACGTCGGCGTGACGATGGCCGAGCACGCGGCGCTCTACGCCGCCCACGCCGTGGACGCCGGGCTCGACGACGTCGAGCTGGCCGTCGCCGTCGCCAAGGCCAAGGCCAGCGACGTGGCCCTGCAGTCGACCGCCGCGATGATCCAGTACCACGGCGGCATCGGCTACACCTGGGAGCACGAGTCGCACTTCTTCTACAAGCGCGCCAAGCGGCTGGCCGGGCTGTACGGCGGGGTGGACCAGCACCGCGAGCGGATCGCGGCGCTCACCCTCTGACGTCGGCGAGGGCCGGCGGCGCGTCCCGTGGCGGCCGCCGCCGGGCCCCGGCACGATCATGGGATGGAGAGCTACCGGGCGGTCGCCGACGCGGCCCGCGCAGTCGAGGCCGCGGCCGGCACGCTCGGCGTCGCCGCCGCCGCGTCGCCGTTCACGATCGACGTCCGCTTCACCGGCGGGCTCGACGCGCGCCAGCAGGAGGCCTTCGCGGCCGCGGCGGACCGCTGGACCCGGATGATCGTCGGCGACCTCCCGGCCGTCGTCGTGGACGGCGAGACGATCGACGACGTCCTGATCCTCGCCTCGGGCGCGGACATCGACGGCTCCGGACAGATCCTCGGCCAGGCCGGCCCGACGCAGCTGCGGCCGGTCTCGGCGGGGCTGCTCCCCGCCGTCGGGCAGATGCAGTTCGACACCGCGGACCTCGCCCGGATGGAGAGCGAGGGGACGCTCGACGACGTCATCACCCACGAGATGGGCCACGTCCTCGGCATCGGCAACCTCTGGTCCCGGCTCGGCCTGCTGTCGGGCGCGGGCGCGGGCACGGCGGACCCGGTCTTCACCGGCACCGGCGCGGTCGCGGAGTGGACCGCGCTCGGCGGCAGTGGCGGGGTGCCCGTGGAGAACACGGGCGGACCCGGCACGCGCGACGGTCACTGGCGGGAGTCGGTCTTCGGCGACGAGCTGATGAGCGGTTTCATCACCGAGGCCGGCAACCCGATCTCGCGGGTCACGGTGGCCAGCCTGGGCGATCTCGGGTACGTCGTGGACCTCGAAGCGTCCGAGCGCTACCGCCTGCCCGCCGGCGCGGAGGGGTCCGCCGCGATCGTCGGCCGGCCGGGCCGGCGGTGCCGGGTCGGGCGCCCCACCGCGCACGTCCTGCCCGAGGCCGCCCTCCACGTCTGACCGCGCCGCACCGGTTCCCCCGCAGCCCTTCACCCCGTCCGTCGCGGGCGAGGTGTGGACCCCCGTCGGCGGGGTACGCACCTCGGTTGCGCAGCCGTCGTGATCGTCCGAACTCGCAGGTCGGGGGCCACTGTGGAATGCGGAACCCCGTCGCTCGTGGGACCGTTGGGGGATGCCGGCCCCACCCGCAGTCAACGCCACCGCCGCGGCTCTGCTCGGACTGCTCCACAGCGGTCCGATGACGGGCGGCCAGCTCGTCGCGGCCGCCGGCGAGCGCTTCGGCTCCTTCTTCACCGTGACCCGCAGCCAGGTCTACCGCGAGCTGCCGGTGATGGCCGAGGCCGGCCTGCTGCGGCTGGGCAAGCAGGGGCCGCGGGCGTCGCAGCAGTACGTGATCACTGCGGCGGGCAAGCGGGCGTTCAAGGCGTGGCTGCACCACGGCAGCGGCGGCGACGCGCTGCGCAGCCCGCTCGTCCTGCGGCTGCTGCACGCCGGCCAGCTCACCGTGAAGCAGCGGGCCGAGCTGGTCGGCACCTCGCGCGAGGTCTACACGGCGCGGCTCGCCGAGTCCCGCGCCGCCGCCCGGGGCGAGGAGGACCCGTACCGCAAGGCGGTCGCGGACTTCACCGTCGCGCACACCCGGGCGATGGTGAAGCTGCTCGACGCGATCCCGCTCGACTGACGGCCCTGCGGCACACCCGGGCCCGAACCCTCCCGCCGCACCGCCCTCGCGTGCCCGCGTAGCCTGGAGCGTTGTGAACCCCGACGTGGCAGCCGACCTGAAGGACCTCGCAACCACCCTGGAGGGCATCGAGGCGGTCACCGACGTCCCCGCGCTCAAGGCGGAGATCGCGGACCTGGAGGAGCAGGCGGGCGCCCCCGACCTGTGGAACGACACCGAGGCCGCGCAGAAGGTCACCAGCCGGCTCTCGCACGCCCAGGCCGAGCTGCGCCGGGTCGAGGACCTGCGCCGCCGGCTCGACGACCTCCCCGTGCTCTACGAGCTGGCCGAGGACGAGGGGGACGAGTCCGCGATCGCCGACGCGGACCGGGACCGCACGAAGCTCCGCGAGGAGATCGCCTCGCTCGAGGTGCGGACCCTGCTCTCCGGCGAGTACGACGAGCGCGAGGCGCTGGTGACGATCCGCTCCGAGGCGGGCGGGGTCGACGCCGCGGACTTCGCCGAGATGCTCATGCGGATGTACCTGCGCTGGGCCGAGCGGCACGGCTACGGGGTGGACGTCTACGACACCTCGTACGCGGAGGAGGCGGGCATCAAGTCCGCGACCTTCCAGGTCCACGCCCCCTACGCGTACGGCACGCTGTCGATCGAGCAGGGCACGCACCGGCTGGTCCGCATCTCGCCGTTCGACAACCAGGGCCGCCGGCAGACGTCGTTCGCCGGCGTCGAGGTCACCCCGGTCGTCGAGTCGACCGACCACGTCGAGATCGACGAGAAGGACCTGCGCGTCGACGTCTACCGGTCGTCCGGGCCCGGCGGGCAGGGCGTCAACACCACGGACTCGGCCGTCCGGCTGACCCACATCCCCACCGGGATCGTGGTGTCCTGCCAGAACGAGCGCTCCCAGATCCAGAACAAGGCGACCGCGATGGTCGTGCTGCAGGCCAAGCTGCTCGCGCGCAAGCACGAGGAGGAGCGGGCGCTGATGGACTCGCTCAAGGACTCCGGATCCAGCTGGGGCAACCAGATGCGCTCCTACGTGCTGCACCCGTACCAGATGGTCAAGGACCTGCGGACCGAGTTCGAGGTCGGCAACCCGGGCGCGGTGCTCGACGGCGACATCGACGGCTTCATCGAGGCGGGCATCCGCTGGCGTCGCAACCAGCAGCTCGAGGCGGAGAACGCGTGATCGGACGAGCGGTAGCGCTGCTGCGCCGAGGGGGCCTGTCGGGTGACGGCCCGGTCATGATCCGCCGGTAACGTCCCGGCCGTGATCCGGCTGGAGCGCGTCACCAAGATGTACAGGACCTCGACGCGGCCCGCGCTGGACCGCGTCTCGGTCGAGGTGGGCAAGGGCGAGTTCGTCTTCCTCATCGGGCCGTCCGGTTCCGGGAAGTCGACCTTCCTGCGGCTGCTGCTGCGGGAGGACGTCCCGACCCGCGGCAAGATCTGGGTGACCGACCTCGACGTCGCGAAGCTGCCGCGGCGGAAGGTGCCCCGGCTGCGGCAGCGCATCGGCGTGGTGTTCCAGGACTTCCGGCTGCTCCCGAACAAGACCGTGGGTGAGAACGTCGCGTTCGCGCTCGAGGTGATCGGCAAGTCGCCCTCGACGATCCGCAAGGTCGTGCCCGAGGTGCTCGAGCTCGTCGGGCTCGAGGGCAAGGCCGACCGGATGCCCCACGAGCTCTCCGGCGGCGAGCAGCAGCGCGTGGCGATCGCCCGCGCGTTCGTGAACCGCCCGCTGGTCCTGCTGGCCGACGAGCCCACCGGCAACCTCGACCCCGACACCAGCCAGGACATCATGCTGCTGCTCGAGCGGATCAACCGCACCGGCACGACCGTCGTCATGGCGACCCACGACCACTCCATCGTCGACTCCATGCGACGGCGGGTGGTCGAGCTGGACATGGGCCGGGTCGTCCGGGACGAGGCCCACGCGGTGTACGGGGTGGGCCGGTAGTGGGCACCGTCGACGTACGCCTCCCCGCGGAGGCGCCATGAGAACCGACTTCGTCGTCCGGGAGGTCGCCACCGGCCTGCGCCGCAACGTCACGATGACCGCGGCGATGGTGCTGACCACCGCGATCTCGCTGCTCATGGTCGGCACCGGCCTGCTCGCGGTGAAGACGATCGACGCCACCGAGGCCATCTACTCCGACCGCCTGGAGATCCGGGTCGCGCTCACCCAGGACGTGTCCACCGCGGACACGGACTGCACGCAGCCGATCTGCGCGGGCCTGCGGTCCACCCTGGAGAACTCGCCGCTGGTGGCGGGCGTGACGTACGAGAACCAGCAGGAGGCGTACGAGCGCTTCCAGGAGCTGTTCGCCGGACAGTCGGTCGCCGAGCTCGCCCGGCCGCAGTCGCTGCCGGCCACGCTGCGGGTCAAGCTCGTCGACCAGGACGGGTCGACCGAGGCCGGGGCGGCCGCGGTGAAGCAGGCCATGGAGAACCAGGTCGGCGTGCGCACCGTGATCGACCAGCGCGACGTGGTCGCCAAGCTGTTCGACTTCCTCGGCGGCGTGCGGAACGTGACCTTCGCGCTGGCCCTGGTGCAGGCCGTCGCGGCGCTGATGCTGATCTCCAACACGGTCCAGGTCTCCGCCTACACCCGCCGCACCGAGGTGGGCGTGATGCGGCTGGTCGGCGCCACCCGCTGGTACACGCAGCTGCCGTTCCTGGTCGAGGCCGTGATCACCGGCGTGGTCGGCGCGGTGCTCGCGGGCGTCGGGCTGCTCGTCGGGAAGGTTGCCTTCATCGACTCCCTGCTGGCCGGGATCGCGCAGAACGGCGTGATCCCGCCCGTCACGCTCGCCGACGTCCTGACGGTCTCGGCGTACCTGGTCCCGATCGGCGCCGTGATCGCGGGGATCACCGGCTACGTCACCCTGCGTCTCTATGTGAAGGTGTGAGGTGACCACCTCCGCGTAGGCTGGAGGGGTGAAGGAGAAAGGCCGCAAGGTGATCGCGCAGAACCGGCGCGCGCGTCACGACTACGCGGTGCTCGAGGAGTTCGAGGCCGGTGTGGCGCTCATGGGCACCGAGGTGAAGAGCCTGCGGCTGGGCCGGGCGTCGCTGGTCGACGCGTACGCCACCGTCGACGACGGCGAGGTGTTCCTGCGCGGCCTGCACATCCCCGAGTACACGCACGGCAGCTGGACCAACCACGAGCCGCGGCGCACCCGCAAGCTGCTGCTGCACAAGTACGAGATCGAGCGGCTGATCGGCAAGATCCGCGAGGGCGGGCTCACGCTCGTCCCGATGTCGCTCTACTTCAGCGACGGCAAGGTCAAGTGCGAGATCGCGCTGGCCCGCGGCAAGAAGACCTACGACAAGCGGCAGGACCTGGCGAAGAAGGACGCCGAGCGGGACATGGCTCGGGCCATCGGCCGCGCCGCGAAGGGCCGGGCGAGGTCGCTCTCGTGACGCTCCCCGCGCCGCCCACGTCGGACGACGACGTCCCCCGCTGGATCGCCGACCTCGGCCTGCCCGGGCTGGTCGACGTCCACGTGCACTTCCTGCCCGAGCGGGTCCTCGACAAGGTGTGGGCCTACTTCGACCAGGCCCGCACGCACTACGGCATGGACTGGCCGATCCAGTACCGCACGCCCGAACCCGAGCGGGTCGCCACGCTGGAGAAGATCGGCGTGCTGCGGTTCGCGCCGCTGGTCTACCCGCACAAGCCCGGCATGGCGGCGTGGCTGACCGAGTGGGCGGCCGAGTTCGCGGCCGCCACCCCGGCCGCGGTCCGCACGGCCACCCTCTACGCCGAGCCCGGCGTCGAGGGGTACCTGGGCGCCGCCGTCGAGGGTGGGGCCCGGGCGGTGAAGGTGCACGTGCAGGTGGGGTCCTTCGACCCGCGCGACCCCCTGCTCGACGGGGCGTGGGGCCTGCTGGCCGAGGCCGGCGTCCCGGTGATCGTGCACTGCGGGCACGGGCCCATCCCCGGCGAGCACACCGGGCTCGACGTCTTCGGCGAGGTCCTGGCCCGCCACCCGCGGCTCACGGCGGTGCTCGCCCACGCCGGGATGCCGGACTTCCACGCCGCGCTGGAGCTGGTGCACCGCTACGAGAACGTGCACCTGGACACCACGATGGTCGGCACGCCCTACGCCGAGGCGTTCGCGCCGCTGCCCTCGGACTGGCCCGCGCGGCTCGCCGAGATCCCCGGCCGGGTCGTCCTGGGCAGCGACTTCCCGAACATCCCGTACCCCTACGCCGAGCAGCTCCGCGCCATCGCGGACTGGGCGGCCGCGGACGACCGCCTCGGCGAAACCTTCCTCCGCTCGGTCCTCCACGACACGGGCACCCGCCTCCTGAGCCTCTGACCCGTGAGCGGCGACTGCCCCTCTAGGGGCAGTTGCCACTCACAACCCGGGGTGAGCTGCGCGAACGGCGTCAGACGAGCAGGACCAGCCGGCCGCCGATCCCGCCGCCGGCGAGCCGCTCGTGGGCCGCGGCCACGTCGTCGAGCGGGTAGGTTCCGGCCACGGTCAGGGTCAGCTCGCCCTTCGCCGCCAGCGCGGCGAGCTCGGCCAGCCGGACGCCGTCGGGTCGCACCATCGTCTGCACACTGCGGATCCCGCGCTCGGCGGGCACGGGCCCGGCGACGGTCACGAGGGTCCCACGGTCCCGCACCGGCGCGAGCGCCGCGGCGCCGATCCCGGCCGTGTCGAGCACGCCGTCGACGCCGGTGGGCAGCGCGTCCCGGCGGACGACCTCGGCTCCGTACCCCCGCACCGCGGCCTCGTCGCGCGCCGACGCCGTGGCGAGCACCCGCAGCCCGGCCCGCACGGCCAGCTGCACGGCGAACGCCCCGACCCCGCCGGCCCCGCCGATGACCAGGAGGGACGACCCCTCCGGCGCAGCGAGGTCGTCGAGCGCCGCGGCGGCGGTGAGGGCGTTCAGCGGCAGGGTCGCGGCCGCCGCGACGTCCACACCCTCCGGTGCCGGTGCCACGTCCGCGGCCGGCACCACGACCTTCTCCGCCTGGGCCCCGACCGGCACCGCGAAGGCCGGGAGCACCGTGATCACCGCGTCGCCGGGCCGGAGCCCCTCGACCTCGGCGCCGACGGCGTCGACCTTCCCGGCGACGTCCCAACCCAGCCCCCGCACGAACGGCCCCTCGGGCGCCGGCGCCAGTCCGGCCTGCACCGTGAACCCGGAGCGGGTCGCCAGGTCGACCGGGTTCACGGTCGCGGCCTCCACCGCGATCCGCACCTCGCCCGGCCCCGGTTCGGGCTCGGGCACCTCTGCGACCTCGAGCACCTCGGGGCCACCGAACTCGCGGAACACCACTGCACGCATGTCGCTCTCCTCGTCGTCCGTGCTTCCAGAACTCACGCTAGGAGCGTTACTATCCGGCGGGTAGTAGTTACCTGGAAGTGCGTAGGAGAGCCGGAGGAGAGCCATGGCGACCACGACCGCGGCCCAGCGTCGCGAGGCCGACCGCGCGGCCTACGACGCCTTCCTGGCCGCCTGCCCCTCGCGGATGGTGCTGGACCGGATCAGCGACAAGTGGGTCGGGTTGCTGCTCGCCGCGCTGGCCGACGGCCCGAAGCGGTACTCCGAGCTCGGCAGGCGCGTCGCCGGCGTCAGCCCGAAGATGCTCACGCAGACCCTGCGCGGCCTGGAGCGGGACGGGCTCGTGGAGCGCGAGGTGACGGCGGCCGTGCCCGTCCGGGTGGACTACCGGCTCACGCCGCTCGGTGCCGGGCTCCACCGGGCGGTGCTGCACGTCAAGGACTGGGCGGAGGCGCACGTCGAGGAGGTGCTCGCGGCGCGTGACCGGTACGACTCGCGGGCCGACACCGAATCGGGATGAGCGGCGGGGGCGCGGGCGTTAGAATGGATCGACGGCCCGGCGTGCGGGTCGCGACAAGGGGGTGAACGGTCTCGACTCCTGAGGCGGACCGAGGGGAAGCGTGCCGAGGAAGACGACGATGAGCTCGTTAACCATGCGTCGTAACAAAATAAGTGCCGACGAGAGTCGCACTGTCCCGGCTCAGGGCGCCCGCGCGGACTTCGCGCTCGCTGCCTGATCCAGTAAGGGACTGTCGGCCCGGGGGTGTTCCCGCCCCGGTGCCCGGCATCAGCTAGGGGACTTCACCGTCCGGCCCGGTCGCCGGGGTCGGACGGGACACCAAACAGCGACTGGGATCGTCACACCGGCTCGTCCGTGAGACCGGTGGATCCGAGTAGAGACACAGCGGACTGCGCACGGAGAAGCCCTCGCAATGCGAAGGAGGACCCGGGTTCGATTCCCGGCACCTCCACCCCTGGAGTTCAGGGCCCCGACCCGGACGGGTCGGGGCCCTGACCGTTCTCAGAGGCTGGCCGTCCTCGGAAGCAGGCCGTCCTCGGAAGCAGGCCGTTCTCAGAGGCAGACCAGGCCCCACGGCCGGTCCCGGACCCGCGTCATCACCAGCGTCGCCCGCCGGGATCCGCGCAGCTTGAGCCGCTTGTGCAGGGCGTCGACGTCCCCGGCGAGGCCGCGGCGGCGGATGTCCACGGCACCGATGTCGAGCTCGCGCAACCGCTGGGGGAGCCGCTTCTGGTCCCACGGCCCGGAGTCGATCACCTCGAGCGTGCGGGCGAACGGCGTCGCGACCGGCTCGTCGGCGGACAGGAAGGCGATCCGGTCGTCGATCTTCCACGTCCCGGTGCGGCGGCCGAGCTCCTCCACGGCGCCGGCCCGCGTGACGGCCGGGTTCGGGTCGAGCAGGTACCGGCCCGGGTCGCGCACCGCGACCGGCTCGCCCTCCACGGCGACGAGCGTGTCGCCTGAGGGCAGGACGGTCGCCCGGGCCCGGGTCGTCGCCAGGGCGGGGGACCAGGCCACGGCCTCCTTGAGGTCCCGGTCCACCGCCACGAACTCCAGCTCCCACCCCTCGGGGACGACGTCGTGGTCGAGGCCCGGGGCGGCCTTGATCCCGATCGCGGGGACCGGCAGGCCGAGGCACCAGTCGAACGGCGGCTCGCTGTCGCCGGTCCGCATCCGGCCGCGCGCCGAGCGCCGGGCCGGGTCCACGAACACCGCGTCGACGTCGGCCAGGTCGACCTCCCGGACGTCCGCGAGCAGGGTGCGGGCCTCGCCCCCGTAGATCGCGCCGTTGTGGCGGGCCATCCACAGGTGCACCGGATCGCGGTCGACGGCCAGGACGTCCCGGCCGGGGGCGAGGGCGAGGAGGTCGCCGCCGATGCCGCAGCAGAGGTCCGCGACGTGGCGCGCGGAGGCGAACCGGGCCGCCCGGTGCCGTGCCACGATCTCCGGCGACGCCTGCTCCCAGCCCGCGCGCGTCAGGAACATCGTGCGAGCCCGGTCGAACTTCCCCGCGGCCCGCTCGCGCAGCTGCGCCTGCGTGAGGGCCTCCGCGACCAGCGGCGCGGGGTAGGTGCGGCGCAGTGCGGTCCCGAGCCGGAGGGCGGCGTCGTCGGTGAGCGGGCGCCCCTCGAGCCCGGCCGCGATCGCCGCGAAGAGCTCGGCGCCCGTCGGTCCCGCCAGTTCGTGCAGGCGAGCCAGCATTTCGTCCGTGTCCACCGCCGGGAGAGGCTACCGACGATCAGCTGGGTGGCGGGCGTCGGTCCGGGCGCCGCAGGTTCCGGGACGAGAGGGCCGTCCGCGGCGTGCACGCCCTTCCCGGCACCCGGTGACGAACCCGGCCCTTAACCCGATCGCGTAGCGTTGCCAACGATCGGGACGGAAGGGGCGACGTGGCCACGACGGGGGACGCCGTGCCGGCGCGCACGCGGGTGCGCATGCCGCGGGAGATCTGGGTACTGGTGGTGGCGGCCTTCGTGGTCGCCATCGGCTTCGGGATCGTGGCCCCGGCGCTGCCGGCCTTCGCCCGCACGTTCGACGTCGGGGTGGCGGCCGCCTCCGCGGTGATCAGCCTGTTCGCGGCGTTCCGGCTCGCCTTCGCCCCGGTGAGCGGGCGGCTGGTCGGCCGGTTCGGCGAGCTGCGCGTCTACACCGTCGGGCTGGTGATCGCCGCGGCCTCGGTGGGGCTGACGGCGGCGGCGCAGAGCTACTGGCAGCTGCTGCTGTTCCGGGGCGTCGGCGGCATCGGCTCCACCATGTTCACCGTCTCCGCGATCTCGCTGCTGGTGCGGCTCGCCCCGCCCGAGGCGCGCGGGCGGGCGTCGGGGATGTGGGCGACGGGGTTCCTGCTGGGCAACATCGCGGGGCCGCTGGCGGGCGGCGGCCTGATCGCGGTGAGCCTGCGCGCGCCGTTCCTGGTGTACGCGGCGGCGTTGCTGTGCGCGATGTTGGTGTCGGTCCCGCTGCTGCGGGGGCGGACGGGCGATCGCGCCGGGACCGATCCCGCCGAGGCCGCCGCCACCTTCCCGACGGCGATCCGGCACCCCGCCTACCGCGCGGCGCTGGTGGCGAGCTTCGCCAACGGCTGGACCGTGTTCGGGGTCCGCGTGGCGCTGGTGCCGCTGTTCGTGGTCGAGGCGCTGCGGCAGAGCGAGACGTGGGCGGGGTTCGCGCTCGCCGTCTTCGCCGCCGGCAACGCCGCGACCCTGCTCGTCTCCGGTCGGCTCGCCGACCGCCGCGGCCGCAAGCCCCCGGTGCTGGCCGGTCTCGTGGTGTCCGCGATCGCGACCGGCCTGCTGGGGTTCGCGCCGTCGTCCGGACTTTTCCTGGCGTTGTCGCTGGTCGCCGGCGTCGGCAGCGGGCTGGTCAACCCGCCGATGACCGCCGCGGTCGCCGACGTGATCGGCAGCCGGGCCCGCGGCGGCACGGTGCTGGCGGGCTTCCAGATGGCCGCCGACGTCGGGGCCATCGTCGGGCCCCTGGCCGCCGGTGCCGTGGCCCAGGCGGCCGGGTTCGGGCTCGCCTTCGCCCTCACCGGCGTGGTCTCGATCATCGCGCTGGGCTTCTGGCTGCGCGCGCCCGAGACCCTCCCGCGCCCGCACGACCACTGTGACGCCACCGCCGAGACGGTCGCGGGGGAGCGCGCGGTCGGGGCGGAGTAGCTCAGCGGGCCGCCAGGTAGGCCGGCCAGCTGCCGTGCGCGGTGACGTCCCGGGCCGTGCCGGCGGCCCAGCCCTCGCAGACGATCCCGACCATGGACCGGCCGTCGGCCAGCACGAGCGTGCCGACGGCCAGCGGCGCGGGCAGGGCGACGGCGAGCCGGCCGACCGCGGGGACCGGCAGCCGGAACAGCTCGACCTCCACCTCCGCGCCGCCGTCGGCCACTCGGACCAGGCCGCCCCGCAGGACCTCCTCCCCGGGGAGCGCCAGTAGCCGGTACACCGGGGCGGTGCGGCCGAGGCCGGCGAACCGGGCGCCGAGGGCCAGCAGTTCGGGGTGCAGCGGCTGGCCGCGCCGGTGGGCGGCCACGACCGCGAGCAGGACCGTGCTCACCGGGGCAACGCTCACAGGGGCACCTCGGACACGTGCGCCGCGACGATCCGCCAGCCGCCGTGGCCGTCGAGATCCGGGAACCGCACCCAGGTCTGGGTCTGCCGGCCCTCGGTCGCGCCGCCCGGATACCCGAACAGCGTGCTGACCACGGCCGCGGCGTCGCCGATCGCGACCACCACGGTCTCCGTCAGCGTCCGGCCCGGCGGGACGCCCGGGTTCGCCCGCCGCCACTCCGCGATCTCGTCCGCCCCGTGCTGCCGGTCCGCCACGCCGTAGCGGACGCAGCGCGGGTCGGCCCAGAACAACGCGGTCAGCGTGGCGACGTCGGCCTCTCGCAAAGCCCGCTCGTAGCGCTCGAACACGGCGCGGACCTCGGCCACCACCTCCGGCGCGTCGATCCGGGACCCGGCCCCCGGCGCGGCGGGGACGTCCGCCGCACCGAGGGTGCCCGCCACGGGGACGTGTGCCCCCGCCCCCGCGGCGGACGGTCCGGGGAGCCCGGGCAGGACGCCGGTCACACGGGCGCCGGGCGGCCGTCGGGCCCCGGGTCGGCCGGGCCGGCCGCGGCCGGCTCGCCCTCGCGAGGCGTCGGAACGCCCTCGCCCGGCTCGGCGCCGACGAGGTCCGCGGCGACCGGCTGGTCCTCCCGCACCCCGTCGCCGACCGGCCCGCGCCGGCGCATGACCAGCCCGAACCCGGCCAGGAGCACCGCGGCGAACAGGTATCCGAGCGCGATCTGCCCGCCGACGTTCCAGCCCACCTGCTCCGCGTGGATCAGCCCGATGAAGCCGAGCACCGCGCCGATCGCCGAGTAGATCGCCGCCGCGAAGAAGTTCTTGTCGATGACGAACACGGTGATCGAGCCGAGCACCATCCCGGCGAGGATCGCGCCGCCGCCGAGCAGCACGGTGCCGTGGTAGACGAGCCCGGCCCCGTTCAGGGCCTCCTCGCCGACCTGCTGTGCGGTGGTCCCGGCCGCGGACAGGGCGTTGTTCATCAACCCGGCCGCCCAGGACGCGATGTTCGGGATGATCGCGATGACGACGGCGACGGCGTGCCGCCGCGGGGTCTCCTGGAAGGCCTGCGCCCCGATCAGCAGCCCGATGTAGAGCAGGATCGGCACGATCGCCGGGGTCGGCAGCAGTGCGCCGAGCAGCGAGAACAGGCCGAGGAAGCACATCAACGCGATCACCACGCCCGACGCGAGCGAGTACGTCGTGCGGCCGCCGGCGGCCTTCCAGCCGGGGTGGCCGATGTACACCGCGGGCGGGAACGGGCAGCCGAGGACCGAGCCGACGACCGCGCCGGCGCCGTCCGCGGCGAGGATCGCACGCAGGTTGTACTCGTCGCCCGCGACGGCGGCGGACTCGACGTTGGTCATGCCCTCGGTGAAGTTGTAGATGCCCAGCGGGATGGCCGTGGCGAGCAGCGGGGCGACGTCGGTGAGGCCCTCGCCGAGGCGGGCGAGGTCCGCCGTCGGCAGCGAGAGGGCGACGTCTTTGGCCGCGGCGACGACGTCGGGCGTCGACATGTACCCGCCGACCCACCCGATCGCCGAGCCGACCAGCAGCGCCGCGAGCCCGACCGGGATGTTCCCGGGCAGCTTGAGGTCGGTGAAGAAGCCGATCAGGATGATCACCATGACCGGCAGCGCGATCCACAGCGCCTCGAACATCTGCGCGGCCGGGCGCATCGAGATGAACGCGATCGACACGCCGGCGAGCGTGCCGAGCATCGCCGCCTGCGGCGTGTACCTGCGGATCCACGGCCCGACGAACGCGCCGAGCAGGACGATGATCCCGATGATGAACGACCACGCGAGGCCCGCGGCCCACGCCGTCAGCGGGTCCCGTGTCTGCAGATAGATCGGCAGCATGATCACGAAGACGACGATGAACATGTGCGGCACGGACGGGCCGTACGGCATCGCGCACACGTCCGTGCGGCCCTCGCGCCGCGCCAGCCGGCGGGCGAGGTAGGTGTAGTAGACGTTGCCGATCAGGAGCTGGACGCCCAGCGCCGGCAGGATCACGCCGAACACGTCGGCGCCCGGGATGTTCACCACGCCGAGGCACAGGCCGGACAGGGTGAGGACGTTGACCAGGGTGTTGAAGCCCAGGCCGAAGAAGGCGTTGGTGTCGCCGGACACCCACCAGGAGAGCTTCATCGGCTGTGGGGCTGCTTCGGTGGTGCTCATGCGACGGCCTCCTGCGTGAGGGCTTCGAGCAGGGCGGTGGAGTCCGCGACCCAGCCGAAGATCCCGCCCTGGGCGGCGACCATCTCCAGCGCGACGCGGTGGAACTCCGGGAAGTACGAGCCGGTGCAGTCCGAGAGCACGAGGCACTCGTAGCCGCGGTCGTTGGCCTCCCGGACGGTGGTGTGCACGCAGACCTCGGTCGTCACGCCGGTGACGATCAGGCTCGTGACGCCGCGTGCCTCGAGCTCCGCCCCGAAGGCGGTCCCGTGGAAGGAGCCCTTCCCGGGTTTGTCGACCACGAGCTCGTCCGGCAGCGGCGCCAGCTCGTCGACGATGTCGTGGCCGTACTCGCCGCGGACGAGGATCCGGCCCTTCGGCCCCGGGTCGCCGATGCGCAGCGTGGGGTTGCCGCGGTGGAGCTTCGCGGGCGGGCAGTCGGAGAGGTCGGGGAGGTGCCCCTCGCGGGTGTGGATCACGGTCATGCCCAGCTCACGGGCGGCGGCGAGGACCCGCTGCAGGGGTGGGATGACGCTGCGGAGCAGCGAGACGTCGTTGCCCAGGGTCTCGCCGAACCCGCCCGGCTCACAGAAGTCCCGCTGCATGTCGATGATCACCAGGGCGGTGGTCGCCGGATCGAAGGTGAACGGGCCGGGGCTCGCCTCGACGATCATGAGGTGCTCCAGGTGGTCGCCCCGACGACGGCGTCGGCGGTCCCGACGGCGCCGAAGACCCCGCCCTGCATGGTCACCATGTGCAGGGCGGCGTCGTGGTTGGACGGGTCGGTGGCGCCGGTGCAGTCGGACAGGATCAGGCACTCGTAGCCGCGGTCGTTGGCCTCGCGCATGGTCGTGTGCACGCAGACATCCGTGGTGATGCCGGTCAGCAGGATGTGCGTGATGCCGTTGGACCGGAGCACGAGGTCGAGCCGGGTCGCGTAGAACGCGCCCTTGCCCGGCTTGTCGATCAGCACCTCGCCGGGGATCGGTGCGACCTCCGGGACGATCTCCCAGCCCGGCTCGCCGCGGACGAGGATGCGACCGGCGGGCCCGGGAGAGCCGATCTCCGCGCCGATCTGTTTGGACCGCCAGCGCTTGTTCGCCGGGAGGTCGGAGAGGTCCGGCGCGTGCCCCTCCCGGGTGTGGATCACGAGCATCCCGGTCCGGCGGGCGTGCTGCAGGAGCCGCGCGGTGGGCCCGAGGCCGGCCCGGGTGAGGCCGATGTCGTAGCCCATCCGGTCGACGTAGCCGCCGGGCCCGCAGAAGTCGACCTGCCAGTCGATGCAGATCAGGGCCGTCCTCGACGCCGGCACGGCACCGTCGTACGGCCAGGCGTAGGGCCGCGCGGCGACCGGTCCGATCACGGCGGTCCGCGGGGGTGCGGTCGGGTCGGGACGTGCGTGGATGTCGGTCGTCACGGGACCTCCGGGGTGGACGGGACAGGGGCGGGCAGGAGCGCTGCGGCTGCGGCGAGCAGCCGGTCCTCGGAGAAGGCGGGGCCGACGAGCGTGACCCCGCACGGGCGGCCGTCCGCCGTCGTCCCGGCGGGGACGGCGAGGGCGGCGAGGTCGAGCAGGTTCGTGAACTGCGTGTACCGGCCGAGGACGAGGTTGCGGGCGACGGGCTCCGCGGCCAGCTCGGCGCGGGTGAAGGTCGTCGGCACGGTCGGCAGCACGAGGACGTCCGCCGTCGCGAACAGCCGGTCGGTCCAGGCCTTCAGCTCCTGCAGCCGGTACTGCGCGCGGAAGGCGTCGACCGCCGAGAACGCGGCGCCCTTCTCGATCACCGCGCGGGTGACGGGCAGGACGCCGTCGGGGTGCGCGGCGAGGAAGTCCTGCAGGACGGCGAGCCGCTCGGCCACCCAGGGTCCGCCGTAGAGCAGGTCCCCGGCCTCCCGCAACGGGGCGACCGACGTCCGGACGACGCGCGCCGCCCTGGCCCCGGCCATGTCGGCGGCCGTCTCGAACGCCGCTCGCATGGCCGCGTCGCCCTCGAAGTCGAGACTCTCGGGGAGGGCGAGGGTCAGGCCGCGGGGCACGGGTGTCCCGGTGCGGGACCACGGGTCGTGGGGGTCGGGGCCGGCGAGGACGCGCAGCACCGCGGCCGCGTCGGCGATGTCCCGGGTGAAGACGCTGACGCAGTCGAGCGACCGGCAGGCCGGCACGACCCCGGACGCCCCGACGAGCCCGCGGGTCGGCTTGAGCCCGACGACGCCGTTGAGCGCGGCCGGGACCCGCCCGGATCCGGCGGTGTCCGTGCCCAGCGCGACCGGCACGATCCCGGCGGCGACGGCGACGGCGCTGCCGGAGCTGGATCCGCCGGAGATCAGGTCGCGGCCGAACACGCTCTCCGGCGCGCCGTAGGGGGAGCGGCCGCCGCCCAGCCCGGTGGCGAACTGGTCGAGGTTCGTCTTCCCGACGACGATCGCGCCGGCCTCGCGCAGCCGGCGCACCGACCCGGCGTCGGCGGTGGGGGTGTGGGCGAAGGCCGGGCAGGCGGCGGTGGTGGGGAGCCCGGCGACGTCGATGTTGTCCTTGACCGCCACGGGCACGCCGTACAGGGGCAGCGCCGGGTCGAGCCTCTCGAGCTCCGTCGCGCGTGCCCGCAGCTCGGCGGCCGGCGCGACGGTGATCCACACCGCGTCGTCGCCCCGCCCGGCGATCCGCGCAAGGACGGCCTCGACCATGTCCCGGGGACGGAGCGTGCCCGTGCGGTAGGCCGTTCGGAGCCCCAGAACCCCCGCGGAGGAGGCCGCTGTCGCTGTCTGCACCCGGTCGATTGTCGACAGTCTGGTGTCAGGGAAAGGTGTCGTGCGTTACGGCTGTGTTAGGCCTGTGACCGCGTACGCATTTCTGCGTATCGACGAACCTGCTGGTGAGCGCTGCGATGCCCCGGAACCGGTCCTCCGATCCGCGCCCGGGAGCGGGACATGAGCACTCCGACCACACCCACCGACACCGCGCCGGTCCTCGACGAGCAGGCCCTCGACGACCTGCTCGGGAGGGTCATGACCGATCTCGGGGGCGCGCTCGTCGTCCCGCTCGCCCTGATCGGGGACCGCCTGGGCCTCTTCACCCGGCTGCGCGACGTCGGGCCGGCGACGCCGGAGGAGCTGGCCGCGGCCGGGGGACTCGCAGAGCGCTACGTCCGGGAGTGGCTGCGGGCGATGGCGGCGGCGGGGTACGTCGAGCACGTGTCCGGGGACGATCCGGCCGCCGCGCGGTACCGGCTGACCCCGGAGCAGGCCGCGGCCTTCACCGACCCGGACAGTCCGGCCGCCGTGACGGGCGGGTTCCAGAGCATGGCGGCGGCCCTCCGCGTGCTGGACCGGCTCACCGACGCCTTCCGCACCGGCGCCGGGATCGGCTGGCACGAGCACCACCCGGACCTGTTCGAGGGCACCGAGCGGTTCTTCCGGCCCGCGTACACCGCAAGCCTGACGAGCGAGTGGATCCCCGCCCTCGACGGCCTGGAGGAGCGGCTGCGGGCCGGCGTGCGGGCGGTCGACGTCGGGTGCGGGTTCGGCGCGTCGACGATCATCATGGCGCGCGCCTACCCGGCGAGCACCTGGTCGGGGGTCGACTCCCACGCGCCGTCGATCGAGGCGGCCCGGGAGCGCGCCGCTGCCGCCGGACTCGGCAACGTGACCTTCGAGGTGGGTGCGGCGGGCGGACTGTCCGGCGCTCACGACTTCGTCGCCTTCTTCGACTGCCTCCACGACATGCCCGATCCGGTCGGCGCCCTGCGGGCCGCCCGGTCCGCGCTGACCGACGGGGGCACGGTGATGCTCGTCGAGCCGATGTCCTGGGACACGGTCGCCGAGGGGCTCAACCCGCTCGGGAAGGTGTTCGCCGCCGCGTCGCTGTACGTCTGCCTCCCGAGCGGGCTGTCGGGCCCACCGCAGGCCGGGCTCGGCAACCAGGCCGGACCGGCACGGACCTGCGCCCTCGCGCGCGAGGCGGGGTTCGGGACGGCGCGGGTCGCGACCGCGACCCCGTTCAACCTGATCTACGAGCTGAGGCCCTGACGGTCAGGGTTCGAGCTCGGGGCGCAGGTAGGTGCGTGCGCCGTGGCTCGCCAGGGCGGTGAGCACGGCTTCGGCGTCGCCCGAGGCCACGGCCTCGTACAGGTGCCGGTGCCGGTGCGCGCCCTCGGCCGGGGAGCGCTGCTCGGCCTCCCGCCGCATGTTCGCGGCCATGTAGAGCTGCAGCTGCATGATCACCGGCTCGTAGACCCGCAGCAGGTGCCGGTGCCCGGCGAGGGCGACCAGGGCGAGGTGGAACTCGCGATGGGCCTCGGCGCGGTCGATCGGAGCGTGCGCGGGGTCGTCACCCGCCGCCCGCTCGATCCGCTCGGTGGCCCGCTCGAGCACCGCGAGCTTCTCCGGGTCGGGCCGGGCCCCGCCGCCGAGCGCGGTGTCCACGGCGTACCGCTCGAGGGCGTCCCGCAGTCCGAACAGCTCGGTCATGTCGCGTGCCGACAGTTCCGCGACCCGGACCCCGCGGCGGGGGAGGTGCTCGACGAGCCCCTGCTGGCCGAGCAGCCGCAGCGCCTCCCGGACCGGGGCGCGGCTGATCCCGAACCGCCGGGTGAGCTGCTCCTCGACCAACCGCTCGCCGGGCCCGATGGCGCCGCGCAGGATGTCGCCGCGGATCCGCTCGAGGGCGAGCTCGACGAGGCTCTGCGCGCCGAGCCCGTCGAGCGGGACCTCAGCGGTCACGGCGGTCTCCTGACGTGCGGGCGGTCCTGGTGCTGCCGACAAGGTTGTCACACCCGCGGGTCAGGCGGCCGTCACACCGATCAGCATCCCCACGAGGTAGGTGGCCCCGGCGGCGATCACGCCGAACATCAACTGCCGCAGCCCGCCGCCCCACCACGTGCGCACCGTGAAGCGGGAGGAGAGCGCGCCGGCGACGAAGAGCCCCACCGCGCCGATGCCCAGCCCGAGCAGCAGGGACGGCGAGCCGAACAGGAACGACAGCAGCGGGATGATCCCGCCGATCGCGAAGCAGAGGAACGACGAGCCGGCCGCGACCCAGGGCGACGGCTTGTCGTCGAGGCTGACACCCAGCTCCTGGCTGACGTGCACGCGCAGCGCGATGTCGGGGTTCGCGCTGATCTCCTCGGCGACCCGGCGCGCGGTCTCGTCGGTCAGCCCGAGCTTGCGGTACTCCTCGACGAGCTCGGCCTGCTCCGCGTGCGGGTGCCGGGCGAGCTCGCGGCGCTCGACCTCCGCCTCGGCGTCGATCGCCTCGTTCTGCGTGCCCACCGAGGCGAACTCGCCGAGCGCCATCGAGAAGGCGCCCGCGACCAGGCCCGCGATGCCCGTCAGCACGATCGTCTGCCGGTCTGCACCGCCACCCCCGACGCCCGCGATCAGGGCGATGTTGGTGACCAACCCGTCCATCGCGCCGAAGGTCGCGGCGCGCAGCCAGCCGCCCGAGACGTCACGGTGCTGGTGGTCGTGCTCATGCGCGGCCAGCTCGGCGTCGAATGCCGGATCGCTCACACCGGGCAGCCTAATCCGCCGACTCGCGGCGGCCGGGTGGCGAACCGACACTGATCGGATGGGACGGGAACCACTGTGGCTGTTCGCCGACCAGCTCGGCCCGCACGTCCACGACACGGACGGGATGCGCGACCGCGACGTGGTGCTGGTCGAGTCCGGCCGGGCGCTGCGCCGCAAGCGGTTCCACCGGCAGAAGCTGCACCTCGTGCTGTCCGGGATGCGGCACCTGGCCGCCGAGCTGGGCGACCGCGCCCGGTACGTCCGCGCCGACACCTACCGCGAGGCCCTCGAGCAGGTGGGCGGGCCGGTGGTGGTGCACGAACCGACGTCGTTCGCCGCGGCCGAGCTCGTCGAGCGGCTGCGCAAGGACGGCCTGGTCGCCGACGTCCTGCCCACGCCGACCTTCGCGCTGCCCCGCGCCGAGTTCGAGGAGTGGGCCGGCGACCGCGGCCGGTTCCGGATGGAGGACTTCTACCGGACCCAGCGCGAGCGGTTCGGCGTGCTGATGGACGGCGAGAAGCCGGTCGGCGGGCGGTGGAACTACGACTCGGAGAACCGCGAACCGCCGCCGAAGGGCGAGCGCACGCTCGGGGTGAAGGGGCCGTGGCAGCCGGAGGAGGACCGGATCGACGACGAGGTCCGCCGCGAGCTCGACGAGGCCGGCTACCCGACCGTCGGGCGGGACGGACCGCGCTGGTTCGCGATCACGCACGACGAGGCGATCAAGGCGCTCCGACATTTCGTCCGGCACCGGCTCGGCACGTTCGGGCCCTACGAGGACGCGATCCTCGAGCAGGACTGGGCGATGTCCCACTCCCTGCTGTCGGTGCCGATGAACCACGGCGTGCTGCACCCGCTCGAGGCCGTGCACGCCGCCGAGCAGGCCTACCGCGACGGCGACGTCGACTTGCCGAGCGTCGAGGGGTTCGTCCGGCAGATCCTCGGCTGGCGCGAGTACGTCTGGCACCTGTACTGGCACTTCGGCAAGGGCTACACCCGACGCAACGCCCTGCGCGCCCGCACCCCGCTGCCGGACTGGTGGGCGGAGCTGGAGTCCGACGCCGTCACCGCGGCCTGCCTGCGCAGCGCGCTGGAGGGCGTGCGGGACCGCGGCTGGGTGCACCACATCCCGCGGCTGATGGTGCTCGGCAACCACGCCCTGCAGCGCGGCTACCGGCCGGCCGAGCTCAACGAGTGGTTCCGCACCGCCTTCGTCGACGGCTTCGAATGGGTCATGCCCGCCAACGTCATCGGCATGAGCCAGCACGCCGACGGCGGGAAGATGGCGACCAAGCCGTACTCCGCGGGCGGCGCCTACATCGACCGGATGAGCGACCACTGCCGTGGGTGCGCGTTCGACCCCAAGAAGCGCCTGGGCGACGACGCCTGCCCCTTCACCGCGGGCTACTGGCAGTGGGTGCACCGGCACCAGGGGCTGCTCGCCGACAACAACCGCACCGCGCGGGCCGTCTCGGGGATGAACCGGCTCAAGGACCTCGACGCCGTCCTGGAGCAGGAGTCGGCGCGCGAGCACTTCTGAGAGTCGCTCACCCGGGTCTCAGGTGGCCCCGCTACCGTTCGCGGCGTGACGAGGGGCCGTGTTCTCGACGGGATCGGCACGCTCGCGCGGCTCGGCCTCGCGGCCGTCTGGCTCGCGTCCGGCCTGATCAAGGCTCTCGACCCGGCGCAGACCTACGTGGCCGTCCGGGCGTACGACGTCCTGCCGCGGGAGGCCGTCGGCGTCGTCGCCGGGGTGCTGCCCTGGTTCGAGCTGGCGCTCGGCGTGCTGCTCCTGCTCGGCATCGGGACCCGCGCGGTCGCCTGGCTCTCGGCCGGCCTGCTGCTGGTGTTCGTCGCCGGCGTGACCCAGGCCTGGGCGCGCGGGCTGAACATCGACTGCGGCTGCTTCGGCGGCGGCGGGGCGGTGGCGCCCGGGCAGACGCAGTACGTCCAGGAGATCCTCCGCGACACCGGGTTCCTGCTGCTGGCGGCCTGGTTGATCGTGCGGCCGCGGACGCTGTTCGCCGTGGAGAACCGGTTGGCCGGGTCCCTCGTCACGTCGGGTTCGGGTGCGGAGAGGAACTGACGTGGGCGGAGCGGATCGCAGCGATCGGAAGCGGCGGCAGGCCGCGGCCGAGGCGCGGCTGCGGGCGGCGGGGATCACCCCGAAGCGGCGGGGCCTCGGCGGCAGCGGCCTGGTGCTGACGATCGTGGCCGTCGTCGTGATCGCGGCGATCGTCGTCGGGGTCGTCGTCACGATGAACAACAAGGCCGCCGACTCGGCCGCGCCCGCGCCGACCTACCCGGTCGCGCGCAACGGCGCCGCCATCACCGCCGGGCAGGCCGCGGCACCGGTCACCGTGGACATCTACGAGGACTACCTCTGCCCCTACTGCGAGCGCTTCGAGACGACCTACAAGGACGAGCTGACGACGGCGCTCAACGCCGGCCAGATCAAGGTCAACTACCACGCGATCTCGATCCTCGACCGCGCCAGCAACCCCGTGGGCTACTCGACCCGCGCCGCCAACGCGGCCATCTGCGCCGCCGACGCCGGCATCTTCCCGGCCTACCACGCCCAGCTCTACGCCGAGCAGCCCGCTGAGGGCAGCGCCGGCTTCTCCAACGACGAGCTGACGGCCAAGGGCACCGCCCTCGGCGCCGGCCCCGCCTTCGGTCAGTGCGTGGCCGCCCAGGCCAACACCGGCCTGATCGAGAACGCCACCAACACCGCGGCCGCGACCCCGGCGCTGCAGAGCAACGGCCAGTTCGGCACCCCGACCATCGCCGTCAACGGCACGAAGGTCGATGTCAACGACACGGACTGGCTGCAGAAGGCCATCCAGGCCTGAGGCCCGGCACCCGTGGGGACCCCCCTCGAACGGGTCCCCACGGGGTGTTGTAGTGTTTCCTCATCGCAAGGGGCTGTGGCGCAGCTGGTAGCGCACTTGACTGGCAGTCAAGGGGTCAGGGGTTCGAATCCCCTCAGCTCCACCCTTCCTGATCAGCCCGGACCTCCGTCCGGGCTTTTCGCGTTCTCGGGGCCGGACGCCACGTCGACGACGTGCCGGAGACGTTCCGCGGCGGTGTGATCTCGGCCCGCTCACCGCGTGACCGCTCGCGATGCGAGCGGTCACAGTGCGGCGGGTTCAGTCCTCGCCTCTCTCCGCACTCCGGGGCTTCGGGGTCAGGGAGGCGTAGCGGGACCGGTGGTGGTCGGCGGGGCCGAGCTCGTACTCGATCGCGGTGAGCCGCTTGAAGTAGTGGCCGATCGCGAGCTCCTGCGTCATGCCCATCCCGCCGTGGAGCTGGACGGCGTTCTGGCCGACGAAGCGTGCGGCGCGGCTGACGGTCACCTTGGCGGCGGAGGTGGCGCGGGCCCGTTCGGCCGGCTCCGCGCCCAGTCGCAGGGTGGCGAGGTACATGGCCGCGACAGACTGCTCGACCTCCAGGTGCATGTCCACCATCCGGTGCTGCAGTGCCTGGAACGAACCGATGGGCTGGCCGAACTGCCGACGCTCCTTGCTGTACGCGACGGTGTCGGCGAGCACCGTGCGCATGCAGCCCACCGCCTCGGCGGTGAGCGCGGCGAGCGCCTCGTCGAGCGCGGGCGCGAGCGCCGTCCAACCCCGCCCCTCCTCGCCGAGGAGCGCGTCGGCAGGGACTTGCACGTCGTCGAGCACGAGGTCGGCCGCGTGCCGGTCGTCGATCGTGCGGTAGCGGTGCACCTGCAGGCCCGGGAGCTCGACGGGGAGCAGGAAGATCGAGATCCCGTCGAGGTCGCGCTGCTCACCCGAGGTGCGGGCGGTGAGCAGCAGGTGGGTCGCCTGCGGCACCCCGGGCACGACGGCCTTGGCGCCGGTCAGCACCCAGTCCCCGCCGTCCCGTCGAGCCGTGGTCGCCACGGAGTGTGCGGTGTGCCCGGAGGTCGGTTCGAGCAGGCCCGGAGCGATCCGCACGGAACCCGCGACGACCCCCTTGAGGACGTCGCCGGCACCGGGGAGGCGCCGCAGCACACCCCCGCCGAGCACCACGGTGTCGACGTAGGGTTCGACGACCAGGGCGCGACCGAGCTGTTCGGCGATCACCATCGCCTCCACGGGCCCGCCGCCGGATCCGCCGACCTCCTCGGGCAGTGTGGCGCCGAGGATGCCGAGGTCGTCGGCGAACGCGCGCCACACCTCGGGCTGCCAGCCGGCCTCCGAGGCGGCGGCCTCCCGGCTGCGCGCGAGGTCGTAGCGGTCGGCGAGCCAGTCGGCGAGCGAGTCGCGCAGGAGCTGCTGCTCCGCGGTCAGCGAGAAGTCCATCAGAGCCCCAGTGCCGCCTTCGCGAGGATGTTGCGTTGGATCTCGTTGCTGCCGGCGTAGATCGTCCCGGCCCGGTCGTTGAAGTAGCGCAGCGGCGCCACGGCCTGCCACTCCTCCCCGCTGACGTAGCCGTCGGCGGGGGGCGCGAAGCCCGCGAGCGGGCCGCCCGGTCGGGTCGCGTGCGGCTGGTAGGCGCGCCCGCGCGGTCCGGCGGCCTCCAGCAGCAGCTCGGTCAACGTCTGGCTCAGCTCGGTGCCGAGGATCTTGAGCATGGAGGACGCGGTCCCGGGGTTCCTCCCGCCCGCCGCCGCGGACAGCACGCGGAACTCCAGCACCTCGAGCACGTCGATCCGGATGCGGGCGTCGGCGAGCTTGGCCGCGAATGCCGGTGACTCGAGCAGCGGGCGCCCGTCGGGTCCGGGCTGGCCGGCCGCGGCCCGGGCCACCTCGTCCGCCATGATCTGCAGCTTCGGGGCGGCGGCACTGCCGCCCCGCTCGAACTCCAGCAGGTACTTCGCGACCGTCCAGCCGTCGTCGATCTCACCGACGACGTTGGCCTTCGGCACGCGCACGTGGTCGAAGAACTCCTGGTTCTGGATCTGCTCCCCGGACGTCATCACCAGCGGGCGGACCTCGATGCCCGGCGAGCTCATGTCGATCAGCAGGAACGTGATGCCCTGCTGCTTCTTGGCCGCCCGCGAGGTCCGGACCAGGCAGAACATCCAGTTCGCCTCGCCGGCGTGGGTCGTCCAGATCTTGCTCCCGGTGCAGACCAGGTCGTCGCCGTCGGCCTCGGCCGTCATCGACAGCGCGGCGAGGTCCGAGCCGGCCTCGGGCTCGGAGTAGCCCTGGCAGAAGAACACCTCACCGGTCAGGATCCGGGGCAGGAAGAACTCCTTCTGCTCCGGCGTGCCGAACTCGATCAGCACGTGCGCCACCATGCTGATGCCCATCGGGGACAGCGGGGGAGCGCCGGCCAGGATGGACTCCCGGCTGAAGAGGTAGTGCTGGGTCACCGTCCAGTCGCAGCCGCCGTACTCGACCGGCCACGCCGGCGCGGCCCAGCCGCGCTCGTGCAGGATCGCCTGCCACCGCATGCTCGCCTCGTGGTCGGCGTACACGCTCGTCATGAGACGTCCGGCCCGGCGCAGGTCCGGCGTGAGCCGCTCGTCGAGGAAGGCACGGACCTCGTCGCGGAAGGCGAGGTCGGCCGCTGACCACTCGAGGTCCATCGTTGCTCCTCCGGCTGACGTCCGCCTCAACCTAACAGATGTAGGTAGGTGACGGAGCCTGTCGGCAGTGTGCTGCGCGCGGACGACGGATGCGAGCACGGGTGACCCTGGACACCGCTCACCTAAAGGCTCTAGGCTCCCGGCACTGCGACGTCGAACGAGCGACCCCGCCGCCGTCGTCCGTCCGCACGCCCGTCCGGCCCGACGAAGGGACACCGGTGACGTCGTACCCACCGGTGGCTCCCGATCGAGCGGACCGCCATCCCCGAGTCACCGCGGCCCCGAAGGGACGACCATGACCATCCGTGACGAGCTCCTGATCGACGGCGAGTGGCGCAAGCCCAGCTCGTCGACCCGCATCCCCGTCGTCTCGCCGTCGACCGAGGAGGTCATCGGCGAGGCCCCCGACGCCAACGCCGAGGACGTCGACGCCGCGGTCAAGGCCGCTCGCCGCTCCTTCGACGAGGGCGTGTGGCGGCTTCGGTCGGTCGAGGAGCGCGCCGAGGTGCTCGAGCGGGCGCTCGGCCTGATCGAGCCGAAGCTCGACGAGATCGGCCGGCTGGTGACCTCAGAGATGGGCCTGCCGACCTCCATCGCCGGGATGCAGATCCCGGGCGCGCTCGCGGTCGGCAAGTACTTCCTCGAGGTCGCGCGCAACACGCCACTGTCCGAGGTCCGGCAGACCATGTACGGCCCGGCCGCCGTGGTGAAGGAACCGGTCGGCGTCGTCGCGTCGATCGCGCCGTGGAACGGTCCGTTCAACATGGCGGTGTCGAAGATCTGGCCGGCCCTGGTCACCGGATGCAGCGTCGTCTACAAGCCTGCTCCGGAGACCCCGCTCGACGGATTCTTCATCGCCGAGGCGCTGCACGAGGCCGGCGTTCCCGCCGGTGTCTTCAACTACATCACCGGTGATCGCGACGCGGGCCGCGCACTGGTCGCACACCCGGGCGTCGACAAGATCAGCTTCACCGGCTCGACGGCCGCGGGTCGCCAGATCGGGCAGGAGGCGGGCGGCAGCTTCAAGCGCCTGCAGCTGGAGCTGGGCGGCAAGTCCGCGGCGATCGTGCTCGACGACGCCGACCTGCAGACCACCATGGCCGGCCTGGCGATGGGCTCGTTCTTCAACACCGGGCAGGTGTGCGCCGCCTACAGCCGGGTGCTGGTGCCGGCCTCACGGTACGACGAGGTCGTCGGCGCGCTGGTCGCGACCGCGGAGTCCTTCGTGGTCGGCGACCCCTTGGACCCGGCCACGACGATGGGCCCGCTGGTGTCGAAGCGCCAGCAGGAGCGGGTGCTCGGCTACATCGAGGCGGGCAGGGCCGAGGGCGCCACGGTGGCCACCGGCGGCGGCATCCCGGCCGGCCTGGAGAAGGGCGCGTTCGTCCAGCCCACCGTGTTCACCGGCGTCGAGAACGGCATGAAGATCGCTCAGGAGGAGATCTTCGGCCCGGTCGCGTCGGTGCTCCGCTACGAGACCGTCGACGAGGCGATCGCGATCGCCAACGACTCGGAGTACGGCCTGCACGGCGCGGTGTTCACCACGGACCCGCAGAAGGCGGCGGACGTGGCGCGGCGGGTGCGAACCGGCACGTTCAGTGTCAACTCCTTCACCTACAACACCGAGGCCCCCTTCGGCGGGGTGAAGTGCTCGGGCGTCGGCCGCGACACCGGCCCCGAGGCGGTCCACGCGTACTACGAGCTGAAGACCGTCAACCTCACCGAGGACGTCGCACCCCTGTTCTCCTGAAGTCCGCCGGGGCGGCGGCCACCGACCTGCCGCCCCGGTCCCACCGCAGCTGGAGGTCCCGTGAGCGGCACCGTCGTCGACGCCCTGACCTGGTGGGTCCGCACCGTTCCCGACCATCCCGCGATCGACTTCGACGGCGACGTCGTCACCTACGCCGAGCTGGACACGTGGTCGGACGGGGTGGCCGCCGCGCTGCGCGACGACGGCGTCGCGGCGGGGGACCGGGTCGGGATCGTCGGGGCGAACAGCCTCGAGTGGTGCGTGGCCGCCGTCGCGGCGTGGAAGGTCGGGGCGGTGGTGTGCGGCTTCAACCAGCGCTTCCTCGCCGCCGAGCTGGGTGCGCTGGTGGAGCTGTGCGAGCCCACCGTGGTGTGCGGCGATACCGCCCACCTCCCGCTGCTGGACGAGGTCGTCGCCACGGGCGCGGCGTTCGCCCCGCGGGGCCTGGACTCCGTCGCCGCGCTGCGAGGAGGTGCTCACCCTCCGACCGCGCGACCCGACGTGCTCCCGGACGACCCGACGGCGATCGTCTTCACGAGCGGCACCACGGGGACGCCGAAGGGCGTGGTGTTCACCCACCGGACGGTCGCCGGGATCATGCACGAGTGGTCGCTCGGCGAGCCGGTTGCGCCCAACGACCTGCGCGTGCTGCTGGTGCTGCCGATGTTCACCGCAGCCGGCGTGATCTGGGGGCTCGCCCGCGGCCTCGTGCAGGGCGGGACGATGTACCTGCAGCCGCGCTTCGACCCTGCTCGCGCCCTGGAGGTGCTGCAGGAGGCCCGGATCACCACCTTCACGGGGCCGCCGATCCTGTTCGAGCAGGTGTCCCGCGTGCCGGGCTTCGAGCGGACCCGGATGGAGCACCTGACCACGGCGTGGGTCGGTGGCGCCCGCGTCCCGGTGCCGTTGCTGGAGAAGTGGCGCCCCCGCGGCGTCGCGCTGCGCCAGATCTACGGCCAGACCGAGATCGGCGGCACCGCCACGGCGATGTCGGCGGAGGGCGCGCTCGCGCACCCGGACAAGTGCGGCTGGGGTGGCCCGTTCACCCGCATCCGCGTCGTCGACGCCGACGGCCACGACTGTGCCCCGGGTGAGGTCGGCGAGATCATCATGCGGGGCCCGGGCATGTTCCCCGGCTACTGGCGCAACGAGGAGGCCACCAAGAAGGCCCTGCGCGGCGGCTGGCTGCACACCGGCGACCTCGGCACCCTCGACGAGGAGGGCCTGCTCACCTACGTCGACCGGATGGGCGAGATGATCAACTCGGGTGGGTTGAAGATCTCCCCGGCCGAGCTGGAGACCGTCCTTGCGCAGGCGCCCGGCGTCGCCGAGGTGGCCGTGATCCCGGTACCGGACGAGAAGTTCGGCGAGACACCCGCCGCCGTCGTGCACACCGAGGGCGAGCTGGATCCCGCCGCGCTCGTCGCCTTCTGCAACGACCGCCTCGCGGACTACAAGGTCCCGCGGTACGTGATCCCGCACAACGGCCCGCTCCCGCGGATGGCGAGCGGGAAGATCGCCAAGCGGGACCTGCGGGGTGTCTACGCAGACGCGCCGCAGCGGTTCCCGAAGGTCCGATGAGGACGGTCCGGCTCGACGACGTCGCGCTGTCGGTCCGGGAGCAGGGCTCCGGCCCACCGGTCGTGCTCGTGCACGGCTTCCCCGAGCTCGCGTACTCCTGGCGGCACGTGCAGCCGGCCCTGGCCGGCGCCGGGTTCCGGGTACTCGCCCCGGACATGCGCGGCTACGGCGGATCGAGCTGTCCGGCGGAGCCGGCGGCCTACGGGATCGAGGCGCTGACCGGCGACCTCGTCGGGCTGCTCGACGCGCACGGGTACCAGCGGGCGGTCTTCGTCGGGCACGACTGGGGTGCGACCGTGGTGTGGCAGCTCGCCCTGCTGCACCCCGACCGGGTCGCCGGCGTCTGCGCGCTCAGCGTCCCGTTCACCCCGCGCGCCCGCCGGCTCCCGCTCGAGATCTGGCGCGAGCGCCTGGCGGACCGGTTCTTCTACATCCGGCACTTCCACGAGGAGGGCGTGGCCGACGCGGAGCTGGCCAAGGACCCCGAGCGCACCATGCGGCTCGTGCTCGGCGGACTGACCGTCGACGCCCTGCTGGGCCCCGACGACGGCCGCGGCTACCTCGACCGCCTCGCCGAACCGGACGGCCTGCCCCCGTGGCTCTCCGACGCAGACCTGCGCACCTACGCCGAGGCCTTCGCCCGCACCGGGTTCACCGGCCCGCTGAACTGGTACCGGGCGATCGACCGGAACTGGACGGCCACCCCGCACCTGGCCGGGGCCCGCGTCACCGCGCCCTGCCTGTTCGTCGCGGGGACCGACGACCCGGCTCTCGTCGTGATGCCCCACGCCGGCCAGGAGCGCCACCTCGACGACCTGCGGGGCACGGTGCTGCTGCCGGGTGCCGGGCACTGGATCCAGCAGGAGCGGCCCGCAGAGGTCACCGAGGCGATCCTCGGGTTCCTGCGCTCGCTCGGTCCCTGGTGGACCTGAGACCGCTCACGCGGACCCCTCCGCCGACGACACGCGCAGGGCGACGGCGTCGGCCGGGACGGTCGGGTAGGCCTTGCGCAGCTCCGGCTTGGCGATCTTCCCGGAGAAGGTGCGGGGGAGCGGCCCGGCGGCGACCGCGAAGCGTGGCCGCTTGAACCCGGCGAGGTCGCCGCGGGCTTTCTCGGTGAGGCGGTCGAGCACCGGGTCGGGATCGCCCGCGCAGTGCACGACGAGCATCGGGACCTCGCCCCACCGTTCGTCCGGCACCCCGATCACGGCCAGCTCGGTGACGCCCTCGACCCCGGCCAGCACCCGCTCGATCTCCGCGGGGTACACGTTGATGCCACCCGAGATCAGCATGTCCTTGGTGCGGTCGACCACCTTGAGGTAGCCGCGCTCGTCCATCGCGCCCAGGTCGCCGGACCGCAGCCAGCCGCCGGGGAGCACGGTCGCGGCGGTGGCCTCCGGGTTGCGCCAGTACCCGCGCATCACGTGTGCCCCGCGCACCAGGATCTCGCCGACCTCGCCGGACGCGGCGGTCTCGGCCGGGTCGGTTGCGGCGATGCGGATCGTGGTCCCCATGATCGCCTTGCCCGCGTACCCCGGGTACGTCGCGGCGTCCTCCGCCCGCAGCGCGCTGATCAGGCCCGAGGCCTCGGTCATCCCGTAGACCTGCACGAGGGAGACGCCCCGCTCGCGGTAGGTCTCGAGCAGGTCCAGCCGCACCGGCGCCCCGCCCACCGCGGCGGACACCAGCGAGGAGAGATCGCGCCGGGTGAAGTCGGGCGACTGCGCCATCCGCTCCCACAGCACGGGCACGGTCGTGAGCGCCGAGATCCGGTGCCGCTCGATCATGTCGAGGTAGCGGTCCGGGTCGAAGTCCCGCTCCAGCACCATCGTGCCGCCCGCGTACACGGTGAACTGCATGAAGCAGGAGATGACGGCCCCGGTGTAGACGAGCGGGACGGCGACCAGGATCCGGTCCCGCCAGCTCAGCCCCTCGGACACGACCTTGGCCTCGGCGGGGGCGAGGACGCTGCGGTGGGTCAGCACCGCGCCCTTCTGCACGCCCGTGGTGCCCGAGGTGTAGCAGAGGAACGCGGCGTCGTCGTCGGCGATCCCGACGGCCGGCGGCGTGGTCCCGGCCGACAGCAGCTCGGCGTACCCGGGCAGGTCGGAGCCGCCGAGGCACACGACGTCGAGGGGCTGCGCGGCGGCCGCGACCTCCAGGGCCGGGGCCAGCGCCTCCTCGGTGACCACGATGCGGCAGTCGGCGTCGAGCACGAGCGGAGCGAGCTCGCCGGCCGTGAGCCGCACGTTGAGCGGCACGCTGACGGCACCGAGCTTGAGCGTCCCGAGGATCACGTGGACGAGCTCGGGGCGGTTGCCCATCAATGCGCCCACGCGGTCGCCGGGCCGGACGCCCCGGGCCGCCAGGCCGGCGGCGACCGCGTCCGTCACCGCGTCGAGCTCGGCCCAGCTCTGCCGCACGTCCCCGCAGATCAGGGCCTCGTGTTCGGGCCGCCAGTGACCCCAGAAACGCACCAGCTCGGCGAGGTTCACGGCGCACCACTCCAGTCGGCGTCGACGGTGGTCCGGACGTGCCGTCGGGAGCGGCGCGACCGGGCGGACTCACCCGAGCGGGTGGCCGCTCCGACCCTGACACATGAGACAGTCTGCGTCAATCGTCTCGCAGGCGATCAGGTGGTGTGGACGATCAGCACGTCGACCCCGGCGTTGCGTGCGGCGTCCCCGGGGACGGAGCCGAGCAGGCGTCCGACCAGGCTGCCGAGCCCCCGGTTACCGACCACGAGCAGGTCCGCCGCGTTGTCCTTCACCGCGCGGGTCAGGACGTCGACGGGGTCGCCGTCGGCGGCCGAGGTGCTGATCCGGTCGGCCGCGATCTCGCGGGCGGCGTGGTCGCGCGCGGTCCGGAGGGTCTCCTCGGCAGGCGTCCAGCCGTGGACGAGGTGGGCCTCCTCCTTGAGGACGTCGTCGGCCGGACCGGTGTCCTTCTCGCTCGGGTGGTACGCCGACACGATCACGAGGCCGGCGTCGTGGGCGCGGGCGACGGCCGCGGCCCGGGTGACCGCGGCGTAGGAGGTGTCGGAGCCGTCGGTGCCGACGACGACGGTGGAGTAGGCGGGCATCGGTGCCTCCTGGGTCGGTGGTCTCAACGGACCTGCGGCAGCTGGGTGGTCGGGTCGTCGTCCGGACTGACCCTCGGGAGCGTGCGGGTCGGGTCCTCCGGCCGGCCGTAGGGCGCCGCGCCGACGGCCTGCGCGCGCTCCTGCGGGGCGCCGTTCTCCCCGAACGAGCGGCGGATGGCCTCCTGGGCCGCGGGCGGGAGGGTGTGCAGCATGTCCCGCACCCGCTTCTGCCGGCGGGCGACGGCCTTGCGCTCGGGCAGCCCGGCGGTGGCTTGCAGCTGGGGCTTGATCGGGGGCAGCCCGTCGAGCTCGTCGACCTCGGCCATCTCGCGGGCGGCCTGGGCGGTGTCCTTCTCCTCGGACATGCCGATGGGGCCCTGGCGGCGGCCGTTGAGGAACTGGGCGACGACGGGGTCGTCGCTGGTGAGCAGGACCTCGCGGGGGCCGAACATGGCGAGGTGCTTGCGGTAGAGCATGCCGATGTTGTCCGGCACGGTCTGGGCGGTGTTGATGTCGTGGGTGACGATGAGGAACGTGGAGTCGGTCTGCGCGTTCAGGTCGATGATCAGCTGGTTGAGGTAGGCGGTGCGGACCGGGTCGAGGCCGGAGTCCGGCTCGTCGAACAGGATGATCTCGGGGTCGAGGACGAGCGCGCGGGCGAGGCCGGCGCGCTTGCGCATGCCGCCGGAGATCTCGCCGGGCAGCTTCATCTCGTCGCCCTTGAGGCCGACCATGTCCATCTTCTCCATGACGATGTCGCGGATCTGCGACTCGCTCTTCCTGGTGTGCTCGCGCAGCGGGAAGGCGATGTTGTCGTAGAGGTTCATCGAGCCGAACAGGGCGCCGTCCTGGAAGAGGACGCCGAAGAGCTTGCGCAGCTCGTACAGCTTGGACTCGTTGCACCGCACCAGGTCGGTGTCGTGGATGACGATGGAGCCCATCTCGGGCTTGAGCAGCCCGATCAGCGACTTCAGGAACACCGACTTGCCGGTGCCCGAGGGTCCGAGCAGGACCGACACCTCGCCCGGGGGCAGGGTGAGGGTGACGTCGGACCAGATGTTGGCACGGCCGAAGGACTTGGACAGTCCTTCGACGGTCACCTCGACACCGGGCATGGGAGCACCTCCGTGGGCTCGTCGCGCGGGTTCGGCACCCAACCTAAAGGTCCTAGGGACGTGCGGTACGCTGTGGTGTGCGTCACCGGCTGTCGTCCCGTGTCCTTCGTCGGGGCCCTGACCTGCGGTTCCGGATGGTTTGATACGTACAACGCAATCTGTCAGATGAAGCATCGTGAGCGCGGTGGCTTTCACCTGGACGTGTGGGAATCGGCGGTATATCCCCAGCTCACCGCACCGATGGCCCAGGATTGGGGCTCATCCGACGTTACGAAGAACGTAACTTGTTGCGTCACCCGTCGTTGAGTCCTTCTGAACGGACGCCGAGCCCCCGATCGTGGCGCCCGACGCGCAAGGCCCGTCCCCGCGTAGTCCCCGCAGTCTCAGTGCAGAGGCCCAGATGCAGCAGCTCCCCACCGCATGCCGGCCGCGCCTCGCTCCGTCCTCCCGGACGGGGGCGTGATGGCCGCGCCCACGCTCACCCGCGTCGTCAAACCCATCGGCGGCTTCTTCGCGTTCACGCTCGACACGTTCGTGGCGATGTTCAAGCCGCCCTTCCAGTGGCGCGAGTTCATCCAGCAGACCTGGTTCGTCGCGAGCGTCTCGCTCGGCCCCGCGATCCTGCTGGGCATCCCCTTCGTCGCCCTGGTGACCTTCCAGTTCAACCTGATCCTGGTCGAGATCGGCGCGATCGACCTGTCCGGCTCGGGCTCGGGCTTCGCCACGGTCACCCAGATCGGCCCCGTCGCGACGACGTTCATCATCGCCGGCGCCAGCTCGACGGCGATCTGCGCGGACATCGGCGCCCGCAAGATCCGCGAGGAGCTCGACGCGATGGAGGTGCTCGGCATCGACACCGTCCAGCGCCTCGTCGTCCCCCGCGTGCTGGCCACGGCGGTGAACGCCTTCCTGCTCAACGGCGTCATGATCCTCATCGGGCTGTCCGGCGGGTTCGTGTTCGGCGTGTTCCTGCAGGGCGCCTCGCCGGGGCAGTACGTCGACTCGATGAAGCTGCTGGTCGGCTTCCCCGACCTGGTCCACGGCGAGATCCGCGCCGTGGTCTTCGGCGTGGTCGGCGCGCTCATCGGCTGCTACCGCGGCATGACCTGTGCCGCCGGGCCGCGCGGCGTGGGCAACGCGGTGAACGAGACCGTCGTCTACACGTTCCTCGCGCTGTTCCCGATCAACATCCTGCTCACGCAGATCCCCTACTCGCTCGGCATCGTCGGAGGGCACTGAGATGGCGCAGATGGGTGCGCGCTCGGTCGCCGAGAGCGCGAAGCGGCTCCTCACCGGCCCGCTGCGGCTGCTCGACGACCTCGGCCGGCAGGCCGAGTTCTACGGCAGGTCGATCGCCTGGACCCCGAAGGCGGTCAAGAGCTACAAGACCGAGCAGGTCCGGCTCATCGCCGAGGTCGGCATGAGCTCCGGGGCGCTCGCCGTGATCGGCGGCTCCTCGGTGATCACTCTGTTCATCACGCTGTTCGCCGGGGTCACCGGCGGCGTCCAGACCTTCGACGCGCTGCAGAACCTGCAGCTCGAGGCGCTCGGCGGGTTCGCCTCGGCGATCATCAACCCGCGGCTGCTCACCCCGATCGTCGCCGGCGCCGCGCTGGCGGCCACCGTCGGTTCCGGGTTCACCGCGCAGCTCGGTGCGATGCGGGTGTCGGAGGAGATCGACGCGCTGGAGGTCATCGGCGTCCGGTCGCTGCCGTATCTGGTCACGACGCGGCTGGTCGCCGGGATGATCACCATCATCCCCATCTTCGCGATGGCGATGTGCGGGGCGTGGATCGGCTGGAAGCTGACCCAGGTCAACTTCTTCGGGCTGTCCGAGGGCACCTACGACCACTACATGGACACGTTCATGCAGTGGCAGGACGTGCTCTACTCCTTCGCCCAGGCCGTCGGGATCGCCGTGGTGGTGATCCTGATCCACACCTACTACGGCTACACCGCCTCCGGCGGCCCCGCCGGGGTGGGACGTGCGGTGGGCAAGGCCGTGCGCACCTCGCTGATCGCGGTCCTCGCCGTCGAGCTGGCCATCTCCATGGCGCTCTACGCCGACTCCGACGCCTTCCGGATCTCGGGATAGCGGCATGACGAACTCGATCAAGCTCAAGGTCTACGCCCTGATCCTGCTGGGCGTCATCGGCGGGTTCGCCGCGCTCTGCGTCGCCGTCTACAACAAGGCCTTCACCTCGACCGTGCCCGTCTACGTGCGCGCCGACCGGACCGGCCTGCAGATGTACCCGGGCAACCGGGTCCAGCTACTCGGCGTCGACGTCGGCGAGGTCGGCGCCGTCGCCCTCGACGAGGGCGGCGGGACCGTCGAGATCACGCTGAAGATGGACCCGGACACGCTCGACGCCATCCCGGCCAACGCCGGGGTGCAGCTCAACCAGCTCACGGCGTTCGGGGCGAAGACGGTCGGCATCACCGTCCCGGAGCAGCCCTCGTCCGTGCGCCTCGCGGCGAACGACACGCTCATGACCGACCGGGTCACGGTCGAGGTCAACACCCTGTTCGACCACCTCGACTCCGTGCTCACGACGTTGCAGCCGGACAAGGTCAGCGCCTTCCTCGGGAACATGGCCCAGGCCCTGCAGGGCCGCGGCGCACAGATCGGCGAGACCGCCGGCGAGCTCGAGGCCTACCTGCGCCGGTTCAACGAGAACCTCCCGGACCTGCAGCGGACGCTGGCCAGCGGCGCGGACCTGACCGACCTCTACGCCGACATCGCGCCGGACCTGACGCACCTGCTCGACGACGCGGCCTTCACCAGCCGCACCGTCGTGGACCAGCAGGCCCAGCTGGACAGCTTCTTCTACCAGGTCACCCGCCTCTCCGGGGTCGGCGCGGACTTCTTCCGGCACAACGGCGACGACCTGGAGGAGGTCGTGCGCACCGGCCTGCCGACCACCGACCTGCTCCGCGAGTACTCGCCGGAGTTCGCCTGCTTCATCCAGGGCATGGACGAGGGCCGCAAGCGCCTCGAGAAGACCCAGGGCGACACGGTGCCCGGCCTGGTCGGCAACACGACCTTCGAGCCGGGCGACCGCGCCTACGACGGGCCGCCGGTCGTCGCGGCGACGGGCGGTCCGAACTGCAACGGCCTGCCCTCCGTCGACGGTCTGAGCACGCCGCCGGAGCTGCTGCGCAACGTCGACAAGGGCGGCGAGCCGAACCCGGAGCCCGGCGACAACACCCTCCGGATCGGCGACCCGCCGCTCGTGGCCCAGCTGTTCGGCCCGCTCGCGGCGCAGGGCACGGCGCAGCAGGGAGGTGAGCGATGAGCAGCAGCAACGCGCAGGCCATCGCCGCGCCGCTCACGAAGAGCATCGTCTTCGTGGTCGTCACCCTCATGGTGCTCGGCCTGATCGGGTTCGAGCTGTCCGGCGGCGGCTGGTTCTCCGCCACCAAGGAGTACTCGGCGGTCTTCCGGGACACCTCGGGGCTGCGGCCCGGGGACTCCGTCCGGATCGCCGGGGTGAAGGTCGGCAAGGTCTCCGACGTCGAGGTGTACGACAACACCCAGGGCAAGGTGACCTTCGACGTCGAGGCCGACCGGACCCTGCCGCAGGGGGTCCTGGCCTCCGCCCGGTACCTCAACCTCACCGGCGACCGGTACCTGGCGCTGAGCGAGGGCCCGGGCAGCACCGCCCCGTTGGAGGAGGGCGCCACGCTCCCGGTCGCGCAGACCACGCCGGCGCTCGACCTGGACGTGCTGCTCGCCGGCTTCAACCCGCTGTTCGAGGGCCTGGCCCCGGAGAAGATCAACTCGCTGACACAGGACGTCATCTCGGTGTTCCAGGGCGAGGGCGGCACGATCGAGTCCCTGCTGGCCCGCGCGGCCTCGCTGACCAACACCCTCGCCGACCGCGACCAGGTGATCGGGCAGGTCGTCACCAACCTGAACACGGTCCTGGGCACCCTGGACCGCCGCGCTCCCGAGCTGGCGCAGACGATCGACCAGCTCCAGGAGCTGACCAGCGGGCTCAACGACGACCGCGGCCGGATCGGACAGTCCTTCACGGACATCGACCGGCTGGTCACGGGTACCGACGAGCTGCTCGGCAAGCTCCGCGGTCCGCTGAAGGGGACGGTCGACCAGGTCGACCGCGTCGCCACGCTCGTGAACGAGGGCCAGGAGGCCGTCGACACCAACCTGTCGCTGCTGCCCGGCGCCTACCTCCGGGTCAGCCGCCTCGGGTCCCGCGGCGCCACCTACAACCTGTTCATCTGCTCCCTGCGGCTCAAGCTCACCGGGCCCGACGGGCAGCCGATGTACACGCCGTGGGTCGGCCCGTCGGACAACGTCGACCGCTGCAAGCCGGGCATCGAGCCGCTCGAGACCCCGGAGCAGCGCGAGGCCTACGACCCGGTCGTCGAGGAGCGCCGGGAGAACCCGCCGGGCACCGGACCGGGGGAGAACCCGAACCCGGTCGACGCCCCGGCCCCGCAGCCGCAGGCCCAGGAGGGAGAGCGATGAAGCTCCGGTTCCGGGAGAAGAACCCCGTCGTCATCGCGATCGCCGGCCTGGCCGGGCTGCTGGTGCTGCTGTTCGGGTCCTTCCAGCTGGCCGCCCTCCCGGTGTTCGCCGGCACGAGCTACGAGGCCCGGTTCGCCGAGGGCGGCGGGCTGAAGGCCGGCGACCGCGTCAAGGTCGCCGGGACCGAGGTCGGCAAGGTCAGGTCGGTGGACCTCGAGGGCGCCGATGTCGTCGTCACCTTCACGGCCAAGGGGGTGACGCTCGGGGACGCCACCCGGGCGGCGATCAAGACACAGACCCTGCTCGGCGAGCGGAACCTGGGTCTTGAGCCTGCCGGCGACGGGGAGATGGGCTCCGGCGACACGATCCCCGTGGAGCGCACCACCTCGCCGTACAGCGTCACCCAGGGCATCGAGGACCTGACGCGACGGACGGGCGAGGTCGACATGGACCAGCTCGGCCAGGCCATGGACACCTTCTCCGACGCCTTCTCCGACACCCCGGACGAGATCGCGCCGGCCTTCGCGGGCATCACCCGGATCTCGCAGACGATCGCCTCGCGGGACCGGGCGCTGCGGGAGCTGTTCGACCACGCGGAGAAGGTCACCGACGTGCTGCAGAGCCACACGGGGCAGCTGACGACCCTGCTGGTCGACGGCAACACCCTGCTGCAGGAGCTGGAGCAGCGCCGGGAGGCGATCCACAGCCTGCTGGTGAACACGAAGGCGGTCGCCGACCAGATCGTCGGGCTGACCGAGGAGCAGCGCGACCGCCTCGCCCCGGCGCTCGACCAGCTCAACTCCGCGATGGACGTGCTCAAGCGCAACGAGGGCAACATCGTGTCCTCGGTCCAGCGGGTGTCGAGCTTCATCACGGGTCTCGGCGAGGGCCTGTCGACCGGCCCGTACTTCACCGGGCACGGCGACCTCTCGGGGCTGGCGCCCACGCTGTTCCCGGTCAGCGACTACATCCCCAGCCTCACGGTGCCGAACAACCCGGCCGCCGGGGCGGTGCCGGAGCTGCCGGCCCCGTCGAACCTCATCGGACTGGGAGGCAACTGACATGGGCTCCCGTACCGCAGCGCTGGTCAGGGCGACCGGCACGGTCACGAAGGTCCTGGCCGTGGTCGTCGTGGCACTGCTGATCGGCGCGGTCACCGTCCTGCTCGTGAACGGCGGCACCAAGACCGGGGTGGCGTACTTCGCCTCGGTCAAGAACGTCTACCCGAAGGACCGGGTCCGTATCCAGGGCGTCGACGTCGGCGAGATCACCGCGATCGAGCCGGCGGGCGACGCGGTCAAGGTCAGCTTCGACTACGACTCGAAGTACGACCTGCCCGCCGACGTGAAGGGCGCGATCATCTCGCCCACCCTCGTCGCCACGCGGTTCCTGCAGCTCGCGCCCGCCTACACGGGCGGGCCGGTCCTGGAGGACGGCGGCGTGATCCCCGAGGGCCGGACGGCGTCCCCGCTCGAGTTCGACGACCTGAAGAAGGAGCTCGGGAACATCTCCTCGGCCCTCGGGCCGGAGGGCGTCGACAAGGACGGGGCGCTCAAGCGCTTCGCCGACACCGTCGCGGCCAACGCCGCGGGCGGGCAGGGTGCGAAGTTCAACGAGATGGTGCGGCAGGCCTCGGCTGCGGTGCAGACCCTGACCGACGGTCGCGAGGACCTGTTCGGCACGGTCCGCAACCTGCAGGCCTTCGTGACCGCGCTGTCCGCGCTCGACGACCAGATCGTGGAGTTCAACGGGCGGCTGTCCACCGTGTCGTCGTTCCTGAACGACAACACCGACGAGCTGACCCAGGCCCTGCAGGGCATCGACGCGGCGGCCCGGGCCGTGGACGAGTTCGTCGACACCAACGGCGCCCCGCTGAACACCGCCGTCGACAAGCTCGGGCACTTCACCCGCACCCTCGCGAACAGCCGCGACGACCTCGCCACGATCCTCCACGTCGGACCGAGCACGCTGATGAACCTGTTCAACATCTACTCGCCGCGCAGCGGGTCGCTCTCCGGCGCGCTGGTCGTGGACAACCTCAACACCCCGGCGGACTTCATCTGCTCGGCCTACTCGGTCGCGTACCAGAGCGTCGACGAGGGCGTGAAGTCCTGCAAGAGCTACCTCGGTCCGCTGCTCAACGTCCTGCGAGTGCAGCAGCCGCCGGCGAACCTGAACCCGCTGCTCGTGCCCGGGGGCGGCGCGAACCAGCCCGACCCCGGCCCGATCGACCCGGCGCCGCCGGTCGCCGAGCAGCCGGCGCAGCTGCCGCCGCCGGTCGACGTGCCGGGCCTCGGTGGCCTGCTCGTCCCGAACGGGGGCAACTGATGCGCACCTTCCGCAGGACGGCCGTCGCCGCGGCGCTGGTCGCCTCGACGCTGCTGCTGAGCGGCTGCGACTACAAAGGCCTCAACGACTTCACCCTCCCCGGCGCGGAGGGCACGGAGGACGGCTCCTACCGCGTCCAGATCGAGATGCGGGACGTGGCGGACCTGGTGCCGAACAACCCCGTCCGGATCGGGGACGTGACCGTCGGCAACATCGAGAAGATCGAGCTCGACGGCTGGAAGGCCCTGGTCACGGTCACGCTCGACCCGGACGTGACGCTCCCGGCCAACGTCACGGCCAAGGTCGGCCAGGTCAGCCTCCTCGGCGCCAAGTTCGTCGAGCTGGACCAGCCCGCGGAGCCGGCGCCACAGCTCGTGGCGGCCGACTCGCGGATCCCCTTGGCCCAGAGCGGCAAGTACCCGGAGACCGAGCAGATCCTGGCGTCGGTCGCCGCCCTGCTCAACGGCGGCGGGCTGCAGCAGCTCAAGACCATCACGACCGAACTGGACAAGGCGCTCGACGGGCGCACCGACCAGTACCGCAGCCTGCTCGGGCAGCTGGACACCTTCGCCGGCGGACTCGACGACCAGAAGCAGGACATCGTCCGGGCCATCGACGGCCTCGACCGGCTGTCGGCCCGCTTCGCCGAGCAGAACTCGGCGATCGAGGGCGCGCTCGACTCCATCCCGCCGGCACTCCGGGTGCTGAACCGCGAACGGGACAAGCTGACCGGGACGCTGACCGCGCTCGGCGACTTCGGGGTGGCCGCCGACGACGTCGTCCAGCGGACCGCGGACGACCTCGCGGCCAACGTCGCGAACCTCGAGCCCGCGTTGCGCGGCCTCGCGGACTCCGGACGGTCGCTGACCGACTCGCTGGGGCTGCTGGGGACGATCGTGTTCCCGCTCAAGGGCTTCTCGGAGACCTTCCGGGGCGACTACGTGAACTTCTGGCTCACCCTGGACCTCACGCTGTCCACCCTGGACCGCAACTTCCTCACCGGGACCCCCTTCGCGGGCAGCCTCGGGAACTTCGAGAAGGTGCTCGCGGGCACCGGGGGCGCGGCGCTGCAGAACGCGAACCCGCTGCTGGCGCCGGTCCAGCCCGGCCCGGACGGACAGCCGCCCGCCGTGCCGGTCCCGGACGTCGCCGGGGATCTGCTGCCCAGCGGCGGAGGGGTCGCCGGGTCGCAGCCCGCGAGCCGGCCGACCGATCCGCCCGCGCCGCCGTCGGGGGAGCCGGTCCCGCCGGACGAGCGGCCCCCGGGCGACCCCGGACCCGGCCCGGTCGGCGGCCTCGTCGGCGGCCTGACGGGAGGCAACTGACATGCTGATCTCACGCTTCGTCAAGGTGCAGCTGCTGATCTTCACGGTGCTCACGCTGGTCGCCGCATTGCTGATCGTGTTCGTGTACGTCCGGGTGCCCAGCCTGCTCGGGATCGGCCGCATCACCGCCACCGCCGAGCTCCCGGCGGCGGGCGGCCTGTACCCGAACGCCAACGTCACGTACCGGGGCGTGACGGTCGGGAAGGTGACGGCGGTCGACCTCTCCGACGGCCACGTGGTCGCCTCGATGTCGATCGACGCGTCCCGCCTGCCCGCGGCCGACAGCCGCGCCGAGGTGCACAGCGTCTCGGCGATCGGCGAGCAGTACCTGGACCTGATCCCGCCACCCGGGAACGCCGGGCCGGAGCTCGCCGACGGCGACGTGATCCCGCTGTCCCGCACCTCGATCCCGCCGGCGACCGCCGACGTGCTGCAGTCCGCGGACGGGCTGCTCGCCTCGGTCCCGCCGGAGCAGATGCAGTCCACGCTCGACGAGTTCGCCGCGGCCTTCGACGGCATCGGGCCCGACCTCGGCCGGCTGATCGACAACACGCAGACGCTGGTGCGGACCGCGCAGGGGAACTACGAGCCCACGCAGAAGCTGCTGCAGGACTTCCAGCCCTTCGCCGACCCGCAACTGGTGTCGAGCGACGCGATCCGCGGCTGGAGCCGCGATCTCGCCGGGTTCTCCCAGGCCCTGCGCGACAACGACCCCGCGCTGCGGAGCGTGCTCACCGAGGGCTCGACCGCGGCCGGCAAGGCGACGGACCTGCTCAAGGACCTGAGCCGGACGACGCCCACCCTGCTGTCGACGACCGGCGTGCTGACCCGGCTCGCCGAGGCCTACCACGCGCCGATCGAGCAGGTCCTGGTCGTCTATCCGATGTGGGCCGTGGTCAACCAGATGATCGTGCCCAAGGACCAGCCCGGCGCCCTGCGGTTCAACCTCGAGACGAACGTGAACCCGCCGAGCTGCGTCGAGGGCTGGACCTCGCCGGACCAGCCCGGTGGCGCGCGGAACTCCTCCGAGCTGGGGGACCTGCCGCTGCCGCAGAACAGCTACTGCAAGCTGCCCCAGTCCGACCCCACGCTGGCGCGCAGCGCGCGGAACCTGCCGTGCTTCGAACCCGGGTCACCCCCCGGCCGGCGCGCGGCGACCATCTTCCAGTGCCGAGGCAGCGGGTACAGCCCCGAGGCCGCCGGGCGGCTCACGCTCGAGCCGCGGACGGCCCTCGACGGACAGCCCGCCTTCGCCGAGCCACTCGCCGCCATCGGCGCGAACGGCACTCCGGCACCGACGCCCGAGGAGCTGACATGGCACTCACTTCTGCTCACCGGGGCGGGCGCATGACCCGCCGCGGTGCGAGCCCACCGCCCGTGCCCACGTGGGAGGACGGCGTCGTCGACGACGACGTCGACGTGGCCGCCGAGACCCCGACCGAGGTCGGTCCACAGGCGCGGGAGGACCGCGCGGAGGACGGGCAGGCGACCACGGTGCTGCCCGCCGCCGACGAGACCGAGCCTGCGGGGGAGTCGTCGGACGCCGGGGCGGCGGATCCGGAGCCGCCACTCCGGGGGCGCGGGCCGGCCGGCCTGGTCGCCCTGCTGGTGGTGACCGTGCTGCTCCTCGCCGCGGCGATCACCGCGGGTGTGTTCTGGGCGAACGGTGCTGCGAAGCAGGCCGACCGCGAGAACGCCCTGTCCGCGGCCCGCCAGACCGCCGTGAACCTCACGACGATCGACTTCAACCACGCCGAGGACGACGTCCGGCGCGTGCTCGACGGCTCCACCGGCGACTTCGGCGGCCTGTTCACCCAGAACATCGACTCCTACGTCGGGGTGGTCAAGGACGGCGAGGTCGTCACGACCGGCGAGGTGACCGAGGCCGGCGTCGAGAAGTACGACGGCGACACCGCGAGCGCAGTCGTCGCCGTGAGGACCACGGTCAGGAACAAGACCGTGCCGAACGGTGAGCAGCGCTTCTACCGATTGGTGGAGCAGATGGAGAAGCACGACGGCCGCTGGCTCGTCTCGCGGGTGGAGTTCGTGCCGTGAGCCGGGTGGGTGGAGCGCTGGCCGCCGCGGGCGGAGGCGTCGGGACCGGAGCCCGGGCGGTCGGCAGCGGAGCGCGGTACGCCGTGCACCTGCCGGGAGCGGCCTGGGCGGGGGCACGACGGCGGCCCCGGCGGGCCTTCGCCGTGCTCGGTGTGGCGGCGGTGGTGCTCGCGCTCGTGGCCGGGCTGTTCGCCTTCTTCGCCATCCGGCAGTTGCAGGTGGAGAACGCGCGCACGGCGGCGACCGCCGCGGCCGAGCAGAAGGTCACCGACCTGCTGTCCTACGACTACCGGTCGATCGCGACCGACCAGGACGGCCGCACGGCCATGCTGACCGGGCAGTTCAAGGACGACTACGGGTCACTGCTCAAGGACGTCGTGGCCCCGGCCGCCGCGCAGCAGCAGCTGACGACCCGCTCGAACGTCGTCTCGACGTCCGTCGTCGGCACGGACGGCACCGACACCGTCACGCTGCTCATGTTCCTGAACCAGACCACGCAGTCCTCGGCCAAGCCCGATCCGACCCTCTCGGGCAGCCGCCTGCGCGTGACCGTGCAGGAGGTCGACGGGAACTGGCTCGTGTCGGAGATGACCCCGGTCTAGACAGCCGGGGACGGGACGTCCCCAGCCCCTCTCCCCGGCTCGTGAGGCCGGGCGGCCCACGCACCCGGCCGCCCGGCCTCGCGGCGTCAAGGCTCGTGATGGTGAGACAGAAAACGTTGCGTGTCTCGAACGTGCGTCGTTACGGTCCGGGGGACCGGGCCGCACGGAGGCGGCACGCGGAACGGAGAACGACCAGTGGAAGCGACCCTCGACCGGCCCGACTTCTTCGTCGGCGGCGACTGGCGCACCCCCGCGGGTGACGAGGTCACCGAGATCCTCGAGGCCGCCACCGGGAAGCCGCTCGGGACCGCCGCGCTGGCCGCGTCGACCGACGTCGACGCCGGTGTGGCGGCCGCGCACGACGCCTTGCGCGGTCCGTGGGGCCGCACGACGGGGGCCGAACGGGCGGAGGTGATCCGCCGCTTCGGGGCGGCGCTGAAGGCCCGGGGTAGGGAGACGGCCCAGCTGGTGAGCCGCGAGAACGGCATGCCGCGGGCGATGTCGGTGGGCGCCAACGGGTTCGCCCCGGCGATCATGTTCGACTACTACGCCGGGCTGGCCGCGGGGCTGGACGCCGACGACGTGCGCCACGGCCCCCTGGCCCGCACCCGCGTCCGCCGCGAGCCCGCCGGCGTCGTCGCCGCGATCACCCCCTGGAACTATCCGCAGGCCCTCGCGGCGATGAAGCTCGCACCCGCACTGGCCGCGGGCTGCACGGTCGTGCTGAAGCCGTCCCCGGAGACCGCGCTCGACGCCTACGCCTTCGCGGACGCGGCGGCGGAGGCCGGGCTCCCGCCCGGCGTGCTGAACGTGCTCCCCGGCGGCCGCGAGGCCGGCTCATACCTGGTGGAGCACCCGGGCGTGGACAAGGTGGCGTTCACCGGATCCACGGCTGCCGGGCGCGCAATCGGGGAGGTCTGCGGACGGCTGCTGCGCCCGGTCACCCTCGAGCTCGGCGGGAAGTCCGCGGCCCTCGTCGCCGAGGACGCCGACCTGGACGTCTTCCTCGCCGCCCTGCCCGAGGTGTCGCTGGCCAACAACGGCCAGACCTGCCACGCGAGCACCCGGATCCTGGCGCCGCGCTCGCGCTACGCGGAGATCGTCGACGCCGTGACGGACACCGTGAAGTCCCTGCGCGTCGGTGACCCGCTGGAGAGGACCACCCAGATCGGGCCGCTGGTCAGCGCGGCCCAGCGCGAGCGGGTGCTCGCCCATGTCGACGCCGGCCGTCGGAGCGGAGCGCGCCTGACGGCCGGCGGGTCCATCCCCGCCGACCGGCCGGAGGGCTGGTTCGTGGAGCCCACCGTGTTCGCGGACGTCGAGAACACCAGCCCGATCGCGCGCGAGGAGATCTTCGGGCCCGTCCTGGTGGTGACGCCCTACTCGGACGAGGACGAGGCCGTCGCCCTGGCCAACGACTCCGAGTACGGCCTCGGCGGCACCGTCTGGACCGCGGACCAGGAGCGCGGCGAGGCCCTGGCCGCGCGGATCGAGACCGGCACGGTGGGCGTCAACCACTACGCCCTGGACGTCCTCGGCCCGTTCGGTGGTGTCAAGGCCAGCGGGCTGGGGCGGGAGCTGGGGCCCGAGGGCCTCGCCCCGTACGTCGCGCTGAAGTCCGTCTACCTGCCCCCGGAGGCCCGATGACCAGCCCGGACACGACCACCGAGCCCGCTGCGCTCTTCGAGCGCCGGGGCCACGTCGGCGTCGTCACCCTGAACCGGCCGAAGGCCATGAACGCGGTGAACGCCGCGCTGTCGATCGCCGCGGGCGCCGCGCTGGAGCAGGCGCAGCAGGACCCCGAGGTGCGGGTCGTGGTGATCACCGGCGCCGGGCGCGGGTTCTGCGCGGGCGCGGACCTCAAGGAGCTGGCCAAGGGCAACCGGATCGACGACCGCGAGCACCCGGAGTGGGGCTTCGGCGGGATCGTCCAGCACTGGATCGGCAAGCCCACGATCGCGGCGGTGAACGGCTACGCGATGGGCGGCGGCACGGAGATCATGCTGTCCTGCGACCTCGCGGTGATCGACGAGACGGCCTCGCTCGGGCTGCCGGAGGTCAAGCGCGGACTGTTCGCGGCCGCCGGTGGCGTCATCCGGCTGCAGCGCCAGATCCCGCTGAAGATCGCGCTCGAGACGATCTTGACCGGCGAGCCGATGTCGGCCGCGCGCGCCTACGAGTTGGGCCTGGTCAACCGGGTCGCCCCGCAGGGCACGGCCCTCGACGCGGCGCTGGAGCTGGCGGAGCTCGTCGCGGCCAACGCCCCGCTCTCGGTGCAGCAGAGCAAGCGGGTGGTGCACGAGACCTGGTCGGCCGGCTCGGACTGGGGCCCGGAGACCTGGGCGATCAACCGGGACGCGGTGAAGGTCGTGTTCACCAGCCGGGACGCCAGGGAAGGTCCCACGGCCTTCGCCGAGAAGCGCGACCCGGTCTGGGAGGGGCGCTGATGACGGGAACTGGGCTGAACTCCGCGATCGCCGGTCTCGGGCTGACCGAGATGGGCAAGGTGTACGGGCGGTCCTCGACCTCGCTCGCCGCCGAGGCGGTCAGGCTCGCCGTCGCCGACGCCGGGCTGGGCCTGGGCGACCTCGACGGGCTGCTCGTCAGCGCCGGGGTGAAGCAGGACGTGAACGTCAACCTCGCCGCCGTGCTCGGCCTGCACGACCTGGCGGTGCTCAACCAGGTCAACGCCTACGGGGCCACGGCAGGGGTCATGGTGGCGCAGGCTGCCCAGGCGATCGCCGCGGGTGCCGCGACCACCGTGGCCTGCGTGTTCGCCGACACCCCGCTCAAGCCGAAGCAGTCGGCCGGCGCGGCCTGGGGCTCCGGCGCGAAGCGGCCCGGCGCGCCTCGGAACCTGCGCGGCATGGCGGGCTGGTCCGTGAACTCCGGCGCCACCAACCCGAACATCCTCTATGCCCTGTGCGCAAGGCGGCACATGGAGCGCTACGGCACCACCTCCGAGCAGCTCGCCGAGATCGCCGTGGCGCAGCGGGCGTGGGCGGTGCACAACCCGCTCGCCCAGATGCGCGAGCCGCTCACGGTGGCCGACCACCAGGCGTCGCGCTGGATCGCCGATCCCCTGCACCTGCTGGACTGCTGCCTGGTCAGCAACGGAGCGGTCGCGGTCGTCGTGACCGCGGCGGACCGCGCGGCGTCCCTGGCGCAGCCGCCGGTCCACGTGTGGGGGTACGGCCAGGCCCACGCCCCCCGCCGCATGCACGCCGGGTCGGACTGGGGTCTGGTCACCCCCGCGGGAAGGTCCGGCCCGGCGGCCATGCGGATGGCGGGAATCGGGGTCGACGACGTCGACGTGGCCGAGCTGTACGACTGCTACACGTACACGGTCCTGGTCACGCTGGAGGACTACGGCTTCTGCGCCAAGGGCGAGGGCGGGGCGTTCGTGTCCGACGGGCGGCTCGCGCCGGGCGGGAAGCTGGCGTGCAACACCGGCGGCGGGCAGCTGTCGTCCTACTACATGTGGGGCTTCACGCCGCTCTCGGAAGCGGTCATCCAGGCGCGTGGCGACGGGGGAGTACGCCAGGCCCCGCGCAACGACGTCGTCCTGGTCAGCGGCAACGGCGGGATCCTCGAGCACCACTCCACACTGGTGCTCAGTCCACACGAGCGGGGCCCGCACGAGAGGACGGCGGCGTGAGCGGAGGCAGGGTGAGCAGCTTCCCCCTGGTCGAGCGGGACGAGGCGAGTGCGGCGTTCTACGACGCCGCGGCCCGCGGCGAGCTGCTGATGCAGCGCGGCCCGTCCGGCGCCGTGCTGCCGCCCGAGGCACGCACCGACCCGGACAGCGGGTCGGCGGATCTGGAGCCGGTGGTCGTGTCCGGGGAGGGCACTCTGGTCAGCTGGGTCGTGGTGCACCAGGCGCCGCTGCCGGCGCTCGCCGAGGCCGTGCCGTACGTCAGCGCCGTCGTGGAGCTGGCGGAGGGGCCGTGGCTGATGGTCCGGCTACTGGCCGACGATCCGGCCGGTCTGCGTGCCGGTGCGCAGGTCCGGGCGCGGTTCGTCCCGTCGGGCTCCGAGGAGGAGCCGGGCGAGGTCCTGCCCGTGTTCGAGCCGGTCTGAGCCGTGCCGACCGGTACGCTGACGGTCCGAACGGCGGGGGGATGAACGTGGGACGAGGACGGGGGCCCTTCGCGGGCGGCCCGGAGCAGGCACGGCGCCGGCTGGTCGCCGCGGCGGAAGAGTGCTTCCTCGCCTACGGCGTGCAGCGCACCACGATGGACGACATCGCCAAGCGCGCCGGGGTCTCAAGGCCCACCGTCTACCGGTACTTCGCCGACCGCGACGCGCTGATCGTCGAGGTCGTGTCCCGGCGCTCGCGGGCCTTCAGCGGGCATGCGCGCGAGTACATCGACAGCCGCACGACCTTCGCCGACAAGCTGGTCGACGGGCTGGCGTTCCTCATCGACGGCGGCCGCAAGGACCCCATCCTGCGGGCCCTGCTGCGGCCGGAGAACCTCGGCGCGGCCAGCGGGATCCTCACGTCGACGAACGTGGCGGAGAACCTCACCTACGAGATCTGGGAGCCCATCCTGTCGGCCGCCCAGGCCGCGGGGGAGATGCGCCCGGACGTCGACCTGCACGAGTTCTGCGCGCTGATGGCCGACCTCGAGCTGATGATGGTCAGCCGCGAGGACCTGTTCGACCCCGACGGCCCCACGGCCCGCGACCTCATCGGGGACTTCCTGCTGCCGGCGCTCGCGCCCGCGGGCTGATCCCGCGGGCGCGAGCCCTGCTCAGCCCGCCCGGGCCGCGCTGCGGTCGTACTCCACGGCGTGGTGCAGCGCGGGCACCACGAACCGCTCCATGAGACGCCGGTGGGAGGGGTCCTCCGCACCGAGCCGCTCGATGCGGCCCACCAGGATCAGCTCGACGAAGGTCAGCCAGGCGCAGAAGCGGTCGACGTCGAGGTCCGCGCGGACCTCACCGGCCTCCTGGGCCTCCCGCAGGATCGGGGCCCAGAGCTCGGCGGTGAGGTCCGTGGCCAGCTTCGGCGTGTCGCTGACGCGGTTGGCGACCTCGAGGAACTCGAGGCTGACGAGCTGCAGGACCATGGGGTCCCGCCGCCCGCTGTCCACCAGGAAGATCATCCCGTCGACCAGCTTCGCGTCGATGGTCGACCGGGTGTCGATGAACCGGCGGGCCCGGTCCAGCAGGTCCCGGGCCCGGGCGAGCAGGACACCGGTGATCAGATCGTCCCGCGTCGCGTAGTGCCGGTACACGGTGGGGCGGGAGACGCCGGCCTCCCGCGCGACGTCGTCCATCGTCGTCTTCGTGATACCGAGTCGGAGATAGCAGGACTCCGCGGCGAGCAGGATCGCCGTGGCCGGGTCCGTCACCCGGGCACGCGGTGCCCGCTTCCGCCCTCCCTCGGAGCCCTTCGCCATCGCCTTCCCCCTCCGTGCGCCCGTCGACGCTACCGGACGGGACTCGCCGGACAGCTCGGTGACCGTCCCCATATCAGGCGATCGTCCAGGTGTCGCGGCCGTCGAGCAGGCTCTGGAGGTCCGGGGCCCCGCCCCTCCGGGCCTCCTCGAGCTGGGCGCGGGCGGCGTCGTCGTAGGTGGTGCGGTCGACGTCGCGGAAGATCCCGGTCACGGTGTGGTTGAGGTCCTGGTCGGACAGCCGGGACAGGGCGAAGGCCAGCTCCAGGTTCGTGGCGTCGTGGACGACGATGTCGGCGGGGTCGAAGCTCGCGCCGTCGACGACCTCGAGCCGGAAGCCGCGCTGGATGACGGCGTACTGGCCGAGCCCGTCGTCGCCGACCGGTCCGAAGCGGATCGGCTCCCCGTGCCGGACCGGGACGAGCCGCTGGTCCTTGGTCTCCGGCTTGCGGAGCAGGTCGAAGGAGCCGTCGTTGAAGATCGGGCAGTCCTGGAAGATCTCGACCAGCGCCGACCCGCGGTGGGCGGCGGCGGCGCCGAGGACCTCGGTGAGGCCCTTGCGGTCGGAGTCCAGCGCCCGGCCCACGAAGGACGCCTCGGCACCCAACGCGAGGGAGATCGGGTTGAACGGGTGGTCGACCGAGCCCATGGGGGTGGACTTGGTGACCTTCCCGACCTCGGACGTCGGCGAGTACTGGCCCTTGGTCAGCCCGTAGATCCGGTTGTTGAACAGCAGGATCTTGAGGTTGACGTTGCGGCGCAGCGCGTGGATCAGGTGGTTGCCGCCGATGGACAGCGCGTCGCCGTCGCCGGTGACCACCCAGACGGACAGGTCGGGCCGGGAGACGGCCAGGCCGGTGGCGATGGTCGGGGCGCGGCCGTGGATGGAGTGCATCCCGTAGGTGTTCAGGTAGTACGGGAAGCGGCTCGAGCAGCCGATCCCGGACACGAACACGGTGTTCTCGCGGCGGATCCCCAGGGTGGGGAGGAACTGGCGCACCGCGGCGAGCACGGCGTAGTCGCCGCAGCCGGGGCACCAGCGGACCTCCTGGTCGGAGGTGTAGTCCTTGGCGGTCTGCTTGGCGTCGGTGGTCGGGACGAGGTCCAGCCCGCCGATCGACGGCAGACCCAGGTCGGTGCTC